>JAMQGV010000007.1 GCA_025994075.1 Vicinamibacteria bacterium
AAAGGTACGCCGGGGATAACAGGCTGATCTGGTCCAAGAGTTCACATCGACGACCAGGTTTGGCACCTCGATGTCGGCTCATCGCATCCTGGAGCTGTAGCAGGTTCCAAGGGTTGGGCTGTTCGCCCATTAAAGCGGTACGTGAGCTGGGTTTAGAACGTCGCGAGACAGTTCGGTCCCTATCTGTTGTGGGCGCAGGAGACTTGAGAGGGCCTGTCCTTAGTACGAGAGGACCGGGATGGACGAACCTCTAGTGCACCAGTTGTCTCGCCAGAGGCACAGCTGGGTAGCTACGTTCGGTCGGGATAAACGCTGAAAGCATCTAAGCGTGAAGCCTGCCTCGAGATGATGTCTCCCGCAGGGTAACCTGCCTGAAGACCCGTGGTAGACGACCACGTTGATAGGCCCGGTGTGCAAGAGCAGCGATGCTCTCAGCTGACGGGTACTAATCGGTCGTGAGGCTTGACCATGACGTTTGTTCTGCCCGAGCGGGGCAGCTTGCAATCGAGAACGGGTGATCTTCGGCTGCCGACATCCCGGTGACCATAGCGGAGGGGTCACACCCGTTCCCATTCCGAACACGGCCGTTAAGCCCTCCTGCGCCGATGGTACTGCCAGGGTCGCCTGGTGGGAGAGTAGGACGTTGCCGGGATTTTCTTTCGTCCGACCCAAGCCTCGTGGAGTTCCACTCTGCGGGGCTTTCGTCATTTTCGGGAGGTTCTCGTGGCTCGGCACGCCCCCCTGCTGCTGTTCTGCGCAGCCCTCGCCGTTCCGGCGCCCCGGGCCGTCGCCGAGCGCACGGAGAGCCTCGCCCGCGCTTCGTCCGCCGAGCGGATCGGCGACCGCGGTCTCGTGCAGCGGCTGCTGGCCGACCCCGACCGTGGCGTCCGCCGCCGGGCCGCGCTGGCGGCCGGGCGCCTGGCTGATCCCGGCCTCGCCCCGCCGCTGACCCGCCTCCTCTCCGACGTCGAACCGGCCGTGCGAGCTGCCGCCGCCTGGGCGCTGGGCCGCTCGCGGGCTCCCGAGGCCCGCGAGCCGCTGGTGGCCGCGCTGGGCGACGCGAGCGTCGAGACGCGGGCACGCGCCGCGGAGGCGCTCGGCGCGTTCGAGGCCGGCTCGACCAGCGCGGCCCTGGCGGCCCACCTGGAGTCCATCCTGCCTCCCGGTCCCGTGGTCACGCTGCGCGACGACCCGGGGCACGCCGATCCCTGGCAGGAGACCCGGGCCGCGCTGCTCGCGCTCGGAGAGCAGCGCGACGCGGCGGCCATCGCCCGCGTGCTGCTCCCGCCATCCGGGCCCCGGATCGACTGGTGGCCTGCGACATGGGTAGCGGGCCGCACGGGGGACCCCGGCCTCCGGCCCGTTCTTGAGGCCGCCGCGGCCTCCAGCAGTCCGGAGAGCCGGGCGATCGCGGCGGAAGCGCTGGGCTCGCACGCCGGCTCGCTTGCGCTGCAGCGAAAGCTGCTGGCCGATCCGGACCCCGCCGTCGTGACTGCGGCCCTGCGCGGTCTCGCCCGCTTGGGTACCCGCGAGGCCGCCCAGGCCGCGGCCGTGATGGTTCGGGCCGAACGCCCGGGACACCGGGCCGAGGCTCTGCGCGCGCTGGCGGCAGGCCCCCCGCTCCCGGAACTCGCCGCCCGCGTCCTCCCCGCGCTCGCGGACCCCGACCCTGCGGCCCGCGCCGCGGCCCACCTGGCCCTCGCCCACCTCGACCCGGAGCAGTACCCGCTGCTGCTCTCGAGCCTCGACCCGGACCCGGATCGCCGCGTTCGCGCCGCCACCGCCCAGGCCATACTCCGCATCGGTGGCCCGCTTGCGGAGGCGCGCCTCCCCGAGTTCGCGGCAGACCCCGATCCGGACGTCCGCGCCGCGGCCCGCGCCCTCTCCGCCGCCCCCGAGCAGCCACCCTCGGAGCGCCCGCGACCCCTCGCGGACCATCTTGCCGCCACCGCCCCCTACCAGGTCGGGCTCTCGGGCCAGGTCTACAGCCCGCGGCTGGTCCTGGACACCACCGCCGGCCGGATCGAGGTCCTCCTCGACCCGGTCTCGGCACCGCTGGCCGTCTCGGACCTCGCCACGCGGGTGCGTTCCGGCGCCTGGACCGGGCGGGAGATCGCGAACGTCGACACCGACCGCCAGGTGCTCCTCGAGGCGTCGGAGCCCCCGCTCCCCGCCGAGCCGTGGCCAGGGACGGTCGGCCGCGGTCACCTGATCGCCACACCCGAGGGCCTGGCCATCGCCCTCTCCCCGCGTCCGGAGCTCGCCCGCGACGCGACGGTCGTGGGCACCGTCACGGTCGGCCTGGCCGTGGCCGAACGCCTGCGGCCCGCCGACCGCGTCGTCGCCGCGGCCGTCTGGGACGGGCGCTAGAAGGCCCGTCCAAAAAAAGAGAAAGGGGGTGGAACCCACCCCCTCTCCGCGCACCTCTCGGTGCGACCGCCGCGGGCCTACTTCTTCTTCGCGGCCTTCTTCGCGGCCTTCTTCGCAGCCTTCTTCTTGGCAGCCATGGTCGTCGATCCCCCCTCTCTCAGGGTCAGGGCCCGCCTGCCCGTCGCCGGGCGTCGAGCCGTCGGTGCACGGTGGAGGCCGGCTTCCCGCCGGCTACCGGCTACTTCTTCTTCTTCGCGACCTTCTTCGCAGCCTTCTTCGCAGCCTTCTTCTTGGCAGCCATCGTTCAGTTCCCTCCTTTCGGCCCACAGCCTGGGCGCCCGGCGCCGCTCACCAACTTCAACATCTCGGTTGATGTAACGGTTGACATACTAGGGGTAGGGTATGGAGCCGCCAGGAGGGTGTCAAGGCTTTTTTTCGCACAGGTCACCCGTATACCTCTCCGAACACGCGCTTTAGCCTGTGGAAGCACCTGTGCAAAAGCGCTTCCGACCGCGCCAGTCGTGAAGAAAACCGATCCGACCCCGCCCCGGCCCGACCCCTCGAGCCGGCTCGCCGCTCGCAACCCTCGACACCCGACTGACATAGCTCCTTATATACGCCACGCTCAAGCCGTGCCCCGGGGCTATACTCCGCGCTCATGTCCTTCGCCTTCCGGCTCGAGGCCACCTCGGGACACGCACGCGCCGGCTGGCTCACCACACCACACGGCATCGTCCCCACTCCGATCTTCATGCCGGTGGGCACGGCCGCCGCGGTCAAGGCGGTCACGACCCGAGACCTCGGCGAGCTCGGCGCCCACATCCTGCTGGCGAACACCTACCACCTCATGCTGCGGCCGGGATCGGACCTCGTCGCCCGGCTGGGCGGCCTGCACGGCTTCACGGGCTGGAACGGGCCGTTCCTCACGGACTCCGGCGGCTACCAGGTCTTCAGCCTCGCCGCCCTTCGCCGGCTGGACGAAGAAGGCGTGCGCTTCCGCAGCCACCTGGACGGAAGCGCACACCTGCTGACTCCCGAGCGCTCGATCGCCATCCAGGAGGAGCTCGGAGCCGACATCGCGATGGCCTTCGACGAGTGTCCGCCCTATCCCGCAGATCGGGCGGCGGTCGAGGACGCCACCCAGCGCACCACCCGATGGGCCCGGCGCTCGCGCGACGCCCACCGCCGGGCCGGCCAGGCGCTCTTCGGCATCGTCCAGGGCGGGGTCTTCGACGACCTCCGGGCCCGCAGCGCCGAGGACCTGATCGGCCTCGACTTCCCCGGTTACGCGGTCGGCGGCCTCTCGGTCGGCGAGCCGAAGGCCGACATGCTCCGCGTCCTCGACGGCCTGGCGCCGCTCCTCCCGACAGGCAAGCCCCGCTACCTGATGGGCGTCGGCACCCCCGAGGACCTGATCGAGGGCATCGCCCGCGGCATCGACATGTTCGACTGCGTGATGCCCACCCGCAACGCGCGCAACGGCCAGCTCTTCACCAGCGAGGGGAAGCTCTCGATCCGCAACGCCCGGCACCGCGAGGATCCGCGCCCTCCGGACCCGGCCTGCGCCTGCTTCACCTGCCGGACCACGTCCCGCGCCTACCTGCGCCACCTCCACGCGGCCGGCGAAATGACCGCCGCCACGCTGACGACGATCCACAACCTGGCCTTCTACCTTGACTTGGTGCGGCGAGTGCGCCAGAGTATCCTTTTGGGCCGGTTCGAGGAGTTCCGTGCGGAGACGCTGCGGCGTCTTCGTCCTGCTCCGGGCGAGCCGCCTGGCCAGCCCGAACTCGAGCCCTCGAGCTGACGGCGCGCGAGCCACTCCCTCCCGGGAGCGGCCGGCTGGGCGACCCCCGGGCCGCGGGCCCCCGGGCTGTCGA
This sequence comes from Vicinamibacteria bacterium, assembly GCA_025994075.1. Taxonomy (GTDB): domain Bacteria; phylum Acidobacteriota; class Vicinamibacteria; order Fen-336; family Fen-336; genus WYBL01. The sequence goes on from JAMQGV010000007.1 coordinate 4,251, forward strand.
TCCGCTACCAAGCCGAAACGCCAGAGGACCCCGAAGAGAATGACGAACCTCGCGCCGCTGTTCGCCCTCGCGGGCCCGCCGTCCGAGGGCGAGAGCCCGCTCGCCAGCTTCGTGCTGATGGGCATCATCTTCGGCATCTTCTACTTCGTCCTGATCCTGCCCATGCGGCAGAAGCAGAAGAAGCTCGACGAGCTGGTCGCCCGCCTCAAGCCGGGAGACAAGATCATCCTCAGCGCCGGCATCTTCGGCACCGTCGAGGGCGTCGAGCCCGACGGCCTGCTGGTGCGGGTGTCCGACAAGACCAAGATCAAGGTGCTCCGCAGTGCCGTCGCCGGCCTGCAGGCGGCGCCCCAGGCGGAGAGCAAGTAACCCATGCCCCCTGCGTTGCAGAACCCGATCGTCCAGTGGCTGCTGCTGACCGCCATCCTCGGCGGCATCAGCTACTCCGTCATGCGCAAGGAGCTGCGCCTGCGGGCGACCCTCTACGGCTCCTTCCTGCTCGCCTGCCTGGTGGCGATCTGGCCGCCGTACGGCACCGAGGACGGCCGGCCCGGCAAGATCCGCCTCGGCCTCGACCTGCGCGGTGGCATCCACCTCGTGATGCAGGTCGTCACCGACGACGCCCTCAACGCGACCGTCGACGACGCGCTCGACACCGTGCGCGAGCAGGCCCAGCGAAAGGCGATCCACGTCGGCGCAACCACCCGCGTCAGCCCGACCCGCTTCGAGGTGACCGGCGTCGAGCCGGCCCGCGTCAAGGACATGCGGGACTCGCTGCGCGACTTCTTCCGGGAGTGGGAGATCCGCGAGCCCGCCGAGGGCAGCTTCCAGGTCGAGATGACCGAGGTCCTCGCCCGATCGATCAAGGACCGCACCGTCAAGGAGGCGATCAAGACCCTCGAGCGCCGCGTCAACCAGCTCGGCGTCGCCGAGCCCGTGATCAGCGAGCACGGCTCGCGCGGCGACCAGATCCTGGTCCAGCTCCCGGGCGTCAGCGACCCCGAGCAGGCCAAGCGCATCATCAAGCAGACGGCCCAGCTCGCCCTCAAGCTGGTCGAGGACTCGGCCGGCTCCCGCGAGGCGCTGCTGCAGGCCCACGGCGGGACCGTGCCCGACGGCATGGAGATCGTCGAGGGCCCCGGCGACCAGCCCGGGCAGCCGGTGTTCTACCTGGTGCGCCGCGAGGCGGTGATCACCGGCCGCGACCTCAAGAACGCCCGCGCCGGCGTCGACCCCAAGACCAACGGCCCCGACGTCCAGTTCTCGCTCAACCCGGCCGGCGCCGAGAAGTTCGCGCGCGCGACGGAGCGCAACATCGGCCGTCGCCTCGCGATCGTGCTCGACGGATCGGTCGCCTCGGCCCCGGCGATCCAGGGCCGCATCTCGAACGAGGGCGTGATCCAGGGCCGCTTCACCCTGCAGGAGGCCGACGAGCTGGCCAAGGTGCTGCGCGCGGGCGCGCTCCCGGCCACGCTGCGCATCCTGCAGGAGATGACGGTCGGCGCGTCGCTCGGCCGCGACTCGATCCGCTCCGGCGTGATGGCCTCGATCGCGGGCATGGGCTTCATCGCGCTGTTCATGCTCTTCTACTACCGCCTCTCGGGCGTCAACGCGGTCGTGGCGCTGGCCGGCAACCTGCTGATCCTGCTCGGGGCGATGGCCTACTTCGGCGCCACCCTGACGCTGCCCGGGATCGCCGGCGTGATCCTGACGGTCGGCGTCGGCGTCGACACCAACGTGCTGGTCTTCGAGCGCATCCGCGAGGAGCTGCGCGCGGGCAAGACGGTGAAGGCCGCGATCTCGAACGGCTTCGAACGGGTGTGGATCACGATCCTCGACACCCACGCGACGGCCCTGATCGCGGCCGCCTTCCTGTTCCAGTTCGGCACCGGGCCGGTCAAGGGCTTCGCGGTCACCCTCTTCATCGGCCTCGTCGCCAACGTGTTCGCCTCCTACTTCGTTTCCAAGTTCCTCTTCGAGTGGGTCCTCGGCAAGCGCCAGGTCCAGACGCTGAGCATCTGAGGGCGCCATGGAGATCCTCAAGAACCCCAACTTCGACTTCCTCGGCAAGGCGCGCGTCTTCGTCACCCTCAGCGCCCTGCTGGTGATCGCCGCGCTGGTGCTGATCCTGCGCCCCGGCGGCCTGCGCTACGGCGTCGAGTTCTCGGGCGGCACCCAGCTCATCGTGCGCTTCCAGAACCCGCCCGAGATCGACCGCATTCGAACCGCCGTCGAGCCGATGGCGCCCGGAGCGGTGATCCAGACCTACGGCCAGCAGGACACCAACCAGGTTCTGATCCGCATCGGCGGCAGCGAGGACGAGGCGGTCGAGGTCGGTGGCGACGCCCAGCGCGCGCTGTCGGCGATCGCCGCCCAGTACCCGCAGAACCCGGTCCGCGAGTCGTCGTCGGAGATCGTCGGGCCGATCGTGGGAGAGGAGCTGCGCCGCAAGGCGGTCCAGCTCACGGTGCTGGGGCTGCTCTTCCAGCTCATCTACATCGGCTTCCGCTTCAAGGGCGCGGTGTGGGGCGCGGGCGCCACGCTGGCGGCGTTCCACGACGTGATCATCACGCTCGGCCTGCTGAGCCTGCTGGGCTACGAGATCACGCTCAACGTGATCGCGGCGCTGCTCACCCTCGTCGGCTACTCGGTCAACGACACGATCGTCATCTTCGACCGCGCCCGCGAGATCCTCCACCACCGCCGCCGCGAGGGCCTGCGCAAGATCCTCAACGACGCGCTGAACCAGACGCTGAGCCGCACCATCATCTCGAACGGCACCACGTTCCTGGCGGTCCTCGGCCTCTACCTGTTCGGGGGCGAGGTGCTGCGCTCGTTCGGCTTCGCGATGGTGGTGGGCATCCTGATCGGCACCTATTCGACCGTCTACATCGCCAGCCCGATCGTGATCTGGTGGCACGAGCGGCGGCAGGGTGCCAGCGTCACCCGCAGCGCGGCCTGACCGGGGGGCGACTCCCGGTCGCCGAAACGTTAAGATTCGTCAGGGGCGCGGGGAGGCGGCTCCGGGCCGGCAACGGCCCGGCGGCCGCGGTGTACGATGGCCGTGATGTCCGAGCCCGACAGCATCTTCGGCAGCCTGGTCGGCTCGGCGCCGCGCAAGCCGGTCCGACGCACCGGGCTGGCGGTGTCGGCCGCGGCACACACCGTGGTCATCGCCGCCCTGGTGCTGGTTCCGATCCTCTGGCCCGAGGCGCTGCCGGAGCAGCAGGACATCTACCGCGTCCTCATCTACAACCCGCCGCCGCCGCCGCCGCCGCCGCTGCCCAAGGGCTCGGCAGCGAAGCCCACGAACGAGCCCGCGAAGCCGGTCACGCCCGAGGAGACTCCGCGCAAGCCCGACACCCTGCTCGAGCCGAAGCCCGACGAGAGCGCGCTCGAACCCGAGGCCCGCGACAAGATGACCGAGCAGTTCGGCAGCCCGTCGGGCAGCGACATGGGCGTCGCCGAGGGCATGGAAGGCGGCGTCGAAGGCGGCGTGGTCGGCGGCGTGCTGGGCGGCGTGCTGGGCGGTGTCGTCGGCGGCACGGGCGACGGCCCGGTGATGGACTACGACTCGCCGCCGCGCGCCATCAAGATCACCCGTCCGCAGTATCCGCAGGAGGCCTTCGTCAAGAAGGTCGAGGGCACGGTCGTGCTCGAGATCCTGATCGACCAGAACGGGCGGGTCGTCAAGGCGCGCGTGCTGCAGTCGATCCCGCTGCTCGACGCCGCGGCGATCGAGACGGTCAAGCAGTGGGTGTTCAAGCCCGCGATCAAGAACGGGCGGCCGGTCTCGACGGTGGCCAACGCCCCGGTGGGCTTCCGCATCTTCTAGCCCGCCGGCCGGCCCCGGGTTGACGGGCCCGCGCCTGCCCCTTACCCTACCGCGCCTGCGTCCGCGCGGCGCCTGCGCGAGCCGCACCCGAAAACCCGGGGCGCGTCGGTCGGCCCCCGCCCAAGGAGATGCGTGCGTTGAACCTCGTCGAACTCTCGAGCTATTCCTGGCTCCTCGGCCTGCTCGGCCTCGGCGCCGCCTTCGTCCTCTACCGCGGCGTCGTCGCGCGGCCGGCCGGCTCGGCCGCGATGGCCGACCTGGCCGAACAGATCCACGCCGGCGCGATGGCCTTCCTGCGCGCCGAGTACCGGATCCTGGCCCCGTTCGTCGTGATCGTGGCCGCCGGCCTCGGCTGGGCGGTCGGCGCCAACACCGCGGTCGCCTTCGTGATGGGCGCGCTGTGCTCGCTGGCCGCCGGCTTCTTCGGCATGAAGGCGGCCACCCGCGCCAACGTCCGCACCTCGGAGGCCGCCCGCGCCGAGGGCCAGGGCCCGGCGCTGCGCGTCGCCTTCAACGGCGGCGCGGTGATGGGCCTCTCCGTCGCCGCGCTCGGCCTGCTCGGCATCGGCCTCGTCTTCATGGTCCTCGGCCGCGACCTCGGCTCCGACCCGGCGATCGTCGCCTTCTCCGAGGTGATTGCCGGCTTCGCGATGGGCGCCTCCTCGATCGCGCTGTTCGCCCGCGTCGGCGGTGGCATCTACACGAAGGCCGCCGACGTCGGCGCCGACCTCGTGGGCAAGGTCGAAGCCGGCATCCCCGAGGACGACCCGCGCAACCCGGCGACGATCGCCGACAACGTGGGCGACAACGTCGGCGACGTCGCGGGCATGGGCGCCGACATCTTCGAGAGCTACGTCGGCTCGGTCATCGCCACCATCGCGATCGCCGCCAGCAGCCCGCTGTTCGTCGGCACCCGGCTCGAGGCGATGGCGCTGCCCGTGCTGTTCGTGATGGCCGGCCTCGTCGCTTCCGTGATCGGCATCCTGTCGATGCGGGTCTTCGAGAAGGGCGCCGTCGAGTCGGCGCTGCGCAACACCACCTTCGTCGCGGCCGGCCTGTTCTACGTCGCCGCCTGGTTCATCACGGCCGCGCTGCCCGTCTACGCGCCCGGCGCGCCCTACGGCGCGATGGGTCCGTTCTGGGCCGTGGTGATCGGCTCCGTCGCGGGCATCCTGGTCGGCCTCGTCACCGAGTACTACACGGCCTGGGGCCCGGTGAAGCGCATCGCCAAGGCCAGCGAGACGGGCGCCGCCACCAACATCATCGCCGGCCTCGCCGTCGGCATGGAGTCGGTCGCGCTCCCGGTGGTGATCATCTCCGCCGGCATCTACTCGTCCTACGCGGTGGCGGGCCTCTACGGCATCGGCATCGCCGCCGTCGGCATGCTGGCCACGGTCGGCGTCACCATGTCGGTCGACGCCTACGGCCCGATCGCCGACAACGCCGGCGGCATCTCGGAGATGAGCCACCTCGGGCCCGAGGTGCGCAAGATCACCGACGGCCTCGACGCCGTCGGCAACACCACCGCCGCGATCGGCAAGGGCTTTGCCATCGGCTCTGCGGCGCTCACCGCGCTCGCGCTGTTCTCGGCCTACACGACGGCGGTCGGCCTCAAGGCGATCGACGTCTCGGACCCGACGGTGCTGGTCGGGCTGTTCCTCGGCGGGGCGCTGCCGATGCTGATCTCGGCGATGACGATGACCGCGGTCGGCAAGGCCGCGCAGCGCATGGTCGACGAGGTGCGCCGCCAGTTCCGCGAGATCCCCGGCCTGATGGAAGGCACGGCCAAGCCCGACAGCGCCCGCTGCGTCGAGATCTCGACCCAGGGCGCGCTGCGCGAGATGGTGGTGCCCGGCGTCACCGCGGTGGTGGTGCCCGTCGTGATCGGGATCTGGAGCACGGCCGCGCTGGGCGGGCTGCTGGCTGGCGCCACCCTGACCGGCGTGCTGATGGCGCTGTTCATGGCCAACGCAGGCGGCGCCTGGGACAACGCCAAGAAGTACATCGAGGGCGGCGCCCACGGCGGCAAGGGCAGCGGCCCCCACAAGGCGGCCGTCGTCGGCGACACCGTCGGCGACCCCTTCAAGGACACGTCCGGGCCTTCGCTCAACATCCTCATCAAGCTGATGAGCGTGGTGTCCCTGGTGCTGGCGCCGTTCTTCGCGAGCCTCGCCCGGTAGGAGGAACCCCGGGGCCGCTCGTGGTGTCCAAACCCCGCGAGCGGCCATTCGGGGGGCAAGTAAGATAGAGACGTAGTCGGGAGGGCCGGGGTTCCTTGACACCCCGGAAAGCAGGAACCTAGAATCCTGTTTCCTCCCACGGTTGTTGGGGAAAGCGAGGACGTTCCATGGTCGAGCGGCGTCTCTTCGAGGATCTGGTGGATTCGAGTGCGAAGCCACACAAGACCAGGCAGTCGGCGACGCTGCCCATCTCGTTGACTCTCCACGCCATCTTCATCGGCGCAGTCGTGCTGGTGCCGATCCTCACCTCCGAAGAACTCCCGGAGCCGACCTCGGTGGTCCGCGCGTTCTTCGTCGAGCCGGCGGCCCCGCCGCCGCCTCCTCCGCCCCCCCCGCCGCCCGCACCGAAGGCCGCGCAGCAGCCGAGGCCGCAGCCGAAGCCGATGACGGAGGAGCCGAAGTTCGCGGCTCCCGTCGAGGTGCCCGACCAGGTCCAGCCCGAGGAGGGCCTCGATCTGGGCGTCGAGGGCGGTGTCGCGGGCGGCGTCGAGGGCGGCGTGCCCGGCGGTGTCGTCGGCGGCGTCGTCGGCGGCCTCCCCGAGGCCCCGCCGCCGCCCCAGGCCGTGCGTGTCGGCGGCCAGATCAAGGAGCCGAAGAAGCTCAAGAACGTCGCCCCCGTCTATCCCGACATCGCCAAGCAGGCGCGGGTGCAGGGTGTCGTGATCCTGGAGTGCACGATCAGCCCCCAGGGGAAGGTCAGCAACGTGAAGGTCCTGCGAGGCATCCCTCTCCTCGACCAGGCCGCGATCGATGCCGTGAATCAGTGGGTGTACACGCCCACCCTGCTCAATGGCGTGCCGGTTCCGGTCATCATGACCGTGACGGTCAATTTCAAGCTTTCCTGAAGCAGTACTAGGCCCCGGGAAGCCCTCTTCGAGAGTCCCGACGCAGGCCAGGAGGACCCATGGGTTTCGATCTCGTTTCGATGTTCAAGCACATGGGGGCGGTGGCGTGGGGCGTCGTCATCACCCTCACGATCATGTCCCTGTATTCGATCCAGATCATGATCGAGCGGTGGTACACGTTCAAGAAGGCCGCTGATCAGTCTCGGAAGTACGTGCCCGAGATCTCCCGCTTCCTGAAGCAGGGGAAGATCAAGGAAGCGATCGACGCCTCCCATGGCAAGAACGTCTCCTACTCGCACGTCGCCAAGGTGCTGGTGCCGGGGCTGCAGGAGTGGCTCTACCAGGTCGAGTCCGGCGAGGCCGACAAGGACCGCGAGGGCGCGGTCGACTCCGCCAAGCGCGCCATCCAGCGGGCCACCGCCGTCAACATGTCCGACCTCAAGCGCGGCATGGGCGTGCTGGCCACGATCGGCGCGACGGCCCCGTTCGTCGGCCTGTTCGGCACCACGTTCGGCATCATCAACGCCTTCTCGGGCATGGCGCTGACCGGCTCCGGCGGTATCGCCGCGATCTCGGCCGGTATCGCCGAGGCGCTGATCACCACCGCCTACGGCCTGTTCGTGGCGGTGCCGGCTGTCTGGGCCTACAACTACTTCGGCGGCCGCGTCGAGGGCTTCAACGTCGAGATGGACAACACCGCGTCGGAGCTGCTCGACTTCCTGATGAAGAAGGGCGCCTAGCTCCCGCCCCCGGGGGCTGGAGCGGGCCGATCAGGATCCGGACCGCGTCCGCCAGTCCGGCGGGCGCGGCCCGGACCACGTTCCGCGAAGGAGAACCAGATGTCGATGAACGTCGGCGAGAACAAGGGCGGCGCGATGGCCGACATCAACGTCACGCCCATGGCCGACATCATGATCGTGCTGCTGATCATCTTCATGGTGATCACGCCCATGATCTCGAAGGGCGTGGACGTCACGCTCCCGAAGGCCGGGAACACCAAGGAAAAGAAGGACGAGAAGGACAACATCACGGTCGGCCTGACCCTCAAGAAGGAAGTGTTCCTCAAGAACGTGCGGCTGGAGAGCCAGGCGGAGCTGACGCCCAAGCTCAAGGAGCTGCTCGAGGACCTGACCGAGAAGGTCGTCTACCTCAAGGCCGACGAGAACCTCGAGTACTCCGAGGTGATGAAGGTGATGGACCTGTGCCGGGAGGCGGGCGTCGAAGAAGTGGCGCTGATCGCCGAGCGGTCGGTGGAGGGCTAGGACGATGAGCGGCAAGGCCCCCCAGAAGCCCGGCGAGGCGCCCAAGAAGCGGCGCTGGATCGTCCACTCCCACGAGGCCACCAAGCCCTCTTCTTCGGGCTCGATGGCCGACATCAACATCACGCCGCTGATCGACGTGCTGCTCGTGCTGCTGATCATCTTCATGGTGGTCACGCCGACCGCGCAGCGCGGCCTCGACATCGCCCTGCCCCAGGCCGACAACCGGCCCCAGGAGCAGCGCCAGGACACGTCGCGCACCGTCGTGCTGGCGATCGAGGACTCCGGCGCGATCACGGTCAACAAGAGCCCGGTCGGCTCGCTCGACGAGCTCGACGAGCGGCTGAAGGACATCTTCCAGACCCGCTCCGACAAGACGATGTTCGTCAAGGCCTCGGGCAAGGTGCTCTACATGAAGGTCGTCGAGGCGATGGACATCGCCCGCGGCGCCGGCGTGGAGCGCATCGGCATCATCTCGGAGAGCCAGGTCGCCGCGTCCGAGGGTGAAGCCCCGGCGCCGGCCAGCGCCCAGTAAGCCGACGGACCCGAACTTCGCCCCTAGAATCTCGTTGACGTTTTTCCTCATTCGATCCGGGAGTCGTCCCACATGAGGTCATTCACCCAGGCGCTGCTGGTCTGCGGACTCGCCTTCACCATCGCCGGCTGCGGCCCCCTGCAGGCCAAGATGGCCTTCAAGGACGGCAACAAGTTCTACAAGGAAGAGAACTTCAAGCTGGCGGTCGAGGAGTACGAGAAGGTCGTCAAGCTCGAGCCCGGCCTGCCCGAGGGGCACTTCTACCTGGCCAGCTCGCACCAGGCCCTGTTCCGCCCCGGCAAGGACACCGACGACAACGCCGCCCACCTGGCCAAGGCCATCGAGCACTACAAGAAGGCCCTCGACCTGCTCCAGGCGCCCCAGCTCGAGAAGGAGCGGATGTTGCGCCGCAACACCCTCGGTGCGCTGACGGCGATCTACTCGGACGACCCGCACAAGGACTTCGAGGTCGCTCGCGGGTACGCCGAGCAGCTCCTGGCCGAGGCGCCGACCGACCCGAAGAACCTGTTCGCGATGGCGAACCTCTACGAGAAGTTCGAGAAGATCCCCGAGGCCGAGCAGACCTACAAGACCGCGGCCGAGAGCAACCCGCAGGACGTCAAGGCCTGTGGTGCGCTGGCGGCGTTCTACAACAAGCCGCTGTGGGAGGGCCGCTCCAAGTTCGACGACGCGATCGCGGAGCTGAACCGCTGCGCCTCGCTGGCCCCGGACGACCCGTCGGGCTACTACAAGGTCGCCACGTTCTTCTGGGACAAGGCGTTCCGCGACCCGATGCTGTCCGACGCGCAGAAGGACAACTACGCCGACCAGGGCCTGGCGGCCGTCGACAAGGCGCTGTCGCTGAAGCCCGACTACGTGGACGCGCTGGTCTACAAGGGCCTGCTCTACCGCGTGAAGGCCCTGACCACGACCAACCCGCGTGAGCGCCAGCGGCTGATCGAGGAAGCCCAGCTCCTGCAGAAGCGCGCGCTGGACCTGAAGAAGCAGCAGCAGGAAGCGGCCGAGGCGGCCGCTGCTGCCGCCACGCCCGCCGAGTCCTAACCCGCCCCCGGGCGGCGTCACGACGTGAAGACGGCCAGGTCCCCGCAGCGGGGCCTGGCCGTTCGCTCGTCGGCGCACTGTGCCGCGCTCGTCGTAGACTGGAAGTCCGGCCATGATCCGCTTCGAGGACATCCACGAGACCGTGCGGCGGCACCACCCGACCGCCGACCTCGAGCTGCTCCGCAAGGCCTACATCTTTTCCGCCGTCGAGCACAAGGGCCAGACCCGGGCCTCGGGCGAGCCGTACCTCGTCCACCCGCTCGAGGTCGCCGGCATCCTGGCCGAGATGCAGATGGACCCGACCTGCGTGGCCGTCGGCCTGCTCCACGACGTCCTCGAGGACACTCTCACCACCCCCGAGCGACTGAAGGACTACTTCGGCCCCGACGTGCTCCACATCGTGGAGGGCGTCACCAAGATCAGCAAGATCCCGTTCGGCACCTCCGAGCAGCGCCAGGCGGAGACCTACCGCAAGATGCTGCTGGCGATGGTCGACGACATCCGCGTCATCCTCGTCAAGCTCGCCGACCGCCTCCACAACATGCGCACGCTGCACTTCCTGGCCGAGGAGCGTCGCCAGAAGATCGCGCGCGAGACGCTCGACATCTACGCCCCGATCGCCGGCCGGCTGGGCATGAGCCGGCTCAAGAACGAGCTCGAGGAGCTCTCGTTCCAGCACCTCGAGCCGGAGGCCTGGCGCGACCTCTCGGCGCGCGTCGCCGAGCGCCGCCAGCGGGCCACCGCGTTCATCGCCCGCATCCGCGCGGCCGTCGAGGAGAAGCTCAAGGCGGCCGGCATCGCGGCCGAGGTCGAGGGCCGCATCAAGCGCCTGTTCTCGATCCAGCAGAAGCTGCGCCGCCAGCGCATCGACCTCGACCAGGTCTACGACTTCGTCGCGCTGCGCATCCTGGTCGACTCGGTGCCCGACTGCTACGCGGTGCTCGGCGTGCTCCACAACGCGTGGCGGCCGGTGCCGGGGCGGATCAAGGACTTCATCGCGGTGCCGCGGCCCAACGGCTACCGCTCGGTCCACACCTCGCTGGTCGGCGACGAGGGCCACCCCTTCGAGGTCCAGATCCGCACCCACGACATGCACCGGGTGGCCGAGCAGGGCATCGCGGCGCACTGGAAGTACAAGGAGGGCAAGAGCGGAGTCGAGCACGACGACCAGGCCTTCGCCTGGCTGCGCCAGCTCCTCGAGTGGCAGCAGGAGGTCCAGGACCCGCACGAGTTCCTGACGTCGCTCAAGCTGGACCTCTACCCCGAGGAGGTCTACTGCTTCACGCCGCGCGGCGAGGTGAAGACGCTGCCGCGCGGCGCGACGCCGGTCGACTTCGCCTACGTGATCCACACGGAGGTCGGCCACCAGTGCGTCGGCGCCCGCGTCAACGGCAAGATCGTCCCCCTGCGCACGCGGCTGCGCAACGGCGACATCGTCGAGATCCTGACCTCGCCCGGCCACCACCCGAGCCGCGACTGGCTCACGCTCGCCGTCACCAGCCGCGCCCGCGCGAAGATCCGCCACTGGCTGAACGTGCACGAGCGCCAGCGCGCGCTCGACATCGGCCGCAAGCACCTCGACCGCGAGCTCAAGCGCTACGACCTCTCGCTCAAGAAGCTGCAGGCGACGCCGGGCCGCCTCGACCAGCTCGCGGCCGACCTCGGCGTCGGAACCCGAGCCGACGACCTGATCAGCGCCGCCGGCTACGGCAAGCTCGAGCTGCGCGCCCTGCTGGCCAAGCTGGTGCCCGCCGAGAAGCTCCAGGAGGCGCCGCCGCCCGAGAAGTCGCGGCCGCTGGCCGACGCGGTCAAGCGCCTGCTGCGGGTCGGCGACGAGCGGATCAAGGTCCGCGGCACCGACGACCTGCTCGTCTACCGCGCCCGCTGCTGCAACCCGATCATGGGCGAACCGATCGTCGGCTACATCACCCGCGGCAAGGGCGTGGCGGTCCACGCCCAGAGCTGCCCCAACGTGACGGGTCTGGCCTACGACCCCGGCCGACGCATCGCCGTCGAGTGGGACCGCCAGGGCGAAGGCGCGTACGAGGTGCGGATCGCGGTCGGCGTCGAGGACCGGCCGGGGCTGCTGGCGGCGATCACCTCGGTGCTGGCCGGGCTCGGCACCGACATCCGCAACGCGGAGGCCCGCACCTTCGACGACCGCACGGCCGCGATCGAGCTGACGGTACGGGTGGCCGACCTGAAGCACCTGGAGAAGGTGGTGAAGTCGATCCGTGGCGTCGGGGGCGTGCTCGACGTCGAGCGCCACAGCGTCACGCGCTAGAAGCGCTGATATCCTCGCCCCAGGAACGAGAAAGGAACCCGTGCCGAAGAAGATCTACAACTCCAGCCAGGCCCCGAAGCCGATCGGCCCCTACTCGCAGGCGGTCGCGGCCGGCGGCTTCCTGTTCCTCTCCGGCCAGACGCCGATCGACCCCGAGACCGGGGAGGTGGTCGCGGGCGACATCGAGGCCCAGACCGAGCGCGCGATCCTCAACCTGCTCGCGGTGCTTAAGGAAGCCCGGGTCACGCCCGAGAACGTGGTGAAGACGACGGTCTACCTGGCCGACATGAAGGACTTCCCGCGCATGAACGAGGTCTACGCGCGCTACTTCAAGAACGAGCCGCCGGCCCGCACCACGATCCAGGCCGCCGGCCTGCCGCGCAACGTCCGGGTCGAGATCGACCTGATCGCGGCCTTCTGAGCGCCCCCGGAAAGACCGAGGGCCGCCTCGCGCTGCGCGTGGCGGCCCTCACCCGACGACGACTTCGCGCCCGGGGGCGGGCGCGGGGGTTCTCAGGCGCTGGCCTGGGCCCGCGACCGGGGCACCGGCTTGGCGACCTTGCCGGAGCGCAGGCACCGGGTGCACAGCCGCACACGCTTCTGCACGCCGTTCACCACCGCCCGCACCTCCTGCAGGTTCGGGTTGAACTTGCGGTGCGTGACGTTGTGGGCGTGGCTGACCCGGTTGCCGAACTGCGGCCCCTTCCCGCAGATTTCGCACTGTTGAGCCATGACTTTCACGTCCTCCGTTTCGGGGCCCTGACGCCCAGAACCCCGGATCCTACCCCGCGCGGCCGAGGCCGTCAAACCCGGCCCCGAGTCCGCCCGCGGCGCCGCCCGCGGGCGTGCTATAGTGCGCCACTGTCGCCCTTGAACAGGAGCCTCTTCTCTCTCTAGAACGCCATGGTCCAGTTCAATTTCAGCGAACGGACCATCAAGGCCAAGGTGGTCTACTACGGGCCGGCCCAGTCCGGCAAGACCACCAACCTGGAGCAGATCCACCGCCTGACCGACCCGGCGGCGGCCAACAGCCTGATCTCGCTCAACACCGGCCAGGACCGCACGCTCTTCTTCGACCTGCTGCCCTTCAGCCTGGGCCAGGTCTCCGGCTACGACTTCAAGGTCCAGCTCTACACGGTCCCCGGCCAGGTCCAGTACAACGCGACCCGCCGCGTGGTGCTCGCCGGCGCCGACGCCGTGGTCTTCGTCGCCGACTCGCGCAAGTCGATGGCGAAGGACAACCAGACCGCCTTCGAGAACATGAAGGTCAACCTGCTCGCGAACCGCCTGGTTCCCGAGAAGGTGCCGCTCGTCCTCCAGTACAACAAGCGCGACCTGCCCGACCTCCAGACGGAAGCGGAGATGAGCAAGGCACTCAACCCCTGGGGCCGGGTCGCGCTGCCCGCCGTCGCCGCCACCGGCCAGGGCGTGATGGAGACCTTCACCGCCGTCGTGAAGGAGATGCTCGGGGCGATCGCGGTCAAGTACAACCTCAAGGAGAAGGGCCTCGATCCCGCGAGCGTGCCGCAGCTCGTCGAGGAGGCGTTCGCGGTGCTCGCGCGCGGCGCCGTCGCCGCGGGGATCCCGCCCGCCGGCAGCAGCGTGGCGGTGCCCGGCGGCGCCTCGCCGCCCGAGGCCGCTGCCCAGGTCTCGACGCCGCCCAAGATCACGCTCGTCCAGCAGGCGTCGACGGCCCAGGTCTCGACGCTGCAGGCCTCGCCGGAGACGGGCCTCGTCTCCGAAGAGCTGCTGCAGCGGGCCATCAAGTCGAACGTCGACCTCGCCGAGGCGCTCTCCAACCTGGTCCGCGACATGAACCAGGGGCTCGGCACGATCCTCTCGCATGCCGAGCTGCTACAGGTCTACCGCGAGGACGCCCGGGACAAGCGCCAGGCCGCGACCATGGCCATCCACCAGGAAGCCAGCCGCCTGCGCGGGCTGATCGCGCAGCTCGGCGGCGCCTCGCCGGAGCAGACCTCGGCCATCACCCGCTCCGGGATCGGCACCCAGTCGCGGGCCGGGGCAGGGGCGCCCCGGCCGGCGGCCCCGCCACCGCCCGCGGCACCAGCAGGCTTCGAGGCCATCGTGCGCGACGGCATCGCGGGCGTGCAGGCCGCGTTGCAGTCGAAGGGCGTGCTGGTCGACAACCGCGTCGCCCCGGGCCTCGGCCTGCCGCGCTGTCCGGCGCAGAACGCTGCGCGAGCGATCGGCCTGCTGCTGCAGGCCGCCGGCGACCGCTCTGCCGGCACGACGTTCGTGGCGCGCGCCGAGCGCAAGCCGGTGTTGCTGCGCGGCCGCGACGGCTCCGAGGTCCGCCGCGAGTTCCTGATGTTCGCCGCGGCGCACGGTCCGGTGGTCCCTGCCGACGAGCAGCAGCAGATCGTGGCCGGCACCGCGCCAGGGGCCTACGGCGACGCCTGCCGCCTGGTGCGCGAGTTGGGCGGCTTCGTGCGCTTCGCCCCGCTGCCGACCGGCGGCCTCGAGTCCCGCCTCTTCTTCCCCGCCTAGACCGCAGGCAGCGGCGACGTCATGCCGCCGCCGGAACCCGACCGGGAGCGCGGCAGAGCTTCGTCGTCCGGGGCAGCTCCCGCCGGGACCCGATCAATGCATGTGGGCGTCGGGGTTCGCCGGCGGCAGTGCGGCGAACGCGGGGTGTTCCGGGTTGCCGCCCGCGAGCACCATCGCCTCGAGGAACGGCGGGAAGCTGGTCCCGACGCGGCCGTTCAGGACCACGAGCGGGGTGCCGTCGAGCTCGAACGGCAGCGCCGCCGCGGCGTCCGCGCGCACCCGCTCGAGCGTCGCCGGCGCGACGAGGCAGGCCGTCCCTTCCGGCCCCAGCGTCGACGCGACCAGGTCCCGCACGCCGGCTTCGTCGAGCGTCTCGCCCCGCGCGAACAGCTCGCCGGTGAAGGCCTTCACGTCCGTCCGCCCCTCGGCGCAAACCGCGGCCTGCGCCGCCAGGCAACGTGCCGGGTCGCCGCTGCGGCCCACCGCGGCGTTGCACGCGCCGTCGAGCGGGAAGAAGCGGCTGTCCACCGACAGCCTGCCGGGATACGTGTCGAGCAGCAACCGCAGCGTCTGGTGCAGGTCCGCGCAGTGCGGGCACCGCACGTCGCTCCAGGTCACGATCTTCACGGGAGCGTCGGCCGCACCCACCAGCGCCCGCGGCGCGGGCACCGGCCGCACGGGCGACCGCCGCAGCAGGCCCAGCGAGTCCGCGACCAGTTGCGCCTGCTGCGGGTTCAGCACGGGCAGCATCCGCGAAAGGTCGTCGCCACCGCCCCTGGCGGCGGTGCCGATCTGCGCCTGGCCGGCTGCCGCCAGCGTGTCGGGGGTCGCGCGTCCCATCGGGATCAGGGCCACCAGCGCGATCGCGGCCGACCCGGCAGCCCAGGCCGCGCCGCGCGGCAGCGCGGTCCAGCCCGCTGCGGGCCAGCCGCCGAGCGCGATCCCCGCGTAGCCGCCGACCAGCACGTAGACCACCGCGCAGCCCGTGCAGAGCGTCCCCAGCGCGGCGCTCACGAGCGCCAGCACCGCAACCGACGCCGCGCCGGCCGCCGCCACCAGTCGCATCGCGGTGCGCAGCTCCGGGTTCCACCGGTGCTCGTCGCCGCGGGCGAGCCGCAACAGCGGCAGCGCCGCCGCGACGAGACCCCAGGCCAGGCCCCAGCCGGCGACCGGCACGCCGGAGACGTCGTGGATCACCCGCGCGAAACGGGAGTCCCAGAGCGCCCCGCAACTGGTGTCCCCGAACGCGCAGGTGGCCGTTCCCGTCAGGCGGGCGATCCATAGCTCCGCCCACAACACGACCGACCACAGGGCGGACAGGAAGCCGAGCGCGGCAAGGCCGGCGAGGGATTCGCGACTGGGCGGGCGATTCTCGATGCTCACGGTTTCTTCAACTCCAGCAGGGTGTCGCGGCTGCCGCGGGCGATGCCGTCGCGGCGCGCGACGGGGTCGTCGCTCCCACGGGTGGTGACGTCGCCGTCGCGGTCGAGGCGTGCCTCGAGCGACAGCGACTCCGGCAGCGGCTGGCCCATCATCGAGTCGGCCGCGGTGATCACGATGGTGGCCGGGAACGGCCCGCTCACCCGCCGGGCGGCGATCGGCGCTCCCGAGGTCTGGCCCGCCTCGCGGATCATCACGAACAGCACGCCGCGGGGATCGATGCCCGGCGCGAGCCGGACCGTGACCGCGACGCCGTCCGCGGGCACGGTCGCCGGGGTGGCGGCCACCGGCGGAGGCGGCGCGACGCCCGCGTGCGGATCACCGCCTTCGCCACCCGCGGGCGCCGGCGCCGGCGCCTGGGCGGCGCGCTCCTTCATCTCCGCGAGCAGGGCCTCGAGCGACTCGCGCTGGTCGGGATGGCGGCGGATCGCCTCCCGCACCGTCGACTCGGCCTCGGCGATGCGCCCCTGCTGCATGTGGACGAGGCCCAGGTGCAGCCGCGCGTCGAGCGAGTCCGGATCCTCCTCGAGCGCCGTCTGCAGCATCGCCTCGGCCTCCGCGGCCTGGTTCATCGCGAGCCGCACCAGCGCCTGGTAGGACAGGGCCCGCACGTCGCGCGGCCGCCGCTCGAGCACGTACTGGGTGTGCTCGAAGACCGCCATCAGCTCGCGCCGCTGGAGGTGGGCGAAGGCCAGTTCCAGCCGCGCCTCGAGGTCGTCGGGCCGGGCCCCGACGCGGGCCTGCAGCCGGGCGATCTCGTCGGGCAACGCCAGGCGCTCCTCGCCGGGGATGTTTCCGGTGATCGAGCCGCCCTCGCGGCGCACCGTCGCCTCGCGCGAGACGAACAGGCCGAGCAGGGCCAGCGCGGCGACGCCGCCTGCCCCCCACAGGAACCCGCGCAGCGCCGGGTTGGTGGGCGCGGGCGCCACGGCGGGCGTGGCGAGCGCTTCCCCGGCCGTTGCGGCCGTCTCGCGCTCGGCCGCCGGGGTGGCCTCGATCTCGAGCAGCGCCGCCGCTGCGGCACACTCCAGCCGGTACCGCTCGCGCGCCAGCGGCTCCGGCTCGAGCTGGCTCGCGTTGTCCTCCAGGTCGCGCAACTGCGCGCACAGCGCGGCGTAGCGGGCTTCCGCCTCGCGGCGCGGCGCCGGCGCCACGGCGGGAGGCGTTGCCGCCGCCGTGCCTTGACGGAGGCTGCGCCGCAGCAGGAAGAAGCCGATCAGCAGGCCCGCCGCCAGCGCGACCAGGCCGGGCAGCCACTCGGTGGGGTGCCCGTTCACGCTTCGCTCCGGTCCTGACGCGCGCGCCACTCCGGCGAGCGACCTCCGGGCCAGCCCCAGACCTGTTCGCGCACGCGGAGCACGGCGGCCGCCAGCGCCGGGTCCTCGGGCAGCCGGTCACGATCGACCGCCGCCACGGGCGTCTCGTCGCCTCCCTCCGCGCGCCGCGCCGCCAGCCGGCGCCAGGCCATCGCGACGATCAGGCCGCCGGCGGCGAGGCCGCCGAGCGGCGCCAGCCAGACCAGCCAGTTGATGCCGCGCATCGGCGGCTCGAGGCGCACGAACTCGCCGTACGACGTCTCGAAGTAGCGCAGCACCTGCTCCTCGTCGAAACCGCGGGCGAGCATCTCGCCCACCTGGCTGCGCATGTTGCGAGCGTTGCCGGTGGGCGAATCCTGCACCGAGAGGCCCTGGCAGGTCGGGCAGCGCAGCTTCGCCGCCACCTCCGTGGTGCGCTTCTCCAGTGCTTCGCCCGACAGCTCCGGGCCGCGCGGCGGGCCGACGATCGAGACCGGGTCCGGCCCGGCGACGCCCTCGGCATCCGGGGGCGCCTGGGCCACGGCCAGTCCGGCCAGCGCCAGCAGCGCGAGCGCGGTCGCCAGCCGTCTCATCGGACAGGCGCCCCTGCCTTCGCCAGCAGGGTCTCCAGCATCTCGGGCGTCAGCGCGCCTTCGAACTTGGCGCGCACCACGCCGTTCGCGTCCACGAAGAACGTCTCGGGGACCCCGTAGACCCCGTATGCGATCGCGGTGCGGCCGCCGGGGTCGACCAGCGTCGGATAGCTGCTGCCCTTCTGGCGCAGGAACTCCTGGATCTTCGGCTCCTCGTCCTCGTACATCACGCCGAAGAAGTGGACGCGGCCCTGCAGCGCGCGCGCCGCGGCGTGCAGCACGCCGTGCTCCGCGATGCACGGCGTGCACCAGGTCGCCCAGAAGTTGATCACGACCGGCTGGCCGCGCAGGCTGGCGAGCGACACGGGAGCCCCGCCGCCCACCGGCCCGAGCGAGAACTGCGGCGCCTCGCGATCGACCAGCGGCGAGGCGACCTTGCCCGGGTTGCGGCCCAGGCTCATCACCAGCAGCCCGATCACCGGCAGCACCAGCAGCAGGCCGCCCAGCAGCACCTTGCGGTTCATGCGCCCTCCGAAGGCGCGACCGCCGTCCGCCGCCGCGAGCCCCAGAGCGACAGCAGCGCGCCCAGCCCCATCACCCCCGTGGCCACCCAGATCCAGACCACCATCGGGTTGACCATCGCCAGCAGCCCGACCGACCCGCCGGCGGGGTCGACGTTCATCACCGACAGGTAGAGGTCCTCGAGCGCCCCGCTGCGCACGGCCGGGGTGCCGATCGGCTCGCGCTGGGTCGGATAGAAGTTCATCCGCGGCTCGAGCTGGCCGACGACGCGGCCGCCCTGCAGCACCTCGATGCGGGCGACCGTCGCGTCGCGGTGCGGCTCGCGCACCTGGTCGACAGCCAGCAGCCGCAGGCCGTAGCGGCCGACCTCGATCATGTCGCCGGTGCGCAGGGTGACCTCGGTCTGGCGGCCCATCGTCGAGCTGACCGCGATCGCGACGAAGATCAGCACCGTGCCGGCGTGGGCGACGTAGGCGCCGAAGCGGCGGGCGCCGGCGCCGAACCAGCCGCCGCGCAGCGCGGCGCCGAGCGATTCGCCGCGCGCGCGCCGCTGCAGCACCGGGCGCAGCATCTCGGCGAGCGTCACCTGCGCCGCGTAGCCGCCCGCGAACAGCGTCACCAGCGTCCAGCCGTTGCGCACGCCGGCGAGCGCCCCCACCAGCGCGAAGACCACGCCGCCCGACAGCGGCGGCAGCAGGGCGCGACGCACCTGGGCGGCGCTGGCGGCGCCCCACGGCAGCGCGGGGCCGACCCCCATCAGGAACAGCAGCGCGACGCCGATCGGCACCGACATGCGGTCGAAGTAGGGGCGGCCGACGCTCATCTGCACGCCGCGCGCGGCCTCGACGATCAGCGGGAACACGGTGCCGACCAGCACGGTGAAGGTGAACAGCACCAGCAGCAGGTTGTTGCCCAGGAAGAACGCCTCGCGCGACGGCGCCGCCTCGAAGCGGCCCTCCGCGCGCAGCGAGTCGACCCGCAGCGCCAGCAGCGCCACCGAGAACAGCAGCCCGGCCGCGAAGAAGGTGAGGATCGTGGGGCCGATGTCGCTCTGGGTGAAGGAGTGGACGGAGTTGAACACCCCGGAGCGGGTCATGAAGGTGCCGAGGATGGTGAGCAGGAAGCTGGCCAGCACCAGCACCACCGTCCACGCCTTCAGCACGGAGCGCCGCTCCAGCACGATCGCCGAGTGCAGCGCGGCGGTCGCGGTGAGCCACGGCAGGAATGAGGCGTTCTCGACCGGGTCCCACGACCAGTAGCCGCCCCAGCCGAGCACCTCGTACGCCCACCAGCCGCCCAGCACGATCGCGACCGTCAGGAACGTCCACGGCACCAGCAGCCAGGTGCGCAGCGGCGCGAGGAACTCGTGGCCGAGGCGGCCCGCGAACAGCGCGGCGCAGGCGAGGCCGAACGGGATCGTCATCCCGACGTAGCCGAGGTACAGGAACGGCGGGTGGGCCACCATCAGGATGTGGTTCTGCAGCAGCGGGTTGGGACCGGGGCCGTCGGGCGGCACCGGCGACACCGTGTGGAACGGCTGGGCGGGCCCCGCGATCAGGAACGCGAAGAACGCCCCGCAGGCGAGCCACACGGCGAGCGCCCACGGCTCGTGCTCGGGGTGGCGATCCGCCAGCGCCCACGCGGCCCAGCCGATGTAGACGCCGATCACCAGGCCCCAGAACAGGATCGAGCCCTCGAGCGAGGACCACAGGCTCGACACCTTGACCCACAGCGGCAGGTCGCGGGCGCCCACCTGGGCGACGTAGCTGATCGAGAAGTCGCCGTAGACCAGGCCCCAGACCATCAGGGCGTTGGCGGCGACCATCGCGAAGGCGAACACGTAGGCGAGTCGTCGCGCGAGGAGCGTCGCCGGGCGGCTGCCGAGCTTGCCGGCCGCGAACGCGGTGAAGGTGCCGGCGATCGCGGCGGCGACGGAGAGAAGGATCAGGGCACGTCCGATGGCGGGCGTCATGGATGCCTGGTTGGGGCGGCGATCAGTCGCCGGCCTGTTGCAGGCCTTCGGTCGACTTGATCAGCTTCTCCATGTCCGGCGCCTCGGCGTCGACCGGGGCGCGGTATTCGTTGCCGTGCGAGACCATCAGCCG
This sequence comes from Vicinamibacteria bacterium, assembly GCA_025994075.1. Taxonomy (GTDB): domain Bacteria; phylum Acidobacteriota; class Vicinamibacteria; order Fen-336; family Fen-336; genus WYBL01. The sequence continues at coordinate 24,774 of JAMQGV010000007.1, forward strand.
CCGGCACTCGAACACGCCCTCCTTCGTCATCGTGCCTTCGACCACGACGCCGATGTCCTCGCGGAACATCTGCGGCGGCACGCCGGTCGAGCGCACCGGCACCACGGCCTTGCCGTCGGTCACGGAGAACTCCAGCAGCGAGCCCTCGCCGCCGCTCTGGCGGATCGAGCCCTTCGCCACCTGGCCGCCGAGGCGGATGGTGGCGCCGATCGCCTGGTCGCCCGCCTTCTTCACGTCGGAGGGGCCCCAGTAGTAGACGAGGTTCTCGCCGATGCCGCCGGCGGTCAGCAGCCCGAAGCCGGCGGCGGCGACGACGACGGCCAGCACCGCCAGCCAGCGGCGGGCGTTGTTGCGGCGGGGTGCGGGGGTGGGCAGGCGCAGGGTATCGGTCACTTCTCTTCTTCCTCGGAGCGTCGATGCCGCGCGAACACGGACGCGGCATAGATCAGGAAACCCGCCGCGCTGATGGCGTACGCGGCGACCACGTATTCCCAGCCCCCCTCGACGATCCCCGGAGGCGGCACCTGCAGCAGCAGCGCGGGCGCCATCACGCCTCCAACGCCGCGCCCGCCGGCATCGGCGGCAGCGCGGGTCCCAGTTCTTTCGCCGTGCGCCGCGCCGCGACCCGGGCCCGCAGCAGGGCCAGGCCGCCCATCAGCGCCAGCACGCCGAAGGCGTTGAGGCGCAGCGGCACGATGAACGGCGCCGACACGGTCTCCGGCGAACTCTGCATCTGGTGCAGCGAGTTCCACCAGCGCACCGAGAAGTAGACGATCGGCACGTCCACGAAGGCGATGATGGTCGCGACCGCCGACCACGTCGCCCGCTTCTCCGGGTCGTCCACGGCGCTGCGCAGGGCGAGGATGCCGAGCAGCGCCAGCAGCATCACCGCCGTCGTGGTCAGCCGCGGGTCCCAGTCCCACCACACGCCCCAGGTCGGCTTGGCCCAGATCGAGCCCTGCACGCAGAGCAGGAACGACAGCACCGCGGCGCCCTCGAGCAGCGCCTCGTGGTGGGCGTCCCAGCCCCAGCCGCCGCGCCACAGGTAGGCGAGCGCGCAGCCCATCGCCAGCGTGAACAGCAGCATCGCGTTCCAGGCCGAGGGCACGTGCACGTACATGATCCGCTGCACGTCGCCCATGTAGCGCTCCTGCGGCGACACGAACAGGCCGTAGTACGACCCGGCCAGGAGCAGCAGGACGCCGAGCGCCACCAGCGCGAAGGCGAGGTTGGGACTGGCCAGGCGAGGCAGGATCAATCCTCCACGATCAGCCCGAACATCAGGCCGCACAAAGTCCAGTATATGCCGCAGAACCCGCCCAGCAGTGTCAGCCACGCCGCGAGCTGGCGCATCGGATCGCCCAGGATCAGCAGCGAGCTGGCCTTGGTCGCGGCGATCAGCACCGGCACCACCAGCGGGAACAGCAGCAGCGGCAGCAGGGTCTGCTTGGCGCGGGCGCGGGCGGTCATCGTCGCGTACAGCGTGCCCGGCGCTGCGAGGCCGGCGGCGCCCAGCACCAGCAGCCCGAACAGCGCCAGCGGGCGCGCCGTCTCGGCGCCGTAGAGCACGATCGCGACCGGCACCAGCACCGCTCCCAGCAGCGCGAGCTGCAGCGTGTTGGCGACCGCCTTGGCGTAGAACAGGATCGTCGGCGGCACCGGCAGCAGCAGCAGCCCCTCGAGCGCCTGCTGCTCGGTCTCGGCCTCCAGGCTCGCCTCCAGCGTCAGGGTGGACGAGAGCAGCAGCGCGAGCCACAGGAAGCCGCCCGCGTGCAGGCGCAGGGCGCCGGCGTCGGGGCCGATCGCGAAGCTCATCAGGAGCAGCGCGGTGGCGCCGAACACGACGACCGAGAGGACCCGGGCCCGGGTCCTCCACTGCAGCAGCAGCTCCTTGTAGAGGGCCGCCCGGAAGACGTTCACGCGCCCTCCTCCGACCCGCGCAGCAGGCCGCTGTTGTGCGGCAGCTCCGCCGCCGGGCCTTCCCAGGCCACGCGGCCCTGCTCCAGCACCAGGCCGCGGTCGCACAGCGTCGCGCCGCGCTCGACCTGGTGGGTCGCCATCACCACGGACCGGCCCTCGGCGCGCAGCGCGCGCACGATGCCGTCGATCAGCCGGAAGCCGGGTGGGTCGAGCGCCCCGTAGGGCTCGTCGAGCATCACCAGCGGCGCCTCCTGCAGCAGCGTGCGGGCCAGCGCCAGGCGCTTGCGCATGCCCGCCGAGAACGAGGCGACGGGATCGTCGGCGCGGCCCGCCAGGCCCACCTCCTCCAGGCGCCGCAGCGCCCGTTCCTGCGGTCGGTCCTGGTCCAGCAGCCGGCTGGCGAGCACCAGGTTCTCGCGTGCCGACAGCGCCTCCCACGTGTAGGCGGCGTGGCTCAGCAGTGCCGTGCGGCGGCGCACCGCGTCGGCGTCGCGGCGCAGGTCGGCGCCGCAGACCTGCGCCTCGCCGGCGTGGACGCGCAGCGCGGCCGAGAGCAGCCGCAGCAGCGTCGACTTGCCCGAGCCGTTGCGCCCGACCAGCGCCAGCGCCTGGCCGGCGCCGAGCGTGAAGCTGACGCCGGCCAGCGCCCAGCGCCCGCCGTAGCGGCGGGCCAGGCCGCGCGCGTCGAGCGCGAGCTCCCCAGTCATGCCCGGGCCTCCGCGGTGACCAGCGCCTCCGCCCGCGGGAAGCACAGCCGGCGGAAGTTGCAGCGGCGGCAGCGCTGGGGGCGGTCGATGCGGGCGAAGTCGTCGATCCGGGCCTCGTTGCGCGCGGGGTCGGCGAGCAGGGCGCGCATCCGCGCCGCGCTCTTCACGACGAACGAGCGGGCGCCGGCGAGCATGTCGGCGCTGACCCGCCGCCGCACGTGGCGCGGCACCGCGAGGTAGGCGAGCTCGGTCTCGATCTCCTCGGCGCGCGCGACCCAGCCCTGTTCCGCCGCGTAGAGCGCGTACCCCGCGAGCTGCACCGCGTTGAAGCGGCCTTCGCTGCGCCCGGTCTTCCAGTCGACGATCACCACCTGCCCGCTGCGCGAGCGGAACGCGAGGTCCATGCGCAGGAACACCGGCACCCCCTCGAGCTCGAAGCCGATCAGGTCCTCGAGCGAGAGCCAGTTCGCGCGGCCGGCGGCGAACGCCTCGGCCAGCACCGCGGAGCGGAAGAACGCCCGCAGGCAGCGGCGCACCGTGGCGACCGCCAGCTTCTTGTCGTCGGCCGAGACCTCCTGCTCGTACTCGTGCTCGAACAGCCGGAAGCGCTCCGACCCTGCTTCCGAGTCGTGCCAGTCGGCCTTCATCCGCTCGTGGACCGCGGCCTCGGCGATCGCCTTCTGCTCGGCCTCGGCCGGCATCGCGTCGCGTTCCTTCAGGAACGCCTCGATCGTCTCGTGCACGACCGAGCCCGCCCACAACGGCAGCGCCGACAGCCGCTTCAGCCGCGCGATCTCCGCGTCCTCCTGCGCCGCGTAGTACGAGTAGTAGTACTTGCGGCGGCACGACTCGAAGGTGTCGTGGCGCGACACCGACCAGGAGAAATCGCGGCGTTCCATGCGCGCTACCGCTCGAACGCCGCCTGCGCCGCGAGCAGGGCGGCGACGGGGTCAGCGAGGTCGATTCTCACGGCGTCCCTGACGGAGCGCCATCAGGTGGTCGCCCAGCGCGGGGCGCAGCATCTCGGCGAGTTCGGCCCGCGACAGTTGCACGAAAGGCAGTCTATCCCACCTGCCCGCGAGGGCCGGGCAGGCCTCGCCCTCAGGACTCCTCGCGCAAGGCCTCGGTCGGCTGGACGCGAAGCGCCCGTCGCGTCGGAACGATGCAGGCGAATGCGCAGCACAGGATCGTCGACAGCGCGAAGACCGCCGCCCTGCCGAAATCGTCGAGACGCACGTCCGACAGGTCGTTGTTGGCGAGACCGAGGCCGAGGACGGCACCGACGCCGATGCCCAGCGCGATCTGGACGAGTGGGCGCCTGAAGACGGCGGCCAGGACCTGCAGCGGCCGAGCGCCGAGGGCGACCCGCACGCCGATCTCCCGCGTCCGCCTGGCGACGGTGAAGGCAGTCACCGCGTAGACGCCGGCGAGCGACAGCATCAGCGTCACGCCCGTGAAGCCGACCAGGAGCGCCATCCAGAACGCGCTGACGGACTCCGCCAGACGCGGCAGCGGTTTCGGATCGATCACGCGCAGCGCGGGATCGATCGCGTGCGCGAGCTCGCGGAGGCGCACCACGAAGCCCTGCGGATCGCCGCGAACGTGAACGGCGACCCGAAGCGGCCCCGTCTCCCGCGGCAGCGACGCCTGAAAGATGCGGGCTCGGCCGAAATCGCCCCCGTTGTCGCTGACGCCGAGATCGGGCACGACACCGACGATCTCGTGCCACGACTCGGCGGTGGGTTCGCCCGTCGACGAGAAGCGAAGCCGGCGGCCGACGGGGTTGCGGCCGCCCATGACCTGGGCGACGAAGAACTCGTTCACGAGCACGGCCCGCGCCTGGTGTCCCGCGTCGGCCGTCGTCAACGCCCGGCCGCGGATGACCGGCGCCCCGATCACGCCGAAGAACCCCGGGTCGACCGCCACGTGCGCGGCGCAGTAGCCCCCCACGCAGCGTTCACTGTGCGGGGCGGCGGGCCCCGGGTCCATCGTGATCCACCGCCAACGATGACGCATCACCGGCAGCTGGTTGGCGTACGTGACACCCAGCACGCCCGGCTCCTGTCGGAGCCGGTCGGCGAGCGCGCGGTAGCGTTCCTCGAGCCGGGCCGCACGCACGGCCGGCACCGTGTCGCCGCCCGCCGCCTCGCCGTCGAAGCGATCCATCTCGAGCGTGGCCGCGAGGAAGGCTTCGGCCGGGAATCCCGCCGGCGTCTTGCGCGCGAAGTCTCCGCCCACGCCGAGCAGCGGCACCGGCAGCACCGTCGTGAGCGCAATCTGCGCGACGATGACCACGGTCCACACGCCGCCGAACTGCAGCCCGCCGCCGCCACTCGACGCGGCTCGGAGCCTGCCGCCAGCACTGCCCGACGTCATCTTGAGCGCGGGCACGACGCCGGCGATCGTCGCGGCGAACAGCGTCAGCCCGGCGGCGTAAAGAACCGTCGTCGGCGAAATCGACGTGTCGATCCAGAAGGGCAACGGTCCCGACTGCTCCTCGATCATCGTCCAGGTCCGCGCGAGCAGGACGCGCGCAACAAGGAGGCCAACCCCGGCGCCGACGGCGCAGAGCACGAGCGCCTCGGCCAGGAGCTGCGCGACGAGGCGCCCGCGGCCGGCGCCGAGCGCGGTGCGCACCAGGAGCTCCCGCTCTCGACTGGCGGCGCGGGCGAACAACAACATCGCGACGTTGCCGCACAGGAGCGCGGCCAACAGCACGAGAAACACGTTGATCGACGCCAGCACCAGGGCGGCCGTCTCGGGCAGGTCACTGACCGCGTCGGGCAGCGACAGGACTTGCGGACGCAGATGCCCGTGCGTCTCCGGGAACAGCGTCGCTGCCCGGGCGCCGATCGCCGCCACCTGGGCGGCCGCCTGCTCGGGTGGACGGCCCGGCGCCAGCCGCCCGAAGACGTACGTCAGGTTCGGCGCCGCCTCGGGGAGCCGCTCCAGGTGCAACGGTCGCCAGAGGTCGTTCCGCTGTGGAAACCCGTAACCGCGCGGCATCACGCCGACGATCGTGACCGGCGTGCCGCTGATGCGAATGACGCGGCCGACGACGTCCGGCGCCCCGTCCAGCTCGTTCTTCCAGAAGTCGTATCCGATCACCGCGACCGGGTCTGCGCCGCCCCGGTGGTCGCCCTCCAGCAGCGTGCGTCCCATCAGGGCCGGAACGCGCGTCAGCGCGAAGATCGACGCGGTCACGTTGGCGACGGTCTCCGGCTGGCCGGGGCCGGAGCCGACGGCGACGCCGCGTTCCTCCACGTGGACCGCGCCGAGATCGGTGATCGCGCCGAGACCGTCGCGCCACAGCTCGTAATCGCGGCGCGATGCGGGGACCGCCGCGTTGTCGGCGACGTTCCAGTTCCGCACGGCGACGATCGTGTTGCCGTCGGGAAGCGGAATCGTCGGCCAGAGCGCCTGTCGCGCGATCTCGAACCCGACGGTGGCGACCCCGATCGCGAACGCCACGGCGATCGTCGCGGTCGCGGTGAGCGCGGGGTGCTTGACGAGCATGCGACCGGCGAGCCGGAGGTCGAGCCTCGAGAGTCGCAGATCGCCGAATGCTCCCCGGCCATTCGCTTCAAGAGACGACACCACGATCGGCCTCCCTGCCCCGCGTCGCGGAGCATGGATCCAAATGCCGTGCCGGGCCCCCTGGATCCGTGAGAACCCGCGACTGGGGCGGCTTTCGGCGTCCGAGGCCGCCCGGAGCGGCCCGGCGCCGCCGTTCGCCAGCGGACGCCCGGTGTCCCGCTCCGGACCGCTCCGACACCCTGGTGACGATCCGGGAGCCGGCGCCGGGGCGGCTCAGGCGCCGAGGCGTGGCACCTTTTCGATCAGACCGGCACGGCGCGGGCCAGGGCCGTGAAGTAGACGAGGCGCTCGCGGACCTTGAGGCCGGTGGCCTGGGTCAGGGCCCTTGCGTAGAGGCGCAGTTGCGGCGCGTGGTGCGCGGCCTGGTCGATCGCCTGCGCTTCGGCGATCGCGTCGGTCTTCCAGTCGACCACGACCAGCGCGCCGTCCTCCTCGAAGGCGAGGTCGACGATTCCCTCGACCAGCTCGCCCTCCTCCGGCAGCCACACCCGCAGCTCGCGCAGCACCCGCGGCGAGCGCCGCACGCGCTCCGCGAGCGGGTGGGCGACGAGCGCCGCGCACAGCCGGGCGGCCCGCTCCGCCGCGTCGGGCCCGAGGCCGCACAACGGGGCGAGGCCGGCCGCCAGCGTGCGGGCGCGTTCGGCGGCCGCCGGATCGCCGAACGGCAGGTGCTGCAGCACGCGGTGGACGAGGCCGCCGAAGTCGCGGCCGCCGGGCCCGCCGCCCGCCGCCGCGACGGGCGGCGCCTCGCGGGCAGCCCGGGCCGTGGCCGAGATCGGCGTGAAGTCGCGGTGGCGGCCGGCCTCGAGCAGCGCGTCGCGCTCCTGCGCCCAGCGCGCGGCGAACGCGTCGCCACCGCCCTGCGCCGCCACCGCGCGCAGGCCGCGGGCCCGCGGTCGCGTCTCCGGCGCGGGCAGGGTGAGGGCGTCGACCACCTCCACGTCGGCGTCCGACTTCGACGGCAGCGCGTCGAGCAGCGGCTTCCAGAAGTCGCCCACCTCGGCGCCCCGCGGGTCGGGGATCGCCAGGAAGTCGCGGGCCCGGGTGCAGGCGACGTAGAGCAGGCGGCGGTTCTCGGCGAGCCCGCGCCGCTCGTCGTCGCGGCGCAGCGCGTCCCAGCCCGGCGGCTGGCAGCCGGCGCGGAAGCCGATCGCCACTTCGCCGCGCCCCCACAGCGCGATCGTGTCGTTGCGCACCCCGCCCCTGTCGGCGACGTCGTGCAGCAGCACGATCGGCGCCTCCAGGCCCTTGGCGCGGTGGATCGAGAGCACGCGCGCGGTGTCGGGGTCGCCCGGCCGCGTCTCCGGCAGGTCGGGCTCCTCGCGCGCCGCGGCGATCCGCTCGTCGAGCAGGCCGAGGAAGCCGCGCAGCGTCGGCACCCCGCTGCGCGCCGCGTCGCGGGCGAGCGCCACCACCTTGTCGAGGTTGGCGATCCGCGACCCGCCGCGGCGGGTGCCGTGGAGCGCGGCCTGGACCCGGGTGCGGTCGTAGAGCGCCTCCAGCAGTTGCGCGACGCTGTCGTGCCGCCGCCGCGCGTGCAGCTCGCGCAGCAGGGACAGCGCGGGCGCGACCGCGGGCCCGCCGTCCTGGCCCGGGTCCGGCTCGCCGAGCAGCGAGAAGGCGTCGCCGGCCGCGAGCGCGTAGGCGACCAGGTCGCGGTCGGAGACGCCGAAGAACGCGCTGCGCAGAGCGGCCACCAGCGCGACGCGGTCGGACGGGTCGTCGACCGCCTGCAGCACCGCCCGCGCCTCGTGCACCTCGGCGCGGTCGAAGAAGCTCTTGCCGCCTTCGACCGCGAAGGCGATCCCCGCAGCCTCGAGCGCCTCCTCCAGCGCACGGAGCTGAGTGAAGCGGCGGGCCAGCACCAGCAGGTCGCCGGCCCGCGACGGGCGCTCGCCCGCCGTGCCGTCGCGCACGGGGTAGCCGCCGCGCGCGACGTGCGCCGCGAAGGTCGCCGCCACCCGCGCTTCGGCCGCCAGCAGGTCCTGTCCCGACTCGGCGAACGCCTCGAAGCGCAGCGCCAGCACCGCGGGACCGTCGGACAGGTCCGCGCGCGGAGCGATCGGGGCGTACGCCGGCTGGCCCGCTTCTTCCGAGCGCTGCAGCAGCCTGTCGAACGTGCGGTTGACGAAGCGCACGATCGCCGGCCGCGAGCGGAAGTTCTGGCTGAGGCGGGCCACCGCGTGGCCCGGCTCCGCCTCCGCACGCTCGCGCAGGCGCTCGAACAGCGTCACCTCGGCACGGCGGAAGCGGTAGATCGACTGCTTCGGGTCGCCGACGACCGTGAGCCGCCCGGGCTCGCCGCCGCTGAGCGCCTCGGCGATCTCGACCTGCAGCGGGTCGGTGTCCTGGAACTCGTCGATGATCACGAAGCGGAAGCGGCCCCGGAAGTAGCTGCGGACCCCCTCGTGGCGGACGAGCGCGTCGCGGGCGCGGACCAGCAGGTCGAGGAAGTCGAGCGCACCGGCCGCCTGCTTGCGCTGCTCGTAGCGGCGCACGACGTCGCGGGCCAGCGCGATCAGCCGGCCGTGGCGGGCGGCGCCGTCGCCGGCGATCCACGCCGCGCGCGAGTCGCGCCACCAGCGGGTGAAGGCGCGACCCGCCTCCAGCGCCTCGGGCGAGGGCCAGTTGCGCTTGTCGCCCTGCACCTTCGGCTCGGGCAGGTCGAGCAGCGCCTGCGCCAGCGCCGCCCCGGAGAGCCCCTCGAGGCCGCGGGCCTGTTCCGCGAGGTCGAGCAGTTGGGCGGCCAGCGCGTCGGCCGCCTTCGCGGCACCCGCGTGCGGCAGCGCGTGCAGCAGCCGGGCGACCAGCTCGGCGTGCCACGCGGCCGGGTCCGGGGCTGCCTCGGCGACCAGCGGCCGCAGGTCGCGCTGCTCGACCAGCGCGCGGCACAGGCCGCGCAGCGACGAGCGCTGGGCGTAGATGAAGTCGTTGGCGAGCGGGATGCCGTCGTCGAGCGCCTCGAGCAGCGCGGGATCGCCCGCCACCAGGTGCTCGGCCAACCACTCGTCCCAGGCCTGCGCGAAGAAGCGGTCCATCTCGGCGTCGTCGGCGACGCGGAAGCCGGGCACGACCCCGCACTCGAGCGGCCGCTCGGCGAGCAGCGCCGCGCACAGCGCGTGGATGGTGGTGACCGGAGCGCTCTCCAGCGTCTCCAGCGCGGCGGCCGCCCGCTGCCTCTCGGGTTCGCCGCGCGCGGGGTCGGCGCGGCACAGCTCGAGCGCCTCGCGCAGCCGCAGCTTCAGGGTGGCCGCCGCGTTTTCGGTGAAGGTGACGGCGGCGACCTCGTCGAGCCGCGCGTCGCCGGAGGTGACGAGGGCCACCACCCGGTCGACGATCAGCGTCGTCTTGCCGGTGCCCGCACCCGCCTCCAGCACGAAGCTCGTGGCGTGGTCGCGGCGCAGCCGCTCGCGGACGTCCTCGTCGACCGGTTTCACTTGAAGTCCCTGAGGCGCACGTAGCGGCGCAGGTCGGCGTCGCGCTCCTTGATCCGCAGCCGCTGGGTGATCAGCGGCTGCGGCCCGCACACCGCCGTGAAGTCGCACCACCCGCAGTCGCGGCTGTCCTGCGGAAACACGCCGCGCCGCATCAGCCCCACCAGCTCGTCGAGCAGCGTGAGCAGCGCCTCGGAGTGCGCCACCTCCGGCCGGATCGCGACCGGCCGGCCGCCGTTGACGTAGTCGAGGAACGCCTTCTCGACCACCGCGCCGGGCAGGATCTCGGCCAGCGCGCGGATGTAGAGCGGGATCTGGAGCTGGCGGCCGCCGCGGAAGATGGCGTTCTCGTCTTTCGGCGCCTTGCCCGTCTTGTAGTCGCGCACGACGTAGGTGCCGCCCTCGGTGCGGTCGACGCGGTCGATCTGGCCCGAGAGCTGCAGCGTCGCGCCCGAGGGCAGCGGGATGGCGAGTGGCTCAGCGCGGTGCGGCTCGCCCGGCGCGGCCTGGTGGACGCGGCCGAAGCCGAGCTCGAAGTGCGCCGGCCGCGGCGAGCCCGGCGCCGCCTGGGCCTTCGCCTCGCGGCTCACGAACTCCCGCACCTGGACGAAGAAGCGCGCGCACTCGCGCTCCCACAGCGCGCGGAACCGCGGCGGGCTCTGGGCGACCAGGGCGTCGAGCTCCTCGCGCGCGATCGCCTCCGCCCGCGCCTGGGTCGCCGCGTCGTCCGTGAGCGGGAACGCGCCGCGGTCGCGCCACTCGCGCAGCAGGCGCTCGGCGACCGCGTGGAACAGCGTGCCGCGCTCGAGCGGGTCGAGCGCCGTGCGCTCCTCCGGCGGCAGCGCCGGCTCCAGCTTCAGCACGTGCTTCAGCAGGTACTGGAAGCCGCAGCCCGCGTAGTCGTGCAGGCGCGAGGCGGACAGCACGCGGGTGGCGGGGTCGACCCGCTCCTGCAGGGCTTCGGTCAGCGGGTCGAGCCGGCCGTCCCACGCCGTCAGCGCGTCGGAGAAGCGGGCGACCGAGGACATCCGCGAGAGCTGGAAGAAGCGCGAGCCGGCGGCGATCGCGTCGGCCGCGCTCTCGCCGCCCTGCCGCATCCGCCACAGGTCGCGTTCGCCGGCGTCGAGCGCCTGCGCGGGCGGCAGCGCAGCGGGATCGTCCTCGACGACGTGGCGCTCGAGGTCGGCGCCGCCCGCGGGCCGCCCCAGCGCCGCCGACAGCGCGGCGACGTAGAACAGCGACGGCAGCCGCTCCTTGCCGGTGCGCGGATCGGCGCGCGGGTAGGAGAGCACCAGCCGCTCGCCGGCCTGGCCCACGGCCGCGTGGAACGCGCGGCGCAGGGCGCGGGTGCGCTCGGCCACGGTCGGCAGTTCCACCGCCTCGGGTTTCGCCGGCGCCTCGAACAGCGAGAGCTGGCCGCGGGCCGCCGCGACCGACGAGGGCAGCGGCGGCGGCGCCGGCACCCGCAGCGCCTCGCGTTCGGCGTCGAGCAGGAGCGGGTCGGGCCGGACCGGGGCGGGGAAGCCGCCTTCGACGAGGCCCGGGATGCAGACCACGCGGAACGGCACGCCGGCGAGCGCGTCGAAGACGCCGACGTGGACGGCGCCCTCCCGCGGCGCGACGAGCGGCATGCGCTCGAACTCGAAGCGGCCGGCGAGCGCCGTCTCGACCGCCTCGAGTCCCGCGTCGCCGTCGCCCAGTCCCGCGAGGTCCGCGATCACGTCCAGCACCGCCTCGCGGTCCGGCTCCGCGCCGACCCACACGTCGAGCGCGCGCCGCAGCCGCTGCGACCAGGTCGCCCACGGCGCCTCGGCCTCGAAGTCCTCGAGCGTGCGGGCGAGCGCCTCCACCACCGCCAGCAGGTCGAGCGCGTCGTCGACTCGCGCCGCGCGTCCCGCCCGCCGCGCGTCGTCGGCCAGGCCGCGCAGCCCGGCGCGGAAGCGGTCGAGCCCCGACACGATCCGGGCGTCGCGCGACAACGCCTCCCAGCGCGAGGGCTCGGCCAGCGCGGCGCGCTCGGCCGGCAGGTGACGGCTCCAGTCGGCGTGGCAGAAGGAGAAGAACTCCATCACCGCTGCGCGGTCCAGGCCGCGGCAGCGCAGCAGCAGGAGCAGCGCGCGCGCGGTGGGTCCGGTGGCGAGCGGCAGCGAGGGGTGCAGCCGGCACGGGACGCGGGCGCGGCCCAGCGTCTCGGCGTAGAGCATCGTGCTCTCGGCGCGCGGCAGCAGCACCGCCATGTCTTCGAAGCCGATCCCGTCGCCGGCCGCGGCCAGCAGGCGGCGGGCGATCGCCCGCGCTTCGGCCGCTTCGCCCGGGGCGGTGACGAACGCGAGGCCGTCCTGCGCCGGCTCGCCCGCGCCGGGCTCGAAGAGGTGGCTCGCCAGGCGCTCGAGCCCGGCCGGGCGCTCGCTCGGAGCGAGCGCGGCGAACGGGGCGAAGTCGGCGGAGGCGGCCCCGCGGGTGGCGCCGCGCCACTCGGGCCCCCGGAGCGAGACGGGCGGCTCGACGTCCCAGCGTTCGAGCGGGCCGTGCCGGGCCAGCGCCTCGAGCAGTTCCCGCTCGAGCGGGACGAGCTCGGCCCCCGGGACCCAGGCGGCGCGGGCGTCGCGCAGCCAGCCCGTGGCCGCGGGATCGGAGCGGCGCAGAGCGTCCGCGGCCGTGCGCAGCACCGTGGCGGGGTCGGCGAAGCGCCCCTCGAGCCGGTCCAGGGCGTGGCGGTAGGCCTCGGCCAGCGCGTGGCGCCGCGCGGCGTCGGCGCCGCTGATGCCCGGGTCGGCGGGCAGGGCCGCCAGCGCGCGGTGGCTGGCGCCGGCCATCCGCAGTTCGCGGAGCGTGCGCCCGAGTGCCGTGGCCACCGGCGGCAGCGGCAGCGCCGGGTCGAGGCCCAGGGCCCGGGCGCCGCCCGCGTGCAGCCACTCGCGGGCGATCAGCGCCAGCCGCCCGTGGTCCCACGGCCGCAGCCCGCGGCCGAGCAGGAGCGGTTCGGCGATCAGCCGCGCCAGGTCGCCGACCGTCAGCGGGAACAGTCCCGCCAGCGCCCTGCGCTCGCGGGCCGCGACCCGGCGCGGCAGCTCGGCGGCAGCCGCACGCGAGGGCACGAGCAGGAGCCTGGGGGCGAGCGGCATCGGCGCCGCCAATCCTAACCGCATAGAATCGACCCTTCGCCCTCTCGTTCGGGGGCGGGACCCGGGCCGCCGCGGCCCCCGGAGGAAGCGCGACCAACGCGATGTTCGAGCGACAGAGGACGGGCAGCCTGCTGTGCCCCTCGTGCCGGCAACTGGTGGGCGTCAACGACCCCGAGTGCTTCCACTGCGGCCGCCGCAACCCCGGGATGTGGGGTTACGCGGGGGTGCTGCGCGGGTTCGACCAGGAGCACGTGTTCGTCACCCTCGTGACCTGGGCCTGCGCGGCGCTGTTCCTGAGTTCGCTCGCGATGAACGTCTCCGGCATCCGCTTCGGCGGCGACCTGTTCCGGCCCGCGCTCGAGTCGCTGTTCGTGCTCGGGGCCTCGGGCGAGGTCCCGGTCTTCCGCTTCGGCCGCTGGTGGACCGTGCTGTCCGCCTCCTGGCTCCACGGCGGGCTCGTGCACATCGTCTTCAACATGCTGTGGCTGCGGGACCTGGGGCCGGTGATGTCGCGCGTGTTCGGGACCGGCCGCGCGATCGTCGTGTGGGTGCTCGCGGGGGCCAGCGGGTTCCTCGCCAGCACCCTCGCCGCCCGCTTCCTGCCCGACATCCCGTTCCTCGGCGGGGCCGGCTTCACGGTCGGCGCCTCGGCCTCAGTGTTCGGCTTCTTCGGCGCCTTGCAGCACTACGGCGAGCTGACCGGCAACTCGATGCTGAAGCAGACGATCCGCGCCTGGCTGATCGTCGGCGTGATCATCGGCTTCATCCTCCCCGGCATCGACAACTGGGCTCACGCCGGCGGCTACGTCGGCGGCTACGTGCTCGCCCGCCTGCTCGACCCGCGGCTGCCGTCCCGGCCGTGGCACGCGGCGGCGGCGGGCCTCGCCCTCGCCGCCAGCCTGGCCGCCCTCCTCGCCTCGATCTTCACCGGGCTCCAGTACTTCCCGGACCGGGGTTAAAGTCGAGAGCCGGACGTTCCTCGCGCCTTCAGGAGTCACCACGATGCCGCTCGCGACCATCCTCGACCGCTTCCGCCGCAAGCCCCCCGCCTGGGAGGCGGAAGACCCCGTCCAGCGCGCGACCGCCGTCCGCAACCTGCCGCCCGACCACGTCGACGTCGCCCGCTCGCTGGTCAAGGCCGATCCCGACGCCCGCGTCCGCCGCGCCGCCCTCGCCCGCCTGATGCCGGACCTCGACCTCGCCCTCGAGGTGCTGCGCGGGGACACCGAGACCTCGGTGAAGAACGAGGCCCAGGAGGCGCTGCTCGCCATGGCGCTGCAGGGCGCCGACGAGGCCGTCGCCGCGCGGGCGGCCGCCGCCCTCTCCGAGCAGCGACTGCTGATCGCCATCAGCCGCGACGCCCGCCACGAGACCGTGCGCGACGCCGCGCTTGCCCGCATCGCCGACGAACGCGCGCTCGCCACGCTGTCGAAGACGGCGCCCCACCCGCGGACGCGAATGGACGCGCTGTTGCGCGTGCAGGACCCGGCGCTGCGGCTCGACGTCGCGCTCAAGTGCGAGCACAAGGACGTGGCCGCCGCCGCCGCCGAGTCGCTCCAGGCCGAAGACGCGCTGCGCGCCGTCGCCGAGCGCGGCCGCGCCAAGTCGGCGCAGAAGAAGGCCCGCGCCCGGCTGCAGGCGCTGTTCCCGCCGCCGGCGCCGGCCCCCGCCGTCGAGCCGGAGCCGGAACCGGAACCGGCGCCCGCGCCGGAGGCTGCCGTCGCCCCGCCCCCGGTGGAGCCCGTGCCCGCCGCGTCCGACCCCGCCCGCGAGCGCGCCCACGCCCTCGCGGCCCGCGAGGCCTTCGTGGCCCGCGCGCAGGGCCTGCAGGCGACCGCGGCCGACACCGGCGCGATCGACGCCCTGCGCCACGAGTGGCAGGCGCTTCCCGCGCTCGAGGGCCCCGAGGCCGACGCGATCGCGGAGCGCTTCACCGCCGCCTGCGCCGCCGCCCACCACGCCGCCGCCGAGCGCGAGCAGGCCGAAGCCCGCCGCCCGCAGCTCGAGGAGAAGCTCCTGGCGCTCGAGAAGATCGCCGCGGCCGAGGCGCCGACGCCCGAGGAGCGCCGCCAGGCCGGCGACCTGCGCCGCGAGTGGGAGCGCGGCGGCCCGGTGCCCAAGGACCTCGCCGAGCGTTTCCAGGCCGTGCGCCAGGCGCTGCTCGGCAAGGCCGCCGCCGAGCGCGAGCAGCGCGAGCAGTCCGCGCGCGAGAACGTCGCGAAGGTCGAGGCGCGGGTCGTCGCCGTGGAGGCCGTGGTCGCCCGCGCGGACGCGCCGCTGAAGGACCTCGAGCACGCCCTGCGCGAGGTCAAGTCGCTGCTCGACAACCCCGGGCCGTTCCCCGGCAAGGCCGAGAAGGACGCGGTTTTCGAGCGGCTGAAGGCGGCCCGCGCCGCGCTGTTCCCGCGCGCCCAGGAGGCGCGCGAGGCCGCCGAGTGGAGCCGCTTCTCCAACCTCGGCGTGCAGGAGCAGCTCGTGCAGCAGGTCGAGGCGCTGCTGGCGGAAACCGACCTCGACAAGGTCGCCCGCGTCGTGCGCGACCTCGACGAGCGCTGGAAGGCCGCGCGCCAGGTGCCGAAGGAGGAGGGCGAGGCGCTGTGGCAGCGCTTCAAGGCGGCCCGCGACCAGGTCCGCGCCCGTCTCGACGAGCACTTCGCGAAGCGCGCCCAGGAGTTCGCCGCGGCCCGCGCGAAGCGCGAGGAGCTGATCGCGCAGGCCGAGGCGCTGCAGGCCTCGACCGAGTGGGTGAAGACGGCCGAGGCGCTGAAGGCGCTGCAGGCCGAGTGGAAGCAGGCCGGGCCGCTGCCGCACAAGGAGTCGGACGCGCTGTGGCAGCGCTTCCGCGCCGCCTGCGACGCCTTCTTCTCGCGGCGCAAGGGCGACCTCGCCGAGAAGAAGGAGGCGTGGAGCAAGAACCTCGAGCGCAAGGAGGCGCTGTGCGCCCGCGCCGAGGAGCTCGCCCGGTCCTCCGACTGGGACGCGGCGGCGGCCGAGCTCAAGAAGCTGCAGGCCGAGTGGAAGACCGCGGGCCCGGTGCCGAAGAAGAAGTCCGACGAGGTGTGGGTCCGCTTCAAGGCCGCCGGCGACCTGTTCTTCGAGCGCTACAAGAAGCGCGACGAGCTCGCCCGCAGTGCCGCGCTCGAGGCCCGCACCGCCCTCGTGGTCGACCTCGAGGCGTTCGCGGCGGCCGCCACCGTCGACGACGCCCGCGACGGTCTCGAGGCGCGTCTTTCGGCCTGGCGTCAGGCGCCGGCCGCGGACGGCGCCGAGACCGAGGCGCTGCAGGCCCGCTTCTTCGCGGCCCGCGCCGCTGTGATCGCCCGCGCGCCGGAGGCGTTCCGCGGCACCGATCACGACCCCGAGCTCAAGAAGCAGCGGCTCGAGAAGCTGATCGCGAAGGTCGAGGCGATGGCGGCGAGCGCCGAGGAGGCGCCGACCGCCCCGGCCGACCTCGGGGCGAAACTGCGCGAGGCGCTGGCCCAGAACGCGCTCGGCGGTCGCGGCGCCGCCGAGCAGAAGCGGCGCGCGGCCCACGACGAGGTCGACGCGGCGCGCCAGGCCTTCGCCCGCAGCGCCGACCTGAGCGTGCCCGGCTTCGAGGAGCTGAAGCAGCGCTTCGAAGCGGCTTGCCGCAAGGCGGCGAACTAGCTCCGCGGGCGGCTCGCCAGCCGGGCCAGCGCCCGCGGGTCGGCGCGCTGGACGAGGCGCAGGTCCGCTTCGCCGATCGCGGCGCAAAGCATGGCGCGGTCCAGCGCGCGCCGTTCCCGGGCCGCCTCGCGTGCGCACAGCGCGCGCAGCGCGCAGAGGCCCAACTCCAGCGCGCGCACGGCCGCGGTCGGCCCGTCGCCCTGCCACAGCACCCAGCTCGCCACGAGCCGCGCGGCGAGCCACGCGCGCAGCGGGCGCGAGAAGCCGCCCCACGCGGGTGCCACCCACTCCGCGTCCGCCGCGGCCCACCCGGTGTCGTCCTCGGGCCCGGCCCGCAGCGTGGGCGGGGCGCAGCCGTCGATCGCACGCAGCGCCGCCGCCGCGCCCGCGAAATCGAAGTCGCCCGCAGGCCGCCCCTCCGCGTCGCCCAGCGCGCGGGCGATCCACGGCGCCATCGAGCTTTCGCCGGGCGTCCAGCGGGCCGCCTTCCCGACGCCCGCGCGCAGCGCGGCGAGCGCCGCCTCCGGCGAGGGCGCGTCCTCCAGCCGCGCGAGGGCGGCCTGCTCGAACGCGTCGCGCGCTTCGGGGTCGAGCCACACGCCGGGCCGCAGCCACGGGGCGACGGCGCCGCGCACGTCGAGGCCCTCGTACTCGCGCTCCGGCGCGAAGGCGTTCTCGACCCGCGCGAGCGGCACCTCTGCGTCGAACAGCAGCGCCGCGGCCGACGGGCAGTAGTGGGTCAGCGAGACGTGGACCCCGCGGTCCTCGATCACCGCGAGGCGCGGAAACTGCCGGCACGACACCGGCTGCGCCATCTCGCCCAGCCCGCGCTGCAGGCCGCACGTGCCGCGCCGCTCGAGGAACACGCATCGACGATCGTCCGTGGTCGCCAGCCAGCGTCGCCCACCGCGTCGCGGCAGCCACTCCGTCGTCACGAGTGCCCCGGCGGCGGCCTCCTCGAGCGGCAACCGGCCACGCGCCGCGGCTGTCTCGATCCGCCGCCGCACGGCCGGCTCGACCGGGATCGCCCAGCCCGACGAGCAGCAGCGCAGCGACGAGCGGCAGCGCCAGGCCGCGTGCACGGACAGCGCGAAGGTGCGCACGCTGAATCCTACGTCCGCGGCGCGGCCGACGGTGCCGGTGCATAATCCCTCGCAACCCGACAAGGCGCGCGACGTCAAACCGTCAGTGAGGACGACCTTGCCCTTCTCTCCCCGGGTCGCGGACGGCTCCCGACGACGGCGCACCCCCCTCGCGGGGGGCTGGCTCGCGGTGTTGCTGCTCTCCGCGTGTGCGCGCGAGCCGCAACCGCCGCCGCCGTCGACGCCGACCCCGCCGCGGCCGTCGATCGGCGTGATCGGCAGCGGCGATGCGGCGGGCCTCGGCACCCTGCTCGTCGAGAGCCTGCGCGCCGACCTCGCAGGCGACCCCGGCCTTCGCGTCGTCCCTGCCACCCGCGCCGCGCAGGCCGCGGGCAGCGGTGCGCTCGACGCGGAGCGGGCCGAAGCCGCCCGGCGCCGGCTCGCGGTCGACGCGGTGGCCTGGGCGACGGTGAACGGCGACCGCGGGCGGCTCGCGATCCGGGTCGGCCTGGTCGGGCCCCGCGGCACGGCCGCGCGCGAGGTGTGGAGCGGCGAGCGCGGCGAGGACGCGCTGCTCGACGCGGCGGCCGCGGCAGGCGAGGCGCTGCTGGCGGCCCTGGGTCGTCCGCAGCCGCAGCGCGACGGTGCCCATCCCGAGCTGCCGCCGGGGCTCGAGGCCGCGCGTCTGTACGCCACGGGTCTCGAGCACCTCCGCAGCCATGCGCCGCGCCGGGCGCAGGAGGCGTTGCAGCGCTCGGCGGCGCTGGCACCCGGGCACCCGCTGGTGCACGCGGCGCTGGCCGAGGCCTGGGAGCGCCTCGGCTACGCCCGCCTCGCAGGCGAGGCCTCGGAGCGCGCGCACCGCCTGGCCGGCGGCCTGCCGCGCGAGGACCGGCTGGTGCTCGAGGCCCAGTGGCGGCGCCGGCGCGGTGACCCCGCGCGGGCGGCGCTGCTCTACCAGGGACTGCAGCGGCTGTTCCCCGACCAGCCCGAGTACGCCGTGGAGGCGATCCGCGCCCAGCTTGCCGCGGGCCAGTGGCGGCCGGCGCTGCGGGCGATCGAGGCCGCGCGCGCCAGCGGCCTCGCCGACCCGGATCTCGACCTGGCGGAAGCGGAGGCGGCCCACGGCCTCGGCGAGTACGCCCGCTCCGAGGCCGCCGCGTCGCGCGCCGAGGCCGCCGGCCGGTCCCGCGACGCCCCCGGGCTCGTCGCCCGCGCCCTGGTCCAGCGCTCGCTGGCGCTGCGCGACCTCGGCCAGCTCCCGGCCGCGCTGCAGGCCGCGGAGGACGCGCGGGCCCTGTTCGAGGCGGCCGGCGACCCCGGTGGCGTCGCCCAGGCCCTCAACTGGCGCGGCACCATCGAGCGCCGCCACGGCCGCCTGGCCGAAGCCCGCGCCACGTACGAGGCCGCGCTGGCGCTGGCCCAGCACATCGGCGACGAGCGGCGGGCGACGCTCGCCCGCAACCAGCTCGCGGTGCTGCTGCGCCAGCAGGGCGAGCTGCGGGCCGCCAGCCGCCGTCACGAGGAGGTGCTCACGGCGTACCGGGCGATGGGCGACGCCGAGGGCATGACGATCGCGCTCTCCAGCGCGGGCTGGGTGCGCCGCCAGCTCGCCGAGATCGAGCCGGCGCGGGCGCTGCTGCGCGAGGCGCTGGCGCTCGCGCAGCAGAGCGGCCACCGGATGTCCGAGGCGATCGCCCACAACACGCTGGCCTGGGTCGCCTTCGACGCGGGCGAGCTCGCCGCGGCCCGCGCCGGCTTCGAGCGCGCGCTCGCGCTCAACCTGGAGCTGCGTTCCCTTCGCTCGGTCGGCTTCACCCGCGTCGGCCTCGCCCAGGTCGCGCTGGCCGCCGGGGACCTGGGCGCCGCCCGCCGCGAGGCGGAGGAATCGCGCCGCGTGCGCGAGCGGCTCGGCGAGCACGGCGGCGTTGCCGAGTCGCTCGCGACGCTCGCCGAGATCGCGCTGGTGGAGGGGCGATTCGTCGAGGCGGAAGCGATGGCCGTCCAGGCCGCGGACACCGGGCGGGCGCAGGGCGAACGCGACGCCCTGGCGTGGGCCGAGGCGCTGCACGCCGCTGCGCTGCACGCGGCGGGCCGCGAGGCCGAGGCCGACCCGGTGCGGGCGCGGGCCGCCGCGGGCGCCGCCCGCTCCGAACAGCCCCGCGTGCGCCTGCGGGTGGCGCTGGTCGATGCCTGGCTGCAGGCGACCGGCGCCGGTCGCATCGCGGCGGGCCTCGAGCAGGCCGAGCGGGCACGGCTGGAGGCGGAGCGCCGCGGCCTGCGCGGCATCGCGCTCGAGGCGCGGCTGGTGACGGCCGCGCTCGACCGGCGCTTCGGCGACGAGCGCAGCGGCGGCGCCCAGCTCGCGGCGCTGGCCCGCGACGCGCAGCAGGCCGGGTTCCTCGTGGTGGCCCGGCGGGCGGAGGCCGAACGTCCGGGGGCCGCGCGGTGACGCGGGCCGGCAGCGTGATCGCGGGCCGCTACGCGATCGAGGCCGAGCTGGGTCACGGCGGGATGGGCACCGTGTACCGCGCCCACGACCGCGTGCTCGACGAGGCCGTCGCTCTCAAGGTGCTGCGCGGCGACGCCGCGTCCGCGCCGGAGGCCGTCGGCCGCTTCCGCTCCGAGGTCAAGCTGGCGCGCCGCGTGCGCCATCGCAACGTGTGCGCCATCCACGACTACGGCGAAGACGGCGGGCTGCTCTTCATCGCCATGGAGCTGGTGGAAGGGGTCGACCTGCGGGCGCTGATCCACCGCCAGGGCACGCTGCCGGCGGAGGAGGCGTGGAGTGCCGCGCTGCAGATCGCCGACGGCCTGGCGGCGATCCACGAGGCCGGCATCATGCACCGCGACCTCAAGACCTCGAACGCGATGCGCGACGCCGCGGGCGTCGTGCGGCTGATGGACTTCGGCATCGCCAAGGAGTGGGGCAAGGGGGGCCTGACCGCCGTGGGCCGCGTCGTCGGCACGCCCGAGTACATGAGCCCCGAGCAGGTGCGCGGCGGCGCCCTCGACTTCCGCACCGACGTCTACTCGCTCGGCATCCTGGTCTTCGAGCTGTTCACCGGCGTGCTGCCGTTCACGGGCGCCAACCCGACCGACGTGGTCCTCAAGCAGCTCCGCGAGGAGCCGCCGCTCGACGCCGGGCCCGGGGCCGCGCTGCCGCCGCCGTTGCGCGAGGTGCTGCGCCGGGCCCTGCGCAAGGACCGCGAGCAGCGCACGCCGGGCGTCGAGCAGCTCCGGGGCGAGTTGTGGCAGGCCTGGCAGCAGTCGGCGGTCGCGATGCCGCCCGAGCTGCTGGCGGCCACCTTCGCGCCGCCGCCAGCGGAGACGCCGGCGCCCGTCGAGACGCCGCCGCCCGCGCCCCGCGCGCGCGTGGTGCCCTCCCCGCACGCGCCCGCCCCCGTTCCGAACGGCGCCCGGGCGCCGGACTGGGAGGAGGAGTTCGAGCCCGCGGAGCCGGCCGTCGCGCGCTGGCGAAAGTCCCTCTCCGATCCGGATCCGCGGCGCCGCTTCGAGGCCGCCAACGCCCTCGCCGAGCTGGGCGAAGCGGCGCGGCCCGCGCTGCCCGAGCTGACCCGCGCGCTGCGCGACGAGGCGACCTTCGTGCGCTCGGCCGCCGCGCTCGCGCTCAAGCGCCTGCGGGGACGATGAAGGTGCCGGGTCAGGAGCCGATCGCGAAGAGGTGGCGCTCGCCACGGATGTAGAGGCGGCCCGCGGCGGCCGCGGGCGAGGCGTAGACCGCTTCGCCGAGCGGGTTCTTCGCCAGCACCTCGTGCTTCGGCCCGGCCGCGATCAGGTAGCCGTCGCCTTCTTCGGACACCAGCAGCAGCTTGCCGTCGAACGCGATCGGGGAGGCGACGAACTTGGCCGGCGTCGTCGGCCGTCCGCCTTCGTACTTCACCTCGCCGGTCTTGGCGTCGAGGCAGGTCAGGAGCCCCGCGTCGGTCATCAGGTAGACGTGGCCCTGGTACAGGATCGGCGACGGCACGTAGGCGGTGCCCTTCGCGTACTTCCACAGCGCCTTGTCGGTGACGTCGCCGCTGCCGCCGGTGGCGAACGCGACCGCCACCTTCTCCGGGTAGCCGGCGGAGAGCACGACCAGTCCGTCGCCCGCGAGCGGCGTCGGGATCGCGTTGGAGTTGACGCCTTTCGCCGTCCACAGCTCCCTGCCGGTCGCCGGGTCGTACGCGATCACCGCCTCGTTGCCGGAGGTGACGAGCTCGTCGCGGCCCGTGCCGCGCGCGATCACCGGCGTCGCCCAGCTCGCCTGCACCTTGCGCGCGACCTTCCAGCGCAGCGCGCCGGTCCTGCGGTCGTACGCGGCGAGGAACGAGTCGGAGCCGTTGCCCTCGTCGCACTGCAGGATCAGCAGGTCGCCGTGGAGCACCGGCGAGGTGCCGGCGCCCATGCCCCAGGTCTTGAGCTGGCCGGGGTCCGCCTTCCACGCGAGCTTGCCGGCGAAGTCGTAGGCGTACAGGCCCTCGGCGCCGAAGAACGCGTACACCCGCTCGCCGTCCGTGACCGGGGTCGGCGCGGCGTAGCTCGACTTGCGGTGGCGGTCGTCGTACGGCGTGCCCTCCCACGCGGTCTGCGCCCAGCGCACCCTCCCGCTCTTCGCGTCGAGTGCCATCACCTGGAAACGGTGGCGGCGCTCGGCGCCGAGCGAGTCGGGGTGCCTCCATTCCTTGCCGTCCTCGATGTGCTTGACCGCCGCGGCGCCGGGCACGACGTCGCCTTCGATCGCGGTGGTGAGGAAGATCGTGTCGCCCCAGACGACGGGCGAGGAGTGGCCGCGGCCGGGGATCTCCGTCTTCCACAGCAGCTTCTCCGGGCTCCACTGCGTGGGCACGTGCAGGCCGTCGGCGATGCCGCGGCCGTCGTTGCCGCGCCAGCCCGTCCAGCGCGCTTCCGGCTCCGCGGCGCTCACCGACAACGCTCCCATCACGAGCCCGACCATCACCCGGCGCATCGGCAGCCTCCGTTTCGAGGCGATGATGATAGGCCGCGCGCGGCCGGGCGCGCGGCATCCACGGAGCTGAACGCGACGATGCGACGACTGCTTTTGTTGACGCTGTGCCTGCTCGCCACCGCGCCGGCCGCCCGTGGCCACGTGTTCGAGTTCACCGACACCCGTGTCGCGCTGAGCGGCGACGGCCGCTTCGTCGTCGAGATGGTGGCCGATCTCGACGCGCTGGCGCTCGGCGTCGACCCCGCGCTCGACCCCGGCGAGGTGGCGGCCGCGATCCGGGCGCTGCCTGCGGCCGAGCGCGAGGCGACCGAGGCGCGACTGCGGCGCTTCTTCGAGATCCGCGTGCGGGTCCGCTTCGACGGGGAGCCCGCGCGCTTCACGCTGAGCTTCCCCGGCGCCGGAAAACGCCCCTCGCCCGAGTTCCCGGAGATGGTGTTCGGCATCGTCGCGCGGATGGAGGGCGAGGTGCCCGCGCCGGCGCAAGCGGTCACGTTCTGGGCCTCGCGCACGTTCCCCGCGGTGCGCCTCACCCTGGAGCGCCCCGGCGCCGCCCCCGAGCGGCTGCTGCTGCCGGCGGCAGAGGAGAGCCCGGCGTTTCCGGTGCGCGGGTCCGGCACGCTCGAGGCGCGGGCCGCGACCGCGTGGCGCTACGCGGTGCTCGGCTTCGAGCACATCCTGCCGGCGGGGCTCGACCACGTGCTGTTCGTGCTCGGCCTGTTCCTGCTCTCCCCGCGGCCGAAGCCGCTGCTGATCCAGGTTTCGCTGTTCACCCTCGCTCACACGGCGACGCTGGCGCTGTCGACGCTCGGCCTGGTCCGCCTCTCGCCGTCGGTCGTCGAGCCGCTGATCGCGCTGTCGATCGCCTGGGTCGCGTTCGAGAACGTGTTGACCACCGAGCTGCGGCCGTGGCGGGCGGGGCTCGTGTTCGCGTTCGGGCTGCTGCACGGCCTGGGGTTCGCCGGCGTGCTCGGCGAGCTGGGGCTGCCGCGCGAGGCCTTCTTCACGGCGCTCGTGTCCTTCAACGTCGGCGTCGAGCTGGGCCAGCTCACGGTGATCGGGCTCGCCTTCGCCGCGGTCGGCGCGTTTCGCTCCCGCGCCTGGTACCGGGCGCGGGTCGTCGTGCCGGCTTCGCTGCTGATCGGCCTGACCGGCGCCTGGTGGACCCTGACCCGCACGCTTGGGCATTGACAGGCTTTGACTTGCGGCCCGCGGCCGCGGCTCCTAGCATGCGAGGGTTTCACCCCCACGCGCGCCCGCTTGGCGCGCCCCGAGGAGGCGCATGACGAGCACCCGCCTGGTGCTCGCCGGTCTGGCGCTGGCGCTGTGTGCGCCCGCGCAGGCGGGCGAGTGGCCCCACTTCCGCGGCCCCAACGCCGACAACATCTCGCCGGAGAAGGGCCTGCCCTCGAGCTGGACCCGCGACGGCGCGGGCCAGATCTGGCGCCAGCCGTGGACCGGGCGCTCGACGCCGGCGGTGTTCGACGGCCGGGTGTGCGCCAGCGGCCGCGAGGCGGACCGGCTGGAGGCGATCGCCTGCTTCGACGCGAAGGACGGGAAGAAGCTGTGGGAGCGCCGCTTCCCGGTCTACAACACGACGATCCCGTACACCCGCGTCGGCTGGGCCTCGGTGACGGGCGACCCCGAGACCGGCTGGCTCTACGCCCAGAACGGCGACGGCCACCTCGTCGTCCTCGACCGCGACGGCAAGACGATGTGGGAGCGGCGGCTGGGCGAGGAGCTCGGTCGCGTCTCCGGCTACGGCGGCCGCACCCACACGGTGCTGCTCGACGAGGACCGCGCGATCCTCAGCGTCGTCGGTGCCGCCTGGGGCGACCTCGGCCCGCTGCGCCAGCGCTACATGGCCTTCGACAAGAAGACCGGCGCGGTGCTGTGGATCACCACCCCCAACGACGTCAACGTCGAGGACTTCAACAACCAGAGCAACTCGGTGATCGCGGTGATCGGCGGCCGGCGCCTCGCGATCGGCGGCGGCGCCGACGGCTGGCTCTACGCGGTCGACTCGCGCACCGGCGAGCTGGTCTGGAAGTACCACCTCTCGCAGAAGTCGCTCAACGCGCCGGTCACCGTCGTCGGCGACACGGTCTACGCCAACTACGACGGCGAGCCGGTCGACGAGAGCTTCCTCGGCCGGGTGACCGCGATCGACGGCCGCGGGACCGGCGACATCACCGCCACCGCGACGCTTTGGAAGACCGACGCGATCATGGCCGGCTTCGCGGCGCCCGTGTACCACGAGGGCCGGCTCTACGTCGTCGACGTCTCCGCCAACCTGCACGCGCTCGACGCGAAGACGGGAGCGAAGCTGTACGAGGTGAACCTCGGCACGGTCGGCCGCTCGGCGGTGCTGGTCGCCGACGGCAAGCTCTACGCGACCGAGATGAACGGCGCGATCACGATCCTGAAGGCCCACGCCGACCGCTTCGAGGTGCTCGACCAGGACCACCTCACCTTCGAGGGCCGCCAGACCGAGCTGTGGGGCCAGTTCGCGGCCGCCTACGGCCGGCTCTACTTCATGGCCGAGGACGGCCTGTACTGCCTCGGCGACCCGAAGACGCCGTACTCGGGCCCGGCGCCCGGCAAGGGCCTCGCGGCGCAGAAGCCGGCCCCGGCGCTGGCCGCCGGCGAGGTCGCCCGCGTCCTGCTCGTGCCCGCGGAGGCGCAGATCGGCTCGGGCGACACGCTGAAGTTCACGCTGCGCGCCTTCGACGCGAAGGGCAACCGCCTCGCCGACCTGCCGCTCGACAAGGCGACCTTCTCGCTCGAGGTGCTGAAGGGCAGCGTCGACCCCGCCGGCTTCCGGCCCGACGCGGCGGCCGGCTCGCAGGGCGGCCGCGTCAAGGTCGCCTTCGACGGCAAGGAGGCGGTGTCGCGGGTCCGGGTGTTCGCGCCGCTGCCGTGGGAGGTGAACTTCGACGCGCTGCCGCGCCAGCCCGGTCACTGGGTCGGCGCCGGCCGCTTCGGCCTCGCCGACGACCCCGCCGGCGGCAAGACGCTGCACAAGGTGCCGGCCGCGGTGGGCCTCAACCGCGGGACCATCTTCATGGGCCCCGCCAACCTCTCGACGACCACGATCGAGGCCGACGTCAGGGCCGAGAAGAAGGGCCGCCGACAGGGCGACATCGGCCTGATCGCCGGCGGCTACACGCTCGACCTGCAGGGCGCGCACCAGCGCCTGCAGGTGCGCTCCTGGGCCTCGGAGCTCGCCTTCTCGAAGCAGATCGACTTCGCCTGGCAGCCCGACACGTGGTACCGGATGAAGCTGCACGTCGAGAACGGCGCGACCTGCAAGGTCCGTGGCAAGGTGTGGAAGCGCGGCGAAGCCGAACCCGAGGCGTGGACGATCGAGTACGACGACGCGTCCGGCATCCCCGCCGGCGCGCCCGGCATCTACGCGGACTCCTCGACCAATCTCGACTGGGACAACCTCAAGGTGGTGGGCAAGTGAAGAAGATCCTGTTCTCCCTGGGCGCGACCGCGTTGCTCGCGGCGGTCCTCGCTTCGCCCCGCGGCGCCGCTGACGTCCGGGCGGCTGCACCCGACATCGGGCTGTTCGGCATCGACGCCGCCCGCAACCAGGTCTCGCTCGAGAAGGGCCTGCCCTCCGACTGGGACGCGAAGGCCGGCAAGAACGTGCTGTGGACCGCGAAGGCCGGCTCGCAGAGCTACGCGGGCCCGGTGGTCGCCGACGGCAAGGTCTTCATCGGCACCAACAACGAGGGCGAGCGCGACCCGGCGATCCAGGGCGACAAGGGCGTGCTGATGGCCTTCGACCAGAAGACCGGCGCGTTCCTGTGGCAGATGGTGACCGACAAGCTGACCACCGGCCGCGTCAACGACTGGCCGCAGCAGGGCGTGTGCTCGACGCCGTACGTCGAGGGCAAGCGCCTCTACTACGTCTCCAACCAGGCCAAGCTCGTCGCCCTCGACACCGAGGGGCTGAAGAACGGCAACGACGGCATCCAGACCGAGAAGTACAAGGGGGACCAGCACGGCGACGTGATCTGGGAGTTCGACCTGATGGCCGAGCTCGACGTGTTCCCCCACAACCTGGCCGCCAGCTCGCCGGTCGTCCACGGCGACCTGATCTTCATCACCACCGCCAACGGCGTCGACGAGGGCCACGTCAACATCCCCTCGCCGAAGGCGCCGTCGTTCGTGGCGATCGACAAGAACACCGGGCAGCTCGCCTGGGAGTCGGCGCTGCCCGGCGAGAAGATCATCCACAGCAACTGGTCGAACGCCGCGGTCGGCATCGTGAAGGGCCAGCCGCAGGTCGTGTTCGGCGGCGGCGACGGCTGGGTCTACAGCTTCGAGCCCAAGACCGGCAAGCTGCTGTGGAAGTTCGACGGCAACCCGCCGGGCGCCGTGTACGTGCTCGGCGCGCGCGGCACCAAGAACGACTTCATCGCGACCCCCGTGATCCACGACGACAAGGTCTACATCGGCGTCGGCCAGGACCCCGAGCACGGCGAAGGGGTCGGCAACTTCTGGGTGATCGACGCGACGAAGGGCGGCAACGGCGAGGACGTGACCGCAACCGCGAAGGTGTGGCACCGCGGCGGCAACGACTTCCACCGCACGATCTCGACGGCCGCGATCCACGAGGGCATCGTCTACGCGGCCGACCTCTCCGGTTTCCTCTACGCGCTCGACGAGAAGACCGGCGAGCTCTTCTGGAAGCACGACCTGCTGGCCGCGGTGTGGGCCTCGCCATACTTCGCCGACGGCAAGGTGTACCTCGGCGACGAAGACGGCGACGTCAGCATCCTGCGCGCCGGCAAGAAGCTCGAGGTGCTCTCCGAGCCCAACGTGGGCCAGTCGGTGTACGCGACGCCCTACGCGAGGGACGGCGTGCTGTTCCTGCTCGCCCGCAACCAGCTCTGGGCCTTCAAGGAGGGCGCCGCCTTCTCGGGCCCCGCGAAGTAGCGCCCCCGCCGTGGCCGTCGTGAAGGACGGGCTGCACCTCCGCACGCGCGTCGTGTGGGGGCGAGGGTCGGTGTCCCGGCTGGGCGAGCTCGCGCGCGCGGAGGGCTTCGCGCGCGCGCTGCTCGTCGCCGACCCGGGCCTCGTCGCGGCCGGCCACGTCGCGCGCGCGGAGGCCGCGCTGGGGGCGGCGGGGATCGCGACGGCCCGCTTCAGCGACTTCGGCGAGAACCCCGACGGCCTGATGTGCGTGCGCGGGCTCGCCGCGTACCGCGCCCACGACGCCGACGCGCTCGTGGCCCTCGGCGGCGGCTCGTCGCTCGACTGCGCCAAGGGCATCGGCTTCCTGGCCTCGGGCGGCGGGCGGGTCCGCGACTACCGCGGCTGGGCGAAGGCGAAGCGCCCGCTGCCGCCGATGATCGGGGTGCCCACCACCGCCGGCACCGGGTCGGAGGCGCAGACCTACGCGCTCCTCTCCGACGAGGATAGCCACGAGAAGCTGGCCTGCGGCGACCCCTCGGCTGCGTTCCGCGTCGCCCTGCTCGACCCCGAGCTGACCGTGTCCGCCCCCCGCGCGGTGACCGCGACGGCCGGCTTCGACGCCCTCTCCCACGCGGTCGAGAGCTGGGTGACGACGGTGCGCACGCCGTTCTCGGATCTCTTCGCCCGCGAGGCCTTCACCCTGCTCGCGCGGAACTATGCGCGGGTGCTGGAGGCGCCCGACGACGTCGAGGCCCGCGGCGCGATGCTGATGGGGTCGTTCCTGGCCGGGGCCGCCATCGAGCAGTCGATGCTGGGCGCCGCCCACGCCTGTGCGAACCCGCTCACCGCGCGCCACGACGTGCCGCACGGCGAGGCGGTCGCCCTGATGCTGCCCCACGTCGTGCGCTTCAACGCGGTCGTGGCCGGCCCGCGCTACGCGGCGCTGCTCGCGGCGATCGGCGAGCCCTGCTCGCCCGAGGCGGCGCCCGAGCTGCTGGCCCAGCGGCTCGACACCCTGGCTCGTCTGGGGGGCCTGCCGCGGACCCTGCGCGAGCGCGGGGTGTCGATCGACGCGATCCCCGCCCTCGCCGAAGACGCCGCGCCCCAGTGGACCGGGGCGCACAACCCGCGGCCGTTCGACGCGGCCGCGGCCCGGGAGCTCTACGCATGCGCACTGTGATCTCTCGACGCACGCTGCTGGCGGCTGGCGCCGGCGCGCTCGCCGCGGCGGCGCTCGCGCCCCGTGCCCGTGCCCAGGCCGCCGACGCCTGGCCGCAGTTCCGCCGCAACCCGAACCTCGACGGCGTCTCGCCCGCGAAGCTGCCGCCGCAACTGAAGGTGCTGTGGACCCACGAGGCGGGCGAAGCCGTCGAGTCCTCGGCCGCGATCGCCGGCGGCCGCGTCTACGTCGGGGTGCGCGCGACGGGCCTGATCGCGCTCGACCTCGCGACCGGCCGTCCCGCCTGGTCGTACGCCATCGACGGCGAGGCGGTCGGCGAGTCGTCGCCCGCGGTGGCCGACGGGATCGTGTACGTCGGCGACCTCGAGGGCACGCTGCACGCGGTCGACGCCGCCAGCGGCAAGAAGCTGTGGCACTTCGAGACCGGCACCGAGATCAAGTCGTCGCCGGTCGTCAGCGGCGGCGCGGTGCTGATCGGCTCCTACGACAATCACCTGCACGCCCGCGACGCGAAGACCGGGGTCAAGCGCTGGAGCTGCGAGACCGAGGGCCCGGTCCACGGCACGCCCGCGATCGCGGACGGGGTCGCCTGGGTCACCGGCTGCGACTCGAAGCTGCGCGGCATCCGCGTCGCCGACGGCCAGGTGGTGCGCACGGTCGACTCCGGCGGCTACACGGCAGCTTCCCCCGCGATCGCCGGCGGCGTCGCCGTCTACGGCACGTTCGACAACGAAGTGCTGGCGGTCGACCTGGCGGCCGGCAAGGTGCTGTGGCGCTACGCGCCCGAGCGCAAGTTCCCGTTCTACTCGTCGGCGGCGATCGCGGGCGGTCTCGCGATCCTCGGCGGCCGCGACAAGCACGTGCACGCGCTCGAGCTGAAGACGGGCAAGCCGGCGTGGACGTACGCGACGCGGGCGCGGGTCGAGTCGTCGCCCGCGATCGCGGGCGGGAACGTCTACGTCGGCTCCGGCGACGGATCGGTCTACGTCTTCGGGGCGAAGACCGGCAACCTCGTGCAGCAGCTCGAGCTGGGCGCGGCGGTCTCCGCGTCGCCCGCGATCACGGGAGGGCGCCTGGTGCTCGGCACCCACGACGGGCGCGTCGTCGCGCTCGGATAGCATTCGTTCGGTCTTTTCTTCGATCGGAGGTTCGAGATGGCGGTGCGCACGGCGAAGGCGAAGTGGGAAGGGGCGACGGTCCAGGCGGGCAAGGGCACGATGGCGCTCGGCAGCGGCGCGTTCCAGGGCGCGTACTCGTTCCAGTCGCGGTTCGAGGAGGGCGCCGGCACCAACCCCGAGGAGCTGATCGGCGCGGCCCACGCCGGCTGCTACTCGATGGCGCTGACCGGCACGCTCTCGCGCAACGGCCTCAACCCGGAGTGGATCGCGACCGAGGCGAAGGTCCACCTGATGAAGACCGACGCCGGCTTCACGATCACCACCATCGAGCTGCACACCGAGGCGAAGGTCCCCGGCGCCGACGCCGCGAAGTTCGCGGAGCTGGCCGAGACCGCCAAGCAGACCTGCCCGGTCTCGCGCGCGCTGACGGGCGTCAAGATCGAACTCCACGCGAAGCTCGTCGCGTGACGTTCGCCCGCTGGGCCTGCTGTCTCGCCGCACTCTCACTGCCGTTGCAGGCCGGGGAGAACTGGCCGCAGTTCCGCGGTCCGGGCCATGCCGGCGTCTCGACCGAGGCGGCGCTGCCCACGCGCTGGTCGCAGACCGAGAACGTGAAGTGGGTCGTCGACGTGCCGGGCAACGGCTGGTCGTCGCCGATCGTCTGGAAGGACACGATCTACCTCACGACGGCGATCAGCCCCGGTTCCTTCAAGGCGCCGTCGCCCGGCATCTACGGCAACGACTACATCGCCGAGCTGCGCGCCCAGGGGCTGCCGACGGAGGAGATCATCCGCCGCGTGCGGGCCCGCGACAACGAGGCCCCCGGCGAGGTCGGCGGCGACCTCGAGTGGCGGCTCTACGGCCTCGACGTCAGGACCGGCGCGGTGCGCTTCGCGCGCACGTTCCACAAGGGCCAGCCGTTCGGCGGCCGTCACCGCAAGAACACCTACGCCTCGGAGACGCCGGCCACCGACGGCGAGCGGATCTACGTCTACCTCGGCAACGTCGGCCTGTTCGCCTTCACGATGACGGGCGAGCCGGTGTGGTCGCACCCCGTCGAGCCGAAGCCGACCTACAACGACTTCGGCACCTCCAGCTCGCCGACAGTGCACGAGGGCCGCGTCTTCTACCTGCACGACAACCAGGAAGCGGGCTATTTCGCCGCGCTCGACGCGAAGACGGGCAAGGAGCTGTGGCGCACGCCGCGCGACTTCGCGGGCAAGCTGGTGCGCACGACGTTCACGACGCCGTTCGTGTGGAAGAACTCGCTGCGCACCGAGCTCGTCGCGCTCGGCCCGCAGACCGTGATCAGCTACGACCTCGAGGGCAAGGAGCTGTGGCGCTTCGAGGGCGTCAGCATGGTCGGCGCGCCGACGCCGGTCGCCAGCGGCGATCGTCTCGTCGTCGGCTGCGGCTCGCCCTCCGAGCAGGTGCGGCCGCTGGTCGTGTTCAAGCCCGGCGCCAGCGGCAACGTGTCGCTGAAGGAAGGCGAGGAGCAGAACGCGTTCGCGCTGTGGCGCCAGTTCCGCGGCGGTCCCTACATCACCTCGCCGCTGGTCCACGACGGCCGCGTCTACGTGCTCTACGACCAGGGCTTCTTCGGCGCCTACGAGCTGGAGACCGGGAAGCAGCTCTACAAGGCCCGCTTCCCCGAGGGCGTGCCGACCTTCTCGGCCTCGCCGTGGGCCCACGGCGGCCTGATCTTCAACCTGGCCGAAGACGGCACGACCTACGTGGTCAAGGCCGGCGACGCCTTCGAGGTGGTGGCCGCCAACCCGCTGGGCGAGATGTCGCTCGCCACCCCGGCCCTCGCCCACGGCAGCCTCTTCCTCCGCACGGCGAGCAAGCTCTACCGCATCGGCGGCTGAGGCTTACTGCGGGCGGAAGCGGAGGACGAGGAAGGCGCCGGCGGCGGCCAGCAGCAGGCCGATGTAGAACAGCGGCTCCGGCGCCGTCTTCGGCTTGTGCAGGCCCATGCTGACCAGCGTGTTGACGACCGGCGCGCCGGCGAACACGATCGGCGCGACGACCAGCGGCGTGCCGCCCGACTTCAGGGCCAGGATCACGCCCAGCGCGCCGATCGCGCCCAGCACGCCGCCCAGGAAGCCGAGGCTCAGGCCGCGCGTGCTCCACTCCCACGGCTCCATCTTGCCCGCCAGCAGCAGCACCAGCGGCACCAGCACCGCGGTCAGGCAGTAGGCCAGGCCGACCATCAGGAACGCGCGCAGCGCGCCGCCCTTGAAGGCCATCTGCGCCGCGTGCATCGTCGGCACGTAGCAGCCCCAGGCCAGGAACGCCATCAACACGAACGCCATCCACAGCTTCATGAGACCTCACTCTGGAGTCGCGGAGCCGCCCCTGGGGCGTCTCCGCGCTCCGCGGGGGCTACGTCGGACAGCGCACCCTCCTCCGCCCCCGCACCCCCAAAAGAACTATCCCGGGAAATAGCGGGCAATCGTCGCTTCCGAGGGCTTCGGCGTCAACGCGGAGAAGAGCCACAGCAGCAGGCACGAGCCGAGCACCATCGGCACCACCGGCAGCAGGCCCAGGATCGAGGTGCCGCCGGCCGTGCGGGCCACGAGGTCGAGCTCGAACGCGCGCCAGACGACGACGGGCGGCCCGACCGGCGCCGGCACGACGCCCTGGAACACCGCAATGCCGAGCGTCGCGAGCCCCACCCACAGCGTCGCCGCCAGCGCGCCCCACTTGGTCGAGCCCTTCCAGAAGAAGGCCGCGAACATCAGCGGCGCCAGCGCGGCGAAGCCCGAGAACGCGTACTGCACGGCGAGGTCGAAGATCGAGGCCGGCACCGCCACCGCGATCGCGTAGGCGACGAGCGTCAGCGCCACGACGAACGCGCGCCCGGTCGCCACCTGCACCGCCTCCCCGAAGCGCTCCTTGCCCCCGTAGTGGGCGAACACGTCTTCCGTGAACATCGTCGACAGCGCCAGGATCTGCGAGTCGGACGCCATCACCGCCGCCATGATCCCGGCCCCGAGCAGCCCCACGAGCCACACCGGCGCGGTGCGCTCCAGCATCACCAGCATCACGTCGTCGGCCTGCGCCCGCCGCTGCAGCTCGGCCCGCGCCTCCGGCGCGAGCGCGGCGCCGCCCTGTGCCAGCTCCGCCCGCGCCTGCAGCTTGTCGGCGATCCTGGGGTCGTCCGCGAAGCGGTGGGCCATCACGCCCAGCAGCACGCACGGCAGCCACAGCACCAGCAGGCACAGCGGGTAGAGCACGACCGTGCGCTTGAACTGCCGCATGTGGCGCGCGGTGAGGCAGAAGATCGCGATGTGGGGGAACGCGATCGAGCTGAGCGGGATCAGCGTGTAGGACAGGAAGTACAGCGGCGAGACGCGCTCGCGGGTCAGCAGCGGCGCGGTGCTCGGGTCGGCGAGCAGCGCCTCCATGCCCGCGGAGAAGCCGCCGACCCCGCGCGAGACGACCAGGATCGCCACCGCGCCGAAGAGCAGGAACATCGAGGTCTGCAGCGTGTTGACCCAGGCGGTGCCGCGCATGCCGCCGAAGAACACGTAGCTCATCACCACCAGCGCGACGATCGCGCCACCGAGCCAGTAGGGCACCGCGCCGCCGGAGACCGCGGCGAGCGTCGCGCCGCCGCCCTTGACGCCGATGATGATGTAGGGCACCAGCAGCGCGGCCTGCACGACGAAGATCACGGTGCCGACGTGCGAGGTCTCCCAGCGGTCGCGGAAGATCTGGACCGGCGTGATGAAGCCGTAGCGCTTGCCCACCGCCCAGATCCGGGTCCCGACCAGGAACAGCCCCAGCGGCACCACGAGAGCCGACGAACTCGCCATCAGCCCGTAGGTGACGATCCCGTTGCCGAAGGCATGGCCCGACGAGCCGAGGATCGCGAACGCCGTCATGTGGGTTCCGAACAGCGACAGCAGGAACACCGCGGGTCCCAGCGAGCGCCCGGCGAGGAAGAAGTCCTCGGCTTCGCCCGCGTGCGCGCGGCGGAACGCGAAGATGCCGATGTAGAGCACGACCCCGAGGTAGAGCAGGACGATCGCCGTGGGGATCACGCCTCGTCCTCCGGGTGGCGCAGCGGCACCTGCTCCGCCTCGCGCTCCAGCGCGTGCGGCCACGCCAGCGTGCTCAGCAGCCACAGGGCCCCGGCTACCACGATCGTGTAGGCCGCGTGCCAGGCGAGGCCGGGCGGCAGGAAACCGAAGACCAGTGGCCGCGCGGAGCGCCACAGCCACACGTCCTGGTGCAGCGCGTAGAGGAGCACGAACAGCCCGACCAGCAGGGCGCGTTTCACGACCCGCATCAGAAGCTGCGCGGCCCCGCGCCGTCAACCCCGCCGCGCTGTCAAACGTTGTCCGCGGGGCTGCGCGGCGCGGGCCCTTTGGCACAATGGCGGCTGACGCTCCCAAAACCGCATTCAAGGAGACGGATGACCATGCGAACGACCGCACTGGGCCTCGCCGCCCTGCTTCTCGGCCTGGCCGCCCCGGCCAGCGCCCAGGCGCCCGCCTCGTGGCCCGGCTGGCGCGGCCCGCAGCGCGACGCGCAGTCGCCCGACAAGGGCCTGCTCGCGTCGTGGCCGGCCACCGGGCCGAAGCTGCTGTTCAAGGCGACCGGCCTCGGCACCGGCTTCTCGTCGCTGGCGATCGCCGGTGGCCGCGTCTACACCATGGGCGACCTCGAAGGCAGCCAGCACGTGATCGCGCTCGACGCGAACGACGGCCGCAAGCTGTGGTCGAGCAAGGTGGGCCCGGCCTGGGTCGACGAGTTCCCGGGGCCGCGCGCGACGCCGAGCGTCGACGGCAACCTCGTGTTCGCGGTCGGCACCGAAGGCGACGCGGTCGCGCTCGACGCCGCCACCGGCAAGGAGGTCTGGCGCAGGAGCCTGCCGAAGGACTTCGGCGGCGTGATGATGTCGATGTGGAAGTTCTCCGAGTCGCCGCTCGTCGACGGCGACCGGCTGATCCTGACGCCGGGCGGCCCCGACGCGCTGATGGTCGCGCTCGACAAGAAGACCGGCAAGGAGATCTGGCGCACGTCGGCTCCGGACCTCGGCAGCGCAGGCCGGCCCGGCGCGGGTTACGCCGGCGCGGTGATCTCGAACGGCGCGGGCGTGAAGCAGTACATCCAGCTCGTCGGCCGCGGCCTCGTCGGCGTGCGCGCGAGCGACGGCAAGCTGCTCTGGCACTACGGCCGTGTCGCCAACCAGGTCGCCAACATCTCGACGCCGGTGGTCAAGGGCGACCTCGTGTTCGCCTCGACCGGCTACCAGACGGGCTCCGCGCTCCTGAAGCTCGTCAAGAGCGCGGCCGGTGTCGACGCCCAGGAGGTCTACTTCCTCGAGGCCCCCACGTTCCAGAACCACCACGGCGGCTTCGTCGTCGTCGGCGACACGATCTACGCGGGTCACGGCCACAACCGCGGCCACCCGATCGCGCTCGACTTCGCGACCGGCAAGGTGCTGTGGGGCGGCCCGTCGCTGCGCAACGCCGGCAGCGGCTCGGCTGCGGTGCACTACGCCGACGGCCACCTCTACTTCCGCTACCAGAACGGCAAGATGGTGCTGATCGAGGCGACGCCCGCGGGCTACAAGGAGAAGGGCAGCTTCGACATTCCCGGCGTCGAGAAGCCGTCCTGGTCGCACCCGGTGGTGCTCGGCGGGCGGCTCTACGTCCGCGAGCAGGACGCGCTCTACGTCTACGACGTGAAGGCCTCCTAGGGGAGGACCCGTCAGCGGGCGCGGGCGGCGGCAGCCGCCTCCCGCGCCCGCGACAGCGCCAGCGGGGCGACGTTCGCCCCGCGCGCCGTCGCGCCGCACACCAGCAGCACAGCGGGCCCCGAGCGGAACGGCGCGCAGGTTCGCGGCACCATGAGCTCGCGGGTGAACTCCGCCGCCTCTTCTTCGGAGTCCCACACGGTTCCGAGCAGCGTGACCGGGCCGTCGGCGGTCTCGTACACCTGATACTGGTCGCCCGCCCAGCCGCGCGCCCCCTTCGTGGTCCACCGCTTCGGGTCCAGCGCCGCCGGCGACTGCGGGTCGATCGCGCCGCCCTTCGTGACCAGTGCAATCAGCAGCTCGCCGAGCCGGCCGTCGCCCAGCTTGCGTGCGCCGGGCCCGAGCGGCGCCACGAGGTCGCCGAGCTGGAGCGCCACCGGCTCCTCCGGTTGCTTCCAGTACTTCTCCGCGTGGATCACCTGCTCGGTGCTGCGCGGCGGGTTCTGGAACGACGCGTCGACGTCCGCGACCGCGACCCCGCGCACGAGCGCCATCAGGTCGCCGCGCAGCAGGAACGCCTGGCCCAGCACGTAGGGTCCCATCAGGCTGCGCTGCAGCACCGCGGGCGCCGCGCGCAGCCGCGCGCCGCGCGCCGCCTCCGCGTTCACCATCTGCGCCATGTCGCCCGGGTTCATCCGCCCTGCCTTCAGCTCCTCGACCAGCCACGCGCTCATCACCAGCGAGCCCGAGCCTTCGACCACCGCTGCGTAGGCCGCCGAGGCGTCGTCGTCGTGGGCCAGCTTCGCGACCATCGCGTCGAGGCCGAAGTGCTGGTCGTCGAGGGCGTGGGTCAGCTCGTGCACGATCACCGCCGGCAGCGAGGCCTCCGGCGCGTCCTCCATCAGGAAGAAGGTGTCGCGCTTGGGGTCGTAGAAGCCCGCCGCCTGCTCCTCGAGCAGGTCGAGCATCGTCGTCAGCAGGTCTGCGTCCGCCGCGAGCAGGCCCAGCGCGTGCAGCGCCGCGTTGTCGGTGGCGAGCTTGTGCTCCGGCAGCGCCTCCAGCAGCCGGGTCCGGAAGTGCTCGCGCGCCTCCGCGTCGCCGATCCGCCGCACGGCCACCGGGCGCAGGAACGCGCGCCCGCGCAGCCGTTCGACGTCCTTCGACAGCCGCGCCACCAGCGCGTCCATCTGGTCCTGGCTCGTGGCCTCGTGGCCCGCGGCGGGCGCCGCGAAGGCGAGGGTGGCGAGCACGGCGATCGTCGCCAGCGGGTGTCGGCGCAGGTTCAAGTGTTCCTCCGGTTTCCCGATCCTAGCGGCAGACGGGCCGTGTTCAGCGCGGCTGCAACTCGAGCGCGTGCAGCCTGAGCCCGGGGGCCGCGTGCACGACCACGGCGTTGTCGCCGCGCACCACGCCCTCGAGCGCGACCTCGCACGGGGTTCGCGTCTCCACGCGGCACCCGCCCGCAGCGCGGCCTTCGACCTCGAACCGGACATCGGCCGGCGCCGGCGACGACAGCGTCAACCGCACCGATCGCGGCGACCGATGGCCTGCGGGGATCGAGAGCTCGCCGCGCGCGGCGTCCATCACCGCCGGGCCCGGGTCGAGATAGGGGAACGAGCCCCAGCCTCCGCGCAGGAAGAAGCGCAGCGCGGCGCGCCGCGTCGCCCGCCCCGGCAGCTCGCGCTCCAGCTCGTAGCGCACGCTCTCGCCGCGATCGAGCGCGGCCGCCGCCCGCAGGCTCTCGCCGAACAGCGCGCGCACCACGGGGCCGTTGAAGCGCTCGGGCAGCGGTCCGCGCCGGTAGCCGTCGAGCGCCCACAGCGGTGCCGTGGCGACGAGCGCGGCGAGGGTCCAGCCCAGCCGGTTCCAGCCGCGGGCGAACGTGACCGGTGCCGGCGTGGTCCGCGGCCCCGGCCACAGTGCGAGCGCCAGCGGCAGCAGCAGCGGCAGCGCGTAGATCAGCAGCCGGTGCACGGTCTCGCCGAAGAACGGCAGCCGGCCTGGCCGCGGGTCGTACAGCCAGGCCGAGAACGGCAGCAACGTGTAGACGAGCGCGAGCGGCGCCCACGTCGTCCACAGCGCGCGGCCGCGGGCGGTGCAGGCGCCGACGAGCGCCAGCGGCAGCACGCCGCCCAGCAGCAGCCCCGGGTCGAGCAGCCCTGGCCCCAGCCGCTCCCACAACACCGGCACCGCGCCGCCGCCCGGCAGCCCCCACACCGCGGCGAACTGCGGTGTCCAGGCGACCCGCAGCAGCGCGGTCATCAGGAGCGCGGGCGCCGACACCAGCGCCGCGTCCAGCAGCGCCCCGCGCCAGCCCCGCTCCTCCCGCCGCAGCAGGAACACGAGCGCCAGCAGCCCCAGCGCGATCTCCTTCGACAACGCAGCCAGCGCGGCGACGAGCGCCAGCACACCGAGCGGCGCGCGGGCGGCGAGCGAGAGCAGGAACAGGATGCCGAGGCACGCGGTCAGCGGCTCGCACACGTATGGGTTGCGGATCGAGTAGGCGACCGGGCCGGAAGCGGCGAACAGGGCGATGCCGCACAGTGCCGCGGCCTCGCCGTGCCCCAGCCGCCGCAGGAAGAAGTACAGGCCGAGCCCCGCCCCGCACAGCGACAGCGCCATCAGCGCGGCGAAGCCCGAGCGCACGTCGGGCGCCAGCGAGACGAGCGCGGGCCCCAGCAGCCGGTAGCCCCAAGGCCGCGCGGTGAACACGCCGGGCGCGTCGGCCGCCGCCGCGTACATCCACGAGTCGAGCGGCAGGTACTCGAGCGCGGTCCCCTCGAAGCGCAGGAGGACCGCGCCAGCGACCAGAAGGACGGCGAGCAGCGGACCACGCATCGAAGCGGAGCTTAGCCGCCCGCGGGCGAGGCGCGACGCCCCCGACCACGGCGTCGGTCCGCTGGCGACGCGCTAGCGCCTGCGGCGCTCGCCGATCGCGTGGAGGGCGGTGCCCGCGCGCAGGAAGAGCTGGCCCTCCGAGACCGCGATCGAGCCGAGCGTGAAGCCGGGCAGCGTGTTCTCCGCCAGCAGCTCGAACTTCGGGCCCGCGCGGTACACCGTCGTCACGCCGTCTTCGCTGGTCGCGTACACCTTGCCGTCGGCGACGACCGGCGAAGCCGAGTAGGTGCCCACCTTCAGCCGCTGATCGGCGTAGAGCACCGCGCCCGTCTTCGCGTCGAGCGCCGAGGCGATGCCCTTGTCGTTCACCACGTACAGGATCTCGCCGTCGGAGGCCGGCGTCGGCACGTCGGGCCCCGCGTCGTGGCTCCACGCCTTGTGCGAGGTCGTCACGTCGCCGCGACCGCCGGCGCGCAGCGCCAGCATCGGCCGCACCCGCGTCGGCGCGATCACCAGGTCGCCCAGCACCACGGGCGAGGCGACCACCCGGTAGAAGCCCTCGCGAGCCGGGTTGAGACCCGCGGCGCGCCACAGCTCCTTCCCGGTCGCGAGGTCGTGGCCGGTCACGTAGTCGGCGCCGCTGATGATCAGCTCGAGGCCCGCCTTCGTGCGCGCGATCGCGGGCGTCGTGTAGGCGTCGGGCGACTCCTTCGGCGCGTCGGTCGGCCGCTCCACGCGCCACACCGTCTTGCCGGTGGCGAGCTCGATCCGCGTCACGTACGACGGATCGTCGGTGTGCATCCCGTGCAGCACCTGCACGTAGAGGCTGCCGTCGTGCAGCAGCGGCGAGCTGGCGTAGCCCCACATCAGGCCGAACTTGCCGTGCTCCTTCTGGAAGTCGCGCGCCCACAGCTCCTTGCCCGCGAGGTCGAAGCCCTTGAGCACGCCGGTCCCGGTCAGCACCGCGACGTGGCGGCCGTCGGTGACCGGCGACGGCGACGACATGTTCTGCTTGCGGGTGCTGACGTTGCCGGTGCCGACCGGCGCCTGCCACAGCGGCTTGCCGGTGTTGCGGTCGACCGCCCACAGCTCGAGCGCGTCGCCGCGGGCGACGTTCAGGTACACGCGCTCGCCGTGCACGATCGGCGTCGAGCCGGAGATCTCGGGCAGCTCGAGCTTCCAGGCGATTCCTTCGCCGGCGCTCCAGCGCAGCGGCAGCCCGGTCTCCGCGGACGACCCGCGCTGCGCCGGCCCGCGCCACTGCGGCCACTCCGCGAACGCGGGCGCCACGACCAGCGCCCCCACGCATGCCATCCCCGCCGCGATCCTTCGCACACCCATCGCTCGCTCCTGTCCCGCCCCGAAGTCCCTTGCCTCGCAGGATAGCCCGGGCCCGCGGCCGCGGCGCTAGAATCCGGGACGCCATGGAGAAACCTCTTCGCATCGCCATCACGGGCGCCGCCGGCAACATTGGCTACGCCCTCGCATTCCGCCTGGCGGCCGGCAACCTGCTCGGTCCCGACCGCCCCGTGATCCTCCAGATGCTCGAAATCGCCCCCGCGCTGGGCGCGCTCGAGGGCGTGTGCATGGAACTGCGCGACTGCGCGTTCCCGACCCTCGACGGCCTCGTTGCCACCGCTGACGCCAACGAGGCGTTCGACCAGGCCGACATCTGCTTCCTGGTCGGCGCCCGCCCGCGCGGCCCGGGCATGGAGCGCAAGGACCTGCTCTCCGCCAACGGCCAGATCTTCGGGCCCCAGGGCCAGGCGATCGCCGCCCGCGCGAAGAAGGACGTCCGCGTGCTCGTGGTCGGCAACCCCGCCAACACCAACGCGCTGATCGCGGCCTCGGCCGCGAAGGGCCTCGACCGGCGCCAGTTCCACGCGATGACCCGGCTCGACCACAACCGCGCGATCTCGCAGCTCGCCGAGAAGACCGGCAGCCACCCGCGCGAGATCCGCAAGGTGACGATCTGGGGCAACCACTCGTCCACCCAGGTGCCCGACCTGTCGCAGGCGACGGTCGGCGGCAAGCCCGCGATGTCGCTGGTCGACGCCGAGTGGTACAAGGGCACGTTCATCCCCACCGTGCAGCAGCGCGGCGCGGCGATCATCAAGGCCCGCGGCCAGAGCTCGGCGGCCTCGGCCGCGTCTTCGGCGATGGACCACATGCGCAACTGGATCCAGGGCACGCCCGAGGGCGACTGGGTCTCGATGGCGGTTCCGGCCGACGGCAGCTACGGCGTCTCGGAGGGCGTGGTGTTCAGCTACCCCTGCACCTGCAAGGGCGGCGACTACCAGGTCGTCAAGGACCTGCCGCTCGACGACTTCCTGAAGGAGAAGCTGGCCGCGACGGAGAAGGAGCTCCGCGAGGAGCGCGCCGCCGTCGAGTCGCTGCTGGGCTAGGACGCCTACCCCACCTTGAGGGCGACCATCGTGGCGTCGTCGGCGGCTTCGACGGCGCCGCGGTGGTCGCGCACCGCCTCCTCGATCGCGCGCAGGATCTGGTCGGGGCCGCTGGCGCGCTCGCGGGCCAGCAGCTCCGGCAGCCGCTCGGCGCCGAACTCCTCGCCCTGCGCGTTCTCCGCCTCGGTCAGGCCGTCGGTGAACAGGAACAGGCAGTCGCCCTTGCCCAGCACGACCTGGCGCTCCTCGTAGCCGCCGCCGGGCAGCAGCCCCAGCGGCCGCCCGGTCGAGGCCAGTTCCTCGTAGCCGCCGTCGCCGCGCAGCAGGAACTGGGTGTTGTGGCCGGCGTTCACGTAGCGCAGCGCGCGCCGCTCCGGCTCCAGGATCGCCAGGAACAGCGTCAGGTACACCGCGGCCGGCGTCGTCTTCTCGATCTCCTCGTCGAGCGCCACCGCCAGCTCCGCGAGGTCCTTCACGAGCGGCAGCCGCGCCCGCAGCGTCGCCTGCACGTTGGCCATCAGCAGCGCCGCGCCGACGCCCTTGCCCGAGACGTCGCCGACCAGGATCGCCGCCTGTCCGCCGGGCAGCGCGAAGTAGTCGAAGAAGTCGCCGCCCACCTCGCGGGCCGGGATCGACACGCCCTTCACCTCGGCGAACGGGAAGCGCAGCGCGTCGTGCGGCAGCAGCTCCTCCTGGATGCGCCGGCACAGCTCCAGCTCCTTGCGCAGCCGTTCCTTCTCGACCAGCTCGTGCTGGCGCCGCGCGAGGTCCTCCGCCATCCGGTTGAACTGCTCCGCGAGCCGCCCCACCTCGTTGCGCGAGCGCACCGGCACCCGCGCGGAGAGGTCGCCCGCGGCCACCTTCTCCGCGCCGTCGGACAGCGCGTGCAGGTCGCGGGTCAGGCTGCGCGAGAGCGGCAGGATGCCGACGAAGGCGACCAGCGCCAGGCCCAGGCCCAGCGCCAGGTTGCGCGCGGTGGCCCGCCGCAGCTCGGCGAGCGGCTCGGCCAGCGGCCGCGCGACCGCGAAGGTCAGCCCCGTCTTCGGGTCCGGCCGCGCCGC
This sequence comes from Vicinamibacteria bacterium, assembly GCA_025994075.1. Classification (GTDB taxonomy): domain Bacteria; phylum Acidobacteriota; class Vicinamibacteria; order Fen-336; family Fen-336; genus WYBL01. The sequence continues at coordinate 66,497 of JAMQGV010000007.1, forward strand.
CAGCACCCAGTCCTTCGCCGTGCCCGCGCTCGCTTCGCCCCGCGCGACCTTGTCGAGCCCGAGCGCGCGCACGCGCTCCGCGTCCTCCGGCTTCAGCGTGTGCAGCCCGCCCTCGCGGTCGACCGCGAAGGCGATTTCGTCCTCGTGGCCGCCAGGGCGCGGGGCCAGCGCCACCCGCACCATCTGGGCCGCACGCACCTGGGCCCGCAGTCGCCCGTGCGAAGCGCCGTCCTTGTCCAGGATCGTGGTGCCGAACTCGCGGCCCAGCAGCCGCTGCATTTCCTGGTGCCGCTTCTCGACCCGCTCGCGCATCGCCGCGAACTGCCGCTGCCGGGCCTCCTCCGTGCGATCCAGGTCGCGCTGCTGCTGTTCGGCCCGCCGCGCCTCGCGCTCCAGCGCCCGCGCGGCCGCGGCTTCGCCCGCCTGCGCCGCGGCGACCGTCTCGTGCGCTTTCGCCGCCGCCGCCTGCTGCTGCCGCGCCTGCTCGCGCGCCGCCTCGGCGACCTTCGCGATCTCGCGCAGGCCGTCTTCGATCTCGCGCTTGAGCTCCGCGCGCGCGGCCGGGTCCTGTTCGCCCGCCGCGGCCAGCGCCCCCAGCGCCGCCAGGTTGAGCGAGACCTTGGCCTCCGGCAGGTCGAGCACGAACATCGGGGGTGGCGGCGGCGCGATCCCGGGGACGGGCGCCACGCCCGGCACCGGAGGCGCGGGCGGGGCCGGCCCGACCGCGGCGGTTCTCCCAGCGGGCGCGGCCGGCGCGGCCGGTGCTTCGGGCACCACCTCGATCGACTCGACGAGCGGCGCCACCTCACCCAGCTCGGCCCGCAGACGCTGGAGCGCCGCCTCCCGCGACTCGGCCCGGCCCGGTCCCTGCGCGTAGGCGGCCATCGCCTCGGAGCGCCCTGCCTCCGCCAGGCGCGCCTCGAGGTCGGCCGCCACCCGCGTCAGCCGCCCGCCCATGTCGGACGCCATCCGCGCGGCTTCGGCCTCGGTGGCCCGCTGCAGCGCCCGCTGCGACGAGCGGTGCGAGAGCAGGGTCAGGGTGACGAGCGGCACGACGGCCAGCAGGAAGAAGGCGAAGGCGAGTTGGGTGCGGAGCTTCACGCGGAGGTCTCCCGCTTCATGAGACGCTCGCGGCGGGCACTTGGTTCGCCAGTTGTCCGCACGCGGCGGCGATGCCGGCGCCTTTCGGCCAGCGCACGATCGTGCGCCGGCCCGAGTCGGCCAGCCGCTTCTGGAAGGCCCGCACCCGGGCCACGGGGGAGGGCGCGAACGGCAGCCCCGCCACCGGGTTGTGCGGGATCAGGTTGACGTGGGCGGCGATCCCGTCGAGCAGCGCGACCAGCGCGGCGGCCTCGGCGTCGGAGTCGTTGACCCCGTCCCACAGCACGTACTCGACGAACACCGACTTCGCCGGGTCCTCGGCCTGCGCCTCGCGGATCGCGCCGAGCAGCGCCGCGATCGGCCAGGTGCGGGTGTGCGGCATCAGCTCCCGCCGCAGCGCGTCGGTCGTCGCGTTGAGCGAGAGCGCGAGCCGCCCGCGTCCCTCGCGCAGGTAGCGCTTCATGCCGGGCACGACGCCGGACGTCGACACCGTGACGTGCGCCGGCGACAGGCGCGGGTAGGGCGGCTCCATCAGCACCGCCTCCGCCCCCAGCACCGCGTCCAGGTTGTCGAGCGGCTCGCCCATGCCCATGAACACGACGTTGCGCGCCGGCGCGTCCGCGGGCGCCTCCCGCGCGGCCAGCGCGTACTGGAGGACGATCTCCGCGGCAGAGAGGTTGCGCGTGAAGCCGAGCCGCGCGGTCGCGCAGAAGGTGCAGGCGCGGGTGCAGCCCGCCTGGCTCGACAGGCACACGGTGCTGCGCCCGCGCCCCGGGATCATCACCGCCTCGACCGTCGCCCCCGGGAAGCCCAGCGCCAGCTTGGTGGTGCCGTCCGGCGCCACCTGCCGCGCCACGCGCTCGAACGACGGGAGCGGCGCCTCGGCCAGCAGCGCCGCGCCCGGCTTCGCGGAGAGCCCCGTGATCCGCCCACCCAGCGCCCCGCGCCCGAACAGCCACTTGCGAGCCGTCAGTGCCCGCGCCCGGCTGCCGAGCCGCGCCTCGAGCTCGGCGAAACGCAGCGCGGCCACGGAAGGAGCGGGGTGCATGGGCCCGATCAGTCTAAGCCGTCAGTCGAGGTGCAGGTCGCGGCGCAGGCGCGCCTCGCGCTCCGGGTCGAGCTTGCGGACCGCCAGCTCGCGGATCAGCGCGTCCGCGTTGCCCGCCACCGCGCGGTACCCGCAGCCGGGCAGGAACGCGGGCGCCGCCGCCCACACCTGCAGCCGCGGGTAGTCGCGGCACATCCCGGGGCGCGAGTCGTAGCTGTCGCAGCTCCGCGTCGCGGGGTCGTAGTGCGTGCAGCGGAAGGTGAACACCCGCGTCCGGCGGTCCACCGAAACGAGCTCGAAGCCGTTGACGCGGCGCTGCCAGGCGAGGAAGAGGGCGCGCGCGGTGGGGAAGTACCAGGCGAGCCGCGAGGCGCGGATCGAGGGCACCTCGCAGCACGCCCCGCAGCGGCCGCAGTCGCCCGCCAGCCGGAACGGCCGCTCGCCGCGCAGCCGCCGCCAGGCGCGGTGGGCGGCCAGGTTCAGCGTGAAGTGGGCGAGCGCCACCCGCTTGACGATCCGCAGCGCCACCCCGTCCTTCATCCGGGCCAGTATGCGCCAGGCGCGCACGCAGTTCTTGCGCATTCATTAAGCTTATTGACACGGAAATTAGTCTTAAAGTATCGTTCGTTAACTTAACGGAGGACTTGTGGAGCTGAACCGGTCGATCGAACTGCCCCCCCTGCGCGACTTCCTCGCCATCTCCTACGAGCAGCTCGAGGAGATGAACCTGCGCGTCAAGGAGCAGCGCCTGCACCGGGTCGCCCCCGACGTCGCCCGCGACGAGCGCATGCAGTACCTCGCCGACGAGAAGCGGATCAAGGCCGTGACGGTCTGCTTCACCGACCTCGAGGGCCGGCTCCACATGCTCGACTACGACAAGAAGTTCCTGCTCAAGTCGGCCGACAACCTCACCTTCGACGGCTCGTCGGTGCGCGGCTTCTCGCAGCAGCACGAGTCCGACCTGCGGCTCGCGATCGACTGGCCCGCGTTCTACTGGCTGCCGGCCGACGTGTTCGGCCCCGGCAAGGTGCTGGTCTTCGGCGAGGTGCAGGACCGCGACGGGGCGCCCTACCCGGGCGACCTGCGCTCGCGGCTCAAGGCGTACGCGCAGAAGCTCTACGAGAAGGACGGCACCGTCTGCAACATCGCCAACGAGATCGAGGGCTTCCTGTTCCGCGGCAAGGACGCCGAGCGCCGCTTCCACGAGACCGGGAAGTTCGAGTTCATCTCGACGGGCGGCTACTACCACTCGCTGCCGGGCGACGTGCTGCGCCGCTTCATCGACGCCGCGGCCGAGGTCCAGCGCGCGATGGGCTTCGCCAACGAGAAGGACCACCCCGAGGTGGCGCCCTCGCAGTTCGAGATGAACTACGGCTACACCGAGGCGGTGATCGCGGCCGACCAGATCCAGCTCTACAAGCTGCTGTGCCGCCAGGTGGCGCAGAACATGGACCTCAGCGCGTCGTTCCTGCCCAAGCCGGTGACGGGCGTCAACGGCAACGGCATGCACACGAACATCTCGCTCGCGCGCGGCGGCAAGAACCTGTTCTGGCAGAAGGACGGCCAGGACGGCGTCTCGGCCGAGGCGTGGGACTTCGTCGACCGCATCCTGGCCAACGCCTCCGACATCTGCCTGATCCTCAACTCGTCGGTCAACTCGTACCGGCGGCTGGACCCGCACTTCGAGGCGCCGAACCAGATCAAGGCCTCGGCGATCAACCGCGGGGCGATGGTGCGCATCCCGCTCGGCAACGAGCGCTCCGCCCGCATCGAGGTGCGCTCGATCGCGCCCGACGCCAACCCCTACATGGCGATCTACACGTTCCTGCGCACCGGCCTCGAGGGCCCGAAGTCGGAGGAGCCCGAGGCCGAAAAGCGCACCCGCACCCGCTTCCTGCCCGACAACATCTACGACGCGCTGCGCCCGTTCAAGGCCAGCAAGTTCGTCGGCGAGCTGCTCGGCGAGGAGGTCCAGGCCCGCTTCGCGGAGATCAAGCTGGCCCAGGCCGAGCGCTGCCCGAAGGCGCTCGGCACCCAGATCAAGGCCAGCGAGGTGATGTTCCACCACGAGGTCACCAACCAGTACCTCTGGAACATGTTCTAGGACGGACCTGGACCCGGCCGCTGTGACGGTCGGAGAAAGCGTTCCAGCACGGCGCCCGCCCGCGCGGGGCGGGCGCCAGATTGCCCTCGTCCGGAGGGCTTCATGCAGATCCCGATCGTGTGGCTGCTGGTCGTCTCGCAGGCCGCCGCCGTCCCCGCCGAGCCGTTCTCTTCTCCCGTCGACCTCGGCGACGAGGTGCGCCTGATCGCCCGGAGCGCGAGCCCCCAGGCCCTGCACGGCCGCGTCGCGGCCCAGGACGACGCCGGGCTCACGGTGACCCGCGCCACCGACGGCCAGCCGGTGACGGTCGCGTGGACCGAGGTCCGCGGACTGGAGATCGCCCGCCGGCGGTCCCGCCGGCGCACGGCCGAGGGGGCCATCGCCGGGCTCCTGCTCGGCGCGGCAGTCGGAGCGACGTGCAACGACGACGAGCCCTCCGACGAGCCTCCCACCCTCGGCTTCGGTCCGATCGACCTCGACCTCTGCCCGTGGTTCGTTCCTCGCTTCGTGGCGGCTTCCACGGTCGTGGGAGGCCTCGTCGGCAGCCTGATCCGCCGCGAGACCCGACGATGGGAGCGCGCGTACCACCCGCGCCTGACCGCCGGCATCGTTCCGACCCGCGGTCGCGGCGCCGCCTTCGCTGTGACGCTGCGCTTCTAGACGTCATATAGACGAGCGTATATACTTCAGGGTCATATGGCGATGCGCGCAAAGCTCTTCCAGAACGGTGGCAGCCAGGCGGTCCGCTTGCCGCGGGAATGCCGGTTCGTCGCGCAGCGCGAAGTGCTGGTCCGGCGCGAGGGGCGCAAGGTGATCCTGGAGCCCCTCGACGAGTGGTCCCCCGCTTTCCGGGCCTGTCTGGGCTCGATCGACGAACCCATCCCGCGTCTGCGCCAGCAGAGGATCGGTCGCCTGCGCAACCCCTTCGACGAGAAGTGACTCGTTTCCTGCTGGACGCGGACACCGTGAGCTTCGCCCTCCGAGGCCAGGGCCGCGTCGCGACCACGCTTCTCGACCACAGACCCTCGGAACTGGGTCTTAGCTCGATCACATTCGCCGAGCTGCGCTTCGGCGCCGAAGCAAAGGCCTCCCGCAAGCTGCGTACCGCCTTGCAGGCGCTCGTCGAAGAAGTACCCGTGCTCCCGTTCGACCAGGTGGCCGCCGATCGCTTCGCCGTCGTCGCGGCGCGCCTCGCAGCCGCCGGCGAGCCCATCGGCACGTTTGACACCCTGCTTGCGGCCCACGCGCTCAGCCTCGGCGTGACGGTCGTGACTCACAATACGCACTTCCGCCGCGTTCCAGGCCTGCGGATCGAAGACTGGTACTAGCGACGCCTTTCGATCAGAGCGGCGCGCGTTCGAGGGCGTGGAGCAGGCGCGAGGTCACCTCGCGGGCGGCGCGGGTGGCGCGGCGGGAGTTGGAGCCGTGGGTGACGCGGACCGCGAAGGCGATCCGCGCGTGGGGCAGCGGGCCGATGCCGACGTAGTTGCAGTGGTAGCCCACGCCCCACTCGGCGGCGGTGCCCGTCTTCATCGCCACGGGGAAACCCGCGGGCGCGACGCCCGAGGCGGTACCGCCCGGCTCGGTCACGCCCGCCAGGCTGCCGCGGAGCTCCTCCACCCACGCCGGGTCCTCGAGCACCACCCGCGGCGGCGCATGGCCGATCGCCTCGGGCGAGGCGCCGAGCAACCCGTCGCGTGCGGCGATCAGCGCCGACTCCGGCATCGCGCCGCGCAGCAGCACCGCCGCGAAGCGGGCGGCATGCAGCGGCGTGATGTCGGTGTCGGTGAGCCCGATCGAGAGGTCCGCGAGCTGGCGGTCGTTGCCCGCGGCGTGCAGCACCCGCCCCACTTCCGACCCCGCTTCGCCGCTCGCGAACCCCCAGCGGGCCAGTTCCGCCAGCACCGCCGCCCGCCCCAGCCGCACGCCGAGGTTCGCGAACACGGTGTTGCAGGAGATCGCCATCGCGTAGCCGAGCCCGCTCATCTTGCCGCCCGGGAACGGGCACCAGAGCGTGCCGCCGGCGTAGGTCTCGTGGCCGCGGCAGGTCATCGCCGCGATCTCGCGGTCGACGTCGTGCCCTGCCCGCAGCCCCGCGGCGGACGTGACGAGCTTCGAGATCGACGCCGGCTCGCGCCGCTGCTCGAACGCGGCCGCCGGCTCGCGCCGCCGCGTGCGCAGGTCGGACACCGCCGCCAGCACGTGTCCGCTCTCCACGTCGAGCAGCACGATCGATCCCCGCGCGCCGCCCAGCGCGCGCAGGGCCAGCCGCGACAGCTCGAGGTCGAGCGAGAGCCGCAGCCCCAGCCCCGGGCCGAAGCGCGCAGCCGCCGCCTCGAACGGCGGCTGCACCAGCTCCGGGTCGACTGCCGCGTCGAGCCGGAAGAAGCCCGCGCCGTCCACCTGGCCCAGCGCGCGCCCGCGGCGATCGCGCACCACGGCCTGCGCTCCCGCCTGGCGCAGCGCCAGCACCCGCACCGCCTCGCGCCCCAGGCCCACCGCCTCGACTGCCGCGCGGTGGCGGGCGAGCGTCGTCTCCGCGGCGGCCTCCTCGGGCTGCTCGACCTGCGCGGCGAGCAGGTACGCGGCGGCCAGCGGTTCGCCCGCGTCGACCCCGACCCGGGCGACGCGCTCGAGCGCGCCCAGTTCCCGGGTCCGGAGAGCGCGGTGGTAGAGCAGCGCGGCACCTGCGGCGTGCAGCTCGGCCGCGGCCGGCACCACCGGCGTGCCGTCGCCGAGCCACGCCGTCGCCAGCGCGACCCCGGCCCGCGCGGTGCCCTCGTGGCGGTCGCAGTCGACGTGGGCGACGAGCGCGTCCCGCGCCGCAGCGGCCTCGCCCCGCGCGAGCACCGCCAGCGCGGTCTGCAGCTCCAGCGTGTCCCGCGTCCGCCACACGGCGAACCACGACCCGGCGGCCACCAGGCCGACGAGCAGCGCCGCCAGCCCGCGCAACACCCGCGGCCCCTGCCGCGGCACCCGCACCCGCACGGTCGTCGCCCGCCTCGGATTCGCTCCGCGATTCAGCGGACCACGCTCCCCCGGAACGCCCCCATCGCCTCGTCGCCCGCAGCGGCGAACACGTCGGCGACGTGCGGCCAGCCGAAGCGGCTCACCACGTACTCCCGCGCCCGCTCCGCCATCGCCGCCGCTTCGGCGCGGTCGGCGAGCGTCCGTGCGACCGCGTCGGCGAACGGCGCCGCCTCGTCCGCGCGGTGGTAGTGCTCGCCCGGCGACAGCGGCAGGCCCTCGGCGCCGATCCCCGTCGAGACGACCGGCAGCCGCAGCGCCATCGCCTCGTAGATCTTGATGCGCGTGCCGCCTCCCACCCGCAGCGGCACGATCACCGCCGAGGCTCGCCGCAGGTGCGGGCGCACGTCCTCCACCCAGCCCGTGAACTCGATGCCGGGGTGGCGCGCGACGAACGCCTCGGGCGGCCGCCGCCCGACGACGAGCAACCTCGCGGCGGGCCGGCGCTCACGCAACCGTGGCAGCACCTCGCTCGCGAACCACTCGATTCCGTCCCGGTTCGGCACGTAGTCCATGGAGCCGCAGAAGGCCACGAGGTCGGCCTCCGGCTCACACGGCGGCAGGTCCACGACGTCGACGCCAGTGGGGATGGTCCGCACCCGGCCCGCGAGCCCGTAGGCGCGCTCGAACTCCTCGCGATCGGAGTCCGACACCGCGACGACGCGGTCGTAGCGCGCGCACTCGGCCCCCTCGAACGCGCGCATGCGCCGGTGCTGCAGCGCCCAGAACATCCGGCGCGGCCCGCGCTCGACCTCGGCCTGACGGCGCAGGATGCGGGCCTCGACGTTGTGGGTGAACAGCAGCGAGGCGCACGGCAGCGGCCACGGCACGTTGCCCGACGACTGCACGAAGTCGCACACGAACAGGTCGGCGCCCGCCGCCACCTCGACCGCGATCGCGGCGCGCAGCGCGGCGTCCGTGTCGTAGATCGCCGCCAGCGGCCGCGGGTCCACGATTCGCGACAACCGCCGCGTCACGCTGCCCGGCGTCGGCCGCGGCTTCGGCACGGCGACGAAGCGTTCGCCGAGCGACTCCACGTAGGACCGCCCCGCGGCGTCGTACTCCGCGTCGTAGTGGCCGATCAGCGTGATGCGCCAGCGCTCTCGCAACTGCTCGAGCAGCCGCGCCGTGCGGATCTTGCCGCCGGTGTCGAGGGGGTGGAGGAAGCGCTTGGAGAGGAAGACGACGCGCGGCTTCACCAGCAGATCCCGTGCACCGCCTTCGCGCGCTCCACCAGCCCCGCGGGGGGCGGGCACAGCGCGATCACCGTGCGCCCCGCGCAGGCCGCGACGACCGCGTCGGCCTCGTCCGCCGGGTACGCGCCGAGCACCACCACGGGCGTTCCCGCCGTGGCCGCGGCGAGGTCGGGCGCGAGCAGCTCGCCCAGGTGCGGGATCTCGCGCTCGATGAACGCGCGGTTCGCTCCCAGCAGCCGCGCCAGCGAGACCTCGCGGTCGTGGATGCGCAGCCGGCAGCCCTTGCCCAGCAGGCGCTCGGCGAGGGCGACCAGCGGGCTCTCGCGCAGGTCGTCGGTGCCCGCCTTGAAGGCGAGGCCGAGCAGGGCGACGTCGCGCTCGCCGGTGTCGAGGACCATCCGCACCGCGCGCTCCAGATGGCGCTCGTTCGAGACCAGCAGGCTGTCGAGCAGCGGCAGCGCGACGCCCAGGCGGCGGCCTTCGGCCGACAGAGCGCGCACGTCCTTGGGCAGGCACGAGCCGCCGAACGCGAAGCCCGGCTTCAGGTACGCCGCCGAGGCGTTGAGCTTGGTGTCGCGGGCCAGCAGGTCCATCACCGCCCGCCCGTCGAGGCCCTGGGCCCGTGCCAGCGCGCCGATCTCGTTCGCGAACGCGACCTTGGCCGCGTGGAACGCGTTGCAGGCGTACTTCAGCGCCTCGGCCACCTCGAGCGGGACGCGGAACACGGGCGCGTCGATGCCCTCGTAGAGGGCGGCGCAGCGGTCGCCGGCGCCGGGCCGCTCCTCGCCGATCACGGTGAACGGCGGCGCCTCGAAGTCGCGCACGCTCGAGCCCTCGCGCAGGAACTCGGGGTTGTAGGCCACGTCGAAGCCCGTGCCGCAGCGCCGGCCCGAGGCGGCCTCGAGCGCCGGGATCACCACGTCGCGGGTCGTGCCGGGCGGCGTCGTGCTGCGTACGACCACCACGTGGCGATCGGCCTTGCGGGCAAGCGCGGCGCCGATCTGGCCGGCGACCGCGCGCAGCGCGGAGAGGTCGGGGGCGCCCGAGGCCTGCGACGGCGTGCCGACGCTGACGAGCGACAGCTCGCTCTGCTCGACCGCGGCGTCGACGTCGTCGGTGGCCCGCAGCCGGCCCGCGGCGACGGTCTCGGCCACGAGCGCGTCGATCCGCTCCTCGACGATCGGGCTCTGGCCGGCGCGCAGCATGTCGAGCTTCGGCTTCGACACGTCGACGCCGATCACCTCGTGGCCGCGGCCGGCCAGGCAGGCCCCGCTCACCACGCCCACGTATCCCATGCCGAAGACGCTGACGCGCATTGCGGCTCCAAGTGTAGTGGACTCCGCCCGCCCGGGCCCGGTCGCCGGGCCCGCTCTGCTACACTCCCTGCTCGTTTTCCAGGGAGTGCGCCTTGCCTCCCGCGCGGTTCCCGCGCTTCCCCGAAGGGATTCCATGAGTCTGCAGTGCGGCATCGTCGGCCTGCCCAACGTGGGCAAGTCCACCCTCTTCAACGCGCTCACGAAGGCCGGCATCGCCGCCGAGAACTACCCGTTCTGCACGATCGAGCCGAACGTCGGCGTCGTCGAGGTGCCCGACCCGCGGCTCGCGGCGCTGGCGGCCATCGTCAAGCCGCAGCGGGTGGTGCCGGCGATCGTGGAGTTCGTCGACATCGCGGGCCTCGTCGCCGGCGCGTCGCAGGGGGAGGGGCTCGGCAACCAGTTCCTGGCCCACATCCGCGAGACCGACGCGATCGCCCAGGTCGTGCGCTGCTTCGAGGACGAAAACGTCGTCCACGTCGCGGGCCGGATCGACCCGCTCTCGGACGTCGAGGTGATCGGCACCGAGCTGGCGCTGGCCGACCTCGCCACCGTCGAGAAGTCGAAGGACCGCGCCGCGCGCGCGGCGAAGACCGGCGACAAGGACGCCCAGAAGCTGCTCGCGGCGCTCGAGCGCGCGCACGCCCAGCTCGCCGAAGGCAAGCCGGTGCGCGCGCTCGCGTGGACCGCCGACGAGCTGATGCTGCTGAAGCCGCTGTGCCTGCTCACGGCCAAGCCGCTGATGTACGTCGCGAACGTCGCCGAGACCGGCTTCACCGGCAACCCCTGGCTCGACGCGGTGAGCAGGCGTGCGGCCGAAGAAGGCGCCCAGGTCGTCGCGGTCTCGGCCGCGGTCGAGGCGGAGCTGGCCGGCCTCGAGGAGGCCGACCGCAAGGAGATGCTCGACGCGATGGGCCTCGAGGAGCCCGGCCTCGACCGCGTGGTCCACGCGGCCTACCGGCTGCTCGGCCTGCGCACCTACTTCACGGCGGGCGAGAAGGAAGTCCGCGCCTGGACCATCCACGCGGGCGACACGGCGCCGAAGGCGGCGGGCGTGATCCACACCGACTTCGAGAAGGGCTTCATCCGCGCCGAAGTGATCGCCTACGACGACTACATCGCGGGCAAGGGCGAAGCAGGCGCCCGCGACGCCGGCCGCCTGCGCCTCGAGGGCAAGGAGTACGTGGTGCAGGACGGCGACGTCCTGCACTTCCGCTTCACGAGCTAGCGCGTCTCCCCGGCCGCGGCGCAGTCGCCGAAGACCGGCCGCAGCGCCGGCGCGACCAGCCGGGCCCCGGCGGCCGTGAGGTGGCCCATGTCGTAGTAGAGCGCCTCTCCGCCCTGCGTCATCCGGAGGCGGCCGTCCTCGAGCAGCAGCGGCCCGGCGTCGAGCACCCCCGTCGGCGCCACGCTCAGTCCCGCGAGGGCCTGGTTCAGCCACTCGCCCTGCCGCGCGTAGTCGGCGGCCGTGTTCTGGTACGGCCTCAGGTCCGTTCCGAAGAGCTCGCGATGGATGAGCGCCTCGGGCACCGGAACGCGGTGCCTCGGGACCTCGCGGAGAACCCACGTCCGTATGCCGAGGCCCGCGAGTGCCGACAGCGTGCGGTCCAGGGCCGCGCGCAGCTCGGTCATCGGCCGGTAGGACTCCCACAGCGCCGCCAGCAGCACGTCCGTCACCCGCCGGTCGCGCGCGAACTCGAACACGGCCTGGTTGAAGGCCACCGAGTCGCCGGCCAGCGACCAGTGGTCCGTGGAGCGAAAGCCGAGCACCGGCGCCGTCACCGAGTGCCAGGCGACGGCCACGCCGACGTCGCATTGCTTCGCCAGGTCGTCGACGGCCGGGAGGATGGAGCGCGCGTGGCTGTCTCCCCAGACGAGAATCCGAGTCTCGCCGCGCCCGCCCATCATGGGCAGGCGGCCCGAGCGCGCGGCCGCGAGTTCGGCTCGCGGCGCGAGTGCCACCCCGCGGCGCGCCTCCACCTGCGCTTCGGCGAGCGCGACCACCGACGCTGGAAACAGCGACGATCGACGCGTGGTCGCCGCCACCTCGAGCCCGGCGGCGCCCACGAGCGCCAGCGCGGCGACGCCCGCGAGCAGCGTGCGCCGCGTCGCGCCGTCGAAGCGCGGCTGACGGAACGGAAGCTCGACGAACCGCCACGAGGCCGCCGCCAGCGGCAGGGAGAGGGCGACGGCGGCCGCGCGCAGCGCCAGGCCCGGATGGTCCAGCGACCAGTAGTCGAGGAACGCCAGCAGCGGCCAGTGGATCAGGTAGAGCGAGTACGAGATGAGGCCCACGAACACGACGGGCCGCCACGACAGGCAACGCGTGATCCACAGCGACGCGTCGCCGTCGCTGCGCGTGGCGATCAGCACCAGCGCCGTCCCCAGGCACGGCGGCACCGCCCCGAGCCCCGGGAACGGCGTGGCGTACGAGTAGAACCGGGCGCAGCCGACGATCAGCAGCAGCCCGGCGACCGCCAGCGTCTCGCGCACGACTCGCGGCCAGCCCGCGTCGACCGGGGGCAGCAGCGCGATGCCGGCGCCCAGCAGCAGCTCCCAGGCCCGCGAGTGCAGCAGGTAGAAGGCCGCGTCGGGAGACCGCGCCAGCTCGTACTGGCTGATCGCGAGGCTGGCGGCCAGCCCGATCCCGACGATCGCCAGCAGCGCGAGACGCTTCGCCCGCGTGGCCCGCCAGGCGAGCGCGAGCGCCGCCGGGAAGACCAGGTAGAACTGCTCCTCGACCGCGAGCGACCACAGGTGCAGCAGCGGCCGGTCTTCGGCGGCCGCGGTGAAGTACCCCGCGACCTGCAGGAAGAACACGTTGGCGGCCAGGACCGAATGGCTGACCGCCGCCCAGGCGGTCTCCCGGTCGCGGGGCAGCAGGGCGAACCAGCAGACGGCCAGCACGGCGGTCACGACGACGGTGGCCGCCGGCACGATGCGGCGCACCCGCCGCGCCCAGAACCCCAGGATCGAGAACCGCCCGTCCTCGAGGTCGCGCAGCAGCTGCGAGGTGATCAGGTACCCCGAGACCACGAAGAACACGTCGACGCCGACGTAGCCCCCGGGCAGCCCCATCCCGCCGTGGTAGAGCACCACCGCCAGCACGGCGACAGCCCGCAGCCCGTCGATCTCGGGCCGATAACGGAACACGCGCGCGCTCACTTGCTGGGTGCCCGAAGACACGGAACGTTATCCTGCTCGACGCAACCACATCGATGTCGTCCGAGGGGGCGAGGGGTATTCTCTTGCCCGATGAGGATCTCGAGGAGAGTCGTTGCTTCGCTGCGTGCCCGAGTCGCTTCGTCTCCGGCACTTCTGCCTCTGCTCAGGCTTGCCACGCGCAAGAGGATCCCCATTCTCATGTACCACGGCCTCACGGACCAGCGAGCAGATCCCCCCTACTGGTGTCACATTCCGACCCATGAGTTCGACGAACACATGCGGGCACTCGCCGCTGGCTATCGCGTTCTGCCCTTGGCTGAGGTCATCAAAGCGATCCGAACGGGACAGACGCTCCCTGATTCTGTGGCCTGCGTAACCTTCGACGATGGCTTCAGGACGATTGCCACCCGGGCTCTCCCGATCCTCGAGCGCGAACGCATTCCGGCAACTGTCTTCGTGGTCACGAGCTTGGTCGGGAGCCGGCAGCCTGCCTGGCCCGACGCACTTCTCTTCTCGGTCGACCGCACCCACGCACCCGCTGCCGAGTTTGAGGGCATGCACTTCCCTCTGGGCGATGCGCGCGCGCGACGGGCCGCCTACTCGCGCTTCTGCGCCCGACTCAAGGAGATGCACGACGCAGAGCGGCGGAAGGCGCTTGACCGCCTTTATGAGCAGCTTGGGGCACCGAAAGTGGAGCAAGAGTCACCGTTCGCCACGCTTGACTGGGAAGAGATTCGCTCGCTTCGAGCCTCTGGCCTTGTCGACATCGGATCGCATACCCACAGCCACCCCATGCTCTCGCGTTGTCCGGAAGAGGTTCAGCGGTACGAGCTTTCTCGATCCAGGGCTGTGCTGCAGGCCAACGGGATTCCAACAGCCGATCTGCTGGCCTATCCGAACGGCGATTACTCGGCCCAGACTTTGCGGATCGCTGCCGATGAAGGCTACGCTTCCGGGCTCACCACAGTGCCCGGATTGGCCGGAAGTGGCCGAGACACCATGGCGCTCCCCCGCGTTCTCGTCGGTCCCGGAGTGTCGGGCGAGCAGCTCGCGATGAGCCTCACGGGTCTTGTCGCAGGGATGTCCTGTTGAGCGGCATGCCATTGCTCGAAGCGACCATCTCCAGAGACCTCGCCTGCCACGAGGACGCCTGGAATCGCCTCCTGCAGCTCAGCTCGCGGCCCGAGATCTTCCTCTCGTTCCGTTGGGCCCGCGCCCTCACTTCCGCAACTGGGCGTCGCCCGATCATCGTGGCGGTCCGGTCCGCGGGTGAGACTATCGGCCTGCTGCCGCTTTCAGAGGCTGCGGACACACTCTGTTTCGTGGGTGCGCCCGCGGCTGACTACAACGACCTCGTTTGCGCGCCAGGCACTGCCAACGACGTCCTGCGAGTCGCGCTTGAGACCCTTCTGGCCACAAGGGAGATTGCCTGGACGCAGTGCCGCCTTGACAACGTTCCGGAAGACGGTGCCTTGGGAACGGCCCTTCTCAGTTTGCCAGAGGAACTCACGACCCGCCTGTTCAGTCGAGGTCGCATCGAGTGTCCCGCGTTTCGGCCAGACCCCCCAACCCCGGGAGCGTTCGAGCGACTGGCTCGCAAGGAGAGCCTCCGTCGCCACGAGAAGCGCCTGGAGCGTCACGGGTTGGTGACCTTCTCGCACGTCACGAACCGAGCCCAGATCGTGAGGCACTTCCCGTACTTCCTTGCGCAGCTGAATCAACGCCGCGCGTTGAGGGGTCAGTCACCGCTTGCCGGGGAAGCCGCGAGAACGCTCGCTGGCTTGGTCGCGGAGCTCGCCCCGGACAACCAGCTTCGCTTCGGCGTGCTGTCGGTTGGCGGGGTGCCCGTGGCCTATCACCTCGGTTTTCAGAGCGCTGGCAAGTACGTCTGGTACAAGCCCTCGTTCGATATCGGCTACTGGGACGACGGGCCGGGTGAAGTCCTGCTGAGGCGGCTCTTCCTGCACTGTGAGCGCGAGGGGATTCCAGAGTTCGACTTCACCGTGGGAGACGAGGCGTTCAAGCATCGTTTCGCCAACGTCACGCGTTGGAATCAGCACTGGGTGCTCGAACGCGACCTGCGTCGAGCGCGACGCCGACGTTGGTACGCTCAGGCTGGCACGGCCACGCGAAGCGGCCTCGCAATGCTACCGAGTCCGATCCGGTTGGCGACGAAGGGGGCAGCGTCGCTGCTGCGGGCGTTGGCCAAGGCATCGGGCCGGGCGCTGCGCGCGATCGTCCAGCGAGGACCCCGCAGAACGATCGGGGGCTGGCTTCGCCGCCTCGGCTCATCCCTGTACCAGCGGCGAGAAGTTCTCGTGTACTCGCGCCCCAGCGCCGGCACGGCAGCGGGTGGCCTTCTTGAGGGGGAACACCGCCTGGTGGAGGGCAGCCTTCGCGACGTCGGTCAATTGTTGATCGACTTCCCCGATCATTTCATCGCACGACATTTCTGGGGTGCCCGTGACCGGTTCCGCCGTTCAGACAAGCTGTTTATTGCGCGCCGGGAAGGGCGGGTTGTACACACCTGCTGGATCGGGCGGAGGAACTCGTTGGAGTTGGGGTACGACCTGGGGACGGCCTTCGAGTTGCCTCTCCCTTCCGACTCGTGGCTGATCTATGACTGCTGGACGCCTCCGGAGGCCCGGGGGAGAGGCATCTATCAGGCATCACTGGACTTCTTGGTTTCTCAAGTCGCTGACGGCGGGCCGGTGTACATCTACGCATTCGCTGACAACCATGCCTCCTGCCGGGGCATTGAGCGGGCTCCTTTCACACTTCGTCGGCGCATTATCGCGAGGCACTGGCTTCCGGGTCTGGCCCGCCTTCGCGTCTCAAGTGTGGTGGTCCGCGACGTCCCGCCAGAGGCACTACCCGAACCGGTGTGATCCGTCCTGCGGTTCGGACGCTGCGATCTCGATCAGCGAGTAGCCGAAGGGCAGTTCCGGAAGACCGGCAGCAGCGCTGGGGCGACGAGTCTCGCACCTGCGGGTGACAGGTGGTGCCAATCGTAGTAGAGCGGCTCGCCCTCGGCTTCCATGCGAAAACCGTCAACGCCCGGCTCGAGCAGGTAGGGATCGACACTCAGGAGGTGCCCTGCTCGCCGAAGCCCCGTGAGGGCCTCTCTCAACCAGGCACCATTGGCGGCGTGGGCCGAAATCGATGCTCGATACGGCCTGAGGTCGGTTCCGAACAGCCTGCTGTGGATGAGGGCTTTGGGGACCTCGACGGGATGGTTGGGTACCTCCTCGAGGACCCATGCCCGAGCGTCGAGGAGTTCGATCGTCGAGACGGTGTCTCGCAGGGCCGCGGCCACCTCGGGCCGAGGGGAGTATCCCGACCAACGGGCCACCAGCAGCACGTCTGCGATTTGCTGCTTCCTCACGACTTCAAGAATGGCCTGGTTCAACGACTCGAAATCACGGCCTCGCGCTGCCGCGTGCTGGGGATGGAAGCCGACGAGCGGAGCCATGGATGGCTGCCAGGCGACAGCCACCGCCGTCCCGCACTGAGCCGCGAGCGCAGTGATTGCAGGCAAGAGTGACCGGGCGTGGCTGTCTCCCCAGAGCAGGACTCGTGGGGGGCCTTCGATGCCGATCCGTGAGAGTCGACCTGCGCGGGCGTCTTCGAGAGTTGTGGACTTTACGCCGCTCGTCTCAGCCATGGCGCGCGGCCTGGCTTCCGCAAGGTGTCGAAGCGTGGGGGGGAACAACGACAAGCGCGGGGCAGTGGTCGCCACCGCAAGACCGGCGCCACCCACGATGATCAGGGAGCACCCCGCCAAGGCCAGGACGGCACGTTGGCTCGGAAACCTCGTGCGATCACGAAACGGAGTCTCGATCCAGCGCCAGGAAGCGGCCGCCGTGACGACCGAGGTCAAGATCGCGGCCACACGCAGGGTCAGGCTGGGGTCGTCGAGCGACCAGTAGTTCAGGAACGCCAGGATCGGCCAGTGGATCAGGTAGAGCGAGTACGAAATGAGGCCGATGAACACGACGGGGCGCAGCGCCAGCAACCGGGTGATCGACACCGACTCGCCCCCTGAGCCGCGGGTGGCTATCAGAATGGCTGCGGTTCCGGCGCAAGGGGGGATGGCCGCAAACCCCGGGAATGGCGTTTCGTGGGAGTAGATTGCCGAACTCACGACAATCGCCGCAAGCCCGGCCACCGAAACCGCTTCCCGGAGGATTCGCGACCAGCGCCCTTCGATCGGTGGGGCGAGAGCGACGGCAACTCCAATGAACAACTCCCAGGCCCGCGAAGGCAGAAGGTAGAAGGCGCTCCCGGGCGCGAAAGTGACCGCGGCTTGGCTCACAGCAAGACTGGCTAGGATCCCTGCACCAGTCGCAGCGACAGGTAGTAGGGGCCTCCTGAGCGAAGCCCGATGGGCCGCGACCAGCAACCAGGGAAAGATCAGGTAGAACTGCTCTTCGACGGCAAGCGACCAGGTGTGCAGGAGAGGCTTCTGGTCTGCCGCCCCCGCGAAGTACCCTGTCGCGCTCCTGAAAAACACGTTGGCCGCAAAGATCGCCTGGTAGGCCGCCGACCGGCCTAGCTCTTCCAGGTTGCGAGGCAGCAGGATCAACGACCCGATGACGAGCACGGACAGAACCAGGAAGACGGCGGCTGGCAGAATGCGCCGCGCGCGCCGTTCCCAGAAGCTCAGATAGGAAAATGAACCGTTCTCGAGGTCCCTGGCGATCAGTGACGTGATCAGGTACCCGGATACAACGAAGAACACGTCAACGCCGACGAAGCCCCCGGGGAGTCCAAGCTTGCCGTGATAGAGAACTACGATGAGGATCGCGACCGCCCGAAGGCCATCGACTTCGGGCCGATAGCGGAACTCTGAGGCGAACGCCACCCTTAGGAACCGCCCAGGCGGCGGAAGGCGAGGACCGTGATGTCGTCCGCGGGGGCCGCGCCTTCTTCGAAGCGGTCGATCTCCGCGATCAGGCTCTTCACCAGCTCGGGCACCGGGCGGCCCGATTCGGCGCGCAGCCACGCCTCGAGGCGCGGCGTGCCGTAGAGCTCGCCTCTCGGGTTCTGCGCCTCGTTGACGCCGTCGGTGTAGGCGAAGAGCGCGTCGCCGGGCCCGAGCCGCACTTCGGCGTTCGCGAAAGGGAGGCCCTCGATCACGGCCAGCGCCGGCGAAGCCGCGTTCGGCAGCGTCTCCAGCGCGCCCGAGGCGCGCAGCACGTAGGGCGGGTTGTGGCCGCCGTTCGCGTACTCCAGCACGCCGGTGGCCGGGTCGTAGAGGCCCGCGAACACGGTGACGAACATCGCCCGCTCGTTGTCCCTGGCCAGCTCGTCGTTGACCTGCGCCAGCACCGCGCCCGGGTCGGGTGCGCCGGCGCCGGCCGCCGCGCGGAACATCGTCCGCGTCACCGCCATGAACAGCGCCGCGCCGATGCCCTTGCCGGACACGTCGCCGACCGCGAACCAGATCCGGCCCGCGTGCGCGCCCGTGCCCGCGAGCACGTCGTAGAAGTCGCCGCCCACCGTCTTGGCGGGCGCCAGCGCCGCATCGATCTCCAGCACCGGGCTCGCCGGGAAGCTGCGCGGCAGCATCCCCATCTGGATGTCGTGGGCGAGCCGCAGCCCCTCCTCGATGCGCTGTTTCTCGAGCGCCTCCTCGACCAGCCGCGCGCGCTCCAGCGCGACGCCCGCGTGGGAGGCGAAGGCCCGCACCAGCACCTCGTCTTCCGCCGAGAACGGCTCGCCGGTGCGCTTGTTGAGGAGCTGGATCACGCCCATCAGCCGCCCGTGGTGGGAGAGCAGCGGCGCGGTCAGGATCGAGCGGGTGCGGAAGCCGCCCCTGCGATCGATCTCGGGGTTGAAGCGGGGGTCCGCGTAGGCGTCGGGGATGTTGACGAGCTCGCGCGTGGCGCCGACGTGGCCCGCAATGCCGGTGCCGAGCGGGACGCGGATCACCAGGCCCTGCGCCGCCCCCTCCGACACCCGCGACAGCAGCGCGTCCTGGCCTGCGTCGTAGACGTAGAGCGTGCTGCGCTCGGCCTCCATCACCGAGCGCGCCTGGTCCAGGATCACCTGCAGCAGCGAGTCGAGGTCGACCTGGGTGGCCAGCGCCATCGACACGTCGAGCAGCGACTGGAGCCGGTCGGCGCGCGGCGCGGCCTCGGTCACGTGCAACTCAGGCGAGACGCGCGAGCGCGGCTGCCGCGTCGGGCTCGACCGTGAACAGCGGCGTGAACCCGGCCAGGTCGAACACCTGCTTGACGCCCGGCGCCAGGCCGCACAGCGCCATCTTCCCGCCGCCCGCCTTGCACTTCTTGGCCAGCATCAGGAACACCCGCAGGCCCGCCGACGACACGTATTCGACGGCGCCCAGGTCGACCACCAGCCGCGGCTCGCCGGCCCGCGCCAGCAGCGCCGCCTCCAGCTCGCCCGCGCTGTTCGAGTCGACGCGACCCGAAACCGCCACCACCAGCCCCGGCTCGCGCCGGTCCTCACGGATCTCCATCAGATCGGGTCCTCGAGTTTTTTCGCGAGCCGCAGCCGGTTCCAGCCGTCCTGCCGCTCGTACGCCACGTCGTCCATCAACTGCTTCACGAGGTAGATGCCGAGGCCCCCGATCGGCCGCTCCTCGAGCGGCGCGGCCAGGTCGGGGTCCTCGCGGGCCAGGGGGTCGAACTCCACGCCGTCGTCGACCAGGGTCACGTGCAGCAGCCCGTCGGCGACTTCGAAGGTGGCCTCGATCGTGCCCGGCCCGCCGCCGGGGTAGCCCGCCTTCACGGTGTTGGACAGCAGCTCGTCGAGCACGACCTGGACGCTGCCGATCAACAGGGTCGACAGCGCGCGCTCCTCGGCGAAGGCGTCGAAGGCGGCGGTCACCCGCGCCACCCCTTCCGCCGTGTTGTCCGCCCGGACCTGCATGCGAGGTGCGCGATGCTAGCACCGGCCGTTCTGAAGTAACCTGCGCCGCTTGCGATTCGCGATCGCGCTCATCCCCGTCCTCGCCTTCCTCGGCCTGCTGATGCTGCTCGACAGCTTCAAGCTGGTCCGGCTGCGGGCCGTCGCCGGGTCGATCGCGGTCGGCGCCGCCGCGGCCGCCGTCGCCGCGCTGGTCAACGGCGCCCTGCTCGATCGCCTGCCCCTCGAGCTTTCCACCTACTCGCGCTACGTGGCGCCCGTCGTCGAGGAGGCGCTGAAGGCGGCCTTCTTGGTGTGGCTGATCGGCCGCGGCCGGGTCGGCTTCCTGGTCGACGCCGCGATCCACGGCTTCGCGGTCGGCGCCGGCTTCGCGCTGGTCGAGAACGTCCACTACCTGCTGAACCTGGAGGGCGCCGCGCTCACCCTGTGGTTCGCCCGCGGCTGCGGCACCGCGATCCTGCACGGCGCCACCATGGCCAGCTTCGCGATGCTGGCCAAGGACCGCTTCGACCGCGCGCCGGGCCCCGCGGCGTTCGTCCCCGCCTTCGGCGTCGCGGTCGCCGTGCACTCGCTCTTCAACCACTTCGTGCTGCCGCCGCTCGTCTCCGCGCTGGCGCTGCTGGCGACGCTGCCGCTGCTGCTGATGTTCGTCTTCGACCGCTCGGAGAAGGCGACCCGCGGCTGGCTCGCCGCCGAGTTCGACGGCGACGTCGAGATGCTGCAGCAGATCGTCCAGGGCGGCGTGCCGCAGACGCGCACCGGCCACTACCTGGAGTCGCTCAAGACCCGCTTCCCGGGCGAGGTGGTGGCCGACATGTTGTGCCTGCTCCAGGTCCAGCTCGAGCTCTCGATCCGGGCCAAGGGCATCCTGATGGCCCGCGAGGCCGGCCTGGAGCTCCCGGTCGGCGACGACGTCCGCGCGAACCTCAAGGAGCTCACGTACTTGCGCGGCCAGATCGGCCGCACCGGACTGCTCGCGATGCAGCCCATCCTGCGCGGCTCCAGCCGCGACGTGTGGCAGATCGCGATGCTCCAGGGATAGACTCCGCCAACTTTTCAGGCCCCGCCCTGTATTTATGGTCGATGAGGACCCCGACGATCGGCTCGTGGCGCGATGCCTGGCGGGCGACGTCCAGGCTTTTGAGCCGCTGGTCCTCCGCTATCAGCGCCCGCTCTACAACGTCGCCTGGCGCCTGCTGGGCCACCCCGAGGACGCCCGCGACGTCGTCCAGGGCGCCCTGGTCAAGGCCTGGCAGAAGCTCGGCACGTTCGATCCCCGCTACCGGTTCTTCTCGTGGGTGTACCGGATCGTGGTGAACGAGGCCCTCAACCTGCGCGACCGGCGGCCCGCGGTGGCCCCGCTGGCCGACGACCTGCGGGCGCCGGGAGGGCACCCCGACGACGCCCTGCGCGAGCGGGAGCGTGCCGCCGCGCTGCACGCGGCCCTGCTCGGCCTGTCGGATTCCGACCGCCAGGTGATCGCCCTGCGCCACTTCGGCGAGCTCAGCTACGCGGAGATCGGCGAGGCCCTCGAGCTCGACGAGAAGACGGTCAAGTCGCGCCTCCACGAGGCCCGGCGCCGTCTCGGCAAGCGATTGAATCCAGGAGACTTCCAGTGAGCGACCTGGAACCCGAAGACGCCGACGCGGTGCGCGCCCGAAAGGCGCTCGAGGCCGCGGCCCGCGTCGAAGCGCCGCCTGGCCTGCTGCCGGCGGTGATGCAACAGATCCGCAGCGTCCAACCTTCTGGTCGGGCGCGTGTACTTCAGTTCAACGACCCCAGTCGCAAGACCAGTATTCACGGAGGCAGCATGTCGACCAAGAAGGTGATGGCGGGCGTCGCGGCGGTGGCGGCGATCGCCGTGGGCTATTTCGCCGTCAACGGGTTCCCGCCGGCGGACAGCGGCGCCGAGGGCACCATCGGTGCCGCCACCCGCCACCGCGCCCAGCAGATGAGCGCGTCGGACGTCGTGGTCAGCGACGCCGAGATCCAGAACGTGCTGCAGAGCGACACGTTCCAGAAGATGGTCTCGAACCCCGAGGTCCGCGCGGCCCTCCAGAACCCGTCGCTGCGCGAGGCGCTCGCCAACCCGGCGCTCTCCGCGGCCCTCAAGAGCCCCGAGCTGTTCGCGGCGCTGCAGAACGCCGAGTTCCGGATGGCGCTTCAGAACGCCGAGTTCCGCACGAAGCTGGCCGACCCCGCGTTCTCGGCGGCGCTGCAGGGCGACCTCGACGCGATGCTGCAGAACCCGGCCTTCGCCGCGGCGCTGCAGAACGCTGAGCTGCGCGCGTACCTGCAGAACCCGGCCCTGTCGGCCGCGCTGCAGAACGCCGAGCTGCTCAGCCGGCTCCAGAACGCCGAGTTCCAGGCGGCGCTGCAGAGCCCCGAGCTTCGCGCGGCGCTGAAGGCCCCGAGCTTCGCGGCGGCCCTCAAGAGCCCCGAGCTGCAGGCGGCGCTGAAGAGCCCCGAGCTCTCGGCCGCGCTGAAGAGCCCCGAGCTGTCGGCGGCGCTGAAGAGCCCCGAGCTGTTCGCCGCCCTGCAGAACCCGGCCTTCGCGGCCGCCCTGCAGAACGCCGAGCTCCGCATGCAGTTGCAGAACCCGGCCTTCGCGGCCGCGCTGCAGAATGCCGAGCTGCGCGCGCTGCTCGCGAGCCCGGCCTTCTCGGCGGCGTTGCAGAACGCCGAGCTGCGGGCCTTCCTGCAGAACCCGGCCCTGGCCGCGGCCCTGCAGAACCCGTCGTTCGCCGCCGCGCTGCAGAACGCCGAGCTGCGCGCGCTGCTTGCCAGCCCGGCCTTCTCGGCCGCGCTGCAGAACGCCGAGTTCCGCAGCAAGCTGATGGACCCCGCGTTCTCGGCGGCCCTGCAGAACCCGGCCTTCTCGGCGGCGCTCCAGAACCCGGCCTTCTCGGCGGCGCTGCAGAACGCCGAGCTCCGCGCCCAGCTCGCGAACCCGGCCTTCTCGGCGGCCCTGCGCAGCGCGTCCTTCGCGGCCTCGCTCCGCATCGAGTAGCCGCCGGCCGGCTTATCCCGCACCCGGGCCGCGCTCCCACGGGGGCGCGGCCCTTTTTCGTCAGGGCTGCCGGTCTACTTCCCGGCGAAGAACGGGTGGCCCAGGCCGTCGGCGGACGTCACCGCGGTGTTCCGGATCCGGTGGGTCAGCTCGACCGACGGCCGCGCCTCGCGAATGCCGAAGCCCTCGCCCGCCAGGATCTTCTCGTAGACCCGCGTGTGCAGGTCGGTGAAGCCCTCCGAGAACTCCACCTCGTGGCCGTCGATCCCGATGTGGCGGTACGTCGTGCGCCCGGCCTCGCGGGCCGCGGCGGGCAGGTCCGTGCGGTCCACGGAGAGGAACCAGCGCACGCGGGCCCGCTCCAGCTCGATGAACCCGCTCATGCGCCGCGGGTCGGCGAGGTGGACGCGGGTGCCCACGGGAGGCCCGAACAGCCAGATCAGCAGGTCGAAGAAGTGGATGCCGATGTTGGTCGCGATGCCGCCGGACTTGTCGGCCTGGCCCTTCCACGACACGTGGTACCAGTTGCCGCGGCTCGTGACGTAGCTGAGCACGACGTCGTGGACGCGGCCCGCGAGCTCGGCGTCGATCTTCGCCTTGAGCTTGATCAGCTCCGGGTGCACGCGGAGCTGGAGCACGGTGTAGACCCGGCGGTGGGTCTCGTGCTCGATCTCCTCGAGCGCGTCGAGGTTCCACGGGTTGATCACCAGCGGCTTCTCGCAGATCGCGTCGGCGCCCACCCGCAGGGCCAGCCGGCAGTGCGAGTCGTGCAGGTGGTTGGGCGAGCAGATCGACACGTAGTTGACGTGCTCGTCGGAGTGCAGGCGGCGCAGCTTCTCCAGGTGGCGGTCGAAGCGCTCGATCTCGGTGAAGAACTTGACGTCGAACGAGTACTGGTCCAGCACGCCGACCGAGTCCTTCGGGTCGATCGCGGCGACGACCCGGTTCCCGGTGTCGCGGATCGCCTTCAGGTGCCGGGGCGCGATGTAGCCCCCGGCGCCGATCAGGGCGAAGTTCTGGACGACCTTCCTGCTCTGCGCTTCCATGGCCGCCCGAGGATACCGTGTTGAACGCTCGTCAAACCTTGTGACCCGGAGAGTCGTACGCGGACCCTTCTTCTCCAACGTTTCGTAGTGAGAATTTGTGGAGGCCCGCGGTCCGCGTCGGCAGCGTCGGGTCGTGGCGCGCGCGGCCCGTGGCCTCGGGAGCGCCGCCCGGTCTTCCGACTCCGTATCTGGCACGCCGTTCGCTACGTCTCCTCCCTCACACGGGCACAGTAGACGAGCCCTTGAACGGCGAGGGAAATTCCGACGATGAGCGCGGAGCCGCACGCGAGACTGCCGAAGCCCCCCGAGCCTCGCGTCCAGGGGCTGCGCTTCGGTCCCTTCGAGATGGACCTCTCGAGCGGCGAGCTGTTCCAGAACGGTAGCCGCGTCAAGCTGCAGCTCCAGCCGTTCCGCGTCCTCGCCCTGCTCGCGCGCCACCCGGGCCAGTTGCTGACCCGCGAGGAGATCCAGCGCGAGATCTGGCCCGACGGCACCTTCGTCGACTTCGAGCAGGCTCTCAACTTCTGCATCCGCCAGATCCGCTCGGCGCTGGGCGACCAGGCTGCGACGCCGCGCTACATCGAGACGCTGCCGCGCCGCGGCTATCGCTTCATCGGCCTCGTCGAGCCCGTCGCGCCGCCGTCGCTCGCCCGCATCACGCCGCCGCTCGGCCTGCCGGTCGCCGTCGTCGCGCCGGCCGACGACGGCGTCGAGCCCGAGCCGTCTCCGGAGCCCGCCCCGACGCCGGCGCCTGCCTCCGCGGTGGCGCCCGCGCCCCGCGCGCGGCTGCGCGTCGCGCTGCTCGTCCTCGCGGGCGCGGTGCTCGGCGCGCTGGCGGCGGCGCTGGCGCTCGGCCGCAGCCCGGCGCCGCTGAACGTCCCGGTCTACCAGCGCGTCACCTTCGGCCGCGGCGCCACGGCGCTCGCCCGCTTCGGCCCCGACGGCCAGGTGCTCTACACCGCGGCCTGGGAAGGCGGCCCGATGCGCGTCTACGCGGTGCGCCCCGACGCGCTCGATCCGCGCCCGCTCGAGCTGCCCGGGCTGTTCGTGGTCGGCACTAGCCCGCGCGGCGAGGTGGCGCTGCTCGGCCCCGGCGGCCTGCTGCAGCGCGTGCCGCTCGCGGGCGGTCCGGCCAAGCCCGTGCTCGAGCGCGTGCGCTCCGCGGACTGGGCGCTGGACGGCGGCGAGTTCGCGATCGCGCGCTCGCTCGGCGACGAGCACGCGATCGAGTTCCCGATCGGCACCCGGCTCACCACCGCGTTCCAGCCGACGCACCTGCGCATCTCGCCCGACCAGACGAAGGTCGCCTTCCTCGAGCACCCGCAGCGCGGCGACGACCGCGGCGACGTCGTCGTCGTCGACCGCGCGGGGAATCGCCGCGTGCTCTCCGGCACCTGGGCCAGCGTCGAAGGCCTCGCCTGGACGCCCGACTCGAAGGAGGTCTGGTTCACCGCCGCGGAGGTCGGCGGCGACTCCGCGCTGCGCGCGGTCACCCTCGACGGCGAGACGCGGATGGTCGCCCCGGCCCTGGGCCGCCTCGTGCTGCGGGACATCGCCCCCGACGGCCGCGTGCTGCTGGCGCGTTCGGTGCTGCGCCTCGAGATGCGCTTCGTCGGCGCAGACGGCGTCGAGCGCGACCTGTCGTGGCTCGACATGTCGCGCGTCACCGCGCTCTCGCCCGACGGCCGCGCGCTGCTCTTCCTCGAGAGCGGCGAAGGCGGCGGGCCCGACTACGCGATCTACCTGCGCGGCACCGACGGCGCGCTGCCCGTGCGCGTCGGCCCGGGGCGGCCGATGGGCCTCTCGCCCGACGGCCGCCACGTGCTCGCGATCCCGCTGCGCACGCCGGATCGCCTCGACCTGCTGCCGGTCGGCGCCGGCGAGCCCGTCGCCCTTCGCGACGCGGGCGTGCTCGAGTACGAGTGGGCGGGTTTCGTCGGGGACGGCCGCAGGGTCGCGTTCGCCGGGCGCACGGCCGCCGGGCGCCGCGTCTACGTGCGGGATCTCGCCGGCACCACGCCCGCTCGTGCGATCACGCCGGTGGGCGTGACGCCTGCGACCAGCAACCCGCTGTCGCCGGACGGCCGCTTCGTGGTCGGCGCCTGTGAGCCCGGCAAGCCGGCGCTCTGTCTCTACCCGGTCGACGGCGCGAGCGCGCCGCGCCCGGTGCCCGACTTCGAGGGCGCCGTGATCGGCTGGGCGGGGAACGACGCGCTGTTCGTCACCCGCGGCGGGCTCCCGCTCGAGCTCGAGCGTCTCGACCTCGCGACGGGCCGGCGCACTCCGTTCCGCACGCTGAGCCCGGCCGAGCGCTCGGGCGTGCTGCGATTCAACAGCGTGGTCGTCACCCCAGACGGCGGCCACCTCGCGTACAGCTACGCCCGCCAGCTCTCCGACCTCTACGTCGTGAAGGGGCTCCGCTAAATCCTTCCGCGGCAGCGGACTCAGCCGCCGCTCAGACCCATCTCAGCCGCGGCCGCTGGCGCGGGGCACCGCCGCGGCCGATGTTCCCGAGTGACTTCGGCGGGCGGACCCGCACACGCGCGGGGCATCGCCATCCCGATCCCAGGAGGACGGGTCTGGCGCAGGGCCTGAACGGCCCTTCCCGCTGCCGACGTGAACGTCCCCCCGCGCCCCACCGGGCGACACGGGCCGAGGACGCGGCGCACCCCGCGGGGTGTGCCCGAGACCGGAGCGCCACAGGTCCGCTCCGCTCGCAGACGTCTTTCAAGAATCGGAGTCCTCTCCACATGAAGAGCTCGAACCGCCTGCGGCGGCTCGTGGCGGTGGCCCTCGCCATCGTCGCCGGCTTCGCCGCGCCGTCCGCCTTCGCCCAGGGCACGCAGTCCGCGACCCTCAGCGGCATCGCCTCCTCGCAGGACGGCCAGCCGCTGCCCGGCGTCACCGTCACCATCTCCTCGCCTTCGCTGCAGGGCGAGCGCACCGCCGTCACCGACGCCAACGGCAACTACATCTTCCGCGGCCTGCCGAACGGCCGCTACAAGGTCGCCTTCACCCTGTCCGGCTTCGCCACCATCGAGCGCCAGCAGAACCTGGTCCTCGGCGACGCGATCAGCGTCAACGCGACGATGAGCGTGCAGAGCGTCGAGGAGACGGTCACGGTCACCGCGGAGGCCCCCTCGGTGCTGAACACCACGACCGTCGGCGCCAACTACAAGGGCGAGCAGATCGACAAGCTGGCGATGAACCGCAACCTGGCGGCGATCGCCGAGTTCGCGCCCGGCCTCACCGACAACACCCCGAACGCGGGCCAGGTCACGATCGCCGGCGCCTTCGCCTTCGACAACGTGTTCCTGCTCAACGGCGTCGACATCAATGACAACCTGTTCGGCACCGCCAACAACCTGTTCATCGAGGACGCGATCGAGGAGACCCAGGTGCTGACGTCCGGCATCTCGGCCGAGTTCGGCCGGTTCTCGGGCGGCGTCATCAACGCCGTCACCAAGCGCGGCGGCAACACCTTCACCGGCAGCCTGCGCCTCGACGCCACCAACCCGAAGTGGACCGACGAGACCCCGCGCCAGAAGGAGCTCGGCCAGCAGCAGGCCGACTCGTTCAACAAGGTCTGGCAGGCCACGCTCGGCGGCCCGATCGTCAAGGACAAGCTCTGGTTCTTCGCGGCCGGCCGCAAGCAGAACGCGACCACGACCCAGACCCTGGCCGTGACCGGCATCCAGTTCGACCAGGTCGTCGACAACCCGCGCTACGAGGTCAAGCTGACCGGCTCGATCAACCCCAACCACACGATCACCGCCAGCTACGCCGACAACGAGACCGAGCAGACCAACGCCTCCTTCGGCTTCTCGATCGACCCGCGCGTGGTCGGCACCCGCCAGCTCCCGAACACGCTGATGGTCGCCAACTACAACGGCGTGCTCTCGCCCAGCCTGTTCTTCGAGGCCCAGTACTCGGAGAAGACCTTCGGCTTCCGCAACACCGGCGGCACCTCGCTGAACATCGTCGACTCGCCGTTCCTGGCCCGCGGCTTCGCCGGCATCCCGGCCAACAGCCACTACAACGCCCGCTACTTCGACTCGACCGACCCCGAGGACCGCAACAACCGCCAGATCACGGCGGCGCTGTCGTACTTCCTGTCGACCCCGAGCTTCGGCCGCCACGACATCAAGGCCGGCTTCGAGCGCTTCACCTCCACCCGCACGGGCGGCAACAGCCAGACCTCGACGGGCTGGGTGTTCCTGGTCGACCCGCTGCTGTCCGGCGGCAACGTGAGCACCGACTCGCAGGGCCGGATCGTCCCGAACTTCGTGCCCAACCAGAGCCGCATCCAGCAGTGGCTGCCGCTGCGGGGCGCCACGATCGACATCAACACCCTGTCGCTGTACGTCAACGACCGCTGGAACCTGAACGACCGCTGGAGCTTCAACCTCGGCTTCCGCTACGAGCAGGTGAAGAGCGAGGCGACCAACGTGCAGGCGGGCGCCGACACCAGCGCGCTGGTGCCGCGCCTCGGCGCGACGTGGGACATCAACGGTGACGGCAAGCACAAGCTGTTCGCGACCTACGCGGTCTACGCCGGCCGCGCGGCGGAGACCCAGTTCGCGGGCAACACCAACGTCGGCAACCCCTCGTCGCTGACCTGGGAGTACACGGGCCCGGCCGGCTCGGGCATGGACTTCGCGGCGGGCTTCAACCCGGCGAACTACTCGCGGCTGATCAACGGCAACTTCCCGACCGCCAACGTGATCTTCGCGGACGACCTGCAGACCCCCCGCACCCGCGAGTGGACGCTGCAGTACGGCGTGCGCCTCGGCAGCAAGGGCGAGGTGAAGGCCATCTTCACCGACCGCAAGGCCTCCGACTTCCTCGAGAACTTCGTCGACGACCCGACGGCCGCGGGCAAGACGCTCGTCACCTACGAGGGCCGCACCATCGGCAACCTGGACAACGTCTACATCCGGAACCTGGACGGCGGCAAGCGCGAGTACCAGGGCATCCAGCTCCAGGCCAACTACCGCCTGACCGACCGCTGGAACCTGGCCGGCCACTACACCCACCAGCTCAAGAACGACGGCAACATCGAGGGCGAGGCGGCCAACCAGCCCGGCGTCTACTCGGCGGTGCTCGGCAACTACCCCGAGATCGTCGCCCAGGAGCGCGGCAACCCCGACGGGCGCCTGAACGACTTCCAGGCCCACAAGGTCCGCCTGTGGACCAACTACGACCTCGACCTCGGCCGCGCCGGCAACGTCTCGCTCGGCGCGACGTATCGCTGGAACTCGCCGCTGACCTTCAGCTACCAGGCGACCGTCGCCACCTCGGCGATCCAGCGCGGCCGCAACCCCGGCTACGGCCAGGTGCCGACCAGCCAGGCGCTGTTCTTCGGTGAGCGCGGCGCCGGCGAGTTCGAGGCCAGCCACCTGTTCGACCTCGCGCTCAACTACGAGATCCCCGTGGTCGGCAAGGTGCGTCCCTACTTCAAGGCGGAGCTGCGCAACGCGTTCAACTCCACCCCGCTGATCGGCTTCGACACCACGATCCTGCCGATCACCACGTCGGCCCTCGACGCCGACGGCCTGCCGACGACGTTCAACCGCGGTCCCAACTTCGGGAAGGGCCTGACCAACGCCCACTTCCCGATCCCGCGCACGTTCCAGTTCTCGGCCGGCTTCCGCTTCTAGCTGACCCGGGGCGCCTCGGCGGCCGAACAGCCCGCCGGGGCGCCCTACTTTCTGCTGGAAAGCCTCTGTCGGCCGGCGAACCGCTAGCGTGCCCGGCGCGACCTCCGAGGCACGGCGTTCTGACACATCACTCGCGTCACGGTTCGAAGTGCCTCGTTGACGGCCTGGGAGTCCGTAAAGACCTCCCCGGACAGCCGAGATCCGGTTCCGGCGATCCGGTGGGGGCAGTCCCTAACTCGGTCCGGAGCGAGTTGCGCCTCGATAAGACCGGGTCGCTTGCTATCCTGTCCGAACCTTGCAGCGTCTCTCGAAGGACGACATCCGGCGCGCACTGGAGGCGCTCGCGAGTGCGCTACCTCGAGGGCCGCAAGTCGAACTCTGGGTGGTGGGCGGCGCTGCCGTCGTGCTGCTCTTCGATGCCCGGGAGTCCACGCGGGATGTCGATGCTTTCGCCCTCGATCCAGCGGTCAATCGCTCGCTGCGGGTCACCGCAACGTTCATCGCGGAGCGGCTTCAACTGCCTCCCGACTGGCTGAACGACGGGGCCAAGGGCTTCGTCCACGGGCTCGTGCCTGGGGCTGTCCTGCTGGAGACGCCCGGGCTCGTCGTCCGCGCGGTCGGCACCGCGCAGCTTCTTGCGATGAAGCTGTGCGCGTGGCGCGACGATGTGGATGTCGCCGACGCCCGCTTGCTCCTGTCGAAGATCGAGGGACAGCGTGACCAGGTGTGGGCACAGATCGAACCCCACCTCATCCCCGGCCGGGAACTGAAAGCCCGCTATGCTTTCGAAGACCTCTGGGAAGGCGACCGTGGAAATCCTTGACCTGATCGACGCACTCGTGGCTCGTGAGGCCCTGGCGGCGCGCCAGTGGATCGCCGATGCCTCGCGTTCGGGTTGGGACTGGTCGGAGGTCGAACAGCCGCCCCGCCTGGACCCACAGCGCCTGGCCGTTGCTGCAGCGGTCGTGGAGTTGATGGCCCAGCGTCAGGGCCGCCTGGCGCCAGCGTGGACGTCCGCCGTGCCGGCCCTGCCCGCGCCACTCTTCCTGGTCCGCGCCGCCGAAAGCCTGCCAAGGTTGCGGCGCTTGTGCGAGGAGGAGGGCCCCGAGCCCCTGCGCCGCCGCCGAATCCTCGCCCCGCCGGACTTCCTGACAGCCGCCTGAGCCGACCCTCTCGGCCCGGGCAGTTCCCCCCTATCCCCGCACGCCGCGCTGTCGGGCCCACTCGCCGGCGCACAGGGCCGCGAACAGGCCGTGGACGCAGGCCGCGTCGCCCGCTTCCGCGTGGCGGCGCAGCGCGCGCACCGCTGCCGCGTCGAGCAGGCCCGGGGCCAGCGCCGACTCCAGCGCCGCGTCGAGCCGGGCGCGGGTCTGCGGCTGCGTGAGGTCGCGCGCGAACGAGGTCTCGAACCCGCGCTTGGGTCGCGCCGCGGCCGCGGCGCCCAGCCGGCGCGCCGCGATCTCCCGCAACGGAAGCTTGCCGATATCCCCGCGGCGCAGCGCCGAGGGCGGCAGCGCCAGCGCCGCCTCCACCAGGCGGTGATCGAGCAGCGGCACCCGCGCCTCGACGCCCCAGGCCATCGTCATCCGGTCCGCCTTGGCCAGCATCTCGTCGACGAGGCTCGTGCCGAGGTCCACGGCCCGCATCCGCGTCAGCTCCGGCGCGTCTCCGCAGCCCTCCCACAGCGCCCGCACCCGCGCCGCGTGCCGCCCCTCCGCCACGCTCGCCCGCGCGTCCGCGGGCAGCAGCGCGGTGGCCGCATCGGGCGGCAGCATCCACAGCCGGCTCAGGTACTCGCCGGGCGCGTCGCCCCCCATCGCGCGGAGCTGCGCGCGCCCGCGCGCCGCCCGCGGCCCCGGCCACGCGCCGAGCGCGAGCCCGAGCGCCCCGCGGGCCACCGGGTGCAGCCCGCCCGGAAGCCACGAGAAGCGCAGCGTCCCCAGCGGGCGGTGCCGCAGGTACCCCGCGAACACCTCGTCGCCGCCGTCCCCGGTCAGCACGCACTTCAGCCCCTCGTCCGCCGCCGCCCGCGAAAGCCGGAACAGCGGCACCGCGCTCAGCAGACCCAGCGGCTGGTCCATCGCGGCCACCACGTCCTCGAACCCGTCCAGCAGCCCGCCGCCCAGGTCCAGCCGCTGACAAGCGAGCCCCAGCCGCGAAGCCGTCGCCGCCGCCGCTGCGCTCTCGTCCGCCGCATCGCCGGGAAACGCCGCCGTCAACGCCCGCAGCGCCCCGCCTCCGGCCTCGCTCGCGCACGCCGCCACCAGCCCCGAGTCCAGCCCCCCGGAGAGGAACGCCCCGACCCCCACGTCCGCCACCAGGTGCAGCCGCGCGCTCTCGACCAGCGCTTCCTCGAGAGCCCCCGCCCCCACGCCCTCCGCGTCGCGGACGGCCCCCGCAAGATCCCAGTACCGCGTCTCCCGCCGAGCCCCGGAGGCCGAGACCGCCAGCACGGTCCCCGGCTCCAGCGCCCGCGCGTCCGCCCAGAACGTTTGGGGGGATGGCGGCGTCAGCAGCGCGAGCTGGTCGCGCAACGAGGTCCAGTCCAGCCGTCGCGGCACCTCGGGGAAAGCGACCAGCGCGTCGAGCGTCGAGCCGAACCAGACCCCGCGCGGCGACTCGTGCACGTAGAGCGGCTTGATCCCCAGCCGGTCCCGCCCCAGCAGCAGCCGCCGCCGCGCCGCGTCCCACAGCGCGAACGCGAACATCCCGCGCGCGTCGCGCAGCATCGCCCCTGGATCGTCGGGGTGCGCGTCGTAGAGCCGCAGCAGCACCTCGGCGTCCGACTGCGTGCGGAACGCGAAGCGCGACGCGAGCCCGCGCCGCAGCTCGCGGAAGTTGTAGAGCTCGCCGTTGTAGACGAGCCGCAGCCGCCCGCCGTCGACCTCCATCGGCTGCGCGCCGGCGTCGGACAGGTCGAGGATCGCCAGCCGCCGGTGGACGAGCGCCAGCCCCGGCTCGACGTGCTCCCCCGCGCCGTCCGGCCCGCGCCGCGCCAGCGCGGCCGAGGCGGCGGCCACCCCGCCCGGATCGGGCGTCCGGCCGTCGAAGAAGAGCGCCCCGGCGATCCCGCACACGGCCGGGAGTCTCACAGAAAATCGGGCACAATCCGCGCCGCATGCTCCCCGCCTGCCGCAAGAGCCCCACCCTGGCCGTCATGTGCCTGCTCGCCGCCGCGCTCGCCGCGCCGCCCGCCGCCGCCCAGACCCTGCAGATGATCGAGACCCCCGACCTGCGCCTCATCTACACGGGCGGCGCCGAGGGCTTCCTGATCCCGCACGCCGGGCGCACGTTCATGAACTCGCTCGACTTCCAGAGGCGGACTTTCGGGCACGAGCCGTGGGAGAAGCCGAACCTGCTGCTGCTCGACCTCTCGGACGTCGGCAACGCCGGCGCCTCCGCGATCCCGCGCAACTTCCTCTCGGTGCAGATAGCACCACTCGGGTTCGCGTTCGAGACGCTGGCCGCCAACGACCGGATGAACGTGATCATGAACCACGAGCTGGTCCACGTGGCGATGATGGACCGCGCCGCGGGCCCCGACCGCTTCTGGCGCAAGGTGTTCGGCGGCAAGGTGAGCCCGGTGGCGGCCCACCCCGAGTCGATCCTCTACCTGCGCCTCACCGCGCCGCGCACGCTGACCCCGCGCTGGTTCCTCGAGGGCTCGGCGGTGTTCGCGGACACCTGGATGGCCGGCGGCCTCGGCCGCGCCCAGAGCGGCTGGGACGAGATGGTGTTCCGCGCGATGACGCGCGACGACGCCCGCTTCTACGATCCCCTCGGCCTCGTCGCCGAAGGCACGAAGATCGACTTCCAGACCCAGGTCCACTCCTACCTCTACGGCACCCGCTTCCTGCTCCACGTGGCGATGAAGCACGGGCCGGAGAAGCTGGTCGACTGGTTCGCGCGGCGCGAGGGCTCGAAGGCCGACTTCGCCGCCGACTTCCGCCGCCTCTTCGGCGCCTCGATCGAGCAGGAGTGGGCGCGCTTCGTCGAGGAGGAGAAGGCGTTCCAGCGCAAGAACCTCGAGGCGATCCGCAAGCACCCGGTGACGCCCTACGAGGACCTCTCGCCGAAGGCGCTCGGCTCCGTCTCGCGCGCCTTCTTCGACCCCGCCACCGGCAGGCTCTACGCCGGCCTCAACTACCCCGGCACCATCGCCCACGTCGGCGCCATCGACGTCGAGACCGGCGAGGTCGACAAGCTCGTCGACATCAAGGGCCCGACGATCTACACGGTCACCTCGCTGGCGTGGGACGCGAAGGCGCGCAAGCTCTTCTACACGACCGACAACGTCGCCTTCCGCGACCTCGTCGAGCTCGACCCGCAGACGGGGAAGACGCGCGTGCTGCAGAAGGACGCCCGCATCGGCGACCTGGCGATCGACGCCTCCGACCAGTCGCTGTGGGGCATCCGCCACTACAACGGCCTGACCACGCTGGTGCGGATGCCGGGCGACCACACCGACTGGAACCAGATCCACACCTGGCCCTACGGAGAGATCCTGTACGACCTCGACATCTCGCCCGACGGCCGCTACCTCGCCGCCTCGTTCGGCGAGATCACCGGCCGCCAGACGCTGCGGGTGTGGGACAAGGCGAAGCTGATGGCGGGCGACGCGACGCCGCTGCGCGAGCAGGAGTTCGCGGGCGCGACGCCGTCGTCGTTCGTGTTCTCGCCCGACGGAGCGTGGCTGTACGGCAGCGCGTACTACTCCGGCGTCTCGAACCTGTTCCGCTGGGAGGTGGCGACCGGCACGCTGCAGGCGCTGACCAACGCCGAGACCGGCTTCTTCCGCCCGATCCCGCAGGAGGACGGGACGCTCTTCGCGTTCCGCTACTCGGGCCAGGGCTTCGTGCCCGTCAAGCTCGCGGTGAACCCGATCGAGGACCTGGAGCCGATCGCGTTCTTCGGCCAGCAGCTCGTCGAGAAGTACCCGCAACTGAAGGACTGGATGCTCGGCTCGCCCGCCAGGATCCCGTTCGAGGAGCAGATCCAGCGCAAGGAGTCCTACGAGCCCGTCAAGCGCCTCGCGTTCGAGTCGGCCTACCCGATCGTCGAGGGCTACAAGGACTTCGCGGGCCCCGGCTATGCGGTGACGTTCTCCGACTACGCGCAGCTCGCGAAGGCCAGCTTCTCGGTCTCCTACTCGCCCGACCGCGACCTGCCGGCGGAGGAGCGGCTGCACCTGCGCGGCGAGCTCAAGCGCTACGACCTGACGCTGCGCGCGCGCTGGAACGGCGCCGACTTCTACGACCTGGTGGGCCCGACCAAGACCAGCCGCAAGGGCTTCGCCGGCGGCGTCGGCTGGCGCAAGACGCTGCTCTACGACGCCCCGAGGGAGGCCGAGTTCAACGCCGACGTCGACTACTTCGCGGGCCTCGACACCCTGCCCGAGTTCCAGAACGTGGCTTCGGCGCAGAGCCGGATGCTCTCGGTGCAGGCGAAGGCGACCTACAAGGACCTGCGCGGCTCGCAGGGCAAGGTCGACGACGAGCGCGGCCTCCGCGCCGAGCTGTGGGCGGGCGCCGACTTCGCGGGCGGCGAGGCGTTCCCCAAGGCCCTCGCCAGCTTCGACGTCGGCCGCCCGCTGCCGATTCCGCACTCGTCGCTGTTCCTGCGCTCGGCGGTCGGCAAGGCCTGGGGCCCGGAGGAGGACCCGCTGGCGGCGCTCTACCTCGGCGGCTTCGGCAACAACTGGGTCGACCACCGCGACGAGAAGCGCTACCGCCGCTGGTACGCGTTCCCCGGCGCCGAGCTCAACGAGCTGGCCGGCCGCACGTTCGTGCGCAGCACGCTCGAGTGGAACCTGCCCCCCGTCCGCTTCCGCCGCGCGGGCAAGCCCGCCTTCTACGTGAGCTGGGCCCGCCCCGCCCTCTTCGCCGGCGTGGCCGTCACCGACTTCGACCAGCAGGCCCGCCGCAACACGACCTGGAACGCCGGCGCCCAGCTCGACTTCTCGATCACCAGCCTCCACGCCCTCGACCTGGTCCTCTCGGTCGGCCACGCCTGGGCCTTCGCCGACCAGCGCAAGACCACGTCGGAGACGATGGTCTCCCTCAAGGTGCTGAGGTAGTTCAGCCGGAGACGTGGGCGGCGAGCACGCCGCCCAGGTAGCGGAGGCGGCGGGAGAGCGGCGGCGTGCGGGCCTGCGCGATCAGGTCGCGGTAGAGCCGTTCCATGCCCTCGAGTTCGCTCTCCCGGTCGGCGACCCGCAGGATGGTCGCCCGGGCCTGCTCGCCGAGCCGCCGCCTCAGCGCCGGGTCCGCCGCCAGTCGCGCGAAGGCGCCGCCGAGGCCTTCGGGCGTCGCCTCCGCGTACAGGGCGTCGCGCTCGTGCTCCACGAGCTCGCCGTAGCGGGGCAGGGGCGGCAGCACGTGCGGCCGGCCGCACGCCATGGCCTCGAGCAGCGTCTGCGGCAGGCCGTCCGACAGCGGCGCCGAGACGACGACGTCGGCGGCGGCGTAGTAGAGCGGCATCTCGCGGGCCGGCAGGCCGGGCAGAAAGTGGGTGCGCTCCGCGAGGCCCAGGGTCGCCACCTGCGCGCGCACCCGGCTCGCGTACTCCGGGTCCGGAGCGTGTTCGACGATCAGCAGGCGTGCGCCCGGATCGCTTCCGAAGGCGCTCGCGAACCCGCCCACGATCGCCTCGATGTTGTAGAGCGGGCTCAGGCCCCGCGGCGAGAGCACGCAGAAACCCGTCTCCGGCACCCCGAGACGCCGCCGCGCCGCGGCCGTGCCGCCCGGGGAGTAGAGGCGGGTGTCGACGCCCCACAGCACCCGGCGGCGCGGCACATCCGGCGCGAGCTGTGCCGCGACGTCGGCGAGGAAGAGCGACTTGGCCGTGATGAAGTCGGCAGCGCGCAGCAGGGCGGTGGTCAAGCGCCGGTCGCGCGGCGACTTCTGCCGCTCGTCGAACAGCACGTCGCCGCCCATCACGCTGACCACCAGCGGTCGCGTCCGGGCGGCGGGTGCCACCCACGCCGGAAAGCCGTGGGCGAAGTGGACGTGAACCACGTCGGCCCGGCAGCTCTCGATGGCGGCGATCACGGCCTGCGCCCGCCCCAGCACGCGCAGCTTGGGCAGCGCCACCCGGTTGCGAGGCCGCCGCCACTCCACGCCCGGCACGTCGACCGGCTCCTCGGACACCAGGAAGACCCGATGCCCCCGCTCGGCGAACACCCGGGCGCGTTCCACGACGTGCGGCGTGCGCCCGTCACCGACGACGCAGAGGCGGAGCGGAGAACTCATGCGCCGCGAGCATACGGCGCCCAGCCCAGCGCGCCAGCGAGCTCCGCCAGTTCCCCCGGCAGCGGTGCCGCCACCTCGACCCGCACGCCTCCGGGATGAGGAAACGCCAGCCGCTCCGCGTGCAGCGCCAACCGCGCCAGCCCGAACCGCCCCCGCACGAACCGGTTGTGCCGCAGATCGCCGTGGTAGGCGTCCCCGAGGATCGGGTGCCCGAGCCCGGCCAGGTGCCGTCGCAACTGGTGCGGCCGGCCCGTCTCCGGCCGGGCCCGCACCAGCGCGTAGCGCGCGGTGGCGTAGCGCCCCACGGGCGCGTCGACCTCAGCCCGCGCCAGCACCTCCCACTCCGTCGCCGCCTCCTGCTCGACGCCCCGATCGTCCACCAGCGGCCGTTCGACCCGCCCGCTCTCGGGAGGAAACCCGCGCACGATGGCGAGATACGACTTCTCCACGGCCCGCGAGGCGAACGCCTCGCCGAGCGCCCGCGCCGCCTCGGGGTCGAGCGCGAAGGCCAAAGCCCCGGAACACCCCCGGTCCAGCCGGTGCACCGGGTACACCCGCTGCCCGAGCTGCCCCCGCAGCCAGCGCAGGCAGGTGTCGCGATCCCCGGCCTGGGCGCTCGCGTGCACGACCAGCCCCGCGGGCTTGTCGATCACGCACACGCGTTCGTCCCGATGGATCACCGGCAGCACCAGCATTGCCGCAGCATAGGGCCGGGTCCCCGCCGTACGAATCCGGAGCCGTGATAGCTTCCGTCCCCTGCCCGATGAGTACTCGAAAGGTTCTGAGGACCGCGGCGCTGATCGCGGTCTATGCCGTGAGCGCGACGCTCGTCTGGCTAGTGACCGTGGTCTGGCGGTCTGGCCCCCTCGAGGAGGTCGTACGTCACTCGAGCACCTTCGACGGCGTGGTCCTCAGGAACGACGCTCGCTACGGGCACGCCCCGGTTCCCGGGGTTCGCGGCGTGGAGCGCCGGCCTTCGGGAGGGGTGGCCGTGCCGGTCGCCTTCGATGCTGACGGTCTCCGCACGCCAGAGCCCTGGGGACCGATCTCGCGCGGTGCGCGCCGGATGCTCAGCCTCGGGTGCTCGTTCACTTTCGGGCACCTCGTGCTTGCCGAACAGGCTTGGCCAGAGGTCGCGGGGCGAGTTCTCGGGCGAGAGGTCAAGAACGGCGG
This sequence comes from Vicinamibacteria bacterium, assembly GCA_025994075.1. Lineage (GTDB taxonomy): Bacteria > Acidobacteriota > Vicinamibacteria > Fen-336 > Fen-336 > WYBL01. The sequence continues at coordinate 104,484 of JAMQGV010000007.1, forward strand.
CGTCTGCGGCTGGGGTCTCGCACAGATGCTGCTCCGCGCTCGAGACCTGGCGCCCACGCTCCGCCCGGACACGATCCTCGTTCAGCACTCTCCCTGGCTTGCCCAGCGAGCCACCAGCATCTTCGGCTTGTCCCAGCCAGGCCTTGGTCCTGCGCCATACTTCTACCCGCGAGACGGCAGCTTCTCTCTGCAGACGCCACTGTTCGCCTCTAAGGTGCTGGATCTCGACCGGACGCCGTTCGCAGGAGTCGACCCGGCGAAGTTCCCGCGGGCCCGGTTCCTCCGGGAGTTCGCGTTACCGCTCTTCCTTCACGACGACCTTGTTCGACTTCGTGTGCCGCTGGGGTTGCGCACGGGCTGGATTCCGCGTCCCGCGACCGACCTGAAATCGGTCGAGAGGCACGTACACGGAGAACTCGCCGCGATCGCGCGGGACATCGGGGCGCGCCTTGTCGTTGTCTCGATCAGTTATGGTGACCCGGTCGAGCCCCCGGCTCGCGAGGAAGGTGTCACCTACGTGGACGCGATGGCAGCCCTGTACTCGAGGCTGCCCGAGCCCACGCGAGAGACGTTCGCCCGGGATTTTCAGCACTGGTCGAACGGTGCACTCGTTGATCGCCATCCCAACGTGCTTGCCCACCGGATCATCGGCGAGACCGTTGCTGAGGCGATTCGCGCGGCTGAATCCGGGGCACCCCCGAGCCAGACCTCGCGTTGACAGCCTTTTGCGCTTGTCCACGAACGCCCGCCCTCCCACTGGCGTAACCTCGCGGTACAGGCACAGGGAGAAAGCGATGACGAGGAGCGGACTGGCGCTGGCGATCTGCGGCGCGCTGGCGATGGGCCCGGCGGCTTTGGCCGGCGAGAAGCGGCTGGAGTGGTCGACTCCATCGGCCGACGCGAAGGCGGCGCTCGCCGAGCTGCAGAAGGGCGTCGAGAACTTCCAGCCCCAGGCAGCCCTCCAGGCGCTGGCCCACAAGGTCGTGGCGGCCGATCCCCATTTCGCGATGGGCCACTACTACCTCTCCGCGGTCACCCCGCCCCCCGAGAACCAGAAGCACCTGCAGAAGGCCGCCGAGCTCGCCGCTCGCGCATCCGACGGCGAGCGCCGCTTCATCGAGACGATGGTGGTCGCCCGCAGCGCGCGCGCCCTCGATGCCCAGGCGGCCCTCGACCAGCTCGCTGTCGACTTTCCTGGCGAGCGCGTCGTCCAGATGCTGCGCGGCCAGCTCCTGATGGGCGCCGGTCGCCTCGACGAGGCCCTCGCCGCCTTCGACAAGGCCCTGAAGACCGACGACTCGACCGCCCGCGCCCACACCCTGGCCGCCAACATCCGCATCCTCAAGGGCGAGTACGCGGCCGCGCGCAAGGGCTTCGAGGCCTCGCTGGCCCGGCTGCCGAAGGGCACCGCCCCCGGCGCCCAGCGCTACGGCACGGCCTTCACGTACCTGTACGAGGGCCAGCCGGCGAAGGCGATCGAGGTGCTGCGCACCTACGTCGACGAGTACAAGAACGCGGGCTCGCCGTTCGGCTTCCCCGAGGTCTTCATCTGGAACTCGATCGCCCGCATCCACCTCGAGAACGGCCAGCTCCCCGAGGCGATGAGCGCCTACGAGAAGGGCTACGCGAGCGTCCCCGGCAGCGGCCTCGACGAGACCCAGAAGAAGATCTGGCTCGGCCGCCTGCACCACGGCAAGGGCCGCACCCTGGCCCGCCTCGGCCAGCACGACGCGGCGTGGAAGGAAGCTCAGATCATCCGCAGGATGATCGACGAAGGCGGCGAGCAGGGGAAGCAGTTCGAGCCCGCCTGGCACTACATCGCGGGCTACCTGAAGCTCGAGTCGGGCGACGTCCCCGGCGCCCTGACCCACCTCAAGCAGGCCAGCCCCCAGGACCCCTTCCACAAGCTGCTGCTGGCCCGCGCCTACGAGCGCGCCGGCGACAAGGCGTCGGCGAAGAAGGCCTACGAGGAAGTCGCCGCCTTCAACCAGAACACGCTGGAGCGCGCGCTGTCCTACCCGGAGGCGAAGAAGAAGCTTTCGGGGATGTAGCTCTCGCTCAGCGCGACGAACGGTCCGGAAGCACCGGAAACGTCACGCGTGCCTCCCGGATTCGCTCGGGGTCCACTTCCGCCAGCAGCATCGTCTCCGCGCCCGCCGCGTGCCCGAGCGTCTCGCCCCAGGCGTCGACGATCCGGCTGTCGCCCGTGTAGACGAGGTTGTTGCCAGTGCCCACGCGGTTGACGCCCACGACGGAGGCCTGGTTCTCGATCGCCCGCGCGACGAGCAGCGAGGTCCAGTGCGCCCGCCGTCGCTCCGGCCAGTTCGCGACCACGAGGTACGCGTCCACCTCGGGAGCCAGGTTCCAGAACAGATCCGCGAAGCGCAGGTCGTAGCAGACGAAGAGCGCGCAACGCAGGCCCTCCACGTCGACCACGGCCGTCTCGGCGCCCGCGGCGTAGTGCCGGTCCTCCTTCGCGTACGTGAAGGGGTGGATCTTGCGGTAGCGGTGCAGTTCGCCGCCCGGCGCGGCCAGCGTGAAGACGTTGTGGGGCCGGTCGAACCCCTCGAACCGGACCGGGATCGACCCGCCGACCCAGATCCCGTGCCGCCGCGCCTGCTCGACGAGGAACCCCGTGGACGGCCCATCGGGAGGTTCCTCGACCCGCGCGGTGTCCATCGTGAAGCCGCACGAGAACATCTCGGGTAGCAGCGCGAGCCGCGCGCCGGCGGAAGCCGCCGTGGCGATCCAGGCCCTGGCCTTCGCGAAGTTCGCGGCCTTGTCCTCCCAGGCGAGGTCGAGCTGGAGCGCCGCGACCTTCATGCCCGCAGCCGAGCCAGCCGCCGCAGGCCCTCGTCGAGCGTCGCGTCGGTCTTGCAGAACGCGAAGCGCACGTACCCCCGGCCCTCCTCGGCGTTCGCGTAGAAGGCCGAGTTCGGGATCGCCGCCACGCCCACCTTCTCGGGCAGCGCGCGGCACAGCGCCACCTCGTCGTCGAAGCCGAGCGGCCGGGCGTCGCCGAGCACGAAGTGGGTCCCGGCGGGCGCCACGACCCCGAAGCCGGCGGCGCGCAGCCCCGCCACCATCCGGTCGCGACGAGCCCGGTAGTCGCGGGTGAGCGCAGCATAGTAGTCGTCGCCCGCCGCGAGGGCGACGGCCGCCGCGTGCTGGAAGGGCGTCTGCGAACAGAAGGTCAGGAACTGGTGCGCCGTGCGCACCGCGGTCGCCAGCGCGGGCGGCGCGCAGGTCCAGCCGATTTTCCAGCCGGTCAGGCTGAAGGTCTTGCCGGCCGACGAGATCGTGATCGTGCGCTCGCGCATCCCCGGCAGCGTCGCGATCGGCACGTGCTCGCCCTCCATCACGATGTGCTCGTACACCTCGTCGCTGATCGCGACCAGGTGCCGCTCGCGGCACAGCGCGGCGATCGCCTCCAGCTCCGCGCGCGTGAACACCTTCCCGGCGGGGTTGTGGGGGGTATTGAGGAGGATCGCGCGAGTGCGCGGCGTCACCGCGGCCCGCAGCGCGTCGACGTCCAGCGCGAAGTCGGGCCCGCGCAGCGTGACGAAGCTGGGCCGCGCCTGAGCGATCGCCAGGCACGCGGGGTAGGAGTCGTAGAACGGCTCGAACAGCACGACCTCGTCGCCCGGATCGAGTAGCCCCAGCAGCGTGGCCGCGATCGCCTCGGTGGCGCCGGACGTGACGGTGATCTCCGACTCCGGGTCGTACTCGAGCCCGTAGAACCGCCGCTGGTGGTCGCTGACGGCGCGCGCCAGCTCCAGCGTTCCCGACGACCGGCAGTACTGGTTGTGGCCGGCCCGGATCGCGGCCTGCGCCGCCTCCTTGACGAACTCCGGCCCGTCGAAATCGGGGAACCCCTGCCCGAGGTTCACGGCCCCGTGGCGCACTGCGAGGGCCGTGACCTCCGCGAAGATCGAAGTCCCGAAGGGAGCGAGACGTGCGGCGACTTCGCCGGTGGCTCTCATCGACGCCCCTCGCCCAGGATGTGCCCCCTCATCGCCACCTCGGCGTCTACGGGCTCGAGTCGGGCGCCGCTCTCGAGGTGCGTCGGCGCGTACCCGGCGGCAAGCAGGCGCTCGATGACCCCCCGCGCGTTGGCCGTCTTCTGGGCCGGGTCCGCTCCGTGGATCTCGATGTGCAGGGAGGGGTGGTGCCGACCCAGCGTTTCCTTCATCCCGTCGAGCACCGCGAGCTCCAGGCCCTCGACGTCGATCTTGACGAAGTCCGGCGGCGGCAGCCCGCGCTCGGCGGCGACGCGATCGAGCGAGTCGATCCGGACCCTGACCGCGTGGGCGTGAGGCTGGGCGCCCACCTGCTTCTGCAGGGCGGGGTCGAGGCTCCCCGTCGCCCCCTGCTCCGAGTCGAAGACCAGCTCGGCCTCTGCGGGCGCATCCCCCAGGCCCAGTTCCACCACTTCGACGTTCGTGAACCCATTGAGCTTCACGTGGTCCCGGATCCGCGCCGCGTTCCAGGGATTCGGTTCGAACGAGACAACACGCCCTCCGGGTCCGACTTTCCGGGCGAAGAACAGCGCCAGCACGCCCTCGTGGCCCCCAACGTCGTACACGACGCGCCCGGCCAAGTGGAGCGCCTCGAGATGAGTGTGCTCCTTGCTCATCGGCGCAGCGGGCGGGTGAATGCCGAGCAACGCCCGCAGCCCGGGGTCGCCCCGCCGCTTCAGACCTTTGGCGAGGCCGTTGTGCATGACGTAGACGCGGTCTCGAAGAAGGGGACGCAGGATCTTTTCCCTGAGCCCCCCGGTCACGCTTCTGTCCCCTGAATCACGCCTTGGAGTCTGCCACGACGTCCCGATGTTCTGGCGCGGCTCCGCATCTAGATGTCTCTTTGTGCTCCGCGGGCTTTCGTGCTGAGGTTGGGGTCGGGATGCCGCGCTACAAGCTGATGATCGAGTACGTGGGAACCCGCTACAGCGGCTGGCAGGCGCAGCGTAATGCGCGCACGGTGGCCGGCGAACTGCTCGCAGCGGTCAAGGTCGCCACGGGCGGCGATGCTCTGGAATTGATGGGTTCGGGCCGCACCGATGCCGGTGTCCACGCGGTCGCCCAGATCGCCCACCTGGACCTGCCTGGAAGCCACGACCCGCGCGAGCTGCGCCACGCCCTCAACGACGCGCTGCCGGCCGACATCCACGTGCTCGGCATCGCCAGCGTCGACCACCGCTTCCACGCCCGCCACGGCGCGAATGCGCGGCAGTACCTGTACCAGGTGTCCCGTCGTCGCACGGCGTTCGCCAAGCCGTTCGTGTGGTGGGTCAAGGACCCGCTCGACGCCGAGCGTCTGGCAGCGGCGGCCCGCGTTTTCGAGGGGCGCCACGACTACCGCTCGTTCTGCGACCGCGACCCGGCGCTCGGCAGCACGCTGGTCCACGTCGAGCGCTGTCGCGCTGAGACGCACGGCCCGCTGTTGCTGATCCGGGTCCGCGCCTCGCACTTCCTCTGGCGCCAAGTCCGCCGCATGGTCGGCGTGCTGGTCGAGGTCGGTCGCGGGACGTTCACGCCGGAGGACGTCGCGGCCTTCCTCCGCTCGGATAGCCGCGAGCCCGCGCGCTTCACGGCCCCACCGTCGGGGCTCTTCCTCGAGCGTGTGGACTACGAGGGCGAGGCCTCGGACCCGGACGCCCCGCTCCGGCCCGCCGTTCCGTTGCGGACGCCACGCTGACCGGCCTCCGTGATCGTTGCGACCGCCACTCTCCAGCGGGGGGCGAGATGCTCACATACCAAGCCTCTCATCGCGCTCGACCGAGCTTCTTCAATAGCAGGTGCTTGAGGACATAGGCTCCGGCGCCGTAGTTGGAGACTCGCAACGGCTCGGCACGGATGGCCGCAAGGGTGGCCCTGGTTGCGATGTCAAACGCGCCGCGCCGAGCAAACTCTCCAGCAAGCCCCCTGAAGACGCGCGACGGCTCGCGCGTCACTTCCGCCTCCAGCGGCCGGAAGAACTCCTCAACCCGGGCCCACCGACCCTCGTCCAGCGAATCCGTTCCGCGCTCTCGTCGCTCGTCGGCGAGGAACAGGGCGAACCGGTCGGCCACCAGCTTGCGTGGGTTCCGGATGGTGAGCGAGTTCGAACCCCATTTCAGTTGGAACCTTACGAGGCTGTCGGGAAGGTTGGCGGAGCGCGTGAGCTCGATCAGGCGCAACGTCCAGTCGAGGTCGTAGTTGCCGAGATCCCAGAAGTACTCTCGGAACGTGCCCACGCGCTCGACTACACTGCGTCGCACCATCAGCGTTGGAAACACGAAGGGGTTTCGGCTGCGTGCCACCGCCACGATGGAGTCGTGTGTCAGCGGCTTGTCGGAGCGTGACAGGTACCGGCCTGCGGTGTCGACATAGTCGCAGTTACTCCCGATTACTCCGAGTTCCGGGTTCGCCCTGAATGCCGCGACGAGGGCCTCAAGGCGATGAGCGGCACTCTCATCGTCGGCATCCTGGAACGCGATGAACTCCCCCCGCGCCAATCCCAACAGGCGGTTGCGAGTCCGGAGCGACCCCATGTTGTCCTCGGAATGAGATCGGACGATGCGGGCGTCATCGAAGGAGTCCAGGAGGCTTCGGGTATCGTCGGTTGATCCGTCGTCACCGACGATGAGTTCCAGATCCACAAGGGTCTGGGTCAGGATCGATCGCACGGACCGGCGCACGTGGTCCGCGGCCTGATAGGTCGGCATGATCACGGAAACGGTTGTCATGGCGCGGAAAGTGCGACTGCCTGGACGTCGGCGTAGGTCGAGATTCTCCCCTCAAAGTAGGCCGTGGCGATCCGTCGCAGTGCCGTCAACTCGATGAGCTCTGAGGAGAGGTGCGGTGCGCGCGCGCCTGGCAGGTGCAGAAGAAAGGGGACCCTGTGCGCAGGGTCCGCAGTGTCGGTCGTCCAGGACTTCCTTGTTGCTCCGAACTTGTTCGAGTGGTCGGAAGTGACGACGAGTCCAGTCGTGGTGGCCACGGGCGATGCGCGAATGGCTCTCCGCACGTCGCCGATCGTTCGATCGACCAGGGCGACGTTGTCGATGTATTGCTGTCCACCCGTCGTCGCCAGGGTCCGGGTGCGTCGAGAGTAGACGTACGGGTGGTGGGGCACCGGATAGTGCACATAAACGAAACCGAGGTCCGGTCGTAGCGCCGCAGTCACCGCCTGGCGGTGGATCGACTGATACTGGTGAACGTGCTGTTCAGGGGCCGTGCCGGTACCCTTGAAACGGTCGCGAGCCACCACCAGCGTGCCGGAGAGTTCGAAGTAATGGACCCACAGGTTGCCAGTCAAGGTCGCAGGCTCGACTGCGGTCAACTCCTGGGTGCAATGAGAAAGAAGCCGCCCGAAGACTCGACAGTACGGGTGGTACCAGCCGATCACGGCGGTTCGCGTACCACGGCCCTGAGCATCGGCGAATACTGAGGGCAGTGCTTTCCAGTCCCTGCCTGACGACTCGCCTCTCACGCGAACCGAGAGGCTCCCTGGCCCCATCGGAAGGCAGGGACCCATCACGGAAAGTCCGGACACGATCGCGGGGACAGAGCAGATCGTCGTGTTGGACAGGGGGAAGGCGCGCTGCGCGACCCATGACTCGCCAGCAAGTTGGTCGATCTCTGGCAGTTCCACGCCAGGCTGTCGCTTGTCGAACACCGCCTCGTAGTCGAGTTCGTCGAAGACGAGGACGACGAGGCGACGAGGCGGCGTGCGGTCTCCCCCGTCGAAGGCGACGGGTGTCTGGAAGCCCCGCAGGTCACGCTCGTAGCTGGCCACTCGGGCCAGAGCCTGAATCGACACGAGCACCGCAAATGGTGCCAGGCACAAGAGGCCCCAGCGAGCTCCCTTGATGAAGCGAGCAGTCCCGCCCAGCAGCCCCAGCGCGAGCGCGGCGATCAGGAGGCCTGCTGCGATAGCGGAGCCCGTGTCCTGGCCGGAAAGGCCCAGAGCATCCACGATCCCAAGCCGCACGTTGTTCGCTACGCCGATGACGCAGGCAACTTCCGCCGCCGCGAACACCGGGCGGACCCGGCTCCAACGACTGGCGATACGACTGCAGCACACGAATGCACACGTCAAGCCCAAAGTGAGCCCCAAGGCCGTGATGTATCGCCACGGGTGCAGCGGGCCCGACATGTAGTAGAGGTTCGCTGGCGCCAGCAGGCCGAACACGCCTCGCTCCCATGTCGGCAACAACAGTAGAGTCGCAAGCGAGGCACTCGCGGCCCATTCCGCGCCGGGCGATCTCATCGCGTGGCGTGCCCCGTGGCGCGCAGCCGGAAGCCTTCCTGTAACGTCGACCCGCGCATCTGCAGACCGGGAGGGATGGCGCCAACAGCGGGTAGTGGTGTAGCCCAGATCATCGCGGCGATCGTCGCGTTGTGGGCGGGGCCGAATCCGGGCAGCAGGCGGCCCTCTGCGTCAGCCGTCGGCTCCGGGAACGGCAACACGGGCTCGCGAGAGAATCGCCCGAAATGCACGTAGCTGCCATCCCAGTCCACTACCTGGACAGGCTGGCCGTCCACCATGTGTGTCTTGTAGGTCGTCGGGGGGAGGCCCGACAAGGGGCGAACCGCCTCTGCCGCGAGGCGCGCGAGAACCTTCAGGGGATAGGCCGTTCCCGCAGATCGAAGCGACACACCCATGCTCTTCACCGTCACGTTGAGCAGCGCGCCCACCAGAACTAGAAGCATGAAGCCCCGCGCCAAGCGCCTGGTGGGACCCGCTAGGAGAGCGTTCGCGGCCAGCGTTGCTGGCGCCGCGAAGGCGATGCACACATATCCAAAGCCGTAGCGAAAGTGCGGCGAGGTCACCGTCCAAGCGACCGCGCCGAGAACCGCAGCAGTAACCACGGGGTCCCCGAGCCATCCGCTTCCACGCCACGCCGTCGTCTTGGCTCGCGTGACCGCCGACAGGACAAGTCCAGCCAGCAGCCAGTAGACGAACCCGCCAGTCGAGACCTGGTGGCGGAGCCAAACGAAGAAGGCTTCGAGGAGGGGCATGTCGGGCCGCGGAGCCTTGAGTCCGCCTTCCGACACGTGCTCGAGAAAAGCAAATCGACGGACCCCGTCCCGCATGAACTCGTCGGCGATCGCTCGCGGGAACTGCCAGTCTGGAGTCAAGAAGCCCAAACTCGTCGACGGGAAGAGGGGCCAACCGGAAAGCACATAGCTTCTTGCCAACGTCGGAATCGCCAGGAGCATGCCAAGGGCCAGCGGCACGACCAGGATTCTGAAGTGGCCCTTCTCACGGAACAGGTTGAAAGCGACTAGCGCGACGAGCGCTCCAAGGTAGGCGCCGCTTTGGCGAATGGCGAAGGCCTGGCTGACGATCACGGCCAACAGGACGAGCCCGCGCATCGAGGAGTCCCGCCATTCCGTCTCGCGCAGGTCCAGAGCCAGCCACATCGAGATCACGATGATCAGGTTGACAGGCAGATCCGGGGTGAGGCACGACAGGTAGAGCCAACGGAACAGATCGTAGTAGGAGACCACGAAGGCCAGTACAACGACTCCGGAGATGTGGATCAGCTGCGCTCTTCCCTGGAGGGCTCGCCAACCGCCGATCACCCCGAAAGCCGTGACCAGCAAGAACAGCAAGCTGTTGAGGACGTGGTAGCTGCGATCCTGGTAGGGCCCCCAGTCAAACAGTGCGTGAATGGGGTACCAGGAGGAGGCGAAGCCGTTGCGGAGATGCAGGTTCGCTAGGCCAGGCACGACGGCATAGCTCTTCGCCCACAGAAGGTTCTGGAAGTGGTAGCGCCCTGGATCGAGGTTGTAGACCGGCCCATCAGTGGCCGCGTACCCGATCATCAGCGCGAGCCACAGGATCATGAGCCACGCGGGCCGAGGCACCGACGTCAGCGCTCGAGTTGCACCAGCCACTTCGTCGCGAACTGTGCGCCGCGTGAGGCCCGCCAGGGCGAGCACCAGCAGAAGGGCGTGGCAGGAGAGCCCGACAGGTCCGAAGAGCGACCAGCAAGCCGCGACCAGCGAAACCATGGACAAGCCCAGCCACGGCAGGAAGAAGGGCCGCGGCCGCCCCGAGCCTGAGGTGACCGAGGCCACCATGCACACGGCCATCGCGCCCAGCGCCGTGAGCAGGACCAGCAGGTAGAGCCAGGAGGCGACGATCAACAGCACGGCGGTTCCCCGGTGTGCATGGGCAAAGGATAGGGCAACACGCCCAGCGTCGCGTGAAACAGCTTTTTGCCTTTCTTTGCGGAACGGTGCGACCTCGATCGCGCAGGCGCTCGTAGGCCCACTAGAATCCCGAAGCTGCCCGTTGCCGCCATTGAGGAGGACACCTTACGTGCTGAAAGCGCGTGTCTCGACTTGCCTGCTGGCGCTTCTCGTTTGCCTCCCGGCTGGCGCCCAGTCCACCACCAGTTCGCTGACGGGCCGCGTCCGCGACACCTCGGGCGCCGTTCTCCCCGGGGCGACCGTCAACGCCCGCCACGTCGACACGGGCCTGCTCCGCTCGGCGGTCACCGAGATCGACGGCCGGTACGTGATCGCCGGCGCCCCGGTGGGCGAGTGGGAGCTGAAGGTCGAGATGTCCGGCTTCAAGCCGGCGAAGCGCGAAGGCCTGCGGGTGGTGCTGGGCGAGCCGCTGGTCACCGACTTCCAGCTCGAGCTGGGCTCGCTGCAGGACGAGGTCACGGTCACCGCCGAGGCGCCGCTGGTCCAGACCCGCTCGGGCGAGATGAGCTACCTCGTCTCCGAGCAGGCGATCCGCAACCTGCCGCTCAACGGCCGCAACTACACGGACCTCGCCTACCTGCAGCCCGGCGTCGTCAACTACCCTCACCGCGACACCGGCTCGGTGGTCGCCCACGGCGTCGGCATGAGCGTCAACGGCCAGGATCCGCGCAGCAACGCCTACCTGCTCGACGGCACCCTGCTCAACGATTTCACGAACGGCCCGGCCGGTTCCGCGGCGGGCACGTCGCTCGGCACCGAGACGATCCGCGAGTTCCGCGTCGAGACCAACGCCTACGGCGCCGAGTTCGGCCGCAACGCCGGCGGCCAGGTCCACGCCATCAGCAAGTCCGGCACCAACCGCTTCCACGGTTCGGCCTACGAGTACTTCCGCAACGACGCGCTCGACGCCGCGAACTACTTCGACCTGCCCGGCCAGAAGCCCGACTTCAATCGCCACCAGTTCGGCGCCACGATCGGCGGGCCGATCCGCAAGGACAAGACCTTCTTCTTCGTCGGATACGAGGCGCTGCGCGAGAACCTGGGCCGCACGATCTCGACCTCGGTGCCCGACGACAACGCCCGCCGCGGCTTCCTGCCCGACGGTAGCGGCGGCCTGCGCTTCGTCGGCGTCAGCCCGAACGTCGCACCGTACCTCTCGGCCTACCCGGTGGCGAACGGGGCGAGCCAGGGCGGCGGCCTAGCCGCCTACACGTTCGTCTTCGACCAGGAGCTGGTGCAGGACTACTTCACGGCCCGCCTCGACCAGAACCTCGGCGACCACGACCAGCTCTTCGTCCGCTACACCCGCGACGTGGCCGACCAGTACCTGCCGACGGACTTCCCGCAGTTCCCGCGCCGCTTCGTCTCCACGAACCAGTTCCTGACCGGCGAGTACCGCCGCGTGCAGTCCGATCGCACGCTGCACACGTTCCGCCTGGGCTACTCGAGCACCCGCGTCGGCCAGGAGGTCGAGGCCAACGTGGGCCTCGGCGAGTTCGTGTCGGGCCGCGGCCTGATGGGCGGCATCGACGTCGGCGGCATCCCCGGGCGCTTCGGGCCCCAGACTTCGGTCAACGTCGACCTGCGCCAGAAGGTGTACGCGTTCGAGTACGGCCTCACCCACAACCGCGGCCGCCACACGTTCAAGGCGGGGCTGCTCACCGAGCGCTACGTCGACGAGCTCTTCAACCCGACCTTCAGCCTCGGCATCTACGTGTTCCCCAGCCTCGAGACGTTCATGCGCGGCACGCCGGTCCGCTTCATCGGCCTGACGCCGGAGGCCGACCTCGAGCGGCTGTGGAAGTTCTGGCTGATGGCAGGGTACGTCCAGGACGAGTGGCGCGTCGGCTCGAACCTGACGCTGAACCTCGGCCTGCGCTGGGAGGCCACCACTCAGCCGGCCGACGAGCAGGGCCGCGACTCGACGCTCGTCACGCTGCAGGACCCGACGCCGACGAGCGGCGTGCTGTACGAGAACCCGACCTGGGACAACTTCTCCCCGCGCGTCTCGTTCGCGTGGGACGTCACCGGAGACGGCCGCACCTCGGTGCGCGGCGGCTACGGGCTCTACTACAACACCAACGTCCAGCAGAACCTGATCGTGACGATCACGAACCCCCCGGCCACGCCGCGGGCCGTGATCGCCAACCCGACCTTCCCGCAGCCCCCGTTCCAGCGCGCGGTCGCGAACACGATCCGGCCGATGCAGTACGACCTGCAGACGCCGCGCGTGCACGTGTGGAACGTGGCGGTCCAGCGCGAGGTGATCCGTAACCTGTCGGTCACGCTCGGCTACGCCGGCTCGCGCGGCATGAACCTGTACCGCAGCGGCGACGTGAACGTGCCGACGCCGCAGCTTCGCGACGACGGCAGCGTGTTCTGGGCGGCCGGCCTGCCGCGCCCGAACCGCAACTTCGGCGTCATCGAGCAGAAGACCTCGGATGGCGACTCCTGGTACAACGCGCTGATCTTCGAGGTGAAGCGGCGCGCGGCGCGCGGGCTCTCGTTCCAGAGCTCCTACACGTTCTCGCGCAACATCGACACCACCCAGGCCTCGACCTTCTTCTCGGACGCGACGAACGGGACGACCTCGGCGTTCCCCGAGCCCTTCGGGATCGACTACAACCGCGGCCTCGCCGACTACCACGCCAAGCACAACTGGGTCTTCAACGTGACCTGGGATCTGCCGATCGCGCGCGGCTCGCGCACCTGGGGCGGCTGGCAGCTCGCCGCCATCGGCCAGATGAAGAGCGGCTACCCGCTCACGGTGTTCGTGGCGAACAACCGCTCCCGGTCGCAGTGGGGCCCGTCGATCGGCCCCGGCCTCGGCCTCGACCGCCCCAACCTCGCCCCCGGCCGCACCCCGGAGAGCGCGGTCACCGGCAACCCGGACCAGTGGTTCGACCCCACGGCCTTCGTCCTCCCGGCGGCGGGCACCCTCGGCAACGCCGGCCGCGGCGCCTTCATCGGCCCCGATCTCAAGACGGTGGACGTCGCCCTGATCAAGCGCTTCCCGGTCGAGATCGGCGGCCGCGACACCAGCCTGGAGTTCCGCGTGGAGGTCTTCAACGTCTTCAACCGCGCGAACTTCGGCATCCCCAACCTGCAGGCCTTCACGGGTTCCGACAACGAGCCGATTCTCGGGACGTTCGGGCGGATTCGGAACACGGTGACGTCGGCGCGTCAGGTGCAGCTGGGGGTACGCGCGACCTTCTAGGCGGAGCTTCTTCCGGCAACCTGCGACAGGTACCGCTCCATCTGGGAAGTCACCGTCTCGATGTCGAACCCCGAGGTCATCGTGTCGCGAGCCTCGGCACCCAGACGCCATGCCAGCCCGGCCTCGTCGAGGAGGCGCTCCACGGCAGCAGTGATCGCCTGCGGGTCCTCGGCCGGGACGACCAGAGCGTTCTTGTCGTGCCGAAGGACCTCACCGCTTCCCCCGGCCGTGGTGCTCACGACCGCCATGCCGCAGGACATCGCACCCAGGAGCGCCATCGACGTGGCTTCGCGGTGCCACGACGGGAACAGGAACACGTCGTGGGCCGCATAGACCTCGGGAAGCCGGTCGTTCGGAACGGGGTCGGCAAAGCGGACGACATCCCCTAGCCCGAGCCGGGCGACCTGGTCACGTAGCCCCGGAGCGTAGTCGAAGGGGAAACCCGGGATCCCGACGACCGTCAGGCGCACCGGGCGCTTGCGAGAAACGAGCCTTTCTACGGCTTCGATCGCGATGTGGGCGCCCTTCTCCGGAACCAGGCGCCCCACGTAGAGCAGGGACAGCCCGTCCGGACGCTCGGCGAGGGGGCGCGCCGTGAAGCGACTGGTGTCGATCCCGCTGTAGATGACTCGCGAATCGGGGAGCCGGAACCCCGTCTCGAGATACTCCTGCCGGGTGAACTCCGACCCGAAGACCGCATGGTCGAGCCGAAGCTCGGATTGTTCCAGAGCGCGGTCCCAGTCACGGTCCAGTGCCCGCATTCCCGTTCTAACGCACCGCTTGAGCAGGTCGTTGAGCCGGTTTCCTCCGGGCCGGGCCCAAGTCGCGCACCATTCGTGGTGGTAGTGCAGGTGAGTCTTCAGCCAGATTCCGTGGAGGTTGGCGACGACGGGCACGTGGATCGCGGCGATGCCCCGGTGCAGGGACCCGAAGAGCCAGAGCATCGACCAGGTCGACACGAGATCGGGCCTGAATGAGGCGACGGTTCGCCGCAAGAGCGCGGCATCCGAGCGCTCCCACCATGTGTGTTGGAGCAGCCGGGGCGATGTGTGGGGCAGGTGAAGTCTCCGCACGATCCCCGGTTCGCGCTCCCGCCCGGTCGCCCGATAGTCCGAGGTCAAGACCAGGCACTCGTGACCCCGCGCGGCGAGACGGTGAACCACGTCGTGACAGAGGACCTCGTAGCCGCCGACCAGGTACGGGGGATATCGGTCCGTGACGAAAAGGAGGCGCACTGTCAGGCTCGATCTGTACTGGCAGCTCGTGCCTCCGCCCGCAGCCAGTTCCACGTGCGCTCGATGCCTGCGTCCAGCGGCGTCCGCGGTCTCCACCCCAGGACCGCTTCGGCGTGACGCACGTCGAGCACGTTGCTGTGGGGGTCGACAGGCCGAGCCGGACCGTAATGCACGCGCAGCGGTCGTCCCGTGATCCGGCCAACGAGCGAGATCACGTCGTTGACGGCGATGCCTTGCCCGCCCCCGAGATTGAAGATCCCCGAGGCACCGCGCTCGACCGCAGTGACGATCGCTTCGGCCAGATCCCCGACGTAGAAGAAGTCACGGATCACCGTGCCGTCGCCCCAGATCGGCAGCGGCTCGGCCCGGAGGGTTGCGGCCAGGGCGGCCGAGATCAAGCCAACCCGTTGTCGGCCGAGCTGGCGCTCCCCGTAGGGGTTCGAGGGCCTGAAAATCGTGAACTCCAGGCCGTGCAATCGGTGAAAGAGCTGGATGTACTTCTCCGTCGCGAGCTTCACGATCCCGTAGGAGGACAGCGGATCGGTCGGGTGACTCTCGTCGATCGACGGCCGGACCTGGTCGCCGTAGATCGCTCCTCCGCTAGACAGGAAGATGATCCGCCGGCAGCGTGCCTCCCGCATCATCTCGAGCAAGCGGAGTGTTCCGACCAGGTTGCCGGTCACGTCCTCGGCCGGTTCGATGCCTGGCGTAGCCGGCGCGCTGGACGAGATCAGGTGAACGACGACGTCGATGCCCACCACGGCGTTTCGCAGCGCGACGACATCTCGCAAGTCCCCGTATGTGCGTTCGATCGCCGGCGAGGGCTGGCGGTGCCGTTCGGGGCTGCGATCGAAGACCCGAACCTCGTGCCCAGCCTGCAGCAGGGCATCGGTCAGATGGGAGCCGATGAAGCCATTGCCTCCAAGGACGCAGAATCTCAAGGTGCCGGATCTTACAGTCTCGCCTCTTGTCGCTACACTTACGGCCCTCAGGCAATGGGACTCCTTGACTCGCTGCGCCACGGGACGGCCGAGTGATCGACCAGGTCTCGACGCACGTTCGTATCACCCCCCAGCTCAGGACTCTTGGAGAGGAGGCCCTGGAAACGTGGAGGTTCCGGGAAGTCCTCCAAGTGCTCGTCTGGCGCGACCTGCGGGTGCGATACCGGCAGACGGCCATCGGGGCGGCCTGGATTCTCGTCCAGCCGTTGCTGCTGGCTTCGGTGGCGACGCTGGTCTTCGGGCGGATGCGAGGGCTGGCCGGCGACGGCGTGCCCTACCCGCTCTTCGCCTACCTCGGACTCTGGCTCTGGGGCTTCTTCGGGGCCGCCCTGACGGGCGCGGCCAACAGCCTCGTCGGCCATTCCCAGCTCCTCGGGAAGGTGTACCTGCCTCCGGTCATCGTGCCGGTGGCCAGCATCGCCACGCGTCTCGTCGATCTGGCAGTCGGCCTGCCGGTGCTCCTGGGCATGATGTGGTTCCACGGCGTCGCCGTGACGCCCGGGGTGCTCGGGGCAGCCGGCCTGCTCGTCGTCCTCGTGGCGTTGTGCCTGGGGCTCGGCCTCGTGGCGGCGAGCCTGATGGTTCGCTTCCGGGACGTTGGCCAGGTGCTTCCGTTCGCGCTCCAGATCGGGCTCTTCGCCACGCCGGTCGTGTATTCGGTGCAGTTGTTCCCGCCCCACGTTCGGGCGTGGGTCTACCTGAACCCCCTGGCGGGGCTCTTCGAGGGGATCCGGGCCGGTCTCTTCGCGTCCCCGGTCGAGCCGTTCGGCCTCACCGTGGCGTTCGGCTGGACTGTCTTGGCGCTGTGGGGCGGCATCAAGGCCTTCCGGGCCGCGGAGCGGAGCCTCGTCGATGCCCTCTGAGCGCCCCGTCGTCATTCGTGCCCAGGGCCTCGGCAAGGAGTACCCGCTCGGCCTTTCGCGGCCGGGCGGCACCTTGCGCGACCTCCTCGCCTCGGCTTTCCGCCGTCGCCGTCGACCTTCGCACACCGCGCATCCCTCCGGGCGAACGCACTGGGCCCTTCGCGACGTCGACCTGGAGATCCGCGAGGGCGAGATCATCGGCCTGGTCGGTGCGAACGGAGCCGGCAAGTCCACGCTGCTCAAGATCCTCTCCAGGATCGTCTACCCGTCCACGGGATGGGCGGAAGTGCGTGGCCGGGTGGGCAGCCTGCTGGAAGTGGGTACCGGGTTCCACCCCGAGCTGACCGGTCGCGAGAACGTCTACCTGAGCGGCGCCCTGCTCGGCATGCGCCGGGACGAGATCCGACAGCAGTTCGAGGAGATCGTCGCGTTCGCGGAAGTGCAGGAGTACATCGACACGCCGGTCAAGCACTACTCGAGCGGAATGTACCTGCGGCTGGGCTTCGCGGTGGCGGCGCACCTCAAGCCCGAGATCCTCATGGTCGACGAGGTCCTCGCCGTCGGAGACGTCGGCTTCCAGCGCAAGTGTCTGGGCAAGATGAGCCAAGTCTCCGACTCGGGCCGCACGGTCATCTTCGTGAGCCACAACATGGCCGCCGTCACGCGGCTGTGCAGCCGCGCGTACTGGCTCCACAGGGGCCAGGTGCGCCTGGCCGGAGACGCTCGAGAGGTGGTCTCGGCGTACCTGAACGAGATGGCCCCCGGCGTGCCCCACCGCGAGTGGGGAGAAGACGGCCCTGGCGATGCCGACATTCGGCTGCTCGCCGTCTCGGTCGCGCCTTCGGGCGATGCGGGCGCCGGAGCCCCGCTGACCCAGGACCGCGCGCTCGACGTGAAGATCCGCTACCGGGTGCTGCGCGCCCTGCCCGACTGCAACGTGGGGCTCGAGGTCAAGTCCGGCGATGGCACCACCGTGTTCTCGAGCTTCGACTCCGACCTGGGTGGAACGGACGGGCAACCTCGCGCCGCGGGGGTTTTCAGCGCCACCTGCAGCATCCCTGGCGGGTTGCTGAACGAAGGACGATACACCCTGAGCTTCGTCGGTGGCATACCCTTCGTGACTCTCGCCTTTCGAGTCGATGACGCACTGTCGATCGAGATCAGCCCCGCGCTCCCCGCCGCGGGGCAGGCGAGCCGCTTGCCGGTCAGGCGCCCAGGAGTCGTCGCACCACGACTCCACTGGGCGACAAACACAGAGGCGTCGGGTGGAGCGGCCTTGGACGCGAGCTAGCTCGCACAGGCTCGAGTTCCCACACCGATGAGGTTGACCGTCTGGATCGACGGAACGGCTCCTTCCATCAGGTGAACGTGCAGCTCGTTGAGAAGCCAACGCGCGAACCGATCGCGAAGGTGCCATGCCAATCGCTCCCTTCGCGACCTGAACGACCGGATCACACGGCGTTCATGGGGAAGCAGTCGGATCGACTTGAAGCCGACGGCATCCAGCAACTGGGTCAGGCTCCATTCGCTGAACAGGCGCTTGTGGGTCAGATCGCCGTAGCGAGTCATGAGGGTGGGCAGGCAGGCCGCGTTCGGCACGCTGACGATGACCCGCCCCCCGGGTGCTAGCGCGTCGCGCACAGACCCGAGGAGTGGCAGCAACTCGGAGTCGGGAACGTGCTCGAGGACGTTGAGCATGACGATGGCCCCGAACTCGGCTCGGTGGGAACTGAGATAGGGAATCGCCGCTGTGTGCTCCACAGCAGGCGTGACGGTGCCATGGCACACCTCGACCTGCCTGCGCCCAGCCTCGATTCCCCGGTAAGTGGTGTACCCGCTCTGTCGCAAGAAGTACAGGAAGTGACCGAAGCCGCACCCGATGTCGAGGATGGGAACGGTCTTGTCTTCGGGGAGCAGCGGGCCGAATACGGAGGAATAGTGCCTTGCCTGTTTCTCGTATCGCTCAGCGCTTGGCGGCGCGCCTTGCGCCAAGTGCGATTCGTAGTGATCGTACAGGTACTGGTCGAGGTCCATGAGTCCGGCCTCCGTGGTATCGCGTTGCTAGGGCCTCAAGCCACGTTGGCGCGCCCACTCTCCTGCGCTCAGCAGGGCGAAGAGAGCGTGGCCGCTTGCCCGGTCGCCCGTCTCGGCTCGGGCCCTGAGGGCCGTTGAGGCTCGTCGGTCGAACAGGCCGCAGGCCAGGGCTCCCTCGAACAGGCCGTCCACGCGTGAGCGCGTTCCCGGATCGTGGAGATCGCGTGCGAACGAAGTGTTGAAGCCGGACTTGGGTCGCTCCGCAGTCCGGTTTCCGAGCCATCGGCGTGCCAGGCGCCGGAGCGGGATCTTTCCGGTCGAGCCTTGCCTCAACGCCCCCGCGGCCACCGCCAGCGACGCTTCGACCAGCTCATGATCCAGGAGGGGGACGCGACCCTCGAGGCCCCAGGCCATCGTCATCCGATCCGCCTTGGGCATCATTTCGTCGACGAGCGACGTCTGCAGGTCGACGGCGAGCATCCGATGCAGCGGCGAGACCTCTTCGGGTCGGCTCCAGAGGTCGCGGACCCGTCTCTCGTGACGCCTCGTGTCGACCTGCTCGCGCGCCTCGGCCCGCAGCAGGCCGAGGGCGAGCGGCGCGGGCAGCACCCGCAGGCGGAAGAGGTACTCGCGGGCCGGGTCCTGGCCGAGCGCATCGACGAGGTAGGCCGCGTGGTCCGCGCGCGGGCCCAGCCAGGCGCGGGCGACGGGCAGCAGGGTGGACCCGAGCAGACTCGCCGGGCCGCGGAGGGCCCGCGGCATCCAGGCGACGCGCGCCGGGAGCTCCCCCAGGGGGCGATGGCGGGGATAGCCCGCGAGGACCTCGTCGCCGCCGTCTCCCGTCAGCACGACCTTCACCTGGCGCGAGGCCGCCCGGGCCAGGCGGTAGAGGGGCACCGCGCTCAGCAGGCCGAGCGGCTGATCCATGGCGGCGACGACGCTTTCGAAGTCGTCCAGCAACGTGCCGCCGACGTCGAGACTGCTGTGGACCGTGCCCAGCCGCCGAGCTGTTTCGCTGGCCCAGGGGCTCTCGTCCACCGGATCGCCCGGAAAGGCCGCCGAGAACGTCTGCAGCGGCCGCCCGGCGGCGGCCATGGCGTAGGCCGTCACGAGGCCGGAATCGAGTCCTCCCGATAGGAAGGCTCCGACCTCGACGTCGGCCACCATGTGCAGGCGCAGGCTCTCGCTCAGTCGTTGGTCCAGGGTTCGGGTCGCGGCCTCCTCGTCGAGGTCGCGCGAAGGCGGGATCGTCAGACTCCAGTACCGGTGGAGCCGCGAGGCACCGTCAGCCGCCACCACAAGAGCGGTTCCCGGCTCGAGTTGCCGCACCCCCGCCAGGAAGGTGTGGGGGCCTGGGGGCGTCAGCAACGAGAGCTGGTCGAACAAGCTCGTCCAGTCGAGGCGACGCTCCACGCCTGGGAATGCAGCGAGCGCGTCGAGCGTGGAGGCGAACGAGATCCCGGCACTGGACTCGTGCAGGAAGAGCGGCTTGATGCCGAACCGGTCCCGGGCCAGCAGCAGGCGGCGGCGCCGCGCGTCCCACAGCGCAAAGGCGAACATGCCCCGCACGCCGCGCAGCATCGCGGCGGGGTCGTCGGCGTGCTCGTCGTAGAGCCGCAGCAGGACCTCGGAGTCCGAGTCGGAGCGGAACGCGTGGCGTCCGCGCAGTGCGTCCCGGAGCTCGCGGTAGTTGTAGATCTCGCCGTTGAACACGAGCCGCAGTCGGCCGCCGTCGACGGCCATCGGCTGCGCCCCGCGTTCGGAGAGGTCGATGATCGCGAGCCGCCGGTGCACGAGTCCCAGGCCGGGTTCGGAATGCGCGCCCTGACCGTCGGGGCCCCGCGCAGCGAGGCGCGAGGCGGCCTGTGCCAGGACGGTGTCGTCCGGCAGGCGGCCTTCGAAAGAGAGGGTGCCGGCGATTCCGCACATCGTCGCCAAGTCTCGCCGAACTCAGGTGACACCGCACCCGGGCCGCGTCGGCGATACTTCACGCCCCGATGGAGCCCAGAACGGAGCGTCCGCAGATCCTCCTCTACACGGCCCGGCTCGCCACGACCGGCGGCGGTCAGCACGCCCTCGCGCGCCTTGCGGTCGGGCTGAAGGAGCGCGGCTACCCGGTGCACGTGTTCACGGAACCGCCGTTCGACGCGGACCACCGATACGTCCGGTGGCTCCGGCAGGCGGGGCTGGACGTCGATCTGCTGCCCGAGCACGATCCGGGCCCGCTGGCCCGCGCCGCGGGCGCCGCCCTACAATGGATGGGAGTGGTCCCGTGGGCCCTGGTCCGCGGCCGCGCGCTGCGCGCGTCTCGGGAGTCCCTCGCCGAGATCTTCAGCACCCTCCACGCGCGGCGCCGCTACCGGCGGATTCTCCGGGCCTTCACGCGAGCCGCAGACCCCCGACGCGCCATCCTGCACACTTGGGGGCCTTCTGCTCTCACGCCTGAACTGCTGGCCTGGGCTCGGGAGCGTCAAGTGCCGGTCCTGTACCACGAGATGGGAGAGGCCGACCCAGCCTACGTCAACACGTGGCGGCTGCACCGCACCGTCGAGACCGTGAGCGCTGCCGCTTGCGTCGTCTGCTGTTCGCCGACGATCGAACGAAACATCCGGGAGGTCTACGGCTACGAGGGCCCCGTCCACTCGATTCCGTTCCCCGTCGATGACCCGCCGTCCGAGGTGCCTTCGCGTCCCCCGGGTGGCCCCGTGGTCTTCGGCGCCATCGGGCGCCTCGTGCCCCACAAGCGCCACTCGGAGCTGATTCGGGCCGTCAAGACCCTGCGCGAACAGGGGCTGGACGTGGAACTGCTGATCGCCGGCGACGGGCCCATTCGCGCCGAACTGGAGGGGCTGGTCGCCAGCCTCGGGCTGGCTTCCGCGGTCCGGTTCACCGGGGAGTTCGACAGCCTTGCGGCCGTGATGGCGGCGTTCGACGTGTTCGCGCTGACGTCCGCTTCCGAGTCGCAGTGCATGCCGATCACCGAGTCGATGGCCTACGGGAAGGCCGTGATCGCCTCCCGGTTCGGCGGGATGCCCGACTTCGTGACCGAGGGCGAGACGGGCCTGCTCGTGGAACTGGGGGACCATGAGGGGCTGGTCGCCGCCATGCGCCGCCTGGCCACGGACCGCGAGCTGCGGCACCGAATGGGTCGGAACGGGCGCGCGCGCTACCTCGATCGCTACACCGAAGGCCAGCTCTTCGCGCGATACGAGAGCATCTACTCCACGCTGCGACCTTGACGCTCGGACGGGCACCCACTACGATCCGGACATCATGTCGCGCAAGACGTCGTTCGCCGTCCTGGTCGTCCTCCTCTGGCCCACGGGGGCGGCAGCCTACATCGACCCCGGTTCCGGGCTGCTCCTCGTCCAGGGGCTGATCTCGGCCGTGATCGGCGCCATCTTCGTCGCCCGTCGCAGCCTCCTCGACCTGTTCCACCGGGCGGCGCTGGCCCTCGGGGCCCGCAAGGAGGAGCCGAAGGCTTCCGACTCGCAGGACGACGCCGCTCCCCGTTGAGCGCTCCGCTGCGGCGGTCGTTTCGCGATCCGGAGGGCACGCTCCACGAGAGCGACGGCCGGATCCTGCGCGCGCTCTCGCCCGTTGCGGCCCCCGGTTTTCTCGAGCGGCTGCGGCATCCCAGGGTCGTTCGGCTGGTCGAGGCCGGCCGGTTGGTGTCCACCCGCGAGCTGGACCCCGCGGACGCCGACGCCTGCCGAGCCCGGCTCGGACTGGGCGCCGACTGGACGGTCGTCGAACACCCGAAGATCGAGGTTCCGACCTACCCCTACGAGTGGCCCGCCGAGATGCTCCACGCGGCCGGGCGCCTCACTCTCGACATCGCGGACGACCTGCTCGAGGCCGGGCTGGGGCTCAAGGACGCCACGCCCTACAACGTGCTGTTCCAGGGCGGCCGTCCGGTGTTCGTCGACGTTGCCTCCATCGAGGTCCGCCACCCCGGCGACTCCAGGTGGCTGCCGTACGCCCAGTTCCTGCGCACGTTCGTGCTGCCACTCCTGGCCCACGGCCGCTTCGGCGTGCCCATCTCCCAGGTGTTTCTGGCGCACCGGGACGGCCTCGAGCCCGAGTCGGTCTATGGCTTTTCGAGCTGGGCCCAGCGCCTCTCGCCGGCCTTCTTCACGGCTGTCACGCTGCCGACCTGGCTCGGGTCGCGGGCTGCGCAGTCGGCGCCGCCACCGCGCCGAGTGGACCCGGACCCGGAGCGCGCCCGGTTCGTGCTGCGCTCGCTCCTCGCCCGCCTGCGCCGCCAGCTCGACGCCGCGATTCCGAAAGCCGCCCGCTCCGCCTGGTCCGACTACCTCGACACGTTCACCTACTCCGACAAGGATTTCGAGCGCAAGGAAGCGTTCGTCCGCAAGGCCCTCGAGGCCTCTCCTCCCCGCCGGGTTCTCGACGTGGGCTGCAACACGGGCCACTTCTCGGCGCTGGCCGCGGAGCGCGGGGCCGAGGTCGTGGCCATCGACTACGACGCCGTGTCCGTTGGCCACGTGTGGCGGCGGGCCGAGGCGCTCCAGAAGCCTATCCTGCCGATCGTGGCCAACCTGGCGCGCCCGAGCCCGGGGCTCGGGTGGCGCTGCGGTGAGCAGCTTCCCCTGCTCACACGGCTCGCCGGCCGGGCCGATCTGGTCCTGATGCTCGCCGTGCTCCATCACCTGGTGGTCACCGAGCGGGTGCCGCTCGACGACATCCTGGCTCTCGCCTCGGAGCTGACCCGCGACCGTGTCCTGATCGAGTACGTGCCGCCGTCCGACCCGATGTTCCGCACCATTGCCCGTGGCCGCGACGAGCTGCATGCGCACTTCACGGTGGAACACTTCGAGAACGCGTGTCGAAGACGCTTCACGATCCTGGAGGCGGATACGCTCGAGAGCGGCCGGGTTCTCTACCTGCTTCGTCGGGCCTGACCCATGACGCGCTCGCCGGGGCGGGACGCAGCAGTCGCCCTGTCACTGGCCAACCTGCTCTGGCTTCCGGTGTGGTCGGACGGCGTCTACGCACTGGCCCGGCCGCGGAACCTCTATTTCTTCGCGACCTCTCCCGAGCCGGCCCGCGCGCTGCTCAGCATCCTGTTCGTGCTGTCCCTGGCGGCGGTGCTCTACCACCTCGGCACTCGATTCGGGGGGAGAGCGCCCTCCAGGATCGCGTTCGTCGCGTCCGTGGGCTACGCGGCCAACGCGATTCGCCTCGAGGCCCCGCTCGCGGGCTGGCACTCGACGGCGCTGCTCGGGTTGCTGGGCATCGTGGTACTTGCCGGGGCTGCTGGCAGCCGATGGCGCTCGAGGCTCTCCGTCGTGGCCTATGGCGCGCTGCTCTGCTTGTCGCCATTCTCCATCGTCACCCTCACGGAGGCCGGCAGCATCTGGCTGCGCCTGAGGTCCGCGAGCGCGAACGCCGCGGTGCTGCAGCCCGTGGCGCGCGCCACGCCCGAGAGAAGACTCGTGGTGCTCGTGGTCGACGAGTTCGACTACGAGACCGCCTTCGAGAAGCGACCCCCCGATCTGAATCTCCCCGCGTTCGATCGCTTGCGGAACGAAAGCTGGTGGGCCACGAGAGCGTTCCCCACGACCAACGCGACGATCACCTCCGTGCCCTCGATGCTGTCGGGAAAGCTCGTCAGCCCGACCTGGGGAATCGTGAGCCCCCACGATCTGGAGTTGGAAATCGCCGGGACGCGCCAGCGGTGGAGCGAATTGCCGTCGATCTTTCATGTGGCACGCGAGATGGGCCTGGGCACGGCCGTGATCGGTTGGTACCACCCTTACTGCCGGGTGTTCGGTTCGGTGCTCGATCGGTGCGCCTCCTTCGACTATCGACCCGACCCCGAACCAGCCTTCATCCCGCTGGTCTTCGGTCAACTGCTGCTGAACGCGACGCCGGGCTCAAGGCACCTTGGGGTGGCCGCGGCGGAGGGTCAGCCTCGCTGGCTCCGGTTCGAGCTCAGGAAGCAGCAGTACGAGCGCATGCTCTCCGAACTCACCCGCACGATCCAGGGTGACAGCCAGGTGGGGCTCGTGTATGCCCACCTTCCGATTCCCCACGACCCCTACATCTTCGACCGCGCCACCCGTTCCTACTCCAGCCGGGGCGACTACCTCGGGAACCTCGCGCTCTCCGACAACGCGCTGGAATCCGTCCTGGAAAGCGTGGCCCGGGCCAGCGTGCCGACGGCGCTCCTGGTGACCTCAGATCACTCCAACCGCTTTGACTCGGCCGGTGCACTGCTCAAGGATGCCGCGCGCGCCCGCACCGACCAGCCTTCTTACAGGGTCCCGCTCGCGTTGCGATTCGAAGCGTCGCGAAGCTGTGCCTACGTTCACGAGGGTCTGACCCGTGGTGCAAGCGTCTTCGACGTCACGCGAGCCTACTTGTCCGGCCAGCTTGCGACCTGCGCGGACGTCTCCAGCGTCATCGACGGGGGGCGATCGTGAACCGTGACTCTCTTCCTCGAGGTGGACAGGATCACGCCATGACGACTAGCGGTCCTTCGAGCTTCACGGTCGTGATTCCGGCGCTGAACGAAGAGGGCGCGATTGGCTCGACGATCGAGCGCACGCTGCGAGCGGCCGAGTCGATCCGCCAGCGGACTCCGATCGAGACGGTGAACGTCGTCGTCGTCAGTGACGGGTCGACGGATCGGACCGTGGAGATCGCGCGCGGCTTCGCGGGCATCCGAGTCGTCGTGTTCGAGAAGAACCGGGGCTACGGGGCAGCCATCAAGGCCGGCTGGGACGAGGTCCCGGCCGACCTCCTCGGGTTCCTCGACGCGGACGGCACGTGCGACCCGGAGTTCTTCGTCCCGATGATCCTCTCGATCGTCGAGCAGGGCAACGATCTCGTGCTGGGCGGGCGGATGGGCCGGGACTCCCAGATGCCCATGATTCGCACGGTCGGCAACACGCTCTTCGCGCTGCTGCTGGGCTACCTCTCGAGGAAGCGCGTTCGCGACACGGCCAGCGGCATGCGCGTCGTCCGCCGATCGGCCCTGCCCCACCTGCTTCCGCTCCCGGATGGCCTCCACTTCACGCCCGCGATGAGCGCTCGCGCCCTCATGGACGACCAGGTGCGGATCGCAGAGCTCGACATGCCCTATGCCGAGCGCGTGGGGCGCTCCAAGTTGCGCGTGATCCGCGACGGGTTCCGCTTCCTCGGCGTCATCCTGGGGGCGGCCGCCTACGTGCGGATCTCGCGGCTCACGCTGCCGCTCATCGGGGCCATGGGCCTCGTCAGCCTGCTTCTGGTGCTCGCCCCCGCGGATCTCTATCTGGCGCAGCGGCGGCTCGAGGAGTGGATGTTCTACCGCCTTGCGCTGTCCGGCATGCTGGCCACGATGGCCGTGAGCATCCTGTGCGGGACGATCGTCACCGAGCACGTCTCGGCGCTGGCGCTGATGCGTTACGAGGGCTTCGACCCCAAGACGCGCGGCCTCTGGCGCTACGAGTTTCTCAAGACGCTGCTCTGGGTGACGCTCGCGGCCGGACTGATCGGGCTCGGCCTCAACTGGTCCGGGTTCCGGGAGTACTTCGCCACGGGCCAGGTCCACCTGCACTGGTCTCGCGTGCTGCTGGGGGCGCTGGCGGGCATCAACTTCACGACCGTCGCGGTGACCCTCGCCATGCTCAAGGTGATCCGCGCGATGCACGAGCGCCAGCCGTTCATCAGCGGGTCGCTCGCCCGCAAGCCGTAGGGCCCGTGGACAGCGGCGGGCGCTTCTGGCGCCTGGTCGTGGCGGCAGCGGCGGCAGGCGTGCTGCTGCGCCTCCTTCTCGTCATTTCGGCGGCCGGCGACGTCGAGCGCCACACAAGCCCGGATTCCCTCGCGTACGAGGGGTTGGGCAGGAGTCTGGCAGCCGGCAAGGGGTTCTCGCTTGGGGGCTCCCCGAGCTACGAGCGGGTGCCCGGGTATCCCCTGCTGCTGGCCGCCGGGCGCTGGTCCTTCGGTGACCGCGGCAATCTCGCAGTGCTGGCCGCGCAGGCTCTGGCCGTGGTGCCGACGATTCTGCTGCTCGTCTGGGCCCTCCAGGGCCGGAGCAGTCGTCCCGGGCTGGTGATCGCCGCGTTGGTACTTGCTCTCGATCCGGCAGCCGTGGGCAACAGTTCCATGCTCCTGTCCGACTCCTGGATCGTCCTGTTCGCCGCGGCCTTCCTCGGCGCCTCCTTGCGGGCGCTCGATGCGGGTTCCATTCGGTGGTCCGTGCTGGCCGGCCTGGCCTCCGGCGTCGGGACCTACTTTCATCCAGGGGCCACTTATCTCTGGTTCATCCCCTTCGTCCTGCATCTGGGCGCGGGTGTGCGGACGCCCGCGCGTCGCGCCGTGCTCGCGATGGCCGTCCTGGCCGCGCATCTCGTGGTGCTGGCGCCCTGGGTCGCCCGCAACGCATGGCTCTTCGACGACCCTTCACTGGCCGCCGTGAGCCGCAAGAGCATCGTCCTGAAGGCGGCCATCATCGAGGCTTACGCCAGCGGCGGTGTGCCCCTTCTTGGGCTGCTCTCCGGGTCGCCTAGCGATGCCGAGATGCTGGCGGAGTACCGACAACGCTTCCCGGACCGGGTCGGCAGCGGTCCGGGAGCGGTGGCGCGAGCCGCCTTCCGGCACCCCGGGGACACGGCGGTGCTGGTCACTGCGTCGGCCGCTTTCCTGCTCCTGGATCCCGGACACGTCGCTGTTCTCAAGCCGCTGGGCCTGCCGCTCGGGAGCGGACTGCTCTCGACGGGTCTCCACCTGTCGCCACCTCTGGGGATCACTGCTCTCGCGACGGCATGGATTCTCGTCCTGTGGATCGCCGTGGGGCTTGGCGCCCGCCGGCTCTGGGCACTAGACCGCCGTGCGGCCCTGCTGTGCGTGGCGACGTCTGCCTACTTCGTCGCGGCCTTCTCCATCGGAGCGCTGACGACCGGTTGTCGATACCGCCTCGCGATGCTGCCGTTTCTTGCCTTCCTCGCGGCCTTTGCCGCAACGCGAGAGGGGAGCGGACCTGCGAAGTGAGCGGGACCCGGCCCGAACTACGAGATGGCGTGACGGTGGCGATCCCGGCTCGTGACGAAGCGCGAACCCTCGGGGCGCTGGTGGACGCTCTCTTGCGCCAGTCGCGGCCACCGGACGAGATCGTCGTCTGTGACGCAGGCTCTCGCGACGAGACCACCGGGGTCGCCCGTGCGCTCGCTCCGCGAGTCGTGCTGGTCGACGGAGGGCCAGCCTATCCAGGGCGGGCCCGCAACCTTGCTGTCCGTGCTGCGACTCGGCCCTGGGTGGCGTTCGTGGACGCCGGCTGCGTGCCGGCTCCCGACTGGCTGGAGAAGTTGATTGCCGCCCGGGACGCGCAGCCCGGCGCCGACGTGGTCTACGGCGACTACGATCCGCTCGTGGACGGGGAGTGGGAAGCCGCGCAGGCCCTGGTGCTCCTGTCGCCTCGCGATCCCGGCACGGGCTGTCGGCCGCCGTCCACGGCCAGCATGCTGATCCGCCGCGACCTCTTCCTCGAGTTAGGCGGCTTTCCGGAGCACCTCCGCGCGGCCGAGGACCTGTCCTTCTTCGAGGCCCTCGAACGGCGGGCGGTGTTGGCAGTTCGCGCGCCGACGGCGCGCGTGCGATGGAGCGTCTCGTCCTCGCCTGGCGCCTTCCTTCGCCGGCTCAGGGTGTACTCGGGCCACCACGCGACAGCGGGCCTGGCGCGCACCTGGCACCACCGCGTGATCGCCATGGATCTCGCGGCGGTCGCCGTGCTGCTTCTCGGGCTGTGGTGGCCCCTGGCGTGGGGGGCGCTCGCCGCCGCGTTTGCGGCTCGCCTCCTGCGGACCGTGCTGGCGCGCCGGCCCAGTGCACCCTCCGAGGCGCGCGCGCTCACGCCCGCGCGACTCGCCCGCGCCGCGGTGTTGCTGGTCCTGGCCGACGCCGCCTGCCTTGCGGGCTACACGGACTTCCTGCTCGGCCGTGTCCGGAGCGATCCGCGATGACGTTCGCGCTCGACGCCGCCTATGCCGTGTACTGGTCGCTGCGCGACCCGCTCGCGCAGAGCCAGTCGCTGCCCGTGCTGACGGGGCTGGCTCGGGACGGGTGGCGGTTCGGGCTGGTCACCTTCGAGCAGCCGCAGTGGAAGCTGGCGCCCGAGGCGGTCCGCGCCGAGCGCGAGCGGCTGGCCGCTGTCGGCATCGACTGGCGGCCGCACGACTACACGAAGCGGCCGCCGGTGCTGTCGACCGCGTGGGACGTGTGGCAGGGGGCGTCGACGCTGGCCGCGCTCGTGCGGGAGGGGGGCGCCCGGCTGTTGCACGGGCGGGGCTCGATTCCGTGCGCGATGGCGCAGGCGGCGCTGCTGCGGTGCCGCGCGCGGTTCTTCGCGGACGCCGACGGGCCCCTGTCCGAGGAGTACGTCGACGCCGGGATCTGGGGCGCGGGGTCGCTGCCGCATCGGGTCGCGGGTCATGTCGAGGAGCGGGCGCTGCGGATCGCCGACAAGGTGGCTGTGCTGACGGAAGTTCGTCGCGGCGAGGTGGCGCAGCTCGCCCGGGGGCTCGTCGCCGTGCTGCCCTGCGGCGTCGACACGGCGCACTTCCGGCCCGATCCCGCGGCGCGAGCGGCGCGGCGGGCGGAACTCGGCGTGCCCGAAGGCGGGCGGGTGCTCGTGTACGTGGGGAAGGCAGGGGGCTGGTACCTGAGCGAGGAGATCCTCGACTTCGCGCGCGAGCTCCGAGACGCGGGTGCCCACGACTGGCGGCTGCTGGTGCTGACGCCGGACCCGCCTGAGCGGTTCGAGGCCGGGGCGCGCGAGCGCGGCGTGCCGGCCACGGTACGCCGGGCGACGCGGGACGAGATGCCGGGCTGGCTCTCGGCCGGCGACGCCGCGGTCTCGTTCCGCAAGGCGACGCCGTCGCAGCGGGCCAGCTCGCCGATCAAGAACGGGGAGTACCTCGCCTGCGGGCTGCCGGTGATCTCGACGCCGGGCGCGGGGGACTACTCGGCGCTGATCGCGCGGGAGCGGGTGGGGGTGGTCGTCGCGGGGCTCGACGGGCCGGGTTATCGTTCGGCGGCGGCGGAGCTGGAGCGGCTGCTGGCGCAGCCGGGGCTCGCCGCGCGCTGCCGCGAGGTGGCCCGGGCCCACGCCGGGCTCGAGGAGGTCGTGCTGCCGCGCTACCGGGAGATCTACGCGGAGCTCCTGGGCGCGCCGGCGTCATCGTCGAAGGAGCAGTGAGGAACGGAATGCGCATCCTGGTCACCGGCGGCGCCGGGTTCATCGGGTCCCACCTCGTCGACCGGCTGGTCGCGCGCGGGCACGGCGTGACCGTGCTCGACAACCTCGACCCGCAGGTGCACGGCGCGGGCGCCACGGCGCCGCGGCACCTCGAGGGGCACCTGAAGGCCGGCGCGGTGCGCTTCCTGCACGGCGACGTGACGGTGCGGCCGGATCTCGAGGCGGCACTCGAGGGCGTCGAGGCTGTGGTCCACCTGGCCGCGACGGTCGGCGTCGGGCAGTCGATGTACCAGCCGCACTACTACACGCACACCAACGGCAACGGCACCGGGATGCTGCTGGAGCTGCTGGTCTCGCGGCGCGACCGGGTGAAGAAGCTGGTCGTGGCCAGCTCGATGAGCCTGTACGGCGAGGGCGCCTACCGCTGCCCGGGCTGCGGCGGCGGGGCGGCGGGGGAGCGCACGACGGCGCGGCTGGAGGCGGGCACCTGGGAGGTGCCGTGCGCCCGCTGCGGGCGCGACCTCGAGCCGCAGCCGACGCCGGAGACCAAGCCCGCGGAGATCGCGTCGGTCTACGCGGCGACCAAGAAGCACCAGGAGGACCTGTGCGTGTCCTTCGGGCGCGCGTACCGCATTCCCACCTTCGCGCTGCGCTTCTTCAACGTGTTCGGTTCGCGGCAGAGCCTCAACAACCCCTACACGGGCGTGGCGGCGATCTTCCTCTCGCGCTACCTCAACGGCCGCGCGCCGCTGGTTTTCGAGGACGGCCTGCAGAGCCGGGACTTCATCGACGTGCGCGACGTGGCGCGGGCGATCCAGCTCGCCGCCGAGTTCGAGGGGACGGGCGAGCACGTGTTGAACGTCGGCACGGGGCGCCGCACCAGCGTGCTCGACGTGGGGCGGGCGCTGGCCGCGCACCTCGGCGTCTCGGTGCAGCCCGAGCTGCTCGGCAAGTTCCGGGCCGGCGACATTCGCCACTGCTTCTCGGACCCGTCGCGGGCCGCGGCGGTGCTCGGCTTCCGCGCGGAGCACACGCTGGAAGAGGGCGTGCCGGCGCTCGTCGAGTGGTGCCGCGGCGAGAAGGCGGACGACGCGGTCGAGCGCGGCCTCGCCGAGCTGAAGTCAGCCGGCCTCGTGCAGTGAGAGTCCTGGCCTGGGTGCCCCAGGCGGTCGACACGTCGCCCGGCCAGCGCTTCCGGATCGAGCAGTGGGAGCCGTACCTGAAGCGGGAGGGGATCGAGATCGTCTACTCGCCCTTCTCCGACGCGGGGCTCGTGTCCGTGCTGCAGCGGCGGGGAGCCGTGCTGACCAAGGCGGGGCACGTCTTGCAGGCGCTGGCGCGTCGGCTGGGGGAGGCGGTCCGGGCCCGCGAGTACGACCTCGTGTACGTGTTCCGGGAGACGGCGCTGTTCGGGCCGGCGATTGCCGAGCGGATCCTGCGGCTGGCCGGAGTGCCCTACGTGTTCGACTTCGACGACGCGGTGTGGGTGCGCTACGTGAGCCCGTCGAACCGCTACTTCTCGTACCTGCGCTTCCCGGGCAAGACGCGAGCGCTGGCGCGCGGGGCGCGGCGGGTGATGGCGGGGAACCCGTACCTGCGCGACTGGGCGCTTCGCTACAATCGGAACGTCGACATCGTGCCCACGACCATCGAGACCGCGACGTACCGGCCGCTGCCGCCGCGGCAGAACCGCGTGCCGGTGATCGGCTGGACGGGGAGCTTCTCCACGGAGCAGTACCTCGCGGTCGTACGCCCGGCGCTCGAGCGGCTGCGCGCTCGCCACGAGTTCAAACTGGTCGTCGTGGGCGGCGGGAGCTTCCAGGCCCAGGGCGTGGAGGTCGAGCACCGGCCGTGGCGGTCGGCGACCGAGGTGGCCGACCTCTCCGACTTCGACATCGGGCTGATGCCGCTGCCGGACGCCGAGTGGGAGCGCGGCAAGTGCGCGCTCAAGGCGCTGCAATACATGGCGCTGGGGGTGCCGCCGGTTGTGAGCCCTGTGGGGGTGAATGCCGAGGTCGTGCGCGATGGCGTGGACGGCTTGCTGGCGCGCGACGACCGGGGGTGGGAAGCGGCGCTGGAGAAGCTGCTGCTCGACCGCGAGCTGAGGGAGCGGCTCGGACAGTCGGCGCGGCGGCGGGTCGAGGAAGCGTACTCGGGGGCCGTGCACGGGCCGCGGGTGGCGGGGATCTTCAGGCAGGCGGTCGCGTGAGTTCGTTCTTCGACATCCTGGTGGCCTTCCTCGTGCTCGGGCTGTTGTGGAGTACCGCAAGGTCCCGAATCCGAGCGGCGATGCCGGGCCCCGAGACGAACGAGTTGGTGCGACTGCTGGGCCGGGCCTTGCTGCTCCGCGTCGTCGTGGCTGTGGGCCTCAACGTTGCGATCGCCGCTGGGCTGGATGTCGGCATCTTCTGGGGTGATTCCTTCTATTACGACCGTGCAGCCTGGGGCAAGGCTCGCATCTGGTCTGGCGAGGCGGCCTCGTTCGACATCCGGGGTTTCGACGACAGCGGGTACGGCTGGCTCAATTTCGTGTCGGCCGTCTACTACGTCTTCGGGCGAAACCAGGTACTGGTCCAGTTGATCAACGCGTTGCTGGGAACGCTGTCGGTGCTGGTCGTGTACCAGCTCGCGAAGGACCTCTTCGGTCTCGGTGTCGCCCGGCGCACCATTCAATTCATGGCGTTCTTTCCAGGAATGGTGATCTGGGCCTCGGGCATGTACAAGGACCCGGCCATCCTGCTGATGATCTCGCTGGCCATGCTCGCCGTGACCCGTCTCCGCGAACGCTTCACGACGCCCTGGCTCCTGACCTATGTCGCAGCAGCCCTGTGCCTACTCTCTCTCCGGTTCTACGTCTTCTACTTCCTGGTCCTGGCCACCCTCGGCACGTTCATCTTCGGGCAGCGTCGGGGCTTCGTTGCCAGCCTGTTGACCAACGGGGTCCTCGCGATCGTCTTCTTTGCCACGTTCTCTGCGGTCGTTGGCACGACCACCGCGGAGCGCCAGCTCGAGATGATGCTGGACCTCGAGGATCTTCAGCGCCGTCGCGCCGACCTCGCTCGCGCCGACTCCGGGTTCGGCCAGGAACTCGACATCTCGACACCCGCGGGCGCCCTCGCCGCGGTACCCGTCGGCATGGCGCACCTGCTGTTCGCCCCCTTTCCCTGGGCAATCTCGGGGTTTCGCCAGGCCCTCACGCTGCCGGAGACCCTCTACTGGTACTCGCTGATGCCCGCCTTCGTCGTGGGGCTTCGGGTCGCGCTCCGCAACCGATTCGGGCCAGCGCTGCCGATGCTCGTCTTCGCCGTCACGCTGATCGGGGCGTACTCGGTCATGCAGGGCAACGTGGGCACCGCCTACCGCCAGCGCACGCAGATCACGATGTTCTTCTTCATCCTGATGGCCGTGGGCCTCGAGGAAAAGCAGAAGCGGAAGGCCGCGATGCGCGAGGCGATGGTGACCGCGCCCCGGGTGGGGCGTGCCGCAGAGCCCGCGCAGGGGCCCCGGGGCTGGGCGGTGCCGGGGCGGCCGGCCGCAGCGGCACCGCCCGCGCCTGCATCCGTTGCCGGGCCCGCGGCGCGTCCGGCCGCTCACCCGAAGGTGCCCCGCGGGCCGGTGCCGCCGCGCACTCCTCCCCGCCGGGGCGCCTGACGCATGCGCGCGCTGCGCCTCGCCGGGCTCGCGCTCGGCGCCGTGCTCCCCGGGCCGTTGGCGCGGACCTGGCTGCGGCTCGCTTTCGGCTACCGCATCGCGCCCACGGCGCGAATCGGCTTCGCGCTGCTCGACGCTCGCGAGCTGGAGCTGGGCCCCGGCGTGCGCATCGGGCACCTCTCGGCGGTGTGGCAGTGCGAGCGGTTCGTCGCCGACGAGCAGGCCTGGGTCGGTCCGCTCAACCTGATCCGCGGCGGGAAGGTTCGCCTGCGCACCTACTCGTGGGTGATGCGCCTCAACGTGCTGAACGCGATCCGCGACCACGACTGCACCACCGACCCGGTCTCCGAGATCGACGTCGGCGCCGGCGCCGTGATCGTCTCGGGCCACTGGCTCGACTTCACCGACCGCATCACGCTCGGGCGCAACGTGATCCTCGGCGGCCGGAACTCCTCGCTGTGGACCCACAACCGCCAGCAGACCGCGCCGATCGAGATCGGCGACTTCTGCTACCTGGGCTCCGAGATCCGGGTGGCGCCCGGCGCGAAGCTGCCGGAGCGCTGCATCGTGGCACTCGGCTCGGTGCTGTCGGGCGCGATCGAGCCGGCCGGGTCGCTGGTGGGCGGGGTGCCGGCGAAGGTCGTGCGACCGCTGCGGCCGGAGGACGAGATCCTCGTCCGCCGCAAGGCCCGCAAGGACACGCCCGACCACGTGCTGGCCTAGGTCCGGCCATGTGCGGCATCGCGGGGTTCCTCGACAAGGGCGGCGCCACGCCGGACGGCGTGCTGGAGGCGATGGCGATGAGCCTCGCCCACCGCGGGCCCGACGGCCAGGGGCTGCATCGAGTCGGCCCGATCGGCCTCGCCCACCGCCGGCTCGCGATCATCGACCTCTCGGCCGCCGCCGACGAGCCGATGACGAACGAGGACGGCACGCTGTGGCTGGTCTTCAACGGCGAGATCTACAACTTCCGCGAGCTGCGCGAGCGGCTGGCGCCGCGCCACCACTTCCGCAGCCAGGGCGACGGCGAGACGATCCTGCACCTGTACGAGGAGCACGGCGACGAGTGCGTCGCCCAGCTCGACGGGATGTTCGCGTTCGCGCTGTGGGACGCGCCGCGCCAGCGGCTGCTGCTGGCCCGCGACCGCAGCGGCAAGAAGCCCCTCTACTACGCGGACACGCCGGCCGCGTTCGCCTTCGGCTCCGAGCCCAAGGCCGTCCTCGCTCACCCCGCCGTGCCGCGCGCGCTGCGGCTGGAGTCGGTGCCGCTGCTGCTGGCCCACGGCTACGTGCCGGCGCCGCTGACGATGCACGAAGGCGTGCGGCAGATCCCGCCCGCGCACCTCATGACCGTCGATGCCCGCGGCGCGAGCGAGCCGCGCCGCTACTGGCGCGCCGCGTTCCGCTCGGGACCGGCGGTGCGCGAGGACGAGGCGGCGGAGCGCCTGCTCGACCTGCTGCGCGGCGCGGTGCGGCGGCGGCTGGTGTCCGACGTGCCACTCGGCGCCTACCTCTCCGGCGGCATCGACTCCTCCGCGGTGGTCGGGCTGATGGCCGAGGCGGGCGGCACGGTGCGGACGTTCTGCATCGGCTTCGAAGGCGCGCCGGCCTACGACGAGCGGGCCCACGCCCGCGGGGTCGCGAACCACTTCGGCACCGACCACACCGAGTTCGTCGTCGAGCCGAAGTCGATCGAGCTGATCGACCGCCTGGTCCACCACCACGACGCGCCGTTCGCCGACTCCTCGGCCGTGCCTTCGCTGCTGCTCGCGGAACTCACCCGCAAGCACGTGACGGTCGCGCTCGCCGGCGACGGCGGCGACGAGGTCTTCGCCGGCTACCTGCGCTTCATCGCGGGCGACCTCTCGGAGCGCGTGCCGCGGGCCGCGTTCCGCCTGGCCCGCGCCGTCGGCCGCGCGCTGCCGCAGCCGGCGGACCGCCGCCACCCGCTGCGCTTCGCCCAGCGCTTCGCCGAGGCCGGCGCGCTGCCGTTCGCGGAGCGCTACTTCTCGTGGATCGGGCTCTTCACGGAGGACCTGGCCCAGTGGGTGGCGCCATCGCTGGTCGAGCATGCTGCGCGCGACGTGGTGCTGCACTCGTACCGCTCGTCGCTGGAACTCGCCGCGGCGCAGAGCCCGCTCGCGCGCCTGCTGCAGCTCAACTTCGAGACCTACCTGCCCGACGACCTGCTGGTGAAGGCCGACCGCACCTCGATGGCCGTCGGCCTCGAGCTGCGCGCGCCGTTCCTCGACACGGCGCTCGTCGAGTTCGGCGCATCGTTGCCGGACGCGCAGCGCATCACGTTCCGCCGCGGCAAGCGGCTGCTGCGCCGGGCGCTGCGCGGCCTGCTGCCGCCGTCGATCCTGGAGCGCGGCAAGGCGGGCTTCGGCGTGCCGCTCGGCGCCTGGTTCCGCGGCGGCCTCGCCGGCGCCGTGCGCGAGCGGCTGCTGCCGCGCGGGCCGCTTCACGATTTCGTGCGGCCGGAGCCGGTGGCGCGCCTGGTCGAGGACCACGTCGCCGGCCGCGGCGACCACTCGGCGCGGCTGTGGACGCTGCTGACGCTCGAGAGCTTCCTGCGCCAGGAACGCTCGCGATGACCCGCCGCCGGCGCGCGCTCCCGCTGGCGCTGGTCGCGCTCGCTGCGCTCGGGGGCGTGGCGCAGAGCTCGTGGCCGTCGCGCTGGCTCTGTCCCGAAGACCCGCGCGCCCCGGTCGACGCGGCCGTCGTCTTCGCGGGCGACCCCGAGTACGAGCGCACCGACACCGCCGCCCGCATGGTGCTCGCGGGCGAGGCTCGGCTGCTGATCGTGACCGGCGGGTATCCCGGCCCGGGCGACTCTGCCGAGAGCCTGCGGCGCCGGGCGATCCTCCAGGGCGTGCCGCCCGAGGTCATCCATTCGGAGGAGGTCTCGTGGTCGACCCGCGAGTGCGTGCTCGAGCTGCGCCCGCTGCTGCAGCGGCTCGGGGTGAAGCGCGTCGCGGTGGTCACCTCGCCCTTCCACCAGCGGCGGGCGGGCATGGCGGCGCGCGCGGCCTGGGGCGGGGACGGGGTCCTCGTCCTGGACCGGCCGGCCCGCTCGCCGTGGCGGCACGAGGGCTGGTGGCGCGACCGCTGGCAGCGGGGCCGGGTGATCGAGGAGTACGTCAAGCTCCTGGGGTACGGGGCGCGGGGCTGGCTGGCACTTCGGGCGCGGGAGTTGAAGTAACGCTTTCGCTCGCGGAAAATCCGCAAGAGCTTGAAGCACCGCAGATTGCAGAGCCCGGCCGGTTGATGTTACCGTCTCCGGGCGTTCCCTCCCTCCACGCTGGGCGAGTTGCGTCCAGTCCGGTCCGCGTCGTCCGTGTGTTCTCTCGTCTGAACATCGGCGGACCGTCCTGGCACGTCATCCTGCTCACGTCGGGCCTCGTCGCCGCAGGCTACGAGACGCGCTTGATGGTCGGTCGGGAGAGCCCCCACGAGGGGAACTTCCTGGAGCTGGCGGGGAGGCGGGGTATTCGGTGCTGGACGGTGGACGCGCTGGGGCGGGAGATCCGGCCATTGCCGGACCTCGTCGCGCTCTGGCGGCTGTTCCGGGAGATCCGGGCGTTCCGCCCGCAGATCGTCCACACCCACACCGCGAAAGCGGGGGTGCTGGGCCGTCTGGCCGCCCGCCTGTCGGGCGTTCCGGTGGTGGTCCACACGTTCCACGGCCACGTGCTGAAGGGCTACTTCGGCCCGGCGAAGACGGCCTTCTTCCGCTGGCTGGAGACGCGGCTGGCGGCGACGACGGACAGCGTGATCGCGGTGTCGGACGCGGTGAAGGCGGACCTGGTGGAGATGGGCGTGGCGCCCGCCGCGAAGATCCGCGTGATCCCGCTGGGGCTGGACCTGGAGCGGCTGGCGCAGCCGCTGCCGCGGGGGACGCTGCGAGCCGAATCGGGTGTTCCGGAGACGGCGCCGCTGGTGGGGATCGTCGGGCGACTGGTGCCGATCAAGGACGTGGGGACGTTCCTGGAGGCCGCGCGCCGGGTGCTGGCGCAGCGGCCGGAGACGCGGTTCGCGATCGTGGGAGACGGCGAGGAGCGGGCGAGCCTGGAGAGCCAGGCCCGGGAGCTGGGCCTTGGCCCGAGCGTGCACTTCCACGGCTGGAAGACGGACGTGGCGGAGGTGCTGGGGGACCTCGACCTGGTGGTGAACTGCTCGCGCAACGAGGGCACGCCGGTGGCGCTGATCGAGGCGCTGGCGTCGGGCAGGCCGGTGGTGGCGACGGCGGTGGGCGGGACGCCCGACGTGCTGGGGCCGAACCGGCACGGCCTGCTGGTGCCGCCGGCCGACCCGGAGGCGCTGGCCACGGCGATGCTCGACTGCCTGAAGGACCCGGCGGCGGCGGCCGAGCGCGCCCGGCGCGGGCAGCAGCACGTGCTGGCGCAGCACTCGGTGACGCGGCTGCTGAGCGACGTGGACGGGCTGTATCGCGAGCTGCTCGCGGCGCGGAAGGCGGCCTGAGCGCATGCGCCACGCCACCCTCTTCATCAGCGTCACGGTGGTCGCGGCCGTCGTCACCGCGGCTCTCGTCCCGGCCTCGATGTGGATCGCGCGCCGCCTCGGCGTGCTCGACCAGCCCGGGCATCGGAAGATCCACGCCGAGCCGACGCCGCGGCTGGGCGGCATCGCCGTCTTCTGCGGCTTCCTGGGCGTCGTGCTCGGCGGGCTGGCGCTGATGCCGGTGCTCGGCCAGCCCCCGCTCTCGGCCCTCTTCGGCGGCGCCCTCGCCCCGCTGCAGGAGGCCTACCGCGTGCAGGGCAAGCTGCTGGCGATCGTCGCCGGCGGCGTCATCGTGTTCGCCGTGGGGCTGCTCGACGACGTGCTGGGCGAGCGCTTCCCGGTCGGCGTCAAGGCCGGCGGCCAGGTGCTGGCGGCACTGGTGCTGGTCGCGGGTGGCGTCGGCGTCACGTTCCTGCCGTGGGAGCCGCTGAACATCGCGGTGACGCTCCTGTGGGTCGTCGGCATCACCAACGCCTTCAACCTGCTCGACAACATGGACGGGCTGTCGGCGGGCGTCGCGATGGTCGCCGCCGCGGTGCTGATGATGAACGCGTGGTCGATGGGCCAGGTCTTCATCGCCCTGCTGCTGTCGGCCTTCATCGGCGCGCTGCTCGGGTTTCTCGTCTTCAACTTCAACCCGGCCCGCGTGTTCCTCGGCGACTGCGGCAGCCTGTTCATCGGCTACGCGATGGCGTCGGCGATGCTGCTCGAGCGCTACGTCGTCGACGCCGAGCGCTCGCTGTTCCCGGTGCTGATGCCGGTGCTGGTGCTGGCGGTGCCGATCATGGACACGACGACCGTGGTCGTGATCCGGCTGCGCGAGGGGCGCCCGGTCTATGTCGGCGACGCCAACCACCTCTCGCACCGCCTGGTGCAGATGGGGATGAGCCGACGCGGCGCGGTGCTGGTGCTGTACCTGGCCACGCTGTGCCTCGGCATCGGCGCCAAGTTCCTGCCCGACGCCACGCCGTTCGAGATCGCACTGATCCTGCTGCAGGCCGGCGGGATCGTCGCGCTGCTGCTCGCCCTCATGTACATGCGGCGCGAACCGGAGGTGTCCGCTTGATCGCCTTGTTCCTGGCCCTGCTCGCCGCGGGGCCCGTCCAGGTCCAGCCCGTCGTCGAAGGCGGCCGGCCCGCGCTGCGCGTGGCCGGCGAAGACCTGCAGGAGACGACGGTCACCCGCGACGCCGCGGCCGTCCACGTCTGCTTCGTCGGCGCCAGCGCCGTCGAGGTGCTGCCCGCGGCCCCCGGCGCGCCGGCGATCGCCTCCGGCACCGCCGAGTGCGGACAGCGGATCTCGATCGAGGCCGAGGAGGGGCTGCCCTTCGAGGTGCGGCGCGAGCCGGGCCTGCTGCTGGTGCTGCTGGGCGAAGAGCCGCTGCAGCTCCCGACTCCCGCCGAGAGCTCGGACATGATCGCGTTGATGGCGCAGCTCTGGCCCGGCCGCACGCCGCCGGAAGCGCCGGACACCGAGGCCTCGGGCGCCGTCGAGGAGCAGGAGCGGCTGGTGCTGCGCATGGGCCCGCTCGAGCTGCGGCCGCTGCTCACGCTGTTCGCGAGCGCCCAGACCGGCACCCTCGAGGACGTGCCGGAGCCGTCGAAGTACGGAATGCTGATCCTGGAGCCCGGCCTGCGCGCGACCACGGGCCTGCTCGACGGCCGGCTCCAGCTCCAGTACGTGCCCACCTTCCGCGGCTTCCGCAACACGAGCTTCGACGACGCCGTCAGCCACCACGCGAACGGCCGGCTCGGCCTCGAGCTGCTGCCGCTGATCCGGCTCGACGGCTACGGCCACTTCGCGAAGGCCGAGCTGGAGACGCGCGAGGTCGACCCCGGCTACGAGTACTTCTTCGGCCTGCGCCCGTTCACGCAGTACGGCGCCGGCGCCGTGCTCGGCTACGACCGCGGCGGCCTGGCCGACGTCGACCTGAGCCTCGACTGGCGCCGCACCGACCTCCAGGAAGAGACCCAGTTCTTCGACAACGACCAGTGGTTCGCCCGCGCCCAGGTGCGGCGCGAGCTTGGCGCCCAGCGCACGTTGGCGCTCTTCTACGGACTGGGCTGGGCCGACCGCGTGCCGGGCCGCGTGGTCGCCCAGTCGGACGTGCGCGAGATCGGCGCCGAGTACGTCGGCGAGCTGCGGCCGCTGTGGCCGCTGCGGCTGATGCTGGCCTGGCAGACCCGCGAGCACGAGTTCGCGCCCGGCGCCAGCCGCGACTTCACCGGCCTCGTCGCCGAGGCCGGGCTCAGCCACCAGTTCGCGCGGGGGTTGACGCTGGAGCTGACGGGGCAGCGCGAGACCTACCTCTCCGCGTTCGAGGACAACGGGTACTACGTGAACAAGGGCGGCCGGCTGCAGCTCTCCGGCGGGCTGCCGCTGCAGCTGCGCTTCGTGGTCGCCGGCGGCTTCTACCGCAACGACTACCCGCTGCCCGCCGCGGCCCTCGGCGTGCCGCGCCGCGACGACATCAAGAGCTTCTCGATCGGCCTGTCGCGAAACGTGCGAGACTCGATCTTCATCCGCCTCGACTACCACCTCGAGGAGCGGGACTCGAACCTGCCCGGTCTCTCCAACCGCACGGGCGGGTTCATGTTCGGCGTCGGGTTCACCCGGCGGAAAGAGCTGCTGTGATGATCCAGGCCCTGGGCCTCGCGCTCCTGCTCCAGGCGGCGCCGGCGCCGACCGTGCCGGCCGCCACGCCCACGCCCACGCCCGAGCCCTTCTCGCAGGCCGAGGTCGAGTACCGGGTCGGCGTCGGCGACGTGCTCGACGTCACGGTGATCGGCAGCGCCGAGCTCTCGCGCACGGCGCCCATCCAGCCCACGGGCGGGATCTCGCTGCCGCTGCTCGGCGAGGTCGCGGTCTCCGGGCTGACGGTGCCCGAGGTGCAGCGCAAGGTGACGACGCTGCTCGAGCGCGACTACCTGGTCGACCCGCAGGTCGAGGTCAAGGTCCGCGAGTACCAGAGCCAGTT
Source organism: Vicinamibacteria bacterium (assembly GCA_025994075.1). Classification (GTDB taxonomy): domain Bacteria; phylum Acidobacteriota; class Vicinamibacteria; order Fen-336; family Fen-336; genus WYBL01. The sequence goes on from JAMQGV010000007.1 coordinate 145,394, forward strand.
CGTCTTCGTGGTCGGCGAGGTGAACCGGCCCGGCCGCATCCCGCTGCGCGGGGCGACCCGGCTGCTCGACGCGCTGCTCGAGGCCGGCGGCTTCAACCCGCGCGCCTCGGGGCAGGTCCAGATCACCCGCCCGGTCGAGGGCAACGGCGAGCCGCAGACGATCCAGATCCGCCTCTCCGGCCCCAACATGACGCCGCAGGACCAGATCAACCTGCGCCTGCCGATGCGCAACGGCGACGTCGTGACCGCCACCCCGATGAGCTATGTTACGGTCCAGGGAGAGGTGGCGCGGCCCGGCCGCTACCCGATCGAGGGCGACCTGACCGTGACGGCGGCGGTCGCGCTGGCGGGCGGCAAGTCGCGCTTCGGGTCCGACAAGGCCGAGATCTCGCGCCTCGACAAGGGCGGCATGCGGCGCACGATCAAGGTCAACCTGAAGGACATCCACGAGGGCAAGGAGCCGGACATCCCGGTCCAGGGCAACGACACCATCGTGGTGTCGCGCCGCCTCTTCTGACGAGCCGCGGCGCCAGGCCGCGGGGGGAGATGCGGGCGTGAACGAGGCGGAGACGGGAACCGGCGGCGGCGTCGCCGAGATCGGCCCCGAGGCCCGCTACTACCTCGACCTGCTGTGGCGCAGCCGCGCGCTGATCGTCGCCGGCGCGCTGGCCGGGCTGCTGGTCGGCGGCTTCGTCGCCTTCGTGCAGACTCCCGAGTACCAGTCGGGGGCGACGCTGCAGATCGACCCGCCGGTGCCGGCGGTGATGAGCGTCAACGACGCGCTGCTCGGCGTCAGCGCGCTGTGGCAGTACTCGGACTTCTACAACACACAGTACCAGCTCCTGCGCTCGCGCGAGATCGCCGACGTCACCCTCGACCGGCTCAAGCTGCGCGAGCACCCGCCGTTCAAGGACGCGCCCGACGCCGCCTCGCTGTTCGGCCAGGCGGTCACGGTGACGCCGATCCCCGACACCCGGCTGGTGCGGGTGCTGATCACCCACGAGGACCCGAAGGAGGCGGCCCGCCGCGCCAACGCGGTGGCCGAGGTCTACGTCGAGCGCTCGCTGTCGAACCGGGTGGAGGCCGCGCGGCGCGCGTCCGACTGGATCCAGGAGCGGATGCTGGCCACCCAGCAGTCGATGCGCGAGGCCAACGAGAAGCTGTACGCGACCGCGTCGTCGGTCGACCTGGTGGCGGCGCCCGGGCAGCCCTCGTCGTCGCTGTCGAACGCGCTCGGCAAGCTGACCGAGGAGTACATGGACTCGCGCGCCCGCCGCATCACGCTGGAGGCGGCGCTCAAGCAGGCGAACGACATGAAGGCGCGCGGCCAGGGCCTGGAGTCGCTGCCGCAGATGGTGGCCGACTCCGCGGCCGCCCAGATCGGCCAGCAGATCGCCGCGGCCCGCATCGAGCTGCTGCGGCTGCGCGAGAAGTACAAGGAGGCGCACCCGGAGATCCAGCGGCGCGAGGGCCAGATCCAGGACCTGGAGCGGGCCCGGGCGGGGCGCGCCGAGCAGATACTCGAGGGCCTGCGCGCCGAGTACAACCAGCTCCTGAAGCGGGAGGCGGAGCTGCAGGGGGCGATGGAGGGCCAGCGCGTGCAGGCGGCGTCGCAGAGCCGGCGCACGACCGAGTTCGAGACGCTGCGCCGCGAGGCCGACTCCGCCAAGAACATGTACGAGGTGCTGCTGCAGAAGCTGCAGGAGACCGACATCGCGGCCTCGCTGCGCAACAGCACGGTGGCCCTCGTCGAGCGCGCGGTGCCGCCGCAGGACCCGATCCGCCCCAACAAGAAGCGGATCGCGGCGATCGGCCTGGTCGCCGGCCTGCTGCTGGGCGTGGCGGCGGTGCTGCTGCGCGACTTCTTCGACAACACGGTGAAGACGCCGGAGGAAGTCGAGCGCTTCCTGCGCGCCGAGCTGCTCTCGGCGGTGCCGCGCTACGACCAGGAGAGCGTGCACCTGGTGACCGAGGCGTACCAGGCGCTGCGCACGTCGCTGCTGTTCGCCCGCGCGGGCGAGCGCGGGCAGGTGGTGCTGATCACCGGCACCGCGCCGCAGGAGGGCAAGACCACCACGCTGATCAACGTCGGCAAGCTGCTCGCCTCGTCCGGCGAGAAGACGCTGGCGATCGACTGCGACCTGCGCCGCGCCCAGCTCCACACCCGGCTCGGCCTGGCCCGCGACCCGGGCCTGTCCGACCACTTCGTGCGCCACGACCCGATCGTCGACCTGGTGCGGCCGACGCGGGTGCCGAACCTGTTCGCGCTGACCTCGGGCCAGCTCCCGCCCAATCCGCCGGCGCTGCTGGCCCGGCGCAGCATGAACGACCTGCTCGACGAGCTGCGCGGCCGCTTCGACTGGATCCTGCTCGACTCGCCGCCGCTCGCGTCGGTCACCGACGCGCTGCTGCTCGCGCGCCAGGCCGACATGGTGGTGTTCGTGGTCCACCACAACCAGGTCGACAAGCACGTGATCCGGCGCGCGCTGAACTCGCTGCGGCGGGCCACGGACAACGTGCTCGGCGTGGTGCTCAACGGCGTCTCGACCCGCACCCGCGGCGACTACTACTACTACTACTATCAGAACACCGCGGCGGAAGGCGCCCCGGCGGAAGAGAGCGCGGCGCCTCCCGCGCCGGCCCCGGCGGCCCGTGCCGCGACGCGACGCGGGCGCGGCGCCGCGAACGGCGCGGGCAAGCCGGCCTGAAGCCGCGCCTGCGCGAACGCTAGCCGCGGCGCCGCAGCAGGTAGAGCCGGCGGCCGCTGTCCAGCTCCGTCGTGCGGTCGATCTCGAAGCGGGCCCGGCTGGTGGCCTCGAAGTGCTCCGGCGTGAGGTGCGCGTGCAGCGCGTCGCGGCCGCGGGCGATCGTGCGGAACATCGGGTCCGAGGGCGGCACGTACTCGACGAGCACATGTGACTTCCCGGCGGCTCGCGTCAGGTCGGCGGCGAGGTCGAGCACGTCGGCGAGCGGCACGCCCTCGGTCACCACCAGGTGGTGGATCACCGCCAGCATCAGCACCAGGTCGAAGCGGCCGTGCAGCCGCTCCAGCAGCGACGCCTGCTCGCCGTAGCGCCAGCCCAGCGCGGGCGTGGGGCGGGCCAGGTTGGCGACGAGGGGCAGGACCCGGAGGTTGCCGTCGCGCGCGCGGCGCCAGGCGTGGCCGGCCGAGGCGGGGTCGACGTCGAGCCCGGTGACCGCGGCGCCGGAGGCGGCCGCCAGTGCGGAGAAGTGGCCCGTGTTGCAGCCGACGTCGAGCACCGCCGCGGGCGCCACCTGCGCGAGGCACTCGCGGACGAACGCCTCCTTGCGCAGGAAGTCGGCGTCCGTGTAGCTGAACGTGTCGAGGTAGCGCGACCACGCGGACTGCCGCGCCTTTCCGGCCGCGGCGTCGAGCGCCCGCCGCAGCCGGCGGAACTGGGCGCGAAGCACGAAGCGGGCGCGCTCTGGGTCGACGCTCCCGCGCGCGGGAGCGCTGGCCGCGGGCGTCGCGCCGGCACCGCCGGCACCGCCCGCACCGCGCGCGCCGAGCCACGCCGGCAGCGAGACCGAGCCCAGGAACGCGGGCGACAGCCGCTGCGGCCAGCTCGCCATCGCGTACACCTGCTCGGGCTCGAGGCCGTCGCGGTGGGCGAGGAAGACCTCGGCGAGCGGCACGCCGAGCCGGGAGTGGACGAGCAGCGGCAGCACGAAGGTGCGGACGAACTGCGCGTAGGGGAGCCACGTCTCGTCGCCCGGCGCTCGCGCTTCGATCGAGGCGACGTCGACGAAGATGGGGCGAGGGCCGGCGAAGACGACGTTGTACGGCGTCGCGTCCTTGAGGCCGAGCCCGTCGGCGAGCAGCGCCTCGGCGAGGTCGAGGGTCAGGCGGCCGGCGGCGTGCAGCATCTCCGCGGACCACTCGCACGGGTAGGAGACGGGCGCGATCCGCGGGTGCTCGAAGACGACGCTGTCCGCGGCGGCGCCGGCCTGCGCCCGTGCCGCCTGCAACGCATCGCCCTCGAGGCGTCGGGTGGCGACGAGTGACCCCGATGCGGCGAGATGCTGCGCCGCAGGGAGTGCGAGAGCGGCCTCGAGGTCGCTCGCGGCGGCGGGGGAGACGACGCGGAGGATGCGGGTCCCGTCGTCGACCACGAACCCCGCAGGGTCGCGAAAGGACCGCCTCAACGCGTGGCGGGGTCGGTCGGCGGCTCGGAACCGGGTTCGGCGTTCGCGTCTGCGGCTGCGGGCGCGGAGCGCAGGCCGAGCGCCGCCGCGACGCGCGCGAGGCCCTGGGCCAGCGTGCGCCGCGCGATGAAGATCGCTCCGATGACCGCCGAAATCACGCCCTGGACGAGCAGCAGGCCGGAGCCGGGGTCGATGTAGGCCCAGGCTCCGACCGGCCAGCAGGCGACGGCCAGCACCAACAGGAAGCGAGTCGCCATGCCTCGTCGACTACGTGACGGGGGTCGGCGTCGTCGGGCTGGCGACGTCCTGCGGAGGCAGCGGTGGAGGCGGGCCGCCACCTGGGGGGCCGCCTCCGCCCGGGGGGCCGCCGCCACCCGGAGGTCCGCCGCCCCCCGGGGGCGTTCCGCCGCCGCCAGGAGGGGCGCCGAGGCCGCCGCCGCCGATCGCCTGGCCCTGGGCGGTCGCGTACTGCGAGCCGCCCTGGGGAGTCACGTCGCCGCAGAACGAGCCGGCGCGCTCGGAGGCGCGCTTGCGCAGGAACGCGAGCGCGTCGATCGCGCGGTCGCGGCTGATCGGGCCCGAGGCGCCGGCGTCGAAGCCGAGCCGGGCGAGCGTCGCGAGATAGGCCTCGGCGTCGTCGCGCTTGCGCTCGATGCGCAGCCGCGCGACCGCGGCGCCTTCGGCCAGCGTCACCGACACCGAGTGCCGCCCGGCGCTGAACTCGCGGGTCAGCACCGGCCGCCACTCGGGGCGCGGGTTCTCGCCGCCGGCGAACGGGCAGACCACCGACTTGGCGCAGCCGTCGGCCTGCCAGCTCTGGCCGGCGCCCTGCAGGCCGTAGGAGTAGAGCGTGTAGACGCCGTGCTCGGGCACGTCCACGATCACGTGGGCCGCGAGGCCGCGCGAGTCGGCGGTCAGGAACGCGGCGCCGTCGGTGCCGCCGGCCGCGAGCTGGACGTCGGGGGTCGCCGAGACGAAGCGCGACGCGGGGATCTCCTCGCTCCAGTCGCCCGGCGGCAGCTCGTGCTCGAGCATGGTCGCGCGCAGCAGCGTCACGGCGACGTCGTCGGTGTAGAGCAGCGCCGTGCCCTTCCAGCCGCCGAGCGGCTCGACCGGCACGAGACAGGGCGGCGTCAGCTCCACGCGCTCCAGCAGCCCGGCGCCGCGCAGGTCGACCTTCGCGTAGTACAGGCCGGGGTCGAGGTGGATGCGTCCCGCCTCGCGCCAGCTCCCGTCGGCGGTGGGCAGCGCGGGGAACGAGGCCACGGGCGAGCCGTCCTCGCGGTTCACGATGTCGACGACGCACGGCTCGTCGGGGTTGCCCTGCAGCCGCAGCCGGACGCGGTAGTCGCCCGGCTGGATGATCGTCAGCGGGTACCACGCCGAAGCGAGGTCGGTCTCCGCCGCCAGCACCCGCCGCGGGCCGACCTGGCTGAGCCGGGCGCCCTCGGAGCGCGCGTACTGGTCGGCCGGGAACAGCAGGGCCTCCTTCCACGACAGCGTGGAGAACAGCGTGGAGGCCCGGGCCTGGGGCGGCAGCGCGTCGCCCAGGTCCATGGCGTTGAGCATCAATCGCGCCCACTCGGCGTGGGTCACGGGAGCCTGTCTCGGATCGCCGTACAGCGGCAGGAGGGTGGTGCCGCACACGGCGAGGAGCAGGATGTGCTTCTTCTTGAACACGGTCGTACCCCTCCCAGATTCAACCCTACGCTGCCACACCCCGGCTGTCAAAGCTCGCCCCCGGCCTCCACAGGCGGGCTTGCGTTGACAGCCTCGCCGCGGCGCGGCTAACGTGCCGGCGAGTCCCATGAGCGCAGACGCCGATCCGGTCCGCGACGAACGCGAGGCCTGGAACGCCTACATCGCGAAGAACGGCCTCAAGCGCAGCGAGCAGCGCGAGGCCATCCTCGACGTGTTCCTGCGCACCGAGAGCCACCTCTCCGTGGAGGACCTGCTGCGGCTGGTCCAGAAGAAGCGCTCCGACGTCGGGCGCACGACCGTCTACCGCACGCTCAAGCTGTTCGCCGCCGCCGGCCTCGCCCGCGAACTGCACCTCGACGGCGAGACCCGCTTCGAGCGCGACTGGAACCGCGAGCACCACGACCACTTCATCTGCCGTTCCTGCGGCGCGATCTTCGAGTTCAAGAGCGACCAGATCGAGCATCTCCAGGAGGAGATCGCGGCTGAGCTCGGGTTCCAGATCGACGGCCACCGCCACCACATCTACGGGCTGTGCCAGCGCTGCGTCGCCAAGGGGAAGCCGCGCTGAACCAGCCGGCGCCGCTGCGGCTCGACGAGGTCCTGCTGCGGGAGCTGGCGCTGCCGATGCGCCAGCCGTTCGAGACCTCGTTCGGGGTGGCCCGCGAGAAGCGCTTCCTGCTCGTCACCCTGCGCGCCGGCGGGCTGGTGGCGTTCGGCGAGTGCGTCGCCGACCATCACCCGGGCTACCTGCCGGAGACGATCGGCACCGCCGTCCACGTGCTGCGCGACTTCCTGGTCCCGCTCGCGTTCGCCGCGCCGATCACCACGCCGCAGGAACTTGCGGCGCGGCTCGGGGCGGTGCGTGGGCACGAGATGGCGAAAGCGGCGCTGGAAATGGCCGCCTGGGACCTGTGCGCGCGGCGCGACGGCGTCTCACTGGCGGCGGCGCTGGGCGGCTCCCGTGAGCGGATCGCGGCCGGCGTGTCGGTCGGCCTGCAGCGCGACGACGCGGCGCTCGCCGACAAGGTCGCCGAGGAGCTGGCGGCCGGTTACCAGCGGGTCAAGGTCAAGATCAAGCCCGGCCGCGACGAGAGCGCGCTGCGCGCGCTGAAGGAGCGCTTCCCGGAGCTGCACGTCGTCGCCGACGCGAACAGCGCCTACACGCTGGCCGACGCGGAGCGCCTGGCCCGGCTCGACGCCTTCGAGCCGTCGATGCTCGAGCAGCCGCTGCACTGGGACGACGTGCTCGACCACGCGGCGCTCGCGAAGAGGGTCCGGACCCCGATCTGCCTCGACGAGTCGCTGCGCTCGGCAGCGCGGGTCGCGCAGGCGATCGACGTCGGCGCCGCGGCCGTCGTCAACCTCAAGCCCGGCCGCGTCGGCGGCTTCACGGAGAGCCTCGCCATCCACGACCTGTGCGTCGCGCGCGGGGTGCCGCTGTGGTGCGGGGGGATGGTGGAGAGCGGGATCGGGCGGCTGTTCAACGTGCACCTGCAGGCGCTGCCCGGCTTCGAGCCCGGCGACACGTCCGACCCCCGGCGCTACTTCGACGAAGACCTGGTCGACCCGCCGGTGGTCGTCACGGCCGACGGTTTCGTCGACGTGCCGGCCGGTCCCGGGTTGGGCGCTGCCGTCGTCGACTCGCGCCTGGAGCGGGCGACGCGCTGGCGGGAGGAACTGGTCGCTTGAGCACGCTGCGCGCCGGGCTCGCCTTCGTCGTGGTGCTGGTCGCGACGCTGCTCGCGCTGTTGTGGACGCTCGGCCGCGAGACGCCGCTGGTCCGCGCCGGCCAGCCGCTGCCGACCCCGAAACTGGGCAGGATCGGCGGCTTCGGCGAGAGCTCGCTCGCGGTCTTCCGGGGGCGGCCGCTGCTGTTCGTGGTGCTCGACGCCGAGTGCTGTGCCGCGCAGGCGGTGGCCGTCGAGAAGCTCTCGCGCGAGCTGTCGCGTCGCCGGCTGGCCGTGGCCATGGTGATGGTGGACCGCGACCGCCTCCGCGTCGACCGCTTCGTGCGCGACCTCGCCCTCACGGTCCCGGTGTTCGAGGACCCGGGCCGGGAACGGCTCGGGCCGGCGTTCGGCAGCGGGCGACTGCCGCAGTACTACCTCGCCGACCGCGAGGGCCAGGTCGTGTTCTCGATCGTCGGCGACTACGACGTGCGCGGGGCGGAGTTCCGCGCCATCGTCGAGCCGCTGCTCTCGCCCGCGCCCTGGTGAACGCCGGCGCGGTGGGCGAGCACCGCGCCGACCAGGTAGAGCGAGCCGGCGACCACGACCGGCTCGCCGGGCCGCGCCAGCGCGGCGGCCGCCGCGAGTGCCGCGCGCAGCGAGCGGGCGCGGTGGGCGCGGGCCGCGTGTGGGCCTGCCCGCCGCGCGATCTGCGCCGGGCTCGCGGCGCGGGCCCCCGGCGCCTTCACCAGGACGACCTCGCGGGCGGGCGCGAACAGCGCGGCGGCGATCGTCTCCAGCTCCTTGTCGGCCATCGCGCCGAACAGCAGCACGTGCGAGCGCAGCGGCGCCAGCGCGGCGGCCAGCGCGCGGGCACCGTCCGCGTTGTGGGCGCCGTCGAGCAGCAGCGGCGGGCGGCCCGCCAGCCAGTCGAGGCGGCCGGGCCAGCGCGCGTCCGCGAAGCCGGCCACGGCGCGGCCCAGGTCGAAGCGCAGCCCCGCGTCGCGGGCGCACTCGAGCACCCGCAGCGCCACCTTCAGGTTCGCGAGCTGGTGGGGCCCGGGCAGCGCCTGCACGCCGGCGTGGCGCGCGACGGGCGTCGTCGCCGCGACGCGTGGCGGCCACAACGCCCGCGGCACGCCGCGCCGCGGGCGTGGCGGAAGCGGGCGCAAGCGCACTTCGGCCGCGGCGTCGATCCGCGTCGCGCCCACGCTCCGCGCGCGCGCCGCCACCACCGCGGCGGCCTCCGCGGGCAGCGCGCCGACCACGACGGGCCGCCCGCGCCGCATCACGCCCGCCTTCTCGCGCGCGACGTGGCGCAGCGTGGGCCCGAGGTGCTCGGTGTGATCGAGGCCGAGGCTGACGATGGCGGAGACGAGCGGGTCGCACAGGTTGGTGGCGTCGAGCCGGCCGCCCAGGCCCACCTCGAGCACCTGCACGTCGACCCGCGCGTCGCGGAACAGCAGCCACGCCGCGGCGGTCAGCGCCTCGAAGTAGGTGGGGGCGGAAGGCAGCGCTCCCCGTGCGACGAGGTCCTCGGAGACGGCGCGCACGCGGCCGAGGGCGCGTGCCAGCGCGCGCGTCGAGACGGGTTGCCCGTCGATCGTGATGCGCTCCTCGGGCCGCACGAGGTGGGGCGACGTGTAACGCCCGACCCGCAGCCCGCCGGCCCGCAGCCCGGCATCGAGCAGCGCGACGACCGATCCCTTGCCGTTGGTCCCGGCGACGAGCAGCGCGGGCGCGCAGCGCTCGGGCCGATCGAGCGCGCGCAGCAGTTCCCGCAGCGGCCCGAGCCCGAGCTTGATCCCGAACCGCACCCGCGACTTCAACCACCCGAACGGACCCATGGGGTGGATGCTCCCACACGCCACCCCGAGCCTGCGCGGACCCGCGTTGGGGGTTCGGGGGCGGACGAGGGTTCGTGGTCCGACGTAGCCCCCGAGGGACCGCTGGTGGGCTTTGCCCACCAGCGGAACCCAGTGTGGAAAAGTGGAAGAAAGTGTGGAAAACTCCTAGCTCGCTGTGTTCAAAGGGACTTATCGCCACCGCATCGACCCCAAGGGGCGCCTGCCCGTGCCCGCGGCCTTCCGCCGCGCGCTGCCGGAGGCCGACAAGGGGCTCGTCCTGACGGCGCTCGACGGCTGCCTCGCCGCCTATCCGCTGGCCGAGTGGGCGCGGCTGGAGGCGCAACTCGCCCAGTTGCCCGCGTTCTCGAAGCCCGTCAAGGCGCTGTCCCGGCTGCTGCTCTCGCGCGCCGTGGACTGCGAGCTCGACGTGCAGGGCCGCATCCTGGTGCCCCCGGCACTGCGCGCGGCGGCCTCGCTCTCCGGCGAGGTGGTGGTCGTCGGCGTCCTCAACCGCTTCGAGTTGTGGGCGCCCGACGCCTGGGAGTCCTTCTGCCGCGACTCGGAACAGCTCCTCGACGACGTCTCGCTGGGGGTCGAGTGGCCCCTGCGTCCACAGGGAAACCCCAATAGCTAGTTCGGTTAAGGCTTGACACCCCTCTAGGGCACTCCTAGACTCCGCGGTGGTCAACTGTGGAAAAAAGTGGGTCGCAATCCCTCGTGGTGGGGGACCGCGGACCCATTGCGGCCAAGGGGCATGCTCCGGGGTAACCATCCCGCGCGGGTCGACGACAAGGGGCGGCTGAAGATCCCCACGGCGTTTCGTGTGCACCTCGAGGCCCAGTACGGCTCCGAGGTGTTCGTCACGAGCGTCACGGGGGAGCACGTCCGCGTGTACCCGATGCCCGTGTGGCTCGAGATCGAGCGCAAGCTCGCCGCGGTCCCGCAGTCGAGCCCCTCGCGCCAGCGCTTCCTCGACCGCGTCAACTTCTTCGGCCAGGTGCTGAGCCTCGACAAGCAGGGCCGCGTCGTGATCCCCCAGTTGCTGCGCGAGTCGGCGGCGATGACCGGCGAGGTCGCGGTGCTGGGCCTGATGAACCACGTCGCGGTGTGGAACCACAAGCGCCTGCACGACCGCCTGTTCAAGAAGGAACCCTTCACCGACGAGGACGGCCGCGCTCTCGCGGAGTTCGGGATCTGATGTGGAGGACACCCCGCGCCACCTCCCGGTGCTGCTCGCCGAGGTGCTGGAGCTGCTCGCCGTGAGGCCCGGCGGCTTCCACGTCGACGGCACCCTCGGGCTCGGCGGCCACGCGGAGGCCGTGCTCGAGCGCAGCTCGCCCGACGGCGCCCTGTTCGCGGTCGACCGCGACCCGGCGGCGCTCGCGCTCGCCGCGCGCAGGCTCGCCCGCTTCGGCGACCGCGTGGCGCTCGAGCACGCCGACTTTCGCGAGCTGCCCGAGCTGCTGCGCAAGCGCGGCCTGCCGCCCGACGGCATCCTGCTCGACCTCGGCGTGTCGTCCATGCAGCTCGACGACCCGGCGCGCGGCTTCAGCTTCAGGAACGACGGCCCGCTCGACATGCGCCTCGACCCGACCCGCGGCGCGCCGGCCGCGGAGCTCGTCAACCGGCTCCCCGAGCAGGAGCTGGCCGACGTGATCTACCGCTTCGGCGAAGAGCACGCCTCGCGGCGCATCGCGCGGGCGATCGTGGCGAGGCGGCCCTTCCACACGACGCTGGCGCTGGCCGACGTCGTGCGCCGCGCCGCCGGCCGGCCGCGCCGCGGCATCGACAACGCGACGAAGACGTTCCAGGCGCTGCGCATCGCAGTCAACGACGAGCTCGACGACCTCGGCGCCACGCTGCACCGCCTGGCCGACTGCCTGGCCCCGGGCGGGCGGCTGGCGGTGATCTCGTTCCACAGCCTCGAGGACCGCGCCGTCAAGTACGCGTTCCGCGAGCTGGCGGCGCGCGGCTACTCGCTGCTGACGAAGAAGCCGGTGATCGCGTCGGAGGACGAGCAGCGTTCGAACCCGCGCTCGCGCTCCGCGAAGCTGCGGGCGGTGCGCCGCGACCCGGCCCTCGACGCGCTGGGGGAGGCGGCATGAGCGGCGCGAAGCGACGCGATCCGGTTCGCCCTCGCGCCGGGATTCACTCCCGGCGCGACCAGGGCCAAATGAGCGGCGCGAAGCGACGCGATCCGGTTCGCCCTCGCGCCGGGATTCACTCCCGGCGCGACCAGGGCCAAATGAGCGGCGCGAAGCGACGCGGCGAGGGCCTATGACCGGCGACCCGCGTCCGGTCGGCCTGCCCGGCCTCGGCAAGGCGATCGACAACTCGGGCGTCGTGCGCGAGCGCGACCCGCGCGCCTCGCGCGACCTGCGCTACCTGCTGCTGGTCGTCGCGCTGTTCGTCGGCGGCATGGTGCTCTACGCGTGGCCCCACTTCGAGCTGCGCCAGACCGGGCTGCTCTCCGACCGCCTGCAGCGCGAGAAGGAGCGCCTGGTCGAGGAGAACCGCAAGCTGCAACTGGAGAAGGCGAGCCTCGAGAGCCTGCGCCGCGTCGAGTCGATCGCGCGCCGCGACCTCGGCCTGCGCACGCCGCCCGCGCAGGACGTCGTCGTCGTCGAGCGCGCCCCCGCGCCGCTGGCGCCGGAGGCGATGGCCGCGCTGCCCGCCGCATCGCCGGAGTCGCGCCCGTGATGGACCGCCAGCGCCAGTCGCGGCTGCGGATCATGCTGCTCGCGATGGGGGTCAGCTTCTGGGGCCTCGTCGTGGTCGGCCGCCTGGTCCAGCTCCAGGTGTTCCAGCGCCCGGCCTTCGAGCGCCTGGCCGCCAAGCAGAGCGAGCGCACCCAGAACCTGGCGCCGCGCCGCGGCCCGATCCTCGACCGCGACGGCCGCGCGCTGGCAGTGTCGATCGACGCCGAGAGCCTCTACGCGGTGCCGCAGGACATCGAGGACCCGCAGGCCACCGCCGCGGCGCTGTCGCGCGCGCTGGGCTTCGACGCCGCGCGCCGCCGCAACCTGGCCGTGCAGCTCGGCAAGGCCAGCCGCTCGTTCGAGTGGGTCGAGCGCAAGCTCGACCCCGCCCGCGCCCAGGCCGTGCGCGAGCTGGGCCTGCCCGGCATCGGCTTCCTGACCGAGAGCCGCCGCTACTACCCGAAGCGCGAGCTGGCCTCGCACCTGCTCGGGTACGTCGGCCTCGACGACCACGGCATGGGCGGCATCGAGGCCGACCTCGACGACCGCATCCGCGGCCGCGCCGCCAAGGTCGTGGTCCGCACCGACGCCCGCCGCCAGCCGGTCGAGCACGTCGAGAAGCCGTCCACCGAGGGCCACACGGTGGTGCTCACGATCGACGAGTCGATCCAGCACGCGGCGGAGACGGAGCTCGAGAAGGCGGTCGCGGCGACCCGCTCGATCGCCGGCTTCGTGGTGGTGATGGACCCGCGCAACGGCGAGATCCTGGCCCTCGCCAACCAGCCGACCTTCAACCCCAACCGCTACGGCGCCTACTCCGACCACGCCCGGCGCAACCGCGCGGTCAGCGACATCTTCGAGCCGGGATCGATCTTCAAGATCTTCACCGCGGCCGCCGGCCTGCAGGAGAAGGTCGTCGACCCCGACGAGGTGATCGACTGCGGCGGCGGCTTCGTCGAGGTCAGCGGCGTGCGCATCAACGACCACGGCGTGTTCCACCAGCTCAGCTTCCGCGACGTGATCGCGCGCTCGTCGGACGTCGGCGTGGTGCGGGTGGCCCAGCGCCTGGGCCGCGAGCAGATGTCGCGCTACCTGCGCGACTTCGGCTTCGGCGCGGCCACCGGGGTCGGGCTGCGCGCCGAGGCCCGCGGCCTGCTGCGGCCGCCGCGCCAGTGGAACGCCGTGTCGCTGGCCTCGATCTCGTTCGGCCAGGAGGTCGGCGTCACCGCGGTGCAGATGACGGCAGCGGTGGCCGCGGTCGCCAACGGCGGCTACCTGATGCGGCCGCACCTGGTGAAGCGGGTGCTCGACGCCTCGGGCCGCCCGGTGTACGAGGCGCAGCCCCACGCGGAGCGGCGGGTGCTGGAGCCGGAGACGGTCGACGTGCTGACCGAGATCCTGAAGCGGGTGGTCACCGACGGCACCGGCAAGCGCGCGGCGATCGACGGCTACGTCGTCGCCGGCAAGACCGGCACCGCCCAGAAGTTCGACTTCGCCGCCAAGAAGTACTCGATGATCGACCACGTCGCCTCGTTCGTCGGCTTCGCGCCGGCGTCGCGGCCCGAGATCGTGGTGCTCGTCTCGCTCGACGAGCCGAAGGGCCCGGCCAACCAGGGCGGCGACGTCGCGGCCCCGCTCTTCGCGAAGATCGCCGAGGCCGCGCTGCGCCGGCTGGCGGTGCCGCCCGACGCCGAGGACCGCGTGCTGCGCGCGGTCGCCGGCGGCGCGCCGGCGCTGCAGGCCGCGCTGACCGCCCCCGACCCGGCGCTGCAGGCCGTCGCGCACCACCCCGGCGACCCGCTGCTGATGCCCGACCTGCGCGGTCGCAGCGCGCGCGAGGCCGCCGCCGCCGCCGCCCGCCGCGGCCTGATCGTCGAGCTGCGCGGCACCGGCCGCGTCGTCGAGCAGGCTCCCGCGCCCGGCACCGAGCTCGAGGCCGGCATGGCCTGCGTGCTCACCCTCGCGCCCTGGCCGCCGGCCGCGCCGGTGGCGGTGGCCTCGACGCTCGCGGAGGGACCGCGGTGAACCTCGGCGAGCTGCTGTCCCGGATCGACGCGGCCGTGCCGGCGGGCCTCGCTGCGGAGGCCGCCGTCGCGGCCGTCTCCCACGACTCGCGGCGGGTGGCCGCGGGTCACCTGTTCGTCGCCCTGCGCGGCAGCGTCCACGACGGCAACGCCTTCGCCGAGGCCGCGCTGCGCAAGGGCGCGCTGGCGGTGGTCTCCGACCGCGAGGCGCCCGCGCCGGGGCTGCCGTGGGTCCACGTCGTCGACGCGCGGGTCGCCCTCGCCCGCCTCGCCGCGGAGTTCTTCGGCCGGCCCGCCGACGGGCTGGTGCTGGCCGGCGTCACCGGCACCAACGGCAAGACGACGACCGCCTACCTGATCGACGCCGCGTTGCGCGCCGCCGGCCGCCGCGTCGGCCTGCTCGGCACCGTCGCCTACCGCGTCGGCGAACGGCTGGCGGAGGCCTCGCGCACGACGCCCGAGTCCCCCGACCTGCAGGCGCTGATGCGCGAGATGCGCGACGACGGCTGCAGCCACGCGGTGATGGAGGTCTCGTCGCACGCGCTGGCGCTGGAGCGCGTCCACGGCCTGCGTTTCGACGTCGCGGTGTTCACCCACCTGACCCGCGACCACCTCGACTTCCACGGCGACATGGACGGCTACTTCGCCGCCAAGCGCCGGCTGTTCTCCGATTGGCTGGCGCCGGAGGGACGCGCGGTGATCAACGCGGAAGACGACCGCGCGGCCGCGCTGCAGGCGGCCTCGCGCGCGCCGGCGTGGACCTTCGCGATCGAGCGTCCCGCCGACTTCGTCGCCCGCGACATCGTGCTCGGCCTCGACGGGACCCGCTTCCGCATCTTCGGCCCCGACGGCGACGTGGAGCTCGCGAGCCCGCTGCTCGGCCGCTTCAACGTGCAGAACCTGCTGGCGGCGTTCGCCGCCGCCCGCGCGCTCGGCGTGCCGGCCGAAGCCGCGATCGCCGGCCTGCAGAGCCTCTCGGGCGTGCCGGGCCGGCTGGAGCGGATCGAGGCCGGCCAGGACTTCCGCGTGATCGTCGACTACGCCCACACCGACGACGCGCTCAAGAACCTGCTGGAGACGGTGCGCGCGCTGCAGCCGCGGCGGCTGATCACGGTCTTCGGCTGCGGCGGCGACCGCGACCGCACCAAGCGCCCGCTGATGGGCGCGGTGGCCTCGCGGCTGTCGGACGTGGTCGTGCTGACCTCCGACAACCCGCGCTCCGAGCCGCCCGAGTCGATCCTCGAGCAGATCCAGCGCGGCATGAACGGCGGCCGCAAGGCCGAGCGCCACGTGATCGCCGACCGCCGCGAGGCGATCGCCCGCGCGCTGGAGCTGGCCGGACCCGGCGACGCGGTGGTGATCGCCGGCAAGGGCCACGAGACGACCCAGGTGATGCGAGACCGGGTGCTGCCGTTCGACGACCGCCAGGTCGCCCGCGAGCTTCTGCAGCGCCTCGCGCGGGGGAGCCGCGCGTGAACGCGCTGACCCTCGGCGTCGTCGCTGCCGCCACCGGCGGCGCCCTGCACGGCGCGGCGGAGCTGCCGCTCGGCGGCGTGTCGATCGACTCGCGCACGATCGGTCGTGGCGAGCTGTTCGTCGCCGTCGCCGGGCCCCGCTTCGACGGCCACGACTTCGTCCCCGGCGCGAAGGAGCGCGGCGCCGCCGCGGCGCTGGTCGCGCGCGCGGACGCGGCGCCGGCCGGGCTGCCCCACGTCGTGGCGGCCGACACCACGAAGGCGCTGGCCGACCTCGCGCGCCATGTCCGCCGCGAGTCGGGCGTGAAGGTCGCCGCGGTGACCGGCTCGGCCGGCAAGACGACCACCAAGGAGATGCTGGCCGCGCTGCTCGCGACCGCGGCGCCGACGCTCAAGACCGAGGGCAACCTCAACAACCAGTACGGCCTGCCGCTGACCCTGCTGCGGCTGCGGCCCGAGCATCGCTACGCGGCGCTCGAGCTCGGCATGTCGGCGCCGGGCGAGCTGCGCGCGCTGTCGGCGATCGCCGCGCCTGACGTGGCCGCGATCACGATGGTGGGCCGCGCCCACCTCGAGTTCTTCAGGGACGCCGACGAGATCGCGCTGGCCAAGGCGGAGATCCTCGAGGGGCTCTCGGCCGCCGGCGTCGCCGTGCTCAACCGCGACGACGCGCGGGTGCGCGGCATCGGCGAGCGCTTCCCGGGCCGCGTGCTGTGGTTCGGGCAGGACCGCTCGTGCGACGCGAGCTTCGAGAACTGGCGCGGCACGATCCGCGGCATGCGCTTCGACCTGCGCCTGGGTGGCGAGGTGCACGACGTGGCGCTGGCGCTGGCCGGGCGCCACAACGTCGCCAACTTCGTGGCCGCCGCGCTGTGCGCCCACGCGCTGGGCCTCGCGCCCGCGCAGGTGGCGGCCGCCGCCGCCGGGCTTTCCGCGGCCCGCCGCCGCGGCGAGGTGCAGGCACTCGGCTCCAACGTCACCCTGCTCGACGACAGCTACAACGCCAACCCGGAGGCGGTCGCCGCTGCGGTGGCGGCCCTCGGGCTGGCCGCGAAGGGGCGGCGCGTCGCCTTCCTCGGCGACATGCTGGAGCTCGGACCGCAGGCGGCGGCGATCCACGAGGCGACGGCGGAGGCCGCGGCGAAGGGGCTCGACGTGCTGGTCGCCGCCGGCGCCCACGCCGAGGCCCTGGCCCGTGGCGCCGTGCGCGGCGGCCTGGCGGCCTCGGCGGTCCACGCCTTCGCCGACTCGGCGGCGGCGGCGGCCGCAGCCCCGGGACTGGTGCGGCCGGGCGACGCGGTGCTGGTCAAGGGCTCGCGCGGCTCGCGGATGGACGTCGTCGCCGACGCGCTGGTCGCGGCGCTGGGGAGGGCCTGATGCTCTTCCACCTGCTCTACGCGCTGCGCGGCGAGGTGTCGGGCTTCAACGTCGTCCGCTACGTCACCTTCCGCACCGCGGTCGCGACGTTGACCGCGTTCTTCCTGGTGCTGGTGCTGGGGCCGTGGCTGATCGAGCGGCTGCGCCGCTTCCAGATCGGCCAGCAGATCCGCACCGACGGCCCTCAGTCGCACCAGTCGAAGGCGGGCACGCCGACGATGGGCGGGCTGCTGATCCTGGCCGGCATCCTGGTGCCGACGCTGCTGTGGGCCGACCTCACCAACCACAACATCTGGATCCTGGTGCTCTCGACGCTGGCCTTCGGCGCGATCGGCTTCTGGGACGACTACACGAAGGTCGCCCGCAAGCGCAGCCTGGGGCTGACCGCGCGCCAGAAGCTCGCGCTCCAGTTCACGGTCGGGCTGTCGCTGGGTGCCACGCTGTACGCGCTGGCCCAGCAGGGCGCGTTCTCGACCCGCATCGTGTTCCCGTTCTTCAAGACCTTCCAGCCCGACCTGCACTGGCTCTACATCGGCTTCGTGGCGCTGCTCGTGGTGTGGGCCAGCAACGCGGTCAACCTGACCGACGGCCTCGACGGCCTGGCGATCGGCTCGACGCTGATCTCCGCCGGCGCCTTCACCGTGCTCGCCTACGTCTGCGGCCACCGCGTGTTCTCGTCGTACCTGGACGTCGCGTTCCTGCCCGGCGCCCACGAGGTCACGGTGTTCTGCGGGGCGATGGCCGGCGCCGCGCTCGGGTTCCTGTGGTGGAACTGCTACCCGGCGCAGGTGTTCATGGGCGACGTCGGCTCGCTGTCGCTGGGCGGCGCGCTCGGCACCGTCGCCATCCTGATCAAGCAGGAGCTGCTGTTCCTGCCGATCGGCGGGCTGTTCGTGATCGAGGCGCTGTCCGTGATGCTGCAGGTCGGCTCCTTCAAGCTGACCGGCAAGCGCATCTTCCGGATGGCGCCGCTGCACCACCACTTCGAGCTGATCGGCTGGAAGGAACCGCAGGTGATCGTCCGCTTCTGGATCGCCGCGTTCGTCTTCGCGCTGTTCAGCCTGACGACGCTGAAGCTGCGATGAACGGGACTCCCTCCTCCGCGCTGGTCGTCGGCCTCGCCCGCTCGGGCGTGGCGGCGGCGGAGCTGCTGCTGCGCGAGGGGGTGGCGGTCACCGTCACCGACCTCCAGGAGGAGGCGTCGCTGCGCGAGACGGCGGCGCGGCTGCGCGCGGCCGGCGCGACGCTGGAGCTGGGCGGCCACCGCCGCGCGAGCTTCGAGGCGGCGCCGCTCGTCGTCGTCTCGCCGGGCGTGCCGTGGGACCAGCCCGACCTCGCCGCCGCCCGCGCGGCGGGCGCCGAGGTGATCGGCGAGCTCGAGCTGTTCGCGCGCCGCGCGAAGGGCGAGATCGCCGCGGTCACCGGCAGCAAGGGCAAGTCGACGACCACGGCGGCGCTCGGCGCGATGCTCGGCGCCGCGTTCCCGGACGTGCGCACGGGCGGCAACCTCGGCACCGCGGCCTGCGGCCTGCTCGCGGGGCACGACGAGCGCACCCGCTTCGTGATCGAGGCCTCCAGCTTCCAGCTCGAGGCGCAGTCCTCGCTGCGCCCGCGGGTCGCGGTGTTCCTGAACCTGTCCGCCGACCACCTCGAGCGCCACGGCACGCTCGAGGCCTACGCGCGCGCCAAGTCGCGGATCTTCGCGCGCCAGAACGCGGACGACTGGGCCGTGGTGAACGCGGACGACCCGCAGGCGCTCGCGCTCTCCGGGGCCGGCCGCGCGCGGGTGATCGGCTTCTCGCGCGGCGGCACCGAGCACCCCTCGCTCCACGGCACCGCCCTGTTCGAGGGCGGCCGCGCGGTGCTCCGGGTCGCGGGCCGCAGCGAGGCGCTGTTCGAGCGCGCCCGCGTCCAGCTCCCGGGCGAGCACCTGCACCTCGACCTGCTGGCCGCCGCCGCCGCCGCGCGGCTGCTCGGCGCCCCGGCCGAGGCGATCGCGCGCGCCGCCGCCGCCTTCCGCGGGCTGCCCGACGTGCTCGAGCCGGCGGGTGCCATCGGCGGCGTGCGGTTCGTCAACGACACCAAGGCCACCAACGTCGACGCGGTGCGCAAGAGCCTGGAGGCGTTCGCCGCGCCGGTCGTGCTGATCCTCGGCGGCCGGCCCAAGGGCGGCGACTTCCGGCTGCTGCGCGACTACGCGCGCAACCGCGGCGGAGGCGCACGACTGAAGGCGGTGATGGCGATCGGCGAGGCGCGGCCCCAGGTGGTGGCGGCGCTCGCCGACGTGGTGCCGGTGGTCGACTGCGCCGACCTGCGCGACGCGGTCGCCTCCGGGCTCGCCGCCGCCGAGAGCGGCGACGTCGTGCTGCTGGCGCCGGGCTGCGCCAGCTTCGACATGTTCCGCGACTACGCCGACCGCGGCGCGAAGTTCCGCGAAGCAGTCGCCTGGCTAAAGCAGCGCCTCCAGCCAGCCGAGGCTCGAGTCTGATGGCGAAGAAGCTCTCCGCGGACCTGACGCTCTTCGCCGTGACCGCCGCCCTGCTCGGCTTCGGGCTGGTGATGGTGTGGAGCTCCTCCTCGGTGCTGGCCCAGGAGCACCACGGCTCGGCCTACCACTTCTTCCTGCGCCAGATGGCGTGGGCCGCCGTGGGCCTGGTGGCGCTCTACGGCGCGATGCGGATCGACTACCGCCGGCTGCGCACGCCGGGCTTCGTCTACGGCCTGTTCGGCGTCACCAGCATCCTGCTGATCGCGGTGCTGTTCATGCCCGCGGTCAACGACGTGCACCGCTGGTTCCGGATCGGCGCGCTGTCGTTCCAGCCGGTCGAGCTGGCCAAGCTGTCGCTGATCCTGTTCCTCGCCTTCCACCTCGAGCGCAAGCGCGACCAGATCGACCAGTTCCTGCCGGCGCTGTTCCCCGCCCTGCTGCTGCTCGGCTGGTACGCGTTCCTGGTCTTCTCCCAGCCCGACCTGGGCTCCGCCTTCACGCTGGGGCTGATCGCCGCCGCGATGCTGTTCCTGGCCGGGGTCCGGCTGCGCTACTTCGCGATGCTGTTCGCGGTGGCGGTGCCGCTGCTCGCCTACGCGATCCTGACCGCGGGCTACCGCGTCGCCCGCATCCAGGCCTTCCTCGACCCGTGGGCCGCGGAGCGGCGCTCGGGCTCCAGCTACCAGCTCATCCAGTCGCTGATCGCGGTCGGCACCGGCGGCGTCACCGGGGTCGGCTTCATGGAGGGCCAGCAGAAGCTCTTCTACCTGCCCTATCCCTACTCCGACTTCATCTACGCCGTGGTCGGCGAGGAGCTGGGGCTGGTCGGCGCCGTGCTGGTCGTGATCGCCTTCACGCTGTTCCTGTGGCGCGGGCTGCGCGCGGCGTGGCGCGCCCCCGACGCCTTCGGCCTGCTGCTCGCCGCCGGACTCACGCTGGCGATCGTGCTGCAGGCGTTCATCAACCTGAGCGTGGTGCTCGGGCTGCTGCCGACCAAGGGGATCCCGCTGCCGTTCGTCTCGGCCGGCGGCTCCTCGCTGCTGTTCACGCTGGTCGGCGTCGGGCTCGTGCTCAACGTGTCGCAGCATGCGGACTGACCCGTGGCCGGCAGCGGAAGCTACCTCGTCGCGGCCGGCGGCACCGGCGGCCACATCTTCCCCGGCATCGCCGTGGCCGACGCGCTGCGCGCGCGGGACGCCTCCGCCCGCGTCGTCTTCGTCGGCACCGCGCGTGGCCTCGAGTCGCGGCTCGTGCCGCGCGCCGGCTACCCGCTCGAGCTGCTGCCCGTGCTGCCGCTCAACGGCGTCGGCTTCGCCCGCGCGCTGCGCGGGCTGCTCGCGCTGCCGCGGGCGTTCTGGCGCGCCGCGGCCCTGCTGCGCCGCGAGCGGCCGGCCGCGGTGCTCGGCGTCGGCGGCTACGCGGGCGGACCGATCGTGCTGCTCGCCGCGCTCTCGGGGGTGCGCACGGTGATCCTCGAGCCCAACGCCCGGCCCGGCTTCACCAACCGCGTGCTGCGCCCGTTCGTCGACCGCGCGGCGTGCGCGTTCGACGGGGCGCGGCTCCACTACGGCGCGCGCGGCGTGCTGACTGGCAACCCGGTTCGCGGCGGCTTCGCGCGGATCGCGCCGCGCGACCCGCGGCCGCCGTTCACGCTGCTCGTCTTCGGCGGCAGCCAGGGCTCGCGCGCGCTCAACGACGCGATGGTCGCGGCGCTGCCGTCGCTGCCGCCCGCCGCGGAGCTGCGGGTCGTGCACCAGACCGGGCCCGCCGCCCACGCGTCGGTGGCCGCCGCCTACGCCGCGGCCGGGCGCGAGGCCGAGGTGGCGCCGTTCCTCGACGACATGGAGGCGCGGCTGGCGGCGGCCGACCTGGTGCTGTGCCGCGCCGGCGCCACCACCTGCGCGGAGCTGTGCGCCGCGGGCCGCGCCGCGGTGCTGGTGCCGCTGCCCGGCGCCGCCGACGACCACCAGCGCGAGAACGCCGAGGCGAT
This sequence comes from Vicinamibacteria bacterium, assembly GCA_025994075.1. Classification (GTDB taxonomy): domain Bacteria; phylum Acidobacteriota; class Vicinamibacteria; order Fen-336; family Fen-336; genus WYBL01. Next base: position 166,829 of record JAMQGV010000007.1, read on the forward strand.
GCAGCGCGCCGGGGCCGCCCGCATGCTGGCGCAGGCCGAGCTCGACGGCGCGCGGCTGGCGGCGGAGCTGCGCGCGTTGTTCGCCGACCCCGCCGCGCTGGCGCGGATGGGCGCGTCGGCCCGTGGCCTGGCCCGCGCCGACGCGGCCGAGCGGGTGGCGGAGCTGCTGCGCGGCGAGGAGGCGGCATGAGGGGCGTGCGCCGCGTCCACTTCGTCGGCATCGCGGGCGCCGGCATGAGCGGCATCGCCGAGATGCTGCTGGCCCGGGGCTACGAGGTCTCGGGCTCCGACCTGAAGCCGGGCGCGGTCGGCGAGCGGCTGGCACGGCTGGGCGCGCGGGTGGCCGAAGGGCACGCCGCCGCCCACGTGGGCGACGCCCAGGTGGTCGTGGTCTCCTCCGCGGTGCCCGCGGACAACCCCGAGGTGGCCGTGGCCCGCGAACGCGGCGTGCCGGTGATCCCGCGCGCCGAGATGCTGGCCGAGCTGATGCGGCTCCAGCAGGGGGTGGCGATCGCGGGCAGCCACGGCAAGACGACCACCACCTCGATGGTGGCGGCGGTGCTGGAGCACGGCGGCCTCGACCCGAGCGTGGTGGTCGGCGGGCGCCTGCGGGCGCTGGAATCGGGTGCCCGCAACGGCCGCGGCGAGTACGTCGTGGTCGAGGCCGACGAGTCCGACCGCTCGTTCCTCAAGCTGCAGCCGGTGGTCGCGGTGGTCACCAACGTCGACCGCGAGCACCTCGACGCCTACAGGGACCTCGCCGACGTGCAGGGCGCGTTCCTCGACTTCCTGAACAAGGTACCGTTCTACGGCGCGGCGATCGTGTGCGTCGACGACCCGCCGCTGCGCGCGCTGCTGCCGAAGATGACGCGGCGGGTGATCGCCTACGGCACCGGCGACGGCGCCCGGGTGCGCGCCCGCGACGTGAGCCTCGCCGCGACGGGGTCGCGCTACGCCGCCGTCGTCGACGGCCGCGAGCTGGGCGAGATCGCGCTCGCGGTGCCGGGCCGGCACAACGTGCTGAACTCGCTGGCCGCGCTCGCCGTCGGCCTCGAGCTGGACCTGCCGTTCGAGCGCGTCGCGGCGGGGCTCGCCGCCTTCCGCGGGGTGGAGCGGCGCTTCCAGGTGCGCGGCGAGCAGGGCGGCATCACGGTCGTCGACGACTACGGCCACCACCCCGCCGAGATCCGGGCGACGCTCGAGACGCTGCGCCGCTTCGCCGGCGAGCGGCGCACGCTGGTCGTGTTCCAGCCCCACCGCTACACCCGGACCCGGGCGCTGTGGGACGAGTTCTGCACCGCCTTCGCCGACGCCGACGTGCTGCTCGTGTGCGACGTGTACGCGGCCGGCGAGCCGCCCGTCGAGGGCGTCGACGGCCGCGCGCTGGCCGCGGCGCTGCGCGCCCGCGGCCACGCCGACGCCAGCTTCGCGGGCGGCGTGAACGAGGCGGCCCGGCGGCTGGCCGAGCGGGCGCGCCCGGGCGACGTGGTGCTGACGCTGGGCGCCGGCGACGTGCACCACGCCGCCGATGGACTGTTGGCCGCATGAGCGCGCTGCACGACGACCCGCTGCTCGACCTGCCGCTCGGCCGCGTCGGCGCGTCCGGCGAAGACGGGCCGTTCCTGCGCTCGCGGGCGCGGGGGCGCCGCCGTGCCCGCCGCGGCGCGCTGCACCGGCTCGCGGTCGTGGTCCAGGCCGCCGGTGCGATCGCGGTCGCCGTCTCGCTGCTGGCGGTCGGCTACGGGCGGGTGATGAGCGCCGAGCGCCTGCGGGTCGCGAAGGTCGACGTGCGCGGCCAGCAGTTCCTCTCCGAGGGCGAGGTGCGCGAGCTGCTCGGTCCCGCGGTGGGCGAGAACATCCTCGGCCTCGACATCGCGAAGCTGAAGGACCGCCTGCTCGCCTCGCCGTGGGTGTCGGACGCGACCGTGCGCCGCACGCTGCCCGACGGCCTGCAGGTGGAGATCCGAGAGCGGGTGCCGCTGGCGCTCGCCGAGCTCGAGCGCCTGTACCTGATGGACGCGAGCGGCACCCTGATCGACATCTACGGGCCGCGCACCGCCGGCTTCGACCTGCCGATCGTGCGTGGCCTCGGCGGCACCACCGGGGAGGCGCGCCGCGCCCGCGCCGAGCGCGCCGGCGCCCTGCTCGCCGACCTCGGCGACCTCGGCTCCGAGGTGTCCGAGGTCGAAGTCGAGGACAGCGGCGACCTGCGCGTCGTGCTGCGCGGCCAGGGCGAGGTGCTGCGGCTGGGCGCGCCGCCCTACCGCGAGCGGCTGGCCGCCTTCCTCGAGCTGCGCCGCGAGATCGTCGCCCGCGCCCCGCGCGCAGAGTACTTCGACCTGCGCTTCCGCGACCGCATCTACGCGAAGCAGCAGCCGACCCCGGAGCCGACGCCCGCGCCGCCGCCGCGCGTCGCCATCGTCCGCCCCGTGCCGCGGCCGCCGGCGCCGGTGCCGACGCCGACCGACACACCCGCACCGACCGTCCCCGACGCCGCCGCCCTCCCGTCCGCGGAACTGGAGCCGCCCGCGCCGACGCCGACGCCGTCCGGGACCCGTCCCGAGGGGGACTGAGGAAGCCATGGCCAAGAAGAAGGACCGCTACATCGTCGGCCTCGACATCGGCACCCAGAAGGTGTGCGCGATCGTGGCCGAGATCACCGACGAGGGCCGGCTGGACGTGATCGGCATCGGCCAGACCGAGTCGAAGGGCGTGCGCAAGGGCGTGATCATCAACCTCGACGCCACCATCGACGCCATCAAGAAGGTGGTCGAGGAGGCCGAGCTGATGGCCGGGGTCGAGATCGGCTCGGCCTACGTCTCGCTGTGCGGCACCCACGTGCGGGGCTTCAACAGCCGCGGCGTGATCGCCGTCTCCGGCAAGAGCCGGCGCATCGAGCCCGAAGACGTGCAGCGCTCGATCGAGGCGGCCAAGGCCGTCTCGATCCCGCTCGACCGCGAGATCCTGCACGTGCTGCCGCAGGAGTTCGTGGTCGACGACCAGGACGGCATCCCCGATCCCACCGGCATGACCGGGACCCGGCTCGAGGTCAACGTCCACGTCGTCACCTGCTCGCAGACCTCGGCCCAGAACGTGATCACCTGCGTCAACCGCGCCGGGCTCGCGGTGCAGGACACGGTGCTCGCCCAGCTCGCGGCGGCCGAGGCCTGCGTCACCTCCGACGAGAAGGACCTGGGCGTCGCCCTGGTCGACGTCGGCTGCGGCACCACGGACCTCGCCATCTTCGAGAAGGGCGCCCTGTGGCACACCGCGATCCTCCAGGTCGGCGGCGAGCACTTCACCAACGACATCGCGGTCGCGCTGCGCACGCCGGTCAGCGAGGCGGAGAAGATCAAGAAGAAGCACGGCTGCGCGCTGACCTCGATGATCCCGGAAGAGGACTCGATCGAGGTGCCGGCGGTGGGCGGCCGGCGGCCGCGGATCATGGCCCGCGGGGTGCTGGGCGACGTGGTGCAGGCGCGGGCGGAGGAGATCTGCCAACTGGTGCTGACCGAGATCCGCCGCGCCGGCTTCGACCGCTCGCTCAACTCCGGCGTGGTGCTGACGGGCGGCGGCTCGATCCTCGAGGGGCTGCCCGAGATCGCGGAGCAGATCTTCGACATGCCGGTGCGCCGCGGCGCGCCGGTCGGCATCGGCGGGCTGGTCGACGTGGTGGCGAGCCCGGTGTACTCGACCGCCGTGGGCCTCGTGCTGTGGGGCTACCGGCGACGGATGGGACGCGAGCTCGGCATCTCGCGGCAGGCGGCGACGGGGACCTTCGGCCGGATCTCCGGGCGCCTCAAGAACTGGCTGCAGGACTTCTTCTGAGGCGATTCGGACCGGCCGCGGGGCGTAACCCGGACACGGAACCTGACTAATATGAGGAAAGCATGACCAATCACGAGAGCGCCGGCCGCATCACGTTCGCGGAAGAGGACGTCCGCGGCGCCCGGATCAAGGTGGTGGGCGTCGGCGGCGGCGGCGGCAACGCGATCAGCCGCATGATGGCCGCCGGCGTCCAGGGCGTCGAGTTCATCGCCATCAACACCGACCGCCAGGCGCTGCGCGACAACAAGGCGCCGACCCGGATCCAGATCGGCGAGAAGCTGACCAAGGGGCTCGGCGCCGGCGCCAACCCCGAGGTCGGCCGCCAGGCCGCGGTGGAGGACACCGAGAAGATCTGCGACGCGCTCGAGGGCGCGGACATGGTCTTCGTCACCACCGGCCTCGGCGGCGGCACCGGCACCGGCGCCGCGCCGGTGGTGGCCTCGATCGCCAGCCAGCTGGGCGGCGACCAGGGCTCGGTGCTGACGGTGGCGGTGGTCACGCTGCCGTTCGGCCTCGAGGGCAAGCGCCGCCAGTCGCAGGCGATGGACGGCCTGATGGCGCTGCGCGAGTGCGTCGACTCGGTGATCGTGATCCCCAACGACCGGCTGCTGCAGACGGTGGCCCGCAACACCCCGGTCAACGAGGCGTTCCGCGTCGCCGACGACGTGCTGCGCCAGGCGGTGCAGGGGATCTCCGACATCATCACCGTGCCCGGCCAGATCAACCTCGACTTCGCCGACGTGCGCGCGGTGATGAAGGGGATGGGCTCGGCGGTGATGGGCACCGGCATCGGCGAAGGCGAGAACCGCGCGCTCGAGGCCGCCCAGCGGGCGATCTCCAACCCGCTGCTCGAGGACTCCTCGATCGAGGGCGCGCGCGGCGTGATCGTCAACATCACGGGCGGCGCCGACCTGTCGCTGGCCGAGGCCGCCGACGCGACCGAGCTGATCACCAAGGCCGCCGACCCCGAGGCCAACGTGATCTACGGCATCGTCACCGACGAGGCGATGGGCCAGGCGGTCAAGGTGACGGTGATCGCCACCGGCTTCGTGCGCGGCGCCCGCAAGGCGCCGCCGACGCCGGTCGACCTCGCCAACTACGTGGGCCCGAACGCCGTCGCCGGGGCGGCGGCCGCCGCCGGGGCGCCGAGCAGCCAGAACGCGTTCTACCGCAACACGCCGATGCCGCGCGCGGCGGCAGCGGGCGGCAGCCGCTTCGATCTCGACGTGCCGACCTTCATCCGCAAGCAGGGGACGGGGACCACCGGCGACTAGGAGGACGGCCCGCGGCGGCTCACGCTGTTAGGATGGAAGGGTGAGCCGCCGCATCGAAGCACGCCACCGGTCTCTGCGCGAGGCGGAGATCAGCCTCCGGCCGCGCAAGCGGCAGGGGGCGTTCCGGATCGCCCTCGGCTACCCGAACCTGTACTACGTCGGGATGTCGAACCTGGGCTTCCAGGGCGTGTTCCAGATGTTGAACGAGGCGCCGGACGTCGTCTGCGAGCGCTTCTTCCTGCCCGACGACGAGGACCGCGAGGACCTGCTCCGCTCCGGTCGCGCGCTGCCCAGCTTCGACAGCGGCGCCGACCTCGGCCGCTTCGACGCGCTCGCGTTCTCCGTCTCGTTCGAGAACGACTACGTGCACGTGGTCCAGATGCTGCGCATGGCGGGCGTGCCGCTGCGCGCGAAGGACCGCGGCCCGCGCGACCCGATCGTGATCCTGGGCGGCGCCGCGACCTTCCTGAACCCGGAGCCGCTGGCGCCGTTCGCGGACGTGATCGCGGCCGGCGAGGCCGAGGCGCTGCTGCCGAAGCTGCTGGGCGCGCTGCTCGGCTCGCCGAGCCCGCGCGACGGCATCAAGCTGCTGCGCGAGGAGGACGGCTTCTACGTTCCTTCCCGCTACGAGGTGCGCTACCACGCGGACGGCACGGTGGCTGCCTACGACGGACCCGGCCCGGTGGGCCGCGCCCGCGGCGTGTTCGGGCAGATGAAGCTGCCGCAGAGCGTGATCCTGACCCCCAACACCGAGATGTCGATGAAGTTCCTGGTCGAGATCTCGCGCGGCTGCCCGTGCATGTGCCGCTTCTGCTGGGCGGGCTACAACTACCTGCCGGTGCGCGGCTTCTCGCGCGCCGAGATCGTCGGCCGCGCCGCCGAGGTGCGGCAGCACACGAACAAGATCGGCCTCGTCTCGACGGCCGTCTGCGACCATCCCGAGATCGAGGGCATCGTCGACGACCTGGCCGGCCTCGGCTACGAGGTCTCGGTCGCCTCGCTGCGGCTCGACGACCTGACGCCCGAGTTCGTGTTCAAGCTGGCCGACACCGGCGTCCAGGGTCTGACGCTCGCGCCCGAGTGCGGGTCCGACCGCATGCGGAAGATCCTCAACAAGCAGTTCACCAACGAGGAGATCCTGGACAAGGCCTCGTGGATCTTCGGCAACGGCATCGCGAACCTGAAGCTCTACTACATGGTCGGGCTGCCGTTCGAGGAGCACGGCGACGTCGAGGCGATCGTCACGCTGACCGAGCGGATCCGCGAGCGGATGCTGGTCGAGGCGAAGAAGCGCGGCCGCATCGGCCGCCTGCACCCCTCGGTCAACCCGTTCGTGCCCAAGCCCGGCACGCCGTACCAGTGGCTGCCGATGGAGGACCCGAAGGAGTCGGACCGCAAGCTGCAGCACCTGCGCAAGGCGTTCGCCCGCATCCCCAACGTCGACGCGGTGATCAAGAGCGCGCGCACGGGCGCCACCCAGTCGGTGCTGGCGCTGGCCGACCGCCGCGTCGCCGACGCCCTCGAGCACCAGGTCGAGAACGGCACCGACCTCAAGCGCGGGCTGAAGGCCGTGGGCCTCGACCCGGCGTTCTACCTCTTCCGCGGGCGCGCGAAGGACGAGATCCTGCCCTGGGACGTGATCGACAACGGCGTCGCCCGGGGCTACTACTGGAAGGAGCTCGAGAAGTCGCGCAAGGAGGCGCTCTCGCCGCACTGCCCCGAGGTCCAGGGCTGCATCCGCTGCGGCGTGTGCGAGGAGACGCCGAACCCGGGCTACCGGCTGCCGGAGCAGTGGAAGCACCTGGGCACGCCGCCGCGCTACCTGAAGGTCCTGCCGGGGGGCGACAAGGAGGGCCAGCCGGCCCCCGCCGAGGTGTCATCGTGAAGCGTCGCGCCTGGGTCGCCGCCGCTGCGACCGTGTTCGCCCTCTCCTGCGCATCCCCGTTCGAGGCTTCGACGGCGCCCGCGGCGCCTCTCGACCAGCCCGTCAAGCTCGGCATGTCCCAGTCCCGCAGCTTCGACGCAGGCCGGCTGGAGCTCGGGATTCGCGAGGTGCTCGAAGACTCGCGTTGCCCCGCGGACGTCGTCTGCATCCAGGCGGGGCGGGCGCTGCTCGCCGCCTGGACCCGCACCGAGGCCGGCCGCCGCGAGATCGAGCTGCGCACCGACGCCCGCCCGCCGCAGGCGGTCGACGGCTACACGGTCGAGGTCACGGCGCTCGAGCCCTACCCCTACTCGAACGTCCGCATCGATCCCCGCCAGTACGTCGCCACGGTGATCGTCCGCCGCCGCTGAGAGCCGCGGAACTCCCGCGGCCCGATCGCCGTACAATGTCGGTGCCCCTCCCGGGGCGCTGATGCGCTTCTCCTGCTGAGCTGAATCCCCGCTCCCGCCGCCGCGTCTCGCGGCCGGGCGCACGTTCGTCCCCCGCAAGGCCCAGCTCCAGGAGTGTCCCCGTGACCGTACGCCTGCTCTCCGTCTGCTTTTCCCACGTCCCCGGCCGGCCACTGCTCGATCGCGCCAGCGCCGCGTTCGGGCCCGGCTTCACCGGCCTCGTCGGCGCCAACGGCGCCGGCAAGAGCACGCTGCTGCGCCTGATCTCGGGCGAGCTCGAGCCCGACTCCGGCCGCGTCGAGCGCCGCGGGCTCTCGGTGTCCCGCCTCGACCAGCGGCTGCCCGACCGCGCGTCGACGGAGGTGACCGCCTTCGCGCGCGACCCGGGCCCCGCCGCCGCACGACTGCGCGCGGCGCTCGGCATCGCGGCTGCGGACGTGGACCGCTTCGCGCGCCTGTCGCCCGGTGTCCGCCGGCGCTTCACGCTCGGCGCGACGCTGCTCACAGCACCCGACGTCCTGCTGCTCGACGAGCCGACCAATCACCTCGACGGCGAAGCCCGCGCCGCGCTCCTCGCCGCGCTGCGCGGCTATCGCGGCATCGGCCTCGTCGTCTCCCACGACCGCGCGCTGCTCGAGGCGCTGTGCCCGCGCACCGCGTGGCTGGATGCCGGTCGCCTCGAGCTGCACGAGGCCCCCTACGGCGTCGCACGAGAGCGGCGGCAGGCGGCGCGGCAGGCCGCGGTGCGCGTCCAGGACGACCTGCAGCGCGAGCACCGCCGGCTGCGGCGCGCCCTCGCCGGCCGGCGGCAGGTGCGGGCCGAAGCCGAGCGCGGCCGCAGCGCCCGTCGCGCCACCGACCCCGATTCGCGTTCGATGGGCCAGCGCAACCGCGCGGCCTGGGCCGAAGCCCGCGCCGGCCGCGAGGTGGCGGCCCTCGCGGAGCGCGTCGACGCCGCGGCCGGACGCCTCGCCGAGCTTTCCGTCGAGCGCGATCGGGGCGGTGCGATCGCCTGGCGCAGCGCGCCACTCCCGAAGTCGCGGCTGCTCGCCTTCGCCGGTGGCCTCCCCCACGTGGACGGCACGGGCCTGCTCGCCCGCGACCTGTCGCTGGTCGTCCTCCGCGACACCCGGGTCCGCCTCCGCGGCCGCAACGGGGCCGGCAAGAGCACGCTGCTCGCGGCCCTCGCCGCGGCGTGGCGAGGGCCGAGCGAGCAGCTGCTGCACCTGCCCCAGGAGATCGGCCCGGAAGCCGCGCGCGCGATCCAGGCGGAGCTGCGCGCGGCGCCGCCGCGTGAGCGCGGCGAGGCGCTGGCGATCGCGGCGGCGCTGGGCCTCGACCCGGATGCGGTGATGGCGAGCGCCTGCCCGTCGCCCGGCGAGGCGCGGCAACTCGCACTGGCCCGGGCCCTCGGGCGCGACGTCGCGCTGCTGCTGCTCGACGAGCCGACCAACGACCTCGACCTGCCGGCCACCGAGCGGCTGCAGGCGGCGCTCGCGGCCTGGGACGGGGCGCTGGTGCTGGTCACCCACGACGACGCGTTCGCCCGCGCCTGCACGTCAATCGATTGGACGCCGTTCGGGCGTGAAGAAAGTTGAACCTTTGGAGGGGTCCGCGGCGTCCTAGGGGGAGAGAACGGAACGGAGAGGTGTCGCCGATGCGGAAGGGCCTGATCGCAGGGGGAGTCGTCGTGCTCGTCGTCGGGGCGTCCGCCGCCCTCTACAGCCGCGCGGCCTCGCGCGACGACGGCGCCTTCAAGACCGTCGCCGTCACCCGCGGCGGCGTGGTCGAGAAGGCGCTGGCGGTCGGCTCGATCCGGCCCGAGCGCGAGATCACCGTCAAGAGCAAGATCTCCGGCATCGTCAAGCGCTCGTTCCGCGAGGTCGGCGACCGCGTGAAGGCCGGCGACCCGCTGTTCGAGATCCTGCCCGACCCGACGCCGCTGGAGCTGACCGAGGCCCGCCGCGAGGTCGAGATCGCCCGCAACATCTTCGAGCAGGCGAAGAAGCGCTTCGACCGCTCCGAGACGCTGCGCAAGCAGGGCATCCTCGCTTCGCAGGAGGCGGACGTCGCCGACAAGGAGATCCAGGACGCCCAGATCCGCCTCAAGCTGGCCCAGGAGCGCCTGGCGCTCGTCGAGAAGGGCCGCATCCAGAGCGACCAGCTCTCGGTCGAGTCGATCATCCGCGCCCCCACCACGGGCACCGTGCTCGAGCTGCAGGTCAACGAGGGCGACCCGGTGGTGCCGCTGACCTCGTTCCAGGCGGGCACGCCGCTCGCGACGCTGGCCGACATGAGCACGCTGATCTTCAAGGGCACGGTCGACGAGATCGACGTCGGCAAGCTGCGCGAGGGGATGCCGGCGCGGATCAAGATCGGCGCCCTGCCCGACGCCCAGGTCGACGGCGAGGTCGCGAAGATCGCGCCCAAGTCGAAGACCCAGGAGGGGGCGACGCTGTTCGACGTCGAGATCTCGCTCAAGCCGGCCGCGGGCGTGACCCTGCGCGCGGGCTACTCGGCCAACGCCGACGTCGTGGTGCGCGAGAAGACGGACGTGCTGCTGCTGCCCGAGCGGCTCGTCACCTTCGAGGCCGGCAAGGCCAGCGTCGAGCTGCCGCCGCCCGCCCCGGGCCAGGAGCCGGTCAAGAAGGTCGTCGCGGTCGGCCTCTCCGACGGTCTCAACATCGAGATCAGCGAGGGCCTGAAGCAGGGCGACCTGGTCGTCGAGCGCCCGCCGAAGAAGATCGAGTAGACGCAGGCCCCGAGGCGCCAGGCATGGGCTCGCTGTCCTTCTTCCGCCAGATGCTCCAGGACGTGCGCCAGCAGAAGCTGCGCACGGCGCTGACGGTGCTCGGCATCACCTGGGGCACGGTGTCCGTCTCGCTGCTCGTGGCCTTCGGCGAGGGCCTCGAGGCGCGCATCCGCGCCAACCAGCGCGGGCTCGGCGAGAACATCGTGATCGCCTGGCCCTCGCGCACCTCGCTGCCGTGGGAGGGCCTCGGCAAGGGCCGCCGCATCCGCATCACCGAGGAGGACGTCGAGGCGCTGCGCCGCGAGATCCCGCAGGCGCGCTTCTCGGGCGAGATGAGCCGCGAGAACAGCACCTTCCGCCGCGAGCGGGTGCGCATCACGCCGGAGGTCTCGGCCAACTCGCCGATCTTCGCGGCGATGCGCAACATCATCCCGGCCGCCGGCGGCCGCTACGTCAACGACCTCGATCTCGACCGCCGCCGCCGCGTCGTGTTCCTCGGCGACAAGCTGAAGCAGGACCTGTTCGGAGACCAGGAGGCCGTCGGCCAGACGGTGATGCTCGACAACGTGCCGTTCCTGGTCGTCGGCGTGATGGAGAAGAAGGCCCAGGACTCGTCCTACTCCGGCCGCGACGAGGGCAAGGCGTTCATCCCGGACGCCACGTTCCGCGGCCTGTTCTCCGAGCGCTACCTCGAGAACTTCATCTTCCAGGCCCACGACGCGAGCGCGACCCCGGAGGTGACCCGCAAGGTGTACGAGGTCCTGGCCCGCCGCCACAAGTTCGACCCCGCCGACAAGGAGGCGATCGGGATGTGGGACACGAGCGAGGCGGAGAAGTTCTTCGCGATCTTCTTCGGCACCTTCCGCGCGTTCCTCGCCATCATCGGCTCGTTCACGCTGGTCGTCGGCGGCATCGGCGTCTCGAACATCATGTACGTCGTCGTCGAGGAGCGGACCCGCGAGATCGGCGTCAAGCTCGCGGTGGGCGCCAAGCCCGCGTGGATTCAGCGCCAGTTCCTGGCCGAGACCCTGACGCTCACCGCGGTCGGCGGCGTGTGCGGGATGCTGGTCACGTTCGGCTTCCTGGCGGTGTTCCCGCTGCTCGGCCTCGACGAGTACGTCGGCACGCCGCAGGCCTCCCCGCTGGTGATCGCCACCACCACGGCACTGCTCGGCGTGATCGGCATGGTCGCCGGCTGGTTCCCCGCCCGCCGTGCCTCGCTGCTCGACCCCGTGGTCGCGCTGAAGCTCGCATGAAGACGCTGCTCGCCGAGCTGCGCCTGGTGCTGCGCCTGTTCCAGGCCGACGTCACCCACAACCGCAAGCGCATCGCGCTGACCGTGATCGCGATCGGCTGGGGCACGCTGTCGATCGTGATGCTGCTCAGCTTCGGCGAGGGCCTGCGCCAGTCCTTCCACACCAACACCCGCGGCATGGGCGTGGGCATCGCCGTGGTGTGGCCGGGGGCCACCACGCGGCCGTGGGCGGGGCTGCCGGCCGGCCGCCCGATCCAGTTCACCGACGAGGACGCCGAGCTGATCGCCGCCCGCATCCCGGAGATCGACGGCGTCAGCCGCGAGTACTCGACCCGGCGCGGCGTCGCGGTCGGCGAGAAGACGGTCAACGCCCGGATCCGCGGGGTGGACGCCTCGTTCGGCGCGATGCGCAACATCACACCGCAGCCGGGCGGGCGCTTCCTCAACGAGCGCGACCTGCAGGAGAAGCGACGGGTGGTCGTGCTCGGCGACGAACTCGCGCAGGACCTGTTCGGCTCGCAGGACGTCGTCGGCCGCACCGTGCAGATCCAGCAGTCCACCTTCACGGTGGTCGGCGTCGCGGTGCCGAAGACGATGATGGGGATGTACTCGGGCCCCGACAAGGGCCAGGCGACGATCCCGGCGACCACCTACAAGTCGATGTGGACCGACCACCGGATGAGCAACCTGATCTACCGGCCGGTGTCGCCGGAACTGGGCGACCAGGCCAAGGCCCAGCTCTACCGCATCCTCGGCGGCCGCTACCGCTTCGATCCCGCCGACGAACGCGCGCTGGGCGTGTGGGACACCCGCCGCAACCAGCAGATCACCGACAACATCGGCCTCGGCATCCAGATGTTCCTGGGGCTGATCGGGGCGCTCACGTTGTTCGTCGGCGGCATGGGCGTCGCCAACATCATGTACGCGGTGGTGCAGGAGCGGACCCGCGAGATCGGCCTCAAGATGGCGCTGGGCGCCAAGGCGCGGCAGGTGATGGCGCCGTTCGTGGTCGAGGCGCTGATGATGACCGCGATGGGCGGCCTGCTCGGCGTGTTCGTCGGCCTCGTGATCATCACCGCCATCGGCCTGGTGCCCGTCACCGACGACGCGCTCGCCTTCCTCGGCAAGCCCACGTTCTCGCTGCCGATCGCCGCGGCGACGGCGCTGATCCTGGGCAGCGTCGGCACCCTCGCCGGCTTCTTCCCGGCGCGCCGCGCCGCCGCCATCCAACCCGCCGTGTCGCTGAGGTACGAGTGATGGACAAGCTGATCGAGTTGCGCGACGTGCGCAAGGTCTACTCCACGGGCCGCCTCGAGGTCCAGGCGCTGCGCGGCATCGACCTCGAGGTCGGGCGCAACGAGTACGTCGCCATCGTCGGCCCCTCGGGCTCGGGCAAGTCCACGCTGATGAACATCCTCGGCTGCCTCGACACGCCCTCCTCCGGGAGCTACACGCTCTCGGGAGAGGCCGTCGCCGGGCTCGACCGCAATCGCCTGGCCGAGATCCGCAACCGCCACATCGGCTTCGTGTTCCAGAGCTTCAACCTGCTCCCCTACGCGACCGCGCTGGAGAACGTCGAGCTGCCGCTGCTGTTCGCGGGCGTCTCGACGAAGGAGCGGCGGGAGCGGGCGGCGGCGATGCTGGAGAGGGTCGAGCTCGGCGACCGCATGGAGCACAAGCCGACCGAGCTCTCGGGCGGTCAGATGCAGCGGGTGGCGATCGCGCGCGCGCTGGTCAACCGGCCGACGATCCTGCTCGCGGACGAGCCGACCGGCAACCTCGACTCGGCCTCGGGCAAGGCGATCGTGTCGCTGTTCGAGGAACTGCACGCGGCCGGCCAGACGATCGTGCTGATCACCCACGACTCCGGCATCGCGAAGCTGGCGAGCCGCGTGGTCCGCGTCCAGGACGGCCAGATCGTGGAGGACGTCCGCGCGGCGGCGTGAATACTCTGGAGTCGCGGAGCCGCCTCACGGCGTCTCCGCGCTCCTCGGGGGCTCCGTCGGACCACGAAGCCTCCTCCGCCCCCGAACCCCCAGCTAGCGGCCGCGCCAGAGGCGGTCGTAGGTCGCCCACTCCTCTTCGTCCGTGGTCCAGTGGGCGTAGAGGGCGACGCCTTCGAAGGTGCCGTCGCCGGCGCCGCCGCGCAGGCCCTGGACGATGCCGCGCAGCGAGCCCGCCGGCGTCTCCACGTCGCCGCGGTGCATCAGGCCCGTCTCGTCGTAGGTGGGCACGCCCATCAGCAGCCGCGCGTGGCGGGAGCTGCCGCGCCGCGCCTCCGAGGCGCTGCGCGACGCCCACGCGACGTAGCGCGTGTAGGCCGCGGGGGTCGGGATCGCGGTGTCGTAGGCCATCACGACCACCTGGTCGGCGATGGCGCCCACCCGCGCGTAGTAGCCCGGCGTCCACAGGAAGTTGGGCGCGCCGGGCAGCGCGATCGGCCCGGGCCGGATCGCCGAGATCGACAGCGTCGCGTGCTCGCCGATCGCGGTGCGCAGGGCGCGCAGCAGCGACAGGAACTCGACGTTGCCGTCGCCGACCGGCTCGACGTTGAGGTGGATGCCGTGGAAGCCCTCGTCGATCAGGCCGCGGCACTCGGCGACGATGCGCTGGCGCTGGCCGAGGTCGCCCAGCTCGATCGAGCCGTGCTTCTGCCGCCGCCAGCCGACGCGCAGGCCGCCGACCCACGGCAGCACCTGCAGCTCGGGCGCCTCGCGGCGGGCGACCGCGAGGAAGCGCCGCATCTGCTCGCGGTCGTGGGGCGGCAGCCGGCCGCCGCGGTCGAACGGGATCACGTGCGGGTAGGCGTAGCGCACGCCGCGGCCGCGCAGTTCGCGCACCAGCGCGGCGATCTCCTCCTCGGGGTGGGCCCGCTCCAGCCAGCGGTGCTCGAGCCACACCGCGTTGCGGTCCTGGTTGAACGGGTGCGGCCGGTCGTCGCCTGCCGGCAGGTAGGCCAGCAGCGCCAGGCCGGCGGCAGCCGCGAGCAGCACGGCGAGCAGGGCCAGCAGGACGCGGCCGACGCGGCGGGGGAGGCGGCGCATGGGCCCGGCCAGTGTACGCTGGCCACCGTGACGCCCGCCTTCGCCACCGTCCCCGAGATCGCCGCGATTCCCGGCCTGGTCCACGGCTTCGAGCGCCGTGCGCCCGGCGCTCCCGCCGAGCGCCGCGAAGAGGCCCGCCTTCGCGTGACCGCGGCGCGGTCCCCGCAGGGGCGCGTCTTCTTCCTGACCCAGGTCCACGGGGCGGCCGTGGCCCGCGCGCCGTGGGACGGCGCGCCGGAGGCCGACGCGTCGATCGCGACCGCGCCGGGCGTCTTGCTCGCCATCGAGACCGCCGACTGCCTGCCGGTCCTGTTCGTCGACCCCGTGCGCCGCGCCGTGGGCGCCGCGCACGCCGGCTGGCGGGGCACCGCGGCGGGCGTGGCGGCGGCGGCGCTGCGCGCGCTCGTCGACTCGGGCTCGCGGCTCGCGGACGTGCGCGCGGCGCTCGGCCCCGCGATCGGCGCCTGCTGCTACGAGGTCGGCGAGGAGGTGCGGAGCGCGCTCGGGTCGGGCCTCGCGCACTGTTTCCGGCTCGTCGACGGCGGCCGCGGCCGGCCGCACCTCGACCTGCGGGCGGCCAACCGCGCGCAGCTCCAAGCGGCGGGCCTGGCGCCGGCGGCGATCTCCGACCTCGACGAGTGCACGCGGTGCCGCGCCGACCTGTACCACTCGTGGCGCCGCGACGGCCCTGCCGCGGGCCGCATGGTCCACCTCGTCGGCTTCGCCCGCTGAGAGCTACTCGAGCCGGGTCGCCTTCTCGTCGAGGGCGCGGTTGGCGAGCGCGTCGGCCTCGCGGTTCTGTTCGCGCCGGACGTGGGCGAGTGGCGCGCTCTCGAAGCCGCGCAGCAATGCGCTCGCCTCGCGGTGCAGCGGCTGCATGTCGGGGTGCTTGACGCGGTAGACGCCGCGGATCTGCTTCACGACCAGCTCGGAGTCGGAGTAGAGCGCGATCCGGCGCGCGCCTCGCGCTTTCGCCCAGCGCAGGGCGTGGATCAGCGCCTGGTACTCGGCGAAGTTGTTGGTGGCGCGGCCGAGGTAGCCGTAGAGCCCGGCGACCGTCGTGCCGGCGGCGTCGGCGACGTGGACGCCGAACGAGGCCTCGCCGGGGTTGCCGCGGGAGGCGCCGTCGATGTGGAGCACGTACTCCGGAGCCGTCACGGGCCGTGGTCGACGGTCGGCGGCTCGGGCACGAAGTACAGGATGCGCTGGCACGACGGGCACTGGGTGACCTGCTCGTTCTTCTTGAGGTCGAGCATCTGCTGCGGCCGGAGCTTGACCCGGCAGGCGAGGCACGAGGCGTCCTTCGCCTCGGCGAGCGCGACGCCGCCGCGCAGCTTCGCGATCCGCTGGTACTGGGCCAGCGGCCCGTCGGCCACCGCCGCCACGGCGCGATCGCGAGCCACCTGCGCCGTCTCGACCTCGGCCCGGGCCTTGGCCTCGCGGGCGTCCACAGCGCTGAACTCGGCCGCGAAGCTCCCCTCGACCTCGCGGAAGTGAGCCTCCTCGCGCTTGACGTCGGCCGCGTGGTTCTCGCCCGCCTCCATCTCCTCGAGCGCGCGGTCCTCGCGCGAGCGGATCTCGCGCTCCACGTTCTCGATCTCGTGAAGCAGCGCCTGGTACTCCTTGTTGGTCTTGACCTCGCCCTGCTGGCCCTTGTACTTGGCCCGCTTCGCCTCCAGGTCCTGGATCTCCGCCTCCAGCTTGCGGCGGGCCTTGGTGGAGCCCTCGGCCGCGGCGCGGGCGGCGTCGAGCCGGCCGCGCTCGGCGTCGAGCCGTGCCTGGATCGCGGCGCGGTCGACGGGGCAGCGCGCGAGGGCGGCCTCGGCGGCGCGCAGCGCGGTTTCGGCCTCGTGGAGGGCGATCAGCGCCTGCAGGTCGGGATTCATCATCGGGTGCGCGATTCTAGCGCCCCATCCGCCGGGAATACCGGGCGCGTACCGACGTTATCCATCTTCGAACCCCCGTCCGTTTCCGAACGTCCGGTGCCGCCGGAGACCGGCCGGAGGTTCGTTTTCGAGGAGAGGAGCGGGAACATGGAACGCCGTCGCTTCAACCAGATCATGGGCGCGGTCGTCGCCGGCCTGGTGGCCGGCTCGCAGGCGCTGGCCCAGGCCGCCGACAAGAAGGCGGACGACAAGGCCCCCAAGCACATCTGCAAGGGCCACAACGAGTGCAAGGGCAAGGGCGGGTGCAAGTCGGGTGACAACGGCTGCGCCGGCAAGAACTCGTGCAAGGGCAAGGGCGGCTGCGCGGCCGCCGCGGCCAAGCACGAGTGCAAGGGCAAGAACGCCTGCAAGGGGATGGGCGGGTGCAAGTCGGGCGACAACGGCTGCGCCGGCAAGAACTCGTGCAAGGGCAAGGGCGGGTGCGCGATCCCGCCGAAGATGGCCGAGAAGAAGGGTTAAGGTAGGAGGCGGGGCGGGGCCGCGATCGGCTCCGCCCCGCAACGTCTCTCCGGAGGTCCAACAACGCCCGTGGCGAACCGCTGGGGCCTGCCCGACCTGGGCATCGGGATCGGGCTGCGCACCGTCCACTTCCCCCACATCCTGACCGAGTGGCCGCAACTCGACTGGTTCGAGGTGCTGTCCGAGAACTTCATGGACACGGGCGGCCGCCCGCTGCACGTGCTCGACCAGGTGGTGGAGCGCTACCCGGTCGCGCTGCACGGGGTCTCGCTCGGGATCGGCAACACCGACCCGCTGGACCGCGAGTACCTGAAGAAGCTGAAGGCGCTGGCGGCGCGCTCGCGGGCCGCCTGGGTCTCCGACCACCTGTGCTGGACCGGCGTCGCCGGCCGCAACACCCACGACCTGCTGCCGATGCCGCTCGACGAGCCCGCGCTGCGCCACGTCACGGCCCGCGTGCGCGAGGTGAGCGACTTCCTCGAGCGGCCGCTGGTCCTGGAGAACCCCTCCTCGTACCTCGAGTTCGTCTCGTCCTCGATGCCGGAGTGGGAGTTCCTCGCGCGCCTCGCGGAGGACGCCGACTGCGGCCTGCTGCTCGACGTCAACAACGTCTACGTCAGCAGCGTCAACCACGGCTTCGACGCGAACGCCTACGTCGACGCGATTCCCGCCGACCGCGTCGTGCAGTACCACCTCGCGGGACACCTGAACAAGGGCAGCCACCTGCTCGACACCCACTCTGACCACGCCCGGCCCGAGGTGTGGGACCTCTACGCGCGCGCCGTGAAGCGCACGGGCCTCGTCGCCACGCTCTACGAGTGGGACGAGGACATCCCGGCTTTCGACGTGGTGGTCGCCGAGGCGCACAAGGCCCGCGCCGCGCGGGAGGCATTCGCTGCGGCCGGCACCAGCGCGGCGCCGCGATGATCGAGCTGTCCCGCCTGCAGCAGTGGATGCAGGCCGTGGTCACCCACCCCGGCGAGATCGGCGACGCGCTCGCCGCCGCGCCCGCGCTGCGCGCCGAGCAGGCGATCCGGCCGTCGCCGACGCTCTCGCCCGCGGAGCGGCTGGCGATCTACCAGGGCATGTACCCGCTGCGGATGGAGGAGGCGCTGCGCAGCGACTACCCGGGCCTCGCCCACCTCGTCGGCGACGACGCGTTCGCGGCGCTGGCCCGCGCCTACGTCGCGACCTGGCCGTCGCGCTCCTACACGCTCAACCGCCTCGGCGACAACCTGCCCGAGTTCCTGCGCCAGGGCGGCGGCGGCCTGCGCCGGCCCGACCTGCTGGCCGACCTGGCGACGCTCGAGCGCGCGGTCAGCGAGGTGTTCGACGCGGAGGAGACGCCGTCCCTGACCGAGGCCGAGATCGCCGCCGTGGCGCCCGAGGCGTGGGCCGAGGCCGTGCTGGAGCCGATCGCGGCGCTGCGGCTGCTCGAGCTGCGCTACCCGGCCGGGCTGTGGCTGGACGCGATCCGCGCGGAAGGCGACGAGCACCGCCACCCGAAGCTCTCCCGCCGCGACAGCCGGCTCGTCGTCTACCGCCGCAACTACGCCGTGTACCGCGAGGACCTGGAGAAGCCGGCGCATGCGCTGCTGGCCGACCTGCTCGCGGGGCGCTCGCTGGGAGAGGCGCTGGAGGCGGCGCTCGACCGGCCGCGGGCGCCGCAGCCGGAGCGCCTCACCGGCTGGTTCCGCCAGTGGGCCTCCGCGGGGCTCTTCCGGGCCGTGCGTTTTCCCTGACCGCGCGCTCTCCTGCTAGGCTCATCCGGGCCCGTAGTTCAGCGGTCAGAACGGCCGGCTCATAACCGGCTAGCCGCAGGTTCGAATCCTGCCGGGCCCAGGTTCGAATCGCTCCCTCCAGGAGTGTGAAGTTCCGTTGATGATGCGCACCGCCAAGCTGACGATCCCGCTGCTGCTGGCTGCTCTCCCGGCCGCCGCCCAGGCGCGCCCCGGCGTGCCCGTCGCCAACCTCGCCTACGTCGAAGGCGAGGCCCGGGTGACCCCCGAAGGCGGCGCCGCCGCGGTCGCCGTCCAGGGCCAGAAGCTGCGCACCGGCGAACGCCTGGAGACGGGCGCCGGCTTCGTGCGCCTCGACTTCCCGTGGATGAAGGCGTCGCTCTCGCCGCAGTCCACGCTGCACGTGCCGCCCGACATGATCCTGTCGGTGGGGCTCGATGCCGGGCGGCTCGAGATCTACTCCGAGGAGGAGTCGATCAAGGTCGTCACCGCGGAGGGCGAGGTGCGCGGCCGCGGCCGGGTGGTCGTGCGGCGCACCCAGGGGCTGACCCGGGTGATGGCACTCGCCGGGCAGGTGGCGCTGGAGACGGCCCAGGGCGGCGTCGTGCTGGGGCCGGGCCAGGGCGCCCTGGTCGCGACCGGCGGCGCGATCGACGGCCCGCACCCGCTGCCCGCCTCGCCCGCGGACGTGCAGCCGACGGCGGACCCGCAGTACATCCCGGTCGGCGGCTCGGTCGAGCTCTTGTGGAACGGCGACGCCCAGCGCTACTTCGTCGAGCTGCTCGCCGTCCACGTCGAGGAGGCGGTGTTCGCGACCGAGACCGCGAAGGCACCCTACACGCTGGCGCTGCCCTGGATCGGCACCTACCGCTGGCGGGTGACGGCGATCGACGATCGCGGCCTGGAGAGCGCGCCGTCGATCGAAGGCACGGTCTGCGTGATCGACCCCGACGCCGGCAAAGGCAAGGGATAGGCGGGGCCCGAGCGTCCGGTCCTCACCTGCGGTAGTCGGCCACGTCCACGCCCAATCGGCCACCCTGCAACTCGAGTTCCGACTCGACGTACCGCCCTGCATGCCAGGCGATCAGGCGATAGCGAGGTCCATCTACGAACTCGCGGATGGCGGACAGGGCCCTGGTGTTCCGGACGCGGAGTCCGTTCATCGCGACGAGGACCGATCCACGGTCGAGGCCAGCCGCGGCAGCTTTCGGCGACGTCGACTTCAGCACCACGCCGTCCGCTGGGGGGGCGCTGAAATCGGAGATGTCCACCCTCTCGAGGCCCTGGGGCAGGGCATGAGCGACCGCCTCGTCCACGAGCCGCTTCGTCGCCGCGCCGCCACGGGACTGCTCCGTGCGACGGAGAAACGCGATCAACGAGCCCCAGTCACCGTAGCGCTCGGCCTTGGCGCGCCGCGCGGCGGCGGCTTCGTCCAGCCGGTTGAGATCCTCGAGCAGTTCTGCATAGGTGTCCAGCCCGCGGGCTGAGTGCACGACGCCGGCGTCCTCGGCCAGGCGCAGGGCTTCCCGCGTGCGGCCGGTGCGGCGGTAGTAGGCGATCAGCCAGTCGCTGTGTCCGGAGAAGAGGACTCGGTCGGCGCCGAGCTTCCACATCTTCTCGTAGGCGCGGGCCGCGGCGACCTCGTCGCGCGTCTCGAGGTACTTGCCGAGCTTCCACCAGCGATCGGAGTCCACCTCGGCCAGTTTCTCGACGAAGGGAACGTAGCGCTCGGGCTCGTCCTCGAACGTGTCGGCCAGATTGCTCCTCACCCGAGAATCGAACTCGATCGCGGCACCGAAGTAGCGGTTGAGCGCCTGGGCCGTCGCCGGCTCCTTTCCCGGCCTGGCGAGCCGCCATCCGAGATCCGAGTCGTGCGGAGCCAGCTCCCAGATCGCTTCGAGCGTGGCGGTGTCGGCGGACATGAGGGTCGGCAGGCGCCTCACGCGCCTGCCGACGTCGAATGCCGTCCCTGGCGGCAGCGGTGGCGTGAACCAGGTCGACTGGTCCGGAAGGCGCGATGCGAGGCCGCCGCCGAAGCCCGGCTTCTCTCGGGCGCTCCACCAGTTGCCGGCCGTGACTCTCTCCGGTTGCTTCGAGAGCAGTTCCTGGAGTTCGGGCAGCAGGGGTTCGAGGTCGGACTGGGCCTCGGCCCTTCGGAATCGACTGAACACCAGCAGCGGCAGCGGGCCGATTCGCGCGTCGAGTTGAGCGAGCGGCTGGGCCAGTTCGGCCCGTCCAAGCCCCAGCTTTCGGCGGTAGTGGAGGAAGTAGACCCCGGCGTACTCGGCCAGTCGTCGCTCGAGGAAGCGAGCCCAGAGCTGTCCGTCGATGACGTCGGCGTCGTCCCCCGCCGCTGCCAGGTGTCCGGCCAGGGTCTCGTCGCCCGAGGCGCGAGGAAACACGGCCTGGACTTCGAGGGTCTCGAGAGCGAGTTGGCGATCGATGAGAGCGTTCCCGGTGCCGACCTCGCCCACGTGGCCCACCAGGATGTGCCTTCCCCAGTCGGTGATCGGTCGGGGGGCGTCGCCCAGCGAGTGCAACGCCTTGATGCCCGACACCGAGAGTCGCAGAGCGCGGACGAGAGCCCCCGTTTCGAACTCTGTCGGCTCGGGTCCGGCGAGGCGCCAGTCGCGAGTGTTCTCCATGCGGAGCGCTCGCAGCCACGAGCGGCCGACCTCGTCCCAGTCGAGCGCTTCGGCAGCGTCGATCCGCGCGAGTGCATCGCGCTGGCGAACGGCGATCGTCTCCAGGACGATGCGCGCGATCACGCCCGCTCGCGTGGGTTCGGCTCGGGGCGCGAGCGATCGGGCCAGCGCCAGATGGGCCGCGAGGCGGGCAGCCTCGACCCGCGGGTCGTAGAACCAGCCCTGTTGTTCGCGCAGGGCGAAAGACGCGACGACGAGCGCGGCACGCTGATGTTCGGCGGCATCGTGAGGGCGAGCCCGCAGCGCATCGGACACCAGTCGGTTGGCGCGAAGCAGCGGCTCCGGGCCCAGGTCGGAGAGGAGCTTCAGAAGTGCATCGTCGGGTACACCCCCACTCTCGTGGCCGGTTGGCGCTCCAGCCGAGGGCCCGAGCACCGCGGAAGCCCAGGCTTCGTAGGCCTCGGGGGCCCAGAGATGGGGGGTCGGGTCGACCGTCGCTCGCACCGCTCCCGCAGCCAGGTCGAACGCCGCCCCACGACCACGGACGACGACGACGGCGGGCCCGCCGCCACGCACCGCGCGGGTGATTTCTTCGGCCACGGTGTGCACGATCCAGGAAGATTCGCTCGGGTGCCTCCATGTGACCGGCATCGTCGCCGGTGGGGCTGCTGCTGGCGCCGGCTGCTGCTTCGCGACGCACGCCGAGGTCAGTGCCGCCAGCAGCGCCAAGACGATCGGTCCTGTTCGCATCCTCTGGAATCCCCGCGCAGTTTCCCATGGATGCTGGCGACGCTGTGTCGCGGCGGAGCCGCCGACCAACGACGCGCGGATGTGGCCAGGTCGCGGCTTGCGCGCGCGGCTTCGTCGACGTCGAGGCTGGCTCGTTCCGGCGAGCGACGAGCGCGGACTTGGAGAGAGCGCTTCAGGCGCCCCGGCCAGGCTCGGCGCCCGGCTGCTCGCGCGTCTCTTCGTCGTCCCGGGAGGTCGTGGGGCCGAGGAAGGCCTCGGCGGCTGCCAGCGCGGCGGCGCAGCGCCCTCCCCGGTCGGCGGCCGCGAGGCCCGACACCGCGCGCCAGAGTTCGTCGAGTTGTACTCGCGCGCCCTCTCGGCGCGAGCGCGCCGCCGCGAGGCGCTCCAGGCGGCCGGCGAGCCAGGCGCGCTGCTGCGACAGCAGGCCGTGGAGTTCGGCCCGTTCGCCGGCCAGCGGCGTTGCGAGCCGTCGCAGCCGCTCGTCGAGGCGTTCGAGCTCCGACGGGTCGACCAGTGGCTCGAGTCGCTGCACCGTCGCGTCGGCCTCCGCGTGGGCGCGAGCGAGGGCGCTGCCGGCCGTGACGCAGCGGCCCGCGAGCGGCCGCAGGGGCTCCGGGGCCCGCGCGGCTCGCTCGGCCAGGGCGCCGGGGTAGTCGCCCACGGTCGACGGCAGGCGACCGCCGTCGGGAGCGGGGAGCAGGAAGCGCGACAGATCGGGCCGCTGCCAGAGGCCGCGGTCCGCGGTCGGCCCGACCAGGAAGGCGCGTGCCACGCGCCGGAGTTCGAACGTCTCGAGCCCGTGGCCGCGGAGGAGGCGCGAGCCGCCCAGCAGCGAGACGATCGCCACCGGGGCCAGCGCGGCAAGCCCCGCGACGCACGCGCCGACGAGTCCGGCGACCAGGAGCCCCGCGACCGTGGCCGCGTCGCCGCGAAGGCCCGCGGCGGCCAGGAACGCCGGTTCGAACACGAGCACCTGGAAGACCGAGGCCAGGCCCACGACGAGGACGGCATCGACGGTGGCCAGCGTCGCCACCCAGCGCCAGGTGCGGAAGGGCCGCGGCAGGCGCTCCCAGACGTCGTCCCGCCGGCGGAACCGCCGAGGGTAGTAGAAGCACGGCCAGCGCCGCGGCTGCCTGAGGAAGGCGCGCACGACCTGCGAGCGCGAGAACCCGCGGCGTCGGGCCGCGCCCGCGGCGGCCGTCAGCATCGGCAGCTTCATGGCCACGACGCCCAGCAGGGTCAGGCTGGCCGCCACCTGGAAGAGCCCCGAGCGCAGGGCCGGCTCTCCGCGGGCGAGTCGGAAGTCGCGCTCGGCGACGTGCCCGGCGAACTGCAGAAGGGCGAACGCCAGCGCCAGGACCAGGACCGCCAGGTTCACCACCTGGCCGTCGAGCGAGTCGAGCGGCTCGGGCAACTCGTCGTCGTCGAGCGCCGTCGGCGCGATCGCCTGGGCCAGCTCGCGGGCGTCGCGAAACCGGCGGTCGCGCTCGCGGGCGAGGCAGCGGTCGACCGCCTCGGCCAGGTCCGCGGGCGCCTCGGGCACCCGGGTCCTGAGCGGCGGCGGGTCGCTCGTGAGGCGCTTCAGGAAGGCGTCGCGCGGCGTTCCGGTCTCGAACGGGGGGGCGCCCGCGAGCATCGCGTGGGCGACGGCGCCGAGCGAGTACAGGTCGCTGCGCCCGTCGAGGCTCTCGCCGCGCGCCTGCTCGGGCGACATGTAGAGCGGCGTGCCGACGATCGAGCCCACGCGCGTCACCGCCTCGCCTTCGTCGATCGCCTTGGCGATGCCGAAGTCCGCGAGCATCGCGCGTCCCGTCTCGTCGTCGAGGAGGATGTTGTCGGGCTTCAGGTCGCGGTGGACGATGCCGCGCCGGTGCGCGTAGTCGAGCGCTTCGGCGACGTCCGCCAGCAGCCGGCGGGCCTCGTCGAACGGCAGCCGCCCGCGGCGCTTCAGGTGAGCGGCCAGCGACTCGCCGTTGACGAAGCCCATCACCAGGTACAGCGTTCCCGCGACGTCCCCGAAACCGTGGAGCGGGACGATGTTCGGGTGGGCCAGGCGGGCCGCCGTCCGCGCCTCGCGGCGGAACCGCTCGCGCGACTCGGGGTCCGTCTCGGCCGCCCGCGGCAGCACCTTGATGGCGACCAGCCGCTCGAGGGCCACGTCGCGCGCGAGGTAGACCGCGCCCATCCCGCCGCGCCCGAGCAGCCTGACGATCCGGTACTGCCCGCCCAGCGCGCGCTCGAGGGCCGCGCGCAGCGGATCGGTCGGGTCGGGCTGCGGGTTGGAACTCATCCTGCCCTCCGCGCGGCGACGCGCCAGGGGAATCGCGGAAACCGGCGACGCCCCCGCGGCGTCGCCAGTTCCCTCCGATTGTTCGGATGAGCGGATTCTAGATCCGGCTGCCTTCCAGGAAGGCCTTGAGCTTGCGGCTGCGGCTCGGGTGGCGCAGCTTGCGCAACGCCTTGGCCTCGATCTGGCGGATGCGCTCGCGGGTGACCGCGAAGTTCTGGCCGACCTCCTCGAGCGTGTGCTCGGAGCCGTCGCCGATGCCGAAG
>JAMQGV010000045.1 GCA_025994075.1 Vicinamibacteria bacterium
AACGGAGCGCCGGGAACCCGACGCTCCGCTGTTCGAGCCGGCGGTCCGTCGGGCAGGTAGCGGACCGTTGGTTCGAACCGGCGCAGCGTCCGCTAACCCGACGCTGCGTTCGCTCGAGCCGGCGGTCCGCCGGTAACGCAGCGGACCGTTGGTTCGAAAACCGGCGCGGCGACTGTCAACCGGCGCCGCGTCAGTTCGAAACGGCCGAAACGGCCTAGCTCTTCAGCCGCTCCGCCTGGTCGTACGCGATCAGCGCGTCGAACACCTCGTCCATGTCGCCGTCGAGGATGGCCTGCAGGCGGTGGATGGTGAGCCCGATGCGGTGATCGGTGACCCGGGCCTGCTGGAAGTTGTAGGTCCTGATCTTCTCGCTGCGGTCGCCGCTGCCGACCTGGCTCTTGCGGTCGGCCGAGATCTTCTTCTGCTGCTCCTCGAGCGCGATCTCGTACAGTCGCGCCCGCAGCACCTTCATCGCCTTCTCGCGGTTCTTGATCTGGCTCTTCTCGTCCTGACACGAGACGACGAGGCCGGTGGGAAGATGGGTCAGCCGCACGGCCGAATACGTCGTGTTGACGCTCTGGCCGCCGGGCCCCGACGAGCAGAAGGTGTCGACCCGGATGTCCTTCTGCTCGATCTTGACGTCGACCTCTTCCGCCTCCGGCAGCACGGCGACGGTGATCGCGGACGTGTGGATGCGGCCCGAGGCCTCGGTCTCCGGCACCCGCTGCACGCGGTGCACGCCGCTCTCGTAGCGCAGCTTGGAGTAGACGCGATCGCCTTCGACCATCGCGATCACCTCCTTGATCCCGCCCGAGGCGGACGGGCTCGAGGAGACGACGTCGACCTTCCAGCCCTGGCGCTCGGCGTAGCGCGAGTACATGCGGAACACGTCGCCCGCGAACAGCGCCGCTTCTTCTCCGCCGGTGCCGGCGCGGATCTCCAGCAGCACGTTCTTCTCGTCGTTGGGGTCCTTCGGGATGAGCTGGACGCGGATGTCCGCCTCGAGCTGATCCCGCTTCGCCTCCAGCGAGCGGACCTCCTCCTGCGCCATCTCGCGCAGTTCCGGGTCGGTCTCCGCCTTCGCCATCTCCTGGCACTTGACGATCTCGCCCAGCGCCGACTTGTAGTCCCGGAACAGCGTGACCACCGGCGTCAGGCCCTTCGTCTCCTTGGCCAGCTTCTGCCAGGCGGACGGATCCTGGGCGACGGCGGGATCCGCCATCTGCTCCTCGAGGGAGCGCAGGCGGTTCTCGATGTCGCGGAGCTTCTCGAAGGTGAGGGGGTCCATGGGCAGTCGGCCCGGGCCCGCGCGGGTGGCCGCTAGGCCTCGGCCTTCTTCGCGGTCGCCTTGCCGTAGCGCTTGTTGAAGCGCTCGACGCGGCCGGCGGCGTCGATCAGCTTCTGCTTGCCCGTGAAGAACGGGTGGCAGGACGAGCAGATCTCCAGGCGCAACTCGGGCGCCTTGGTGGAACGCGTCATCCAGGTGGCGCCGCAGGCGCAGTGGACCTTGACTTCGGGGTACTCGGGGTGGATGCCAGCCTTCATCGATCTTCCTTCCGCGCGGCGTACCGCACCGGCCATCGGGCCGGCGGGCGGGCGCCGCAAACGCGAAAGGATAGCAGAGAACGGGCGCGCGGCCGCTTCAACCTCCGCCCCGGGTTTCCGGTCCAATATTCGCGACTCCTCTCGGAGGCCCCGTGCCCGACCCCAATCGCCTCGGTTACCGCACCGCGCTCCACCTGCTGTCCCGTGCCGGCTTCGGGCCCCGCCCCGGGGAACTGGCCGCCGCCCTGTCCCGCGGCCTCGAACGCTGGGCGCTCGAGCAGCTCGAGCCCGGCCCCGACCCGGAGCTCGACGCCCGGCTCTCGGGCTTCACGACGCTCGGCTACTCGACGAGCCGGGTGCTCCAGCTCTACAACGCCGACAACCGCACGATCGGCGTGATCCTCGACGAGATGGCGAGCGCGAAGGTGATCCGCGCCGTGCACGGCAGGAACCAGCTCGTCGAGAACCTGGTCGACTTCTGGTTCAACCACTTCAACGTCTTCGTCAACGACGGCTTCGACCGGTACTCGATCCTGTCCTACGAGCGCGACGCGATCCGCCCCTTCGTGCTCGGCCGCTTCCGCGACCTGCTGGGCGCGGCGACGAAGCACCCGGCGATGCTGTTCTACCTGGACAACTACCTGAACACGCTGCCCCGCGCGGCGGGCGGGCGCCAGGTCGGCGGGCTCAACGAGAACCACGGTCGCGAGCTGCTGGAACTGCACACGGTCGGCGTCGACGCGGGCTACTCGCAGGACGACGTGATCGCCGCGGCGCGGGTGATGACGGGCCACGGCATCGACAACGTGCAGACCGGCGGCAACTACCAGTTCCGCGCGGCCAACCACGACACCGGAGCCAAGCAGGTGTTCGGGCTGAGCGTGCCGGCCGGCGGCGGCGCCGACGAACTCGAGCGGCTGCTCGACCACCTGGCGGCCCACCCGGCCACGGCGCGTTTCGTGTGCGGGCGGCTGGCCCAGCGCTTCGTCGCCGACGACCCGCCGCCGGCCCTCGTCGATCGCCTCGCGGAGGCCTACCTCACCCACGACGGCGAGATCGCCGCCGTGCTGCGCGCGCTGTTCGGCAGCGCGGAGTTCTGGGCCGAGGCCTACGGTCCCGGCAAGCCACGGACGCCCTTCGAGTACGCGATCGCAGCGCTTCGGGGGGTGGGGGCCAACGTGACCGCCACGCGCGCGATTCGCGCGTTCCTCAACGAGGCCGGGCAGCCCCTCTACGCCTGCAACCCGCCGACCGGGTACAGCAACCGGGGGCTCGACTGGCTGAACCCCTCGGCCCAGCTCGCGCGGATGAACTTCGCGCTGGACCTGTGCACGGGAGCGCTGGCCGGCGCCAGCGTCAACGTGGCCGGCCTGGTCGCGGCGGGCGGCGGCGACGCCTCGAGCCCGCGCGGGGTGGTCGACGCGATCGACCGCGAGGTGTTCGGCCTGACGCTGAACGACTCGAGCCGGGCCGCGGCCGCGAAGGTGGCCACGACCGGCACGCCGGGAGTGGCGGCGCGCGTCACAGCGCTGCTGCTGGGCGGCCCCGAGATGCAGGTGAGGTGAGCGATGGCCTTCGACCCCTCGCGCCGCGTGTTCCTCCGCGGGGCCTCGCTGGCCGCCGCCGGCATCGGCCTCGCGCCCTCGGCCCTGCTGACCCGCACCGCGCACGCCGCCGGTGCGGGCCCGAAGGTGCTGGTCAAGGTCTTCCTGCGCGGCGGCTGCGACGGCCTCAACTTCTGCGTGCCGCACGGCGACGCCCGCTACTACGCGCTGCGCGGGGCGATCGCGCTGCCGCGCCCGGGAGCAGGCGGGGGAGTCGTCGACCTCGACGGCTACTTCGGCATGCACCCGGAGCTGGCGCCGCTCGATCCCTGGTGGCGCGACGGGCGGCTGGCCTTCGTCCACGCCGTGGGCAACGCGGGCCTCACGCGCTCGCACTTCGACGCCCAGGACTTCATGGAGTCGGGGACCCCGGGCGAGAAGGCCACGGCGACCGGCTGGCTGGATCGCGCGATCGCCCGGCTGCCCGGTTCCGAGGTGACCCAGGCGGTCTCCTTCTCGACCCAGCTCGTGCGCTCGTTCCTGGGCCCGGAGCCGGTGCTGGTCGCGCAGAACCTCGCGGCCTTCGACCTGCGGGCGCGCACGTGGCGCGCCGAGGCGGAGGCGCTGCTGACGGAGATGTACCGCGCCGACGACACCCGCGTCGGCAGCGTGACGCTCGAGACCTTCGAGGCGGTGAACAGCCTGCTGCGGGCCCCGAACCCGGCCCCGGCCAACGGCGCCGCCTACCCGACCCAGAGCGTGGGCAACTCGCTGCGGCAGGCCGCGCGGCTGATCAAGGCCGGCCTCGGCACCCGCTGCATCTACGTCAACGTGACCGGTGGTTTCGACACCCATTCGAACCAGCTCGCCAACAACGTCACCGACTTCCGCCCGCTGGGCCTGGCGCTGGCCGCCTTCGCGACCGACCTCGGGGCGCTGCTCGACGACGTGGTCGTGATGGTGACCACCGAGTTCGGCCGCACCGCCGCCGTCAACGGTGCCGCGGGCACGGACCACGGCACCGGCTACGCGATGCTGGTGATGGGTGGCGGCGTGCGCGGCGGCCGCGTGCTCGGGCGCTGGCCCGGGCTCGAGGCGTCGCAACTCCGCGACAACCGCGACCTGGCCGCGACGACGGACTTCCGCGACGTGTTCCAGGAACTGGCCCGTGCCCAGTTCGGCCTCTCCGAGTCGCTGTTCCCCGGCTACACGCCCGGTCCGGGCGTGGGCGTCGTCTAGAAACCAGAGGACCCGCATGAAGACGCTCGCTCGCCTCGCCGCGGCCGCCGTGCTGGCCGCGCTGCCGCTGCCGGCCACGTCCGCCGAGGGCCCCGACCTCGCGGCCGGCTACTCGCTCCTCGATCTCGACGAGCAGGCCCGCCACGGCGTGGCCGCGGCGCTGTCGTTCCGCGCGGCCGGTCGCGTTCGGGTCTGGATCGACGCCTCCGCCCAGGCCGCGACGGTCGGCGGCGTCGACCTGAATACGACGGCGCTGATGGCCGGGCCGGGGCTGAGCTTCGGCCACGGGCGCGCACGACCCTTCGTGCGGGCGATGGCGGGACTCGTGCGGGACGAGGTCTCGCTCACGATCTTCGAGGCCGAGATCTCCGAGAGCGATTCGGTTCTCGGCGTCCTGGCCGGCGCGGGCGTCGACGTGCACCTCTCGAAGCGCCTCGCGCTGCGTGTCCAGGGCGACTACCTGTGGCGAGACGTCGAGACCGGCGACGCCTCCGGCCTGCGGGCGGGCGCGGGACTCGTGTGGCGGTTCGGAACCCGCGAGTGAGCGCGGCCACGCGGCGCCGCTTCGTCGCCAGCGCCTGCGCCGGAGCCTGCGCGGCCGGCGCCCTCGCAGCCTGCGGCGGGGGCGGCGGCGGGTCGACGCCGACGACGCCGACGGCACCCGTCGGCGGCGCCACCCCGACGCCGACTCCCGCCAACGAGGTGAGGGTCCCGCTGATGGGGGTCGGGCAGACGGTCGCGGCCTCCATCCGCCTGGTCGGCGGGCTGGTCACGCCGCTGGCGGTGACCCGCACCGGCGAGTCCGCCGTCGTGGCGGTCAGCCGCGTCTGCACCCACGAGAACTGCACCGTGGACCTGCCCGCGCGGTCGGGCGCGAGCCTCGACTGCCCCTGCCACGGCTCGCGCTTCCTGGTCACGGGGCAGGTGGTGAACGGGCCGGCCACGCGGCCGCTGTCGAGCTTCCCGGCCCGCATCGCGGGCGCCGAGGTCGTCGTCAGCGGCGTCTGAGGTCCCTCCGGCGGCCTTGACCGCGGGGCCGCAAGTCCCGTATCCTCAAGCGTTTCGTCGCCCGGGAGCCGTCTGCCCGGGGCCAGGCGGAAGAATCTAGAGACCCCGGAGGTCGAAAACAGTTTCATGTCGGACATCAAGAACCAGGACGAGGCCGTGGCGCTGGCTGACGGCGAGTTCGATCCCGAGGAGTACGAAAAGCTCCTCGACATGTACGACGTCAGCTTCCGCAACTTCGCGGAAGGCGAGGTTGTGCGCGGCATCGTGCTGCGCGTTTCGGACCAGGCCGTGATCGTCGACGTCGGCTACAAGTCGGAGGGCATGATCCCCGCCGACGAGTTCAAGGACGAGACCGGCAAGGTCGCGATCGCCGTCGGCGACAGCGTGGACGTGCTGATCGAGAAGACGGAAGACCGCGACGGCTACGTCGTCCTCTCGCGCGAGAAGGCCGAGAAGATGAAGGTCTGGGACGACGTCGAGCGCGCCTACCAGGAGCGCCGCGTCGTCGTGGGCCGCGTGATCGAGCGGGTCAAGGGCGGCCTCGCCGTCGACATCGGCGTGCGCGCCTTCCTGCCCGGCTCGCAGGTCGACGTGCGGCCGGTGCGCAACCTCGACGCGCTGAAGGGGCAGGAGCTCCGGATGCGCGTGATCAAGGTCAACAAGAAGCGCGGCAACATCGTGCTCTCGCGCAAGGCGGTGCTGGAGGAGGAGAACGCCTCCCGCAAGCGCGAGACGCTGGAGACGCTCGAGGAGGGCAAGACCCTCACCGGCGTCGTCAAGAACATCACCGAGTACGGCGCGTTCGTCGACCTCGGCGGCCTCGACGGCCTGCTCCACATCACCGACATGTCGTGGGGCCGCGTCAACCACCCGAGCGAAGTGCTCAACGTGGGCGACGAGGTCCGCGTGATCGTCCTCAAGTTCGACCGCGAGTCCGAGCGCGTCTCGCTCGGCATGAAGCAGCTCAAGGCCGACCCGTGGACGACCGCGACCATCAAGTACCCGGCCAACGCCCGGGTCAAGGGCAAGGTGGTCAGCCTCACCGACTACGGCGCCTTCGTCGAGCTCGAGGAGGGGATCGAGGGCCTGATCCACGTCTCCGAGATGTCCTGGTCCAAGAAGATCAAGCACCCGTCGAAGCTGCTGACGGTGGGCCAGGAGGTCGAGTGCCAGGTGCTCGGCCTCGACCAGGAAGCGCACCGCATCAGCCTCGGCCTCAAGCAGATCGAGCAGAACCCGTGGAGCCAGCTCGCCGACAAGTTCCCGGTCGGCTCGCGGATCCAGGGCAAGGTGCGCAACCTGACCGAGTTCGGCGCGTTCGTCGAGGTCGAGGAGGGGATCGACGGCCTGATCCACATCTCCGACCTGTCGTGGACCAAGCGCGTCAAGCACCCGTCCGAGGTGCTCAAGAAGGGCGACACCGTCGACGCGGTGGTGCTCAACATCGACGCCGAGAACCAGCGGCTGTCGCTGGGCCTCAAGCAGCTCGCCACCGACATCTGGGACGAGTTCTTCACCCACCACAAGGTCGGCGACATCGTCGAGGGCCGCGTCGTCCGCATGACCAACTTCGGCGCGTTCGTCGAGCTGGCCGAGGGCATCGAGGGTCTCGTCCACGTCTCCGAGCTGGACGAGAAGCGGATCGACAAGCCCGAGGACGCGTTCAAGCCGGGCGACACCTTCCCGATGAAGATCCTCAAGATCAACGCCGAGGAGAAGAAGATCGGCCTCTCGATCCGCGCGGTGAAGCACGACGAGGAACGCAAGGACCTCGACTCCTACCGCGAGTCGTCGGCCGGCGAGTCGTCGACCGCGATGGCCGAGGCGCTGCGCGCCGCCCAGGCCCGGGCCCGCAAGCCCGCCGAGGAGTAGTCCCGTCCGGTCCGGGTCGCCGTCCCGCGTGGCGGCGGCCCGGGCCCGTGCTGAGCCGGCAACGGAAAGGCTGCTTCGACATGACGAAGGCGGAGCTGATCGACGAGGTGGCGCGGGCTTCCGACCTCTCGCGCAAGCACACCGAGGTGATCGTCGACGCGGTGTTCTCCTCCATCCTCGACGCACTGCGCGAGGGCGACAAGGTCGAGCTGCGCGGTTTCGGCAGCTTTCGCCTGCGCCGCCGCGGCAGCCGCAGCGGGCGCAATCCGAAGACCGGCGAGGGCGTGGTCGTGCCCGAGAAGGTCGTGCCCCACTTCAAGCCGGGGAAGGAACTGCGCGAGCTGATCAACCGGGATTGACCGGCACGACTTGATCAGCGGCGACTCGCTCTACGGCAAGGACCCGGCTGCGGCCCGTTACGCGGCCGGCGGCGTCGACGAGGCGGAGGCCCTGTTCGGGGCCCCGCTGCCCCCGCTGCCCCCCTGCGAAGTCGACGCTCACGAGCCCGTGTGGTTCGTGCGCCTGCACCCGCAACTGCGGGCGAGCTACCGGCGCCTGCTCGAGGCGCTCGTCAAGGACCTGGAGACCCCCGCGCGCACGTCCGCGGCCGCTCCCCGCGCGGGCGGCAGCGGGGCGCTGCGGCTCGCGGTCGCCGAGCAGGCCGAGTACGAAGCGGCGCTCGGCCGCATGCTGCGGGCCGCCCGCCGCTCCGACCGCCGCCAGGGCCTGGTCACGCTGTTCTGGCTGGCGCACTCGAAGGACGCGGCCGCCTGCCTCGCCGACTACGAGGCACAGAAGCCGATCGCCCGGCGGCTGCGCCCGCGGCTGCCCGCGCTGCTGCAGCCGATCCACCGGGCGGTGGAGGACTCGGCGCGGGCGACCGGCCTGCCGCCGGAGGCTCGCGACCGCGTGCTGCAGGGCATCCATCCCGGCAATGCCGTCACCGACGCGATCGTCGGCGACGGGTTCGCCTTCGTGCACGGGGGCATCGAGCCGCTCGACCTGAACGCCTTCCAGGCGCCCGGCGGCTACCGGCTGCCCGACGAGGCCTTCCGCGAGATGCACCAGGTGCTGTCCGTCGAGGTCGAGCGCCGGTTCAAGGAGCGCGAGCGCGGGCTGATGGCCCGCCTCGAGCGGCACTTCGGCGCGGGGCACGAGGCGCTGGTCGCGGCGCCGGGCGGGGCGGCGCGCGTCGCCCTCCACCAGGGCCTCGTCGAGTACCTGTTCGCCGACGCGTCCACGCTCGCGGCGCGGCTCTCGGCCGCACCGCGGGTGCGCGCGGAGTTCGACCGGCGGCGCTCGTGGGAGGTGGCCGAGGCGTTCCTCGACATGGCGACGGCCGTGCGGCGCTTCGAGGTGATCTGCCACCTGCGCGACCGGGTGCGGGTGGCCCAGGGCCTGGCGGCCGAGCAGGAGTTCGAGCGCCGGCTGCGGGCCGGCGACCGCGTGTTCGAGTTCGCCGAGGCGGCCAAGGTCGCGAACAACGCGGTCAACGCCACCGTCCTGTTCCTCGACCTGCGCGGGTTCACCCAGACCTCGGAGGGACAGATCTCCGAGGCCGAGCTGACCCGCGAGCTCTACACGGTGTTCGACGCGTTCGTGCCGATCGTGCGCCGCTTCGACGGCATCGTCGACAAGTTCCTCGGCGACGGCATGATGGTCACCTTCGGCGCCGAGCGAGGCGACCACAAGGGCCCGTTGCACGCGGTGCGCACCGCGGTGCTGTGCCAGGAGGCGCTGGCGCGACTGCGCCATCAGGGCCGCACCGCGTTCCGGATGGGCGTCTCGATCCACTACGGCCGCGTCTACGTCGCGCGCTTCATCGCCGACGAGGAGAACGTGCAGACGACCGTGATCGGCCGCAACGTCAACCTCGCCGGGCGGCTGTCGTCGGCGGCCAAGAAGCCGCTGGACCAGGACGAGTTCACCGACCCCGGCGCGTCCGCTGTGCCGACCAACCCGGAGATGAGCGTGACGGTGGGCCCCGACGGCGCCCTGTTCAACGAGGGCATCGCGCTGTCGCGGGCGGGCTTCGTGCAGCTCGAGACGCTGGTCGAGCTGAAGGAAATCTACCAGGGGCCGGTCCGGCTGATGGGATACTCCGACGAGGAGTTGGGGCGGCGCGTGCTGCTGCGCTACGCCGGCGACGCGAAGTTCAAGGGCGTGCGGGCGACCTTCCCGGTCTTCGAGGTCGATCCCGAGGCGCCGCGGATCTGACTTGGAACGGCTGTTCACGCCCTGGAGGCTGCGCTACGTGAGCGGTGGAGCGAAGGTGGCAGGCTGCGTGTTCTGCGCGGCGCTCGAGCAGGCGGCGGGCGCCGAGAGCCTGGTCGCGCACGTGGGCGAGCAGTGCTTCGTGATCGCCAACCTCTTTCCCTACACGGGCGGCCACGTGATGATCGCGCCGCGCCGTCACGTCGGGCGCCTGGCCGACGCCAGCGACGCCGAACTGCTGGAGATGATGGCGCTGTCGCGCCGGCTCGAGTCGCTGATGGGCGAGCTGTACCGGCCCGAGGGCTTCAACGTCGGCATGAACCTCGGCCAGGTCGCCGGCGCCGGCGTCGCCGACCACATCCACATGCACGTCGTGCCGCGCTGGGCGGGGGACGCCAACTTCATGACCGCGGTCGGGGAGACGCGGGTCGTGCCGGAGGAGCCCGCGGTCACCGCGCGGCGCCTGCGCGAGGCGTTCTCGCGGTGAAGCGGCGCGCCTGGCTCGCCGGCGTCGCCGCTTCCCTGGCGGCCCGCGCCCGGGCTCAGGTGCCCGAGCCGACGCCGACGCCCCGGCCCGGGCCGCCGGTGATCACGACGCTCACGATGTTCGCGGGCACCGACGGCGGACTGTTCCGCACCCGCGACTGGGCCGGCACCTGGCAGCCCGTCGCCCTGCCGGGCGAAGACGTGCTCCCGCCTGACGCTTCCCCCGTGCGCCTGCTGCGGCCGTACGGGCTGGAGGTGTACGCCGGCGGCGACCGCGGCCTGTTCCACTCCGGAGACTTCGGCGAGACGTGGCAGCGGCTGCCGCTCGAGGAGAACGCCTTCGCGGTGCTCACCTCGCGCTACGCGCCCGCCGATCCGACGCTGTTCGTCGCCACCGGCGCGGGCCTGTTCCGCCGGGACGAGCCGGGCCGTCCGTTCCGCCGGCTCCCGCTCGACGCGGCGGTCTACGAACTGGAGTGGCCGGGCCCCCACCTCGTGCTCGGGACCAGCCGTGGCGTCTTCGTCTCGGTGGACGGCGGCGAGTCGTTCGGCGGCCCGGGCGAGGGACTTCCGCCGACCCACGTGCGGGCGCTGGTCGTGTCGAGCTTCTTCGCGGTCGACCCCGTGATCCTGGCTGCGGCCGGTGACGCCGGCGTGTTCCGCTCGGGGGACGCGGGCCAGACGTGGGCGTCGATCGGGCTCGAGGGGCGGGCGGTCACCGACCTGTTCTGGCTCGGGCCGTTCCTGTACGCCTGCGCGCACGACGGCCTGTACCGCACCGTGGACCTCGGCGAGACGTGGGAGCGGCTCTCCGAGCGCGACCTGCGCGACCGCTCGCCGTCGGTGATGCTGTTCCCGCTGGCCCCGGACTCGGGGGCCGAGTTCTTCATCGGCAGCGAGCGCGGCGTCTACCGCACCCAGGACGGCGGCGAGCGCTTCACGCACGCGGGCCTGTCCGACCGGCGCATCCTGGCGCTCGGCACCTTCCCGCCGCCGCCCCCCGACCTCGACAAGGACAAGAAGAAGGGCCGCAAGTGAAGTTCGCAAAGGCCCATGGGCTCGGCAACGACTTCCTGCTGGTGGCCGAGGCGGAGCTGCCGGCACCCCACGGGGACTCGGCGCGGCGGCTGTGCGATCGCCACCGCGGCGTGGGCGGTGACGGGGTGATCGCCTGGCACCCGCTCGGCGCCGATCGCCTCGGGATGCGGCTGTGGAACGCGGACGGCAGCGACGGCGGGCTCTCGGGCAACGGCCTGCGCTGCCTCGCGGCGTGGGCCTTCGCGCGCGGCCACATGCCCGCCCGCCACGTCGTGTTGCCGCCGCCCGGGCCGCGCCCCGTGAAGATCGAGGTGCTCGGCGGCAGCCGCTTCAGAGTCGAGACCGGCCTGGGGCCCGCGATCCTCGGCTCGCGCGAGATCCCCACGGCGCTCTCGCCGGAGGCGGCGCGGGTGATCGACCACCCGCTCGCGGCGGCAGGAGAGACGTTGCGCGTCACGGCGACCTCGCTCGGCAACCCCCACTGCGCGGTGTTCTGCGAGACGGTCGCGGACGACGCGTGGATCGCGCGCGTGGGGCCTGCGCTCGAGCGCCACCCGTTCTTCCCGGAGCGCACCAACGTCGAGTTCGTGACGGTGGTCTCGCGGCGCGAGATCCGGGTCCGCTTCTGGGAGCGCGGCGTCGGGCCGACCGAAGCCTCGGGCACCGGCTCGGCAAGCGCGGTCGTCGCGGCGATCCTGCACGGCCTCGTCGAGCGCGACGGCGTGCGCGCCGTCTGCGACGGCGGCGTGCTCGAGGTCGCCTGGCCCGAAGGCGGCGACGTCCTCCAGACCGGCGAGGTCGAGCTGCTCTACGAGGGGGACTGGTCGCCGCCTCTGCCCTGAGCGGGCGGCAGGAAGACCAGCACCGCGGCGGCCGCGAGCAGCGCCAGGTCGCCGACGATCAGCGCGAGCCCGGCGCCGCGGCCCGCGCCGTCGACCGAGAAGCAGCCGCAGTTCTGCAGGTCGATGCCCAGGGCCAGCGCGTAGCTGACGGCGCCGACGAAGATCACGAGCAGGGCGCCGCAGACGAGCGCCGCCTCCCGCCGCCACACGTCGCGGGCCACGCCCAGCATCAGCAGCCCTCCCGCGACCAGCTCGATCCACGGCAGGGTCACGGCCCAGGCATTGGCGACGAAAGGCGGGATCTCGGCGTTGGGCCCGAGCAGGCGGTAGTAGTAGACGATGCGCGCGAAAGCCACGGGGTCGAGGATCTTGTCGTGGCTCGCGAAGACGAACACGACGCCGAGCACGAGGCTCAGCACCCGGTGCACCGGCTCGCGGCGCAGGAACGCGAGGGCGGCGCTCACGGCTGCCCCGGCCCCTGCTCGACCGGGTACCCGGCGTCCTGCCAGGCCGGGAAGCCTTCGTCCACGATGGCGGCGTGGATCCCCTTGTCGCGCAGCCGCTCGGCGACCTTGTGACTGGTCTCGCAGCCGTAGCCCGAACAGTAGATCACCAGGTCGAAACGGGCGCGCAATTGCGGCTCGAGGGCCGCGAAAGCCCGGTCGAAGTCCTCCTCGGGCAGGTTGACCGAGCCGGGGACGCGGGCCATCTCCCAGAACATTCGCCCGCGGGCGTCGAGGAAGAGGGCGCCCCGCTCGTGGCGCGCTTTCGCCTCGACGACGGGGATCATCTCGTCGCCCTGGCGCAGGAAGGCGTTGCGCCCGAGTTCGAGTCCCGCGGGGTGGACGGCGTTGCCGGCGAGGCCCGCGGCGGCCCCCGCCAGCACGATGACGGCGACGCGGAAGAGCTTGATCGGCACCGCCGGCCAAGCTAACACGGTCCTGCCCCGGTGTGCGAGACTGGGGCGTTTCGCGGCGCGAACCGACTCTCTCCCGAATGCCTCCTTTCACCTCCGATGCCCTGGTCCTGCGCTCGTTCAAGCTCGGCGAGACGAGCAAGGTCGTCGTGCTGCTGACGCGCGACCACGGCAAGCTGCGGGCGGTGGCGCGGGGCGCGCGCGGGCCCCGCTCGCGCTACCAGTCCTCGCTGGAGACGCTGTCGGAGGTGCGGGTGGGCCTGTACGGGCGACAGGGGGCCGACCTGCTGCGGGTGGGCGAGTGCGAGCTGCTGCACTCGGCGTTCCCGATGGCCGGCCGCAGCCCCGACGCCGCCGCGGCGCTGTCCTACTTCGCGGAGCTGCTCGACGCCTTCGCTCCCGAGGGCCAGGCCGAAGATGCCGTCTACCGGCTGGCGGCGGCGGTCACCCGGGCAGGCGAAGAGGGGGGCGACTGCACGCCGCTCGCGCGCTACCTGGAGGCCTGGCTGCTGCGGCTGCACGGCCTCTACCCGTCGCTCGACGACTGCGCGCGCTGCGGCTCCCGGCTGCCCGCCGGCCGCCTCGTCTACCACTCGCTGGCCCACGGCTTCGTCTGCGACGGCTGCAGCCCGGCCTCCGGGCCGATCCTGGCGGAGCCCGTGCGGCTCGCCTTGCGCCGTCTGTTCAGGGAGGCGCCGGTCGCCTTCGCGGCCGACCCGCCCGCCGCGGCGACGCTGCAGCCGCTCGAGCCCTTCCACCGCGCTCTGATCGAGCGCCATCTCGAGCGCGAGCTGCGCTCTTCGCGGGTGTTCCGCGAGCTCTCGCGCGAGGTCCACGGATGAACCTGCAGGAGATCGTGTTCGCGCTCCAGCGCTACTGGGGGTCGCGTGGCTGCCTCGTGCACCAGCCCTGGGACGTCGAGGTCGGGGCCGGCACGATGCACCCGGAGACCTTCCTGCGCGTGCTGGGGCCGCGGTCCTGGAACGTCGCCTACGTGCAGCCCTCGCGGCGCCCGGCCGACGGCCGCTACGGCGACAACCCGAACAGGCTCTACAAGCACCAGCAGTTCCAGGTGATCCTGAAGCCGGCTCCGAAGGACGTGCAGGACGTCTACCTCGCTTCGCTGGAGGCGATCGGCATCGACCCCGCGGCCCACGACGTGCGCTTCGAGGAGGACAACTGGGAGTCGCCGACGCTGGGCGCCTGGGGCATCGGCTGGCAGGTGCTGCTCGACGGCCAGGAGATCACCCAGTTCACCTACTTTCAGCAGGCGGGCGGCGTCGATCTCGCGCCGATCTCGGCCGAGATCACCTACGGCCTCGAGCGCATCGCGATGTACCTGCAGGACGTCGACGACGTCTACGACCTGCGCTGGAACGCCGACGTGCGTTACCGCGACGTGCGCCACGAGGAGGAGTTCCAGCTCTCCCGCTACTCGTTCGAGCAGGCGGACGTCGAGCTGCACCGCCGGATCTTCGACCAGGCGCTGGCCGAGGGCTGGCGGGTGCTGAAGCTCGAGGGCGGCCGCACGGTGCTGCCGGCCTACGACTGGTGCCTCAAGAGCTCTCACGCGTTCAACGTGCTCGACGCCCGCGGGGCCATCTCGGTCAGCCAGCGCGCCGGCATGATCCTCTCGATCCGCAAGCTGGCCTGCGCCATCGCGGCCGCGTGGGTGGAAGTGGAGCACGCCCGTGGCTGAGCTGCTGATCGAGATCGGCTTCGAGGAGATGCCGGCGTCGTGGCTGCCCGCTTTGGGCGAGGGCTTCGCGTCGGCGTTCGCGAGCCTGCGGGAGAAGCACGGGCTCGGCGGGGACGGCGGGGCGTCCGACGTGCGGGTGATGTGGGGGCCACGCCGGCTGGCGCTGGGCGCCTCGGTGCGCGAGCGCCAGGCGGACGCCGAGACGCTCGTCTGGGGCCCCGCGCTCAAGCAGGCGAAGGATGCCGCGGGCGCGTGGACGAAGGCCGCCGAGGGCTTCGCGAAGAAGAACGCCGTCGCGCCCGACGCCCTGGAGGTCCGGCCCAAGGACCCGGCGAAGCCCGACGAGCTGAACCTGCTGTTCGTGAAGGCCGTGCCCGGGCGGCCGGCGGCCGACGTGCTGCCCGAGCTGCTGGCGGCGCTGCTGCGGTCGCTCGCGTTCCCCAAGCGGATGAGCTGGGACGCCTGGCTCGACGACGGCAAGGGCGCGTTTCCGTTCGGGCGCCCGATCCGCTGGATCGTGGCCCTGCACGGCGGCGCGGTGATCCCGTTCGAGATCTTCGAGCTCGTGAACGGGACGAAGGGGCCGAGCCTGCTGAAGAGCGGGCGCGCGACCCACGGCCACCGCTTCCTGCCGCGTGGCGCGGGGGCGGCACCCGTCGAGGTCCGGGACTTCGACGACCTGGTCGCGAAGCTGCGCGAGCGCCACGTCCTGCTCGATCCCGCCGAGCGCGCGGCCCGGATCGCGGCCGCACTGAAGGCAGCGGACGCGCCGGAGCACGAGATCGCCGGCGAGTGGCGGGACCTGGTCGAGTGGCCCGCCGTGCTGATCGGCTCGGTCCCCGAGGAGTTCCGCTCGCTCCCCTCCGAGGTCCTCGAAACCGTTCTCGTCCACCACCAGAAGTACGTGCCGATCCCCGAGGGGGGCACGATCGCCCGATTCGCCGCGGTGACCAACACCGACGGGGCGGCCGGCGCGGCGATCGTGGCCGGCATGGAGCGGGTGGTCGTCGCCCGCCTGCGCGACGCGGCGTTCTTCTGGAGCGAGGACCGCAAGCGGCCACTGGCGGACCGCGTGGCCGACCTCGAGGGCGTCACGTTCCACCGCGAGCTGGGCAGCTACCGCCAGAAGGCCGAGCGGCTCGTGAAGCTGGTCGACGCGATGGCCGCGGCCGGTGCGCTGGCGAAGGAGGACGTCGACGGCGCGCGCGAGGCCGCGCGGCTGTGCAAGGCCGACCTCACGACCGCGATGGTGCGCGAGTTCACGGAACTCCAGGGCGTGATGGGCGGGCGCTACCTCGAGGCCCAGGGGCATCCCGACGCCGACGTCGCGGCGGCGGTGCGCTGGCACTACCACCCGGTCTCGGTG
Organism: Vicinamibacteria bacterium; assembly: GCA_025994075.1. Lineage (GTDB taxonomy): Bacteria > Acidobacteriota > Vicinamibacteria > Fen-336 > Fen-336 > WYBL01. Next base: position 15,770 of record JAMQGV010000045.1, read on the forward strand.
GAGGAGACGGCCGCCCCGGCCGGCGCCGTTTCCGGCCGCGGCGAGCGGCTGTTCGCCGCGGTCTCGCTCGCCGACAAGCTCGACACCCTGGCCGGCTACTTCTCGATCGGCGAGACGCCGACCGGCAGCCGCGATCCCTACGGCCTGCGGCGGGCGGGGCAGGGGGCGATCCGGGTGCTGCTCGACTTCTGGCCTGGCGCGTCCCCCGACCTTCGGACCCTGGTCCGCGGCGCGCTCGAGGCGTTCCCGGCCGCGAAGCCGGGTACGGCCGAGGCGCTCGACACGTTCCTGCTGGAGCGCCTCGAGGCCGTGCTGGCTTCCCGCGGCTTCGCCGTCGACGTCGTGCGCGCGGCCATCGGCGCCGCGGAGCCGGCGGCCCTCGAGAGCCCGCGCGAGGTGCTGCTCCGGGCCCGCGCGCTGGCCCACGTGCTGGGCGAGGCGCGGGCGGACTTCGAGAGCCTCGCGGTCGCCTTCAAGCGGGCCCGCAACATCCTCGACAAGGACGCGCCGGCGGCGGCGGTCGACCCGACGCTGTTCGACCACGACGCCGAGCGCGAGCTCCACGCCGCGGTCGTCGCCCTCGCGGGCGGCGGCGGCGGCTACGCGGAACGCCTGGTCGCGCTGCGCGGCCTGCGCGCGCCCGTCGACCGATTCTTCGATCAGGTACTCGTCATGGCCGAGGACGCGCGCGTCCGCGGCAACCGGCTGGCGCTCCTGCGGGAGACGCTCGGCCTCTTCTATCGCATCGCCGACCTTTCTCGACTCGGAGGCATCGCGTGAGCACCCAGTACGTCTACTTCTTCGGCGGCGGCAAGGCCGACGGCCACAGGGACATGAAGGACACTCTCGGCGGCAAGGGCGCTGGCCTCGCCGAGATGACCAACGCCGGCCTGCCCGTCCCGCCCGGATTCACCATCTCGACCCAGGCGTGCAACCTCTACCAGGAGCGGGGCGGCTCGCTGACCCCCGAGATCGAGGAGCAGATCGCCGCGGCGCTCGCCAAGCTCGAGAGCCTGATGGGCAAGAAGCTCGGCGACGCCCACGACCCGCTACTGGTCTCGGTCCGCTCCGGCGCCAAGTTCTCGATGCCCGGGATGATGGACACGATCCTCAACCTCGGCCTCAACGACGCCTCGGTCGAGGGCCTCAAGGCCAAGACCGGCAACGGCCGCTTCGCGAAGGACTCGTACCGCCGCTTCATCCAGATGTTCGGCAACGTCGTGCTCGGCATCGACAAGGACCACTTCGAGCACGAGCTCACCGCGGTCAAGAAGAAGGCGAAGGCGGCGACCGACGTCGAGCTGACCGAGGCCCACCTCGACGAGGTGATCGCCCGCTACAAGAAGGTCGTGAAGGCCCAGACCCACCACGACTTCCCGCAGGACCCGCGGGCCCAGCTCGCCGGCGCCCGCAACGCGGTGTTCGAGAGCTGGATGAACCCGCGCGCGATCACCTACCGCAAGCTGAACGACATCCCGCACGACCTCGGCACCGCCGTCAACGTGCAGTGCATGGTGTTCGGCAACATGGGCGACGACTGCGCCACGGGCGTCGGCTTCACCCGCAACCCGTCGACGGGCGCCCCGGAGTTCTACGGCGAGTTCCTGCAGAACGCGCAGGGCGAGGACGTGGTCGCGGGCATCCGCACGCCGCACCCGATCGCCGACCTCGAGAAGGTGATGCCGGAGGCGTACCGCAAGCTGCGCGAGATCACCACCCGCCTCGAGCACCACTACAAGGACATCCAGGACTTCGAGTTCACGATCCAGGAGAACGAGCTGTTCATGCTCCAGACGCGCAACGGCAAGCGCACGGGGCTGGCGGCCGTCCACATCGCCGTCGACCTGGTCGAGGAGGGCATCCTCACGAAGGAGGAGGCGCTGCTCAAGGTCGAGCCGCAGGCGCTCGACCAGCTCCTGCACCCGATCTTCGAGCCGAAGGCGCGGGCGAAGGCCGCGGTGGCGGCGAAGGGCCTGCCGGCCTCGCCCGGCGCGGCGACCGGCGCCGTCGTGTTCACGGCCGACGAGGCGGTGGCCTGGGCGGCGAAGGGGAAGAAGGTCCTGCTCGTCCGCATGGAGACGGTGCCGGACGACATCCACGGCATGAACGTCGCGCAGGGCATCCTGACGGCGACGGGCGGCATGACCTCGCACGCGGCCGTCGTCGGCCGCCAGATGGGCAAGCCCTCGGTCGTCGGCTGCGGCGCGCTGCAGATCGACGCCAAGGCGCGCACGCTGAAGGTCGCCGGCAAGGTCGTCAAGGAGGGCGAGGCGATCTCGATCGACGGCGCCACCGGCGACGTGATGCTGCAGGCGCTGCCGACCAGCCCGTCCGAGGTGCTGCAGGTCGTCTCCGGCCAGCTCAAGCCGGCGAAGTCGGCGATCTACCAGAAGTTCGAGAAGCTGCTCGGCTGGGCCGACGAGACCCGCCGGCTCGGCATCCGCGCCAACGCCGACATCCCGCGCGACGCCAAGGTGGCCTACGCCTTCGGCGCCCGCGGCATCGGCCTGTGCCGGACCGAGCACATGTTCTTCGAGTCCGAGCGCATGCCGCACGTCGTGAAGATGATCCTGGCGGCCTCCCGCGGCCAGCGCGGCCTCGACCTGATCGCGCGGCTCAAGGCGCGCCTCGCCGACGCCAAGGGCGCGCAGGCCGCCGCGCTCCGCAAGGAGCTGGCGGCGGTCCAGAAGGAGTACAAGCAGCCGATCGCCGACTACACAGGCGCCCTGAAGAAGCTGCTGCCGATGCAGCGCGCCGACTTCGCCGGACTCTTCAAGGAGATGAAGGGCACGCCGGTCACGATCCGCACGCTGGACCCGCCGCTCCACGAGTTCCTGCCCAAGCGCGAGGAGTTGATGGTGCAGCTCGCCACGCTGCGGGCGCTGGGGGAGAAGAAGAACGCGCGCAAGATCGCCGACCTGCAGAAGCGCCTGCACGCCGTCGAGGAACTGCACGAGTTCAACCCGATGCTCGGCCACCGCGGCTGCCGCCTCGGCATCACGTATCCCGAGATCACCCGCATGCAGGCGCGGGCCATCTTCGAGGCCGCCGTCGCGGTCGCGAAGAAGGGCACCCCGGTCAAGCCCGAGGTGATGATCCCGCTGGTCGGCCACGTCGAGGAGCTGAAGCGCCAGAAGGCGATCGTGATCGAGGAGGCCGAGGCCGTGCTGGCGAAGGCCAAGGGCGTTCCGGTCGAGTACCTGGTCGGCACCATGATCGAGGTCCCGCGCGGCGCGCTGACCGCCGACGAGGTGGCGAAGGAGGCGCAGTTCTTCTCCTTCGGCACCAACGACCTGACCCAGACGGGCTTCGGCCTCTCGCGCGACGACGCCGGCAAGTTCCTCCTGTACTACCAGGAGCACGGCATCCTCGAGAAGGACCCGTTCGTCTCGCTCGACGCGTCCGGCGTCGGCCAGCTCGTGGAGATGGGCGTCACCAAGGGCCGGGCCGCCAAGCCGGGCCTGAAGATCGGCGTCTGCGGCGAGCACGGCGGCGACCCGTCGTCGATCCAGTTCTTCCACAAGGTCGGGCTCGACTACGTCTCGTGCTCGCCGTACCGGGTGCCGATCGCCCGGCTGGCGGCCGCGCAGGCGCAGCTCGCGCAGCGGGCCTCGGACTAGGACTCCGCACCCCGGGGAGGGCGCCTCCGTTGCTCAGCTACTTCCGCTTCCAGAACGGCCGCATCGAGCAGCACGCGGAGTTCCGGCCGGAGCTGTACACGGAGGCGCCCGAGGCGCTGCACTGGATCGACCTCGAGGACCCGACCGTCGGCGAGGCCACGGTGCTCGAGAACCCGTTCCACCTGCACCCGCTGGCGATCGAGGACTGCCTCTCGGACGTCAACCACCCCAAGGTGGACGACTACGAGGACTACCTCTTCCTGATCGTCCACGGCATCCGCTTCGACGCGCCGACGGACAAGTTCGAGACCCGCGAACTCGACGTGTTCCTGGGCCGCAACTTCCTGATCACGCATCACCGCGGGCCGATGCGCTCGATCACGGCGGCTCGCGAGCAGTGCGGCAAGAACCTGCAGGCGGCGATGCCCCGTGGCGTCGACTTCCTGCTGCACCAGATCCTGGACCAGATGTTCGAGCACTACTTCCCGAACCTGGACAGCCTCGAGGACAAGATCCAGCTCGTCCAGGTCGAGGTGTTCGAGCACCCGACCAAGGAGACGCTCGACCGGATCTTCCACCTCAAGCGCGACGTGGCGCAGTTGCGCCGCATCTGCACGCCGCAGCGCGAGATGGTGCACAGGCTCTCGCGCGGCGAGTTCGCGATGATCAGCCGCAAGGCCGCGATCTACTTCCGAGACATCTACGACAACCTGTACCGCATCGTGGACGCGTCGTACGCCTATCAGGACATGACCCAGGGCACGCTCGACGCGTACCTCAACGCCGTCAACAACCGCCTCAACGAGACGATGAAGCGGATGACGGTGGTGACGGCGGTGCTCGCCTGCCTGACCGTGATCACCGGCATCTACGGCATGAACTTCGACCACATGCCCGAGCTGCGCTGGCGCTTCGGCTACGTGTGGGCGCTGCTGCTGATGGTGGCCCTGCCGAGCGGCCTCGTCTGGTACTTCCGCCGCCGCGGCTGGATCTAGGGCGGCGCGCCGTGGCAGTTCCGCCAGCTCCGCGCATCCACCGGCTGCCGGACGACCTCGTCAACAAGATCGCGGCGGGCGAGGTCGTCGAGCGGCCGGCCTCGGTCGTCAAGGAGCTGGTCGAGAACGCGCTCGACGCGGGCGCCCGCCGCGTCGAGGTCGAGATCGAGCACGGCGGCAAGGGGCTGATCCGGGTCCGCGACGACGGGGCGGGCATGGGGACCGATGACGCGCGGCTGGCGGTCGAGCGCCATGCCACGTCGAAGCTGCAGCGGCTCGAGGACCTCGACAGCCTCGCCACCCACGGCTTCCGCGGCGAGGCGCTGCCGTCGATCGCCAGCGTCTCCCACCTCGTCCTGCGCACGCGGGAAGAGGGCGCGGTCGAGGGGACCGAGGTGGAGGTGCGCCACGGCTCGCTCGTTCACGTGCGGGCCGCCGGGCATCCGCGGGGCACGACGGTGGAAGCCCGCGACCTGTTCGGCGCGACCCCGGCGCGCCGCAAGTTCCTGCGCGCGGACGCGACCGAGACCTCGCACGTGGCCGAGGCCCTCACCCTCGCCGCGCTGGCCCGCCCGGACGTCGGCTTCACGCTGATCTCGGGCGGCCGCCGGATCGTCGACGCGCCGCCGACGTCCGGCCTCGGGCCGCGCGTCTTCCAGCTCTTCGGCGCGGCCCTCCTCGCCGACCTCGTCGAGGTCGACGGGGGCGAAGGCGGCGTGCGGGTGAGCGGTCTCGTCAGCCGCCCGGACCGGGAGGCGACGGGCCGCCCGACCCTGCGGATCTACGTGAACGGCCGCGCGGTGCGCGACCGCGGGCTGGCCCGGGCGGTGACGGAGGCCTATCGCCTCGCGGGTGCGGGCGACCGCCGCCCCGAGGCCTTCCTGTTCGTCGAGCTGCCGCCGAGCCTGGTCGACGTCAACGTCCATCCCGCCAAGGTCGAGGTCCGGTTCGCCGACGCGCGGGCCGCCTGGATCGCGGTCGAGCGCGCGGTGCGGGCCGGGCTCTCGCGCGGCGCGCGCCAGGAGGCCCCACGGGCCGACACCCGCGGCGTCGAGGCCGCCGTGGAGCGCTACCTCGAGCGGGCGGGCACGGCGGACGAGGCGGCCGAGCCGCGCCGGCTGGACTTCGGGGCCGCGCCCGCCGCGGAAGAGCCCGTGGCCGCAGGCGAAGCGCCCGCGCGCGCGCTCGACGAACGGCTCGTCCTCGTGCTCGGCCAGCACCGCAACACCTACCTCGTGGCCAGCGACGGCGACGAACTGCTGCTGGTCGATCAGCACACGGCCCACGAGCGGGCCCGCTACGAGGCGATCCTCGACCGCCTGGAGCGCAGCAGCGTGGAGTCGCAGCGGCTGCTGGGGCCGCTCGTGATCACGCTGCCGCCGGCGCTGCGCGGGGTGCTCGAGGCGCAGGCGGAGCTGCTCTCGGCGCTGGGCTTCGAGGCCGAGCCCTTCGGCGGTGACGCGGTCCGGGTGGCCGCGGTGCCGACGCTGCTGCAGGGCCGCGACCCGGGCACCGCGATCGCGGCGCTGCTCGCCGACTACCTGGACCGCGACGCGGGAGACTGGGCGGTCGCGACCGCACGCGAGAAGCTGGCGGCGACGCTGGCCTGCCACTCGTCGGTGAAGGCGGGGCAGCGGCTGCCGCGCGAGGCCCAGCAGGCGATCGTCACCGGCGTGTTCGCGACCCGCCACCCGAGCCTCTGCCCACACGGCCGGCCGACCTTCGTGCGCATCCCGCGCGAGGAGGTCACCCGCTGGTTCGGCCGCGTCGGCTGGCGCCGGCAGTAGGTCCGGCCGCGCCGGCGCTCAGATCGACTCGCTCGGCGCGTGACGCTGGAAGGCGTCGAGCAGGCGGAGCGTCACCGGCCCGGGGCGTCCCGAGCCGATCGCGCGGTCGTCGACGCGGGTGATCGGGGCCAGCTCCTTGAGGGTGCTGGTGAGGAACGCCTCGTCGGCGCCGAGCAGGTCACCCTCCCGCAGCGGGGTCTCGCGGATCGCGACCCCGCAGCCCGGCGCCAGCTCCAGCAGCACCTCGCGGGTGATGCCGGCCAGGATGCCCGCCGCCAGCGGCGGCGTCAGCACCTCGCCGCCGCGGACGACGAAGACGTTGGAGCCGGCGCCTTCCGCGATCTCGCCGCTGGCGTTGAGCAGGATCGCCTCCATCGCTCCTGCGGCCTGCGCCGCGCGCATCGCGAGGATGTTGTTGAGCAGGTTGCAGGACTTGATCGCGGGGTCGAGCGCGTCAGGGTGGTTGCGGCGGACGTCGACCAGCGACACCCTCACGCCCTCCGTGCGCCACGACGCGGGCGGGAACACGTAGGGCTTGACGACCATCACGACGGTCGGGCCCTGCACCTTGTCGAAGTGGTAGGAGATGTCCCCGACGCCACGGCTGACGACGAAGCGGATGTAAGATTCCGCGTTTTCCGCGCGCGCCAGCAGGGCGTCGAGCCGCGTCGCGAGTTCCGCGTCGGCCAACGGGATCGCGATCCCCAGCCGGCCGGCGGAGGCGCGCAGCCGGCGCAGGTGGCGGGCGAGCGCGAAGGGGCGGCCGCCGTACGTGCGCAGCGTCTCGTAGACGGCGTCGCCGAAGGTGAAACCATTGTCGAGCACGGAAACCCGCGCCTCGTGCGCGGGCGTGATCAGGCCGTCGACGGACGCGAAGAATCCCATGTCGCCTCGGAGTGCCGCCATTGTAGTCGCTGAGGCCGGGGGGCGGAGGTGAACGAACTGCCCGCCTGGCGGGCCGCGGCGCTCGGCGCCCTGCAGGGACTCGGCGAGTTCCTGCCGATCAGCAGCTCCGGCCACCTGATCGTGGTCCCGTGGCTGCTGGGCTGGCCCGACCAGAGCCTGGCCTTCGACGTCGCGCTGCACCTGGGCACGCTGGCCGCCGTCGTCTACGCGTTCGCCGGGGACTGGGTGCGGCTGTTTCGCGGCTTCTTCTCGGGCCTCGCCACGGGCCGACCGTTCGGCAACCCCGAGGGCCGCATGCTCGGCCTGCTGGCGCTGGCGTCGGTCCCCGGCGCCGTCGCCGGGCTGCTGCTCGACGACTGGGCGGAGACGGTGTTCCGGGCGCCGGCCCTCGTCGGCGTGACGATGGCGGTGATGGGTGGCGTGCTGTGGATGGCCGACCGGCGCGCCGCAGGTCCCTCCGCGGACGCCGCGGGCGAGGCGGTCAGCCTGCGCGACGCGTTGCTGATCGGCTGCGCCCAGGCGCTGGCGCTGGTGCCCGGCGTCTCGCGCTCGGGCGCCACCATCAGCGCCGCGCTGTTCCTCGGCCACCGCCGCGAGGCGGCCGCGCGCTTCAGTTTCCTGCTGGCGACCCCGATCACCTTCGGGGCGGCCGCGCTGAAGGTGCCTGCCATCCTGCAGGGCGGCGACTGGACCGCGGTCCTGATCGGCATGCTCTCCGCCGCGCTGGTCGGGCTGGCCGCGATCCGGCTGCTGCTGCGCTACGTGCGCACCCGCGACTACCTGCCCTTCGTCTGGTACCGCTTCGCCTTCGCGGCGCTGACGCTCGGCGCCGTGTTGGTCCGCGCCGGGGGCCGGGGGTAGAGTCGAATCAGCCGTGAGACCGCTGCTGACTGCCGCCCTGATGCGCGAGGCCGACCGACGCACGATCGAGGAGATCGGCCTGCCCGGCGCCGTGCTGATGGAGAGCGCCGGCGCCGCCGTCGCGCGCGCGGTGCGCGAGCGCTGGCCCGGCGCGCGGCGGGTCCACGTGCTGTGCGGGCGCGGCAACAACGGCGGGGACGGCTACGTCACCGCCCGGCGCCTGCTGTCGGACGGGCTCGAGGTGCGCTGCGCGCTGCTCGGCGATCCCGCTTCCGTCTCGGGCCACGCCGCGCTCCACAAGTCGGCGCTCGAGAAGGCGGGAGGTACCGTCGAGGTGATCGCGGACGAGACCGCCTGGGCCGCCGGGCGCGACTCACTGCTCGCGTGCGACGTGCTGGTCGACGCGCTGCTCGGGACCGGCCTGGCCGAGGCCCCGCGAGGCCTGCTCGGCGCCGCGATCGCCGACCTCGAGCGGTGGCCGGACGGGCCGGTCGTGGTGGCCGTCGATCTGCCCTCCGGGCTGCCCTCCGACTCCGGCGTCGTGCCCGGCGCCGCGGTGCGCGCAGACCTGACCGTGACCTTCGGCGCGGCCAAGCTCGGCCACGTGCTGGCCCCGGCCTGCGACCACGTGGGCGAACTGCTCGTCGCGGACATCGGCATCCCCTCGTCGCTGCTCGCTTCGACGTGCGCGATCTTCGAGGTTCCCGACGCAGCCGCGGCGTTTCCCCGGCGCGGCCGCGACGCGCACAAGGGCCACTTCGGCCACGTCCTGGTGCTGGCCGGCTCCGAGGGCAAGAGCGGCGCCGCCGTGCTGGCGGGACTGGGCGCACTGGTCGCTGGCGCGGGCCTGGTCACGGTGGCGGTCCCCGCGGAGATCCAGGCGATCGTCGCCGGCGCCCGGCCCGAGCTGATGGTCGAGGCCCTGCGCTTCGATGCCGACGGAGTGGAGCGGGCGCTGTCGCTGGCGCGCGTGGCAGACGCCGTCGTGCTCGGGCCCGGGCTGGGACAGGGCGCGCCGGCGGCCCAGTTCTGCCGCGGCCTGCTGCGTCGCTACTCGGGGCCGATGGTGATCGACGCCGACGGCCTGCACTTCGCCCGGGGCACGCCGGCCCTGCTGCGGCGCCCGGCTCCGACGGTGCTGACGCCGCACCCGGGCGAGATGGCACGCCTGCTCGGCGCGGTCTCCGAAACCGTGCAGGCCGATCGGCTCGGCTCGGCTCGTGCCTGCGCGGCGGAGTCGGAGGCGGTCGTCGTGCTGAAAGGAGCGGGCACCCTGGTCGCGCGGCCCGACGGCCAGACCACCTTCAACCCGACGGGGAACCCGGGCATGGCCACCGCGGGCAGCGGCGACGTGCTGGCCGGGCTCGTCGGGGCGCTGCTGGCGCGCGGCACCGAGGTGTCGCTGGCGGCGCGGGCGGCGGTCTGGGCGCACGGCCGGGCGGGTGACCTGGCCGCCGAGCGGCTGGGTGAAGACGCGGTGACCGCCCGCGACCTGCTCGACGCGCTGCCCGCCGTGCTGCGGGAACTCGCCGCGGCGTGACGACGGTGGTCCACGAGACCGCGGCCGTCGAAGAGACGGCGGCCGTGGCGCGCGCGCTCGGCGCCGGGCTGCGCGGCGGGGAGGTGATCCTGCTTCATGGCGAGCTGGGCGCCGGCAAGACGGCGTTCGTCAAGGGGCTGGCCGAGGGGCTCGGCGCCGACCCGGGCGAAGTCGCGAGCCCGACGTTCGTGCTGCTGACCTGGCACCCGGGGCGATTGAAGCTGTGGCACGCCGACCTCTACCGCCTCGGCGACGCGGACGCGGGAGAGCTCGGGCTGGAGGAACTCCCGGGGCCCGACGGGGTGCTGGCGGTGGAGTGGGCCGAGCGCCTGCCACGCCCCAGGTGGGCGCGGCCGATCACGGTCCGCATCGTGCACCGGGGCGAGGATCGACGAGAGGTGAGCGTGGAGCAGCCGGAGTGAAGAGAGTCTTCTCGAGTGCCGCCGTCGTCGGGCTGGGGCTGGCGGTCCTGGCCTGCCCCGGCCGCGCGCCGGAGCCGAAGCCCGCACCCGCGGCGACCGCGCCGCGACCCGCCGGCAACGGCTGGAACGTGCTGCTGCTGACCATCGACACGCTGCGCGCCGACCACCTCGGCGCCTACGGTTACGCGCGTCCCACCAGCCCCGTGCTCGACGCGCTCGCGGCCCGCGGAACCCTGTTCGAGCAGGCCTACACCTACTGGCCCAAGACCCGCGGCAGCTTCGTGATGATCCACACGGGCCGCCACCCGTCGCTCAACGGGTACAGCAAGCACCACCCGATGCTGCTCGACTTCAACCCGACCCTCGCCAGCACCCTGGCCGAGGCCGGGTACGACACCGCGGCCGTGGTCGACAACCCCAACGTGGCGGCCTCGCTCGGCTACGCGAAGGGCTTCTCGTCCTACCGCGAGACCTGGGAGGAGAAGGACCTCGCGACCGAGATGGACCGCACGCGGGCGATCACCGCGGCCGGCGTCTCGTACATCGGCAAGGCGCCGGCGGACAAGCCGTTCTTCCTGTGGCTCCACTACGTGAACCCGCACGCGCCCTACGACCCGCCGCCTCCGTACGACACCGCCTTCATGGACGAGGCGTCGCGTCGCGGTCCCGTGCTCGAGGTGGTCTCCGGCTTCCACGGCGGCATTCCGAAGCAGTGGGCGATGCCGGGTCGCCGCAAGCTCTCGGAGTACGTCGCGCTCTACGACGGCGAGATCGCGACGGTCGACGCCGAGGTGGGCCAGGTGCTGCAGGCGCTCGAGCGCAGCCCGCACGCGGGCCGCACGCTGATCGTGGTCACTTCCGACCACGGCGAGAGCCTGGGCGAGAACGACTACTACTTCGACCACGGCGAGGACTTGTTCGACCCTTCGCTGCGCATCCCGCTGCTGGTGGTCGCCCCCGGGGCGCCGGCCGGCGTGCGCGTCGCGGAGCTGGCGTCGACGCTCGACCTGGTGCCGACCGTGCTCGACGCCGTCAAGGTGTCGTACCCGGCGAACCTCGCCGGGCGCAGCCTGTTCGGCGCGGTGACCGGCGGGCGCGCGCCCGCGCGCGCCCGCCTCGACGCGCAGAACGACCGCAACCTCAGCGCCACCTTCGACGCGACCACGAAGGTGGTCGCGACGCCGGGCGAGGCCGGCCAGCGCTACGAGCTCTACGCGCGGGCTCGCGGCTCGGCAGACGAGAAGAAGGTGACCCGCGAGCGGCCCGACGAGCTGCGGCAGTGGCGCCGCGAACTCGAGCTGTTCCTCGAGGCGCGCGACCGGGAGTGGACCGCGACCCGGCGCAAGCTGCAGGGGCGCAGCGGGGACGAGAAGCTCAGCCCCGAGGCCTGCGAGAACCTGAAGGCGCTCGGCTACGTGGTCGCCGGCTGCTCGTGAGCCGGGGCCTCCGCGATCGCGTCCTGGCGCTCGCGGCCCTTCCCCCGTCCGCCTGGGGCGAGGCCGCGTCCGCGGCCTTCGAGGAACTGATCGCCGGTCTCGAGGCGGGGGACCTGTTCCCCAGCGAAGAGGGGGACGACGGCTGGTTCGGTCACGCCTGGGTCAAGGCCGGCCTCGGATTCGGCGTGCGCCTCGGCCGCGTCATCGAGGCCGAACTCGGGCCCCTGCGCTTCCTCGAGATCGACACCCTGCAGCCGCGCTCGCTGCCCGCCTCGGGCGGCCCGCTGGTGCGGCCGGGCGTCCACGTCGGCCGCGGCGCGACGCTGCGGGCGCGGGCGTTCCTCGACCTCGGCGCCCGCATCGGCGAGGAGGCCGAGATCGGGCCCGGCGCCTGGGTCGGGCCCTGCGTTCACGTGGGACGGCGGGCGGCGGTCCGGGCCGGCGCGGTGCTGGCCGCCGACCTGGAGCCGCCCGGGACCCTCTCGCCCGTGCTGTGCGAAGGCGCGTGGGTGGGCGCCGGCGCCCTCGTCGAAGGGCCTGTGGTGCTCGACCGGCACACGGTGGTTGCCCCCGGCGCCGTGGTCTCGGCCTCGCTGCCGGTCTTCGACCTGGCGCGCCGCGAGCGAGTGCGGCGCGTCCCGGGCGGACCGCTGCGCTTTCCGGAGCGAGCGGTCGTGATGCGCGGGTCGCGCCGCTCGGCTCATCCCTACGCCGAGCGCGCGGGCCTCGCCCTGGAGGCGCTGGTGATCGCTGGTTATCGCGAGGACGACGAGGGACCGGAGGAGGCGCTGCTGCGGCTGTCGGCTACTTGACGCCGATGCACTTCGCGCAGACGTCGAGCAGCCGGCCCTCGAGCATGTCCTGCTTGCGGCGCTTCAGCGCCTCGCCCGTCCAGACGGACTCGATCGACTCGCGGAACACGTTCGCGATCTTGGTGCCGCCCTCGTAGTCGGTGCAGCAGGAGACCACGTCTCCGTTCCACTGGATCACGAACTGGTCGTAGGGCGCCGGGCAGTAGGTGTCCTTGACCTCGGCCAGCTTGTGGCCGCCGATCACGTTGCCCCACGAGTGACAGCGCTTCCAGATCAGCGTCACGCCGTCGAGCAGGTCGTAGCGGCTGCCGTTCTCGTCGGCGTCGAGGAACGCGCGGCTCTCGAGCGTCGCCCAGTCGTGCTCGCGCGGGGTGAGCCCGTAGCGCTGCTCGAGTTCCTGCGTGAAGGAGATCCAGTCGCGCAGGAAGGCCTTGGCCTGCTCGTCCTCGCTGACGATCGCGTAGCCGTCGGCGTGCTTGGTGTTCATGATGTCGATCTCGAGCCGCGTGCGGGCGCCCTTCGCCACCTTGCGCTCGACGGCCATCCGCACCTTGTCGCGGTAGGCGTCGAACTTCAGGCTGGGGGCCTTGCGGGTCTTGAACGACTCGGCGTCCGGCGTCTGGTACGAGAGGATCAGGTTGGTCAGCCCTGCGTCGTACAGGGCGTCGACGTTCTTCTCGGTCAGCAGCCCGCAGTTGGTGTTGAGCTCGATGCCGACCCCGCGCGCCTCGGCGTGGGCGACGATCTCGGGCAGGTCGGGGTGCAGGAAGGGCTCGCCCATCTGGTGCAGCTTGACGGGGTAGAGCGGGCCCAGCCGCGGGCGCTTCTCGGCGATCTCGTCCAGGATGCGGAACGCCTTCTGCTTCTTCATGAAGCCGCGCTTGCGGCCCATGATGTCGTCGGGGCACCACGTGCACTTGAAGTTGCAGGCGTTGGTGATCTCGATGAACAGGTAGTTGATCGGGTAGAAGCGGCCGGGCAGCTTGCGCAGTTCGGGCAGCGGCGCCACGGCGGGGAAGGCGGAGATGTCGGAAGGCGGCGCGAGGCGCGCGCGCAGCGAGCGGACCTTCACGTCCTCGCGGAACTCGACGCGGAACGAGGCATCGTGGTTCTGGAGGCGGCCGGGAGCGAAGTCGGGCAGCGGGAACAGCGCCCTGCGGAAGTGGGCGAGGCCCTGGCCGGACCCGCTCCAGCGCTGCTCGGCGCCCTTGTAGAGGCCGTCGAACTCGGCGCCGCGGTCGGCTGAGGCGTACTGCACGCGGAAGCGCGCGTACGACGCGCCGTGATACTCGATCTCGAGCCACAGCCCTGCCGTCGCGCGCTCGCGGAAGCGCTCGGGCAGCGTGAAATAGAGATAGTGGGCGTCCTCCGCGGGCGTCAGCACGGGCTGCCCGCCGGCGGTGGCGAGCTGCCAGCGGCCGTCGCCGGCGTTCGGCACGCCGATCGGCCCGGACGGGCCTTCCGGCCCGACCCGGAGTTCGAGCTCCTCTTCGCCGCCGAGCAGCCCGCGGAGCGCGCCGGTGACGCGGGCGAAGGCCGTGCTCATCGCGCGGCCTCCGGGCCCAGCTCGAGGGTGCCGGCGATGCGGTCGAACCAGCGCGCGTAGCGGTGGAAGACGTCCTCCCGCGCCTCGTAGGAGAGCACGTAGCCGCGCCCGTCGCGGACCCGGTAGTAGCGCTTGACGCGCACGCCCGAGAGCTGGGTCTCGCTCTTCATCACGTCGACGAACCCGTCCTGCCACGGGGCGTGGGACACGACGCTGTAGGAGTCCCCGAGCTTCATGCGAACGTCATTGTAGAACGCGTCGGCGTTCGCGACCGCCGCCGGCAGCTTCTCCACCGTGAGCGAGAACGACGCGTGGACGGGCTGGCCGTTCGTGTCGCGGGCCATCAGCGGCGACGTGTGGACGACCAGCAGCCGGTCGTCGCCGGCGAAGCGGCGCGCCTCGGGCCAGCTCTCCGGCACCCGCAGCGCGAAGCCGTGGCCGGCCTCGCGGCGCAGCGGCCAGTCCTCGGGCCGCTCGACCCGGAGCCCGGCCTGCATCCGCGCGAGCGTCGGCAGGAAGCCCTCGAGCTCCGGCCGCGGCCCGCGGGCGTGGAGGCCGTACAGCCGGTCGCCGGCCTCCAGCAGCAGCAGCGCGTGCGCCGTCCGCCCGTCGGCGTCGGCGTAGCGGTACTCGCGCCCGGCGAGGCCGGCCTGGCGGACCTCGCGCTCCGACTCCTTCGTGCCGCCCTCGAGGTAGGTCGTCGCGTAGTCGCCCAGCGCGCGGCCCGAGAGCGGCCCCACGAACAGCATGACGCTGAGGCCCTGGCTCGCGCCGGCGGGCGGCAGGAAGTAGCGGTACCACTGCCCGTCCTTGACGTCCTGCTCGGTGGTCCAGCCGGCGGGGTAGGGCAGGGACAGGGAGACCGTGTCGTCATAGCTGACCACGAGGGCGTCGGGCCCTCGCCGGCAGGCGGGACCGGCCAGCGCTGCGGCCAGCGCGGCCGTCAGCAGCACCGCCGCTCGCGCGGGCACGGTCGCCTGGCGCCCGGACCGCACGTTACTCGAGCCGGTAGTTGGGGGCCTCCTTCGTGATCGTCACGTCGTGCACGTGGCTCTCCTTGAGCCCGGCGCTGGTGATCTTCACGAAGCGGGTGCGGGTCTGCAGCTCGCGGATGTCGGCCGTTCCGCAGTAGCCCATGCCCGCGCGGAGGCCGCCGACGAGCTGCAGGATCATGGCGTGCAGCGGGCCCTTGTACGGCACCATGCCCTCGATGCCCTCGGGCACCAGCTTGCCGACGTTGCCCTCGAACTCCTGGAAGTAGCGGTCCTTCGAGCCCTGCTTCATGGCCGCCAGCGAGCCCATGCCGCGGTAGCTCTTGAAGGAGCGGCCCTGGCGCAGGATCAGCTCGCCCGGGCTCTCGTCCGTGCCGGCGAACAGCGAGCCGATCATCACCGAGTCGGCGCCCACCGCGATCGCCTTGACCACGTCGCCCGAGAACTTGATGCCGCCGTCGGCGATCACCGGCACGCCCAGCGGCTGGCAGGCCCGCGCCGCCTCGGCGACCGCCGTGATCTGCGGCATGCCCGCGCCGGAGACGATGCGGGTCGTGCAGATCGAGCCCGGGCCCATGCCGACCTTGACGGCGTCGACGCCGGCCTCCGCGAGTTCGCGGGCGCCCTCGTAGGTGCCGACGTTGCCGGCGATCACCTCGAGGTCGGGGAAGGCCTTCTTCACCTTCTCGATCGTCTCCAGCACCTTCCTCGTGTGGCCGTGCGCGGTGTCGATCGCCACCACGTCGACCTTCACCTCGACGAGAGCCGCGGTGCGCTCCAGCACCTCGGGGCCGACGCCGATCGCCGCGCCGACCCGCAGCCGGCCCAGCGAGTCCTTGCAGGCGCTCGGGTACTTGATCTGCTTCTGGATGTCCTTGACCGTGATCAGGCCCTTGAGGTTGCCCTCGGCGTCCACCACGAGCAGCTTCTCGACCTTGTGGCGGTGGAGGATCTCCTTGGCCTGCTCGAGGGTGGTGCCGACCGGGACGGTGATCAGGTTGTCCTTGGTCATCAGCTCGTCGACCCGCAGCTCGGTGCGGGTCTCGAAGCGCAGGTCGCGGTTGGTCAGGATGCCGACCAGCTTCGTGCCGATCGTGACCGGGACGCCGCTGATCCGGTAGCGGGCCATCACGTCGAGGGCGTCGGCGACGCGCGCGTCGGGCGCCACCGTGACCGGGTCGACGATCATGCCGGACTCCGAGCGCTTGACCTTGTCGACCTCGGCCGCCTGCTGCTCGACCGTCATGTTCTTGTGGATGATGCCGAGCCCGCCCTCCTGGGCCAGCGCGATCGCCAGGTGCGCCTCGGTGACGGTGTCCATCGCGGCCGAGACGATCGGCACCTTGAGCCCGATGTTGCGGGTCAGGCGGGTGGTGATGTCGACGTCCGACGGCAGCACCTCGGAGCGCTGCGGCACCAGCAGGATGTCGTCGAAGGTCAACGCCTCGGTGATGCGGTCCTCGATCATCTTGATGCCCCCCGGATGAAATCGCCTCCGCGGCCGATCACGCGCCGTGGCACTTCTTGTACTTCTTGCCGGAGCCGCAGGGGCAGGGGTCGTTGCGGCCGACCTTGGGCTGGTCGCGCCGGACCTGCTCCACGGCGCCGTCCATGCCACCCTTCGCCTCGGGCCGCTCCGCGCGCCCGAAGGCCGACGGCGCTTCCGACGGGTCGTTGAAGCTCAGGTTGCGCATCGCGCGGGCCCCCGGCAGCGGCAGCGGAGCGGCCACCTGCGGCGCGCGGGCGGCGGCCGTCGCGGCTGCGGCGAGGGCCGGCTCCAGCTCCGCGTCGGGCTCCGCCGCGCGGCCGCGGGGCGCGGCCGCCGAGGGGGCCGCCTCGGCGGGCGCCACGACCGGCTCGTAGAGGAAGATCCACTTCAGGGTCTCCTCGTCGATCCGGTCCATCAGCGCCTGGAACATCGAGTACGACTCCTTCTTGTACTCGACGAGCGGGTCGCGCTGGCCGTGGGCGCGCAGTCCGATGCCTTCCTTCAGGTGGTCGAGCGAGTAGAGGTGGTCCTTCCACTGCGCGTCGACGATCTGCAGCATCAGCATCCGCATGTGGAACAGCATCAGCTCGGGGCCGATCCGCCGCTCCTTCTCCTCGAGCGCCTTCAGCACGTCGGCGGAGATGCGGTCCTTCAGCTCGCCGCGGCCCATCGCGTGAACCTCGGCCTGCGGGATCTCGAGGCCGAAGGTCTCCTTGAGGGCCAGCTCGAGGCCCTCGACGTTCCACTTGTCGGGCTCGCCCTCGCAGTAGTTGTCGAGGTACCAGTCGCCGACCTCGTCGCACAGGTTGAGCACGTGGGCGCGGGTGTCCTTGCCCTCGAGGACCATGCGGCGCAGGTCGTAGACGGCCTTGCGCTGCTTGTTCATCACGTCGTCGTACTCGATCAGGTGCTTGCGGACCGCGAAGTTCTGGGCTTCCACCTGCTTCTGGGCGCGTTCGATCGAGCGGGTCACCATGCCGTGCTCGATCGGCACGCCTTCCTCCATGCCCAGCTTCAGCATCAGGCCGCTGATGCGGTCGGAGCCGAAGATCCGCATCAGGTCGTCCTGCAGCGAGAGGTAGAAGCGGGAGGAGCCGGGGTCGCCCTGGCGGCCGGCGCGGCCGCGGAGCTGGTTGTCGATGCGGCGGGCCTCGTGGCGCTCGGTGGCCAGGATGTGCAGGCCGCCCAGCGCGACGACGCGCTCGCGCTCGACCGAGTCGAGCAGGGCGACGACCTGGGCGAACTCCGGGGCGTCGGCCAGCGCCTGGAGCTGCGCCTTCATCGGGTGGACCGCGAAGAAGTCGATCGGGTCCTCGATCTGGGGGTAGAAGGCGCGGGCGATCGCCTCCTTCGCCTTGCGGGTGAGCGCGTGGGCGGCGTCGAGGTACCCGCGCAGCGCGGTGCCGGGCTGCGCGATCTCCTGCAGCGCGGCGATCGTCGGGTGGTCGGCGGAGAAGGCGGCGGCGAGACCCAGGTAGCGCAGCGCCAGCTCGCGCTTCGCCTCGGCGTCGAGCTTGCGCTCGTCGAGCCCCTTGCGGAAGTCGCGCGCCATCTCGTCGAGCGCCTGGCGCCGGGCCTCGTCTTCGACCTCGGGTCCGGGTGGCGGGGCGTCGGGGGCCTGCGCCTTCTGCCGTTCGAGCAGGATCGCCTTGACGCGGTTGTCGGTGATGCCGCCGAGGATGATGTCGGTGCCGCGACCGGCCATGTTGGTGGCGATCGTCACCGCGCCGAAGCGGCCCGCTTGGGCCACGATCTCGGCCTCGCGCTCGTGGTACTTGGCGTTGAGCACCACGTGCTTGATGCCCTCGCGCTTGAGCAGCGTCGAGAGCTGCTCGGACTTCTCGATCGAGATGGTGCCGACCAGCACCGGCCGCCCGCCCGCGTTGAGGTTCTTGATCTCCTGGACGACGGCGCCGAACTTCTCGGGCTCGGTCCGGTAGACGACGTCCGGGTTCTCGATCCGGATCATCGGCCGGTTGGTCGGGATGACCAGCACCTCGAGCTTGTAGATCTTGTCGAACTCGGCGGCCTCGGTCTCGGCCGTGCCGGTCATGCCGCACAGCTTCCCGTACATGCGGAAGTAGTTCTGGAAGGTGACCGTCGCGAGGGTCTGGTTCTCGCGCTCGATCTTGACCTTCTCCTTGGCCTCGATCGCCTGGTGCAGGCCGTCGGACCAGCGGCGGCCGGGCATCAGCCGGCCGGTGAACTCGTCGACGATGATGACCTGGCCGTCCTTGACCACGTAGTCGACGTCGTTCTCGAACAGGGTGTGCGCGCGCAGGCCCTGGTTGACGTGGTGCAGGGTCTCCATGTTGGAGGGGTCCCACAGGTTCTGCACGCCGAGCAGGCGCTCCACGTGGGCCATGCCCTGTTCGGTCAGGGAGACCGTCTTGGCCTTCTCGTCGACGATGTAGTCGCCCGTCTTCTCGAGTTCCGCCCGCTCCTCGGCCTTCTTGTCGCCCGCGATCCGCGCGCCCGGGATCAGCTTGGGGATGATGGCGTTGATGCGGTAGTACTTGTCGGTCGACTCCTCGGCCGGGCCGCTGATGATCAGCGGGGTGCGGGCCTCGTCGATCAGGATCGAGTCGACCTCGTCGACGATCGCGAAGTGGTGGCCCCGCTGCACGTAGCTGCCGAGGTCGAACTTCATGTTGTCGCGCAGGTAGTCGAAGCCGAGCTCGTTGTTGGTCGCGTAGGTGATGTCCGAGTTGTAGGCGTGCTGCCGCTCCTGGTCGGTCAGCGCGTGCTGGATCACGCCCACCGACAGGCCCAGGAAGCGGAAGATGCGCCCCATCCACTCCGAGTCGCGGCGGGCCAGGTAGTCGTTGACGGTGACGATGTGGACGCCCTGGCCGGCCAGCGCGTTCAGGTACGCCGGCAGGGTGGCGACGAGGGTCTTGCCCTCGCCCGTCTTCATCTCCGCGATCATCCCGCGATGCAGCGCGATGCCGCCGATGAGCTGGACGTCGAAGTGGCGCATCCGCAGCACCCGCCAGCCGGCCTCGCGCACGACCGCGAACGCCTCGGGCAGCAGGTCGTCGAGCGTTTCGCCCTTCGCCAGGCGCTCCCGGAACTCCGCGGTCTTGCCGCGCAGCGCGTCGTTGGAGAGCGGCTTGACGCCGGCTTCCAGCTCGTTGATGCGGGCGACGATCGGCTGGATGCGCTTCAGCTCGCGGTCGTTCTTGGTGCCGATGATCTTGGTCAGGAGGGTGTTCAGCATGTCCTTCCAGGAAGCCGCGGGCGGCCGGCGGGAGCCCCGGGCAGGCGGAGCTCCGCGGGGAGCGGGGAGATCGGGTGTGGGATGCCGTCACGGCTCCCGGGGCAGGGCATCACGGCCGGTAGACGGCTAGGATACCAACGAACGACCCTGCCCTGGCTATCCGAAGGAGCGGTACTCGTCCAGGATGTAGTGGATCGGGTTCTGGGCCTGGTCGCGCACCCAGACCTCGTAGTGGAGGTGAGGGGCGGTCGATCGCCCGGTCGACCCCACGAAGCCGATCACCTCGCCTCGCCGCACCCGCTGCCCGGGGCGGACGTTGAACCGGGACATGTGCCCGTAGCGGGTGACGACGCCGAAGCCGTGGTTGATCACGATCGCGTTGCCGTAGGCGCCCGCGACGCCCGCGGAAACCACCAGCCCGTCGGCCGGCGCCACGATGCGGGTCCCGGCCGGGCTCGAGATGTCCAGGCCGGGGTGGAAGTCGCGCTGGCTCGTGAACGGGTCCTGGCGGCTTCCGAAGTGCGACGAGAGGTAGCCGCGGACCGGCCAGATCGACGGGGTGGCCGCCAGCAGCGCCCGCTGGTCGCGGTAGAACTCCTCCAGCTTCGCGGACTTGCGCTCCAGCTCGCTGAGGTTGCGGTTCAGCAGCGGCAGCGACGCCCGCGGCGCCTGCGACTCGACCCCCAGCACGCCGCCGAGCCCGGCCGAAGGGGCGGCGGAAGGCACGACGGTTTCCAGGCCGGCCATCACGCCGAGCTTGGCGACCATGCGCTCCAGCCCCGCGACCTTGGTCTGGAGCTGTCCGGCGTGGCGCTCGTACTCCTGGTTGCGGGCCTGCAGGCTCTCGTTCTCGGAGCGGAGGCGGTGGAGCTCGGCGACCTCGTAGGCCATCGTCGCGTAACGTCCCACCACGACGAGGAAAACGAGGGCTGCGAGGGCCACGGCGCCGCCCGCCCAGCGAGCCAGCTTGAGGGGAACCTGGATCTTCCTGAACCGCGCCTTGGCGTGCGGGACGACGATCAGGGTGAAGAAGTCGTTGGCCATTCGAACCGCGGGAAACTAGCAGACTTTCTCCAGTCCGGTCAAGGGTTTGTGGAGCCGGCCGGGCACCGGAAATGCAGTGCCTCCGCCACGTGGGCGACGCCCGGGCGAGGGGCGCCGTCGAGATCGCTCAGCGTCCGGGCCACCCGCAACAACCGGTCGTGGGCCCGGGCCGACAAGCCAAGCCGGTCGAAGGCCGCCGCCAGCAGCCGGCGCGCTGCCGGCTCCGGCTCGGGCAACTCCCGCAGGACGGCTGCAGCCAGGTCGGCGTTGAGCCGCCCGAGGGCTCCCGGGCGACCCTGCTGGCGCGCCCGCGCGGCGGCCACCCGCTCGCGGACGGCCGCCGAGGGCTCGCCGGACGGCGCCTCCAGGTCCAGCAGGCCGAGCGCGGGCATCTCGACGTGGAGGTCGATGCGGTCGAGCAGCGGCCCCGAGAGCCGCCGCAGGTATCCGTCGGCCGCCCGGGGCGTGCAGCGGCAGGCGCGACCCGGGGTGCCCCGGCCGCCGCAAGGACAGGGGTTGGTCGCGGCCACCAGCTGGAAGCGGGCCGGCAGTTCCAGTCGCTCGCGGACGCGGGCGACGCTGACCGCCCGGTCCTCCAGCGGTTGGCGCAGGGCCTCCAGCGCGCTCCGCGGGTACTCGGCGAGCTCGTCGAGGAACAGGACGCCGAGGTGGGCGAGACTGACCTCGCCCGGCCGTGGGGGCGTGCCGCCGCCGACCAGGGCCGGCGCGCTGACGGTGTGGTGGGGCGCGCGGAACGGGCGCGTCGTCAGCAGCGAGCGCGGGCCGAGGCCTGCCGCCGAGTGGATGGCCGTCACCTCCAGCGCTTCGGCCGCGGTCAGCGGCGGCAGCAGGCCGGGCAGGCGGCGCGCGAGCATGGTCTTGCCGGAGCCGGGTGGCCCCCAGAGCAGCAGGTTGTGGCCTCCCGCGGCCGCGACCTCGAGCGCGCGGCGAGCGAGCGGCTGGCCGCGGACGTCCGAGAGGTCGACGGCCTCCGCGCTTCCGCCCTCGGCGGCCGGCGGCGGAGGCGGCGCGGGAGGCGGCGGCAGCGGGTCGCTGCGCAGCAGGGTGAAGGCCTCGGGCAGCGAGCGCAGCCCGTAGACCTCGAGGCCCGGCACGGCGGCGGCCTCCGCCGCATTCGCCTCGGCGCAGACCACGTGCCGCAGGCCCGACTCGCGCGCCGCGAGGCACATCGGCAGCAGCCCGCCGACGGGCCGCAGGGCACCGTCGAGCGCCAGTTCGCCGACCAGCAGGAACTCGCCGAGCCGACCGGCCTCGAGAGCACCGTCGGCCCCGAGCAGGCCGACCGCCAGCGCCAGGTCGAACGAGGAGCCCACCTTGCGCAGGTGGGCGGGCGCGAGGTTGACCGTGATGCGGCGGTCCCACTTGAAGTCGAAGCCGCAATTGCGCAGCGCGGGCCGGATGCGGCCTTCGCTCTCGCGCACGGCGGAGTCCGGCAGGCCGAGGATCGTGAACCCGGGAAAGCCGGCGGCGAGGTCGGCCTCGACGCGGACGAGGCGGGCGCGGACGCCCGAGAGCGCGGCGGTGAGCGACGTGGCGAGCAAGTGGTCTCCCCCTGGCGAAAGGCGCGGGGGAGAGCCGCACGGCCCCGATCGTCGCGCGCGGGACGGCCGCGCGAGGTCCGCCGGTCAGTTCCGGCGGCCCGTGTAGAGGGTGAGGACCTGGCCGACGGCGAGACGGGTGCCGCGCAGGCCGTTCCAGGACTGGATCGCCTTGACCGTCGTGCCGTACTGCGAGGCGATCCCCGAGAGCGTGTCGCCGCGCTTGATGCGGTAGGAGAGGCGCACCGCGTCCTCGCGGGTCTCGACGCGCGGCGCGGTCGGCCGCGGGCCGCGGGCCGCGCGGGTCGAGGCCGACCGCTGCGGCGGCTCGTACGGGACGATCAGCTCCTGGCCGATCCGCAGCGTGCGGGTGACGGGGAAGCCGTTGGCCGCCGCCAGGTCGGTCGCCGTCAACCCGTACTTGCGGCCGATGGTCGACAGCGTCTGGCCGCGGGCCACCGTGTGCGTGCGGAAGCGGAGGCGCTGGTCGGCCGGCAGCGCGTCGAGGCAGGTCTTCGCCACGGCGCCGTTGCCCTCGGGCACCCGCACCTCGAAGGTCCGGTTGGCGGGAGTCGCCATTCGCCGCAGCTCGGGATTGAGCTGGCGGACCGTCTCGAGCTCGGTGCCCGCGCACTCGGCGATCGTCCGCAGGTCGACGGCACCCTCCACCGCCACCCGTTCGTAGCGCAGCGGGTCGTCGGGCGTCACCTGGAAGCCGTAGCGCTCGGGCGCCTTGGCGACGACGATCGCCGCGTGGATCAGCGGGACGTAGTTCTTGGTCTCGCGGAACAGCCCCCGGGTCTGCGCGAGCGACCAGAAGTCGCGCACGCCGTACTTCTTGAGCCCCCGCGCGACGCGCCCCTCGCCGGCGTTGTAGGCCGCCAGCGCCAGGTTCCAGTCGCCGAACTGCTCGTACAGCGCCTTCAGGTAGCGGGCCGCCGCCTCGGTGGCCTTCTTGGGGTCGGAGCGCTCGTCGACCCACCAGTCCTGCTGCAGGCCGAAGCGCTTGCCGGTCGCCGGGATGAACTGCCACACGCCACGGGCGCGGGCCCGCGAGTAGGCGCTCGTCTTGAACGCGCTCTCGACCAGCGCCACGTAGGCGAGGTCCTGGGGGATGCCCTCGCGGGCGAACACCTCGCGGATGAACGGCAGGTAGCGTCCGCCGCGGGCCAGGGCCTCGGCGAACCAGTCGCGCAGCCGGCCCTGGTACAACTCGATCGAGGCCAGCACGCGGTCGTTGAGCTCGACCGGAAAGTCGTTGGTCTCCTCCGCGACGGCCGCTTCGGCCGTGCGGCGGGCCTCCTCGCTGGCACCGGCGGCGATCGGCAGGTCGCCGACCTCGTCGATCAGGGCCGGCTCGAGCCCCGTCTCGCCGAGCCCCTGGCCCTGGGCCAGCGCCTCGACCTCGGCCACGTGCACGGCCTCCAGCGTGCGCCGGTAGGACTCGGCCAGCCGCGGATCGGAGTAGGCCCCGCCGGGCGCCTCCAGGTAGGCCTCCACCGCGGCGTCGAAGCGCTCGCGGGCGGCGTTGACGTGGCCCTGGCGCAGGCTCCCGAGGCCCTCCTGGAGCAACGCCTCGGCACGGGCGATGCGCTCGGTGACGGCGTCGCTCACGCCGGCGGCCGGGCGCGGCACCGTGTTCGGGGCTGCGCCGCGGCCGGCCCCGCAGCCGGCGAGGGCCAGCGCAGCGACGGCGAGCCCGAGCGTCGCGAGCGGCGCCCTCAAGCCCACGGCTCCCCGTCGAGACGCAGCAGCACGCGGTGTCCGGCGGCGGCGTCCCGGGCGGCGGGTGTGACGATCGCGCGCTCCAGCAGCCGCAGCGTGCGCCCGCGCCGCAGCGCCTGCCGCACGTCGTCTTCGGCCACGAAGTCGACGGCTTCGTCGGGTTCGGGTGTCGTCGCCGGGGTGCCCGGCGTGCCGGAGGGCACGCAGGCGGGGGGCGGCACGACGGACGCCGGAGCCGGGGGGCGGCCGTAGAGTGCCAGCCGCTCTTCCCGAGGCAGGCCCCAGACCACCCGCTTCAGGTGCAGCAGGTGGAGCGGCGTCACGTTGTCGGAGGTGGCGTTGCCCGCCCACGCGCCGCAGCCGAGGCTCATCGAGGGCGAAAGCGCCGTGGCGTAGCCCGTCGCGCCCATCGAGGTCTGGGTGTTGACCACGACGCGGAACGCGGGCTGGGCCTCGCCGAAGCGGCGGACCGCGGGCTCGTCCTTCGCGTGGATGCCGCAGGTGTGGCCCGTGCCGCCGAAGCGCAGCAACTGCCGGCAGCGCTCGATGCCCTCGTCGAGACCGGAGACCACGTAGAAGGCGAGCACGGGCGAGAGCTTCTCGATCGAAAGCGGGTGGTCGCGGCCGACCCCGGAGAGGCGGGCCAGCAGCACCTTCGTGCCCTCGGGCACGGTGACGCCGGCGAGCGAGGCGATGTGCGTCGCCGGCTTGCCCACGATCTTCGGGTTCGGCAGCAGGTTCGGCTGGACCACCGTGGCGGCCACCTTCGCGGCGTCCGCGTCCGAGAGCAGGTGGGCGCCGTTCTGCTGCAGGGCCGCGAGCATCGCGTCGGCGACGGGCTGGTCGCACACGACGGCCTGCTCGGACGAGCAGAGGGTGCCGAAGTCGAAGGTCTTGCCCGCGATCACGTCGCGCGCGGCCTGGGCGACGTCCGCGCTGCGGTCCACGTAGACCGGCACGTTGCCGGGGCCGACGCCGTAGGCGGGCTTGCCCGAGGAGTAGGCGGCGCGCACCAGCCCGATCCCGCCGGTGGCCAGGATCACCGCGATGCCGCGGTGCTTCATCAGCTCCTGCGTGCCCTCGAGCGTGACGTCGCTCATGCACGACAGGGCGTGCTCGGGCAGGCCGGCCTTGCGGGCGGCGTCGAGCAGCACGGCGTGGGTCTCGAGGATGCACTTCTCGGCCGACGGGTGGGGCGAGAGCACGCAGGCGTCGCGGGCCTTGATCGAGACCAGGGCCTTGTAGATCGCCGTCGACGTCGGGTTGGTGGAGGGGATCACGGCGGCCACCGGCCCCATCGGCTCGGCGATCTCCAGGACCCGGCGCTCGCGGTCCTCGCGCAACACGCCGACCGTCTTCATCGGGGCGATGAAGGCGGCGACGTCCTCGCACGCGAACAGGTTCTTGCGGGTCTTGTCGGCGACGTTGCCGTAGCCCGTTTCTTCGTGGGCCAGGCGCGCGAGCCGCTCCGCCTGCGGCCGGGCCGCGGCAGCCATCGCCGCCACGATCGCGTCGACCTGCTCCTGGCTGAAGGTGGCGAGGCTCGCCTGCGCCTCGCGGGCGCGTACCGCGAGGTCTCGGGCCTGTTGCACGGAGCGCAGGTCGCGGTCGGTCACTCTCCCTCCGGTCCCGGGGCACTCCTCCGCCGGCCGCGCCGAGCCCGCCGGAGTCGCGGCAGTCTAGCAAAGCGCCTGCGGCGGCGTCACCGGGCTGTCGCGAACTCTTTGACGGAGCGAGCCTTCGTCCGCTATCCTGAGCGGGTTTTTTGGCCGTGCCTGGCTTTGACGAACCTGGCCCCGCCCCTGCGACCGCGGATGCCGGCGGGAGGAGAACAGAAAAGATGAACGTGCGACGCCCTGCGGCGACCCTCGCCGTGATCGGCGCCCTCGCGGCCGTGACCGGCTGTGGCGGCCAGAAGACGACCGAGGTGAATGCGATCGTCCCGAGCTTCGCGGTCAACCGGCCGCAGGCCCCGCTCGGCAGCGCGATCGAGGTCACCTACACCTGGACGCTCGAGCCCGGCGCGAAGAAGATCGCCGGCGACTACCGCGCCCTCGTCCACTACCTCGACTCCCACAAGGTCGTGCTGTTCACCGACGACCACACGCCGAACCCGGCCCCCGCGACGTGGGAGCCCGGCAAGACCTACTCGTACAAGCGCACAGTGTTCGTGCCGGTCTACCCCTACGTCGGCGACGTGCAGGTCGTGATGGGCCTGTACCCGGCCTCGGGCCGCGGCGAGCGCATCGCGATGAAGGGCGAGGACCTCGGCCTGCGCGAGTACAAGGTCTCGAAGATGGAGTTCCTGCCGCAGACCGAGAACATCTATCTCGTGTACAAGGAGGGCTGGCACAGCCCCGAGTCGTCGCCGCAGAACCCGGGCCTGGAGCGCACCTGGACGAAGAAGGAAGCGCTGGCCTCCTTCAAGAACCCGAAGAAGGACGTGGTCGTCTATCTCGAGGCCGACACCAACGCGAAGGCCTTCGACCAGCCGCCGGTGCTGACCGTCTCGGTGCAGGACAAGGCTGGCCTCGCGATCCCGATCGCGGACTCCGAGGTCTTCCTCAAGCGCATCCGCTTCAAGGCGGCCGACCTGGGCGACGGCGAGTGGGTCGACCTGAAGCTCGCGATGAACCAGTCCTTCGTGCCCAAGGCGCGCGGCGTCAACAACACCGACGAGCGCGAGCTGGGCGTGATGGTCTATCACCTCTACGTCGGCGAGGCGGATCGCCTCGGCACGCTGCCCGAGGGCGGCGTCGAGGACGCCGCTCCGCTGACTCCCGCACCCGCCGCGAAGAAGTAGCCGCGCGGGGCGCCGCCTGGGCCCGTTCTCCCCGGTTGCAGGGGAGGGCGGGCCCTTCGTCTATTCCCCCGGCTTCGCCTCGATCGCCAGGTCGAGCTGGAGGCGGGCTCGCGGCGCCGGCGTCAGCCGGACCTCGAGGGGGGCGACCCGCTCCTCGCCGCCCGGCGTCTCGAACACCAGCTCGACCCGCACGTTCGTGGCTCGCGCCAGGACCTCGGCGGGCAGCGTCACGCTGGCGCGGCGGCGGATCTCGGTCCGCTCGGGGCCGCGCAGCACGTCGTCGAGCTGAACCTCGGGGCTGCGCCGGGGCGCGGGCGCCTTCGCCTTGCCCGCGGCGAGGCTGCGCAGCTTCTCGAGCTCGTCGTGGATGTCGAGTTGGGGCCGGGTCTGGACCACGCGCAGGTGCTTGTCGGTGTCCTCCTCGGCGAACTCCACGCCGACGTCGCCGAGCAGGTGGCCGAGGGGGTCGGCGACTGGCGGGGCGGGCGCCTGGTGCGTCCGCGCAGCCGCCGGCACGGGCCCCGGGGCGGGCACGGGTGCGGCGGGCGGCGCCGGCGCGGGGCGCACGCTCGGGACCGGCGCGACCACCGCTGTCGGCGCGACGACCGGGGGAGGCGGAGCCGGCACGGCAGGGCGGGCGACCGCGGGCTTGCGGTCGGCCTGGGCGCGGGCGCGGATGCCGCTGATCACTTCCTTCGAGATGCCCTTGAGCGTCTCGAAGACCCCGATGCCGTGCAGCGCGGCCGCCTCGAACTTGGGGAACCGGCCCTGCGGGTTCAGGTTCTGGTCGAGTTCCTCGATCGAGAGCGTGTTGCGGATGTCGCGCTTGTTGTACTGGAGCACCAGCGGCACGTCCGTGCCGGCGGCCAGCCCCAGCTCGCGCAGGTTGGTCTCCATGTTGCTGAACGACTCGACGTTGGCGTCGAGCATGGCGACCTGCGAGTCGGCCACGAACACGATGCCGTCGACCCCCTTCAGCACCAGCTTGCGGGTGGCGTCGTAGAACACCTGGCCGGGCACGGTGTAGAGCTGGAGCCGGACCTTCATGCCGCCGATCACGCCGACGTCCAGCGGCAGCAGGTCGAAGAAGAGGGTGCGGTCGGCCTCGGTCTCCAGGCTGACCATCTCGCCGCGCGAGCCGGGCGCGGTCTTCTTGTGGATGAACTGCAGGTTGGTCGTCTTCCCGCACAAGCCAGGACCGTAGTACACGATCTTGGCCGTCATCTGCATCGTGGTGTAGTTCAGGAAGACCACGGTCAGGGAGCATAACACCCGGGCCGCGAGCGCCGGCAAGCTCGCACGGCCGGCCGCGGGCCTTAGAAGGTGATGCCGACGCCCAGCGAGTAGCGCTTCTCGAGCGGGAGCAGCGCGTCTTCGGGCAGCGTGTAGGAGCGGAACTCCGCGCGGGCGAAGGCGGGCCCGAGCTTCGCGCGGATGCCGAGCACCAGGGCCGACAGGCGCCCCGTGTCGGACACGTTGCGGAAGCTCTGGCGGTAGAGGCCGACGCCGAGACCGCCGTAGGGCACGATCAGGTCGAGCGGCGGCGAGATCAGCACCGAAGCGGTGAAGGCCGTCACGGAGCCCGAGGGCGTGGCCGCCTCGACGGGCAGCCGCATCGCTTCGCCCTCGAGCGTCACCAGGCCCAGCAGCCGCGCGCCGAGCGATCCGCCGTAACCCTGGCCCCAGGTCGCCTGCGGGCCGCCGGCCGCGACGAAGGCGGTCAGGTCCATCGCCGCGGCGGGCGGTGACAGGGCCAGGGCCGCCACCGCAGCCCGCCAGGTGCGCCTCAAGACGCGGCCGTCCTGCGGCGCGGTCGCTCCGTCCCCAGCTTGTTGTAGAGCGTCTTGGGATCGATCCCCAGCTCGCGGGCCGTGCGCCCGCGGTGACCGCCGTTGCGGCGCAGTGCCGCCTCGATGTACGCCCTCTCGACGGCCCGCAGCGGCAGCCCCGCGGCCAGCTCGAGCCCGGCGCGGGCGGCCGACGGCACCGGCAGCGCAGCGGCGTCGATGACCTCGCCCTGTGCACGGGCAGCCGCCCACAGCGTGGCGAGCCGCAGCTCTTCGACGTTGCCGGGCCACCGCGCCGAACTCCAGTGCTCGAGCGCCTCGGGCGCGAAGCGCAACGGGCCGGGCCGGCTCCGGGCGAGGAAGTGCTCGGCCAGCGGGGCGACGTCGGCGGGGCGCTCGCGCAGCGGCGGCACCCGGAAGCGGTGGCCGTCGAGGCGATCGAAGAGAGCGGGCTCGAGGCGGCCTGCTCGCACGAATGCGTCGAGGGTGCCGCGGCAGGTCGAGATCACGCGCACGTCCGCGGCGATCGCCCGCGCGGCCCCCGCGCGGAACAGCTCGCGGCTCTCCAGCAGCCGCAGCAGCCGCGCCTGCAGCCCCGGTCCGAGCGCCTCCACTCCGCGCAGCAGCAGCACGCCGCCGTCCGCCGCCTCGGCCAGCCCGGGGCGGGTGCCGGCGCCGAACAGCGCCTCCTCGAGGTCGCGCTCGCCGCGGCCCTCGCACTCGACGTCCACGAACGGCGCGCCGGCGCGCGCCGAGGCCGCGTGGATGCGGCGGGCGCAGGCGGCCTTGCCCGTGCCGCGCTCGCCTTCGAGCAGCACCGGCAGCTCAGACGCCGCGGCGCGATCGAGCGCGGCGACGAGCGCCCGGCTCGCGGGGTCGGCCGCGACCAGCGGCTGCGGCGGCCGCGCGGCGAGTCGCGCGCGGAGCCGCTCCGCCGCGCGACCGGTGCGGGCGTCGTGCTCGGCCTCGCGGACGCGGAGCTCGAGCTCGTCGTCGGGCCCGTCGGGAGCCACCCAGCCGGCGGCACCCCCGGCGAGCAGCGCCCGGCCCTCGTGGAACGGCGTTCGCGCCAGCAGCAGCAGCCGCGTCGGCAGCTCCTCGGCCCGCAGCCGGGCCACGATCTCGGCGCTGCCCGCGTCGGGCAGGGCGGGGTCGAGCAGCACGACGTCGAACGCTTCCTCGTCGAGGTGGGCGAGTGCCTCGGCGGCGGCATGGGCCAGGACGACCACGCGCGACGGGCCCAGCGCCTCGCGCAGGCGCTCGCCCGCAGACCGGGAGCCGGCCACGACGAGCACGCGCGCGGAAGCGGGGTGGAGCACCGCCCCTATTCGACCACGATCCGGCGCCCGCGCCGCGCGCGGGGCTTCGGCTCCGCGGCCTCCGTCTCCTCCATGCGCTCGAGCTGCCAGCGGCAGAGCAGGATCACGCCCTCCAGGATCTGGCGCTTGGCGAGGCGCAGCTTCTCGCGGTCGACGCCGGACTCCTCCAGCAGCTCGGACACCATGCAACAGGCCTTGCGAGGGCCTTTCTCACGCGCGGGCATGGCGCATTCTCTCTCCGAAAGCGACCCGCAGCCGGCGGTCGCGGAAGGTGGCGCCGGTGATCCGGCGCCCGGCCAGGGTGCGTGGCAGCAGCAGCGTGCGGCGCTGGTTGTCGACCTGGATCACGAGGTCCTCGCCCGAGGCGTGGACGTCGATCGCGTCCTTGTCGGCGAACGGGAGGCGCACGTAGAGCGCGTAGCCGCGCCCCTCGCGCTTCACCTCGACCGGCCGCTCCTCGTGCATCACGGCCGCCGGGTCGTGGCCGTCGAACACCTCGCGCGCGAACTCCGAAAGGCGCGGCAGGCCGACCATCTCGCGGTCGAACTGGCGGGCGACCAGGAACGGCAGCGGCTCGAAGGCCTTGCGCGCGTGGCCCAGGTGGCGGGCCTGGATCTCCATCCAGCGGTCGAAGTAGCCGCCGCGCGCCTCCTCGGGCAGCACCCGGTTGGCGACCACCGCGTCGACCGAGAAGCCGAACAGGTTCAGGTAGGTGTAGAGGCGCTCGGACTCCTTGACGACCATGCGCTCGGGGTAGAGCACGAGCCGGATCGAGCTCTGCTTCGGGTCCTGCAGCAGCGGGCCGAGGTCCTGCATCTGCTCGTAGAGCGCCTTGACCGCCCCGAACACGTCGTCGGGCGGCAGCGGCAGGTCGGTGATGTGCTGGGCGACGGGCCGCACGGTGCGCACGATCGAGCGCTGCAGCGGGAAGATGCGGGTGAAGTAGAACGACAGCACCTCGGGCACCGCCAGCATGCGCACGGTCTCGCCGGTCGGCGCGCAGTCGACGACGACGAAGTCGTAGTCTGGCGCGTAACGGCGCACCTTGAGCAGGCTGAACAGCTCCTCGAGCCCGGGCAGGATCGCGATCTCCTCGGCCACCGCGTCGGCCACGCCCTTGGCGGTCATGAAGCGGGTGAGCCACTCGTGGATCACGCCCCAGTGGGACTCCAGCTCGAGGCCGACGTCGATCTCCAGCGCGTCGAGGTTGGGGGCGATGCGGGTCGGCTCGCCGCCGACCGGCACGTCGAGCGCGTCGGCGAGCGAGTGGGCCGCGTCGGTGCTGACCACGAGCGTGCGGTGGCCGAGTTGGGCGGCGCGCACGGCGGACGCCGCGGACAGGCTCGTCTTGCCGACGCCGCCCTTCCCGGAGTAGAGGACGATCCTCACGCCCGGGCTCCCGCGGTGCGCCGCAGCCGTCGGCGTGGCAGCGTGCGGGCGCCCAGGATCAGCTCGCCGGCCTCGCGCAGCCCGCGCAGGTCGTGGATGTCCTGCTCCAGCTCCGGCACCAGCAGCGGCGGCTGGCCGGTGTCGACCTCGAGCCGCACCAGCCCCTTCGCCTCGGCGCGGGCCAGCGTCTGCATGTCGCGGTGGACCGCGGCCAGCTTGGCGGCGAGCTCCTCGTCCAGGCGCGGCAGCGGGCCGCCGGGGTCGGGCTCGTGGG
The DNA here is from genome assembly GCA_025994075.1 of Vicinamibacteria bacterium. Lineage (GTDB taxonomy): Bacteria > Acidobacteriota > Vicinamibacteria > Fen-336 > Fen-336 > WYBL01. The sequence goes on from JAMQGV010000045.1 coordinate 47,296, forward strand.
CGGGGTCGGGGTGGAGGCGGTTGACGATCAGGGCGACGAAGGGCATCTGCTTCTCGGCCAGCCGGTCGTGGAAGAAACGCGCCTCGTCGAGGGTGGCGCGGGCGGGGCCGGTGACCAGCACGAAGCCCGACGACGGCTCCTTCAGCATCGCCTGCACCTTCGCGGCGCGGTCGCGGAAGCCGTCGTACATCGATTCGAGTGCCAGGAAGAACTCCGAGAGGTCCTGCAGGAACTGCATGCCGAGCATCGAGTCGACCAGCTTCATGGCCAGCGCCCCGGTCCGGGTGGCGATCCTGACGGTGATGCGGCCGGCGGCGAAGTAGGGGCGCAGGAAGAAGCGCAGCGTGGAGGAATCGAGGAAGCGGATCAGCCGGTCCGGCGCGTCGAGGAAGTCGAGCGCGTGGCGGGTGGGCGGGGTGTCGAGGATCACCAGGTCGAAGCGCTCGTCCTGCGTGAGTTCGAGCAGCTTCTCGGTCGCCAGGTACTCGTGCGAGCCGTAGAGCGCGGCGGAGAAGCCCTGGTAGAAGCGGTTGGCGAAGATGCGCTCGCGGGCCTCCGCGTCCTTCGCGTAGCGCACGACCAGCGCGTCGAACGTGGTCTTGGTGTCGAGCGTCATCGCCCACATCTCGCCCGCGGCGTCGGGCGCCACCTTCTTCAGGTCGAGTGCGCGCGGCCGGTCCGACAGCCGGGTGAGGCCCAGGCTCGTGGCCAGCCGCCGCGACGGGTCGATCGTGCAGACGAGGGCGCGCCGGCCGAGCAGCGCGGACTGCAGCGCGAGCGCCGCCGCCGTCGTCGTCTTGCCGACGCCGCCGGCGCCGCCGACGACCAGCACCTTCCGCTCGCGCAGCGCCTCGAGCAGCGCTGCGGCGGGCTCGCGGCGCGGGCTCAAGCGGCCTCCAGGCGCTGGGCCAGCCGCCGCAGCTCGGCCTCGCCGAACTGTTCGACGAACAGCCGCGGCAGCCGCACCAGCGGCAGCGAGGTCGCCTTGCGCAGCCGCGTCTCGTAGAAGCGGGTCAGCTTGCGCCGCCGCATCTGGCGGCGGGCGGCGACCAGCGCGCCGCGCAGGGTGACGCCGCGGGCCAGCCGGCCGCCGCGCTCGGCCGCCAGCAGGTCCAGCACCTGCGCCTCCTCGCGGGTGTCGAAGACCGGCTCGTGGCACTGGTTGAGGATCACGGCTTCCGCGCTGATGCCGACCTCGTCGCGGGCCTGCTCGAGGAACTCGAGGCCTTCGACGACCGCCATCTCCTCCGGGATCGCGACCACCGCCAGCCCGGTGCGGGCGGCGTCCTGGAGCTGGGCGACGATCCGGCGCGCGGCGTTGCCCACCGGGCCGATCGGGATCGCCGTGGAGGCGGCCGCGGGCACCTTCAGGAAGCTGAGGCCGTGCCCGGTCGACGGCGCGTCGACGATCACCAGGTCGAACGCGTGGCGCTCGGTCGTCAGGTCCATGATCTTGCCGAGCAGCATCAGCTCGGGCAGGCCCGGCGCCGCGGCGTAGAAGCGCTGGTAGATCGGGCTCTGGAGGATCTTCCGCACGAACAGCTCGACGTGCAGCGTGCGCCGGACGTACTCCTCCATCACGGCGGTCGGCTCGAGGTTGATCGTGAAGAGCCCGGGCCGGACCTCGAAGGGCTCGATCGGCGAGCTGCCGGGCTGGCCGCCGAGCAGCCGCGCCGCCGGCAGCGGCGCCTCGATCTCGACCAGGCAGGTGCGCCGGCCCCGCCGCTGCGCGCACAGCGCCAGCGCGGCGCCGACGACGCTCTTGCCGACCCCGCCCTTGCCGGAGAGGAACAGCAGTCGTCGCGAGAGCAGCCTGTCGAGCACGGGTGGATTCTACGGCGGCCTTGCGCGGCCGGCCCCGCGCTGGCATGTTCGTGCGGTGACGAGCCCCGCCGCGAACCGCGACGTGTCGTCGCTGGTGGACGCCGTCGTCGTGCGCGTCGAGGCGTTGTGCGCGAAGGCGCCCGCGGCGACGGGGATCGCCGACGCGCGGGCGCGGGCCGAGAGCGAGCTGTTCCGGCTCGCGCGCGAGGGCGGGGTCGCGGGGCTCGAGCAGCTCGTGTCGCGGCTCGCCGCCGCGGGCCACGCGCTGGAGCCGGTGGCGACCTCGGGCCCGTGGCGCGGGTGGCGGGAGACGCGGCCGCAGGGGACGCTGACGCTCGAGGCGTGTCCCGGCCCCGTGCTGATCGCTGCCTCCGTGAAGTGGGAGGCGCCCGTCGCAGCGAAGAAGGAGACGGCCGCCGCGCGTGCTCGCAGCGCGCTGCACGCCGCCTTCTACCGCCGCCTCGACGCGGCGGCCGGGCTCGGCCCCGAGGCCGGCAGGCCGCGGCCGCGCCGGCTCGCGCGCGGGGACCGGCTGGTGCGGCTCATCGGCGAACTCGAGGCCGACGTCCACAACGGCGGCTTCTCGCAGTACCTGCTCAACAAGGGCCGGCGGCGCGCGCGGGCGGCGCTGCTGGCGCTCGAGGAGATCGGCGCGGCGCGCACGGCGCGCTGGCTGCGCCAGGCGCTCGACGCGGGTGAAGACGAGGCGGCCCTGAACCGGCTGGACGCCGCCTTCGAGGCGCGGGGCGAGGACCTGGCGGGCCGCTGCGCACGCCACCTGCGCCGCATCGAGCGAGAGGGGTGAGCCGCATGGCCCGGATCGAGGTCGTGCACGCGGACATCACGACGCTCGACGTCGACGCGATCGTCAACGCGGCCAACTCGTCGCTGCTCGGGGGCGGCGGGGTGGACGGGGCGATCCACCGCGCGGCCGGGCCCGAGCTGCTGGCCGAGTGCCGGTCGCTCGGGGGCTGCGAAACGGGCTCCGCGAAGATCACGCGCGGCTACCGGCTGAAGGCGCGCCACGTGATCCACGCCGTGGGCCCGATCTGGCACGGCGGGGAACGCCGCGAGGCCGAGCTGCTGGCCTCGTGCCACCGCGTGGCGCTGGAGCTGGCCGCGGCCGCCGGGTGCCGCAGCGTCGCCTTCGCGGCGATCAGCTGCGGGATCTACGGCTACCCGCACGACGAGGCCGCGCGGATCGCGATCGACACGGTCCGCGCCGAACTGCCGCGCCACCCGGGGCTGGAACTCGTCCGCTTCGCCGTCTTCGACCCGAGCGTCGAGCGCGCCTTCCGGGCCGCGCTCGCCTCCTAGACCAGCGCGGCGAAGAGCCGTTCGGCTTCCGCGGCGCACCACACGATCGCGGGCCAGGTCGCGCCGAAGGCGAGGATGAACATCTTGAGGCCCATCATCCAGGCGATCGACGCGTGGAACACGAGCGCGGCCGCGCAGAAGGCGAGCGCGCCGCGCCCGCCGGTGACGAGCGCGAGCGGGAAGGCGCACTCGAACGCGATCACGGCGTGGGAGAGCGCGCGGGCGACCCGCGGATCCGCGGTCAGCCGCGCGCCGAGCGGATGGCCCATGGTGCGGCTGCGGAAGACCGCGGCGAGGTAGCGCCCGTCGGGCCAGGCCGGGATGCGCAGCTTGGTCACGCCGGTCGCGGCATAGGTGAGCACCGCCTGCAGCGCCACGAACCACAGCACGCCCTGCCGCACGGCCGGGTCGTCGGGAGCCAGGGCGCCGAGCGCCAGCGCCCCGGTGACGATGCCCATCATCAGGTCCGCGCCCGTGGTGCCGTAGCGCAGCCGGTCGTGGACCAGGAAGCCGATCGCGAGCAGCGCGAACAGGACGAGACCGCGGGCGGGGCCGGCGAGCAGGCCGAAGGCGAGCGCCAGCCCCAGCACCAGGCGCGCGGCGCACAGCAGCGTGTAGCCCGGCTCCCGGTAGAGGACCCGCAGAGCCGCGGGACGCGCGACATGTTCGTCGCTCCAGTGGTACGCGCGTCCCGCCTCGCGCTGGCCGCGCAGGCACAGGCCCTCGAGCGCCGACAGCGCGATCGCGCCCCCGGTGCAGGCTTCGACCAGGCGCAGGGCGAACTCGGGACTCACAGCGGGTGCGCCTCCGACAGGAACAGGATGCGCGGCCGCTCGACCGGCCAATCGGGGTCCTCCGTGCGCAGGCAGAAGCGCACCGCGCCGGACTCACCGGCGGCTGCGCGTCGCGCCTGGTCGAGCAGCACCCGGTACGCACGGCAGCCGGCGATCTCGGCTCGCGGCATCGACAGCCGGGCCTGCACCAGCTCGCCCGCCAGGTCCGCGTGGATCTTGCCGAGCCGCCGCTCGAGGCCCCACGGCGCCTCGAGGAGGCGGGGCGGCCGGCGCGGGGGCAGCGGCAGCCACTCGCCCGAGCGTTCGCCGTCTTCGACCCGGTAGAGGGCCACGATCGACAGCCACGGGATCGGGGCCGTGAACAGGCCCCACTGCGGCGCGAGCATGCGGGCGAGCCGGAAGCCGAAGGCGCCGCCGGCGCGCTGCGCCCACAGCGAGGCCGCGAGCCACGCGGCCAGCAGCAGCAGGATCGCGAGGCTCATCGGCGCGTCACGACCCGAGCCCGCAGGCCTCCGCCAGCAGGTGGTAGGCCTCGACCCGCTCCTCGATCTCCTGGTACGAGCTGGCGATCACCAGCTCGTCCGCGTCCTTCTCGGCCAGCAGCTTCTCGATCTGCTCGCGGCACAGCGCCGGCCGGCCGAGGATCGCGGGCCGGAACCCGGGGGAGTGCATCCGCGCCCGGTACAGGGCGGCCGCGGCGTCGTTGTTGGTCGCGCCGCACAACATGTTGACGGCCACGAGCGCATGGGGCCGCGCCAGCCAGCGGCTGGGCCGGAACGCCGCGCGGTACTCCGCGATCGCGTTGCGGGCGTCGTCGGGGCCGGTGTGGAACAGCGAGTAGCAGAACGGCAGGCCCAGCTTCGCCGCGATCGCCACGTTGCCGCGGCCGCGGCCGGCGCCGAGGCAGACCACGACCGGCCCGTCCACCCCGTGCGGCTGCACGTCCGGGCCGCCGAGCGGGCCCTCGCCCGGCACGCCGCGCAGGTGGGCGACGAGCTGCTCCACGCGGCGCCCGTAGAGCCCGGAGCGCATCACCTCCTCGCTGGCCGCGCCGTAGGCGGCCTCGTGGCTGGGCAGCAGCCGGCCGCCGGCCACGCCGAGGTCGATGCGCCCCGGGTACAGCGCCTCGAGCGTGCGGAACACCTCGGCGACCCGCACGGGCGTGTGCACGTTCATCAGGATGCCCGCCGGGCCGATCCGCAGCCGCGTCGTGGTGGCCGCGGCGTGAGCGACCAGCGGCTCCGGGGTCGCGTACACGTGCTGGTCGGCGTGGTGCTCGGCGAACCACAGGCGCTGGAAGCCGAGCCGCTCGAGGACCGGGGCCGTCGCGGCGATGCGGCGGACGGTGGCGCCGGGCACGTCCCCCGGCAGCCGGTAGCCGAGCTCCAGGATCGAGAGCTTCACTGCCACAGCAGCACCGAGGGGAGCTCGGGCCGCGCCGCGCGCAGCAGCGCCCAGCCGATCCCGGCCGTGCCCTGGAAGAAGGGCGGCACGTTGGGGCCCGACTCGAAGCCGAGCGCGTAGCGGCCGCGGCGCGAGGCGGCGTGCACGACGGCGTCGATCCGCCGCCGGCCCTCGGCGACCCAGTCGGCGCGCCCTGCCTGTCGACCCGCCGCGAGCAGCAGCTCGACGCGGCCGAGCTCGCCGCAGCACAGGTGGTCGAGCTCGGACACGCGGGTCGCCAGCGTCTTCTCCACGGCGCGAAGGACGTCGCGCTGCGCTTCTTCGTCGGGGCCGCCGGGCCGCGCGCAGCGCGCGAGGCCGATGCCCGGAGCGCCGTGACACCAGGTCGCCTGGAAGGCGTGGCCGCGCGCCGTCTTCGGGTGGCGGAAGTCGGGCCAGTTGCCCTCGGCCTCGTCCCAGGCGGCGTTCTCCCAGGCGCGGCCCTCGAGGGCCGCCTCGAGGAACTCCCGCTCGCCGGTCGCCGCGTGCAGCCGCTCGAGCGCCAGCACGATGCCGGCCGCGCCGTGGGAGAGGCCGCACAGCAGGGCCGCGTTGAGCGTGGGCCACGCGCGCGGGCCGTCGCCGCGCCGCTTCGCGAGCAGGTGGCGGCCGCAGGCCACCGCGAGCTCGAGCAGCGCCTCGCCGCCGCGGGCCCGGTGCAGCTCGAGCAGCACGATCGCCGCGCCGGCCGCGCCGCCCAGCAGGTCGAGCCGCGCGTCCTGCGCGATCCGCTCCGGGGTGACGGCGCTGGCGCCCCGCACGGCGGCGTCGACGAACTCGTCGTCGCCCAGCAGCTCGCCGCCGCGCAGCAGGCCGTACAGCAGCGACGTGGCGCCGAGGCCCGCGCCGACGCCGGGCTCGAAGAGCAGTCGGAACCAGTTCGGCTCGAGCTGGTCGAGCGTGCCGCGGAAGGCCTCGCGGGCGAGCTTGCCGGCGCCTTCGTGGCCGCTGACCCGGTGCAGCCCGGCCAGGAACAGCGCCGTGCCCGCGACCCCGTCGTAGAGCCGCGGCGCCATCGGCTGGAGCTGCCAGCGCTGGGCCTCCGCGTGGTACTGGAGCGTGATCCAGGTGGCGGTGCCGCCGGCGCGGATGGCGCTCGCTTCCATCTCGTCGCCCAGCCGGATCGCGGCCTCGACGAGCTGCTCGTCCGAGAGTGCCGGCGGCTCGCCGTCGTCGTCCGCGCGCAGCGCCGGCCGGCCGGGGTCGGGGGCCTGGAACGAGGCGCGCAGGTACTGGACCTGGCGCGCGAGGTCGGCCTCGTCGAGGGCGGGCAGGCGCCGCGCCAGCGAGTCGAAGCTCGGCTCGGCGAAGAACGCGGGCAGCTCCTCGCCGGCGTCCATCTCCAGCGCGTCGCTGTGGGCCCACGAGCCCAGGAGCGGGATGTCGCCCTGCAGGAGCTGGCGCGACTCCGAGGCCACCAGCGGCCAGAACGGGTGCGGCTCCGGCGTGTGCAGCAGCGGGCGCGCGAGGCGGTCGACCTGGAGGCTCGCGTCGAAGCCGTCGCGCAGGAACTGGGGCAGCAGGTACGAGCCGAGCAGCACCGTGTAGACCTTGGTGTGGCGGTAGATGAAGCGCAGCGGCAGCCGCGCCATCGCGCCCAGCGGCCCCGCCATCAGCTCGGAGTGGCGCTCGCGGAGCAGGCGGTGCATCTCGGCGAAGCCGGTCACCATCTCCTCGACGTGGGCCGCGGGCGAGACGACCTGGTCGCCGAGGCGGACCACGTTGAGCGAGGGCTGCGTCTTCAGCACCTCGCGCGCCAGCTCCATGCCGTCGGTGTTGATGTGGCGCCACGCCTTGCGCGAGAAGCTGGTGGCCTGGGAGGCGACGCCGCCGAGCCCGCTCACGTCGTAGGCCTCGCCGCCGGAGCCGAACTCCCAGCGCGGCAGCAGCGCGGTGCGGAACACCGAGTCCCAGTAGAAGACCCGGTTGGCGAGCGAGCTGGCGCCTTCTTCCTCGAAGCCCAGGTCGCGCACGCGGTGGCAGAGGATGGTCTCGAGGTCGATGAAGACCAGGTGCTCGCCGCTGGCGATCACGTTCTCGTGGTGGAAGTCGCTGCCGTCGAGCACGTAGGCCAGCGCCAGCATGTGGCCGGCACGGCGGTAGTAGCGGGCGACGGCGGCCTCGTCGTCGCACGGGGCCGGGCGCACGATCTCGACCCAGCCGTGGGAGGGGCGGTGGACCGCGCGGAACACGTGCAGCGGCAGCGGCGCGCCGTGGGCGTTCAGCCACTCGAGCAGCGCCAGGAACGCGCGCTCCGACTCCAGGCCCTTCGGCTTGTAGATGCACTCGGCGCCGGACTCGAAGCGCACCCGCCAGGTCGTGCGGCCTCCGCGGTGGCGGTCGGAGAGCCCGGCGTGCGCCGCGTCGACGCGGCCCAGCTCGCGGCCCTCGCCGAAGGCGCGCTGCAGCTCCCCGCGGTCCGCGCGCAGGCGGTCGAGGAACTCCACGGTGGCTTCGATCCACAGCTCGGTGAAGCGGCCCAGCAGCCGGCCGAGGAACGCGTACTCCTCCACGACCTTGTGCAGCCCGCCCCCCAGCAGGCCGCGCACGAAGGCGTCGTAGCGCTCGGTGCCGGGCGTGCCCGCGGCGGGCATGCCGAACCAGTAGACCTGGAACCCGGCGCCGACCGGCGCCAGCGAGCGCGCGAGGTTGAACTCGACGCCGAGCGTCTCGGCGCCCGCCGCGCACAACCACTGCAGCAGGTGGCGCTGCATGTCGGCGACGGCCGGGGGAGCCGCCAGCGCGTCGAGGTCCGGCACCCGCGCCCGCACCTCTTCCGTGCCGGCCTCCACGAACGGGGCGAACGCCTGCTCGAAGGCGCAGGGCTCGTCGGGCTTCAGGAACGCCCAGCGCGCGGCGAGGCCCGCGCGGTCCAGGTCGGCGAGTTGCCCCGCGCGCGAGAGGCCCGCCTGCAGCCAGCGCGTCCAGCCGGGCAGCGGCGCGCCGTCCGCGAGGCGCACCCCGTTCGCGATCGCCAGCGCGCGCTCGGGCGTCAGGCCGTCCCAGGCGATACGTCGCGCGAACAGCGCCTCGTCGCCGAGGGCGCTGCCCGTCTTCCAGCGGCGCAGGCGGGACTCGGCCTGCTCGCGCTCGTCGGCGGTGGCCGGCGGGAGCGACTCGAACGGCGGGCCCAGGCGCTCGCCGAGCGTGGCGGCGCGCGCGACCAGGCGGCGCAGGGCGGCGTCTTCGAGGATCATCGGTCTCCGACGGCCGCGGCCAGCGGGGCGAGCACCTTGCAGGCGCCCTTGCTGGCCGTGACCGATTCGAGCCACGGGCGCAGGTGGCGCCCGAGGAAGTTGGTCATCATCCGGTTCGACACGGCGAGGTCGCACGAGCCGAACGGCGCGGCGTTGCCGAGTCGCGAGTGCTGGCGCCAGGCCGCTTCGGCGGCCAGCGCGAAGCCGGCACCCTGGGCAGAGCCCCTCAGCACGTAGAGGCGCGAGTAGCGCACGGTGTCGGGCGCGATGCGGTGGGCGATCATCCAGCCGAGCACCGCCCCGTCGTCCTCGAGCGCCACGCTGCAGGCCGCTTCGATCCGCTCCTCCTCGAAGAAGGGCCGGGCCCAGTCGGGGCAGCGGGCCGGGTCGCGGGTGGACGCGCGCAGGGCGTCGCGCTGCGCGGCCGTCAGCTCGTCCCAGCCGACGATGCGGCCGCGCCGCGGGGCGCGGCGCCGCGCCACGAAGGACGACTCCGCGAGCCGCGCCAGCCGCGCGCGGCACACCAGCATCCGCGCCTGCGGCGGGGCGAAGCCGCGGCGGGCGAGCAGCCGCTCCACGGCCGGCGTCGAGGGCTGGCCGGCGATCCACACCGCCGAGAGGCGCTCGCTGCCACAGGCGGCCAGCCGCACCTCGAGTTCCGCCAGCAGCCGGCCCGCCACGCCGCGCTGGCGCCAGGGTCCCGCGACGGCGATCGACAGCAACTCCGCCTCGCGTCCGGCGCGAGCCAGCGCGAGGCCCACGGGCTGGCCCGCGCACGCGGCGCCGATGGCCAGCGTCCCCGCCTCCGCGAGGAGCGAGCGGAACAGCGGGAAGGTCAGGTGGCCGAAGGCGACGGCATCGCGGGCGGCGAGCGGGGCGACCGTGATCATCGGGCGCGGCGATCATAACCGCGCGTGCGTGGCAGAATCCGCGCGGCGGTGATGAGCGCGCTCGTGATCTCGATCTTCGTGGCGTGGGCGCTGCTGGTGGCGCTCGGCCAGTGGCCCGCGCTCGGCTCGCGGATCGGCGGTCGCCGCACGCTGGGCCTCGTGCCCAACTTCATGTTCTTCACGTCGAGGATCGTGGGGCACGAGCTGGAGCTGGTCGTGCGCGCTGCGCGGGAAGACGGCTTCGGGGCCTGGCAGGTCGTGCCCACGGCGCGCCCGCGCGGCCCGCTCTGGTTCCTGTGGCACCCCGAGCGCCGCCACGCCAAGGCCTTCCTGGACCTCGCGCTGCAACTCACCGGCCTGCGCCTCGCCGGCCGCCGCGCCGAGGCCCCGGACGATCCGGCCTACGCGCGTCTGCGCGAGCTCGCGCGGCAGTGCGTGGAGCCTGGCGCCCGCTTCCAGTTCGCCGTGCGCGCGCGCGACACGCTGCGCGCCGACGCCCCGGCGCAACTGCTGTTCGTGTCGGAGGAGTGCGGCGCATGAGCCTCGACGCGGGCGCGGCCGTCGACCTGCTCCGGCTGTTCCTCGGCGCGGCGCTGGTGCTCTCGTCGCTGGAGTGGCTGCGGCTCGGGGCCGAGTGGAGGCCCCCTTCGTACTGGGCACCTCCCGACGATCGCGCGCGGTGGGCGGTGGTCGTCGCGCTGCGCCTGCTCGCGGGCGTGGGCGTCGCCCTGGGGCCGTGGCCCGGCGTGGTGCTGCCCGCCGCGCTGCTGGCGGCCGCGACGTCGCTCGCGCTGATGGTGCGCGTGCGCTGGGGGCTCGAGGGCGCCGATCAGATGCAGTTCGTGCTGAGTGCCGCGCTGGCGCTGGCGGCCGCCGTGCCGGAGCCGGGCGTGCAGCGCGCGTTCCTCGCCTTCGCGGCGACGCTCTCGGTGGCCGCCTACACGACCGCCGGGGTGATGAAGGCCGGCATGGCGGCGTGGCGCGACGGCAGCCTGCTGGCGGCGCTGCTGCGCACGCGCCAGTTCGGGCACCCGTGGATGGCCCGGCTGGTCGTGCCGGGCCGCACGGCCCCGGCGTTCGGGTGGATGGTGATCGTCGCCGAGAGCGCGTTCCCGCTGGCCCTGCTGGGCGGCGAGGCCGGCGCGCTGGCGTTCTGCGCCGCGGCGCTCGGCTTCCACGTGACCACGGCGTTCGTGATGGGCCTGAACGTGTTCCCGTGGGCCTTCGCCGCGCCGCTGCCGGCGGTCGTCTTCTGGGCAGGCGAACTGCGCCGACTGCTCGTTCAGTAGACCAGCCAGTCCAGGTTGGCGGGGCGGAAGTCGCGCGGCACCGGCAGCGCGAGGGCGTACGTCTCGCGTGCCGAAGCGCCGGCGAGGCGGACCAGCGACTCCTCGAAGATCAGCCCCGCCTCGCGCAGCGGCGCCAGGCAGCGGTCCGGGTCGGCGGCGAACTGGGCCGCGTCGAATGCGATCGACGTCTCGCCGGGGGCGGCCGCCGCGGCGGGAGCGGGCAGGGAGCCGGCCGCGCATGCCGCGCGCGAGAGCGCCACGAGCGGCTTCGGCTCGTCCAGCAGGCGCAGCACCTCCGGCGCGAAGCCGGACAGCCGGTAGCGGCGCGGGCCGAAGCCGGGCCGCGTGTCGTCGACGATCGTGTCCGCGCCTTCGGCGTGCCAGGTCAGCGTGCAGCGGCTCTCGGTGTAGAGCGCCAGCCAGCGCCGGAGCTGCTCGAGCAGCGCCCGCAGGTGGGCGTGGCCCGCGGGCACGCCCTGCGAGGTCTCGAACACGTAGGCGACGCGCGCGATCTCGTCCTCGGGCAGCGGGTAGATCTCCGCGTACTCGCTCCACGGCCGCAGCGCCAGGCCGAACTGCGCCGGGACCTGGTGGTAGGGGCTGAAGCGGTGGAACTCGACCGGGGTCAGCGCCACCGGTGGCCGAAGGTGGGTCAGCTTCGGGATCTCCTTCGCCAGCCGGTCGTACTCGTCGACCTCCTCGCCGGGGAAGCCGACCAGCACCGCGTAGTCGACCAGCACGCCGTGCTCGCGCGCCAGCCGCAGCAGCGCCACGTTCTGGATGCCGGTCACGCCCTTGCGCATGCGGGCGAGGATCGCGGAGGAGAAGTGCTCGATGCCGGGCTTGACGTAGCTCACGTGGCCGGCGGCGAGGCTCGCGACCTGGCGGCGGGTCACGTTCGACTTGATCTCGTAGAAGAACTCGACCTCGCGCGGCTTCATGCGCTCGAGCACGGAGCCGAAGTAGTCGACCGCCAGGATGTTGTCGGCCATGTAGAGGTAGCGCACGCCGTAGCGGCGCACGACCTCGTCCACCTCGGCCTCGAAGCGTTCCGGGTGCTTGCGACGGAAGGCCATGCCGCCCGCGTTGAGGCCGCAGAAGGTGCAGTGGTGGCGCTCGCCCCACCAGCAGCCCCGCGACGACTCGAGCGACAGCGTGAGGCGCAGGAACGAGTCGAGGCCGTGGCGGTGGAACGCCTCGACGTAGTCCGCGTAGTCGGGAATCGCCAGCGCGTCGAGGTCGCCGAGCGGCGGCGCGGGCGTGCCGCCGACGCGGCCGTCGGCACCGCGCGACACGAGCCCCGGGATCGCCTCCGTGGAGCGGCCCGCCGCGCGGGCCTGCACGAACGCCGGAAAGGCGAAGTCGACTTCACCCGAGAACACGTTGTCGAGGAACGGGAAGTGCTCCAGCAGCGCCGCGCCCATCCCGCCGTCGCAGTTGGCGCCGCCGAGCACGACGGTCTTGTCCGGCCAGCGCTGCTTGACCCGCCGCGCCAGCGCGAGCGCCGCCGTGTTCTGGAGGAAGGTGGTGCCGATCCCGACCACGTCGTAGTCCACGAGGCCGTCGGCGCAGCGGTCGATCACGGCGTCGGCGCGGTCGCGCAGCGCGAGCAGGTGTTCGGCGAGGGCCCGGCCGTTGCGCCGCCGGCGGGCGAACGACCGCAGCCGTTCGACCAGCGCCGGCGCGCGGTGGTCGAGGCGATCGTCGTGGAGCGCGCGCGCGAACGCCCACTCGTTGAACGGGAACCAGGGGCGCGAGGTCAGCTCCGAGAAGGCCTGGAAGCGCTCGCGCGGGGTGCGGCCGGGCAGTTCCTCGAGCAGGTCGAGGTCCCAGTAGAAGACGCGGCAGTCGACGCCGCGCGCGACCAGTTCGCCCTTCAGCAGCGCGAGACCCAGCCCGGGGAGGATGCCGGAGCCGAAGGGCGGCTGCACGAGGGCCACGCGAGAGGTCGAGGAGGGCAAGCCCCGATTCTAGGAGCAGAGTGCCCTCGCCAGGGCCAGCAGGCCGGCCGCGTCGACCGGCGACTCTTCGAGCAGCACGTCGACGGGCAGCCCCAGGCCGTCCACGGCGACGCCCGGCCCCGCCGGTTCCAGGCGGGCGGTCGCGATCTGGAAGCCCGTCCCGGCGCTCGGCAGCCACAGCAGGCCCGGCCGCACCCAGCCGCAGGCGCCTGCGGTGCCGCGGCCGGCGAGGATCGCGCCCGGAAGGGCGGCCAGCAGCAGCGCGAGCAACTCGCCGTCGGAGCCGCAGCGGTCGTCGACGAGGACCACGAGCCGCGGATGCGTGGTCTGCGCGGACTGGCTGCGCCACGTTCGGCGCGCCGCGCGCCGATGCACGACGCGCGCTGCCGGGCCGCCGCCGAGGCCGTCGAGCACCCCCTGGACGCTGGCTCGGAGCTCGGGGGACAGCGGCCCTTCGCCGCCGGCGAGGCGGGCCTGGGCCAGGCCCCAGCGCAGCGCGGGTGTGCGCGGCGACTCGACCTCCCACCCCGCGGCTCCCGTCCACGGGCCGAAGACGTCCGGACCCAGCCACCGGGACAGGAAGTCGGGCCAGGGTCCGAGCGCTCCGCCGCGGTTTCCGCGCAGGTCGCACACGACGATCCGCCACTCTCGCGGCGGCAGGTCGGGAGCGCCCTGGTGCGGGGCGGGCGTCGGGACCCGCAGCCAGCCGACGTCAGCCGCCAGCGCACGGGCCTCGGGGAGGTCGGGGAGCGCGGGTTCGGGTTCGGGCGCCAGCGACTGCACCTCGTGCCAGCGTCCGCCGCTGCGCACGGCGACGGGCGGGGGCCACTCGCCGAGGGCGCGCAGCACGACGACGCCTCGCCCGTTCCGCGCGCGGGCCGCATGTCCCCGCAGGCCGGCGCCCGGGGCGTGCTCGGCGCCCTCCGCGTCCCGCCATGCGTCGACCTGCGCGACGTCGACGCTCGCCGTGTGGGGGCGCGGGGTGGGCGGCCCCGGCCAGGGTCCTGTGTGGCGGTCGGGAAACCCGCGTTGCCAGCGGGCCCAGGGCGCGAAGGGCTGGCCGCCGCTTTCGAGGTGCCGGATCCACGAGTCGAAGAGCGCGTCCCACGCGGCGGGCTCGGCGCACTCCCACCCGGCGTAGGCCTCGCGCAGCGTGTCGCGCAGCAGCGGCAGGTCGCGGGCGAGGGCGGCGGGCTCGACGCGGGCGCGCGGGCGCGCGAAGGGCGCGGTCGGGGCGATCCAGGGATCGGTGGAGAAGCCGGGCGGCACCGCCAGGCCGCGCGCGCGCAGCCAGCCGGCCTCGCTCGCTCGCGCGTCCTCGGGGAAGCCGGGCATCAGCGGTCGATATACTAACCAACCCGATGCCAAGCGCCGCCGCCAGTCCTCTGCCCCTCGGTCAGGGCGCGGCCCCTGCGGCGGCGAAGGGTTCGCTGCGGGTCGGCTTCGCCGTGCGCGCGCTCGTGTTCGGCACGTTGCCGGTGCGCCCCTTCCGCTCCACCACCTGGACCCGCCGGCTCGGCCCGAGCGAGGTCCAGGTCTTCGGCGCGCCCGAGTACGGCGTGCCGTTCGGGTTCGATCGCGCGCTGCTGCTGCTGGCCTGCACGCGCGCGGTGCACGCCAACAGCCCCGAGATCGAGTTCGGTTCGGCTTTCGCGATGCTCTCCGAACTCGGCCTGCCCCCCGACGGCCGCAACTACGAGCGCCTCGGGCAGCGCCTGCTGCGCGTCTGCAACGCCGCGCTGATCGTGCGCCAGCACCTGCGCACGCCCGAGGGCCGACCCGCCCAGCGCAGCGCCTTGTTGTGCTTCGACTCGGCGCGGCTCTGGTGCGAACAACAGGACGCCCCGCGCGGAACTCCCAACCCTGCGCGCCTCAGCGCCGACTTCTGGCGCGAGCTCCGCCGCAGCTTCGTCGCGTTTCCCTGGGAGGCGGTGCGGCAGCTCTCGGACAGCCCGGCGAACCTCGACTTCTACCTCTGGACGGTGGCCCGCGCCTGCGCGATCCGGCCCGGGGGCATGACGGCGATCCCGCTGGTGGGCGCGGCGGGACTGATGCGACAGCTCGGTCTCGCCTACCGGCAGCCGCGGGATTTCCGGCTCAAGGTACGCGGCTGGCTGCGGCGCATCCGAGCCTTCGACGATCAGTGGACGGGTGAGTTGGCCGGCGACACCTACGTGATCGGCTACCGTGAGCCCGAGCACGACCCGGCCGCACTGCCCTTCCTGAAGGACGTGCGCTCGTCGCGACCGCTCGGTACACGTGCCTGAGGTCGCGCTCGACGATTTTTTTTGCGGCGCGCGGGCACGTGCCTGGGGTCGCGCCGGCGTCCAGACCCGACCTGCTCGGGAGCCAAGCAGGGATGGGCGAGAACGCATCGAGCCTCGCTCGCGTCGACCGGGCCGACCCGCCGTGCCGCGCCCTCGCCCGGGCCCGACCCTCACGAAAGGGGTTTACGCCGCGCGAGGCCGCGCCCAGATTGCTCTCACATTTCCCCGCGCACACACGGCGCACAGGAGGTCTAGATGAGCCAGGAGACGAACGGCTGGACGCAGGAGAAGGCGAACGAGCAGCTCAACAAGCTCGCGAAGCGCGCGCAGACCGACATGGAGTTCCGCAAGCTCGCGCTCGCGGACCCCGTCGCCGCGATCGCCAAGGTCGACCCGACGCCGCTCCCGTCGTGGTTCAAGATCCGCTTCGTGGACAACGCCGGTGCCACGCTGACCGTCGTGCTGCCGGACCCGGTCAAGGCTGACAGCGAGCTCTCGGACGCCGAGCTCGAGCAGGTGGCCGGCGGCGGCGGCTCGGGCAACCGCTGCGGCGGCTCGTGCGTCGTCTCCTGCGGCATCTCCGCGATCGTCTAGTCCGCGAGCAACGCCGGGAGCGGGGGGGCAGCCCCCCGCTCCACTTTCCGTATGCTGACGAGCGGCCCGCGGCCGCGAGGGAGGGGCTTGAAGTATGGTCGAGACCAACGGCTGGACGCAGGACAAGGCGAACGAGAAGCTGCGCGAGCTCGCGAAGCGCGCTCAGACCGACATGGAGTTCCGCAAGCTGGCGCTGACGGACCCGGTGGCCGCGATCGCGAAGATCGACCCGACGCCGCTGCCGAAGTGGTTCAAGGTCCGCTTCGTCGACAACGCGGGCGCCACCCTGACCGTGGTCCTGCCCGACCCGCCGTCGCAGAGCTCGGAACTCTCCGATGCCGAGCTGGAGCAGGTCGCGGGCGGCGGCGACGCCAACCGCTGCGGCGGCTCCTGCGTCGTCTCCTGCGGCATCTCGGCGATCGTCTAGGAGGTTCGCATGGCCGATCAGCAGTGGACGTCGGAAGAGATCGACCGGGTCATCCGCGAGACCGTGCGCCGTGGCCAGACGGACGCCGAGTTCCGCAAGCTGGCGCTCAAGGACCCGAACATGGCGGTCATGAAGGTGGCTGGCCGCGCGATCCCGGAGAGCCTCAAGATCAAGTTCTTCGACGGGACCGGGGCCCACGTGAGCGTCGTGCTGCCGGAACTCCAGGCCGAAGACGGTGAGCTCAGCGACACCCAGCTCGAGCAGGTGGCGGGCGGCGGGCGCTGCGGCGCGTCGTGTGCGGCGTCGTGCGGCGTGACCTCCACGGTCAGCGTCGGGCTGCCCGGTGTCGGAGCCGTCGGCGGCTGCATCTAGCGTGAACGAGCGGGGCGCAGCGGCGGCCGCTGCTGCGCCCCCTCCTGCGCCGCTCCACCTCCTCGAGCGGCTGACGCCGGAGCGCGCAGCGGACTTCGCTGCGCTCACGTTCCCCTACTTCCGGCCGCTGCTCTCCGACCCCTCCTGCGTCGCCGTCGGCGCGTTCGCCTTCGGCCAGCCGGCGGGACTGGCCCTGGCCGGCCCGGAGAGCGAGTATCCCGGCGTGGCGCGCCTCCACTCGATCGCGGTCGCCGCTCCGTTCCGCGGTGCGGGCCTGGGGCGAGCGCTGTTCGATCGCGTCGAGGCCGAGCTGTCCGCGAGCGGCTATGCCGGCGCCTCGGCGGTCTACATGCAGGGCCTGGAGCACTCGCCGCGCATCGAGCGTGTGCTCGACAGGCGAGGCTGGCTGCCCCCGCGGCGGCGGATGCTGATCTGCGAGTCGGACTTCGCCACCATCACCCGCGCGCCGTGGATGGCGCGGCCGGCGTTCCCGCCCGAGTACGAGGTGTTCCGCTGGGTCGACCGCACGGCGGCCGACGACGAGGCGATCGGCGGCCGCCAGGCGCGCGAGCCGTGGTACCCCGAGACCCTGTCGCCCTACCCGGAGCCCGAGCGTGTCGAGCCGGTCAGCTCGCTGGGCCTGCGGCTGCACGGCGAGCCCGTGGGCTGGTGCATCACCCACCGGATGAAGCACGACACGATCCGCTTCTTCCGCCTCTTCGTGCGCCGCGACCTGCAGCGCCTGGGCCGCGCGGCGCAATTGCTGGCCGAGTCGATCTGGCGCCACGAGGGCACCGAGGTCGACAAGGCCTACTTCGACGTGGCGACCCACAACCCCGAGATGCTGCGCTTCGTCGACCGGCGCCTGGCGCCGTGGTTGCTGGTCAAGCGCTGGATCGTGCGCCGCTCGCACGCGTTCGACGCGGGGGCGGCCGAGTGAGCGCCGGCCGCGCGGTGCCGCTGGTGGTGGTCGAGGAGCACCACGAGGCCTTCTTCGCCTGGAACAAGGCTGCGGCCGAAGGCTGGATGCCGTCCGGGGCGGTCACCCTGCTCCACGTCGACGAGCACTCGGACATGTCGGTGCCGCGGCTGCGGCGCCCGATGCCCGCGGCCGGCGACCTCGACGCGCTGGCCGACTTCACCTACCGCGAGCTCGACATCGGCAACTTCATCTGGGCCGCGGTGTACCAGGGCCACTTCAACCGCGTGCTGTGGCTGCGCCACCGCCACAAGGGCGCCGGGTCGTGGCGCGAGATGAGCATCTGCGCGCGCAACGCGGCGGGCCTCGAGTTCGTCACCGGCAAGCTCGAGGGCACCGAGTGGGAGCACGCGCCGGACCGCCGGCGCATGGAGTTCGCGCCGGTCCACCCCGGCGACATGGTGCGCACCGACCAGCCGGTCGTGCTCGACGTCGACCTCGACTACTTCTGCTCCAACGACTACCCGGACTACGCGGGCCGCGAGCTGGAGATCAGCGCCGAGGGCTACCGTGACTTCACGGAGAACCCGTACCACTTCCTGCGCATCGCGCCCGGCAGCCGGATCTCGGCGTTCGAGCGCGACGGCCGCCACTACCTGCGCTTCAACGACTACCCGGACCCGCCCGGCCGCACCGCGGCCGCGGACGAGATCCCGGCCCGCATCGCGGCGCTGCAGCAGCAGCTCCGCGAGAACGGCGTGCGGCCTGCGCTGGTGATCTTCTGCCGCTCGGTGGAGAGCGGGTACATGCCGCGCGACGTGATCGAGCGCATCGAGGACGGGCTGCGCGCCGCGTTGCATGAGCTGTGGCCGCTGGCGGAGCGCACGATCCACGAGCTGTTGCCGGAGTCCTGGAGCGCGCGGACCCGGGCCGCGCTGGCGGCGGGGACGCGGTGAGCCTCGAGGTCCGCTACCGGCTGGCCTCGCGGCCGATCGAGCGCGTGGCCGGCGTCGACCGCGCGAGTTTCGAGCGCGAGCACCTGTGCGGCGTCGGCCGGCCGGCGATCGTGACAGACGCGATGGGGAACTGGCGCGCGGCCCGCGACTGGAGCTTCGACTTCTTCGCCGAGCGCTACGGCGAGGAGTCGGTGATCGTGACCGACCGCCTCGCGGGCGCCACCCGCGGTCGCCGCGTGAAGCTCGGCGACTTCATGGTCTACAGCCGCTTCCCGGAGCTGACCGGGCTGGCGGCCGCCGCGGGGCCGACCCCGTTCTACCTGACGAGCTTCTCGCCGTTCGCCCGCCACCCCGAGTTGCTCGCCGACTTCGCCGAGCCCTACTTCGTCGACAACGCGTTCCGCGACCTCGAAGGCCCACTCTGGAACTGGTACGTCGAGCAGTTCTCGTGGATCTTCATGGGGCCCCCGGGCACGCTGTCGCCGCTCCACGTGGATCTCTTCGGCACCCACGCCTGGCTGGCCCAGGTCGCGGGCCGCAAGCACTTCCTGCTGTACTCCCCGGAGGACCGCCCGTACCTCTACAACGGCGCCTTCGACCCCGACGCGCCGGACCTCGAGCGCTTCCCGCTGCTCGAGCAGGCGCGCCCGATCGAGGCCGTGCTCGAACCGGGCGAGGTGATCGCGATCCCCCGCGGCTGGGCCCACCGGGTGATCGCGCTCGAGCCCGCGATCTCGCTGACCTTCAACTTCGTCAACCGCTCGAACCTGGCCGCGATGCTGGTAGAGATCGGCCGCAGCCTGCCGCTGTGGGCGCGCAAGCTGCAGGCTCCCGGGTTCCACGAGGGGAGCGGCGCCGCGTGGACGGCGGCCGACCTCGCGGGGCCGGCCGACCCTACGACGCGGGGCGGCGCCTGAACGTCGCCCTCGTCCACCCGCCGTTCGCGCCGGCCGGGGTGCCGAGCCTCGGCCTCGGCCTGCTCCAGGCCGGCGTCCGCGCGCGGGGGCTGGCCTGCCGCACGTTCTACTGGGGCCTCGACCTGGTGCGCGAGCTGCCGGGGGACGCCCACGCGCGGGCCGCGCTGTACGACGCGCTCACCAGCCGCAGGCTGCACCCGTTCAACGAGTGGATCTTCGCCCACGAGCTGCACGGTGCGGCGTTGCCTGCGCGCCAGGCCGAGCTGCAGCAGGCCTACCTGCAGCGCCACGGCACCGGCGCCGAGTCGGTCTCCCGCGGCCGCGCGATCCTGGCCCTGCGCGAGCGGGCCGCCGACTGGGTGGCGGCGATGGCCGAGCGGCTGGCGGGGTTCGACCTGATCGGGCTGGCCTCGACGTTCTTCCAGAACGTGCCGGCGCTGGCGCTGGCGCGCGCGGTCAAGGCCCGGTGGCCGGAGAAGAGGGTGGTGCTGGGCGGCGCCAACGCGGACGGCGGCATGGGCCGTGCGCTGCTCGAGCTGTTCCCGTTCCTCGACGCGGTCTTCGAGGGCGAGGCCGACCACGCGTTCCCCGAGTACGCCGCGCGCCTCGCCGCGGCGCGCCCGGTCGACGACGTGCCCGGGCTCGTCCATCGCTCCGCCGGAGCAGGCATCGTGGTCGGGCCGCCGGCCCCGCCGCTGGCCGACCTCGACGGCCTGCCGTTCCCCGACTTCGACGACTACGTGGCGGCCTTCGAGGCCTCCGGGCTCGCCGAGACGCGGGAGCTGACGCTCGCCCTCGAGTCCTCGCGCGGCTGCTGGTGGGGCGAGCGCCAGCACTGCACCTTCTGCGGGCTCAACGCCGACGGCATGGGCTATCGGACCAAGAGCCCGGGGCGCTTCTTCGCCGAGGTCGAGGCGCTGGTGTCGCGCCACCGGGTCCGGCACGTGATGATGACCGACAACATCCTCGCCCCGCGCTACGACGAGGGCTTCGCGGAGTGGACCCGCGCGCGCGGGGTGCAGGTGTCGTTCTTCTACGAGATCAAGGCCAACGTCCGGCGCTCCCAGGTCGAGCGGCTGGCCGCCGCGGGGATCACCGCCGTGCAGCCCGGCATCGAGAGCCTGTCGCCGCGCCTGCTGAAGGCGATCCGCAAGGGCGTGACGCCGCTGCAGAACCTCGCCCTGCTCAAGCACTGTCGCGAGCTGGGCGTCCTGCCCGCCTACAACCTGCTGGTCGGCATCCCCGGTGAGACCGCGGAGGACTACGCCGGGTTGCCCGAACTGCTGCCCAAGCTGGCGCACCTGCACCCGCCCGCGGCCGTGGCCCCGATCGAGTACCACCGCTTCAGCCCCTACCAGCGCGAGCCCGCGGCCTTCGGCCTGGAGTTGCGACCGGCGGCCGACTACGGGTTCCTCCACCCCTTCGCGGAGCCGGACCTGGCCCGCATCGCCTACTTCTTCGAGGACCAGCGGGCGGACGGGCCCGGCGAGCACGTGCGCGAGGTGTCGCGGGCCGTCCTCGAGTGGTGCGCCGCCTGGCGGGAAGACGACTGCCTGCTGACGTGGCGGCGCGACGGCGACGTGGTGCGGGTCGACGACCGGCGCCCGGCCTTCGGGCCGCGCGAGGTGGGCCTCGCGGGATTCGCGGCGGAGGTGATCCCGGCCCTGTCCGACGTGTCCACCCTGTCGGCCCTGGTGAAGCTCGCGCGCGAACGCGGCGGGAGCGAAGCCGTACCGACCGAGGCGGGGACGATCCGCTTCTCGGCCGGGGCGTTCGTGGCCGCGCCGCGGGAATGCCTGCAACCGCTGCTCGCGGCGGGGCTGGTCGTCGAAGAAGGCGGCGACGGGCGCGACTGCCGCCTGCTCGCGCTGCCGGTGGCTGCGGCCTGGCGGCCGACGCCCGCGAGCTGGAAGCGGACGCGCGCGTGACGCCGCGCGTGGTCGCGAGCCGCATTGCCAGCCCGGGGCAGAGCCTCTACACTCCGCGCTCACTCTCGCGAACGGTGTTCCATGGATCCTGACGTCGCCCGACGACTGCGCCGGAGCACGCTCGAGGAACTGGGCGGTGCGCCCGAGGCCGTGGAGGAGGCTCTCCAGTACGGCGAGAGCCCGTTCTCGCTCGAGCGCACCTGTCCGGCGCCGGTGCTGCCGCAGCCGGACGAGCCGCATCTCGCCGTGTGGCGCACGTGGGCCGCGGAGGCCGGCGACGACCCCTTCGGGTTCCTGCAGGGCAAGCTCGGCCAGTTGTGCGTGCCGATCGTCCCCGGGATCTCGTCGAGCGACGCGTACCGCGCGGTCGCGCGCCGCGGCGAGCCCTTCGACGAGCGGGACTTCGGCGGGCGCCTCCGGCTGGAGCAGCCCGAGCGGCTCCGGCTCTTCGTCCACGAGCACCCGGCGGGCGCGCTGCCGGTGCTGGCGACGCCGCACCGCGCCGACTTCGAGGCGCTGTCGCGCGCTTTCGCCTTCCGATCCGAGCCGGAGCCGATCAGCCCGTCGGTCAACGCGCGGATGATCGCCGGCTTCATCGACTGGCATCGCGTCCACCAGTACCGCCGCGAGTTCGAGGCGCTGGCGGGGCCGGCCGCGTGGCCGGACGAGATGAAGCGGGTCGCGAAAGAGGAGCCGTGGCGCTTCCACGACCGCATCATGCTCACCTGCGCGAAGCCCTACAGCGCGGTGTCCGCGGCCGACCTCGGGCTGGCGATCGGCGAAGACGAGTGGGTCGAGGTGTCGGACCGGCTCCGCGTCGAGCACGAGTTCACGCACTACGCCACGAAGCGGGTGTTCGGCTCGATGAGCCTCAACCTGCTCGACGAGACGCTGTGCGACTTCATGGGCATGACCCACGCCCTGGGCCGCTTCGAGGCGGCGGCGTTCCTGCGCTTCATGGGGCTCGAGGACTTTCCGGTCGTGCGCGAGGACGGCCGGCTGACGACCTACACGAAGGGCCTGTCGGCGGCGGCCCGGCAGCTCGTGGCGGCGGTCACGGTGCGGGCGGCGGCGCGGCTCGAGGCGCTCGCGGAGCGCCACGCCGGCGAGCGCGTGCGGATGCTGCTGGCGCTGGCGCCGCTGCCGCTCGACCTGATCGCGTCGGCGGAAGGCGAAGCGGCGTTCGCGGAGAGCTGGGAGGCAGCGGGACGGCTGCTGGCCGCGCCCGTGGCGGTGGGGAAGTGAGAGGGGACATGAACAGGAACCCGAGCCTGCGGCGATCGGCCGCACTCGGCCTCGGCGCGCTGCTGCTGGCGGTCCCGGGAGCGGCCCAGCAGGCGGCGCCGACGCCGGGCCTGACGCTGCTCGACGCGGTCCGCACGACGCTCTCCGACCAGCCCGACATCCGGCTGCTGGCCCGCCAGGTGGAGATCGCGGAAGGCGACCTCGACGCACAACGCGGGGTGTTCGACACGACGCTGGGCAGCACGCTGCTGCGCCAGCGCGACGAGACGCCGCTGAACTCGAGCCAGGCCGTGCCCGGCGTCTTCGAGGCGCTGCGGACCGACACCACGCGGCTCGGCCTCTCCGCGACCCACCGCTTCCGCACCGGGCTCGAGCTGGCCCCGACCGTGACGTTCGACCGCAGCACGACCAACCTGCCCGACGCGCTGGTCGAGAACCGCTACTCGTTCGGCGTCACCGCGACCCAGCCGCTCTTGCGCGGCCGCGGGCGCAAGGCGGCGGCCGTCGGCGAGCTGGCGCAGGGGCACGAGGTCGAGGCCGTGCGCGCCGAGCTCGGCCACGGCATCGCCCAGTCCGTGCTGCGCACGGTGCAGGCGTACTGGAACTACGTGGCCGCGGCGCGGGCGCTGGCGATCGTGCGCGACGCCGAGGACCGCTTCGGGAACATGCGCGACGAGGCGGAGGCGCTGATCCAGGCCGACCAGATGCCGGCTGCCGACATCAAGCAGCTCAAGGCCAACCTCGCCAGCCGCACGGGCTCGCGCCTGCAGTCCGAGCAGCAGCTGCTCGAGGCCCGGCACGGCCTCGGCCTGGCGATGGGGCTGCCCGTCGACCAGTTCGATGCGCTGCCGGCGCCGGCCGACGATTTCCCTGCCGTGGCCACAGAGCTGCCGCAACCCGCCCAGGCCGGCCTCTTCACGCCGGCCGCCCTCGGGCAGCGCGGCGACCTGGTGGCGGCGACCAGGCGGGTGGACGCGGCGCAGGCGCTGCTCGACTCGGCCCGCAACGGCGTGCAGCCGAAGGTCGACCTCCAGCTCCGCGCCGGCTACAAGGGACTCGCCGAAGGCGCGGGGCGCTTCTTCTCGCCGTTCGGGGAGAACCTCGCGGGCCCCGACCTGGCCGCAGCGCTGGTCTTCCAGTTCCCGCCCCGCAACCGCGCGGCCGAGGGCCAGCTCGCGCGCTCGACCGCGGTGATGGACCAGGCCCGCACGGCCGCCTTCGACTCCGAGCGGCGCGTACGCTCGGGGATCGAGGTGGCGCTCGCGAACCTCGAGACCGCGGGCCGCCGGGTCGCCATCGCCGCGGAGACGGCCGCGCTGTTCCGCGAGGCGGTGGCCGACGAGCAGCAGAAGGTCCGGCTCGGCCTCGGCACCGTGATCGACCTGATCTTCACCCAGGACAGCCTGACCTCGGCGGAGATCGACGAGGTCCAGGCGCGGCTCGGCTACGCGATCGCGCTGGCCCGGCTGCGCTACGAGACCGGAACCCTGGTGGCCGACGACGGGGGCCGGCCGCAACTCGACCCGGCTGCGCTGGTGACGGCGCCGCCCGTGCCCCGCTGAGGCGAGGAGGAACCGCACTGTGAGCGACCCCACGAAGCTCTTCCGCAAGGTCTCGCTCGAGCGCCTGTCGTCGCCGGAGCAGCTCGACATGGTGATGGAGGTGACGCCGCCGCGCGCCTGGATCGCGCTGGGCGCGGTCGGCTCGCTGCTGATCGTCGTCACCCTGTGGGGCATCTTCGGAACGATCCCCGAGAAGGTCACGGCCCAGGGCATCCTGCTGCGCCGCGGCGGCATCACCGACGTGCCGTCGCCGGCCGGCGGCCAGGTCGCGGAGATCGCCGTCGTCGAGGGCCAGGAAGTGGCGGCGGGGGACCTGCTGGTGCGCATCGCGCAGCCGGCGCTCGTCACCCAGCTCCGCGACGCGGAGGCCGCGGCGGCCGCCGCCGAGCGGCAGCACCGCGACATCACGTCGCTCGCCGAGCGCGACGGGGCGCTGCGGCAGGAGTCGCTGCGGCTGCAGCGCGAGAAGCTCCAGGACACGGTCAAGTTCCTCGAGGAGCGCCTCGTCTCGCTGGCGGAGCAGATGAAGAGCGCCGAGGAACTGCAGGCCCGCGGCCTCGTCACCCGCTCCTCGGTGCTCTCGGCCCGGCAGTCCTACTTCGGGGCCCAGGACAACCTGCGCGCCGCCCGCGCCGAACTGCAGCAGCTCGAGGTGCGCACGCTGTCGCTGCAGACGGAGAAGGCCGACACCCTCGAGAAGAGCCGGCTGCGGCTGGAGGAGGCGCGGCGCACGCTGGAGCGGCTCAAGGACCAGGTGCGCTTCCAGACCAACGTGCTGGCGCCGAAGGCCGGGCGCGTGCTGGAGCTGAAGGTCAACCCGGGCTCGATGGTGGGCGCGGCGATGCCGCTGGTGAGCCTGCAGCAGACCGGCGGCGAAGACGAGAACGAGGCGCTGGAGGCGCTCATCTACGTGCCGCCGACGGCCGGCAAGAACGTGCGCCTCGGGATGGAGGCGCAGGTCTCGCCGTCGACTGCCAAGCGCGAGGAGTTCGGCTTCCTGATCGGCAAGGTCCGTCACGTCGCCGAGTTCCCGTCGACGCGCGAGGGCATGATGCGGGTGCTCCCCAACCCGGGCCTGATCCAGACGATGTCGCAGGACGGACCGCCGTTCGCGGTCTACGCGGACCTCCTGCCCGACCCCAACTCGGCCAGCGGCTACCGCTGGTCCTCCCGCAAGGGCGACGCCCTCAAGATCGGCAGCGGGACGATGCTGACGGCGACCATCGTGGTCCGCGAGCGGCGGCCCATCGGGATGGTGATCCCGCTGCTGCGCGAGTACACGGGGATCTGACGGCCGGCGATGGCGCTCGACCCGAAGAAGCTCCCCAACAACCGCGTCAAGTGCCCGACCGTGCTCCAGATGGAGGCGGTCGAGTGCGGCGCCGCGGCGCTGTCGATCATCCTCAGCTACTACGGCCGCTTCGTGCCGCTCGAGGAACTGCGCATCGAGTGCGGCGTCTCGCGCGACGGCAGCAAGGCCAACAACGTCCTGAAGGCCGCCCGCAAGTTCGGGCTGGTCGCCAAGGGCTTCAAGAAGGAGCTCGAGGAGCTGCCGTCGCTCGGCACCCCGATGATCCTGTTCTGGAACTTCAACCACTTCCTGGTCCTGGAAGGGTTCAAGGACGGCAAGGCCTACATCAACGACCCCGCGATGGGGCCGCGCGAGATCACGCTCGAGGAGCTCGACCAGTCGTACACGGGCGTCGTGCTCACCTTCGAGAAGGGTCCGGAGTTCAGCAAGGGCGGCCGCAAGACGGCACTGCTGCCGGCGCTGCTGCCGCGCCTGCGAGGCTCCGAGGCCGCGCTCACCTTCGCGGTGCTGTGCGGCCTGTTCCTGGTCATCCCGGGCCTGCTGATCCCGACCTTCAGCCAGGTCTTCGTCGACGACGTGCTGCTGGCCGGGCGCGTCGACTGGCGCGGGCCGCTGCTGCTCGCCATGGTCGGCACCGCGATCGTGCGCGGGCTGCTGACCTTCCTCCAGCAGCGCTACCTGCTGCGGCTGCAGACGAAGCTGGCGCTGGCGTCGTCGGCGCGCTTCTTCTGGCACGTGTTGCAGTTGCCGATCGACTTCTTCAACCAGCGGTTCCCGGGCGAGCTGGCGACCCGCGTCCAGATCAACGACAAGGTCGCCGACCTGCTCTCGGGCCAGCTCGCGCTGAACGCGATCAGCGTCTGCACCCTGGTCTTCTACGCCGCCGTGATGTTCGCCTACGACGTGGTGCTGACCACGCTGGGCGTCTGCTTCGCGGCGTTCAACATCGTGGCCTTGCGCTGGGTCTCGCGCAAGCGCATCGACGAGAACCAGAAGCTGCTGCGGGCCCGCGGCCAGGTGATGGGCGTCGCGATGGGCGGCATCCAGATGATGGAGAC
The DNA here is from genome assembly GCA_025994075.1 of Vicinamibacteria bacterium. Classification (GTDB taxonomy): domain Bacteria; phylum Acidobacteriota; class Vicinamibacteria; order Fen-336; family Fen-336; genus WYBL01. The sequence continues at coordinate 73,568 of JAMQGV010000045.1, forward strand.
GCTCAAGTCCACCGGCACCGAGTCGGAGTTCTTCTCCGAGTGGTCGGGCGTCTACGCGAAGGCGATGAACGCCGAGCAGAAGCTGGGCGTCTACACGTCGTGGCTCAACGCGGTGCCGCCGTTCCTGGTCGGCCTCAACAACGTGGCGCTGATCGCCGTCGGCGGCCTGCGCGTGATGGAGGGCCACCTCAGCGTCGGCCAGCTCGTCGCCTTCCAGACCCTGATGGCCAGCTTCATGGAGCCGATCACGCGGCTCGTCAACCTCGGCAGCCAGCTCCAGGAGATGCAGGGCGACGTCAATCGCCTCGACGACGTGCTGATGTACAAGCGCGACCCGCAGGTCGAGGCCACGGAGCGCGAGGACCAGGCCGCCGACGAGATCGTCAAGCTGGAGGGCCACGTCGAGCTGAAGGGCGTCACCTTCGGGTACAGCCGGCTGGAGAAGCCGCTGATCGAGGACTTCTCCCTGAGCATCAGGCCCGGTCAGCGGGTGGCGCTGGTCGGCGGCTCGGGCAGCGGCAAGTCGACGGTCGCCAAGCTGGTGTCGGGGCTTTACGAGCCGTGGTCGGGGGAGATCCTGTTCGACGGCAAGAAGCGCAGCGAGATCCCGCGCGCGGTGCTGACCAACTCGATCGGCCTGGTCGACCAGGACATCACCATGTTCGGCGGCTCGATCCGCGACAACCTCGCGCTGTGGGACGAGACCGTCTCCGACATCGACGCGGTGCAGGCGGCCCGCGACGCCGCCATCCACGACGACCTCGTGCAGCGCACGGACGGCTACAAGAGCCCGGTCGCCGAAGGCGGCGCCAACTTCTCGGGCGGCCAGCGCCAGCGCATGGAGATCGCGCGGGCCCTGGTCTGGAACCCGAGCATCATGGTGCTCGACGAGGCGACCTCCGCCCTCGACGCGGCCACCGAGAAGATCATCGACGACAACCTGCGGCGGCGCGGCTGCACCTGCCTGATCGTGGCCCACCGGCTGTCCACGATCCGCGACGCCGACGAGATCGTCGTCATGTACCGCGGCCGGGTCGTCGAGCGCGGCACCCACGAGAGCCTCAAGGCGGAAGGCGGAGCCTACGCCAAGCTGATCGAGGAGTAGCGAGATGGATCCGCTCCGCAACCTGCTGGAGGCGCACGGGGAAGAGATCGAGGTCAGCGGCAACGCGCCGCTGCTGCTCGCCGACCCCGCGGCCGTGTGGCACGTCAGCCGCGGCCACGTCGAGGTGTTCTCGGTCGGCGTCAAGGAGGGGCAGCCGTTCGGCAGCCGTCGCCACTTCTTCTCCGCCCCCGAAGGCGACCTGCTGCTGGGGCTCGACCCGGTGGAGCAGGGCCAGGGCCTGGGCCTGCTCGCCGTGGGCGTCGCCGGCAGCCGGGTCCGCAGGGCGCCGCTGGCCCTCGTCGCCGAACGTGCGAAAGGCGACGCCGCGCTGGCGGCAGCCGTCGCGCCGGCGCTCGAACGCTGGGTCACCGGGCTGTCGATCGGGGCGGCGCGCACGGTCGTGCCCAAGCCGCGCGCCGACGTCCAGATCCAGCCCGGCGAGAGCGCCGCGGCGAAGGCGGGGCAGCGGGTCAAGACCCGACGCGGAGTGCTGTGGGTGGAACACGCGGGAGGAGCCGCGTCGCCTTCGTTGTTCATCGGCATGGAGGAGATCCCGGAGGCGGTGGGGTCGGGCTTCGTCTTCCCGCTGGCCCACGAGGCGTGGCTGCAGTCGGTCCAGGAGGTGAAGCTGGCCGCGGTCGACACCGCCGCAGCGCTCCAGAGCGGCCGGGCTGCCGACGGCCTGCGCGCGCTGACCGACGCGGTGTTCCGCTGCGAGTTCTTCAACTCGCGCCTGCAGACGGTCGACGAGCTGAACCGGCTGCGCGAGAAGGCCGAGCGCGACCGGGCGGGCCGCGAGAAGAGCCTGGCCGACATCCAGTCGGTGCTGACCGAGGTGCCGCGCCCGGCCCCGGTCGTCGACAAGGACGACGCGCTGCTGGCGGCCGCGACGCTGGTCGGCCGCGCGATGGACATCGAGATCAAGGCGCCGCCCAAGGCGCGCGGCGACGAGGCGGTCGCCAGCCGCCAGCCGCTCGACGAGATCGTGCGCACCTCGCGCATCCGCAGCCGGGTGGTGACGCTGAAGGGCGAGTGGTGGAAGGTCGACGGTGGCCCCTTCCTCGGACGCACCGAAGAAGGCAAGCGCCCGGTCGCCATCCTGCCCACATCGCCGTTCTCCTACGAAGTGCACGACCCGGCCTCGGGCCGGCGCACGCCGGTCGACGAGGACGTGGCGGCGTCCCTGGAAGGCCAGGCGGTGATGTTCTACCGCTCGCTGCCCGACCACGCGCTGACCCCCCGCGACCTGCTCGCGTTCGCGGTGTCCACCTGCCGGCAGGACCTGAAGCTGCCGCTGCTGGTCGGCGCCGGTGCCGGCATCCTCGGCATGCTCACGCCGTACTTCATGGGCGTCGTCGTCCAGGACGTGATCCCGGAGGCCGCCCGCTCGCGCCTCGTGCAGATGGCGCTGATCCTCGCCACCGTCGCCGTCGTCACCGCCCTGTTCGAGGTGGTCAAGGCGCTGGCGCTGCTGCGCATCGAAGCCAAGATGACGACGGCGCTGCAGCCGGCGGTGTGGGACCGCCTGCTGACGCTGCCCTCCGGGTTCTTCCGCCAGTTCTCCTCCGGCGACCTCGCGATGCGCGCGCTCGGCATCGACCAGATGCGGCGCCTGTTGTCCGGGGTCACGATCACGACGCTGATGACCAGCGTCTTCTCGTCGTTCACCTTCGCGCTGCTCTTCTACTACTCGTGGAAGCTGGCGCTGTTCGGCGTGGGCCTCGTGCTGCTCGCGCTGTCCGTCACGCTCACCCTCGGCTACTTCAAGGTCAGCATCCAGCGCCAGGTGGTCGAGGTCGAGGGGCGCATCTCGGGCCTGGTGCTGCAGCTCCTCGCCGGGATCGCCAAGCTGCGGGTGACCGGGGCCGAGAGCCGGGCTTTCTCGCGCTGGGCCGCCCAGTTCACCCACCAGAAGCGGCTCGCCTACCGCACCGGAACCATCGAGAACCTGCTCGAGGTGTTCAACGCGGCGTTCCCGATCGTCAGCTCGATGGCGATCTTCTACGCCGTGCTGTGGCTCCAGAAGGAGGCGTTCGAGGCCGGCCAGCCTTCCCCGATCAGCCCCGGCGAGTTCGTCGCCTTCAACTCGGCCTTCGCCAGCTTCCTGCTGCAGTCGCTGCAGACCGGAATGACGGCGATGTCCGCTCTGAACGTGGTCCCGCTGTGGGAGCGGGCGCGGCCGATCCTGGAAACGCGGCCCGAGGTCGACCTCAGCAAGGCCGACCCCGGAGAGGTCAGCGGCCTGATCGAGGTCAGCCACGTCACCTTCCGCTACCAGCAGGACGGCCCCACGATCCTCAACGACGTCAGCCTGCGCATCGAGCCGGGCGAATACGTCGCGCTGGTGGGGCCCTCGGGCTCGGGCAAGTCCACGCTGCTGCGCATGCTGCTCGGGCTCGACGTGCCGGAGACGGGCTCCGTCTACTACGACGGCCGCGACCTCCAGTTGCTCGACGTCCAGAAGCTGCGCCGCAAGATCGGCGTCGTCTCGCAGAACGCGACGATCCGCTCCGGCTCGGTGTTCGCCAACATCGTCGGCTCGCTGCCGCTGACCCTCGACGACGCCTGGGAAGCGGCCCGCATGGCCGGTCTCGACGAGGACGTCAAGGGCATGCCGATGGGCATGAACACCGTGTTGCAGCAGGGCGGCGGCACCCTCTCCGGCGGCCAGCGCCAGCGGCTGATCATCGCGCGAGCGATCGTCGCCAGGCCGCGCATCCTCTTCTTCGACGAGGCCACCAGCGCGCTCGACAACCGCACCCAGGCGATCGTCTCGCAGAGCCTGATGGAGCTGCAGGCGACCCGCATTGCGGTGGCGCACCGGCTGAGTACCATCATGGGCGCGCACCGCATCTACGTGCTGGCCGGGGGGCGGATCGTGCAGCAGGGCAGCTACCAGGAACTGGTGGCGGTGCCCGGCATGTTCCAGGACCTCGTCAAGCGCCAGGTCGCCTGAAAGGTCGCCGCCCATGCCTGCTCTCCGACTGGAGCTCGTCAACGACGTCAACGAGCTCGACCGGCTCGCCATCGCGCTCGAGGACTTCGGCCTGCGGCACCAGCTCTCCCCGGACCTGGTGGGCGAGGTCAACCTGGTGCTCGAGGAGATCGTGCAGAACGTCAACGACCACGGGGCCGGGGACGGTCGCGACCCGGGCGGGCTGCGCACCTGGATCGAGCTCGACGTGGTGGACGGGGAGCTGCGGGGGCAGGTCTCCGACAACGGACGCGCGTTCGACCCGCTCCAGGTCGGCGACCCGTCGACCGACGGCCCGCTCGAGCAGCGATCGATCGGCGGGCTGGGCGTCAAGCTGGTACGCACGCTGATGGACGAGGTCGCGTACCGCCACGAGGGTGGACGCAACGTGCTGGCCCTGCGTCGCAGGATCGGCTGAGGAACGAACGATGGAGATGGTCGAGCAGAAGGACGGCGAGGTGCTGACGCTCTCGCTCGCGGGGCGCCTCGACGGCGTCACCTCGAAGGGCGTCGAGGAGCGGATCCTGGGCCTGATCGACGGCGGGGCCCGGCGCATGCTGCTGGACCTCGCGGGGCTCGAGTACGTCAGCAGCATCGGGCTGCGCGTGCTGATGCTGGCCGCCAAGCGGATGAAGGCCGCCGGCGGCCGGCTGGCGGTCGCCGAGCTGCGGCCGGCGATCCGCAAGGTGTTCGACATCGCCGGCTTCGACACCGTGCTGCACATCGTCGCGAGCCGTGCGGACGGCGTCCGGGAACTCTCCGCCTGACCGGCGTGACCGCCACCAAGGACCCGGCCGCCGGGCCCCACGGCCACATCCTGGTCGTCGACGACCTGGAGCCCAACCGCGACCTCCTGCTGCGGCGCCTGGCCCGCCAGGGGCACACGACCTGCTCCGCGGCCGACGGCGTCGAGGCCCTCGAGCGGCTGGCTGCCGAGCCCGTCGACCTGGTCCTGCTCGACCTGATGATGCCGCGCCTCGACGGCTTCGGCGTGCTGGAGGCGATGAAGGCCTCGGAGCAGTGGCGCGAGATCCCGGTGATCATGATCTCGGCGGCCACCGACATCGAGCTGATCGTCAAGGCCATCGCGGCGGGCGCCGCCGACTACCTGCACAAGCCCTTCAACCCGGTGCTGCTGAGGGCGCGGGTCGGCGCCTGCCTCGAGAAGAAGGCGTTGCGCGACCGCGAGCGCGCCGCGTTCCGGGCGCTGGCCGAGAGCCAGGCCGAGCTGGCTGCCGAGCTGGCGGAGGCGGCCAACTACGTGCGCTCGGTGCTGCCGGCGCCGATGAAAGGCGCGATCCGCAGCGACTGGACCTTCGTGTCCTCGACGCGCCTGGGCGGCGACGGGTTCGGCACGGTGTTCCTGCAGCCGGACAAGCTGGTGGTGTACCTGTTCGACGTCTCCGGGCACGGGGTGGGCGCGGCCCTGCTGGCCGCCTCGCTGATGAACACCCTGAACGGCGGCAACCTCGGGGGCACGGATCTGTTCGATCCGGCGGCGGTGCTGAAGACGCTGAACGACGACTACCCCATGGAGCGCCACAACCAGATGTACTTCACCGCCTGGTACGGCGTGTACACGCCCTCGACGCGGGAGCTGCGCTACGCCAGCGCCGGCCACCCGGCCGCGCTGCTCTTCGGCGGCGAGGCCCGCCACGAGTTGCGCACGCCGGGCATGGTGATCGGGTTCGATGCCGATGCCAGCTACCGCGAGGCGCGCTGCACGGTCCCGCCCGGCGCCGTGCTGCACGTCTTCTCGGACGGCGCCTTCGAGGTGCGCCGGCCGGACGGCACGGAGATGGACGAGGAGCAGCTCGAGGCGCTGCTGCGGGCGACGCCGCCCGGCCCCGGAGCGACGCGCCTGGTGTACGACCGCGTGCGTGCCGAGCGGGGCGAGGGCCTCGACGACGACTTCTCCCTGCTGACCCTCTGCTTCGACTGAGCGACGGTCGCTCTACGGTTGCGGCGTCGGCGACGGCTGGGCCTGCGGCGGGCGGATCGGCTCGATCTTGAGCGGCTCCGGCGTGCGCGGGGCCGGGGCCGTGCTCGGCAGCGTGGGCACCTCGAAGAGGGTGGGGGAGGGCTCGCCGCCGACCTCGAAGCTCTTCAGGTCGTCGGCCGTCAGCTCCGGGCGCGAGACCACGTGGGGCGTCAGCGTCATCACGATGTCGGTCTGGCTGGCCTCCTCGAGGTTGCGCCCGAACAGGCGGCCGATCAGCGGCAGGTCCGACAGCCCCGGCACGCCGCGGATGGAGGCCCGCTCGGTCTCGGAGATCAGGCCGGCCAGGACGTTGGTCTCGCCCTCCTTCAGCCGCAGCGTGCTGTTGACCGTGCGCGAGTTGAAGGTGGGCAGGCCCTGGTAGCCCGTCGGCCCGACCGACGAGATGTCGAGCTTGAGGCCGAGCGAGACGTCGCCCTCGTGGTGCACGCGCGGCGTGATGTCGATGTTGACGCCGACGTTCTTGTACTCGAACGACGTGATCGCCTGCTGCGAGACGCCGCCCTGTGCGAAGGGCGCGAAGGTGGTGACCGGGATCGGCACCTGCTCGCCGAAGCGGGCCTGCGCGGTCTGGCCCTCGCTGGCGCGGAGCTGGGGGTTCGCCAGGACCCGGGTGTCGGCGTCCGTCTTGAGCAGGCGGTAGATGACGCCGGGCAGCGCCGTCACCACCAGGTTGTCGCGGCGGTACGGGTTGCGCTCGGCGCTGGTGTTGGTGGGGTCGGGGAAGATCGCGCCGGCCACGCCGATCGGGTTGCCTTCGCCGTCGATGGAGGTCAGCTCGATGCCGTAGTCGCGCAACCGTGTGCGGTTGACCTCGAGGATCTCGACCTCGATCACCACCTCCGAGCGAGGCTTGTCGATCGCGGCCAGGATCCGCTCCGCCGCCGCGATCTTGTCCGGCGTGTCGTTCATCGTCAGCGCGTTCTGCCCGGGCAGCGGCGCCACCCGTCTCGCGCCGAGCACGATCCGCAGCAGGTCGACCGCTTCCTTCAGCTCCGCGTTGGAGAGGAAGAACGTGCGCACGAACTGCTGCTCGTGCTCGCGCTGCTTGGCCGGCGTGTCGGGCAGCACCAGCACGACCTTCGCGTCGACCACGCGGTGGAAGGTGCGGCCCACCCGCGCCAGCGCCTGCAGCGCCTGCTCGAAAGGCACGTCGCGCAGGTCCAGCGAGACCACCTGGTCCTGGAACCCGGGGTCGAACACGACGTTGATGCCCGCGGCGCGGCCCAGCGCCAGGTAGGCCTCGCGCAGGCTCGCGTTGCGGAAGTCGAGCCCCAGCGGCCCGAGGTCGGCGGGCACCGCGAGCCCGGGCAGCGTGCGCTCGCGGGCCGCCTCGCGCGCCTCGGCCCAGGCCGCCGGTCGCGGCTGGCCCTGGCCGCGGCGCTCGAGCGCGCGTGCCTCGTCGGCCAGCCCGGGCGCATCGGGGTTGAGGTCGACCGCCAGTCGGAACTCCTCGAGCGCCTCGCGGGTGCGGCCGCGAGCCGCGAGCGCACGGGCCGCCCGCGCGTGTTCTTCCGAGGCGCGGATCCGCGCCGCCGTCAGCCGCTCGCGGGCGCGCACGTCGCTGGGCCGCTCCTGGAGCGCGCGGGAGTACTCGAGCACCGCGCGGTCCCAGTCGCGCGAGCGCTCGGCGCGCTCGCCGGCGCGAAAGGCCGCCGAGGTCGTGCACGCGGCGAGCAGGGCGGGGCCGAGGAGGGCCAGCAGCATTCGCGTGCGCAGGCGGCGGCGGGCAGGGCTCATCCGGCGATCACCTCGACGCCTTTCGGCACCGTGAAGCGGAACAGCTCGTCGGCGAGGCCGCGGTTCTCGCGCAGGGCCTCGAAGCGGAAGCGGGAGACGTTGCCCTGCGCGTCGTGCACCTCGAGGCCCGTGATGCGGTCGCTGCCGTCGAGGTCCACGTAGACGCGGTCGAGCTCGGGGTCGGGAGCTCGAGGCCGCAGCCGCAGCCGCGGCCGACCGGCCGCGTCGGCCTCGAGCGCCGGCGCGAACTGGGCGGCGATCGACCCGCCCGCCAGCAGCAGCGCGGGAGCGCGGCGGTCGCCGGCCTGCTCGCGCACGACGACCTGGCGCTCGGCCGGCACGTAGAAGTACCAGGCCTTGCCGTCGCTGAGGAACAGCTTCTGCTCCGGCTTCTCGTAATCCCAGCGCATGCGGCCCGGGCGCTTGATGCGCAGCACGCCGCTCTCGACCCGCTCGCGGCCCAGGGCCCCGGAGCGCCAGCTCTGGGTGAAGCGCGCCTCGAGGTCGCGGACCGCGGCGTGGCGGCGCTCGACGCGGGCCAGCAACTCGTCGGCGGCGTCGGCGGACGCCGTCAGCGGTGCCAGCAGCAGGATCGCGAGCGCGAGGTCGCGCAGCATGCGCATCGCGTGATGCTAGCACCGCAGGTGCTATCCTCCGGGCACTCCATCCCGAGCGGGGGAAAGCGGATGTCCCAGATCGGTACCCTCCAGGACGTGAAGCTGGCCGACGTCCTGCGGCTGTTCGCCGCGGGGCGCAAGAGCGGCCTGCTGACCGTCAGCGCCGCCGGCCGCCAGGCCCTGGTCCGGTTCCAGCGCGGCGCCGTCGTCCACGCGATGGCAGGCAAGCTCGCCGGTGACGACGCGGTGATGTCCTTGTTCGGCTGGAAGGAGGGCCAGCTCACGTTCGTGCCCGAGGAGCGGGCCGTGCCCCCCAACGTCAGGCAGCCGCTCGAGGCGCTGATCGAGGAGGGGCAGCGCTCGGGCCCGACGCTGCTCCGGATGAAGGAACTGCTGCCCAGCGACCGCGTCGTGTTCGCGCTGTCGCCGGGACCGGCGGCCGACGACGCCCGCGTGACGCTCGGCCCCGCGCAGTGGCGGCTCGTGCGGCTGCTCGACGGCACCCGCGACATCCGCGACCTGATCGAGCACGCGAAGCAGCCGCGGGCCGAGGTCCAGCGCACGCTGTTCGAGCTGGCCGACGGCGGCTGGATCGAGCGGGTGGAACTCGGAAAGTCGGTGCGCGTCAAGCTCGAGGGCAAGGACGGCCTGGTCTTCGACGAGCGCCTCGAGCAGGAGTGGATGCGGGTGCCGCGCTTCTCGCAGGGCGTGCACCGGGTGGAACTGCGCACGCCGTCGGGCCGGACGCTCGAACTGCCCGCCAGCTTCCGCGCAGGCCTGTTCCGCGACGTGCACGTGCCGAAGGGCAGCCTCGGCGAGCTCGGCGCCCGCGAAGGCGACGACGTGACGGCCCGTCCCGTGGCCTGAAGCCGGCCCGGCTCTCGCGCGTGATAGCATCGCCAACTCGATGAAGCGCAGGAGCTTCCTGTCCCTGGCGGGCGCTGCTCTGGCGCTCCCGGCGTGGCCCGCACGGGCCGCCGTGGCGGGCGAGTTGCGCGGTGTCTGGCTGGTGCGGACGGGGCTGACCTCGAGGCAGGCGATCGACGCGGCGGTCGAGCACGCGGCGGCGGCGGGTCTCAACGCCGTCTTCGCGCAGGTTCGCGGCCGCGGCGACGCCTTCTACGCGTCCGATCTCGCCCCACGCTCGCCGCTGCTGGAGGCGGCTCCCGCCCGCTTCGACCCGCTGGCGCACCTGATCGACGCCGCGGCGGCCCGGGGCCTCCAGGTCCACGCCTGGATCAACGCGCTGCTGGCCGCGAACTACCCGGGCGCGTTGCCCGCGGGCCACGTGCTCGAGCGCCACCCCGAGTGGGCGATGGTGCCGAAGGCGGTGGCGCAGCAGGCGCTCGGCGCGCACGGTCGCGAGCGGCTGCGCCTCGTGCGAGCCGCGCGCGGCGGCAACGAGGCGGAGGGCCTGTTCCTGACCCCCGCGGCGGCCGGCGTCCACGAGCATCTCGAGGCCGTGGTGCGCGAGCTGCTCGCGCGCTACGCTCTCGCGGGGCTGCACCTCGACTTCATCCGCTACCCTGACGCCCACTACGACTGGTCGCCCGAGATGCTCGAGAGCTTCCGCCGCAGCCGCGGCGAGCGCGACCTGTTCGCCGGCCCGGCGGCCTCGCCGGGCGCCTTCGCCGAGCACCGCCGCGGCCTGCTGACGCGGCTGGTCGAGCGGCTCGCCGGCACCGCGCGGGCCGCGGTCCCGGGCCTGCCGGTGTCGGCCGCCGTGGTCGCAGACGAGGCGATGGCCCGCAACCACAAGTTCCAGGACTGGCCCGCGTGGGCGCGCTCGGGCGCGCTCGACGCGGTGTGTCCGATGGCCTACGCTCCGGAGACGCGCATCTTCGAGGGCCAGGTGCGCCACGCCGTGGCTCGCACCGGCGGCCGGGTGTGGGCCGGCGTCGGCGCCTGGCGCATCCCGGTCGAGAGCACCATCGAGAAGATCGAGGCCGCGCGCGCCTCCGGCGCTCACGGGGTCGTGCTGTTCTCCCACGAGTCGATCGGCGGGGCGGAAGCGCGCGCCCTGCGGGCGGCCTCGTTCGGGGCCCGCACCGCGGGAGGCGGCGCCGCGGGCCACGCGGCGCGGTGAGGCGGGCCGCCCTCCTCGTCCTTCTCGGCGCGCTGGTCGCGTCGTGCCGCCACCCGGGCGCGCCGGGCGCACCGCCTTCGGCGCAGGCCCCCACCGCGCGGCCCACGCCCTCCGGCAGCGGCTGGGCCGAGCGCACGCTGCGCGGCCTCAGCCTCGAGCGCAAGGCCGCGCAGATGATCGGCGTGCGCGCCTTCGGCCTGCCGCGCCACCCGCGCGCCGCGGACGCCGAGAAGCTGCTCGCCCAGGTCCGCGACCTCGGGGTGGGCAGCGTGGTCGTCTTCGAGTCGGAGCTCGGCACGCTGCCGGGCCTGATCGAGCGACTGCAGGGCGTGGCCGAGATCCCGCTGCTGATCTCGGCCGACCTCGAGCGCGGCCTCGCCTTCCGCGTGCGGCGCGGCGCGGTGCCGATTCCTTACGCGATGGCGCTCGGCGCCACCCGCGATCCGGAGGCCGCCCGCTTCGCCGGGGAGGTGACGGCCCGCGAGGCCCGCGCCGTCGGCATCCACTGGGGCTTCGCCCCCGTCGCCGACGTCAACAACAACCCGGCCAACCCGGTGATCAACATCCGCTCGTTCGGCGAGGACCCGGAGCTGGTGGCCACGATGGTCGGGGCGTTCCTGCGCGGAGCCCACGACGGCGGCCTGCTGACCACCGCCAAGCACTTCCCGGGCCACGGCGACACGGCGGTCGACAGCCACCTGGCGCTCGCCACCATCGCCGCCGATCGCGCGCGGCTGGACGCGGTCGAACTCAAGCCGTTCCGCGCGGCGCTCGAGGCGGGGGCCGACTCCGTGATGCTCGGCCACATCGCGGTACCGGCGCTCGATCCCTCGGGCGGCCCGGCGACGCTCTCGCCGCTGATCGCCCACGACCTGCTGCGCAAGGACCTCGGCTTCCAGGGCCTGATCGTCACCGACGCGATGGAGATGCACGGCGTGCGCGCGGCGTGGACGGGGGAGGCGGCGGTCAAGGCGGTGGGTGCGGGCGTCGATTTCATCCTGCTGCCTCCCGAGCCCGAGGTGGCGATCCAGGCGCTCGTGCGTGCCGTGCGCGAGGGCCAGCTCGACGAGGCCCGGATCGACGCCTCGGTCCGGCGCATCCTGGCCGTCAAGGAGCGGCTGGGCCTGCACCGGTCGCGGAAGGTCGACCCGGCGCTGCTGCCGCGCGACGTGATGCGGCCCGAGGACGTCGCGCGCAACGCGGAGATCGCCGAGCGCTCGATCACGCTGGTGAAGAACGACGGCGGCCTGCTGCCGCTGAAGGCCGAGACCCCGCTGAAGGTGCTGCACCTCGTGCTCGCGAGCGACGCCCGCAACGACTTCGTCCAGGGCATCCCGGAGGCGGAGTTCGCGTCGCGCGACGTGCGGGTCGAGAACCTGAGCCTGGGCCCCGAGGTGTCGGACGCGACGATCGCGCGGCTTTCGGCGCGGGCGGGGGAGTGGACCCACGTCGTCGCGTCCTGCTTCGTGCGGGTGACCGGTTCCAAGGGCACGGCCGACATGTCTGAGAGCCACGCGCGCCTGCTTCGCGCCCTCTCCGGCGGCGGCGCCCCGCTCGTGCTCGTGTCCTACGGCAGCCCGTACCTGCTGCGGCAGGTCCCCGAGGCGCGAGCGTACGTGATCGCGTACGGGGGCGCCGAGGCGAGCCAGCGGGCGGCGATGCGGCTGCTGTTCGGCGAGGTGCCCGCCCGGGGCAAGCTGCCGGTGACGCTGCCGGGACTCTATCCTTACGGCCATGGCCTGGAACTGCCGAGGCACGAGATGACGCTGCGCGAGGCGCGCCCCGAGGAGGCCGGCTTCGCCGGGGCGCTGCGCGGGCTGGACGAGGTGATCGAGCGGGCGGTGGACGACGGCGCGTTCCCCGGTGCGGTCGTCGCGGTCGGCCGCGACGGCGCGCTCGTGCACCTGAAGGCCCACGGCAAGCTCGAGTACGGGTGGCTGTCGGCGTCGACCCGGGTCGACACGATCTACGACCTCGCCAGCCTGACCAAGGTGATCGCCACCACGACGATGGCGATGATCCTGGTCGACGAGGGCAGGCTCGACCTGGACAAGCCGGTCGCCGCCTTCGTCCCGCGCTTCAGCGGGGGCGCCCGGGACCGGGTGACGGTGCGCCACCTGTTGACCCACTCCTCGGGCATCGACTGGTGGGCGCCGCTCTACAAGGAGCTCGACTCGAAGCAGGCGTACCTGGACCGCATCGTGGCCTCCGAACTCGTCTACGAGCCCGGCAGCAAGTCGGTCTACAGCGACCTCGGCGTGCTGCTGCTCGGCGAGGTGCTCGAGCGCGTCGCCGGCGAGCCGCTGGAGTCGTTCGTCGGGCGCCGCGTCTTCGAGCCGCTGGGCATGAACGACACCCGCTACCGCCCGGGCCCCGGGCTGCTGCCGAGGATCGCGCCGACCGAGCAGGACCCGTGGCGCGGGCGCATCGTGCGGGGTGAGGTCCACGACGAGAACGCCTTCGCCCTGGGCGGCGTCGCGCCGCACGCCGGGCTGTTCGGCACGGCCCGCGACCTGGCGCGCTTCGCGCAGATGCTCCTCAACGGCGGCGTGCTCGAGCACCGCCGCATCGTCTCGCCGGAGGTCGTGGCCGCCTTCACCCGCCGCGCCGACGTGCCCGGGTCCAGCCGCGCGCTGGGCTGGGACACTCCGTCGGCGAACTCGTCGGCCGGCTCGCTGTTCTCGGCGAGCTCGTTCGGTCACACCGGCTTCACCGGCACGTCGCTCTGGATCGACCCGGAGCGGCGGCTGTTCCTGATCCTGCTCAGCAACCGGGTCCACCCGACCCGCGAGAACAACAAGATCCGCCAGGTGCGCCAGGCCGCGGCCGACGCGGTCGTGCGCGCACTCGAACCGGATGCCAAGGAGGTCCCCCGATGAACGCCCTGCTGCTCGGCGTGCTGCTCGCCGCAGCCCCGCTTCAGGAGGCCCAGGCCCCGCCGATGGTCCAGGTCGGCCTGGAGCGGATCGAGGCGGAGAGCGGCGGCGTGCTCAAGGGCCGCAAGGTCGCGCTGCTCGCCCACGGCGCCTCCGTGACGGCGGCCGGCCGCCACGCCGTCGAGGTGCTGCGCGGGGTCGAGGGGCTGGAGGTCGTGCGGCTGTTCGCGCCCGAGCACGGGGCTCGCGGCACGGCCGCCGCCGGCGTGCAGATCGAGAGCGGGCGCGACCAGGAGTGGGGGCTGCCCGTCGTCAGCCTCTACGGGGAGAAGACGCAGCCCGAGGCGGGCGATTTCGAGGGCGTCGACACGCTGGTGATCGACCTGCAGGACGCCGGCGTGCGGTTCTACACCTACGCGTCGACGGCGCTGCTCGCGGTTGAGGCGGCGGCCCAGGCCGGGGTGCGCATCGTCGTGCTCGACCGCCCCAATCCGCTGGGCGGCGAGCGGATCGAGGGCCCACTGGCCGAGCCCTCGTCGGTGATGCCGCGGACGCTGGTCAACACCACGCCGGGTCCGCTGGTCCACGGCCTCACGCTGGGCGAGATGGTGCGCCTGTACAACGACTCGCTGCCACGCAAGGCCCGGGTCGACGTGGTCGAGATGAGGGGCTGGCGGCGTTCGATGACGTGGCACGACACGGGCCGCGAGTGGGTGCCTCCGTCGCCGAACCTGCGCTCGGCCGATGCGGCCATCGCCTACCCGGGCACGTGCCTGCTGGAGGCGACCAACGTCTCCGAGGGGCGCGGCACGGACGCCCCGTTCCTGACGATCGGCGCGCCCTGGCTGCGCGTGCCGCACGTGCTGGCCGGGGTGGCGGTGCAGGGCTTCGCGCTGGGCCCGGCCCGCTTCACGCCCAAGGCCTCGCCCGCCGCGCCGTCGCCGAAGCACAAGGACCAGGACAGCGCGGGGATCGCGATCCGGGTCGTGGACCCGGTGGCCGCCCGGCCGTGGGAGCTCGGCGTCGCCCTGCTCCAGGCCCTGCGGCGCCAGCCGGAGTTCGAGTGGACGCGCCAGGGCCGCGGCCTCGACGCGCTGCTCGGCACCCGCCGCGTGCGCGAGATGCTGCGCCTCGACTGGTCGCTGAAGGAGATCCTCGACGCCGACCAGGGCGCCCACGCGGGCTGGCGCGCGGAGCGCAAGAAGCACCTGATCTACGAGTAGGCCTCCCGGCGCTCGGGCAGGACGCGGCTCGTGGCCGCGCCCACCAGCAGCGTCGCGACGGTGCCGATCGCGACGTTCCAGGTCCAGGCGACCGCCGGCCAGCCGAGCAGCGCCGGCGCCAGCTTGGCCGCGAACAGGCTGGCGAACAGACCGGCGAGCATGCCCAGCATCGTGCCGCGGCTGGTGGCGCTCGTCGTCAGGATGCCGAGCAGGAACGCGCCCACCACCGGCCCCGAGGCGTAGCCGAGCGCGGCCAGCCCCTCGCTGAGCGCCGAGTCGACGTTCTGGGCGAGCACGGCCACGCCCATCTGCAGCAGGCCCCAGAGCACCGTGGAGACGCGGGCCACCCGCATCTGGCTGGCCTCGCTGGCGCCGGGGTTGACGAGCGGCAGGTAGAAGTCGCGCACGGTCGTCGACGCCATCGAGTTGAGCGACGGGGACAGGGCCGCCGCGACGATCGCGGCCAGGATGAAGCCGGTCCACACCCCCGGCAGCTCCGTGGAGACGAAGGTCGGCAGCACCTCGTCCCCGCGGCCGAAGGGGCGGCCGCCGTAGAAGCTCCAGAACAGCGTTCCGAGCAGCAGGAACAGCGCGAACTGGACGGCCACGACGAAGCCGGAGAGCGACAGCCCGAGCGCGGCCTCGCGCTCCGAGCGGGCGACCAGCAGCCGCTGCACGAGATAGTGGTCGGTGCCGTGGGTCGCGAGGGTCAGGAACACGCCGCCGAGCAGTCCGGCCCAGAAGGTGAAGGGCCGGGTCAGGTCGAAGCCGAAGTCGAACACCTGCAGCTTGCCGGCCGCCTGCGCCGTGGCCAGCGCCTCGGGCACGCTGACGGGCAGCGCGACGACGACGGCCACCAGGCAGACGAGCGCCCCGGCCAGGTAGACGAACATCTGCACCGTGTCGGTCCAGATCGTCGCGGCGACGCCGCCCTCCTCGGTGTAGAGGATCATCGCGGCCCCGAGCCCGACGATGCACCACCACTCGGGCACTCCCGCCGCCACCGAGAGCACGAGCGCTGCCGCGTGGAGTCGGATGCCGTCGCCCAGCGTGCGGTAGGCGAGGAAGATGCCGGCGGAGGTCGTGCGCACCGGGGTGCCGAAGCGCCGCTGCAGCAGCTCGTAGGACGTGAACAGCTGGCCCCGGAAATAGGCCGGGATCAGGATCAGCGAGACCAGCAGGCGGCCGATCACGTACCCGAAGACGAGCTGGAGGAAGCCCCAGTTGCCCGTGTACGCCATGCCGGGAGCGCCGATGAAGGTCAGCGTCGAGGTCTCGGTGGCGACGATGCAGGCGGTGATCGCCCACCACGGGACCGTGCGGCCGGCCAGGAAGTACTGCTGGACCGAGCGCCCGCGGCGGCCCATCCAGGTGCCGAAGGCGGTGATCGCGACGACGTAGGCGACCAGCACGAGCACGGCTTCGAGGGGGAGCTTCAAGGTTCGCGGATGATGCCACGGGAAAGAAGAGGGGGCGGCCACGCGGCCGCCCCCGAAAGCCCGTCCCGCGTCGGCTCGACTACTTGATGCAGACCGCCCGCACGGACTTGAAGTCCGACTTGCCCTGGAGCACCTTCTCCAGGCCGTCCTGCAGCAGCGTCGACATCCCGTCGCGGATGGCCTGCTCGCGCATCTTCTCGACGGTCTCGCGCTTCTGGATCATCCGCTTCATGTTGTCGGTCGCGATCAGCAGCTCGTGGATGCCCATGCGGCCCTTGTAGCCGGCGTTGTTGCACTTGGGGCAGCCCTTGGGCCGGAACATCCGCAGCTCGGGCGACCACTGGACCTTGACGCGCTGGTCCCACAGCTCGTGGCCGTAGGCGTCGCGCATCTCGTCGATCTCCTCCTGGGTCGGGTTGTACTCCTCCTTGCAGTCCTTGCACAGCGTACGCACCAGGCGCTGGGCGAGGATGCCGAGCAGCGCGTCGGCGAAGTTCAGCGGGTCGATCTCCATGTCGAGCAGGCGGGTGATCGTCTCCGGTGCCGAGTTGGTGTGCAGCGTGGAGAGCACCATGTGGCCGGTCAGAGAGGCCTCGATGCCGGTCGCGGCGGTCTCGTGGTCGCGCATCTCGCCGACCAGGATGACGTCGGGGTCGGCGCGCAGGAAGGCCTTCATCGCCACCGCGAACGTGAACCCGATCTTGGGGTGGACCTGGACCTGGCGCAGTCCGGCCTGCGTGATTTCGACCGGGTCCTCGGCCGTCCAGATCTTCATGTCGACCGTGTTGATGTAGCCCACGCCCGAGTGCAGGGTCGTGGTCTTGCCGGAGCCGGTGGGCCCCACGACCAGGCAGACGCCGTACGGCTTCTCGAGGATCTTCTTGAACTCGGACAGGTTGCGCTCCGAGAAGCCCATCTTGTCGAGCGGCAGCGGCTTGGAGGCTGCCAGGATGCGCATGACGATGTCTTCGTTGTTGCCGGACGTCGGGATGGTGGCGACGCGGAGCTCGATCACGCCCATCGGGCCCTTGAAGCGGATCTTGCCGTCCTGCGGCTTGCGCTTCTCGGCGATGTCCAGCTTGGACATGATCTTGAATCGCTGCACCAGCGCGTTGCGGTGGGGCGCCGGCACCTCGATGTACTTCTGGCAGTCGCCGTCCACGCGCAGCCTGATGATGGTCGGCGACTGCTTGCCGTACGGCTCGATGTGGATGTCGGAGGCGTTCTTGTTGTAGGCGTCGATGATGATCTGGTTGGCGAGCTTGACGATGCCGGAGTCGGTCTCGTCGATCTCCGGCTCGTTGCTCTTCTCCTCGCCGCCGTCGACCTCGTCCTCTTCGCCGGAGCCGAGGTCCATGATGATGCGGCCGAGGTCGGCCTCGTCCGCGACCGGCGCGCTGCCGCCGGCGTTGTAGGTCTGCTGGATGCACTCGATGATGTCCATCCGCAGCGCGACCAGGAAGTCGTGGCGGGGCGCCAGGTTCATCGCCTTGATGGCGTCCAGCCTGGTCAGGTCGTAGGGGTCCTCGACCGCGACGAACAGCGTGCCTTCCCGCTTCTCGATCGGCACGCACGAGTTCTTCTTCAGGAACTCGGGCGTCAGCCGCGCCTTGAGGTCGTCGGGGACCACCTTGCCGGTGCCGTCCCAGAAGCCGCAGTTGTAGAACTGCGAGAGCGCCTTGCCGATCTCCTCCTTCGGGACCTTGAACGGGTCCTCCATCAGGATCTTGGCGGGATCGACCTGGTTGACGCGGGCGTTGGTGATCGCGGCCTCGATGTCCTTCTCGGAGACCATGCCCTTGTCGACGAGGTAGCCGTACTTCGATGGCTTGTTCGAGCGGGCGGCACGGTGCTGGTTGTAGAACGCGATGCCGAGGATCTTGGCCAGCTCCTCCGATGCCTCCTCGTCCTTCGGGGTGAAGCCCTGGCCGCCGCGCTTGTTGATGAGCTGCAGCACGCCCAGCAGGTACTTCTCGAACAGGATCGGGGTCGCCAGCACCTGGGTGGTGCGGAAGCCCGAGGACTTGTCCCAGCGCGAGTCGAACTTGAGGTTCGGGTGCAGCCGGGTCAGCTCCGACGGGTCGTAGGCGTTGCGGATGTTGACGGTCTTGCGCGACAGCGCCGTGAAGCCCGCGATCGAGCCGAAGGTCTTGGCGACCCGGATCTCCTTGACCTCCTGGCCCGCCTTGAACAGCGAGAACAGCTCCTGGTTCTTGGTGTCGAGGGCGAAGATCGTGACCCGGTCGGCGTCGACCAGGTCGAGGATCTTGTCCTTGATGTCGACCAGGATGTCCTGGATGCTCGCGGCCGAGTTGAGCTGGTTGGCGATCTCGATCAGCCGCTTGCGGTAGGACAGCTCCTTGGAAGAGCCGTCTGCGACGCTGCGCGTGGCCATGGGTGCGGGGCCTCCTCTTCGCGAAATGGGAGAAGTGCTGGCTTTACGTCGATTTGCCGCGAGGATACGCCCCCGCCTCGGAAGGGGTCAAGGCACGCGCGGGCCGCGGGCGGGCCGCAGCGCCGCGGCCAGCGCCGCGGCGAAGCGGGGCGCCTCCGGCGCGGGCAGGCGGCTCACGGTGACGCGCAGCCCCGGCGCCGAGCGCAACCGGTAGCGCTCGCCCGCGCGCACGGCCCAGCCGCGGGCCGCGAGTTCCGCGATCGGGCCTGCCTCCTCGCTGGAAGCGACCCAGACGTTGAGACCCGAGGCGCCGCGCGCGGCGACCCCGTGGCGCGCCAGCGCGGCCACCAGCGCGTCGCGCCGCGCCGCGTACTCGCCTGCGGCGCGCTCGAGCCGGCGGGCGACCCCGCGGTCGGCGAGCAGGCGGGCCGCCAGTTCCTGGAGCAGCAGGCTGACCCAGCCGGTGCCGAGGTCGCGACGCCCCTCGACGCGGGCGACCGTCGTCGCGTCGCCCGCCAGCAGCGCCACGCGCAGGTCGGGACCGAGCGACTTGGACAGCGAGCGCACGTGGGCCCAGCGCGCCGCGGCCGGCGCGACCGCGTGCAGTGCCCGGCCGCAGACGGGGCCCGCGTGATCGTCCTCGATCGCCAGGCACTCGGGGTGGCGGGCGAGCAGCCGCCGCAGCTCGCGGGCGCGGCCGGCGGTCACCGCGGCCCCGGTCGGGTTCTGCGCCCGCGGCGTCAGCACGCAGGCGGTGGGCCGGCGCTCCAGCGCTTCGGCGAGCGAAGCCGGCATCGGCCCCTCGTCGTCCACCTCGAACGGCTCGGGCACCAGGCCCAGCGCGCCCAGCAGGTCCAGCACGCCGGGATAGCCGGGGTCCTCGACCGCCACCCGATCGCCCGGGCGGCAGTGGGCGAGCAGCGCGCGCTCGACGCCGTCCATCGCGCCGCCGACCACGGTCAGCGACTCCGCGGGCACCCCGTCGGCGGCCAGTTGCGGCGCCGCGCGCGCCGCCAGCTCGGGCAGCACCGCGGGCGCCCCGTAGAGCCGCGGGTGCCCCGCGAGCTTCGCGAGGAACGGCCCGAGCTCCGGCAGCAGCGCGGGGTCGGGGCTGCCCGAGGCGAGGTCGAGCAGGCTCGCGGGCACGGAGTCGCCCGTGCGCGGGGCGCCCGGCGCGGCGGCGGCGACGGGCGGGCGCGGCGCGATCCGCGTCCCGCGGCGGCCGGCCGCCGCCACCACGCCGCGGCGGCCGAGCGCGCGGGACGCGG
>JAMQGV010000046.1 GCA_025994075.1 Vicinamibacteria bacterium
GCTGGCCGGCTGACCCGCGGCCCTGCGGCCGGGGCGGCGCCTGCCGCCGCGGCCGCGCCGCTCGCCGACATCTCCGCGACGCCGGCGACCAGCCGGTCGATTTCCGCCTCGGTCGTGTACAGCGCGCAGCCCGCGCGCACCACGCCGCCTTCCCCGAAGCCCATCCGGGCCACCGCCGTCGTCGCGTAGAAGTCGCCGTGCGAGACGAACACCGCCTGGTCCGCGAGGTGGCGGGCGACGGCCTCGGCCTCGCGCCCTTCGACGGCGAACGCGATCGTCGGCGTGCGCGCCGCGTCGACCGGCGGTCCCAGCACCTTCACCTTCGGCAGCGCCGAGAGCCCCCCGTGCAGCCGGGCGAGCAGTGTGCGCGCGCGCCCGTGCATCCAGGCGAAGGCGCGGTCGAGCGCCTCGCGCCGCGGCCCGGGGCCGCCGATCGCCGCCAGGAAGTCGATCGCGGCGCCGATGCCGGCGATGCCCTCGTGGTTCTGGGTCCCGGTCTCCAGCCGCTCCGGCGCGTCCGCTGGCGCCGGCCGCAGCTTCGGGGCGTCGAGCCGCTCGATCAGCTCGCGGCGCGCCCACAGCACGCCGGCGTGCGGCCCGTGGAACTTGTACGACGAGCAGGCCAGCAGGTCGGCGCCGAGCCGGGCCACGTCGACCCGCTCGTGGGCGGCGTAGTGGACGGCGTCGACGTAGAGCAGCGCGCCGCGGGCGTGGACCAGCGGCGCCGCGCGGGCGACGTCGTTGACCGTGCCGAAGGCGTTCGAGGCCGCGCCCATCGCCACCAGCCGCGTGCGGGGGGAGAGCGCCGCCTCGAACGCGCCCCAGTCGAGCTGCGCGGTGGCCGGGTCGAAGGCTACGTGGCGCACGACCAGCCCGCGCTCGCGGGCGAGGTCGAGCCAGGGGTCGACGTTGGCGTGGTGGTCGAGGTCGGTGACGACCAGTTCGTCGCCCGCCGCGAAGCCGCGGCCGAGGGCGCGGGCGACGTGGAAGGTGAGCGTCGTCATGTTGTTGCCGAAGACGATCTCGTCGGCGGCGCCGCCCACGAAGTCGGCGGCGGCCTGCCGCGACGCGGAGAGCATGGCGTCGGTCTCGACGCTCGTCGGGTAGGCCCAGTGGGTGTTGGCGTTGTGCTCGGCGAGGTAGCGCGCGATCGCGTCGATCACGGCGTCGGGCACCTGGGTGCCGCCGGGGCCGTCGAAGTAGGCGACGGGGCGGCCGGCGTGGACGCGGCGCAGGGCGGGGAAGCGGGCGCGGAGGGCGTCGAGGTCGGGTGGCTTCATGGCGCCCAAGCCTACGCCCGGAAAAGAAGAAGGGCGACCGCTCGCGCGGCCGCCCCGGAACCGGCTCGCGCGGGCGTCAGGCGCCGCGCGCGCTCACGATCGCGACTAGCCCTCGACGCAGGCCGCGAGCATCTTGTTCGTGATCGTCCAGGTCGCGTTGTCCTTGCAGAGGTCGACCGCCTCGACGATGCACTCGTCCTCTTCTTCGTCGACCAGCTTGAGGTCCCAGGTGTTGCACGGGATGCCGGTCAGCGTGAAGTTCTCGCCCGGCTCGATGATGTTGTCCTTGAGCTGGTCCGGGCCCCAGTCGTCGCTGTCCGACGGCGCCATGTAGAACTCGACGAGGGTCCAGTCCGACTTGTTGACGACGGTGACCTTCGACGCCTTCTGGGCGTACGCAGCGCCCGACAGGCCGAGAACGGCCACGACCAGACCGGCGAACACCAACCGAAGCGAACGCATGCGCTTTGTCCCCCTGTGGAAGCTCCGCGCCGGAAGCAGCGCGAAAGTGGCGGGGAGCCTAGCACCGCCGTCCCGCGCGTCGATTTCTGCTTGGAGCAGCAAGCAAGACGCGGCCCGCGCCGGCGGGCGGAGTGGCGGCGCCCGGCCGCGGGAGCCGGGCGCCGGCGGGGACTACTTCTTCGGCAGCACCACGGTGTCGATCACGTGGATCACGCCGTTGCTGGCGGCGACGTCGGTCTTCACGACCGTGGCGCCGTCGACCTTGACGCCCGAGGTGGTGTCGATCTTCAGCGAGCCGCCCTGGACCGTCTTCGCCTCCTTCAGCTTGACGACGTCGGCGGCCATCACCTTGCCCGGCACCACGTGGTAGGTGAGCACGGCGGTCAGCTTCGCCTTGTCCTTCAGCAGCGCGTCGAGGTCGGCCTTCGGGATCTTGGCGAACGCCTCGTCGGTCGGGGCGAACACGGTGAAGGGCCCGGGCCCCTTGAGCGTCTCGACCAGGCCGGCGGCCTGCAGCGCGGTGGCGAGCGTCTTGAAGCTGCCGGCGGCGACGGCCGTGTCGACGATGTCCTTCGGGCCCTGGGCGAGCGCGGGCACGGCCAGCGCGGCGGCCACGGCGGCGGCGGCGAACGACTTGCGGAAGTTCATGGTCTCTCCTTGAGTGCGTTGGCGATGCGGGCGCTCGCGGCGCCCGACTCCCGACACGCTACGACCCGGCCAGGCACACGTCAAGGATATGAATAGGTTTTGACAAGAATGGCGATCCCGTGACGAGCCGGCGCGCGGCCCCCCGGCGCTGTAGGATTCGGGCTCCATGAGCGCCGACCTGCTGAAGGACCTCGAGGCCCGCGGCCTCGTCCACCGCATCGCCGAGCCGTCGCACGCCGGCTGGCCCGGTCTCGCCCAGCGCCTGGCGCAGGGGCCGGTCACCGCCTACATCGGCTTCGACCCGACCGCTGCCAGCCTCCACGTCGGGAGCCTGCTGCAGATCCTGAACCTGGTGCGCCTGCAGCGCGCCGGGCACCGGCCGATCGCGCTGGTCGGCGGCGGCACCGGCCTGATCGGCGACCCCAGCTTCAAGGCCAGCGAGCGCTCGATGCTGTCGAAGGACCAGCTCGCGGCCAACCTGGCGGGCATCCGCGCCCAGCTCGAGCGCTTCCTCGACTTCTCCGGCAGCAACGCCGCGCTGATGCTCGACAACGCGAGCTGGCTCGGCGAGTTCCGGCTGCTCGACTTCCTGCGCGACGTCGGCAAGCACTTCTCCGTCAACCAGATGGTGTCGCGCGACGCGGTGAAGCTGCGGCTCGAGGGCCGCGACCACGGCATCAGCTACACCGAGTTCAGCTACGCGCTGCTGCAGGCGTGGGACTTCGTCCACCTCCACGACGCCCACGGCTGCGAGCTGCAGATGGGCGGCTCGGACCAGTGGGGCAACATCGTCGACGGCGTCGACCTGATCCGCCGGTTGCGCCAGAAGCCGGCGTGGGGCCTGACGGCGCCGCTCGTCACCAAGAGCGACGGCAGCAAGTTCGGCAAGTCGGAGACCGGCAACGTGTGGCTCGACGCCGCGCTGACCCGGCCGTTCGCCTTCTACCAGTTCTGGCTCAACACCGACGACGCGGACGTCGTGCGCTACCTCCACTCCTTCACGTTCCTCGAGCTGGCGCGGATCGCGGAGCTGGCGGCGGCCGTGGAGCGGGAGCCGGCCAGGCGCGAGGCGCAGCGGGTGCTGGCCGCCGAGGTGACGACGCTGGTCCACGGCGAGAGCGCGACGGCCTCGGCTCGCCGTGCGAGCGCGGTGCTGTTCGAGGGCGCTGACCTGCGCACGCTGAGCGCCGGCGAGCTGCAGGACGCGTTCGCCGACGCCCCGCGCTCGAGCCTGGCGCGGGAGGCGCTCGGCACGCCGCAGGCACAACTGGTCGCGGTCGTGGCCGCTGCGGGCCTGGAGCCATCGAAGGGACGCGCCCGGCAGGCGGTGGAGCAGGGCTCGATCGCCGTCAACGGCCACGCGGAGAAGGCCGTCGATCGCGTGCTGGGCTCCGCGGACGTGCTGCCCGGCGGCTTCGTCGTGCTGCGGCGGGGCAAGAAGACCTACCATGTGGTGGCGGTGGCCTGACACCCACCGTTTCGCAAAAGCTGGTCAAAAGCTACTCATTCGGTCGATTTCGGGCTAGACTCTCCCCGCCATGAAGAAATCGCCGACCCGCTCCGCCCTGCTCGCCGCCCTGCTGGCGCTGCTGCCGCTGGCCGCCTTCGCCCAGGGCCCGTACTCCGAGGTGACGGGCGCCGTGCGCGACGCCGTCACCGGCGAGGCGATCGCCGGCGCCACGGTGTCCGCCGGCCCGCGGCTGACGACGACGGACGGCGCGGGCCGCTTCCGGCTGTCGGTGCCGCAGGGCAGCGTGATGCTGATCGTCGAGGCAGAGGGCTACCTCGTCGCCACCGCGGACGTGAACGCCGGCCCCGGCGGCGCCCGCGTCGACGTGCTGCTCGAGGGGCGGTTGAGCGAAGAAATCGACGTGGTTGCGGAGGCGATGCCGGAGGCCGAGAGGCCGGCGGCGATCCCGGTCAGGCCGGCCGCCGTGCTGCAGGTGGCGGGCGGCGTCGACAACGTGTTCCGCGTGCTGCAGACGCTGCCCGGCATCGCCGGCGCCGAGGAGTTCGGCTCGCGTCTGGCGGTCCGCGGCGGTGGTCCGGACCAGAACCTGACGGTGATGGACGGCGTCGAGATCCACAACCCCTACCGCCTGTTCGGCCTGGTCGCAGCCTTCAACCCCGAGATCGTCGACGGCTTCGAGCTGACGGCGGGTGCCTTCTCCGCGCGCTACGGCGACCGGCTGTCGTCGCTGCTCGTCGTCGAGAACCGCGGCGGCCGCCGCGACGCGGGGCTGCGCGGCTCGTCCGCGCTGTCGCTGACGGACGCGAACCTGATCCTGGAGGGCCCGGTCGGCACCGGCGCCGGGTCGTGGCTGGTCACCGGCCGCCGCACGTACTACGACGTGGTCGCCGAGCGTTTCACCGACTCCGATCTGCCCGGATTCTCCGACCTGCAGGCGCGCGCCACCTTCGGCTCGCTGGCCGGGCCGCGGCTGACCCTCTCCGGCCTGGTCAGCCGCGAGGACGCCGACGCCGACTTCGAGGGCGACGTCGCCGGCGAGCAGGGCGACTTCCTGGGCGAGACCCGCAACGAGCTGCTGTCCGCGACGCTCGACTGGACGCTGTCGCCGCGCGCCACCTCGCGAACGGTGCTGTCGTACTACCGCAACGCCGAGGTGCTCGACGTCGACGCCCGCTTCCAGAGCGAGGTGCGACGCTCCAACGCGCCGGACGACTCGGGCTTCGGCTTCGCCGACGTCGTGTTCGACCGCGAGTTGTCGGTGCGCGACCTGTCGCTGCGCCAGGAGTTCGTGTGGCAGGCAGGCGACCGCCACCTGCTGGAGGCGGGCCTTGAGGTGCACAGCCTCGATACCGTGCTCGCATTCGCGAGCTCCGGCGACCGCAACCCGACCGAGGCGGTGGGCAGCAGCGTGCGCGGCGGCGTGGGGCTGCCCGACGAACTCGACTCCGGCGCCTCGGCGACCCGCGGCGGCGCCTGGTTCCAGGACCGCTTCGACCTCTCGCCGAAGCTCAGCGTCACCGGCGGCCTGCGCGCCTCGTGGAGCAGCCTGGCGGGCGCCTCGATCGAGCCGCGGCTGTCCGCGGTCGCCCGGCTCACCCCGCGGCTGCGCCTGCTCGGCGCCGCGGGCGTGCACACCCAGAGCCCCGGCTACGAGAAGCTGATCCAGTCCGACGACCTCTTCGACCTGTCGGGAGGAACGCGGGCGGACGGCAGCGAGCTCGGCTTCGAGCGCTCGCTGCAGGGCGTGTTCGGCTTCGAGTGGGACGTGGCCCGCGGCTGGCTGTTCCGCGCCGAGGGCTGGGCCAAGCGCTTCGACGAGCTGCTCGTCGGCCAGCTCGAAAGCCCGGCCGAGGTCACGGCGCGGCTCGCCCGCTACGACTTCCCGATCGAGCTGGCCTCCTCGCTGCCTTCCGCGCCTCGCGTCACCAGCCGCCCGACCCAGGACGGCAGCGGTCGCTCGTGGGGCGCCGACGTCTACCTCGCGCGCCGGGGCTCCGCCGACGCGAGGCTGTCCGGCTGGATCGCCTACTCGTTCGGCAAGGCGGAGCGCGACGCGTGGGGACGCACGCTGCCGTTCGACTACGACCGACGCCACTCGCTGAGCCTGGTCGCCAACTGGAAGCCGGCCCGCAACCTGGACGTGGGCGCGACCTTCCGCGTGGCCTCGGGCTTCCCCTACACGCCGGTCGTGGGCCTGCGCGTCGAAGACGCGGCCGACGTCGCCGACCAGGACCGCGACGGCGACACGGACGAGCGGGTGCCGATGCGCGACCTGGCGGGCCGGCTGGTGTGGACGACGGACCTCGGCACCGTCGCCAACCTCAACTCCGCGCGGCTGCCGGCCTTCTCGCGGCTCGACCTGCGCGTCTCGTGGAAGCCGCGCGGCGAGGCGGGCCGCTGGCAGTTCTACCTCGACGTCATCAACGCGCTGAACCGCGAGAACGCGGGCGAACTGGAGCCTCGCCTCGCGTACCAGCCCGGCGCGGACCGCCCGGCGATCGTGCTCGAGCGCTCGCAGTCGATCCCGCTGCTGCCCAGCTTCGGCGTCCGCTTCCGCTTCTGAGCGGGACTTGGGCCGCTTCCAGGCCCCGGTCACTCGCTCGCGCTGCTCGCGGGGTAGAGGCGCTCGAACTCGGGATCGCCGTGGATCAGCGCGAGATCGGGGTCACGGCGGGCCCAGTCGGGGTCGCGGAACCCGGCGTCCCACGCCTTCACGATCGCGGCCAGCGCCTCGTCCTTCCGGAGGCCTCGAGCGCGGCGTCGGCCGGGCGCGCCACCTCGTGGTACTGGCCCGAGGCGAACAGCCCGCGCAGCAGCAGGTAGTAGGGCCGCCCGCGCCTCGCGCTGGAAGCGCTCCAGCGAGGACCTGTCCTGCGCCATCTCGTCGGGCAGGAACTTGAGCGCCACCTGGCGGCCGAGCTTCTGGTCCTCGGCCGCGGACGCGCTCAGAAGCCGAACACGAGCGGGCCGATCAGCATCACCAGGCCGACCAGGACCGGCACCATCACCAGGTTCAGCAGCAGGCCCGCCCGCGCCATCTGCGGAAGCGTGACGAGGCCGCTGGCGAACACGATCGCGTTGGGCGGCGTGCCGACCGGCAGCATGTACGAGCAGTTGGCTGCCAGCGCGGTGGGGATCAGGAACAGCAGCGCCGGCTGGCCGAGGCCTGCCGCCAGTGCCGCCACGATCGGCAGGAAGGTGGCGGCGGTCGCCGTGTTGCTGGTCAGCTCCGTGAGCATCAGGATGCCGAAGCACACGGCGGCGACGATCAGCACCGTCGGCAGCCCCTCGAGCCCGCCCGCCAGGCCGCCGAGGTAGCGCGACAGGCCGTGGCGCTCGATCGCCCCGGCCAGGCTGAGGCCGCCGCCGAACAGCAGCAGCACCTCCCACGGCAGGCTCCGCGTCGCCTCCCAGGACATCACGAACTGGCCGCGGCGCAGGTCCACCGGGATCAGGAACAGGGCGAGGCCGCCGGCAATCGCGATCGAGGTGTCCGAGATCTGGGGCAGGGCGCGGGCCAGCAGCGGCTGTGCGACCCAGCCTGCGGCGGTCAGCGCGAAGACGACGAGCACGGACCGCTCGGCGCGGGACAGCGGCCCCAGCTTCGCACGCTCGTCGCCGATCAGCTCGCGCACGCCGGGCACTTCACCCTCGTCGAGGCGGAAGCTGACGCGGGTCAGCACCAGGTACACGAGCGGCAGCGAAACCAGCACGACGGGAACCCCGAGCAGCATGAACTGCCCGAAGCCCAGCTCGATGCCCAGGTTGCTGGCCGCGTACGCCGCGAGCAGCGCGTTGGGCGGCGTGCCGATCAGCGTGCCCATGCCGCCGGTCGTCGCGCCGTAGGCCACCGCCAGCAGCAGCGCGCTGGACAGCGAACCCTGCTCGCGCGCGGACGCGGCACCGCCCGGCAGCAGGTGCGCGACCGACAGCGCGATCGGCAGCATCATCAGCGCGGTCGCGGTGTTGCTGACCCACATGCTGACCAGCGCCGAGGCCAGCAGGAAACCGCCGACCAGCCGCCGCGGCCGCGTGCCGAGCGCGCCGATCAGCGAGATCGCGATGCGGCGGTGCAGGCCCCAGCGCTGCATCGCCAGCGCGATCAGGAAGCCGCCGAGGAACAGGTAGATGACCGGGTTCGCGTAGGGCGCGGCGGCCTGCCCCACGTCGCCGAGGCCGAGCGCGGGGAACAGCACCAGGGGCAACAGCGCCGTGGCCGGGATCGGGATCGACTCGCAGATCCAGAGCGTGGCCATCAGCGCGGCCACGCCCGCCGTGTGCCAGCCCTCGGGCCCGAGGCCCGCGGGAGGCGCGCTCAGCAGCGTGAAGGCCAGCGCCAGCGGGCCGAGCAGCCAGCCCGCGCGCTGCCGGGCCCCGTAGCCCGTGTCGGGTGGCGGCTCCGTCGGCGCCGGCCCCTGTTCCTGCGTCACGCGGCCGTCGCGCGGGCCCGTCAGTCCTTCGCCGCCGGCGGCGCCAGCGGGCTCCAGCTCATCCCGTCCGGCTCGCGGCCCGGCGTCAGCGCGCGCACGATGGCGCCGTCCGCGAGGCTCAGCACGGAGACGACGTCGGCGCCGCTGTGGGCGACGTAGGCCTCCTTTCCGTCCGGGCGCACGACCACGCCGATCGGCACCGACGACTGGCCGAACTGGTCGCCGAACAGGCGCCCCTCCGTGTCCTTTGCCGACAGCTTCATGGAGATCCGCTGCACCTCGCGCCGGGCCGCGACGTCGAACACTGCGAGGTCGTTGGAGCGCGCGCAGGAGACGAGGGCCCGCGTGCCGTCCGGCGTGATCCGCACCCGGATCGGGAACGACGGCGCGCTCAGCGTGGCCTTGACCTCGAGGCTCGCGGCGTCCACCACCGACACCGTCTCCGCCTCGCGGTTGGTGACCCACACCTCGCGTCCGTCAGGCGTGACGTCCACGCCTTCCGCGCCCTTGCCGGTCGCCACGTGGCCGAGCACGCGCTGCGCGGCGAGGTCGATCGCCGTCACGTTGCCGGACCCGATGTTGGCGACGAAGGCGCGGCCGCCGTCGGGCGTCACCGCGACCATGTGGGCGATCTCCTGGCCGGTGGCGATCCGCGACAGCACCTGCCCGGCGTCCACGTCGACCAGGAGCAGCGCCTTTTCGCCTTCGGCGGTCACCACCGCGCGGCGCCCGTCGGCGAGCCACTGCACGCCGTGCGGCCGCGTGTTCGCTCCCAGCTCGATCGTGGCGGCGACCTTGCCCGCGGCGAGGTCGAGCACGGTCAGGCTGCCGCCGGGCGCTCCGCGCCTGCCGTAGTTGGTGACCAGCACGCGGCGGCCGTCGGGCGAGGTCGCCGCCTCGTGCGGACCCTCGCCGGTCGGCAGCGTCAGCGCCACGCGGCCGCTCGCGGCTTCGATCACCGAAGCCGTCGCCTCGCCCTTGTTGAGCACGACGAGCGTTTCCGCGGCGGCGGGCAGGGCCAACCCTCCCGCCAGGACGGCGCAAGCCAGCAGGCGATTCATGATCCAAGCGTAGCGCGCCGCGCGGCGCGCCGCTCAGGCGCCGGGGACGGGGACCGGGGCCACCTGCCAGATCTCCTCCGCGTACTGGCGGACCGTGCGGTCCGAGGAGAAGTGGCCCATGCCGGCGACGTTGAGGATCGACTTCTTCCACCACTCCTCGGGCCGGCGGTAGGCCGCCTCGACGGCGCGCTGGCACTCGGCGTAGGCGGGGAAGTCGGCGGCGAGGAAGTAGCGGTCGTCGCCCCAGATCGCGTCGAGCAGCGGGCGGAACAGCTCGCGGTCGCCACCGGCCAGCTCGCCCGACGCCAGCGCCGCGAGGGCCTCGCGCAGTTCCGGGGCCTGCTCGATGAAGGGCCGCGGGAAGTAGCCGCCCGCGCGCAGCGCGGCGATCTCCTCCGTCGTGCGGCCGAACAGGAAGAAGTTGTCGGCCCCCACCTCGTCCCGGATCTCGACGTTGGCGCCGTCGAGGGTGCCGATCGTCAGCGCGCCGTTGAGGGCCGCCTTCATGTTGCCGGTGCCCGACGCCTCCATGCCCGCGGTCGAGATCTGCTCCGAGAGCTCGCAGGCGGGGAACAGCAACTCGGCGAGCGACACCGAGTAGTTGGGCAGGAACACCACCTTCAGCCTGCCGCGGGCCGCCGGCTCGGCGTCGACGGCGGCGGCGATCGCGTGGATCAGGCGGATGATGCGCTTGGCCGTCGCGTAACCCGGCGCCGCCTTGCCCGCGAACATCACCGTGCGCGGCAGGCCGTCGCCCCGGCCCTCGCGCAGGCGGCGCAGCAGCGCCAGCGCGTGCAGCGCGTTGAGGAGCTGGCGCTTGTACTCGTGGATGCGCTTGACCTGGCAGTCGAACAGCGAGTCGGGGTCGAGCGCGAAGCCGCAGTGCCGCTGTGCGTGCGCGGCGAGCCGCGCCTTGTTCGCGCGCTTGATCGCCGCCCAGCGCTCGCGGAACGCCGCGTCGTCCGCGAAAGGCGCGAGACCACGCAGGCGGCCGAGGTCGGTCGCCCAGCCGTCGCCGATCGCCTCGGTCACGAGCGCCGCCAGCGCCGGGTTGCACTGGAGCAGCCAGCGGCGCGGCGTGATGCCGTTCGTCTTGTTGTTGATCCGGCCCGGCCGCGCGCGGTCCAGCTCGGCGAACGTGGACTCGCGCAGGATGCGGGTGTGCAGCGCCGCGACGCCGTTCACGGAGTGGCTGCCGACGAAGGCGAGGTGGGCCATGCGCACGCCGCGCTGCGGGTCGACGATCGCGGTGCGCCGCACGACGCCTTCGTCGCCCGTCGCCTCGCGCACCGACTGGCCCAGCCGCCGGTCCAGCTCCTCCACGATCTCGAAGTGGCGCGGCAGCAGCCGCCGCATCAGGTCGGCCGGCCAGCACTCCAGCGCCTCGGGCAGCACCGTGTGGTTGGTGTATCCGAACGTGCGCCAGGTCAGGTCCCAGGCCCGGTCCCACTCGACCTGGTGGTCGTCGACGAGCACCCGCATCAGTTCCGGGATCGCCAGCACCGGGTGGGTGTCGTTGAGCTGGACCTGGACCTTGTCGGGCAGCGCGTCGAGGTCGTGCGGCCGGTGCTTGCGGAAGCGCCGCAGCACGTCCTGCAGCGTGGCCGACACGAAGAAGTACTGCTGCTTCAGCCGCAGCTCCTTGCCCGCGTACTGGTCGTCGGGCGGGTAGAGCACCTTCGAGATGTTCTCCGAGCGGTTCTTGTCCTCGACCGCGCGCACGTAGTCGCCGGCGTTGAAGCTCTGCAGGTCGAAGTCGCGGCTCGACTTGGCCGCCCACAGCCGCAGCGTGTTGACGTGCTCGGTGCCGAAGCCGGCGACCGGCGTGTCGTACGCCATCGCCCACACCTCTTCGGCGTCGGCCCAGCGCACGCGGAAGCCTCCCGTCTCGTCGCGGTAGTGCTCGGCGCGGCCGTAGAAGCGAACCGGGAATATCGCGTCGGGGCGCGGGATCTCCCACGGGTTGCCGTAGCGCAGCCAGTTGTCCGGGGCCTCGAGCTGCCAGCCGTCCTGGATGCGCTGGCGGAAGATGCCGAACTCGTAGCGGATGCCGTAGCCGTAGAACGGCAGGCCCAGCGTCGCGGCCGAGTCGAGGATGCAGGCGGCCAGGCGGCCGAGGCCGCCGTTGCCGAGGCCCGCGTCCCACTCCTGCTGCTGCAGTTCCTCGAGATCGCAGCCGAGCCGGTGCAGCGCGTCGGCGTGCTCCGCGGCGAGCCCGAGGTTCAGCACGTTGTGGACCAGCGCGCGGCCCATCAGGTACTCGAGCGAGAGGTAGTACACGCGCCTGGTGTCGGCGCGGTAGTACGCGTCCTGGGTGCGGAACCAGCGCTCCATCAGCCGGTCGCGGACGGCGAAGGCGACGGCCTGGTGGAGGTCGAAGTCGCTGGCCGTGTAGTGGTCCTTGCCGACCGAGTACATCAGCCGTCGCGCGATCTGGTCGACGACGCCGTCGACGTCGCGCGGCATCGGGACGGGCTGGGGAATCCGACGCGGGGGCCGGCTCACGGCCGGATGTTAGACCCGCTCGCAAGTCCCTGCTACGCTCCCGCCGCACCGAGCCCGCGAGCATGGCCTCCACTCCCCTCGTCTCGGTCGTGATGCCGGCTCGTGACGCGGAGCGCTTCCTGCCCGAGGCCCTCGCCAGCGTCCGCGACCAGACCCTCGGCGACTTCGAGTTGATCGCGGTCGACGACGGGTCCCGCGACGGCACCCGGGAGATCCTCGAACGGGCCGCGCGCGAGGACCCGCGGGTGCGGGTCGTGGACGGCGGCGGCGGGCCCGTCGCCGCCCTGAACGCGGGCTGCTGGCTCGCCCGCGGCCGCTACCTCGCGCGGATGGACGCGGACGACGTGTGTCACCCGCAGCGGCTGGCGCGCCAGGTCCGCTTCCTCGAGGCGCATCCGGAGGTCGTGGCGGCCGGGGGCGCGATCGAACTGGTCGACTCGGGGGGGCGCCCGCTGCAGGTCTTCGCCCTGCCAGCCCGCGACGCCGCGATCCGGCGCCGGCTGCTCTCGCGCAACGCCCTGGCCCATCCCTCCGTGACGATGCGGACCGAAGCCTGGCGTCGGGCCGGCGGCTATCGCGAGCGGTTCTATCCGGCGGACGACTACGACCTGTGGCTGCGGATGGCCGAACTGGGAGCGCTCGCGAACCTGCGCGCCGTCATCCTCCGCTATCGCCTGCACCCGGGCCAGACCAGCCTCGCGCTGCTCGAGCAGCAGGCGCTGGGCGCGCTGGCCGCCCGTCTCTCCGCGGCGCACCGCCGGGACGGCCGCGCCGAACCCGCCGCCGCCGCGCTCCCGGGCCGCTTCTCCGCGGCCGAGTTGACGGAGCTCGGCCTGGCCCCGCAGCGGATCGAGGCGGCGCTCGTCGAGCAGCACCTGCTGTGGGCGGAGACCCTGGCCCTGTCGCCCGAGACGACGGCAGCAGCCGAAGCGCTGTACGCCGCGGCTTCGGCGCGCGCCGGCGAGAGGCGAGCCGTGGCCAGCCGCGGCGTGTGGCTGCGGGCCAAGCTGGCGCGCCGGCGCGGCGACCTGGCGAGCGCCGCCCGCGAACTGCTGCGCTGCCTGGCCCTCGATCCCGGGCTGGTGGCGGCGAGGCTGCTCGGGCGCGCCGGCGGCTGGACCCAGGCGCTGGCCTCGCGCTGGTAGCGGAGGCGTGACGACTCGCGAGACGGAGTCCTGCGCGAGGCTCGTGACCGGCCTGCCCGGCTCGGGCTGGGCGCGCCTCGCACGCTGGCTGGACGCGCGAGCCGTGCCCCCGGGCGAGTGGGAGCGCCTCTCGGTTCCGGCCGAATCCGAGCCGGGCCCGGTGCTGGGAATCGCCTACCGCCACCCGCTCGACACGGTCGTCGGCCTGTCGCGTCGGCGCGGCCCGGCGCCGGGCGAACTGCTGGACGCGTGGGTCCGGGCGGCTCGCGATGCCGTCGCCCTGGCCGAGCGCTGGCCGGGACGCTGCGTCCTGCTCCAGTCCGACGCCGCGCTCGCGTGGCCCTCGGATGCCCGTGCCGCCTTCGGGCTGGACGGCGTCCCGACGCGGCGGGCGCCGCTGCCGCCGTTGCTCGCGAGCCCGGTCCTGGGCCGTGTCCGCGACGCGCTCCGGCCCTGGCTGCCCGAGCCGCTGGATCTCTACGAGCGTCTCGAGGCCCGAGCCGCTCTGCCTGCGCCGGGGATCCAGGCGGCCTGGCAGCGCGTCGTGCCCGAGGTGCGCGCCCTGCTCCGCGCCCTGCAGCCGGCCGGCCTCGAGCCGCTGCTGGCCTGGCTGCTGCCGCGGCTCTACGCCCCGCTGGGAGGCGGACCGCGGACCGGACCGCGCGGAGTCGAAGCGGCCCAGGTGTTCACGCTGGCCCTGCGTTGTGCCGCCCGCGTGGCCGAGGGCGCCGCGTTGCAGCGGGGCCTGCGGGCGAGCGAAGAACAGGAGGACCGGCTTTCGGCCGCGCTGGAGCAGGCGACTCGCGAGCGGGACCTGGCACTCGAGCGCGAGCACGAGACGCGACAGGCGTGGGAGCGGTGGTCGGAGCAGGCCACGCGTGAACTCGCGAGCGCCGCCGCGGAGATCGCGCGCCTGCGCAGCGGATGGGCCGAGGCCACGACACGGGTCGATGCCGCTCCGCGGGGGCGGAGCTGGCTCGAGGCCGCAGCGCGAGCCGCCAAGGCGCCGCTCAAGCGCGTGCTTCCCGAGTCGACGCGCGTCGCGCTGCGCCAGGTCGCGCGCAGCGGGGGGCGCGGCCTGCCGCAGCCGCTCGACCGGCTGCGCGCCGCCGGCGCGATCGAGTGGACGTGGCGTGCGTCCTTCGACCCGCCCCAGGTCCTGACGCCGTCGGTGGCGCGGGTCACCGGCTGGGCGCTGCACCGGGACGCCCCGGTGGCGCGGGTCGAGCTGTTCGTCGACGGCGCCCCGGCCGGCCGCGCCCGCCTCGGCCAGCCGCGTCCCGACGTCGCCCTCGCGTTCGGCCTGCCGGCGGCCCACGTCTGCGGGTTCCAGGCGGAACTCGACCTCGCCGGCCGCGGGGGGCAGGCGGTCGAGATCACGGCGCGGGTCACGACGCTCGGCGGCACGACCCTCGACCTCGACGGCTGTCGCGTTGGCCTGCCTGCGGCGGCGGCGGACCCGCTGGCCAGCCAGGCGCTGGCCGCGGCGCGCCGGCCGCGGCGCCCGCGGTCCGCGGATCGGCCGCTGCGGATCGCGGCGTTCACCCACGGCCTCGGCCTCGGCGGCGGGCAGCTCTACCTCGCGGCGCTGCTCGACCGGCTCGTGAGCGACGGTGCGGAGGTCTCGCTGCTGTCGCCGGGTGACGGGCCGGTGCGGTCGCGGCTGCGCCCGGAGATCGCGGTCGAAGTGGTCGACGGCGTCCCGGTCCAGGACCTCGAGGCGCACGAGGCGCGCGTCGCGCAACTGGCCGCCTGGACGGCCGGGTGCCAGCCCGACGTCGTCGTCGTGAACTCGCTGGGCGCCTTCGCCGGGGCGGAGGCGGCGGGCCGTCTGGGCCTGCCCGTCGTGTGGGCGATCCACGAGAGCTTCCCGATCGAGGTCTTCTGGGCCGTGGCCTATCCGTTCCAGATGGACGCGGCGGTCCGTGCCCGCGGCACCCGCGCGGTGCGGGAAGCCGAGCGGGCGGTGTTCGCCGCCCAGGCCACGGCCGACCTGTTCCGGGACCTGATCCCGGTCGAGCGCCATCGCGTGCTCCCCTACGGCCTCGATCTCGCTGCCCTGGCCACCGCGTCGCGCGACGCCGCGCGGACCGCACTCGGCATGCCCGCGGACGCCACGGTGCTGCTCTGCCCGGGCACCGTGGAGCCGCGCAAGTGCCAGACCCTCGTCGTCCAGGCCTTCGGCCAGCTTGCCGCGCGCCACCCCGAAGCCCTGCTGGTGGTGCTCGGCGACCAGTCGAACTGGTACTCGGAAGGGCTCCACCGCTACCTGCGGGCGGCGGGCCTGGAGAATCGCGTGCGGTGCGTGCCGCTGGCCTCCGAGGTCGCGCCGTGGTTCGCGGCGGCCGACGGCGTCGTGCTGGCCTCGGACATCGAGTCGCTGCCGTTCGTGGTGCTGGAGGCGATGGCCGCCGCGCGCTGCGTCGCGGCCACGGCGGTCTTCGGCGTGCGCGAGCGGGTGCGCGACGGAGAGAACGGCCTGCTGTTCGAGGCCGGCGATCTCGGCGCGCTGGTGGCGGCGCTGGAGCGGCTGCTCTCGATGTCTCCGGCGGAGCGGCGGAGCATCGGCGAGACGGCCGCCCGCGACGCCGCCCGCGACCACGACCTGGGCGAGTACGCCCGGCGCTTCCGGGAGGTGCTCGACGAGGTCGTCCCGTCCGCGCCGGCGGGGCCGAGCCTGCCGGCCCGCGAACCGGCGGTTTCCGGCCTGCCTCCGGCGAGGCCCGTGCGTCCGGCCGCCGCCGAGCCGCAGCGCATCGGCTTCGTCCACGTGCCGCGCTGCGGGGGCACGTTCGTCGACGCCTATCTCACCGACCGCGTGCTGTGGCCGCGAGGCTACGCGGTGTACAACTCGTGGGGCTTCGGCCTCGGGCGCGACTGGCTGCCGGACGAGCTGCTCGCGCTGACCCGCGACGCCACGCGCGCCTACGTCCACAACCACGCCCACGCCTGGCCGCCGCGCGTCGTGCGCCGCCTGCGTCGGGAAGGCTGGTGGCTGTTCGCCTTCGTGCGCCGGCCGGCCGACCAGTGGTGCTCGTTCTTCCACTGGGTGCGCGGCCGGGCGCAGCCGGGCGCGTGGCCAGAGATCGGCGAGTGGCTCCGCGGCGCGACGCTCGACGCGTTCCTGCGCGAGTTGCTGGCGGGGCACCGCCTCGCGCACGTGCGTGAGCAACTGCGGGTGCCCGACCACCATGACGAACTCACGCGGGTCGAGGTCTTCGACGAGGCGGCGTTCGACCGGCTGCTGGCCGAGACCTTCGGCCACGCGCGGCAGAAGGTGGAGACGCCGCGCAACGCCAGCTCCAGCTTGGGCTTCGAGGCCCACGTCGCTGCGGGCGACGTCTCCGAGGAAACCCGGGCGATGGTGGCCGAGGCTGCCGAGACCCGGCTGTTCGAGCGGATCGCGCGACGCCCGTGACGCTGGCGGGGCCGCGGGCCCGCCTCGGCGCCTGGAACGCTCTCAGCGATCGGCGAAACGCCAGGCCGGCTTCGCGCCGGGCGCCGGCGGCGCGTCGGTGACCAGCGCCCGCACGAGCTCCACCGGGATCGGGCCCTCCTTGAGGATGCGGTCGTGGAACTCGCGGTCCGTCATGCGCCCCGCGCCGACGACCTCTTCGCGCAGCGCCCGGAACTGCAGGCCGCCCAGCATGTACGCGGCTTGGTACAGCGGGCCGTAGTCGCCGGCGAACGAGCGCCGCACCTCGCCGGTGGCCGTCCATCGCTCGTGGCCCACGCGGTCGACCAGGAAGTCGATGCTCTGCTGCGGCGTCCAGTTGCCCAGGTGGAAGTTGAGCGAGAACAGGATTCGCGCGCAGCGGTGCATGCGCCAGAACAGCATGCCGACCCGGTCCTCGGGGGTGCGCGGGAAGCCCTGGTCCCACAGCACGAACTCCCAGTACAGCGCCCAGCCTTCGCCCCAGAACGGGGTGCGGAAGGCGCGGCGGTGGGAGGCGTAGCGCTCGTTCATGAACTGCTGCAGGTGGTGGCCGGGGATCAGCTCGTGGTGGACCACGGCGCGCGCGAACGGCTCGTTGTTGGCGCGCAGGGAGTTGAGCTTGTCCTCCTGCGACATGCCTTCCGTCGGGTAGGCGACCAGGATCGTCTCGCCGCCGAGGAAGAACGGCGCCACCTTCTGCCGCTCCGCCGACAGCATCTCCATCCGCCACACGTCTGCCGCCAGCGTCGGCACCGTGACCAGCCCCTTGCGCTGCACGAAGTCGATCGCCTCCAGCGCGAGCTCCCGCACCCGCTCCGGCTGGCCGCCGGGCTCGACGTACATCCCGCGCACCTTCTCGAGCGCGCGCTTCCAGTCGTCGCCGAAGCCCATCTCGCGCGAGGCCTTCTTCATCTCCTCGGCGCACCACGCGAACTCGCGTTCGGCGATCGCGAGCAGTTCCTCCGGGGAGTAGGGGATGCGCTCGTGGGCGAGGTCCGCGAGCAGCGCCGCGCGGCCGATCGGGTCGCCGACGATCGGCTCCTCCTCGCCCGCCTTCCAGCCCATGCCGTCCTCGCGCAGCCGCTTCGCCAGGTCGGCCATCGACTTCTTCGCGCGCTTCATCGGCTCGCGGGTCCACCACGAGAAGCGCGGGTCGTAGCCGTCGAAGTGGCGGAACCAGTCGTCGAGGCCCTTCTCCAGTTCGCCGATGCGCAGCGCGGCGCGGCGCGCGAGCGCCCGGTTGGGCTTCGCTTCGCCCTTCAGCCGCTGCGCGGCGGCGTCGGCACCGGCCGCGAGCTCCTCGAGGGCGCGGGCCGAGGCCGCGCCGTCGGCCGGCTCCAGCATGCGGCGGGACTCGTGCAGCCGCGCGACGATGCCGGCGAACGGGACGAGCGGCTGCAGCTCGGCCTGCAGCGACTCCTCGCGGTCGAGCAGCGCGAGCTCGTAGCCGAGTCGCTCCGTGAGCAGCAGGTGGTCGACGCGGCCGGCCGTCGACAGCGACGCGGCGTCGACCCGCGCGACCTGCGCCTGCCAGCCGCGGTAGAAGCCGCGCAGCTTCTCGCGTCGGGCCGCCGAGCCGGGAATCGTCCACAGTCGCAGGTAGGCCGCGCGGTCGGAGGAGTAGCGCTCGACCAGTGCCTCCAGCTCGGACGTCGCCGGCGCCTTCGCTTCGGCGAGCGGCACGGCGTAGAGCGTCGCGTCCCGTTCGCGCGCCGGCGAGCCGGGCACCTGGCCCGCGGCAGGCGCGGCGAGCAGCGTCGAGCAGAACACGGCGACGAGCGGGCGAGCGTCCACGTTCACCTCCGGGAGGACGCGATTGTAGCGGCCAGGCTCCGGAGCCGCGGGCGGATCGACCGGCTCAGGGCACCAGCGGGGGCGGCACCCGGCGCTTCGTGGCCTGCTCGAAGGCGTAGGCGAGCGCGATCAGCCGCGGCTCGCTGCAGGCGAGGCCGGTGAAGCTGACGCCGAGCGGCGCGGGCTTGGGGTCGAAGCCCGCCGGAAAGGCGGCCGAGGCCGGCGCCCCGGGCGGCGGCGCATTGGGCACCGTGCCGAACGGCACGATCACGGTCGGGTAGCCGGGCTTGGCCGCGATGCCCGCGCCGAAGTTGGCGGCGAACAGCATCGCGTCGAGCTGGTGGGCCGCGAAGGCCGCGTCGAGCCCCTCGGCCGCGCTCAGCCGCAGGTCCTTCGCGCGGTCGGCCTCGTAGCGGGCGCGGTCCAGCCGCACGTCCATCTCGTCCGAGATGTCGAGCAGCGCCTGCCCGTACTTGATGGCGCCCGCCTTCTGGTGGGCGACGTTCCACTGCCGCAGCTCGGTCAGCGTCCTGACCGGCGCCTTGTCGCCGAGCGAGCGCAGCCACGCGTCGAAGTCGCGCTTCATGCCGTACTTGAAGACGATCGAGCAGTCCGCGTCCTGGCCCTTCGCGTCGTCGAGCCCCGAGCACACGCCGAACAGCAGCGAGTTGTCCTCGGCCTTCGGCGCGACCACGCTCGGGATCTCCACCGGGTCGACGACCACGGCGCCCAGCTTCTTGAGGGTCTCGATCGCCTCGTTCATCACCTGGAGCCGGGCCTCGTCCAGGCCGCCGCGGGGCTGGGTCGCGCCCGGCGGCGTGACCTTGTCGTAGAAGAACGCGCGCGGGATGCCGATCCGCGCGCCCTTCAGCGCGCCCGCGTCCAGGAACTTCGTGTAGTCGCGGCCGGGCGGAACCGCGCAGCGCGAGGTGGCGGCGTCGTCGGGGTCGGGTGCCGCGCCCTCGAGCGCGCCCATCAGGATCGCGGCGTCCGTGACCGTGCGTGCCATCGGCCCGGGCGTGTCCTGGTCGGCGGTGATCGGGATCACCCCGTGGCGGCTGATGCGGCCGACGGTCGGCTTGATGCCGACCAGCATATTCTGGTTGGCGGGACTGAGGATCGAGCCCGAGGTCTCGGTGCCGACGCTGGCCGCCCAGAAGCTGGCGGCGGTGCCGGCGCCCGAGCTCGAGCCGCCGGTCGCCAGCACCGGACGGCCGTCGAAGGTCGCCTCGCGCGGGTCGCGGCGCGGGTCGTAGGGATTGAAGCCGTAGCCCGCGAGCCCGCTGTAGTTGGTCGGCATCCCGCTCGCCACCCAGTTGGCGAGCTCGGTCATCACGGTCTTGGCGAGGATGATCGCGCCGGCCTCGCGCAGGTTGCGGACCAGCGTCGCCTCGTAGGGCGGCACCAGGCCGTCGAAGGCCAGCGCGCCGCCGGTCGTCGGCATGTCGGTCGTGTGGATGTTGTCCTTGAGCGCGACCGGAATGCCGTGCAGCGGCCCCCGCACCTTGCCCTGCGCGCGCTCGCGGTCGAGGCGGTCGGCCTCCTCGAGCGCGCGCGGGTTGATCGCGATCACCGCGTTCACCCGGTCCTCGTGGAACGCGATCCGCAACAGGTACTGCTCGACGAGCTGGCGCGAGGTGACCCGCTTCTGCTCGAGCGCGGCCCGCAGCTCGGGGATCGTGGCCTCCACGACGCTGAACGGCGCCACGGGCGTGCGCCCGGGCCGTGGCTCGGCTGCGGCGGCAGTCGAGGCGGCAACCGTCAGCAGGGTGGCGGTGGCCAGCGAGCGGACGTGGTCGCGGAGTCGGATGATCACGGGTCCCTCCCCGCCCCGCGCGGGGGCGACGGGCGCGATTCTACGCGTGGGCCCCGGAGCGCCTTCCTGGCGCACCTCCGATATCATCCCCGCCGTGAAGGCGCGATCCGTGGTCGTCGCAGGGCTCATCGCCGTCGCGGCCGCGACCCCCGGGTGCGACTGGGTGCAGGACCGGTTCCGGACCTGCGGCCACGTCACGGTCGAGATGCGGGTCGACCGCCAGAACCGCTTCGAGGCCCACGTCGCGGCCCACGAGGAGGAGTTCTCGGCGGCCACCCTGCTGCAGCCCGGTCAGTCGCGGCGGATCGCGCTGTGCCTGGAGCGGGGCGACCGCGTGCGCTTCCGTTCCGAGCAGTTCGGAGCGGTCAACCGCGTGTCCACCTGCGTCTACTCGAAGAACCGCATCGAGGCCGAGTTCACGACGGTGCGGGTGGTGCTCTACCCCGACCAGCTCGCCTGCGAGAACTGGTAACCTGATCGCGTCATGTGTTCCCAGGTTTCTTGTCCCCGCTGCGGCCGCCCGACGTGGGCCGGCTGCGGCCAGCACATCGAACAGGCGTTGCGCGGCGTGCCGCAGGACAAGCGCTGCCAGTGCCCGCGGCCCGAGCCGCCGCCCCGCCGCGGCTTCTTCGGCCTCGGCCGCTGAGCCCGGCCCCGCTCAGGGGAGGCGGTACACCGCGGCGTTGACGTTCATGCCGGCCCCGACCGAGGCCAGCACCAGGACGTCGCCGGCGCCCGCGGAGTGGCCCTCGAGCCGTCCCTTGAGCAGCAGGTCGAGCAGGGTCGGCACCGTCGCGACGCTGCTGTTGCCCAGCCAGCCGATCGTCATCGGCATCACGTCGGCCGGGGGCGTGCGGCCCTCGCGCTCGTAGAGCGCCTGCAGGATCGCCTCGTCCATCTTGCCGTTGGCCTGGTGGATCAGCACCTTCTTCACGTCCGCGAGGGCGACCCCCGCCCGCTCCAGGGCTTCGGCGATCGCGCCGGCCACGGTCTGCAGCGCGTAGCGGTAGAGCTTGCGGCCCTCCATCTTGAGGAAGATGGCCTCGAGGAAGACCTCGTCCTTGTAGGAAGGGCCCATCGTCAGCATCGTCGAGTGGTCGATCGCATCCGAGCGCACCGCGTGGCCCAGGATGCCGGCCTCGCCCTCGCGGGCCTCCAGGATCACCGCGCCGGCGCCGTCGGCGTAGATCAGGCTGTCGCGGTCGTGGGGGTCGGACACCCGCGACAGCGTCTCGGCGCCGATCACCAGCGCCCGCTTCGCGTCGCCCGCGCGGATCATCGCGTCGCACTGCAGCACTCCCTGCAGCCAGCCGGGGCAGCCGAAGATCAGGTCGAAGGCGGCCGTGCGCGGCGCGGCGATCTTCAGTTGCGCCTTGACCCGCGAGGCCAGCGCCGGCACCAGGTCCGAGTTGCGGGTGCCGTGCCGCACGTCGCCGAAGTTGTGGGCGACGATCAGCGCGTCGAGCGACTCGGGGTCCACTCCCGACGAGTCGAGCGCGTCGCGGGCGGCCAGCACGGCGAGGTCCGAGGCGACCTGGTCGTCGCCGGCCCAGCGCCGCTCGCGGATCCCCGTGATCGACTGGAACTGGGCGACCACCTGGTCGCCGGGCTTGTCGATGCGCCGCCCGTCCGGGCCGAAGAACTCGCGCCCCGCGAGTTCTTCGTTGGTGACCCGTCTCGGGGGGATGCAGCTGCCGGTGCCGACCACGACCGTGCGCAGGCCCATGGCCCGCAAAGATAGTCCAGAAACGGGCTCAGAACCGCACCGAGGCCCCCAGTTCGAGGCGTCGGCCCGGCATCGCCGCCAGCGGCGAGCCGAAGCTCGCCGAGCCCCACACCCCGGACCACGCGACCGCGTTGGTGCGGTTGAAGGCGTTGAGAGCCTGCGCGTGCAGCGTGACCTGCACGCGGGCGTCGCTGCGGCCGGGCCCGCCGATGTCCGGCGGGCCGCCTTCGTCGCCCGCGCGCACCGTGATGACGCGCGGCGTGCCGGGCCCGGCCGGCGTCGTCCGCGTGCCGAGGCCGAAGCTCCACGACAGGCGCACGCTGGCGTCGAGCGTGGCGGTACCTCGGCCCGCGTTGCGGCCGAAGCCGTCGGGGCGCTCCAGGCGCAGGCCGTCGCCGTCGAGGTCGCGGCCCAGCGTGACGGGATAGGGCGAGCCGCTCTGCGCGCGGAAGCTGGTCGCGAGGCGCAGGTCGGGGCGCAGGCGCCAGGTCACGAAGCCGAACAGGCGGTGGCGGACGTCGTCGCGGGCCGGGCCCCACTCGGCGCCGGGATCGGCCTCGTCGGCCGGCAGCGCGAAGGGGCCGTCGGCGTCGTCGCGCGAGAACGTCAGCGCGTAGCCGACGATGCCGGACAGCCGGCCCATCGGTCCGCCGAGGCGGGCGTCGGCGCGCAGCGTGTGCTCGCGCGAGCGCCCCTCGCTCTCGACCGAGAGCAGGTTGCCGAACTCCGCGAGCGGCCGTTCGCCGGAGGCCGCGACCGGGTTGAGGTTGCGGCCGCGGTAGAGATCTTCGCCGCGCTCGTGGACGTACGAGGCGTTGAGACGCAGCTGGGCGCCGAGCTGGCGCTCGACGCCGAGCGAGAACCGCGTGACCCGCGCGAGGGAGAGGTCGCCGAGCTGGCGTCGCGTGGGCAGCGCCGCGCCGGTCGCGGCGCCGCCGCCGAGGGGATCCGGCCAGCCAGGGTCGGTCACGAACTCCTCGCGTCCGGCGCTGGAGCTGCGCAGCGCCTCCTCGTACGTCTCCGTGCCCAGCCACGCGTGGAACACGCCGGCGCCCGCCCGCAGCGACGTGCGGTCGTTCGGGGCCCAGGTCAGCGATGCCCGCGGGGCCAGCGACAGCGCGTCGGAGACGCGGCTCTGCGCCTCGTAGCGCAAGCCGATCCCGAGCAGCAACTGGCGCGAGAGCTTCCAGTCGTCCTGCACGAACAGCGCCGCCTGGTGGTGGGCGTACGCGACCGGCTCGCCCGCCGTGCGCCGGCTCCAGGTCGAGGGGCGTCCCGCCTGCCAGGCCTCGAGGTCGTCGAACCCGAAGGTGCCGCGCGCGTCGCGCACGACGGTCGAGTCGATCC
Organism: Vicinamibacteria bacterium; assembly: GCA_025994075.1. Taxonomy (GTDB): domain Bacteria; phylum Acidobacteriota; class Vicinamibacteria; order Fen-336; family Fen-336; genus WYBL01. The sequence continues at coordinate 23,122 of JAMQGV010000046.1, forward strand.
ACTGCGACTGGAGCTGGCCGCCGAAGCGCAGCGCGTGCTTGCCGCGGGAGACGTCGAAGGCTTGGAACAGGTCGAGGCTGCGCGCGCGCTGCCGGCCCTCCACCGTCGCCCCGCCCGCCGAAAACGCGCCGGCCACGTCGATCGCCGGCGCCAGCGTCGCAGGCTCGAAGAGCGTGCTCGTGCGTGCCAGCTCGAGCCGTGTCTCGGTTGCCACCTTGCCCCAGGCGAGGCCGACGTCGGACACCCGCAGCCGAATCTCGTCGAGGTCCTGAGCGTAGCTGCGCTCGGGCAGCACCAGGCCGCCGACGCCCAGGCCCTCCTGGCGCTGCCCGTAGGAGGTCAGCTCCGCGCGCAGGGTGTGGGTCTTGCCGAGCGCGTGCTCGACGCGGGCCTGCACGTCGAGGCGCTTCGTCTCCGGCCGGAACGGGTCAGCGGTCGCGCCCGCCGGAGTCAGCGCGCGCACGGCGCGCGACTCGGAGGTGTCACGCGCGGTCAGCGACAGCGCCAGCGACGTCCGGTCCTTCACCAGCGGGCCGTCGAAGGACAGCGTGCCGCGGCCGTAGAAGTCGGCGTCGGCGCGGGCGTCGCTCAGCGGCGGCCGTGCCGCCCACGAGCCGTCGCGCAGGCCGAGCGACGCCGACGTCTGCCACGTCCCGAGGCCGGGCTTCGTGATCACGTCCACGAAGGTGTGGGCCATCTCGTGGTTCTCGGCCGCGTAGGCGTTGGTCTGGAAGCGGACCTGGCGGATCTGGGCCTTGGCCGGCATGCGGCCGCCCGCGAAGCCGTTGACGCGCATCATCGCGTCGGGGCCCGCCATCGCCAGCAGCGCCTCCTGCAGTTCGTCGGGGTCGTCGGGCAGGTCGGCGAGGTCCTCGGCCGTGAGCACCCGCGTGAAGTCGCGCTCGCGGCCCGGCGCGACGTCGCCGGAGACCACCACGGCTTCTTCGACCGCGGCCAGGTCCAGCGCCAGCTCCAGCTCCTGGCTGCGCCCCGCGAGGCGCACGTCGGGCAACGCTCGAGCGGCGAAGCCCTTCGCCTCGGCGATCACGGTGTAGAAACCGGGGGCGAGGCGCGCGAAACGCGCGACACCCCGCCCGTCGGCCTTCGCCTGCTGCGTGCGGGCCTCCGACACCAGCGACACGACGGCCTTCGGCACCGCGGCGCCCGACGGGTCGAACACCCGCACGGCGAGGTCGACGGGCGTGGCCGCGGGGTCCGGGTCGGCGTGGCCTGGCAGGGCCGCGCCCAGGGCGGCGAAGAGCGCCGCGCGCAGCAGGCGGGACATGGCGTCAGCTCCGCTTCTTGAAGTGGTCGGCCTTGAGCGAGGGGTTCAGCTCGTACTTCGCGACCTCCCACTCCTCGACGACCTCGCCGCCGACCTGCTTGGAGAAGCGGTGGGGGAGCTGCACGCCGTCGACGGCCTTCCAGTCGCCGAGGGCGAGCTGCACCTCCACCGGCGCCGGCGGCGCCTCGGCGGCGGCCGCCGCGGCCGCGGCTTCGACCGAGGCCTGGCTCGGCCGCGGCGTGCCCGGGCCGGCCTGGCGGAACTGCATCCGCGGCTGCACTTCCTGGTAGCTGAGCATCAGCGGCCGCGAGGTCGCCTGGTCGACGAACAGGCGCGCCGCGAAGCCGTCCGCGCCGGCGACGTCGATGACGTGGGCCTTGCCCTCGGGCGCCTCGGCCTGGCCGGCGTAGGTGAAGCGCAGGTCGGCGCCCGCGGGAGCCGTCGCCAGCGTCGCGAGCAGGAATCGCGCGTGGTCCGCCGCGACGCGGCGCCGCGTGCGCTCGGCGTCGCCGGGGCGGTCGCCGCCGGCGCGCACGACGAACATGTGGCCGCCGCCCGCCTGGGCGCTGCCGACGCGGCCCGACCACGCGGCCTGGCCGTCGAAGCCGAAGCCGATCGTGAAGCCCGGCATGCCGGGCATCGGCGTCAGCGTCTCGAGCCGCAGGTAGCGGTCGCTGCGGGCGGCGAGCTCGAGGTCGCCGGACAGCTCCGGCGCGTCGGGCCCCGAGCCCATCAGCCGCCGCATCGAGCCCTCGAGCGACAGCGCCTGCACCGCGTCGAGCTTCGGTCCGCCCAGCGCCTGCCGCGCCTGCGCGAGCACCTCCTGCGCCTTCGCGTCCGGGGCTTCCTGCCCCGCAGTCGACAGGGCCGCGCCCAGCGCCAGGCCCCACAGCATCTTCGTCTTCATCTCGTTCGACTCCCCGAGGCGTCTCGCGCCCCTGATGCGACCCAAGATGGGCCGCGCCGCTCCGGCGTGTGTCAAGCGCCGGCAAAGAGGTTGTAAAGCGCTCGTAAAAGCTGCGGATCGCGCCTACCACGGGCTCGGGGCGCGGCCTAGACTGCTGGACGAGGAACAATCGCTTGAGCCCCCGCCCCATCCGCGAGCGCCTCTCGGCCGCCGCCCTGCCCGCGGCCGTGGTCGCGTTGATCGCGCTGCTCGCGGCGCTCGGCGCCATGCAGCACCGCTGGCTCGACGAGGTGAAGCAGGCCGAGCTGCAGCGCCGCCGCGCGGGCGCGCAGGCTCGCGCCGACGCCTTCGCCCGCGACCTCGACCGCGAGCTGGGTCGGTTGACCGTGCTGCTCCACGTGGACACGGCGGCGCTGCAGGGGGCTCGCCTGCCCGAGCTCGGCGAGCGGCTGCGCGCGTGGCGGGCCGAGTCGCCGCGGGCGGCGATGCTGAAGGATCTGTGGCTCGTGCGCGCCGGGGAGCCGGAGGCGCCGCCGCGGATCGCCCGCTTCGACGAGCCGGGCGACCGCTTCGGCGAGGCACCGTGGCCCGCCGACCTCTTCGCCGTGCGTGACCGGATCGCGCGCAAGGCCACCCCCGGCGTGCAGCCCGACGCCCCGGCGCTGCTGGTGCCCGTGCTGCCGGTCGCGCTGCCCGCGAGCGCGGGCCGCGAGACGGCTGCCGGTGGTGCCGTCGCCTTCCACTTCGCCACGACTGGACCGCGCGCGTGGCTGCTGATGCGGTTCGATCTCGACGCGCTCCGCACCCGCGTGCTGCCGGAGCTGGAGCGCATCCACTTCGGGGCGGACGGCGAGTACCACCTGCGCGTGGTGCGCGACACGGATCGCGACGGCGCCCCCGTCTACGCGAGCCCCGGTGCGCCTGCGATGGCCGGCGCCGACGTCGAGGCTGCGCTGTTCTCTCCCCGGCTCGACGACGTCGACGGCGCGGTGCTGGCGCACCTCGCGGCGCGACGAGCCGTGACCCGGATCGAGCTGACGGCCGAGCGGCGCGCAGCGGGCGAAGCGCCTGCCCCGGCGCCGACGGCCCGCAACACGTTCGTGCTGCGGATGGGCACGTCGGGCAGCGGGGCCTGGCGGCTGCGGGTCGCCCATCGGGAGGGCTCGCTGGAAGCGGCGGTCGGGGCGGCCCAGCGGCGGCAGGCACTGGTGGCCGCGGGCATCCTCGTGGTGCTCGCAGGCAGCGTCGCGCTGCTCGCGCTCTCGCAGCGGCGCGCCCGCACCCTGCTCCAGGCCCAGGGCGAGTTCGTCGCCGGCGTCTCCCACGAGCTGCGCACGCCGCTCTCCGTGATCCGCTCCGCCGCCGAGAACCTGCGCGACGGCGTCGTGGCCACGCCGGAGCAGGCGCAGCGCTACGGCGCGACGCTCGTGGAAGAGGGGCAGCGGCTCTCGGAGATGGTCGAGCAGCTCCTCGAGTTCGCCGGTGCCGACGCGCCGGAGCGTGCGCGCCGCCGCGGGCCCGTGCCGGTCCCCGCGCTGCTCGAGCGGGCGGCGCGGCAGGCGGGCCTCGCCGACGAGGGGATCGCGGTCGAGTGGTCGCTGGCAGCGGAGCTGCCCGCGCTGTGGGGCGAGCCCGGCGCGCTGCAGCGCGTGTTCGCCAACCTGCTCGCCAACGCCCGCCGTCACGGCGAAGGCCGCGGCGTCGCCGTGGCGGCCCGCGCCGAGGGCCGGCGCGTCGTGATCACCGTCAGCGACCGCGGCCCCGGGCTCGGCGACGCGGAGCGCGGCCGGCTGTTCGAGCCGTTCTATCGTGGGCGCAGGGCCGTCGACAGGCAGGTGCCCGGCAGCGGCCTCGGCCTGTCGGTCGTGCGGCGCAGCGTCGAGGCGCACGGGGGGCGCATCCGCGCCGAGGACAACCCGGGCGGTGGCGCCGCCTTCGTCGTGGAGCTGCCCGCGGCGTCGGCCGGGGCGGCGAGCGTCGGTGCCGCGGAGCCCGTGCGGAGCCGCACCTGAAGCCGCGGCTGCTGCTGATCGAAGACGAGCCCGGCCTCGTGCTCACGCTGAGCGACCGGCTGGCGGCCGAGGGCTATGCCGTCGAGGTGGCGCGGGACGGCGAGACCGGCCTGGCCCGCGCCCGGGCTGGGAACTGGGACCTGCTGATCCTCGACGTGATGCTGCCGCGCCGCAGCGGCTTCGACGTCTGCCGCGAGCTGCGGGCCCGGGGCGACGAGACCCCTGTGCTGATGCTGACGGCGCGCGGCCAGGTCGCCGACCGCGTGGTCGGGCTCAAGCTCGGCGCGGACGACTACCTGACCAAGCCGTTCGAGATGGCGGAGCTGCTGGCCCGCGTCGAGGCGCGGCTGCGCCGCCGCGGCACGGCTCCCGCGCCTGCAGGTCCGTTGCGCCACGGCGATCTGGAACTCGACCCGCGCCGCGCCGAGGTCCGCTGCCGGGGCCAGCTCGTCGAGCTGTCCGCCCGCGAGCTCTCGCTGCTCGAGTACTTCCTGCGCCACCCTGGCGCGACGCTGTCGCGCGAGGAGCTGCTGCGCGAGGTGTGGGGCTACGACGCGCTGGTGTCGACGCGCACGGTCGACGTGCACGTCGCCTGGCTGCGGCGCAAGCTGGAACAGGATCCGAAGCAGCCGCGGCTGATCGTCACCCTGCACGGCCTCGGCTACAAGCTGGCCGACTGAGCGGCCGGCGCCGGGCCGAGGGCCCGGCGCCGAACCGCATGGCCGTCAGCGCACGGAGTCGAGCGCGGCCTTGACGTCGATGCGGCGGAACTCGAGGCTGGCCTTGGGGTCCGTGACGGCGTGCCCGGTGCCCTTCAGCGCGTTCACGATCGCGTCCACGGAGAGCCCGCCGTTGGCGGACAGCAGCGCGGCCGCCGCGCCGGCGACGTGCGGGGCCGCCTGCGACGTGCCGATGAAGGTCGCCGCCCCGCCGCCCATCCCGGTCGAGGTGATCGCGGCCCCCGGCGCGACCAGGTCCACGGCCGGCGACGAGTTGGAGAAGCAGGCGAACTGGTCGGCGTCGGTCGTGGCGTCCGTGCAGCCGAAGGTCACGGTCCCGACGTTGCCGTCGTAGACCGCGCCGACCGCCACCGCGTTGGCGATGCACGCGGGCAGGGCGATCTCGCTCCTGAGGCCGTTGTTCCCGGAAGACGCGACCACGATCGTGCCGCGGTTCTTCAGGGTGTTGATCACCGCGGCGAAGCTGGAGTTGAGCGCGCCCACGCTGTCGCAGGAGGCGCCCGCGAACTGGCCGATCGCGATGCTGACGTTCACCACCTTGACCTCGGGCTTGCTCTTGGCGATCTGGTCGAGTGCCGCCAGGATCCCCGACGAGCTGCCGGAGCCGTCGCGGCCGAGCACCTTGTAGGCGATCAGCTTGGCGTCGGGGGCGATGCCGCGGGGCGCGGCAGCACCGGCGCCGCTGATCACGCCCGAGACGTGGGTGCCGTGGCCCTGGTCGTCCTCCGCCGCGCCCGCGCCCGACTGCGTCTTGGAGCCGTTCGGGCAGCAGCCCGCGCCGCCGGCGCCCTCGCAGAAGCACTCCTGGCCGACGATGTCGTCGGACAGGTCCGGGTGATCGCTGTCGATCCCGGTGTCGAGCACCGCGACGATGATGCCGGCGCCCGTCGCGCCGGCCGCGCGGGCGTCGTTGGCCCGGATCACGCCCGCGCTCTCGCCGGTCGCCATGAAGGCCATCGCGTCGAGGTCGACGCGCTCGACGTTCGGGTCGGACAGCAGCTTGCGCAGGCCCGACGGCGTGACCAGGCCGGCGACGGCCGGGATCGTGTCGAAGGCCCACACCGTCTCCCACTCGCCGGGACCGAGGTCGAAGATGACCCGTTGCCGGACCGCGCCGATGCGCTCGGCCGCGACGGCGAGAGCCGCCGCCTCCGGCACGTGGAAGGAGACGATGACGCGGGCGCGGCCGTCGGCCCGCAGCGTGTCGTAGACGTCGGCGCCGGCCTCCTGGGCGGAGGCCGGCAGCGAGCAGGCGAGCGCGGCCGCGCCGGCGATCAGGCTTCGCAGAAGGGGCATCGGAGACCCCCTAGAACGAGACGTAGGTCTGCAGCCGCAGCTCGCTGCTGCGGGTCTTGCGCAGGTCGTCCTCGATCACGCGGTAGTCGCCCTGCAGCTTCATGCGGTGCTTGAGCACGTAGTAGTTGGCGGCGCCGCCGATCTCCGTGCGGTCGTTGCCGTCGACCGCGTCGGTCGGGTCCCAGCCGGCGTAGCGGAAGGCGACCTCGAACTTGTCGCGGACCAGGAAATATCCGGCCTGGAAGTGGTAGCCGTCCGAGTGGAAGGAGGCGCCCACCTCCGGCTCGCGGTTGCGCGAGAAGTACTCGCCGAACAGCGACAGGCCCTTGTACTTGAACACCACGTCGGCCGACAGGATCGTCGTGTTCAGGTCGGTGATCCCGCCCTGCAGGCCCTGGGTGGCGCCCGACAGGTCGTTGTTCTCGAAGCCGACGGCGACGGCCAGCAGCGGCTTGTCCTTCGACTCGAAGTCCGACTCCGAGTAGCCGACTTCGCCCCACGGCTCGAACATCAGCCGCGCGTTGTACTGCAGCTTGGTGTTGTCGTTCGTCGTGCGGGCCGCGGAGTTGCCGTTGAACAGGCCTGCGCGGTACTCGAGCTTCTTCTCCGCCAGCCGGCCCCAGACCATCACGCCCTGGTCGCGGCCGCGGGTGAACTCGAAGGTCAGCAGCGAGCGGTCGATGAACTGCAGCCCGATCGAGGTGGTCATCTCCTGGCGCCCGAACGGCACCTTGAACTGGCCGATCGAGACCTGGAAGGCCTCCTTCTTCGAGACGTCCCAGGTGAGCTGCAGGTCCTCCAGCGCGGAGTCCGTCGAAGCGCCTGCCTCGGGGCCCGCCCACGAGAGCTGCAGCTCGTACTTGAACTCCGGCTTCCAGAACCAGCCGGCGAACTCGGTCTTGGCCCGGCGCACCCGGAAGCTGGGCTTGGAGTCGCCCGGCTGCTCGGTGCCGGGCAGCCGCACCGAGTCGTCCGGCATCTCGTTCGTGAAGCGGAACGCCACGCGATTGCGCAGGTCCAGGCGGGCATTCTTCATCTCGATCGTCGTCCGCCCGTTCTTCCAGTAGACCTTGAAGTCGCCCTCGTCCTCGTCTTCGTCCGCCGCGGAGCTCTCGCCGGCGAGCGCGGAGGCGTCGGCCGCAGCGGCCTTCTCGAGGGCGGCGGTGGCCAGGTCTTCCGCCCGGGCGTCGGCGCAGCAGAAGGCGAGGGCGATCGTCCCCGCCAGCAGGGTCGGCTTCATCGATGTCTCCTTGAAGATTCGAGGGCTCGGCTCGGCGAAGTCTGACCCTGCTTCAGCCCTGTTGTCCAGCGGCGGGCTTGTCCTGGTAGCCGCCGGCCTTGCGCGCCGTCTGGCGCAGCCGCTCGCACAGCACGTGCAGCACGCCGCGCACGATCTCGGGGCTGCCGGCCATCAGCTCGAGGAACGCCTCGCGGTCGAGGCGGAACAGGCGGGTGGGCACCATCGCCGCGATCGAGGCCGAGCGCGGCTCGGGGTCGAGCAGCGCCAGCTCGCCGAAGATGTCGCGTTCGCCCAGTTCGACGATCGTGCGCTCGCCGTCGTAGACGCGCACGCGGCCGTCGATGATCACGTACATGCTGTCGCCCTGCTCGCCCTGCTCGAAGATCACCTGCCCGGCCTCGAAGGAGACCTCCTCGAGCAGCGCGCCGACGTCCGCCAGCACGTCTTCGGAGACCTGCCCGAAGATGTTCACGGACTTCAGGATGATCACCTTCTCGATGGCCAGCATCAGACCCCTCCCGATCTCGCCGCCCGCCGCGGCCGCAACCGTGTCGAGCATCGCCGCCGAGGCGCGCTTGAGCGCGACGGTCGTGGAGTCGCCGACGAAGGTGTCGTCGGGCGCCCGGTCGCGCAGGCGGCTCAGCGTGACGTCGATGCTGGGCAGCCCGAGCCGCACGGCGGCCGCCGCGGCGCAGGCCCGGGTCCACGGCGCCATCCACAGCGCGTCGCCTTCGACCAGCTCGCCCAGCCTCTCCACGCGGGTGGCGCGGGCGGGGGCGTGGCGGGCCACCAGCTCCCGCTTCGGGTCGGGCGGATCGGCCAGCAGCGGCTGGACGCGGGCGAACAGCTCCGGCCCCAGCGTCACCTCCAGCAGCTCGAGCGCGTAGGCCCGCTTCTCGCGGGCGGCGCTGCCGAGGTGGTCGCGGGCGCGCAGCACGGCGACCGGGTCGTGGGTCAGCGCCAGCATCAGCAGCACCCGCGCCCCCGCGGCGCGCAGCTCGCTCTCGAGCGCGTGGCGGACCAGCGCGACGGTCTCGTCGTCGCCGATGTCGTCGAGGGTGGCGAGCTTGCGGGCCGCGTCCTCGAGGCTGCGCTCGAGCAGCGCCTCGACCCGCGCCCGGTCGGCGTCGGTCGCGGCCGCGCCCGCGCGGGCGAGGGCGCCCAGCGCTTCGCCGCGGACCAGCGCGTGCGGGCTCTGCAGCAGGTCGAACAGCATGGCCTGGGCGGCGGGCGTGCGGATGCGGCCGACGACGCGGGCTGCCCGCCGCGCCACCCGCGCGTCCTGCTCGACGCGCAGCGCGTCGCGCAGCGCGGGCAGCACGTCGTCGCCGACCGCGACCAGCGCGTTCTCGGCGGCGCCGGCGACGACCCGGTCGCCGAGGGCCAGGATCACCGCGGGCCAGTGGCGATGGTCGCGCACGCGGGCCGCGGCGGCCAGCGCCGCCCGTCGCACGTCCGGAGACTCGTCCTCGAGCAGCCGCGCCAGCGCGTCCCGGAAGCGCCGCGGCTCGCCCACGTCGGCGATCACGCGGGCGGCCCACAGCCGGCGCTCGGGCCGGCGCGAGCGGGCCCGTTCGGCGAGGTGGTGATTCGCGAAGTCGGCGCCTTGACGCAGCATGGCGATCAGCGCGGCCCGCGCGACCGCCGGGTCGGGATCGGCGAGGAAGGCCGCGATCCGCTGCTGGGTGGCCGTCCCTGCCACCGCTGCCAGTGCGGTCAGCGCGGCGGCCCGCACCAGCGCGTCGGAGTCGCGCTCGAGCGCCCGCTCGACGATCGGCCGCAGCGATTCGAGCCGCTGCCGCGCCGCGTAGTGGAGGACGGCGGCACGCACCTCGGGGGCGGGGTGCGCGGCGAGGTCGGAGAGGGCCGGGGCCAGCTTCGGCCCCAGGCTCTTCTCGAGCAGCTCGAGCGCGAACAGGATCTCGGACGGCTTGCCCTGGAACAGGGTGCCCTTCAACGCCTTGAGGCCGGCCTCGTCCTCGAACGTGAACTCGACGTCCTCGACCCGGCCCTTGAGCGCGACGGCCAGCGCCCCCGCGTACTCGCGCCCGGCCTGCTGCGCGAACCACGCCCACGCGGCGAAGGAGAGGAGCAGCACCACCGCGAAGGCCGTGGGGTCGTAGGGGACGACGGTCGCGAACAGCAGCATCACCACGCCCGCCAGCCCGAACGTGACCGGCGTGACCAGCGTCTCGACCGCGACCTGCATCGCCAGCCGCTGCGACTTCTGCAGCGGCTGGTACAGCACCTTGATCGACGGCGAGTCGACCGGGTGCTTGAGCACCTTGTAGACGCCCTGGTTGGCGATCACCAGCCAGAACACCGCGGCGCCGAGGTCGAGCAGCCCGGCCCCGACCAGCAGCAGGGTGCAGGCGACGTGGGCTAGCGGCATGATCACGAGTCCGACCGAGACGCCGTAGCGCTTCAGCACGCGGCCCGAGAGGAAGGCCCGCGCCAGCAGCGAGCCGACCTGGGTGAAGCCCGAGAACAGGCCGAAGAAGGTGGCCAGCTCGCTGGCGCCCGCGTAGCGGCTCTTCATCTGCTCGAGGAACGCGAAGTCGACGAAGTACTTGCCGAGCACGCCGCAGAAGACCACCGCGACCAGCAGCTTCAGGTAGCGGTCGGCCAGCACGGTCCGCAGCAGCGACAGCGCGCCCGGCCGCTGCGCGGCGGCCGAGGCCGGAGTGGCGATCGTGGGCGGCTCTTCGGTCGCGACGCCGCGCAGCACGGCCGCCACCAGCAGCAGGCAGCCGAGCAGCGCCAGCGCGGAGAGCAGCAGCAGGTTGGCCACGCCGAGGGCGGGCACCAGCAGCGGCACCGAGAACGAGCCGCCGATGCGGGCGATCACCTCGCCGGAGCCGACGAACCCGTACAGCCGCTTGGCCTGCCGCACGTCGTAGATGCGGGCGGCGACCGCCCAGTACTCGAGGTCGGTGAGGATCGAGACCACGCGGTAGAAGACGAGCAGCCCGAACACCAGCGCAGCGCCGTCCGTCCAGGCGAGCCCGGCGCGGAACACCAGGGTCGCCACCAGCAGGAAGGCGAGCGTGCCCTGCATCAGCCGCGCGAAGCCGAGCCGGGACTGCAGCGCCGTGTAGGCGAGGCCCGTCGCGGTGTTGACCACCGCCGCCGCGATGTAGACCCACGGCAACAGGCTCGACGGGTAGCGGGCGAGGAACAGCGCGGAGGCCGCGGTCTCGAAGAAGACCGTGGCGAGGCCCATCGCGAAGGCGTGGGCCAGCATCAGCGAGGCGGTGCGGCCCTCGCCGGGCTGGACGTCGAAGACGGCGGCGGCCCGCTGCCCGAGGTTCAAGCGGAGCGGATTCTACCGTCCCGCGGGTCGGCCGCCGCCGTCACGCGGACGTCACTTGACGCCGAGCAGCTCCACTTCGAAGACGAGCGTCGCGCCCGGCGGGATGTCCGGGCCGGCTCCGCGCTCGCCGTAGGCCGTGTCGGACGGGCACACGAGGCGCGCCTTCTCGCCGACCTGCATCTCCGCGACGCCCTGGGTCCAGCACGGGATCACGCCGCCGAGCGGGAACTCGGCCGGCTCGCCGCGCGCGATCGAGGAGTCGAATTCCTTGCCGTCGATCAGCGTGCCGCGGTAGTGGACGCGCACCGTGGCGCCGGGGCCGGACGGCTTCGGGCCCTTGCCGGGCGTCAGGGTGCGGATCACGACGCCCGAGGGCAGGGTGCGGGCGCCCGCCTCCGCGGCCGCGGTCTTCAGGAACTCCGCGCCTTTCTTCTTCTGCTCGTCTTCCGCGGCGGCGGCACCGCTGCGGACCTTGATGAGCTGCTGGATGCGCGGGCCGTACTGCTCGATCGGCACCGCGGAGGGCTTGCCGGCGAGCGCGTCGTCGAGGCCGGCCTTGACGATCGCCAGCTCCTCCGGCGTGAGCTTGAAGGGGGCGAGGTTCTTGCCGACCATCTGGCCGACGGTGTAGAGCGTCTTCTGATCGTCGGTCTGGAGCGGCGGCGCGGCCGGCTCCGCGGGCTTCTGCTGGCAGCCGGCGACGGCGAGGACGAGGGCGAGCGGCAGGGTGCGGCGGATCGTGAGCATGGAGCGCGGAGGATAGCAGCGGCCCCAGCGGCCCCATAATCGCCGCTCTTCGTCCCACGGAGGCCCTGATGACCCCCGCGCTCGTCGCCCTCGCCGCCCTGCTCGGTGCGGCTCCGCCCGCCGCCGCGCCCTTCGACGTCGTGATCCGCGGCGGCACCGTCTACGACGGCAGCGGCGCGCCGGGCCGCGTCGCCGACGTCGGCCTGCGGGGAGACCGCGTGGCCGCCGTGGGCGAGCTGGGTGATTCGCCCGCGCGCCAGGTCGTCGACGCCCGTGGCCTGGCCGTGGCGCCCGGCTTCGTCAACGTGCTGTCGTGGGCGACCGAGCCGCTGCTCGTCGACGGCCGCGCGCTCTCGGACGTGAAGCAGGGAGTGACCACCGAGGTCTTCGGCGAAGGCTCGTCGATGGGCCCGCTGAACGAGGCGATGAAGCGCTCGCTGCGCGAGGGCCAGGGCGACCTGCGCTACGAGGTCGCGTGGACCACGCTGCGCGAGTACCTCGAGCACCTCGAGCGCCGCGGGGTCGCGGTCAACGTCGCCTCGTTCGTCGGCGCCGGCACGGTGCGCGAGCACGTGATCGGCCTCGCCGAGCGGCCGGCGACGCCCGCGGAGCTGGAACGGATGCAGGAGCTGGTGCGGAGCGAGATGGAGCAGGGTGCGCTCGGCGTCGGCTCGTCGCTGATCTACGCGCCCGACTCGTACGCCTCCACGGAGGAGCTGATCGCGCTGGCCCGCGCGGCGGCGCCGTTCGGCGGCCGCTACCTCTCGCACCTGCGCAGCGAAGGCGACCGTTTCCTGGAGGCGGTCGACGAGCTGATCCGGATCGGCCGCGAGGCCGGCGTCGGCGCCGAGATCTGGCACCTGAAGGCGGCCGGGCGCGACAACTGGGGCAAGCTCGAGGCGGCGATCGCGAAGGTCGAGGCGGCCCGCGGCGCCGGCCAGGACGTGAGCGCCAACATGTACAACTACACGGCCGGCGCCACCGGCTTCGACGCCTGCGTGCCGCGCTGGGCGCTCGACGGCGGCTGGGAGGGCTTCCACGCGCGGGCGGCCGAGCCCGCGCTGCGCGAGCGCATCCTGCGCGAGATGCGCACCCCGGGCCTCGGCTTCGAGAACCTGTGCCTGGCCGCCGGCAGCGCCGAGCGCATCCTGCTGGTCGGCTTCCGCAGCGAGGCGCTGAAGCCGCTGACCGGCCGCACCCTGGCCGCGGTCGCCGCGGAGCGCGGCCTGACGCCGGAGGAGACGATCCTCGCGCTGACGAAGGAGGACGGCTCGCGGATCGGCGTGGTGTTCTTCCTGATGAGCGAAGAGAACGTCGCCCGTCAGCTCGCGCTGCCGTGGGTCTCGTTCGGCTCGGACGCCGGGGCGATGGCAGCCGAGGGGGCGTTCCTGAAGTCGAGCCAGCACCCGCGCGCCTACGGCAACTTCGCGCGGCTGCTCGGCCGCTACGTGCGCGACGAGAAGCGGCTGACGCTTGCCGACGCGATCCGTCGCCTGACCCGGCTCCCGGCGCGCAACTTCGGCCTGAGCGATCGCGGGGAGCTCCGGGAGGGGGCCCTCGCCGACCTCGTGGTGTTCGATCCGGCGACGATCGCCGACCGCGCCACGTTCGAGCAGCCGCACCAGTACGCCGTGGGCGTGCGCGACGTTTTCGTCAACGGCGTCGCAGTGTTGCGCGACGGCGAGCCGACGGGCGCGACGCCAGGCCGAGCCCTCCGCCGGGGCGTCTCCCGCTAGCCGAGCGCAGGATCTGCGGCGGCAGGTCGGGCACGACTGCTGCAAACCCTCCCCCGACGGAGGTAGCGGATGCACATCAGCATTCCCAGGGAAGTCGGTCGCCAGGAGCGGCGGGTAGGGCTGACCCCGCGCGCCGCCGGGGCGCTGGTCGGCCGCGGCCACACGGTGATCTTCGAGCGCGGCGCCGGCGAGGCCGCCCACTTCCCGGACCAGGAGTACGAGGCTTCGGGCGCCCGCATCGCCTACAGCCGCCACGAGGCGCTGGGCCGGGCCGACGTCGTGTGCTCCGTGGGCCTGGTGCCGCCGGGCGACCTCGAGCAACTGCGCCCCGGTGCCGTGCTGCTCGGCTTCCACCACTTCGCAGTAGCGCCTGCGAAGTCGATCGAGCAGCTCCGCGAGCGGCAGATCACGGCGATCGCCTACGAGCTGATCCAGGACGAGACCGGCCACCGGCCGATCCTCTCGGCCTTCAGCCAGGTCGCCGGCGAACTGGCGGTGCTGGTCGCCGGCCAGTACCTGCAGACCCAGAACAACGGCCGCGGCATCCTGCTCGGCGGGGTTCCCGGCATCGCGCCGGCCAAGGTGCTGATCCTCGGCGCCGGCACGGTCGGCCGCACGGCGGCCGCGCGGGCGCTCTCGCTGGGCGCCCAGGTGTTCGTGCTCGACGACGACGAGGCCAAGCTGCGCGAGCTGACCCGGCGGCTCGGGCCCCAGGTCACGGCCGAGCCCGCGACCCGCGCCCGGCTGCAGCGCTACACGGCCGTGTGCGACGTGGTGATCGGCGCGGTGCTGATCCCCGGCGCCCGCGCGCCGTTCCTGGTCACGACCGACATGGTCCGGGGCATGCGCCCCGGCAGCGTGATCCTCGACCTGTCGATCGACCAGGGCGGCTGCGTCGAGACCAGCCGCCCGACCGACCTCCACGACCCGGTCTTCGTGGTCCACGACGTCGTCCACTACTGCGTGCCCAACATGACCTCGGCGATCGCGCGCACCGCCTCGATCGCGCTGGCCGACGCCGTGGCCGGCTACGTCGCCTCGATCGCGGACCACGGCCCCGCCGTCGCGCTGCGCGACCCGGGCCTCGCCAGCGGCGCCTGCTTCTACGGCGGGCGGCTGGTCAACGCCGCGCTGGCCGAGTCGCTGGGGTCGCCCGCGGCCTCGCTGCCGGCGCTGCTCGAGGAGGCCGCGCGATGAGCTGGCTCGACGACTACCGCCGCAAGCGCAAGAGCGCGGCCGAGGCCGTCTCGTGCGTGAAGAGTGGCGACCGGGTGTTCTACGGCGGCAACGCCGCGGTGCCGCAGGCGCTGGTGGACGCGCTGGCCGCCCGCCGCGACGAGCTGCAGAACGTCCAGCTCAACCACCTGCTGCTGCTCGGCAACGACCCCCTCTCGGCGCCGGGCATGGAAGGCCACTTCCGCCACAACTCGCAGTTCGTGGGCCCCGCCGACCGCGCCGCCGTCAACGAGGGCCGCGCCGACTACGTGCCGGTGTTCCTGCACCAGATCCCGCGCCTCTACAAGGAGGGGATCATCCCGCTCGACGTCGCGCTGCTGCAGGTCTCGCCGCCCGACGAGCACGGCTTCATGAGCCTCGGCGTCGAGGTGCTGGCCTCGATGGCGGCCTGCCAGAAGGCGAAGCACGTCGTCGTCCAGGTCAACGAGAAGATGCCGCGCATCCTCGGCGACTGCTTCATCCACGTCTCGCGGGTGGAGGCGATCGTCGAGGACACCCGCGCGCTGCCGACGCTCAGCCCGCGCCCGGCCAGCGACGTCGAGCGCGGCATCGCCAGCCACATCGTGCCGCTCATCCCGCGCGGGGCCACGCTGCAGATGGGCATCGGCGGCATCCCCGACTCGGTCTACGAGTCGCTCGACGGCGACCTCGAGCTCGGCATCCACACCGAGATGTTCTCGGACGGGGCGATGCGCGCGGTCGAGCGCGGGCTGGTCACCGGCACCCGCAAGTCGCTGCACCCGGGCAAGGTGATCGTGACCTTCGCGCTGGGCTCCGAGGCGCTCTACGACTTCGTCGACAACAACCCGCTGATCGAGGCCCACCCGGTCGACTACTGCAACGACCCCGAGGTCGTCGGCCGCAACGCCAACCTGGTCGCGATCAACTCGGCGCTGGAGGTCGACCTGACCGGCCAGGTCTGCTCCGACTCGATCGGGCCCTACATCTACTCGGGCTTCGGCGGCCAGGTCGACTTCATCCGCGGCGCCGCCCGCTCGCAGGGCGGGCGGCCGGTGATCGCGCTGCCGGCGACCGCGAAAGGCGGCGCGATGTCGCGCATCGTGCCCACCCTGAAGGAGGGTGCCGGGGTCGTCACCAGCCGCGGCGACGTGCACTGGGTGGTGACGGAGCACGGCGCCGTCAACCTGTTCGGCCGCAACCTGCGCGAGCGCGCGGAGCTGCTGATCCGCATCGCCGACCCCCGCTTCCGCGACGAGCTGGAGCGGGCGGCGAAGGAGCGCAGGCTGCTGCCGTAGCGGCGCGCGCCGCGGCGCCGTAAGCTGCTGCGCGATGAAGATCGCGGTCACCGGGGCGAGTGGCTTCGTGGGGCGGGCGGTGCTGCGCGCCGCGGCGCAGGCGGGGATCGCGGCCACCGGGATCGCGCGCAGCGCCGAGGCGGCCACCCGCGTGCAGGCGGCGGGCGGGACGCCCTTCCGCCTCGACGCCCTGGAGGCCCACGCGCTGGCGTCCGCCTTCGCCGGGGCTGACGCGGTCGTGCACCTCGCCCAGATCGGCGCCGAGCGCCACTCCCAGACCTACGACGCGGTCAACGTCGGCGGCACCCGCGCGGTGATCGCCGCCGCCCGCGAGGCCGGCGTGCGCCGCGTCGTCTTCTTCTCGGGGCTGGGTGTCGCCCGCTACGGGATGCACCCGCGCTGCACCAACCCCTACTTCCTCTCCAAGCTGCGCTGCGAGCTCGAGCTGTTCGAGTCGGGGCTGGAGGCCGTCGTGTTCCGTCCCTCCTACATCTTCGGCCCCGGCGGCGAGTTGGTGCCGCTCCTGCTGCGCGAGCTCGCCGCAGGCGCCGTGACCCGGATCGGCGACGGCGCCTACCGCATGCAGCCGATCGCCGTCGCCGATGCTGCGCGCCTCGTGTTGAGCGCGGCAGCGGCACCGTTCGCGGTGCCGCACGTGTTCGACCTGGTCGGGCCCGAGCCCGTCTCGTACGCCGCCTTCCTCGAGCGCTTCGCGGCGGCCGCGGGGCGGCTGGGGAGGCCGGGAGCGCTGCTCGTGCGCGAGGTGCCCGTGGAGCGCGCGCTGGCCGAGGCGCGGGCCGGGGGCTGGGGCGGCCTGCTCGCGGACGAGCTCGACTGCCTGCTGTGCGACGAGGTCGCCGACGCCGCACCGCTGCGCGAGCTGCTGGGAGCGGAACTCGCGACGCTCGACGCCGTGATCGAGGCGGCGATCGCCGCCGAACCGTAGTCAGCGCCAGTCGCCGCTCACGCCGGCGGCCGCGCAGGCCGCCGCCCAGAACGCCTCGCGCTGCGCGGCGCTCTCCCGGGTCCACGGCAGGAAGTGTTCTGCCACGCGCTGCCGGTCGAACCAGAAGCCGCCGCTCTCGCGGCCGGGCGCCGCCGCGATCGCCAGCCACAGGATCGTGTCGGCGCCCTGCTCGGCGTCGCGCAGCCGGCCGCGCATCCGCTCCCAGAAGCGGGGGATCGAGCTGCGCACCGCCGGCGTGTCCGCCCAGCCCGGGTGCATCGCGTGCACCGCCGCGGCCCCCGCCAGCCGCGGTGCCAGCAGGCCGGCGAGCACGACCTGCATGCGCTTGGTCTGCGCGTAGGCGGCGACGCCGTCGTACGGCCGCCGCGCCCAGTCGAGGTCGTCGAGCGAGAGCTTCGTCGCGTACATCCCCCCGGAGCTGACCAGGATCACGCGCGCGGCCGCGGCCCTGCGCAGCGCCCCGCGCAGCGCGTGGGTGAGGCGCAGCGGGCCGGCCACGTGGGTCGCGAACGTGCGCTCGAGGCCGTCGTCGGTCAGCTCGCGGCGAGCGGGCAGCACGCCCGCGTTGTGGACCAGCACGTCGAGCCGCCCGCGCCAATCGCGGGCGGCGCGGTCCACGTCCGCGAGGCTCGCCACGTCCAGTTCGAAGAGCCGCGCGCGGCGGCGCCACGCCGCCGGCAGCGCGGCGATCGCCGCCGCGCCGCGGCCGCGGTCGCGGCAGGCGAAGGCCACCCGCGCGCCGCGCGCGAGCAGGCCGCGGGCCGTGGCCAGGCCGAGGCCCGAGTTGGCGCCGGTGACGAGCGCGACGCGCCCGGCGAGGTCGACGTCCAGGTCGCGCGCCCCGTAGCGGGCCGCGTGGCGCAGGAAGCCGCTGCGGTCGAACGAGAACAGGATCGAGGCGTCGAGCGCGCGGTCGACCAGGCCCATGCCCCGACGCTAGCAGGCCGGGCGGCGGGCCGCCTCCTTTGCGCCGGGGCCCGGGGGCGGTATCTTGAGCCGCACATGCGCCTCGGCGTCACCCTCACCATCGACTGCGCCCACCACCTGCCCGGCCACGCGAAGTGCGGGCAGAACCACGGCCACACCTACACGATCGAACTCGTCATCGAGGGCGAGGCGCAGGGCGGCATGCTGGTCGACTTCGCGGACCTCAAGAAGAAGGCCCGCGCGGTGCTGGAGCGCTACGACCATCGCGACTGGAACGACTTCCTCGACTACCCGTCCGTCGAGAACATCTGTGCGCTGCTCCATGGCGAGCTGCGCAAGGAGATCGAGTTCCCGCTCACCCTCCGCGTCTACGAGGGGCGAGGCAAGTGGGCGGAGATGTGAGCCCCGACGCGGCCGTCCTCGGACGGCTGCTGCGTGGCCGCCGCTCGATCCGCGACTTCGAGCCGCGGGCGGTGCCGCCCGCCCTGCTGCGCGAGCTGCTCGACGAGGCGCGCCACGCCCCTTCCTGGTCGAACACCCAGCCCTACAGGCTGGGCATCGCGACCGGTCCCCTCCGCGATCGCCTCGCCCGCGAGCTGCCGCGCCGCTACGACGAGGCGCGCCGGCTGCAGCGCGCCGGGGCGCTGGCCCGGCTGCGCGCGGTGCTGACGCGGCGCGGGCTGCCCGACTTCGACTTCGACCCGCGCACGCCGTACCCGCCCGAGCTGCTCGCGGCGCGCCGCCGCTGCGGGTTCGGGCTCTACGCGCGGCTGGGCATCGCCCGCGAGGACCGCGCCGCCCGCGAGCGCCAGATGCGGCGCAACTACGAGTTCTTCGGCGCGCCGTGCGCGGTCTTCGTCTTCGTCCACGCGGCGCTCGGGCCGTACGCGGCGCTCGACGCCGGCTTCTTCCTCCAGTCGCTGGCGCTGGCAGCCCACGCCCGCGGGCTCGGGAGCTGCGTCCAGGGCGCGCTCGCGCTGTTCGCGGGTCCGCTGCGGCGGGAGTTCGCCGTGCCCGAGGGGTGGAAGCTGCTGTGCGGCGTCGCGCTGGGCTGGCCCAGCGCCGACCCGGTGAACGGCTACGACCCCGGCCGCGCCGACGTCGACGCCCTGCTGCTGCCCGCGAGCGCCTGAGCCGTGAAGCGCCTGCTCCTGCACGCGGCGGTCGCCGGGGCCTGGATCGCGCTCGCGCTGCTGGCCCGGCTCCAGGAGTACGCACCCCATGCCAGCCTGTGGTTCCCGCCGGCCGGCCTCGCCTTCGCCGTCGGCGTCATGCTCGGCTGGCGCGGCGTGCCCGCCATCCTGGTCGCCACGACCGCCGGGAGCGTCGCCGGGATCTTCGCTTCCGACCCTCGCCCGTGGGACGCGCGCCTGTGGAGCGGGTTCGCCAGCGGCCTCGCCCACGCGCTCACCTACGTCGCCGGCGCCCGGCTGCTGGTCCGGCTCGGCGTCGAGCGGCCCACGCCGCAGGCGGTCAGCTTCTTCCTGCTGCTGGCGCCGGCCACGGCCCTGCTCGCCAGCGCGACCGGGCTGGCGGCGCTGGTCGCGACGGGGGCGCTGGCCGCCGCCGACGCGCGAGAGGCCTGGCTCGCGTTCTGGATCGGCGACGCGGTCGCCGTGCTCTCGCTCGCGCCGCTGCTCGGCATCCTGCTCGGCGGGCTGCTCGACCGGCTCCGGTTCGACCCCCCGGGCCGTCTGCACGTGCACGTCCAGGTGATCCCGCTGAGCGCGACCTGGCGGCCGTTCGCCCTCAAGATCGCGGCCTGCCTGCTGGCCCTGACCGGGTCGGCAGCCGTCGTGGCGAGCGGGCCCGAGCACCGGCTGGTCGGCTCGTTCCTGGTGTTCTTCGCGATCGTGCCGCTGACGCTGATCGCCCACACGGAAGGCGCGTTGCGCACCTACGCGGCGATCGCTGCGCTCGGCACCGCCATCGCCGGCCTCGGCGCGGCGCTGGGGCCCGGCGTGCACGAGGTCTCCTACCAGTTTGCGACGATGATCCTCTCCGGCAGCGCGCTGTTCGGCCTGGCGGTGCCGGTGCTGTACTCCGAGAACCGCGAGCTGCGGCTGCGCCTGACCCACGACTCGCTGACCGGCGCCCACACCCGGGCCCACTTCTTCGAGGTGGCCGAGCGCGAGCTCGAGCGCTCGCGCCGCTTCGCGACGCCGCTGGCGGTCGCGGCGTTCGACGTCGACCACTTCAAGGCGATCAACGATCGCCACGGCCACGCGGCGGGCGACGCCGTGCTGACCGAGATCGCGGCCCGCTGCCGCCGCGAGCTGCGCTCCTCGGACGCGCTGGGGCGGCTGGGCGGCGAGGAATTCGCGCTGGTGTTGCCGATGACGGGCGAAGAGGCGGCGGCCGAGACCGCCGAGCGGCTGGCCGCCGTGCTGCGCGACCAGCCCGTGCGCCACGGCGGCGCCCTTCTGCGGGTGACCGCCAGCTTCGGCGTCGCCGTCGTCGACCTCGCGGGCGAGACCGTGCCCGATGCCCTGGCCCGCGCCGACCGCGCCCTGTACGACGCCAAGGGCGCCGGCCGCGACCGCGTGCGCCGCGCCGCGCCGCCGGCCTCCGGCCGCTAGACTCGCGGCACGATGAGCCGCCCCGACCGCCTCCTGCTGGCCGCCGCCGCGCTGGCGCTCGTCGCCCGGGCCGCCGTCGACTGCGGCGCGCCGCCGGCGTTCGGCACCGTGACCCTCGTCTTCGCGATTCTCGTCGCGCTCTCGGTGGCCGCCCGCGGCGGGCGGCGCTGGTGCGACGGGCCGCGCGCGCTGCTGTGCGCGCTCGTCCTGCTCGACGTGCCGTCGGTCTACGGGCGGCTCGGCGGCGACGGCTACGAGTACTACGCGCTGCTGCGCTCGCCCCTGCTCGACCTCGACCTCGACTTCGCGAACGACTACGCGGGGCTGGGCGCGAAACCCGTCGTCACGCCCGGGGTCGGCGTCACCTCGCGGGTGCTGGTCGGCCAGGCGATCGCGTGGTCGCCCGCCTTCGCCCTCGCCCACGGCGCGGCGCTGCTGCCGGGCGGGCCGGCCGCCGACGGCTTCTCGCAGCCTTACCAGTCCGCCGTCACGCTCGCCTCGTTCGCCTGGGCCGCGCTCGGCCTGCTGCTGTGCGAGGCGCTGCTGCGCCCGCGCTTCGGGCGGGCGGTGGCGGCGCTCGCCGCGCTCGGGTTGTGGTACGCGACGCCGCTGCGCTTCTACGCGACCGCCAACGCGTTCATGTCGCACGCGACCTCTGCCGGCCTCGCCTGCCTGCTGGTGTTCCTGTGGCTGCGGGCGCGGGACCGCGACGCCGCCGCGCCGGCCCGCTACTGGCTGTGGGTCGGGGCGGCGGGCGCGCTGCTCTCGCTGGTGCGGGCCCAGGACGCCGTGCTGCTCTCGCTGCCCGCGCTCGACCTGGTGTTGCGGCGGCCGCCGGCCCTCGTGGCCCGCTTCGCCTGGCTGCTGGCCGCGCCGGTCGCCGGCGCCGCCCTCCAGCTCGCGGTGTGGCTCGCGATGTACGGCACCGCGTTCCTGGCGGTGACGGCCGAGCAGAACTGGGTGGCGACGGCGGGCTCGCAGTGGCTGCTCGTGCTGCTCTCGCCCCGCCACGGCCTGTTCACCTGGCACCCGCTCTTCGCCGTCGCCGCGCTCGGCTGGCTGGGCTGGCTGCGGCGGGACCGAGCGCTCGCCGCGCTGTTCGTCACCGGCCTCGCGCTCTCGGCGTTCGTCAACGGACTGCTGATCGACTGGTGGGGCTCGGACGCCTTCGGCCAGCGTCGTCTGCTGTGCCTGCTGCCGCTGTTCGGCCTCGGCCTCGGCGCGGCGCTCGACTTCCTGCGCCGGCGCCCGCTCCTCGCCCCGGCGCTGGCTCTCGTCGCGCTGGGCCTGTGGAACGACCAGCTCTCCTACATCCACAACTCGAACCTGGTCGGCAACAAGGACCAGGGCGCGACGCTCGACCGCGTCGCGGCCGCGCAGGTCGACGTCGCCTGGCGCACGATCGACGGCTGGCGCGGCTGGCTGCCGCGGCCGCTGTGGGTGCTGGCCTACGACCACCTGCGCGGCGTGTGGCTCGACGACGGCCCGTGGTCGCTGCGCGGCGAGCTCGACCTCGGGGGGCGCGAGGCCCCGGCCGTCGCAGCCGCGGTGGGCGAGGGCTGGTACCCGGCCGCGGCGGGCGCGGATTTCCGCGCCTCGCGCGGCCGTCGCTCGCGGCTGGCGTTGCCGGTGCGCCACGCGCTGCCCGCGACGCTCGTGCTGCGGGCGCGGGCGGAGCCGCCGGAGCTCGCGGTCCGCGTCCGAGTGCGGCTCGGGGGCGTGGAACTGGGCGAGGCGCCGCTCGGCGCGGAGTGGAGCGAGTTGCGCTTCGAGGTGCCGGCGGCGGCGCTCGCGCCCGGCTTCAACGCGGTCGAGTTGTTGTGGTCCGCGACCGCCCGCGCAGACCTCGACGGCTGGTCGGGCCGCAACACGGCGGGGGCCGTCGACCGCGTGCGCCTCCTGCGCGAGTGAGCCAGGCGGAGCGTTAGACTCGGGCACGCTCCCGATGACCCACGACGAGTTCGAGGCCCTGGTCCGGCGCGCCGAGGCGCTGCAGCGGGAAGATCCGCGCGCCTACCGTCGGCGGCTCGCTGGCTGGGCCGCGCTCGGCTTCGGCTACGTCGGGTTCGCCCTCGCGGCCGCGCTGGCCCTGGTCGGCGTCGCGGGCTGGGCGATGTTCCACGCGCGCTCTGGCCGCGCCGCCGCGCTCAAGCTGGCGGTGGTCGCCGCCATCTTCGCCTGGGCCGTGCTGCGCGCGCTGTGGGTCCGCCTGGAGCGGCCGCAGGGCCTGGCGCTGACCCGCGGCGAGTCGCCGGCCCTGTTTGCCGCGATCGACGAAGTCGGCGCCGCCGTCGGTGTGCGCGAGCCGGACGAGGTGCTGCTCACCGACGAGTGGAACGCAGCCGTCACCCAGGTGCCACGGCTCGGCGTCTTCGGCTGGCACCGCAACTCGCTGATCCTGGGCCTGCCGCTGCTCCACGCGCTGTCGACCGCGGAGTTGCGCGCCGTGCTCGCCCACGAGTTCGGCCACCTGGCCGGCGCCCACGGGCGATTCGGCGCCTGGGTCTACCGCGTGCGCGCGACCTGGGCGCGGCTCGGCGAGCTCTTCGCCGGCGACGAGGTGTCCGGGGCCTGGGTGTTCCGCCGCTTCGTGGCCTGGTACGCGCCGCGCTTCCAGGCCTACTCGTTCGCCCAGGCGCGAGCCCAGGAGCACGAGGCGGACCGGGTGGCGGCCCGGCGCTTCGGTGCCCGCGCCCTGGCCGACGCCCTGGTGCGGCTGGAGGTCCAGGCCGCGACCTCGCTCTCACCCTACTGGGAAAGGGTGTTCCGCGGCGTCGCCGAGTCGCCGGCGCCGCCGGCAGGGGTGTTCGCGGGCCTGGCGCGGGAGGTGGCGCAGGCGCCCGCGGCCGGCAGCGCGGAGCGGGTGCTGGAAGTGGCGCTGCGCCGCGCGGGCGACGTGGACGACAGCCACCCGCCGCTGCGGGAGCGGCTGGCTGCGCTGCGCCAGGCCCCGCGGCTGCCGCCGCCGGTCGCCGAGCCGGGGGCCGCGGCGCTGCTGGGCGCGGCCCTGCCCCGTGTGACCCGGATCCTCGAGACGCGCTGGCGCGAGACGGCGCGCGAGGCCTGGGCGGAGCGCCACGCGATGGCGCGCACGGCCCGGCAGCGGCTGGCGGAACTCGAGACCCAGGGCGCCGAAGGGGCCTGGACGTCCGACGAGGCGCTGGAGCGCGCCCGGCTACTGCGCCTGCTCGAGGGGCCGGAGGCCGCGCTGTCCGCGCTGGCGCCGCTGCTGGCCGCAGTGTCGCCTCGCCCCGAGGCGATGTTCGCCGCGGCGGAGCTGCGGCTCGAGCGCGACGACGACAGCGGCCTCGACCTGCTGCGCCGCGCCATCGAGGCCGATCCCGCCGCCACCGTGCCGGCCTGCGGCCTCGCCTTCGAGTACCTGATGCGGCACGGCCGGCCCGACGAGGCGCGTGCCTTCCGGCGGCGGCTGGCCGAGCGCGGGGAGCTCGAGGAGCAGGCGGAGGCCGAACGCGGGGCGCTGGCCGAAGACCCGGCGGACTACGGCCCGCACGGCCTGCCGCCGGAGCTGGAGCAGGAGGCGCAGGCCCTGCTTCGCTCGCGTCCGGACATCGCGCTCGCGGTGCTCGCCGAGCGGCGCGTGAAGGTGCTGCCCGAGCACCGCTGCTGGTGCCTGGTCGTCGTGCGCCGCCGCCGCCTCTTCGAGACGGAAGCGGCTGGCCGGCGCGCCGGCGAGGCCCTGCTCCAGGCGCTCGAGCCGCTGCGGGTGCCCGGCGAACTGCGCACGTTCGTGCTCGCTGGCACGGGCCAGGGCACGGCGAAGAAGCTGGCGAAGCGGGTGGCCGGCGCACTCGTGGTGCGGCGTTAGACTCGGGGCAATGGATGCACCCGCGGCACGGTTCCTCGCGGTGGCGGCGGGAGGCGCGCTGGGCGCCGTGCTGCGCTACGCCGTGTCGCTGCTGGTCGCCCGCGCCTGGAGCGGGGAGTTCCCGCTGGCGACGTTCCTCGTCAACGTCGCAGGCTCGTTCGCGCTCGGCTTCGTCGTCGCCTTCGGCGCCGAGCGCGGCGGCTTCGACCCGCTGACCCGGCTCGCCCTCGCCACCGGCGTGCTGGGCGCGTTCACCACCTTCTCCACGTTCGAGTACGAAACGAGCCGCCTGCTCGACCAGGGCGCGTACGCCATGGCCGGGCTCAACGTGCTCGCCTCGCTGGCCGCGGGCCTCGTCGCGCTGCGCGTGGGCGCGGCGCTGGCCCGCTGACGTCGCCCTGGAGGCCGACATGCTCCACCCCGGCCCGGCCCGCAAGCTGATCGTCACCGTCAACGAGTCCGACCGCTTCGAGGGCCACAGCGTCTACAACGCGCTGCTCGAGCTGTTCCGCCGCGAGCACCTGGCCGGCGCCACCGTGTTCCGCGCGATGGCCGGCTTCACCGGCCGCGGCAGCATCCGCACGCTCGACCTGCTCGACCTCGCCTCGTCGCTGCCGGTGCGGATCGAGGTCGTCGACGAGCCCGCCGCGATCGAGCGGGTGCTGCCGAGGGTGCGCGAGATCGTGCGCCACGGCCTGGTCGAGGTCGTCGACACCCAGGTCGTGCTCTGCGCGCCGCCGGGCGACGCGTAGCCGCTAGGGTTCGACCGCCTCTCGCTCCTCGAGCTCGCGCAGCCTGCGGATCAGCTCGCGGGTGATCGGGCCAGGGCGGCCGTCGCCCAGGACCGCGTCGTCGACGCGCACGACCGGCAGCACGCCGCGCGACACCGAGGTCACGAAGGCCTCGCTCGCCGCGTCCAGCTCCGGCACCCGCAGTGCGCCCGCGCCGCGCGGCACGAGGTCCGCGGCCAGCGCCAGCACCAGCGAGCGGGTCACGCCGTGCAGCACCCGCTCCTCCTCGGTGCGCAGCGCCCCGCCCGCGACCGCGAAGAAGTTGCTCGACAGGCCCTCGAGCAACGCACCGTCAGCGCTCGCCATCAGTCCCTCGTGCACGCCCGGCGGCAGCGCGCGGTACGCGGCGTCCGCGGTGGCGATGAAGCGGGTGTCCTTGGCGTGCGGGTTGTCGCGGTGGACGCCGAGCACGGCGCAGGCGACGCCTCGCTCGTAGAGGGACGCCGGTGGCGGGGCGAAGCGCTCGACCGAGACGAACAGCCGCGGTGGGGCGAAGGTGAGCCGCAGCCGCGACTCCGGGTGGCCACAGGCGGCGAGCGCGGTGCGCAGCGCCTCGCGGGCGGCGGCTTCGTCCACGCGCCCGGGCTGCCCCTCGAGGGCCGCCGACTCCTCGAGTCGGCGGAAGTGGTCGGGGAGCCGCAGCAGGCGGCGTCCATCGTACGTGCGCAGGGTCGTGTACGCGCCGTGCGGAAGCAGCGTCGCCGCGGCGTTGAGGCTCGCGGCCGCTGCCCTCTCGCTCAGGCCACCTCCGGCAGCGACCTCCCAGGTCCGGACGCGCTCAAAAGTTGACAATGAGGGACTCAACTTTCTAGGATCGAAGCGGGATGGACTTCTACACGGTTCTCGGCGTGCGCCGGGCCGCGAGCGCGGCCGAGATCCAGCGCGCCTACAAGCGCCTCGCGCGCGCGCTGCACCCCGACCTCAACCCCGGCGACCCGGTCGCCGCCGAACAGTATGGCGCGATCGCCCGCGCGTTCGAGGTGCTCGGCAACCCCGAGCGGCGCGCCCGCTACGACCGCGGCGAGGCGGCGGTCGCCTCCGAGCCGGTGCCGCGCGTGGGCTTCGAGGGCTTCGACTTCTCGCGCGGCGGCGGCGAGGTCAGCTTCGGCGAGATCTTCGAGGCCCCGCGCGAAGAGCGCTCGATGGCCCGCGGCGAGGACCTCGAGCAGGCGGCCCACGTCTCGTTCGACGAGTCGATGCAGGGGGCCGAGCGCTCGCTGGAGGTCGTGCGCTTCGAGGCCTGTGCGGCCTGCGGCGGGCTCGGCGAAGTCGAACTCGCCCCGGTGCCGTGCCGTCGCTGCCGTGGCACCGGCAGCCTGCGGGCCCGCCGCGGGCACCTGGTCTTCAGCCGCGCCTGCCCCGACTGCGCCGGGCGCGGGCGCGTCAGCCGCCGCCCGTGCGGAGACTGCGCGGCCGAGGGCCGCGTGCTCCAGACCGAGCGCCTCCACGTGCGCATCCCGCCCGGCGTGCGGCCCGGCGAGCGGCTGCGCATCCCCGGCGGCGGCAACGCGGGCCGCCACGGCGGGCCGCCGGGCGACTTCGTGCTGGTGGTGGAGGTCGGTCCGCACGAGCTGTTCCGGCGCGACGGCGACGACCTGCACTGCGTGGTGCCGCTGTCGATGGTGGAGGCGGCGGGCGGCGCCCACGTCGACGTGCCGACGCCGGACGGGCCGGTCGTGATCGAGGTGCCGGCGGGCACCCAGGCGGGGCAGCGGTTCCGGCTGCGCAAGCGCGGCGCGCCGCGTCCCGAGGGCGGCCGCGGCGACCTGTTCGTCGAGGTGGCGATCGAGATCCCCACCGTCGTCGACGACCGCGGCCGCGCGCTGCTGCGCGAACTGGCGGCGCTGCACCCGCAGGAGCCGCGGCAGGCAATCGCACGAAAGGGGCGATGAAGATGGCGCGCGGACGGCGGCCGGCCGTGGCGAACGGCGGGGAGGGCCGCCCGGCGGCGCCCGGCGGCAAGTACTACATGATCAGCGTCGTGGCGAAGAGCTACGGCATCCACCCGCAGACGCTGCGGCTGTACGAGCGCGAGGGCCTGCTGCGGCCCTCGCGCACCGAGGGCAACACCCGCCTCTACTCCGAGGACGACCTGCGCCAGCTCGAGGTGATCCTCAACCTGACCCGCGACCTCGGCGTCAACCTGGCCGGCGTCGAGATCGTGCTCAACATGCGGCGCAAGATGGAGCAGATGCGCCAGGAGATGAACGAGTTCGTGCAGTGGGTGCGCGACGAGGTGGGGCGCACCAGCGAGGCCGGCGTGCGCGAGAAGCTGGAGCAGGCGCTCGTCAAGCTGCCGCCGACCCACGTGGCGGCGCCGGCTCCGCGCGACTAGCGCCGGCGTGCGAGGCCCGGCGCCCGGTGCGGCCGGCGTCGCCTATAATCCCGGATCCGGCCCCGGATGCCCGCCCGACGCAAGCCCCGCCCGAAGAAGAAACCGGCCCGCCCGGCTGCGCCACGCGCGCCCAGCGGCGACACGCTGAACGTCTACCTCTCCGAGATCTCCAAGTACAGGACGCTCACCCTTGCGGAGGAGCAGGAGCTCGGGCGCCGCATCCAGCAAGGCGACCAGGACGCGGTTCAGAGGCTGGTCGAGTCCAACCTGCGCTTCGTCGTGCACTACGCCAAGCGCTACCGCGGGCTGGGGCTGTCGTTCCTCGACCTGATCCACGAGGGCAACCTCGGCCTGATCGAGGCCGCCAAGCGCTTCGATCCCGAGCGCAACGTCAAGTTCATCTCCTACGCGGTGTGGTGGGTGCGCCAGGCGATCTTCCACTCGCTCTCCGAGCACACCCGCATCTTCCGCGTGCCGCAGAAGATGGCCGGCCAGGTCTCGCGCGTCGGCGGGGCCCGCAGCGAGCTGCAGGCCGAGCTGGAGCGGGCGCCGACGACCGACGAGCTGGCGGAGAAGACCAAGCTCTCGCGGGCGGAGGTCGAGTCGCTGCTGCAGATCGCGGGCGGCGACCTGTCGCTGTCGACCGCGGTCGGCGAAGACGGCTCGATGGAGCTGGGCGACACCCTGGAGCAGGACAGCGTCGAGTCGCCCGAGGTGGCGATGATGCGCGACAGCTTCAACCGCCGGCTGGGCGAGGCGGTCGCCCACCTCGACGAGAAGGAACGCCAGGTGATCACCCTGCGCTTCGGGCTCGACGGCGACGAGCCGCGCACGCTGCAGGAGATCGGCGAGCAGCTCAATCTCTCGCGCGAGCGCATCCGCCAGATCGAGAGCAAGGCCAAGGAGAAGCTGCGCCGCTCCGAGTCGGCCAAGCACCTGCGCCACGACCTGAACTGAGAGGAGGCGCGCCCTTGGCCTGCGAACGCTGCGACGGCACCGGCTTCGAGATCGTGGACAAGGACGGCCGCGAGTACGCGCGCCCCTGTGCCTGCCGGGGCGGGGTCGCGGCCGGCGGCGACGGACCCGACGCCGCGCTGAATGCGCTGAAGGCGGCCCGCATCCCGCCCCGCTACCGCCACTGCACGTTCGAGAACTTCGACCCCGGGCAGATGCCGCGGCTGCGCGCGGCGCTGCAGCGGGCGATCGCGTACCACGCGGGCTGGCCGCACCAGGGTGACCGCGAGGGGCTCGGCCTGCTGTTCACCGGCAGCAACGGCGTCGGCAAGACCCACCTGGCGGTCGCCGTGCTGATCGAGCTGATGGCGAGCCGCGGCGTGCGCGGCCAGTTCTGGGACTTCCACGAGCTGATCCGCGAGATCCGCGGCTCCTACGACGCGGAGACCAAGACCACCGAGCTGCAGGTGCTGGAGCCGGTGGTGGACACGCCGCTGCTGGTGCTCGACGACCTCGGCGCCTGGAAGATGACGGACTGGATGAACGACACGCTGTTCTACATCCTCAACTCCCGCTACCTCGCCCAGCGCGCGACGATCATCACCACCAACTACCCGGACGTCGACCGCGAGAAGGCGCTGGCCGCCGACCCGCTGACCCGGCGCGAGTACCTCGTCGAGCGCATCGGCCAGCGCCTGCGCTCGCGGCTGATGGAGATGTGCGTCGTGGTCGAGATGGACGGCACCGACCACCGCCGCGCCAAGCAGGACGGCAACCGCTTCCACCTCAAGGTCTGACGCAGTCGCTTTCGGCGAACGCGGCGGGTGCCGCCCTCGTATGACCCTGCGAGCGCCGCCGCGCCGGAGACGGCTCCGGTCGCGGTAGGATCGCGCAGGAAAAACCGATGCTCAGCATCACCTACGTCACGCTCGCCCTGCTCGGCTGCGGCTACATCGCCGTGTCCGCGTTTCTCGGCCACGTCCTCGACGTGGGCACCGACGACGCGGGCCACGGCCTGGACGCCGCCGGCCACCCCGCGTTCCACTTCCCGCTGTTCTCGCCGATGGCGCTGGCGACGCTGGCGGCGGCGACCGGCGGCTACGGGTTGATCGGGAAGCACGGGCTCGAACTCGGCGACGGGGCGAGCCTCGCGCTCGCGCTGCCGGCAGCGCTGGCGACGGCGTGGGCGGTCACCTACGTCGTCTACCGCATCGCGCGTTCGTCGCGGGCGACCTCCGAGATCCACACCGCGGACCTCGTCGGCGCTCCCGCCGAAGTGATCACCCCGATTCCCGCCGGCGGGCTCGGCGAGGTGGCGGCCATCGTCGACGGCCAGCGCTTCACCTCGGCCGCGCGTGAGCAGGACGGCGTCGCGGTGGGCCGCGGGCAGCAGGTGAGGGTGGTCAAGCTCCTGGGCGGGACGATGGTCGTCTCCGCCCGGGCGGAGGAGACGCGATGAACAGCTTCGCGACGATGCTGGTGATGGTCGGCTTCGGCGTGATCGCCATCGCCGTGGTCGGCTACGTGCTGGCGTACCTCACTTTCCTCAAGAAGGCCGGGCCCAACGAGGTGATCGTCGTCTCCGGCCGCGGCAAGGTGCGCTTCGTCACCGGCGGCGCGGACATGGTGATCCCGCTGTTCCACACCTGGAACCGGCTCTCGCTCGAGGTGATGACGCTCGACGTCAACACGCCCGAGGTCTACACCTCGCAGGGCGTGCCGGTGATGGTCGACGGCATCGCCCAGATCAAGATCCGCAAGGACGAGGTGTCGCTGCACGCGGCGGCCGAGCGCTTCCTCGGCAAGAAGACCGAGGAGATCGCCCGCATCGCGCTCGAGACGGTGCAGGGCCACCTGCGCGCGATCCTCGGCACGCTGACCGTCGAGGAGATCTACAAGAACCGCGACCAGTTCGCGCAGAAGGTGCAGGAGATCTCGGCCGGCGACCTGGCCAACATGGGGCTCGGCATCGACTCCTTCACGATCCGCGACATCCGCGACAAGCACGGCTACCTGGAGGCGCTGGGCCGGCCGCGGATCGCCGAGGTCAAGCGCACCGCCTCGATCGCCGAGGCCGTGGCGGCCAAGGAGGCGGCGATCGCCCAGGCCGACGCCGAGCGCGAGACCCGCGAGAAGCAGGCCGAGAGCATGAAGCTCGCGCAGGAGGCCGAGGCCCGCCGCGACGCCGCGGTCGCCGAGGCCAACGCCGACAAGGCGCGGCGCCAGAAGGAGGCCGACGCGCTGGCCTTCCGCGCGGCCGAGATCGCCCAGTTCGCGGCGCAGCAGGCGATCGCCGAACAGCAGGCGCTGGCCAACGCCAAGAAGGCCGAGGCCGAGATGGCCTACGAGCTGAAGAAGAAGACGGTCGAGATCCAGGTCCAGGAGCAGGAGATCCAGCGGCGCGAGAAGGAGCTCGACGCGACGATCCGCCGCGCGGCCGAGGCCAAGCGCTTCGAGATCGAGACCCTCGCCGACGCCAACCGCAAGCGCGTGGAACAGGAAGCCGAAGCCGAGCGCGCGCGGCTGTCGCTGCTGGCCGAAGGCGAGAAGGCCAAGGGCCTGGCTGCCGCCGAGGTCGCCCGCGCGACGGGCGTCGCCGCTGCCGACGCCGAGAAGGCGCAGGGCCTGGCCGAGGCCGCGATCCGCGAGGCCCAGGGTCTCGCGGAGGCCAAGGCCCGCGAGGCCCAGGGCCTGGCCGACGCGCTGGGCATGGAGAAGAAGGCGGAGGCCTGGCAGAAGTACAACGAGGCCGCGGTGATGCAGATCCTGGCCCCGATCCTGCCGGAGATCGCCCGCGCGGTGGCCGAGCCGCTCTCGCGCATCGACCGCATCACGCTGGTCAACACGGGCGGCGGCGGCGACGACGGGGCCGTGTCGCGGATCACCGGCGAGGTGGCGAAGGTGATCGCCCAGGTCCCGCCGGTCGTCGAGTCGCTGACCGGGACCGACATCGCGGGCCTGATGGGCAAGCTGCGCGACAAGGCGGCGGGCGAAGGCGCCGCGCCGGAGAAGCCGAAGCCGGGGAAGTGAACCTCAGCTCGGGTCGGAGCGGACGAAACCGAGCAGCTTCGCCGCCAGCGGCGCCGTCGAGCCGCTGAAGCGCAGGCCCGCGCGGTGGCCGCCGGCCTCGGCGGGCCGGGTCCAGCGCACCTCGGCCCCGAGCCCGACGTGGGTGCTGGCGTCGCCCGCCTGCAGCACCACGCGCACCGGCTCGCCCGCCGGCAGCGCCTCGTCGAGCTCGAGGCAGCAGCCGCCGCCGGAGGCGTCGCACAGCCGGGCTTCCTTGCGCACGCCGCGCGAGCGCAGGTGCAGCTCGACCTTCATGTACATCGGGCGACGCAGCCGCCGCCGCCGCTCGGTGCGGTCGGGTGCCGTCTGCCAACCGGCGAGCCGCCGGGCGACCTCCACCAGCTCCTGGGGGCTGACCGGCTTCACCAGGTAGGCGGAGGCCCCGCGGGTGATCGCGGCCGTGTAGGACTCGACGCCGCCGTCCCAGGCGAGGACCAGGATCGGGACCCCGACCAGCGGCGGGTGCAGTTGCAGCCGCCGCTGGCTGACCACGCGCGAGACCGCGTCGCCGCAGTCGTCGAGCACCACCAGCCGCGGCGGCTCGAGCCTCGGCGTGGCCAGCACGTCGCCCTCCGTCGCGGTGGCCACCGCCAGGCCGGCGCGCAGCAGCGTCGCCTCGACCCACGCCCGGTCCTCGTTCTCGAGGCCGACGACCAGCGTGTAGGCGAGGGGAGCGGCCAAGGCCGCGCTCCTAGCGGGCGCGCAGGCGGTCGCGCAGCCGGCGCAGGGTCTGCTCCACGTCGACCATCAGGGCCTCGGTGTTGAGCTCGAGCTGGTCCAGCACGCGATGGAACTGCTGGAAGTCGGCCTTCTGCGGCTCGTCGGCCTCGGTCAGACGCTCCAGGCGCGCCGCCCACTCCATCAGGCTGCTGAGCGAGGCCTCGCCATGCGGGTCCATGTGCGAGGTCTCGGTGCCGCCGAGGTCGAGGCCGCGCAGGAACGCGCCCACCTCGCGGCGCCGGTTGCGGGCCCGCTCGACGACGCTCGCGAACGTGCGGCGCGGCGCACTGGCCGGCCGCGGCGGCAGCATCGGGTCGATGCCGCGCTCGAAGCGCTCGATCAGGACGGCCAGCAGCCGCGCCAGCTCGTCGCGCTCCTTCGACCACGCCGGCTCGGCCAGGCCGCGGCGGGCCAGCACCTCGGCCACGCCCAGCTCTCCGGCCGCGTGCTCCGCGGCCACGCAGCCGCGCAGCAGGTAGAAGATCTCCTCGCTGTTGGTCGGGCCGCCGGGAATCACGATGTCCCCGGGCTGCAGGAGCTGGCCGTCGGGGCCGCGCCGCTGGGCCAGGTCGGCCCGCTTCTTGGCCTTCTTCGGCGGCGGGCCCGACTGGGGCGGCGCACCCGGCGGCAGCGTCAGGCCCGGCACCGGCTTCGGCGGCGGGGCGACGACCTTCGCCGCCTTCTCGGGCGCGGCCTTGGCAGCCGGGGCGGGGGCCAGGGCCTTCGCCGGCTTGCCCGTCGCCTTCGCGGGCGCCGGAGCGGGCTTCGGGGCCGCCTTCGCGGCGGGCTTCGGCTTCTCGGCCTTCGCTTCCGCCTTCGCCCTGGCGGGCTTCGGGGCCGCTTTCGGAGCGGGCTTCGGGGCCGGCTTCTTCTTCGGCGCGGTCTTGCCCTTGGCGGGCTTGCTCGGCTTGGCCATCTCGTGCCTTTCTACGGCAGGAACTTCTCCGGGTGCTTCAGCTTCTCCGGGAGATAGGTGTCCATCACGAAGTTGAGGTCGTGCTTGGCGAACGCCTGCTGCTCGGCGCGCTTGCCCATCTTCAGCAACTGCTCGAACGCCTTCGCCCACTCCTTGTAGTGCTGGAAGAACGGGTCGTTCTTCAGCGCGTCCTTGGCCCGCTTGATGTCGATCTCCTTCAGCGGGTGGGTGGGCAGGTCGTAGTCGAGGATGTCCTGCGGCGTCACGCCCAGGAAGCGGGCCTGCGGCACGCAGAAGTACTCGTTGAGGTGGGCGTTGTTGCCGGAGCCGACCTTGAGGGTGCGGTAGATGTTGGCGATCCCGTACGGGTCGCAGTCGACGAACACGTAGACCGGGATCTTCTTCTCGTCCGCCAGCCGCCGCACGAAGCGGCGCACGGCGCGGGTCGGCACGCCCGCCATCGAGACCAGGATGCAGTTGGCCTTCTCCCAGAAGCGGTGGCGGTTGAGGCGCTCGAAGATGCCGCCCGTCTCGATCGCGAGGATGAACTTCGCCTTCGTCTTGAAGCCGATCTCCTCGATCGTCGACGGCGAGATGCCGTAGGCGCCGGAGCCGAACTTGGTGCAGTCGATCGACAGCGGCTTGCGGGTGCCGGCCTCGAA
Source organism: Vicinamibacteria bacterium (assembly GCA_025994075.1). Classification (GTDB taxonomy): domain Bacteria; phylum Acidobacteriota; class Vicinamibacteria; order Fen-336; family Fen-336; genus WYBL01. The sequence continues at coordinate 56,639 of JAMQGV010000046.1, forward strand.
GTCCTCGACGATCAGTTCGCCGGCGACCAGCCCGCCGTGCTCGTCGGGGGTGAAGCGCAGCGACTCCTTGGTGAGGCCGTAGTAGGCCTCGATGTCGTCCATGATCGTGTCCGACTCGACCTGGTCGTCGCAGCGCGCCTCGTCCCAGTTCTTGGTCTGGTAGTAGGCGTCGCGCTTGGTGGCGAAGTCGTCGGTCTCGATCAGCCGCTTGGACAGCGCGATCATGCGCAGCGTCTGGGCGAAGGTCTTCACGGTGGAAACCGTGAGCGTGCGCTCCTTCTTCTTGCCCGCCATCTCGAAGTGCCCCTTCTTCGGGGTGTAGCGCACGTTCGAGAGGCTGCGCAGCGGGAACTTCATCGACGGCTTGCGCCCGGCCACGATCTTGTCGTGGATCTCGCGGGCGGATCCGGTGATCTTGCTGACGACGGGCGCGCCGGCGCTCGGCTTGGACACGGGGACTTTCAGGCCTCCGGAAAGGAGCGCCTCCTTCAGGAGGCGGTGCGCTGGCGGTGGAATTCCTGCAGGACCTCCATCACGCGCGGCTTGTCGGCGCAGATGCGGTCGAGCGTCGGGCGGTCGAGCACCAGCAGCTCGCAGGGGCTGGCGGCGGTCACCGTGGCCGTGCGCGGGGCGCCGGTCAGGATCGAGATCTCGCCGAAGAACGCGCCCTCGGCCATCTCCCGCACCTTGACGTTGCGGCCGTTCTGGTCGCGCACGAAGGCCTTGACGGTGCCGGTGGTCAGGATGAACACGCTGTTGCCGGGTTCGCCCTGGGAGATCACGATGTCGCCCGGCTCGAGCGAGATCAGCTCGAGGCCCTCGATCACCGCCACCAGCTCGTCCTGCGAGAACTCCGAGAACAGCGGGGAAGCGACGAACTCCTGGCGCGGCGCTGCGGCGTGCGGCGAAGGGGCGGCCAGCGCTTCCTGGATCACCCCCAGCAGCGAGTCCTCCAGGAACCCGTCGCTGGCCTCCGCGGCGGGGGCCGGAGCTTCCGCGAGCGACGAGAGGTCGGGGATCGCCAGGAGGTCGTCGGGCACCGCCGGCGGCGGCGCGGGCGGCGGGACCGGGGCCGGGGCCGGGGCGACGGGGGCCGCCACGGGCTCGGCCTCCATGCCGATCTCCTCCATGCCGAACTCCGGCAGCGCCGGCGCCTGGAACGACTGGGTCGCCGGCGCCCGGAAGGCCTGGGTCGTCTTCTTCTCGACCTGCGAGGCCAGCTTGCTGGCGACGTCGGCGCGGCCGGGCTGGATCTTGTCGATCTTCTTGAGCACGGCGATCGCCTTGGCGGCGAAGCCCTCGGCCGCGTACTCGTCGGCGAGCCCCTGCAGGATCGGCACCGCGTCCTTGCCGCGGCCGGACAGCGCCATCACGTCGGCGAGCTGCATCCGCAACCGCGGGTCCCGGTTGCCGGACTTGAACTGCTCGAGCAGCAGTTCCACGGCCTGCGCGTACTTCTTCTTGGCGATCAGCTCGTCGACGCTGACGCCCTTGGGGGAAGCTCCGCCGAACCAGGAGAGGACCATCGCGCGCCAGCCTAAAGGGTGGTCACGGCAGTGTCAAGGAACCGCCGGCGCCGCGCCCAGCGCGCGGGCCAGTTCCAGCGCGGCGTCGCGCTGGCCCTCGAGATTGGTCAGCACCGCGACTGCCCTCGCGTTCGCGACGTCCAGCCACAGCAGCGCCGTCGTGCCCTGCTGGGCGCCCGTGTGGAAGGCGGTCGCGCGCCCCGGCTCCAGGCTCCAGCCGAGGCCGTAGCGGAGCTCCGCGCCGCCGCGGGTGCGGGCCGGCGACCACATCGCGCGACGCGAGCCTTCGTCGAGCAGCCGGCCCTCGAACAGCGCGGCGGCGAAGCGCAGCAGGTCGCCCGCGGTCGACAGCAGCCCGCCGCCCGGCACCTTGTAGGACGTGTCGGCGAGGCCGGCGTTGAGCAGCGAGCCGTCGGGTCCGCGCCGGTAGCCGCGGGCGCGGCCCGGCACCAGCGGGGAGTGGGCGTCGGCCACGGTCGCGTCCATGCCGGCGGGGTCCAGCACCAGGCGCCGGAGGGCGTCGAAGAACGGCTCGCCCGCCGCCCGCTCGAGGGCGACGCCGAGCAGCGTGTAGCCGTACGTCGTGTAGACGTGGCGGGCGCCCGGCGGCGCGACCAGCGGGTCGCGCGCGAAGATCGACAGTGCGCTGGCCAGGCTCGGCCACGGCCGCGTCGAGGCCATCTCCTGGCCGCGGTAGTGGCGGATGCCGGCCGTGTGGGCCAGCAACTGGCGCGGGGTCGCCGGGTGGCGCAGCCCCGCGAGCGCGCCCCCGAGGCGGCGCACGTCCGCGTCGAGGTCGAGCCGGCCCTGCTCGGCCAGCCGCAGCGCGAGCGCCGCCGTCAGCGGCTTGGAGACCGAGGCGAGCCGGAAGCGGGTGGCCTCGGTCGCCGCGACCGCGTGCTCGAGGTCGGCGAGGCCCGCCACGGCGACCTCGGCGTGGCCGCGGTCGAGGACGCCCACCGCCAGCGCCGGCAGGCCCAGCCGCTCGCGCTCGGCGGCCACCCGCTCCGCGAGCCCGGCGCCGGGCACCGCGGCCGGCGCCGGCGCGACCTGTCCCAGGCCGGGGACCGCCGGCAGCGCGAGGAGCAGCGCCAGCGCGACCGCCCGCGCCCGCCGCGCTGCCGGGCGCGGCCCGGACGTCACGAGATCGGCTCTCGGCTCCGCTCGAGGGTCTCCCGCAGGTGGACGAGCACCGACTGCTCCTGCTTGTCCGACAGCGCGAGGATCTCCTTCAGCGCGATGCCGATGTGGGGGATGAACTTGTCGATGTACGAGCGCTTCTTCATCTCGTCGGAGACCTTGCGGCGGTGGCGGATGTGGGAGGCCAGCTTGCGGCCGACCTCCATCAGCGCGAGGCGCAGCTCCTTGACGATCTCGGGATAGGCGGCGATCGCCTCCTTCGACTCGGAGGTGAACGGCACCCACACCGAGGCGATGTGCACCATCAGCACCAGCGGCCCGGTGGGCAGCGCGCCCTTCGACATCTGCAGGCCGTAGCCGCGCCAGTCGACCGACAGCACCGCCTTGGTGATCGCGCAGGCCGAGGCCTGGTACTGCAGCGGCACGCGGTTGGCGAGGCGGTACATCTCCGCCAGCTCGTCGCCCGGCAGCGCGCCGCCGTAGGCAAGACCGACCTCGACCTGGAACGGGTTGCCGCGGTACACGGCGGGTGGCCGGGTCACGGCCTCGTAGTAGTCCGCCTGGATCCGCTTCTGGAGCCCCGCCCGGATCGCCGCCTCGCCGATCGGCGACAGGCAGTTGGTCGGCGGCGCCATCAGCTTCACGGCCTGCAGCGCCTTGTGCAGCTTTTCGATCGCCGGTGTCGACAGGTCGCGCGGCCGGGTCGAGGCGGTGACGCCCGCGGCCTTGACGACCTCGGCGACGACCTTGTCGGTGACCCGCGAGAAGTCGTGCTTGAGCGCGGCGCCGAGCTGCTTCGCCTGCGTGTCCTGCAGCATCCGCATCAGCATCCCGAGCTCGACGCCGTACGGGTGCGGCTTGATCTCGCGCGGCTCCTCGGGCAACTGCTCGACCGCCCGCGCGTAGTGCAGCACCTCGCCGCCGGGCGGGTGATAGGTGATCTCGGCGTGGGGGTTGGCGATCGCGGTCTGCTCGACGTAGTCGTCGACCGAGCGGCGGCCCTTCTTGTAGATCGCCTGCAGCTCGATCTCGACCCGGGTGCCGTGCTTCTTCTCCCAGTCGCGCTTCTCGTCCTTCAGCACCAGCGGCTGGTTCTTGCGGGTGTCGACCGTGACCTCGAAGTAGTGGGCAGGCGCCTGCGGCGAGGTGCGGCTCCAGATCAGCACGGGCTTGCCGGTGGTGAGCTGGCCGTACATGCCGGCGGCCGAGACGCCGATTCCCTGCTGGCCGCGCTGCTGCTTCATGGTGTGGAACTTGGAGCCGTAGAGCAGCTTGCCGAAGACCTTCGGGATCTGGGCGCGGACGATGCCGGGGCCGTTGTCCTCGACCGCGATCTTGAAGCGATCTTCCGCGAGCTGGACGATCTCGATCCGCAGCGAGGGCAGGATGCCGGCGTCGCCGCAGGCGTCGAGCGAGTTGTCGACGCACTCGCGGACGGCGGTCAGCAGCGCCTTCTGCGGGTTGTCGAAGCCGAGCAGGTGGCGGTTCTTGACGAAGAACTCGGAGACCGAGATCTCGCGCTGGCGCTCGGCCAGCGCCTCGGCCGTCTGGCGCCGCGCCGGGGCCTTGGGCGCTGCCGGGGCCGCGGGCTGGGAGGCGGGGGCTGGTGCGGCCGCGGCTTCGGGCGGCACGGGCGCGGACGCGGCGGGCGCCGGCGCGGCGGCCGTCGCGAACAGGTCCATCTGGGGCGGGGCCGCTCGCCGGCCCGGCTTCTGCTTGGCCAATGGGTCTTGCACTCCTCGACGAAGAAAACGGCGCGGGATCTTAGCAGGGCCCGGAGTACCATCCCGGACCATGTCCCTCACCTACGGCCGCTACCTGAAGGTGCCGGAGCTGCTCGCGCTGCAGGAGTGCCGCTCGCAGCCGGCCCACCACGACGAGACGCTGTTCATCGTCATCCACCAGGTCTACGAGCTGTGGTTCAAGCAGGTGCTGCACGAGGTCGACCACGCGGCGCTGGCGATCCGCCGCGGCGAGCTGGCCGAAGGCGCGCGCCTGCTGCGGCGGGTGGTCGAGATCCAGCGCCTGCTGGTGCACCAGATCCGGGTCCTGGAGACGATGCGGCCGCAGGACTTCCTCGGCTTCCGCCAGGTGCTGAACCCGGCCTCCGGCTTCCAGTCGGTCCAGTTCCGCGAGCTCGAGTTCGCGCTGGGGATGAAGGATCCCCGCGTGATGCAGTCGATCGACTGCAACCCGGACGAGCGCGCCCGGCTCGAGGCGCGGCTCGCCGGCCCCACCCTGATGGCCGCGGTCGACGACGTGTTCCGTGCCCGCGGCGTCGACCTCGATCGGCCCGAGGCGCGGCTCGACGCGGTGGTGGCGGCCTACGAGGCGGGCGACGCCCAGGCCGACCTGGTCGCGCTGTTCGAGGTGATGATCGAGATCGACGAGTGCCTCGCGCTGTGGCGCTTCCATCACGTGCAGATGGTGGAGCGGATGATCGGGGCCAAGCGCGGCACGGGCGGCAGCGACGGCGTCGGCTACCTGTCGAGCACGCTCTCCAAGCGCGGCTTCCCCGAGCTGTGGCAGGCGCGCACCCGGCTCGGCGGCGAGCCGGCGGGCGGCGCGCGTTGACAGGCCGGGTGCGGCCGATAGAATTCCCGGACTTCCAGGAGAGATCGCGTCCTTTTCCTGGCCGCGGAAGCCGGCCGTTGCTGCCGGACGGCCGCGGAGGATGCGGGAGGGAATGACCCAGCCGCCGTCGCTCAGCATCGCCGCCCGCCTCCTGGCCCTGGGGCTCGCCCTCGGCGCGGGTGTGCCGGCGCACGCCCAGCAGCAGGTGTCGGCGAAGGAGCTGCAGAAGGCCGGCTTCTTCAGCGACTTCGACGAGCTGGACCTCGACGCGCTGCTGGCCGCCGACGTCGTCGAGGCCCGCATCGCGACCGGCTTCGCGGTGCCGCTCGCCGAGGCGCCCGGCGCGATCACGGTCTTCGACTCCGTCGCGATCCGCGACCTCGGAGCGCGAACCCTGCGCGAGCTGCTCGCCACGGTGCCCGGCTTCGACGTGATCCTGGGTGCGCTGGGCCAGGACCAGTTCGGCCTGCGCGGCGTGCGCGACCGCAGCTTCGCGTCGTCGTCGGGCGTGCTGATCCTCTACAACGGCGTGCCGCTCAACGAGCCGGTCTTCGGCGGCGCCACCCACGTCAACCTCGACATCCCGCTCGGCAACGTCGGCCGCGTCGAGGTGCTGCGCGGGCCGGGTGCGGCGCTGTACGGGCCGCACGCGCTGGCGGCGGTGATCCGGCTCGAGACGCGGGAGCAGGGCGAGCTGCGCGGGCTGCGGCTGACGGCGGGCGGCGGCAGCTTCGAGCGCAAGACGGCCTCGCTGGAGATGGGCAGCCGCATCAAGGGCATCGACGTCGCCGGCTACCTGCTCTACGACGACCACGAGAACAGCGGGCTGGTCGCGGCCCGCGACGCCCAGACGACGCGCGACGCCCTGGAGAACACCCTCTTCTCACGGGCTCCGGGCGAGATCGCCGACGACCGCAAGAACTTCACGACCTTCTACCGGCTGGGCCGCGACGGCTTCACGCTCGACTGGCTGGTGGTCCAGGAGGAGGGCGGCGGGCGCTTCGGCGAGATCCAGGCGCTGTCGCCGCAGAACCGGCTGACCAACCGGCAGATGGTGCTCTCGCCCGCGTGGGCGGGCCCCTTCGCCGGCGGCGACGCGACGGTGCGCGCGAGCTTCGTGAAGGCGCGCTTCGGCGAGCTGGCCGAGCTGTACCCGCCGGGCTTCGAGCTGCCGCGGCCCGACGGCAAGGTGATCCTGCCCTCCGGCATCCTGTTCCAGTCCTCGCTGCAGTCGCGCTCGCTGGGGGTCGAGGCGACGTGGACGCGCGCCTTCGGCAGCCACCGCCTGCTGCTGGGGGGCGCCTGGCGCGACGATCGCACCGACGACCTGACGGCCAACGGCAACGCGGACTTCCGCGACTTCACCCTCTACGACGCGCTCGAGCCGCTGCCCGGCGTCGTGCGCGACCGCGAGCGCCGCACGGCTTCGGCCTGGGGCCACGTGCTGCTGCAGCCCCACTCGGCGCTGCGGCTGCACGCCGGGGCCCGCCTCGACGACGCCTCCGACGTCGCGGACGCGCTGGTCAGCCCGCGCGTCGCGGCCGTCGCCGTGCTGCCGAAGGGGATCTCGGCGTTCGGGGCCTGGACCCGCGGCCACCGCCTGCCGTCGTTCGCCGAAACCGACTTCGAGCTGCCCGGGCTCTACGGCGGCGGCGCGCTCGAGCCGGAGCGCAACGACCAGCTCGAGGCGGGCGTGCGCTTCGCGATCGGCGGGCTGAACGCCGAGGCCGTGGCGTGGCGCAACCAGGTCGAAGGCGCACTGGCGCCCGCGGCCGCGTCGTGGGACGTGCGGCGGCCCACGTTCGTGGCGCCGGGCGCCGACTACGAGGCGAGCGGCGTCGACTTCGACGTGCGCGGCGGCGTCGGCGAGCACACCGTGTTCGCCAGCCTCACCCTGCAGCAGGTCGAAAACGCGGCCGGGCGCGCCCTCGCGGACGAGCCCGAGGTGATCGCCAGCGTCGGCGCGATGCTGCGCTTCGGCCGCCTGGTGGCGACTCCCGTGCTGGTTCGCCAGGGCGCCCGACCGCGCGCGGCCGGCGACGTCCGGGCGGACACTCCCGCGCGCACGGTCGCCCATCTCCGACTCCAGACCCGCAGCCTCTTCCGGCGCTGGGACTTCTCCCTGCTGGTGAACAACCTGTTCGACGAGGAATACTTCGACCCCTCTCCCGCGGGCGGCGTGCCCGACGGCTATCCGCGGCTCGGCCGCGCGCTGCAGGCCCATGCGATCTTCCGCTTCTAGGGGCCTCGTGCGGCGCGTGCTGGCGGCGGGCCTGTGCGGCCTGCTGTTCGCCGCCCCTTCGCCGGCCCTCGCCGAGAAGATGGCGCTGACCGCCGACAAGCAGGTGCCGCTGCTGCTCAAGATCCTGACCTACGACCGGCAGTTCGAGCAGAAGGCCGGCGCCGAGGTCGTGATCGGCATCGTCTACTCGGCGGCCGACCCCGACTCGGCGCCCGCGATGGAGTCGCTGTCGTCGACCCTCAACGGCTTCGCGGGCAAGACGGTCAAGAAGCTGCCGATCAAGTACTGGCAGATCCCGTACTCCACGCCCGACCGCCTGGAGGCGATCGTCAAGGAGAAGGGCATCAACGTGCTCTACGTGTGCCCCGGCAACGACCGGAACCTGGCCGCGATCGTCAAGCTGGCGCAGGGCGGCCGCATCACGACGCTGACGGGCATCCCGGACTACGTGAAGAAGGGGGTCGCGGTGGGCGTCGGCGAGCGCTCCGGCAAGCCGCAGATCTTCATCAACCTCGACGCCTCCAAGGCCGAGGGCAGCGACTTCGACGCCAGCCTGCTGCGCATCGCCGAGGTGGTGCGCTGATGGCCGGCCTGCTGAAGAACCTGTCGATCCGCGGCAAGCTGACCGCGATCGTGATGGTGACCACCGTGGTCGCCCTGATGCTCTCCTCCGCCGCGCTCGTCATCTACGACCAGGTCACCTTCCAGGACAAGATGGTCCAGGACCTGTCGCTGGTGGCCGAAGGAATCGGGATCAACGCCACGGCCGCGCTCGACTTCGGCGACCAGGAGGGTGCCAAGCAGGTGCTCTCGGCGCTGCGCGCCTACCCGCGGATCGAGGCGGCGGCGATCTTCGACGCCGAGAACGCGCTGTTCGCGGAGTACCGCCGCGGCGAGTCGGCCCCCGTGGGCACGCCGCAGGTCGAGGTGGGCCACGCCTTCCTCGGCGACCAGCTCCACGTCGCCCAGGAGGCGCGCAAGGACGACGTCGAGAGCTGCGACCCGGCCCTGCTGCGCGGCAACACCTGCAAGGTCGGAACGGTCTACATCCGCTCCGACCTCGGCGAGCTGAAGGAGCGGCGGGCGGGGCTGATCCCGGCCCTGCTGCTGATCGTGCTGCTGGCCTCGCTGGCCGGCCTGATGCTGTCGCGCAAGCTGCAGACCGTCATCTCGGGCCCGGTGCTGCACCTGGTCGAGGTCGAGACCCGGGTCTCGCGCGAGAAGGACTTCACGCTGCGCGCGGTGAAGGGGACCAACGACGAGCTCGGCCTGCTGATCGACAACTTCAACGAGATGATGGGCATGATCCAGAGCCAGAACGACGAGCTGGTCGTGTCCAAGGAGGCCGCCGAGCAGGCCAACCGCACGAAGAGCGCGTTCCTGGCCAACATGAGCCACGAGCTGCGCACCCCGCTCAACGCCATCATCGGCTACTCCGAGATGCTGCAGGAGGAGGCGGAGGACGTCGGTCAGGACGACTTCGTGCCGGACCTCAAGAAGATCCACTCGGCGGGCAAGCACCTGCTGGCGCTGATCAACGACATCCTCGACCTGTCGAAGATCGAGTCCGGCAAGATGGAGCTGTTCATCGAGGACTTCGAGGTCGCCCAGCTGATCGGCGACGTCAAGTCGACGATCGCGCCGCTGATCGAGAAGAACGCCAACACGCTGGTCGTCAAGGTGCCGACCGACATCGGCAGGATGCACGCCGACATCACCCGCCTGCGCCAGGTGCTGTTCAACCTGCTCTCGAACGCCAGCAAGTTCACGGAGCGCGGCCAGGTGACGCTGGAGGCGGCGCCGGAGACCGACGCGCACGGCGTGGAGTGGATGCGCTTCTCGGTGTCCGACACCGGCATCGGCCTCACCCCCGAGCAGCTCGGCAAGCTGTTCCAGGCCTTCGTGCAGGCCGATGCCTCGACCTCGCGCAAGTACGGCGGCACCGGGCTGGGCCTGGTGATCAGCCGCCGCTTCTGCCAGATGATGGGCGGCGACATCACCGTCACCTCCGACTACGGCCACGGCTCGTGCTTCACGGTGCGGGTGCCGCGCGTGGTGCACGACAAGAAGGCCCCCCTGCCGCCGCCCCCGCCGAACGCGCCCGCCGATCACGCCCACGCCCACGCGTCGCCGGCAGTGGCGCCGTCGGCGGTCGCCGCCGCCGCGGCGGCGACGGGCGGCGGTGGCGCGGTCGCGCGCGTGCTGGTCATCGACGACGACGCCAACGCGGCCGACCTGATGATCCGCGGCCTCGGCAAGGAGGGCTTCGAGGTCGTCCACGCCCCCAACGGCGAGGAGGGGCTGCGGCTCGCCCGCGAGCTGAAGCCCGACGTGATCACGCTCGACGTGCTGATGCCCGGCATGGACGGCTGGGCGGTGCTGAAGAGCCTGAAGAGCGACGACGCGGTCGCCCACATCCCCGTCATCATGATCACGATGGTCGACGACCAGGAGATGGGCCACGCGCTGGGAGCGGCCGACTTCCTGCCCAAGCCGATCGACCGCGACCGCCTGGCCGCGCTGCTGCGCCGCTACAAGCACGAGGGCGCGCAGCTGCTGGTCGTCGAGGACGACGCCGCCACCCGCGAGCTGGTGCGGCGCACCCTCGAAGCGGACGGCTGGAGCGTGGCCGAGGCCGAGAACGGCCGGGTGGCGCTGCAGCGGGTCGCCGAGCGGATGCCGTCGCTGATCCTGCTCGACCTGATGATGCCGGAGATGGACGGCTTCGAGTTCGTGGCCGAGCTGCGCAAGAAGCCCGAGTGGACCGGCATCCCGGTGGTGGTCGTGACTGCGAAGGACGTCACCGACGAGGACCGGGCCCGGCTCGACGGCCAGGTCAAGCGCATCGTGCAGAAGGGCGGGCTGTCGCGCGAGGACCTGGCCCGCGAGATCCGCCGCCTGGCCGGCACTCCCGGCGCCTCCTAGCCTCGCTCCGTTCTCCAGCGCCATCCGAGGCGCCTCGCCGAGGGCTCCGAAGTCGTTGAGCTGTAGGGCCTTTTTCCCTTCACTGACAACCATTTAGTCGTCATCTGCTCACTCGCTGAGCAGCGCGGCGCGCTCAAGTGCTCCTGAGCGCCGAAGAAATCGGAACCCTCCCGGGCTGGCTCCAGGAGGGTTCCGGGGGCCTGTCCGGGCCGGTGTCGACTCCACGGCAGGTTTCGGGGATCGCCGTAACCCCTTCCTATTCAGCCTATTGTCGTCACCGGTCGGAGGGCCACAATATCTTGCGGTTTTCTCTTGACGCCGCGGAGGCAGGGTCCCCATAATCCCCGTCGCCAACAACGCCCCGAAAAACCTCGACGGCCCGTTCCGACGGACCGCCGGTGGCGCCTCACAGGACCAGAATACAGGATCGTTTTCACTCTTCACGGAGAGCGCAGCCGATGTCGACCCATCCCGTTGAGAACTCCCGCCCCGAGACGCGCCCCTCGCCCGGTGCGCCGCGGAAGGGACTCCACTTCCGGCGCCACTTCACGCGGCCGGGAGTCCATCCGTACGAGGAGCTGACCTGGGAGCGCCGCTCCGCAGTGATCAACGACGAGCGCGGTCGCCCGGTGTTCGAGCAGCACGGCATCGAGGTGCCGACGACCTGGAGCCAGACGGCGACCAACATCGTCGCCTCGAAGTACTTCCGCGGGGCCCTCGGCTCGCCCGAGCGGGAGGGCAGCGTCAAGCGGCTGATCTCGCGCGTCGTCGACGCGATCGTCGGCTGGGCCGAGCAGCAGGGCTACTTCGCGAGCCCCGAGGACCTGCAGGTGTTCGGCGACGAACTGACCCACCTGCTCGTCCAGCAGAAGGCCGCCTTCAACAGCCCGGTCTGGTTCAACGTCGGGATCGAGGAGCACCCGCAGGCGTCGGCGTGCTTCATCAACTCGGTCAACGACACGATGGACTCGATCCTCGGCCTGGCCCGCACGGAGGGCATGCTGTTCAAGTACGGCTCGGGCACCGGCTCCAACCTGTCCTCGATCCGCTCGTCGCAGGAGCCGCTGGCCGGCGGCGGCACCGCGTCCGGCCCCGTCTCGTTCATGCGCGGCTACGACGCCTTCGCGGGCGTGATCAAGAGCGGCGGCAAGACCCGGCGCGCGGCGAAGATGGTGATCCTCAACGCCGACCACCCGGACATCTCGGAGTTCATCCACTGCAAGGCCGACGAGGAGCGCAAGGCGTGGGCGCTGATCGAGGCCGGCTACGACGGCGCCTTCAACGTCAAGGGCGGCGCCTACGACTCGGTGTTCTTCCAGAACGCCAACCACTCGGTGCGCGTCACCGACGAGTTCATGCGCGCGGTGGTCGAAGACGGCGAGTGGCGCACCCGCTACGTGCTGTCGGGCGAGCCGTGCGAGACGTTCCAGGCCCGCGACCTGATGAAGCAGATGGCCGAGGCGGCGTGGCAGTGCGGCGACCCCGGGATGCAGTTCGACACCACGATCAACGACTGGCACACCTGCCCGAACACGGCCCGCATCAACGCCAGCAACCCGTGCTCCGAGTACATGTTCCTCGACGACACGGCCTGCAACCTCGCCTCGCTGAACCTGATGAAGTTCGTCAAGGAGAACGGCGAGTTCGACGTCGAGGCGTTCCGGGCCGCCTGCCGCACCGTGATCACCGCGCAGGAAATCCTGGTCGACAACGCCAGCTACCCGACGCCGGCGATCGAGCGGAACTCCCACGAGTACCGCCCGCTCGGCCTCGGCTACGCGAACCTCGGCGTGCTGCTGATGGACCGCGGCCTGCCCTACGACTCCGACGCCGGCCGCGCCTGCGCGGCGGCGGTGACTGCGCTGATGCACGGCGAGGCCTACGCCCAGTCGGCCCGGGTCGCGTCCTCGATGGGCGCCTTCGGCGGCTACGCGAAGAACGCCGAGCCGATGCTGCGGGTGATCGACAAGCACCGCCAGCACGCCCACATGATCGACGCCACGCTGGTGCCGAAGGATCTGCTGCGCGCGTCGCTCGACGTGTGGGACGAGGCCTACGCGCTGGGCGTCCAGCACGGCTACCGCAACTCGCAGGTCACCGTGCTGGCCCCGACCGGCACCATCGGCTTCATGATGGACTGCGACACCACCGGCATCGAGCCCGACATCGCGCTCGTCAAGTACAAGAAGCTGGTCGGCGGCGGGATGATCAAGATCGTCAACCAGTCGGTGCCCGGCGTCCTCAAGAAGCTCGGCTACACGCCGGGCCAGGTCGAGGACATCCTCAAGTACGTCGACGAGAAGGAGATGATCGAGGGCGCGCCGCACCTCAAGGACGAGCACCTCGCGGTCTTCGACTGCGCGTTCCCGCCCAAGGACGGCAAGCGCTCGATCCACTACATGGGCCACATCAAGATGATGGCGGCCGTGCAGCCCTTCCTCTCCGGTGCGATCAGCAAGACCGTCAACATGCCGACCGACGCGACGCCCGAGGACATCGCGAACGCGTACCTCGAGTCGTGGCGGCTGGGCCTGAAGGCGGTGGCGGTCTACCGCGACGGCTGCAAGCGCTCGCAGCCGCTGTCGACCAGTCGCGAGGAGGTCAAGGCCGACGCGGCCGAGGCCCCGGCGACGGGCCTCGCGGCCGCCGCGGCGGCGGCCGAACTCGCCGAGCGGCCCGCCCGCCGCAAGCTGCCCGACGAGCGCCGCGCGATCACCCACAAGTTCCAGATCGCCGGCCACGAGGGCTACATCACCGTCGGCATGTACGAGGACGGCAAGCCGGGCGAGATCTTCCTGGTGATGGCCAAGGAGGGCTCGACGATCTCGGGCCTGATGGACGCCTTCGCCACCTCGATCTCGATGGCGCTGCAGTACGGCGTGCCGCTGGAGGCGCTGGTCGAGAAGTTCTCGCACACCCGCTTCGAGCCCTCGGGCTTCACCAAGAACCCCGAGATCCCGTTCGCCAAGAGCATCACCGACTACATCTTCCGGTGGCTCAGCTCGAAGTTCCTGGCCGGCGAGCACCAGGAGATGGAGGAGGAGACGTTCCCGGCCCGCGTCGCGGCGCCGTCCACGACCGCCGCCCAGATCCTCGCCGGTCCGGAGCCCGCGGCCCCGGCCCAGGGCTTCGCCGCGGCGGTCAAGAACCAGTCGGACGCGCCGCCCTGTCACTACTGCGGCTCGATCATGACCCGCAACGGCGCCTGCTACCGCTGCGCCAACTGCGGCTCGACGAGCGGCTGCTCGTAGGCCGTCTTCCGCACCGGCCGTCGCCACCGGCCTCCCCGGGCCCGCCCGGGGAGGCCGTTTCGCTTGTGCGGCCCGTTCGCCGGTGCGCGCATTCCGACGCACAATGACGCCGGTGAACCTGCGCCTCGTCCTGCTCGCGGCCGCCCTCGGGGCCGCTCACGGCCTCGCCCGCGCGTTCGACGCCGCCCTGGGCACGGCGCTGCACACCTCGCTCGACGCGCCCGGGCTCGCGGGCGTTGCGCTGGGCCTCGTCGAAGCGCCGCTCGTCGCGGCGCTCACCGGGGCTGGCCTGGCGGCAGTCGCAGCGCTGGCGCTGCGTGGGCGTGGCGGGGCGGCCCCGCTCTTCACGCTGCTGCTGCGGCCGCTGCTGAGCCTGCTGGCGCTCGCCTCGGTGACCCTCGATCCCGCCTATCCCTACGCCTTCACGCTGCCCGTCGCGCTGACCCAGGACCTCGCGCCGGCACAGGACGGCCTGGCCCTGGCGGTCGCGATCGCCGCGGTCGCCGGCGCCTGGCGGCTTCCGCCGCCGCGCGCACGCGACCTCTTCCTCGGTGCGTTCGTCGCCTACCTGCTGATCACCCCGGGCTGGGCCTGGCACTGGGACAACCACCCCGGCAACGAGCCGAAGACGCTGCGCATGGCGCTGGCGCTGGGCCACTTCGGCAGCCTCGACACCGAGCCGGTGAACGCGCCGATGGAGGAGCTCCCGGTCCAGTCGATCGTGGCGATGGCGTCCGAGGCGGCGGCGACGACGCTCTCCGAGAGCGCGCGGATGGCCGCGGCGCTGCTCGCAGGCGGGCCCCGCGCGCTGGGCGCCGACGCGATCCGCGCGACGCGGGAGGCGCGCCAGACGGTGCGCGGCAAGGAGGGCGGCGTCTTCCACGTGCTGGCGCCCGGCCCGTCGCTGCTGCTGGCGCCGACGTTGCGGATCGACCGTGCGATCAACGTGGCTCGCGGCACGCCGGGCCGGGTCGCCGCCTCGGTCGCCCTGTTCTGCGCGCTCGCCGCCGCCCTGGTCGCGGCGCTGTTCCTGCTCGTGCGCGACGCGACGCACCGGCCCGGACTCGCCGCGGCACTGGCCGCCTTCTTCGCGCTGGTGCCGCCGTACCTGTTCTATCCATACCAGTTCTACCCGGAGATGCTCGGCGCGCTGGGCCTCGCGCTGCTGTGGCGGTTCGTCGCCTTGGGCCGCGGCTGGAGCGGGGCCCCGCTGCTCGGCCACGCGCTGCTGCTCGCCTCGCTGCCGTGGCTGCACCAGAAGTTCCTGCCCGTGTGGGGCGTGCTGTGCCTGCACGCGGGAGTGGTCGCCGTGTGGCGCCTGGTGTCGCTGCGCGCGCTGGCGACCCTGGTGCTGCCGCAGGTGGCCTCGCTCTACCTGTTCCTGCTGTGGAACTTCGCGATCACCGGCAGCGCGCGCCCCGACGCCGTGTTCCTGGCCTGGGGCCCGGGCGGCGTCACCGGCGCCCGGGTCGGCGAAGGCCTCGCGGGCCTCGCCTTCGACCTGCGCTACGGCCTGCTGCCGTGGGCGCCCGTCTACCTGCTCGGCCTCGCCGCGCTCGCCTTGCCACGGCTCGGCCCGCTGCGCTTCGCCCTGCCTTCGGCCGCCGTCTACTACCTGACCGTCGCCGCCGCCGACAACTGGTCGGGAGCGGTGTGCATGCTCGGCCGCTACGCGATGCCCGTGACGCCGCTGCTGATCGCCGGGCTGGGCGTCGTCCTGGCCCGCGCGGGCGCGCGCCGCGGCCTGCTCGCG
The DNA here is from genome assembly GCA_025994075.1 of Vicinamibacteria bacterium. GTDB lineage: Bacteria > Acidobacteriota > Vicinamibacteria > Fen-336 > Fen-336 > WYBL01. The sequence goes on from JAMQGV010000046.1 coordinate 72,050, forward strand.
CTGGCTCTCGCCCTGTCGGCCTGGACCGCGCTGCTGGCGGTGCCGCTGCACCGCGATCCCCACGCGGCCAACGACTGCGCGCTGCTGGCCGCGAAGAGCGAGCTCGCGGACCCGGGGCTGCTGGTGCCGAACCTGTTCTTCCGCACGCCGGGTTCCGACGCGCCCGAACAGCGCTGGCGCACGGCCGGCTGGCTGCTGGCGCTGGCGCTGCTCGCCGCCTTCGCCGCCCGCGCGGCGTCCGGTCGCGGGCGGCTCGCCGATCGTCCGCTGGCGACCGGCGGCCTGCTGGTCGCGGGCCTGCTGGCCGCGGCGCTCGTCGCCGAGCGGGCCGGACCCTCGCGGCGCGCGCCCGCCTGGCGTGACGCGCTGGAGGCGCCCGGCGGAGCCACGGTCTTCACGGGCCCGGTCCACCAGCGCGTCGGGCGCACGATCGTGGTCGACCCCGGCGCGCGGGCGCTGCTGCTGCGCGCACGGGAGCCGCTGGCCGCATTCCGGGTGCTGGTGGCCCGGGCCACGGCCCTGCGCGTGCCGGGACGGCCGCCGGTCCCGCTGCTGGCCGCCGGCGCGCCGCTCGACGCCCCCGTGCGCCTGCTCGCCGAGGTCGAAGGCCGGGGCGGCGCGCGCGAGTGGCTGTACGCGCTCGAACTCGACCTCGAGGGCGACGGGCCCGTCGAGATCCGCTTCGACGGCGGCCGGTCTGACGATCCGGTTCCGACGCCCGAGTGAATCCGGCGCGAACCGCCGACGAGGGCTACCGCGGGCGCGTGCTCGCGTGGAGCCGCTTCAGGAGCTGGATCTGCCCCGCGTGGTAGAGGTCGTGGCTGGCGATACCGCGCAGCATGAAGGCGGCCGTGTGCTTCGAGCCCGGCGTTCGGCGGTCGAGCGTTGCCGGGTCGAGGGCCGCGACGATCGCCCGCAGCGCGCGGTGCTCGTCGGCCAGCAGCCTCAGGTCCCGCTTCCAGGCGGCCTCGTCCGCGACACCCTCGGGCCGGGCGAACCAGTTGGAGCCCTCGAGCGCGAACGAGCCGCGCTTCTCGCCCGTCAGCCGCCGCCGCACCGCGTACTTCCAGTAGGCGGCGTGCACGGCTTCCTCCCACGCGTTGTGGCGGCCCGGTGCCGGGCGCCAGGCGGCCTGCTCGGCGCTCATCCCGCGCAAGGCCCCGCGCAGGTTCGTGCCGTGCCAGGCTCGCCGCTCCCAGGCTTCGTCGATCAGCGCCAGCAGCTCCCCGAGCCGCGCCGCGTTCGCCCCGGACGTCCTGCCCCGTTGCGCCATTTCCGTCCCTCCGGTCCCCCGCGCAAAGATACGCCGGCATGAGCCGCCAAAGCCGACGGAACTTCCGTCCGGGCCGTTGCGTTCAAGGGGGACAGTGAGCGCCCTCGTCGAGTTCCGCGACCTGAACGTCTCCTACGGGGCCCTGAAGGCGCTCTCCGGCGTTTCGGGCGAGGTGCTGCCGGGGGCCACAGGGCTGCTCGGCCCCAACGGCGCGGGCAAGACCACGCTGCTCAAGACCCTGCTCGGTTTCCTGGTTCCGGACAGCGGGCAGATGCGGGCCTTCGACCTCGACCCCGGCGCGGTGCCGCTCGACGTCCGCCGCCGCATCGGCTACATGCCCGAGAACGACTGCCACGTCGCGGGCATGACGGCAGCGGCCTTCGTCGCCTACGCGGGCGAGCTGTCGGGGCTGCCGCGCGACGAGGCCGTCTCGCGCGCCCACGAGGTGCTCTACTACGTGGGCCTCGGCGAGTCGCGATACCGCCCGGTCGACACCTACTCGACCGGCATGAAGCAGCGCGCCAAGCTGGCCCAGGCGCTGGTCCACGACCCCGACCTGCTGCTGCTCGACGAGCCGACGAACGGCCTCGACCCGCAGGGCCGCGAGGAGATGCTGGAGCTGATCCGCGACGTGGCCCAGAAGCGCGGCATCAGCCTCGTGCTGTGCTCCCACCTGCTGCGCGACGTCGAGCGGGTCTGCGAGCGGGTGATCGTGTTCGACCGCGGCCGGGTCGCCGCCGCCGGGGCCATCGCCGAGCTGACCGGGCCCCGGCGCACGGCCTGGGAGGTGCGGGTCAAGGGCGACCTCGAGGCCTTCGGGCGCGCCCTCGCGGTCGAAGGCGGCGAGTTCCAGCCGGGCGACGACGGGCTGCGCGTGCTGCTGCCCGAGGGCGCCGGCGCGGAGCGGATCGTGCGCGCGGCGCGCGCCGCCGGCGTGCAGGTGCGGCGGCTGAAGGCGGCCGGCGAGACGCTCGAGGACGTGTTCCTGCGCGCGCTGGGGGCGGACCACTGATGCCGATCTACGACCAGCGCTACCGCCGCTACGAGGCGCGCAACCCGCTGCGCGAGCTGCGCTTCTGGCCGATCACCCGCGAGGCGCTGAAGCTGGTGATCGCGCGCCGGGCGTTCCTCATGCTGCTGCTCGTCGCCTGGGTCCCGTTCATCGCCCGCACGATCCAGGTCTACGTCGTGACCCGCTTCCCCGAGGCCGGGCGCGTGTTGCCCGTCGACGGGCGGCTGTTCGGCGAGTTCCTGTCCGGCCAGCTCGGCTTCGCGCTGCTCGTCTCGGTGTTCGGCGGCGCGGGCCTGATCGCCAACGACCTGCGCACCGGCGCCATCCTCGTCTACCTGTCGCGGCCCCTGACCCGCGTCGACTACATCCTGGGCAAGCTCTGCGCGCTGCTCTCGCTCAACCTGTTCGTCACCCTGGCCCCGGCGTTGATGCTGTGGATCGTCGCGGTCTCGCTGGCGCCCGAGCAGTTCGCGACGCTCAAGCTGCTGTGGCTGCCGCCGGCGATCGTGCTGCACGCGCTGGTGATCGGGCTGGCGATGGGGCTGATGGCGCTCGCGGTGTCGTCGCTGTCGAAGAGCGCGCGCGTCGCCGGCCTCGCCTTCGCCGGCCTCTTCATCGGCCTCGAGATCGCGCGCGGCGTGCTGCGCGGCATGTTCCGCACGCCGGAGACGGGGCTCGTCTCGCTGCAGGGCAACCTGCACGCGCTCGGCAACGCGCTGTTCGGCATCCAGCACCGCTTCTTCAACCAGCCGTGGCCGCTGGCGGCGCTGGCGCTGCTGGTGATGGCGGCTCTCAGCCTGTGGGTGCTGCGGGCGCGGGTGCGGGCGGTGGAGGTGGTGCAGTGAGCGGCGCCATCGAGTTCGCCCGCGCCTCCTGCTGGTACGGGCCGGTGATCGCGCTCAACGACGTCAGCGCGACGATCGGCCCCGGCGTCACCGGCCTGCTCGGGCCGAACGGCGCGGGCAAGTCCACCTTCCTCAAGCTGGCGGCGGGGCAGCTCAAGCCGAGCCAGGGCGAGGTGACCGTGCTCGGCGCCCCGGCCTGGGGAGCCCCCGAGGTGTTCCACCGCGTGGGCCTGTGCCCCGAGCCCGACGCCTTCTGGGACGGCCTCAGCGGCTGGCAGTTCGTCACCTTCCTGCTGCGGCTGTCGGGCTTCGACGACGCCGAGGTGAAGCGGCGCGCGGAAGCCGCGCTGGCCGAGGTCGACCTGCTCGCCGCCAAGGACCGCCGCATCGGCGGCTACTCCAAGGGCATGCGCCAGCGCGTCAAGCTGGCGCAGGCGATCGCCCACGACCCGCAGGTGCTGCTGCTCGACGAGCCGCTGACCGGCATGGACCCGGTCAACCGCCACCGCGTCGTCGAGCTGGTCAAGCGCCTCGGCCGCGAGGGCCGCACGATCGTGATGTCGAGCCACGTCCTCTACGAGGTCGAGGCGATGACCCGCAACGTGCTGCTCGTCCACCAGGGCCGGATCCTGGCCGAAGGCGACGTGCGCGAGATCCGCGACCTGCTCGACGAGCACCCGCACGCCGCCAGCGTGCGCGCCCGCGACCCGCGCCGGGTGGCGCGCGCCGTGCTCGACCTGCCCGAGGTGGTCTCGGTGGAGTTCGGCGAAGGCGGCGAGAGCGTGGTCGTGCGGACCACCCGGCCCGACGCGTTCTACACCGCGCTGACGGAGGTCGCCGAGGAGGCCGGGGTGCACGAGGTGTTCTCGCCCGACGAAGATCTCGAATCGGTCTTCAAGTACCTGCTGGCCCGCCGCGGGGGAGCGCGATGAGCGCCGAGGCGAAGCCGCTGCCGCCGCCGGTGCCCTTCCTGCGCGCGGCGAAGGCCGTGTTCGACCTCTCGCTCGAGGAGATGGTCTGGAGCCGCAAGAGCCTGGTGATGGCTGGCCTGCTGCTGCTGCCCGTCGCGCTCGCCCTGCTGTTCCGCCTGGTCGCCGACCTGAAGCACGCGCCCGCCGGCATCGACCTCTACGGCCTCGTGGTCGCGATGTACTACCTGCGCAACGCGCTGCCGCTGGCGTCGCTGTTCTTCGCCACCGCGCTGATCGCGGACGAGGTCGAGGGCCGCACCATCACCTACCTGCTCTCGCGTCCCGTCAGCCGGGCCTCGATCCTGTGCGGAAAGTTCGCCGCCTACGTCGTCACCGGCCTCACCCTCACCTTGCCGGGCATCGTCGCCAGCTTCTTCCTGCTGGTTCCGATCCGCGGCTTCGCCGGGCTCGCCGCCTTCGTGCCCGACCTGCTGCGTGACCTCGGGGTCGCGGCGCTGGCGCTGTGCGCGTACGGCGCGCTCTTCGCGCTGCTCGGCGTGCTGCTCAAGCGACCGACGATTCCCGGCCTCGTGTTCCTGATCGGCTGGGAGTCGCTCGCCAACCTGCCCGGCTGGCTGCCGCGCTACACCGTGACCGCCTGGGTGCGCTCGCTCGTCCGCCATCGCCCCGTCGACGAGGGGCTCGCCGAACTGTTCCAGACCACGCTCCCGACGGGCGAGGCCATCGCCGTCCTGGTCGCGATCACGATTCTCGGCCTGGCCGGGGCCTACGGGATCTTTTCGCGGAAGCAGTTCGTACTCGATCAGTAAGGAAGGTCTTATGACTCGCAGCCGTCTCGTCGTGACCGCATCTTTTGCGGCCGTGGGCCTGGGCGTGGCCGTCGCCCTCGGCGCGCTGGTGCTCGACCCCGCCCGCGCCGCCGTCGGGCCGATGCCGGGCGAAGGCCTGGCGCTGCCCTCGGGCACCCGCTTCGTCGTGGGCATCGACGTCGCCCGCTTCACGTCCAGCCCGATGTACCAGAAGCACGCCGCCAAGGCCGATCTGACGCCGGAGGCGTTCGCCGAGCTCGAGGAGAAGACCGGCCTGCGGCCCGACCGCGACATCGACCAGATCCTGATCGCCGGCGCCCCGCCGGCGGCCGACGGCCCGGCGCGCGGTGCCGTGCTCGTCTTCGGCCGCTTCGATCGCTACAAGCTGAGCCGCGCGATCGAGGCCGATGGCGAGAAGAAGAACGTCTCGTGGAAGACGATCGACGGCTACACCGTCTACGTCTTCGGCGAGGGGCGGGCCAAGGGCCGGCCCGGCGCGCTCGCTTTCCTCGACGACGACACCCTCGTGCTGGGGCCGCAGGCCACGGTCGAGGAGGTGATCGCCAACCGCAACGGCGGCGGCAAGGGCCTCGCAGAGAACGCCGAGCTGGTGCGCCTGCTGGGCACAGTCCGCCCCGGCTCGACGTTCTGGATGGTCGGCGACCAGACCCTGCTCTCCCGGATGCCGAACAACGTGCCGTCGCCGATGGGCGGCGGCCAGATGTCGCTGCCGGCGCTGAAGAGCCTGGTCGTGACAGGCGACCTCGATCCCGAGATGGCGTTGCACGCGACCGGCGAGGCCCGCGACGAGGCGGCCGCCCGCCAGCTCGCGGACGTCGTGCGCGGGATGACCGCGCTGATCCAGCTCCAGGGCGGCCAGAACCCCGCGCTGCAGTCGCTGGCCACCGCGTTCTCGGTGAACCACGAGGGCGCCAAGGTGCACGTCAACGCCCGCCTGCCCTACGAGCTGCTCGACCAGTTGAAGGCGATGGGGGCGCAGCGCAAGGCCGCGCCTCCGGCCGAACCGATCCAGTAGGCACGGGATCGGGCCGTGAGCGGGGACGGCGCCCACGTGGGCCGTCCCCGTCGTCGTCTGCGGGGACTTCGACGGGCGCATTCGGGCTAGCATCGCGGTGCATTCCCCCGAGGGCGCCGAGCGTGGGCCAGGTTCTCAAGCAGCGCTACGAACTGCTGCACGAACTCGGGCGTGGTGCGTTCGCGGTCACCCACCTCGCGCTCGACCTCGCCACCGGACAGAAGTGCGTCGCCAAGCTGCTCTCCTTCACCCGCGAGCAGAGCCCGCGCGCGCTCGAGTTGTTCGAACGCGAGGCGCGGGTGCTCGCCCACCTCCGCCATCCGCGTATCCCGCGCTTCGTCGAGTTCTTCACGGAAGAGACGGCCGACGACGTCGTGGCCGTGCTCGTCCAGCAGCACCTGGAAGGCACGGACCTCGCCCGGCGGGTGCGGGACGCCCGGCCGTGCAGCGAAGCCGAAGCGGTCGCGATCGGCCGCGAGGTCGCGTCGATCCTGGAGCACCTGCACGCCTTCCAGCCGCCGATCCTGCACCGTGACGTCAAGCCCTCGAACGTGCTCCTGGCGCCGGACGGCAGCGCCTGGCTGATCGACTTCGGCGCGGTACGCGACACGCTGCTCCACGACCCGCTGCTCGTCCCGGGCGGCCCGACCGTGGTCGGCACGTTCGGCTACATGCCGCCCGAGCAGTTCCACGGGGAGGCCGAGCCCGCGTCCGACGTCTACGGTCTGGCGGCCACGCTGGCTTACGCGCTGTCGGGCCTCGAGCCGTGGGAACTCGACAAGCAGGAGATGAGGCCGGTGTTGCGCTCGCGCATCCCGGCCTCGGAGCCGCTGCTGCGCGTCCTGGAGCGAGCTCTCGAGCCCGATCCCCGGCACCGCTTCGCTTCGGCGCGGGCGTTTCGCGAGGCCCTGGAGGCCGCGGCCGCTCGCCCCGCCCCGCTGGCCGTGCGTCCCGCCGTGCGCGGCGTCGCGGTGATCGTGCTCGCCTGGACGGCGGCCGCGTGGCTGATCACGCGCCCGCAGGACCCGGCTGCTCGCGTGCGGCCCCCACTGTCCCCGGCGGCGCAGCGGGCCGTCACGGGTCACGACATGGCGCGCGCCTCCGCCCCGGAGCCGGCACTCCGTCCTTCGGTGCCGTGGCCACTCGTGGCCCACGACGAGGCAGGCGAGCCCTTGCCACCCGGTGTCGTGCGCCGGCTCGGGACGCGCCGGCTCCGCCACGGCGGTCCCGTGCGTGCGGTCGTGCTCACGCCTGACGGACGTACCGTGATCTCCGGCGGAGCGGACGGCATCCTGTCGCTGTGGGACGCCGCGACCGGCGTCCAGCGACAGGCCCTCGCGGCGTACGCCCCGATCGTCGACCTGGCCGTGTCGGAGGACGGGCGGCGCCTCGGCGCCGGGCTGGCAGACGCGACCGCGCGGGTGTTCGCGCTGCCGAGCGGCCAGCCGCTCGCCCGCCTCCATCTCTCCCCTGACGAGGGGACGCACCGGCTGGCGGTCGCGTTCGCGAGTGGCGATCGGGTGGCGACGGCGACACCGCGGGGGGCGCTCGACTTCTGGAGTCTCTCGCGCGCCGAGGCCCACCTGCGACAGGTCACCGCGTGTGCGGCGACGCCGTGGGCCCTGGATCGGAAGGCCGGTGGCTTCGAACTCGGCTGCGGCCGCGATCACCTGACGATCGATCCGGTGACGGGCGTGGTCCAGGCGCGCGTCGCGTTGGACCGTACCGGTGACTTTCTGGTGCGGCAGCGCGGCGGTGGCTGGTGGGGTTCTTCGGGGACGGAGGCCTGGCGCCTGGACGCGTCCGGCCGCGCGACGGAGACGTCGTTCCGGCTGCACTCGAACGCCTCGGCACTGGCGGTGTCCGCCGACGGCCGCGTCGGGGCGCTGGGTCTGGCGGACGGCACGAGGGTCGTCTTCGATGCCGTTCGGGGGGCGCAGCAGAGGATGCTCGAGGGCCACGTCGGTGCCGTGCTGGCCGTCGCGCTGTCGGCCGACGGGCGCCTGCTCGCGAGCGGGGGTGAGGATCACACGGTGCGGGTGGCCGACCTCGTGGCCGGCACGGAGGTCGAGAGTCCCGGGCTGCGTCACGCGGTGGAGGCGCTGGCCTTCTCCGCTTCCGGCGGGTCGCTGTTCTCGGGCAGCGCCGAGGGCCAGTTCGTGGAGTGGGGGATCGACGGCCGGCCTCGGGAGCAGCACTCGGTGGGCGGCGCCGTTCGCGTCGTCGCCCCCCTCGACCGCTCGCGAACGCTGGTCGGCGAGCGCTCCGGCGTGGGTCGAAACGAGCACCCGGATCGGCTGGCCCGTCTCCGGGTCTTCGCGGGCTTCGCTGCGGTGCGCGAGATCGCGCTGCCGGCGAACGCCTCGGGGTACGCGATCGCCGCGCCGGCCGCGCGGCTGGCGACGGCGACGGCGACCCACGTCCACACCTACTCACTGGCGGATGCGGATGACCGTCACGCGTCCTGGGCCACGCCGGCCCCCGAGCGTCCGGTCGCGTTCTCTCCCGATGGCCGGGTGCTGGCGACCGCGCGCGACGAGGGCAACTTCGAGGTCTCGCTCGTCCTGCGCGACGCGGACTCCGGCCGCCAACTCGGGCGCTCGGCGATGGGGCGCGGCGGGCCCGGGATCGTGCCGTGCCGGGGCGCGGACGGCTCCTTCCTGCTGGCCGGCGGGTCGTTGTACCGGGTGGCGAGCGCGCCGCAGCCGCGCATCCACTACGCCGGCGTGGTCGGTGGAGCCGGGGACTGCGCCGTTTCGCCCGACGGCAAGCAGGTGGCGACGATCGCCGTCGACCGCATCCAGTGGCACGCCGTGCGCCTGGAGGACTCCCGCCGCGGCCGGGAGATGTGGCGCCAGGCGTGGCTGCACGGGCACCGTGGCCGCGTCACCGCCCTCGCGTTCTCACCCGACGGCCGCCTGCTGGCCTCGGGCGGCTTCGACACCCGGATCCTGGTGTGGGACCTGAAGGCCATCGCGGACGAGTTGGGCGACGAACGACCCGTGGCCGCTCCGCTGTGGCCCCCGCTGACCGGGCCGCCCTCCGCAGCCGGAGTCACGATCGATTTCGACGGGCCGGAGAAGGGCGTGACGCCCTGGCACGCGCGGCCTTCGAGCGGGGTCCCGGCGCCGGTCCTGCGTGGGCGCGCCCTCGACACGCGTGCGCCGCGGGTCTACCCCGAAGCACGCGACGTGCGACTCGGCGACGCGTGGTCGATCACTGCGACGTTCCGTTTGCCCGCCGTGGCGTTCCCGTTGCCGCCCTTCCTCTCCTTGCTGCGCTCGGAGGCCCTGTTCCTCTACCTGCAGGAGGGTGCGGCGCGTCTCGTGCTGGGCTTCCTGAACCAGGGCGGTCACGCCGGGCAGGACCTCACGCCCTGGACCGGGTCGCTGAAGCCGGAGCACGACTACCACCTCGCGGTGAACTACGACCGCACCCGGGGCCGGGCGACGATCTGCGTCGATGCCGCCTGCGCCCCGGGACCCGCGAGTCCCCACCTCGCCGACCGCCTCGGCGAGCTGACCCTGGGCGACCGCGACCCGAAGGGGCACGCGTTCGCGCTGCTCGACGACGTGCGGATCCTGGCCCGGGAACTGACCGACGCCGAGATCGCCCGCGCGGCCGGCCGTGCCGCGATCCGCGCTCGCGACGCCGAGGCGCGGCCGTGAACGGGCCGCGCCTGCGCAAGCGCTACGAGCTGGTGCGCGAACTCGGCCGCAGCCCGGCCTGCGTGACCCACCTCGCCCACGACCACGAGCGCGACCGCCCCTGCGTCGTCAAGGTCCTCTCGCTGCAGCGCGCGAGCCACGCCAAGGAGCAGGAGCTGTTCGAGCGCGAAGCCGCGGTGCTGGCGCGCCTGGATCACCCGCGCATCCCGCGCTTCCTGGACTACTTCAGCGAAGAGGCGGGCGACGACCTGCGGATCGTGCTGGTCCAGCAACACGTCGCCGGCACCGACCTCGCCCGTCTGGTCCGGAGCGGCCGCCTGTTCACGGAGGCTGACGTGGTTCGGCTGGGCATCGAACTGTGCCGCGTCCTCGAGTACCTGCACGCCCTGCAGCCGCCGGTGCTTCACCGCGACATCAAGCCGTCGAACGTGCTGCTCGACGACCAGGGGGCGCCCTGGCTCGTCGACTTCGGCGCGGTGCGCGACACGTTGCGGCGCGACCGCGACCCCCTGCTGGCGCCCGGCGGGCCGACCGTCGTCGGCACCTTCGGCTACATGCCGCTCGAACAGGCGCAAGGGCTGGCCGTGGCGGCGTCGGACGTCTCCGCGCTGGCGGCCACGCTGGTCTTCGTCCTGGCGAGGCGCGAGCCCTGGGAGCTGGGCAAGCGCGGGATCGCCCTCGACTTGCGGGCCCTCGCCGTGTCACCCCGGCTGCGCGCGGCGCTGGAGCGGGCGCTCGAGCCGGACTGGCGCCGGCGCACCGCGAGCGCACGGGCCCTGCGCGAGCAGCTCGAGGCCGTGGCGCGCCCCGAGCCGAGCCGGGCGGGCGCCGTCGCCGCGGCCGCGTTGACCGCGGGGGTGCTCGCTGCAGCCCTGTTCGTGGCGCGAAGCCCGACGCGCGACGCCGCACCACCCGTCGCGCCGCCGACGGCCCCTGCCCGAGCGCAGGTCCCGACTGCCGCCCTCCAGCTCGGTGTGCCCGCCTTCCGCCATGGAGGCCCGGTGCGGGCCGTCGCGTTCGTGGCCGGCGGGCTCGTGAGCGGCGGCGACGACGCGACGGTGAGCCTGTGGGACCTGCCCGGCGGCAACGAACGCTGGCGCGTGTCGACCGCCGACGGAGTGCGGGCGCTGGCGGCGTCCGGCGATCGCATCGCCGTCGCCTCGGGCGCTCACGTCCCGCTGCGGTTGCTCGACACCTCCGGTCGCACGGTCGCGCGGCTCGCCGTCCCCGCCGAGCTTCCGCATCACGTCCCGCGCTTCGCCCTGGCCTTCGCCGCCGACGGCTCGACCCTCGTCTCGTCCACCGGCTCGGGGCGAGTCGACCTCTGGAGCGCGACCGACGGCGCCCACCGCGCGACCGTTCGCCCCTGCGGCGAGACCGCGGCGATGCCCCTGGCCGCCTTGCCCGGCGGCGGCTTCGTCGTCTCCTGCGAGGGCCGCGCGCTGGTCGCCCTCGACGACGGGCTGCGGGGGCGCCGCCGAGTGGAGAGGTCTCACCCGGCGACCGCCCTGGTGCCGCTGAGGCAGGACCTCGTGGGCCTCGTCTCACGGCAGGGCGGGGTCACGCTGTTCGACCTCGAGCGTGCAGTCCCGCGCACCGATCACCCTTCCACCTACGCTCACGAGGGCGTCGAGAGCGCGACGCTCTCGGCCGATCGCCGACTCCTGGCGCTCGGGCTGGGCAATGGGGCGGCCGTCGTGGTCGACCTCGCCAGCGGCCAGCGCGTCCACGCCTTCGAGGGCCTCGGGTCCGCCGTGTTGGACGTGGCGTTCTCGGCCGACGGGCGCCAGCTCGCCGCCGCGCTTTTCGACCACCGGGCGAGCGTGTTCAGCCTCGAGGGAGGCAGCGTGAAGGCGAGCCATGGCCCGCCGATCGCCGCGCCTGGCGCGATCAGCGCGCTGGCCTTCGCGGCCGACGGACACCTCTTCGCGGCCTCCAGCGCGGGCCAGCTGCGAGAGTGGCGGCCGGGTGGCGGGCTCGCGGGGCAGCGCAACCTCGCCGGCTCGGTGTCCGACCTGATGACCCTCGAGGGCAACCGCCTGCTGGCGGTGATCGGCGACAGGTCCTTTCACGCCGAGGAGCGCAAGCGCCGGCTCGTCGTCCAGGACCGCTCCGGCGCGCCCGCTCGCGAGGTCGTGCTGCCGGCCGCCACCCGCGGGCTCGTGCTCGACCCGGGCCGGGTCATCACGGGAGGCCCGGGCCGGCTCGACTTGTGGGGCCTGGCGGGCGAGCCACGGGTGTCGTGGCCACTCGCGGGGGCGAGCGAATGGCCGCTGGCCATCGCCACCGACGGCGGCGCACTGGTGACCCTGAGGGATGCCGAGCGTGGCGGTCGCCCGACGCTGGTGCTGCGCGAGGGCCGCGGTGGGCAGGAGCTGGCGCGCCTCTCGAGTCGCGGCGGTGGCGCGGCCCCACGGCCCTGCAGCGGCGGCCGCCACGACCACCTGATCTTCGAAGGTCGCCTGATGCGGGTCGTGGGCGGCCCGCGCCCCGACCTCGTCGAACGGGGTGCGGTCTCCGGAGATGCGTGCTCGGTGTCGCCCGACGGCCGCCTGCTGGCGGTGCGCGAGCGGTCGTGGGCGAACGACGAGTCCGCTTCCCGGGTGCTGGTGCTGGCCGTGCCTGAACCGCCGAGCCCCGGGCAGTCGCTGAAGGTGCTCGCGGCCCTGACCGGGCATCGCGGCCCGGTCACGGCCCTCGCGTTTTCGGCCGACGGGAGAAGACTGGCCACCGGCGGGGCCGACGGCACGGTGCTCGACTGGGAAATCGAAACGGCGCTGAAGGCGAGCACGGAGCCGCGACCCGAAGCGGAAGCGCCCTGGGAGTTCGGCCTCGACGACGGCGGGTTGGTCACCGCTCCCGGCGCGGCGCTCGAGGTGATCGCTGGGGTCGACGGTCGCGCCCTCGCCGTCGGCTCGCCACTGCGGCTCGAGGGTGCGACTCCGGGTTCGCGGGAGTGGACGTTCGCCGGCTGGTTCGCCGTCCTCGAGCGCTCGCCGTCGGCGGTGCCGCAGCGTCTCTTCGGCTCTCGCGGCGCGTCGCTCGAGGTGGCGGCGAACGCCTCCCCGAGCCTGGTCCTCGGCCTGGAAGGAGGCGCGAGCGCCCACGTCTCGCTGCACCCGTGGACCGGACCGTGGACGCCGGGCACGTGGCATCACGTCGCGATCGTCCAGGGCGCGCGAGGGACTCGGATCTGCGTCGACGCGATCTGTGGCGAAGCGCCGCCGCTCGGGGCACGAGCCGCCGGGCAGTTCGAGCCACTCGAGCTGGGACCGCGGCCGGGGCAGGACCCGGGCCGGGTCGCCGTCGACGCGCTGCGGATCCACGCGCGCGCGCTCGGCGACGCCGAGCTCGCGGCCGAGGCGCGCACGACCCACGTGCGGCCGCTGTCCACGCCGACGCCGCTGCCGCAGCGCGCGGCGGCGGCCCTGGAGGCCACGCCCGAGCCGATCGTGCCCGCCGACGCCAGCCGCCTCGTCTCCCGCGAGGTGCAGCCCGACTTCGAGGTGTTGCGGTTCACCGGGCCGATGGCGGCGCTCGAGCTGTTCGACATCGAGGTCGGGGGTGGCCGGGTCTGGGTCGCCACCTCCCGCGGGCTGCTCGAGCACGACCCCGCCCGCGGGATGTGGCGCCTGCACGGCCGCGCGGCGGGGTTGCCGGGAGAGCGCCTGACTCAGATCGCCTGGGTCGCCGGGCGGGTCGTGGTCGCGGCCAGCGAGGTGACCCGTCCCGGCGTCGCCGAGCTGCGCGGCATCCACGCGTTCGACCCCACGGTCGACCGCTTCTCGCCGCTCGAGATCGGGTCGCCGGGCGTGTGGGAGCTCTCGGGCGAAGGCGACAGCCTGTGGATCGGCCGCGGCAGCGGCGCCGAGGCGCGCGCACTCGCTCCGCTCGGCAAGCCGTTGCTCGAGGCCAGTCCCGTGCGCAGCTTCACGCGGGCGGCCGGACAACTGCAGCATCAGGACGTGTACCGCATCCTCGTGCGCCCCGAGTCCGTGTGGTTCACCTCGATGGGCGAGTTCGTGCGCGATGCGGACGGGAAGGACGGGGCTTTCGTCGGCGGCGGGTTGGCGATGTGGGACCGCGCCGCGGATCGCTTCCACCGTTGGGGCGTGGAGGCGGGCCTGGCCGACGGCTACGGTGCGGCGATCGCCGCGGACGAGCGCGAGGCGTGGCTCACCCATTTCCGGGACGAACGAGGCGTGAGCCGGCTGGACCGCGCCAGCGGGCGGTGGCAGGCGTTCCACCAGTCCTCGAATGGCGAACGGCTCGGCGGGATCGCGATCGCGCTCACGCCGCGCCACGCCTGGATCGGCAGCCAACGGGGCCTGCTGCGCGTGGACCGCGACACGATGGCGGCCCGGCGCTACGGCGAGGGCCTGCCCGGCCACATCCTGTACGGGATTGCCGAAGGCTTCGGCGCTCTGTGGGTGACGGTCTACGGCACCTCCAGCCGCGGCGCCGAAGGCTGGCGCACGCAGGCCGGGCTGGTCCGCATCCCGCTCGCACGCTGAGGGCGCCCGGCGGGAGTACACTGGGCGCGCCATGACGGCGACCGTCGAGCTGGCGGCGCGCTTCGCTTCGGCCCTCGGGCTCGGGCTGCTGCTCGGCCTCGAGCGGGAGCGCGGCCAGCGCCCCGACGAGGAGCCGGTGGCGGGCGTGCGGACCTTCGCGCTGGTCGCCCTGCTGGGCGCGACGGCTGCGCACCTCCACCTCGCGGCAGGACTGACCGCGCTGCTGCTGGCGGCTTTCGCCGCGGTCGCGGCGCTGGCGGTGGTCTCGTACTACGTGACCGCGCGCCACGGCGACGTCGGGGCCACCACCGAGGTCACGGTGCTGATGACGTTCTTCGTCGGCACCCTGTGCGGCCTGGGCCGGCTGGGGCTGGCGACGGCGCTGACGGTGACGGCGCTGCTGCTGCTGTCGAGCAAGGGCGTCACCCACCGCATCGTGGGCCGCGTCGAGCCGGCCGACGTGGAGGCCACGCTCAAGTTCGCGATCATCACGGCGATCGTGCTGCCGCTGCTGCCCGACCGGAACTTCGGGCCGCCGCCGCTCGACGTGCTGAACCCGTACAAGGTCTGGCTGATGGTCGTGCTGATCTCCGGCCTCAACTTCGCGAGCTACGTGCTCGTCAAGGTGGTGGGCCAGGAGCACGGCATCGGCCTCACCGGGGTGCTCGGCGGCCTGGTGTCGAGCACCGCGGTGACGCTCGGCTTCTCGCAGCGCAGCCGCTCCGAGCCCGCGCTCGCGCCCACCTTCACGCTCGGCATCCTGGTCGCCTGGACCGTGATGTTCTTCCGGGTGCTGATCGTGGTCGCGCTGATCGCTCCGCCGCTGGCGCGCCGCCTGGCGCCGGGCGTGCTGCTGCTCGGCGTCGTCAACCTGGCCGCCTGCGCGTGGCTGTGGACGCGGCGGGCGGGCGGGGGAGCCAGCACCGTGCGCTCGGGCAGCAACCCGTTCGAGCTGGGCGAGGCCATCAAGTTCGGCGCCATCTTCGGCCTCGTCACCGTGGTCGCCAAGGCCGCGCAGCTCTACTTCGGAAACGCGGGCCTCTACCTCGCCGGCGCCGTCGCCGGCCTCACCGACGTCGACGCCATCGCGCTGTCGATGGCGGCGCTGGCGCAGTCGGATCCGGGCCAGCTCGGCCCCGCCGCGCTGACGATCCTGATCGCGCTGGTCGCCAACACCGTGGTCAAGGCCGGCATGGCGCTGACCCTGGGCGCGCACGAGCTGCGGCGGCCGATGCTCGCCTCGACCGCCGCCCTGCTGCTGGCGGCCGCCGCGGCCGCCTTCCTGCTGCTCGCCTGACGCGGCTCAGAAGTACAGCTCGTACTCCTGGGGCGTCGGCGCGTTGTACACGTAGGCGGCCTCTTCGCGCTTGATCTTCGTCCACAGGTCCAGCAGCGCCGGCGGGAAGGCCGGCAGCAGGTACTCGCGGTCGCTCTCCAGGCCGTCGAGCACGCGGTCGAGGCTCAGCGGGAAGCTGCGCGCGCCTTCCGCCCGGTCGAAGCCGAGGGCCACCGGGTCGGCGCCGCGGCCGATGCCGTCGAGGCCGGCCAGCGCCATCGCCGAGAGCATGTAGTAGGTGTTCGCGGTGGCGTCGCCGGTGCGGTACTCGATGCGCACGTCTTCGCCCCTGGCGTAGCCCGGCACGCGCACGGCCGCCGCGCGGCTGGCCATCGCGAAGGTGGCGTTGACCGGAGCCTCGTAGCCCGGCACCAGCCGCTTGTAGGAGTTGGTCGAGGGATTGGTGAGCGCCAGCAGCGAGCCGGTCAGCGAGTGTTCCAGCAGGCCGGCCGTGTAGTGCAGGGCCAGCGGGCTCAGGCCGAAGAGGGCGTCGCCGTGGAACAGCGAGCGCCCGCCCTTCTCGAGGTACTGGTGGACGTGCATGCCGTTGCCCGCGGCCTTGTAGATCGGCTTCGGCATGAAGGTCACGAAGGCGCCCAGCTCGCCCGCCACGGACCGGATGATCCACTTCGCCAGGGTGACCGCGTCGGCGGCCTCCAGCAGCGGCATGAAGTCGAGCTCGATCTCGAGCTGGGCGGCGCCGACCTCGTGGTGGTGGTACTTGACGGGGATGCCGATCGCTCCCATCTGGGCGACCACCTGGTTGCGCAGCGTGAAGTAGCGGTCCTCCGGCATCAGCCGGTGGTAGCCCTTGTGGATGCCGAAGCGCGGCTGGTCGTAGAAGTGCTCGCCGATGCCCTCGGGGCTCTCCAGCTTGTAGTACGAGTGCGCGAAGTCGGTCGCGTAGGCGACGTGCTGGAAGACGTAGAACTCCAGCTCGACCAGCATCTTCGCGCCGTCGGCCACGCCCCGCTCGGCGAGCGCCTGCAGTGCCCGGCGGGCGACCGCGCGCGGATACTGGGCGAACGGCTCGCCTTCCGTGGAGCGCACGTCGCACAGGCAGTGCAGGATCCGCTGGCCGCCCTCTTCGGACACGAAGGCCCGCTTCAGGTCGGGGATCGCGACCATGTCCGAGCTGGTGACGCGGGCGAAGCCGAAGTTGGAGGCGTCGAAGCCGACGCCTTCCGCGAACAGCTTCGGGCCGACGTAGCCGCGCGGCAGGGTGACGTGGCGCAGGCCGCCGTAGATGTCGAGCACGAGCAGGTCGAGGAAATCGATCGCGGACAGGTCGCCGCCGTGGGGCTTGAGGTTCATGATGGGCCTCGATTCGGGGTGGGAGTCGGGTTGGCGAGGACGGCCGCGCCGCCGGCCCTAGATGGAGCCGGACATCACGCGGTCGGCGTAGTCGATCACCTCGCGGACGTAGGTGCGCTTCTCCAGGTACGTGCCCGGGTAGAAGCTGCGCTTGAAGCCGTAGATCAGGATGTCGCGAACCTCGCGCTCGGTGAGGTCGAAGGCCTCGACCGCGCGCGCGATCTCGCGGGAGACGGTGGTGTCGGAGACCAGGCGGTTGTCGGTGCAGAACGTCGTCGACAGCCGCCGCTTGCGCATCTCGCCGAACGGGTGCTTGCTCAGGTCGCCCGCCAGCTCGGGCACCGTCTGCTGGTTCGAGGTCAGGCACACCTCGATCGTGATGCGCTTGTCGGCGATGTACTGGGCCAGCGACTCGACGTAGGCCTTGCGGTCCTCGATCCGCGGGTCCTGGATGCGGCTCTCGTCGAACAGCCAGGTGCCGTGGCCGACGCGGTCGGCGTGCAGGTCGCCGATCGCCTGGAAGATCGACTCCGGGCCGTAGTCCTCGCCGGCGTGCACGGTCTTGCCGAGGAAGTTCTCGTGGGCGACCTGGTAGGCGACGTGGTGCTCGTCGGCGGGGTAGCCCTTCTCCTGGCCGGCGAGGTCGAGGCCGACGACCAGCAGCCCCTCGTCGTGGCGCAGGCGGGCGGCGGCCCGCGCCACCTCCATGCTGGCCGCGGCATAGATCTCGTGGATCGGCGCCTCCGGCATGGCGTCGAAGAAGCGCTTGTAGCCCGGCGAGAACTCGCCCGTGAAGAACCGCATCGCGCACAGGATCATGCCGGCCGCGAAGCGCGGCTCGTGGCCGCCCGCGACCTCGGGCCGGGCGTTGAAGGCCGCCGTCGCCCGCCGCAGGCCGCGGTCGACGGCGCGCACGACGTCGGAGAGCTCGAGCCCGGGCCGCACGTGGAGCTGCGGCGCGAAACGCACCTCGACGTAGCGGACGCCTTCAGCCTGGCAGTCCTCGCACAGCTCGAACGCCGCCCGTTCCAGGGCCTCGACGTCCGACAGCGCCGCGACCGTGTAGGAGAAGCCCGCCAGGTACTCGGCGAGGTTCGCGTACTGGGGACGGAACACCAGCTCGCGCAGCCCCTCCTCGGTGTCCGAGGGCAGCGACACGCGGCGCTCGCGGCACATCTCGATCAGCGACGGCAGGCGGAGCGAGCCGTCCAGGTGGCAGTGCAGGTCGGTCTTGGGCAGGCGGCGGATGATGTCGGCTTTCATGGACCTATTGTGGCCTCGGTGCGCGATCAGGCGGAGACGGGCTGGAAGCGGGCGGTGAAGTGGCGGAGGAACTTCGGGGCCTCGACGATGCGGTAGCCGCGCAGCTCCTGGCGGCGCTCGGCGACGTGGATCACGACCTCGGCCACGAAGTCCACGTGGGACTGGGTGTAGACGCGGCGCGGGATCGCCAGCCGGACCAGGTCCATCGGGCCCGGAGCCTCGCTGCCGTCGGGGCGGGCGCCGAACATCACGGTGCCGATCTCGACGCCCCGCACGCCGCCCTCCAGGTACAGCGCGTTGACGACGGCGATGCCGGGGTACTGCAGCGGCGGCACCTGGGGCAGCAGGGCGCGGGCGTCGAGGTACACCGCGTGGCCGCCGGCAGGGCGCAGGATCGGCACCCCGGCCGCGACGAGCTTCTCGGCCAGGTACTCGATCGAGCGGATGCGGTAACGCAGGTAGGGCTCCTCGACGACCTCCTCCAGGCCCCGCGCGATCGCCTCCAGGTCGTAGCCGGCGAGGCCGCCGTAGGTGGGGAAGCCCTCGGTCAGGATCAGCAGGTTGCGGCACGACTCGGTCCAGCCGTCGTCGTTCATCGCCAGGAAGCCGCCGATGTTGGCGAGGCCGTCCTTCTTGGCCGACATCGTGCACCCGTCGGCCAGCGAGAACATCTCCTGGGCGATCTGCTTCGGCGTGCGGTGGCCCTGCCCGGCCTCGCGCCGCTTGATGAAGTAGGCGTTCTCGGCGAAGCGGCAGGCGTCGAGGAAGAACGGCTTCTTGTACCTGTCGCACAGCCGGCGCACGCCGCGCAGGTTCTCGAGCGACACGGGCTGGCCGCCGCCCGTGTTGTTGGTGACGGTGACCATCACCAGCGGGACCCGCTCGCCGTCCTTCTGCAGCGTCTCCTCGAGGGCCGCGAGGTCGATGTTGCCCTTGAAGGGGTGCTCGAGCGCAGGCACCCGGCCCTCGGGGATGACCAGGTCGCGGGCCTCGCACCGCTCGACCTCGACGTTGGCGCGGGTGGTGTCGAAGTGGTTGTTGTTGGGCACCACCATGCCGGGCTCGAGGATCGAGTGGAACAGGATGCGCTCCGCTGCCCGGCCCTGGTGGGTGGGGATCACGTGCTTGAATCCCGTCAGCTCCTTCACCACGTCGCGGAAGCGGTAGTAGGAGCGGCTGCCGGCGTAGCTCTCGTCGCCCTGCATCAGCGCGCCCCACTGGGCGGCCGACATGGCGCCGGTGCCGGAGTCGGTCAGCAGGTCGACGAGCACGTCCTCGGCGTGCAGACGGAACACGTTGTAGCCGGCCTCGCGCAGCGCCTGCTCGCGCTCCTCGCGGCGGGTGAACTTGATCGCCTCGACCGACTTGACCCGGAACGGCTCGATGATGGTCTTGAAGTGTTCCAAGCTGACCTCGCGGAGAAAGGGTCTACTCGCCCAGCGTCGCCTTCAGCCGGGAGATCCGGGCGTTCACGTCGGCGAGCGAGAGGCTGCGGAAGCGTTCGGGGAGGAACCGGGTGTCCGTGCACTCCTTCACGGCCAGCAGGTCCATCAGCTCCAGCCGTTCGACGTGGGCGGAGCTGCGGAAGTCGGCGATCGCCGCCTCGATGCACGAGCGCAGGCCGGGTGGCGGCGGCCCGCCGCGCTCGGCCGCGTCGAGGCCCGCCTCGTGGGCGCGCAGCGCGCGCACCAGCAGGCCCTCCATCTCGTTTCCGCCGATCTGGTCGTCGTCCGGCAGCATCGGCAGGTCGGCCGGCGCGATGTCGAGCTTGAGCTTGCGGGCCATCGCGGCAAACAGCGCGGCGCGACCCGCGGCGTCGCCGGGCGGGAACAGCGGGATGTGCACGTCGAGACGGCCCTGGCGCTTCAAGTCCACCTCGACCAGGTCCGGCCGCGAGGTGGCGAAGATCCAGACGATCTTGCCGCGGTTGCGGGTGTCGGACATCTCCTTGGCCAGCATCGCGTAGATGCGGCCGGAGAGGCCGGAGTCGCCGTCGCCGCCGCCGCGCTTGCCCGTCGCCTGGTCGGCCTCGTCGACGAAGACGATCACCTGGCCCAGCGCCTGCAGGATGCCGAAGACCTTCTCCAGGTTGCCCTCGGTGGCGCCGACCCACTTGTCGCGGAAGTTCTTGAGCTCGACGCACGGTACGCCGACGTCGCCCGCGAGGCACTCGACGAGGAACGTCTTGCCGGTGCCGATGCGGCCCGTCAGCAGGTAGCCCATCGGCATCGCGCGGGTCTTGCCGCGGCGCAGCAGCACGGCGTCCTCGCGGAGCCAGGCCTTGGCCTCCTCGTGGCCGGCGACGTCGTCGAGGGTGCGGTCGGTCTCCAGGAACTCGAGCCGGCCGGCCGCCTCCTTCTCGATCAGCTCCTTCTTCATCCGGGTCAGGAACGCGCCCGAGATCCGCTCGCCGCCACCCAGCGCGCGCCGCACCAGCGTGCGCACGCCGACGCGGGTCAGGCCCACGAGCTTGTCCGCCAGCGCCTCCTTCGGCACCTCGGAGAGCTTCTCGAAGTCCTCGCCGGCCACCAGGTCGTGGACGAACGTGCGGATCTCCGCCCCGGTGGGCAGGCTGAGCCGGATCTTCGCCGAGTGCGGGTTCTCGACCAGCGTGCGGTTGAGGTCGGACAGGTTCTCGGAGATCAGCACGCTGGCGACGACGGCGCCGGTGATCTGCGGGTCGCGCGACCAGTCGAGGAGCTGGATCACGGTCTGCGCCGACTCCGCCACGTAGGCGACGTCGCCTGCCGGCACCACGAACTGGGCGTGGTCGACGACCACCGCCACCCGCAGCGGGTCGGCGACGGCGCGCGCGTCCTGCACCTTCGTCCGCGTCACGGCGTGGCGCAGGAAGCGGTCGACGATCTCGATCGCCCGCTTCGGGTCGCGCGGCAGCAGGTTGCCGAGGTCGAGGCTCGCCAGCTTGTCGGGGCCCGGCTCGGGCATCGAGGCCCACTGGGTGCCGGAGAAGGTGTCGAACGCCTTCAGGAAGCGGAAGAACGGTTCCGCGCCCCGCCGCGCGCGCAGCCCGCGGCCGCGGTCGTAGACGAGCACGACGTCGAAGGGCGCGAACATCGTGGTCTCGAGGAAGCGCGCCAGCGAGACCCACTCGCGACCGCCACGGCCGTCGGCGCTCTCCACCAGGTCGAACACGTTGCCGTGGAGCACGAACTGGCTGGCGGCTCCCGTGCGGAACGCCTCGCGCATCTCGCCCGCCCAGGCGGGCAGGGACGCGGGCTGCGGCGCGGTCTCGGCCATCGGTGCCTCCTCCATGCGCTCTCTAGCGGGTGCGTTGGCGTTCGCGGGCCCGCGGGGGTGGCGGCGGCGCGGACCGCGCGGGCGCATCGGCATCGGCGGGCAGCAGCGGCGCGGCGCCGGCGTCGAGCTCGTCGCCGCCGAGCGAGGTCAGCAACTCGGCGTGCTGGTCCATCCAGCGCGAGGTCTCGCCCAGCGTGGACGTCACCGCGTCCAGCCGTGCCGAGAGCAGCTCCGGCCGGCCCGACACCGCGCTCTCCTCGCGCACGAGCCGCACCTGCTGCTCGATCCGGGTCAGCTCCGCGTCGATCACCGCCAGGTTCTTCTCGGCCGCGTCGACGTTGGCCAGCCGCTTCTCCAGGATCTCCAGCGTCGAGCCCAGCGAACGCGCCAGCGGACCCTCGGGCTCGGCGGCGGCGAGGCGACCGCGCACGTCGTCCGCTTCGGCCCGCAGCTCGTCGCGGTCGACGCGCGCGAGCACCTCCTGCACGCCCTCGCGCGAGCTGAGGAGGCGCAGGAACAGCCACAGGAGCTGGTTGAGGTTGCCTGCCCGCAGATCGGAGACCATCTCCGCCCCGCCCGGCTGCAGGCCCAGGATCTCGTGGCACTGCTCGGCGAGCCCGCGGTAGCGGGCCTGGGACTGCGGGCGCAGGCGGGCGATCGCCTGACGCGCCTTGTCCTCGAAGCCGCTGCCGCGGAGCGCGCGGGCCGCCATCAGCCGCTCGGCCTCGACCAGCTTCTGGAAGCGGGCGCTCGCGGAGCGTCCGCCGACGAACGCCACGACCGCGGCGAGGCCGAGCAGCCAGAAGCCGGCGTTGAACAGGCCGGCGAGGCCGAACGAGGCGACCAGCATCTGGGTCAGCGGCATCGCTCCGAGCACCCGGTTCCTGACCGGCCGCAGCGCCGCCTCCTTGACGAAGTCCAGGTAGCCGAGCGCCCGCGACGAGGCCGGCGGCGCCGGCGCGGCGCTCATCGCGCGCCTTCGGCCTCGCGGAAGGCGCGCGAGACCTCGGCCACGGCCTCCTTGAAGGCCGCCGACTCCTGCACCGCCATCGGGTCGGCGTCGCGCGTCTTCGGGATCACGTCGTCGAACTGGCGCAGGATGCGGCCCGGAGCGCGGCCCATGATCCACACCCGGTCGCCCAGGTACACCGCCTCGGAGATCGAGTGGGTGACGAGCAGCACGGTGGCCTCGACCTCGTGCCACAGGTCCATGATCAGCCGCTGCATGTCGAGCCGGGTCGGCTCGTCGAGCGCCGAGAACGGCTCGTCCATCAGGATGATGCGGGGCTTCAGCACCAGCGAGCGGGCGATCGCCACCCGCTGCTGCTGGCCGCCCGAGAGCTGGTGCGGGTACTTGTGCTCGTGGCCCCCGAGGCCGACCTTGCGGATCCACTCGCGGGCCAGTCCCTCGCGCTCGCGGCCCGACAGCTTGCGGCCGGCGGCGCCGAGCTCCAGGCCGAAGGTCACGTTCTGGAGCACCGTCCGCTGCGGGAACGAGCTGTAGCGCTGGAAGATCATGCCGCGGTCGGCGCCCGGGCCGCGCACCGCCTGGCCGCGCACGAGCACCTCGCCGGACGTGGCGGGCGCGACGTCGGAGAAGCCGTGGATCAGGTTGAGGATCGTCGACTTGCCACAGCCCGAGGGGCCGAGGATGCCGACGAACTCGCCGTAGTTCGGCTTGTCGTCGATCCGGAAGCTGACGTCCTTGAGCGCGGTGAACTCGGTCTTCTGCCCGGGGTTGAAGACCTTGGTGACGTTCCGGAACTCCAGCACCGGGATCGCCGCCCCCGCGCTCATCGCGCCTCCTGGTGCGGGAACAACCGCTTCTCGGCGAACTGCCACAGCTTGTCGGTCAGGAACGCGACGACGACGATCACCAGCAGCACGAGGTAGATGTGCTCGCGAGGCCCGCGCCGCTGCGACGTGATGATGATGCCGCCGATGCCCTTGCCGACGTCGACCATCTCGGTCAGCAGGATGTAGCTCCAGCCGACGCCGAAGCCGAGCCGCAGCGCGCGGAAGATGGCGGGCCAGGCGATCGGCAGCAGCACCTTGGTCACCGCCTCGGAGCGGCTCGCGCCCAGCGTGTAGGCCGTCTTCAGGTAGGTGTCTTCGACGCCATCGACCGCGGCCACCACCAGCGGCACCAGGTAGATGGCGAAGGCGAGCGCGAGGAAGGCCACCTTCTGCGTCTCCTCGGTCCCGAACAGCGACAGCGTCAGCGGCACCAGGGCGGGGATCGGCAGGTAGGCGCCGAACACCGTGAGCGGCGTGAAGGCGGCCTTGACCTTGGTGAAGGCGCCCATCGCCAGCCCCAGCGGGAAGGCGATCGCGACGCCGACCGCGAACCCGGCGAGGATGCGGCCGAACGACACGCCGAGGTTGCGGGTCAGCGCGCGGTCGAACCACAGCGAGCGGAAGGAGCCGACGACCTCGGCGGGCGAGGGCAGGATCGCGGGCGAGAGCAGGCGCTCCTCGGCCGCGCCGGCGGTGGCCCCCGTCCACGCCGCCAGCAGGGCGAGGACGGGGACCGCGCCGAGCAGCCAGGCCCGCCAGGCGGGCAGGCTCTCCCGGATGCGGAGAAAGCCCTGGTGCACGCGCGTCTACTTCGCTTCCGGCGGGTAGACCGAGATCTCGACCCGGCGGTTCATCGCGTGGTTCATCGGGTCGTCGGGGTTGGCCGGCTCGTCCCACGCCTTGCCCTCGACGATGAACTTGTTGGGGTCGAACTTGTACTTCCTGACCAGCGCCTGGCGCACGGCCTCGGCGCGGTCCGTCGAGAGCTGCTTGACGTCCTCGTAGCGCGGCCCCTTGCCCTTCATCGAACCGTCGGTGTGGCCGACCACCGCGATCACCGCCCGCTCGTACTGGCCGGCCAGCCGCGCCACCTTCTCGAGCGTCGCGTCGGCGCCGGGGTCGTAGAGCGTGTTGGGGACCGGCTTGCCGGACTCGTCGTGCTGGGGCTCGAAGATGTTGGCCGAGTTCGGGTAGAAGTTGATGCGGATGGTCTGGGTCAGGATCGGCGCCTCGGCCGACAGCTTCTTGTAGGCGGTCGGCGTGAACTGGGCGCGGTTCTCGTCCTTCTGGTGGGCGAACTTGCCCTCCCTGTCGAGCGCCTGCAGCACCGAGAAGTCCATCACCTCGTCGAAGCGGACCGGGGTGTCGACCAGGCCCAGCTCGCGGTAGACGAAGGTGACGTTCTTCCACGTCCGCTCGAAGTTGGCCGGGTCGTTGGCGTTCATGAAGAACGTCTTGTTCTCGCCGAAGTTGGTCGAGTGGGCGTCGGCCGCCATCGAGCGCACCTCCTCGGCCTGCATGCCGTAGCCCTCGGCCATGGCCGCGAACGCCTTCTCGCGCTGGGTGTCGTCCTTCAGCAGGTCCATGCCCTTGAAGATGCCGGCCACCAGCCCCTTGATCACGTCCGGATGGTCCTTGGCGAAGTCGGCGCGGGCCGCCCACACGTCGGCGATCAGCTTGTTGGCCTCGGCCGTCGTGGTCAGCACCCGGGTGCCCTTGACCTTCTCCGGGATGTTGTAGATGTCGGGCGCCCACGACACGCAGGCGTCGATCGACTTGTCGGACACGAAGGCCGCCGCCGCCTCGAACGCCGTCGCCGTGTACTTGTGCTTGACCTCGGAGGGCTGCACGCCCGCGTTCAGCAGCAGGTTGTTGATGAAGTACTGCGACGGGCTGTTCTGGGCGTAGACGATGGTCTTGCCCTTCAGGTCCTTGACCGACATCACGTTTCCGCGCACGACGATGCCGTCGCCGCCGGACGACCAGTCGACCTGCTGGAAGATGCGCGGCGCCGAGCGCGAGTCCTTCATCAGGTCGGGCGCGAACAGCACCATCATGTCCAGCGTGCCCCACAGGATGTGGCTCTCGCCGGCCGCGAAGCTGTCGCGCGCGACCACGGGGTCGTCGATCAGCTTGAGGTTGACCTTGAAGCCGTATTCCTTGAAGAAGACGCTCTGCTCGGAGGGCGCGAAGCCGCCGTTGGCCGCCACGATCGGCAGCCAGCCGATCCAGACGTTGATCGGGAAGTTGACGACCTTGTTCTTCTCGTCCCACTTGTAGGCCGAGACGCCCTTGACGGGAGGCAGCTTCTCGGAGGGGACGTACTTGTACTCCTGGACCGTCGTGATGCCCTTGGTGTCGGGCGCCTCGATCTTGCGGAACTCGTCGAGGTCGACGCTCGCGGACGTGCCCCTGCCCGAGGGCGCGACCAGGTCGCGGAAGTAGTACGCCGCGCCGCCCAGGCAGGCGAGCACGAACAGGAACAGGACCAGCTTGCCGAGCGCGGTGGGCCCGACGGGCTGCGGAGTCTGATCGGTCATCTTCGTCCCTCCTGGTCTTCTTCGGGGCTACGACTGCGGGCCCATGTCCTTGACGGCCGGCGCCGGCACGGGCGGCGCGGCTTCGGCAGCCGGCTTCTCGGCCGCGGGCGCCTCGATCCCGTACGCGGCCGCGAACTCGCTGAGCGCCGCGTCGGCCAGCGCCTGCTGCTCGGCCTCCATCAGCTCCACCTTAGAGGTGTCGATCGTCGAGCCGGCGACCCGGGCCCGGCCCGCGGCCTTGTCGCGGCGCTCGGTCAGGTACTCCTCCACCCGGTTCAGGGTGTCGCCCGAGCCGCCGATCGAGCCGATCATGCCTGAGGCCATCTCCTGGAGCTGGGCCTGGGCCTCCAGCATCTCGGTCTCGCTGATCATCCGCTTCAGCTTCTCGATCTTGGCCTGGGCCTCGCGCACGGAGACGTCGCGGGCGCTCACCAGCTTCTTGTAGGTGTCCTCGGCCGCCTGGAGCTGTGAGCGATTCTCCTCGAGCTGGTCCTTGACCGTCTTCAGCTGCAGCGCGTACTGGCCGGCCGCGTTGCGGTTGCCGACCTTGAGGTTGGCCGCGGCCTTGGCGGCCAGGTCGCGCTCCTGGCTCTCCAGCGTCTTGACCTGCCGCAGCAGCCGCTCGAGGAAGCCGGCGTGGTTGGCCAGGTTCTCGTTGAAGCGGGCGATCTGCTCGCGCAGCGCCTCGCGCTCCGCCTCGATCAGGGCTTTCGGGTTCTGGCGCTCGAGGCCGGAGATGAACAGGCCGAGGAAGCCGCGGAACAGCGTGGCGAGGCGGGCGAACATGCGTCCTCCTTGTCGGCCCCGGGGCAGTCGCGGGCGGCGGTTCGGCGGGGCTCGCCGCGGATTCTACCGCCCCGCGGCGATCAGCGTGGATGAACACTGCGGCCGGCGGCCCGGACCTCGGATACACTGGATTTTTCCCGGCCGGGACACTGGCCGGCGCGCCCGCTCCCGAAGCGGGCACGAGGTGCAAGAAGAGTCATGACCCGCAGCCGCTCCCTGCTCGCCGCGCTCGCGCCCCTGTTCGTGCTCGCCGCCTGTGGCGGCGGTGGTGGTGGCGGCGCCGCTCCCCAGAATCCGGTCGCCTCCGCCACTCCGACCCCGACGCCGACCCCCACGCCGAACCCGTTCGCTGCGGCCTGCGGCACGCCGCTGCCGCCCCTGTCGGCCTCGTACGGCTACCGGATCAAGGTCCAGCTCGAGCCGCGGCCCACGCTGAAGATCCTGAACGCCAGCCCGCTCGTCCGCGACGCGGCGTACTGCGCGGCCGCCGGCTTCCCGGGCAGCACCACCTGCAACACGCGGATGGAGACGGACCCCCAGCGCGAGGCCTGCGACCACTACCTCTCCGGCACCTCGAAGTCGGGGCGCCCGGGACCCGACTGGTACCAGGTGATCGACAACCAGAACGTGGACTGCTCGGGGATGGGCGTGCCGACCACGCGCGCGGCCTGCGGTCTCAAGGAGATCACCCAGTACATGATCGACATCTCGGCGGCCGGGAAGTTCCGCGCCTGCTCGCCCGCGACCGGCCAGTGCGGCGTCTGCGTGATCGAGGAGTCGGCCTGGGGAGTCGTCCACTCGAGCCCCGCCGGGATCTGCAAGCTCGACGGCGACTGATCGTTCAGCCGGCCGCGACCACCACCCGGTTGCGGCCGGCGGCCTTCGCCTCGTAGACGGCCCGGTCGGCCAGCGCCACCAGTTCGCGCGGGTCGTCCGGGGCCGGCTCGGCTGCCGCCGCTCCGATGCTGGTGGCGATCCCGAGGCCGCCGCTCGTCGAAGACGACTGCACCGGCCCCGCCCCCACCGCCTCGCGCACGCGCTCGGCGATGGCGCCGACCTCGTCTCGGCGGGTGTGCGGCATCAGCACCAGGAACTCCTCGCCGCCCCAGCGGAAGAGCAGGTCGGTGGCCCGCAGCGCGCCCTCGATGCGGCGCGCGGCGGCGGCCAGCACGCGGTCGCCCGCGGCGTGCCCGAACTCGTCGTTGATCGCCTTGAAGTGGTCGAGGTCGAGGAACAGCACGCCGAGGCCGAGGCCCAGCCGCCGGCTCCGCTCCGCCTCCTTCGCGTAGAGCTCGGGGAACGTGCGGCGGTTGAGGCAGCCGGTCAGCGTGTCGCGCCGTGCCTCGTGGCGCTGCCGCTCGCCCATCCTTGCCAGCGCGGTCGAGAACATGCCGGTGGCGGCGATCAGCGCGGTCGACAGCAGCGCCATCACCAGGATGATCTCGCGCAGCTTGGGGATCAGCAGCTCGCCGTCCACCGTGCGGGCGTCGATCGCGACCTCGATCGAGCCCAGCGCCTGGTGCACGCCGAGGAACACGACCAGGCCCAGCACCGCGAAGGCGACCACGATCAGCCACACGCCGTGGGTGTAGCTGAACTCCTGCTGCGGAGGCGAGACGAAGCGCCGGTCGAACCAGCCGCGCACGGCCGGCCCGCACAGCCGCAGCAGCGGCAGCACCAGCAGCAGGATCTGCAGCAGGTCGCCGATGACCCAGCCGCGCCAGACGCGCTGCCCGGCCGCCGGGTCGAGCCCGTGCGAGGAGTTCCACAGGATCGCGGCCAGCGAGCCGGTCACCGCCGCGACCAGGGCGGCCGCCAGGAACCAGCCGAGGTCGCGGCCGCGGCGCAGGTCGGGGTCGACCCGCAGCACCACCAGCGAACCCCACAGCATCAGCGTCTCGATCACGCCTGCGACCGCGAAGATCGCGCTCATCGTGAAGGGCAGGCCCGAGGCCAGCGCCGAGGCGAGGTTGGCGAGGTAGATCGGGATCGCGCCCCAGGCCGGGCCCAGCCACAGCGCGAGCAGCACCGACAGCACGAACGGGGGATAGACCGTGACCGCGACGGGCATCTCGAAGATCCGGAACTCGATGCCGTTCCAGCCGAGCGTCACGTTGAGCACGCCGGTGACGACCGCCGCCGCCGTGGCCGCCAGCCACAGCCCCGCCACCGCCCGCAGCCGGGGCGCCTCGCGCCAGCCGCGCAGCTCGCCGAGGCTCCACCAGGTGGGGCCTCGGACCTCGAGCTCGGGTGGCAGGAAGGGCGCCGGGCGGCGTCCGGACATGGCGCGGATCATACGCGCCTGCGGCGTCCGATTCCGCGGCGGGCGGAACCCGTCGCGGAATCGCTACAGGACGTTGCTGGCGAGTTCGGCGAGCGGGCTGCGCTCGCCCTTGACCAGGTTGACGTGGGCGAACAGGTCGTGGTCCTTCATCTTGTCGATCAGCACCGTCAGCCCGTTGCTCTGCGAGTCGAGGTAGGGGGTGTCGATCTGGTGGATGTCGCCGGTGAACACCACCTTCGACCCTTCGCCCGCGCGGGTGATGATCGTCTTCACCTCGTGCGGCGTCAGGTTCTGCGCCTCGTCGACGATGAAGTACACGTGGTCGAGCGAGCGGCCGCGGATGTAGGCGAGCGGCGCCACGCAGATCTTCTCCTGCTCGACCATCTCGCCCAGCGCGCGGTGCTCGCGGCTGTCGGGCGACAGCCGGTGGCGGATCACCGCGATGTTGTCCCACAGTGGCTGCATGTACGGGTCGAGCTTGCTCTTGACGTCGCCGGGCAGGTAGCCGATGTCGCGGTTGCCCATCGGCACCACCGGCCGGGCCAGGAAGATCTGGCGGAAGTGGCGGCGCTGCTCGAGCGCGGCGGCCAGCGCCAGCAGCGTCTTGCCCGTGCCCGCGCGCCCGGTCAGCGTGACGAGCTGGCACTCCGGCCTCATCAGCGCGTCGAGCGCGAAGATCTGCTCGGCGTTCCGCGGCTCGACGCCGTAGGCCGGGCGCTTGGCGACCCGCTCGAACATCCCGGTCTGCCGCGCGTAGTGGGCGAGCGCCGAGAGCGAGCCGTTCTTCATCACCAGGTACTGGTTGGGCAAGAGCTTCGGCGGCGCGCCCGGCACCTCGGCGTGCGGCACCTGGTGCGGATCGGCGTGCAGCCGGGCGATCACGTCGGAGGG
The DNA here is from genome assembly GCA_025994075.1 of Vicinamibacteria bacterium. GTDB lineage: Bacteria > Acidobacteriota > Vicinamibacteria > Fen-336 > Fen-336 > WYBL01. Next base: position 101,608 of record JAMQGV010000046.1, read on the forward strand.
CAGCCCCTCGATCGAGGCGGTGCCGCTGTACAGGCGGTCGACGTGGCGCACCTTGCCGGTCGTGTAGTCCTCGGCGCGCAGGCCCAGCGACTTCGCCTTCATCCGCAGGTTGACGTCCTTGCTGACGAGGATCACCTCGCGGTCGGGGTGGCGCTCGCGCAACTCGTCCGCCAGGGCCAGGATGCGGTGGTCGGGCTTGCTGCTGGCGAAGGCCTGGGTGACCCGGCTCGAGCGTCCCTCGCCGATCTCGATGTAGAGCCGCCCGCGCCCCTCGCCCAGCGGCAGCCCCTCGGTCAGCGGCCGGTCGCCGGCCAGTTCGTCGAGCTCGCGGATGAAGCTGCGGGCCTCGAGGTTGATCGCCTCGTTGCCGCGCTTGAAGCGGTCGAGCTCCTCCAGCACCACGATCGACAGCGCGACGTCGTGCTCCTGGAAGTTGTAGATGCAGGAGTGATCGAACAGCACGACGTTGGTGTCCACCACGAAGAGCTTGCTCATCGGACCTCGCGAGGAGCCCGCGGGCAGACGGACGGCAGGCGTCGGTACCGCGGGGAAAGAGGGAGGAGAGCCGGTGGGAAACGACGGGAGACGGCAGGGGCGCAAGCGGGGCAGCCGGGACGGGAGACCCTGGACCCGATCACTCTGCGTTTACTGTAGGACTTGAGGTCGGGCGGGGCAAGTATTTTTTGAGCCTCGCTTTTCCGGTTCACATTCGGTCGGGCGGAATTGCCGGGCCGCGGGTCAGCTCCGGAAGCGCAAATCGACGCGGTAGCGCTTGACCCAGCGATCGCGCTCGGCGACCTGGGGAGCGTCCTTGAACCGCTGCCACTGTCCGACGACGTGCAGCGCCGCGCGATCGGACAGGCGTACGCCGAGGTCGGCCTTGTGCCCCTCCCACCCCGTCACCCACAGGAAGTCGTCGGCGCCGTACGCCGCCAGCGTGGCGTCCTTGTCGATCTTCGCGTAGACGTACTCGCCGCGGGCCCGCGCCGAACGCACCGACCCGACGACCGCCGCCAGCCACAGGCCCTTGTTGTCGGTGTCCTCGGCCGTGTTCACGCTCAGGTCGGCCACCAGCTCGACGCGCACCGCGCCTTCGTGGCGGAAACGCAGCACGCCGTCGAGCACCTCGTACTCGCGAACGATCGCGCCGGCCACCCGCGTGTTCTGGCGGCGGATCGCGGGCGTCAGCTCGTCGAGGTCGTCGAAGCGCACGAAGGCGCCGGTCAGCGACAGCGTCGACAGCTCGCCCAGCGCGACGTCCGCCTCGACGGCCGCGGCCAGCGTGCGCGCCGCGCCGTCGTCGAAGACGTGGGACCCCCAGCTCCCGAGGCCCACCAGGGAGAGCCGCTTCAGCGCGCCGCGGTCGCGCAGCGAAAGCGAGACCGCCCCGCCCTGGGCGCGCAGGTCGCGGTCCCAGATCATCTCGGTGAAGCCGATCGGCATCTCGAAGCGGCCGCCCTGCAGCCGGAGCCAACTCCCGGCCTCCACCTTCGCCCAGGCGAGGTCGAGGCGCACCTGGCGCGAGTCGAAGTTGTCGCGCTGCACGGCGACCACCGGCGGCTGGTTCTCGTCCGAGGACAGGTTGGCCTCGGCGCCGAGGCCGAACGCCACCGGCCCCACGCCCAGCTCGAGGCGCGGGCGCACCTGCAGCCGCTGGCGCGCGTCCTTCTCGGCCGTGTTCAGCTCGCGCGTCCACTCCGCCCGCAGCAGGCCGTCGAGCTCGAAGGCGACGCTCAGCGTCTTCGGCTCCTGGTAGACGGGCTCGGCCTCCTGGGCCGCGAGCGGGGCGGCGGCGAGGCACAGCACGAGGGCGGTTCGAAGGCGGTGCATGGCCGATCCTACAACGGCGGCGCCCGTGGCCGCGTTGCGCGCGATCACGCCGCGACCTTAGGATGCAGGCGTCATGAGCCAGGACAAGCGCATCGCGCCCCGCGTCTCCTACCCGTGCGACCTGGTGTGCCAGGCGGTCGGGGTGGCGAACCCGATGAACCCGCGCATCTCCGACCTCTCCGTGACCGGCGCTTTCGTCGACACCATGAACCCGGCGCCGGCGGGCACGCGGCTGTCGCTGCGCTTCACGGTCGCCGGCCGCGAGGTCCGGGCCGAGGCCGAGGTCGCCCACGCGATGGACCGCTTCGGCATGGGCGTGCGCTTCGTGGAGCTGTCCGAGGCCGACCGCGAGCTGATCGAGTCGGTCGTGTTCGGCTCGCCCCAGGCCTAGCTCCCGCCTCCCGCGAGGTCCACGGGGTCCGCGCCGACGTATCGCGCGCGGGGGCGCAGCAGGAACGCGGCCTCGCGCTGCTCGAGGGCGTGCGCGACCCAGCCCGCGCAGCGGCCCAGCGCGAACAGCGCGCTGGCGGAGCCGGGCGGCAGCCGCAGCGCGCAGGCGAGCCCGACCAGGCCCACGTCCACCGTCGGCCGCTCGAGGCCCGCGGCGCTCGCCGCGTCGACCAGCGCCCGCAGCGCGCGCAGCCGCGGCTCGGCGGGAGCCAGGCGCAGCGCGGCCTCGAGCAGCGGCGCCGTGCGCGGGTCGCCCGCGGGGTAGAGGGTGTGGCCGAACCCCGGCAGCGCCTCGCCGCGGGCGAGCCGGGCGCGGGCCACGTCCGCGGCCCGCGCCGGCCGCTCGATCTCGGCGACCAGCGCCTCGACGCGGTCGCACTCGCCGCCGTGGCGCGGGCCGCTCAGCGTCGCCATCGCAGCCAGCATCGACGCGGCGAGCCCGGCCCCCGACGAGGCCGCGACGCGGGCGGCGAAGGTCGAGGCGTTCAGCTCGTGATCGGCGAGCAGCACCAGCGCCGCGTCGAGGGCCGCCCGCACCCGCGGCGCGGCGCGCGCTCCCAGCGCGCGGGCGGCGGCTTCGGCGACGCTGCCGGCGGCGCCCGCCGCCGCGAGGCGGCCGGGATCGCGGGCCAGCGCGGCGGCCGCGGCCAGGGTGCGGATCAGGCGCCGCGCGAAGTCGAGTTCGGCGCTGCGTGCGCGACCGAGCGGCACCGGGTCGCCCGCAGCCAGCGCCGCCAGGCACAGCAGCAGGCCGTCGAGCGGGCGCGCCGCCGGCGGCAGGTGCCCGCGCAGCGCCGCCAGTCGGCGCAGGGCGCGGGGCTCGGGCGCGGGCCAGGCGGGAGCCGCGGCGGGCAGGGCGCCGCTCCACAGCAGCTCCGCCACGGACTCGAAGCGCTCGCCGCGCGCCGCCAGCTCCGTGGCGCGGTGCCCGCGGTAGACGGGGCCGTCCGGCCGCAGGCCGCTGACCGCCGACTCCAGCACCGGCTCGCCGAAGCGCAGCGCGCCCGCCGCCGCGGGCCCGTGGCCCGCTCGCGCCTCGCCCCGCTCGCGCAGCCGCTCCAGGTCCTCGCGGCGGTACTGGCTGGTGCCGCGGCGGACGCCGTCGCGGCGGCGCAGCAGGCCGCGGCTGGCGTAGGAGTAGAGGGTGGCGCGCCGCACCCCCAGCAGGCGCGCCGCGGTGGCGGCGTCGACCCACTCGCGCTTGACCGGGCCTTCCACATGTGGATTGTGCAATCCATGTGGATCCACATCAAGCCCTGGCCGATCCTGCGGGGCGGAGGTGGAGGCATGGCGACGGCGGTGGCGGCGCGGGCCGGCGGGCTGGAGGGGATCGAGGTCGGGGAGACGGCGCTGTCGCTGGTCGACGGCGAGCGCGGTCGGCTCGTGCTGCGCGGGCACGACGTGGAGGCGCTGGCGGGGCGGGTCGGCTTCGAGGACGTGGCCGGCCTGCTGCTCGACGGCCGGCTCCCGGACCCGGCGCGACGCGAGGCGATCGCGGCCGCGCTCGGCGCCGGCCGCGCGGTCGCGTTCGAGCGGCTCGCCGCGGACCCCGCGCCGCTGCAGGCGGGCGTGGCGATGGACGCGCTGCGCGCGGGAGTCGCGCGGCTCGAGGAGGCCGCCGACCCGCTCGCCGCGCTCGGCGCGCTGGCGGGCGCCATCGCGGTGATCGCCGCGGCGTGGTGGCGCGCCCGCGCGGGTCTCGAACCGCTGGCCCCGGACCCGGCGGCGCCCCACGCCCGCGACCTGCTGCGGCTGGTCACGGGCCGCGCCGACGACGAGCGCGCGGCGGCCCTCGACGCCTACCTGGTCACCGTCGGCGACCACGGCATGAACGCCTCGACGTTCGCCGCGCGGGTCGTGGCCTCGACCCGGTCCGACGCGGTGTCGGCGACCGTGGCGGCGATCGGCGCGCTGAAGGGGCCGCTGCACGGCGGCGCTCCGGGGCCCGTGCTCGACATGCTCGACGCGATCGGCGAGCCGGGGCGGGCGGGCGCGTGGATCGAGGCGGAACTCGCCGCCGGCCGCCGCATCATGGGCATGGGACACCGCGTCTACCGCGTGCGCGACCCGCGGGCGGCGGTGCTGGAGGCGGTGACCACGCGCCTCGAGCGCGCCGGCGTCGCCGCCGGCCGGCTGGCCCTAGCCCGCGCCGCCGAGGCCGCGGCGGAAGCCGCGCTGGCGCGCCGCCATCCCGGGCGCGCGCTCAAGGCCAACGTCGAGTTCTACACGGCCGTGCTGCTCGACGCGATCGGCCTGCCGCGCGAACTCTTCACCGCGGTGTTCGCGGCCGGCCGCGTCGTCGGCTGGCTGGCGCACGTCGAGGAGCAGCGCCGGGACGGCCGCCTGATCCGCCCGTCGGTCCGCTACGTGGGCATGAACCCGGCGGCCGTCCCGTAGGGACCCGATCGGGGGCCGCTACACTGGCGGCGTGCGCGTCGCCGTCGTCATTCCCGCCCTCGACGAGGAGCTGGCCATCGGCCAGGTCGTGCGCGAGCTGCCGCCGGTCGAGGCGGGCGTCTTCGTGGTGGACAACGGCTCGCGCGACCGCACCGCCGAGGTGGCGCGGGCGGCCGGCGCCACCGTGCTGCACGAGCCGCGGCGCGGCTACGGCCAGGCCTGCCTGACCGGGATCGCCGCCGCGACCGCGGCGGGCGCGGACGTCTACGCGTTCGTGGACGGCGACCTCTCGGACTACCCCGCGCAACTCGCGGACGTGCTGGCCCCGCTGCGCCGCGGGGAAGCGGACCTGGTGATCGGCTCGCGCCAGCTCGGTCGGCGGGCGCAAGGCGCCCACCCGTGGCACGCGGTGGCCGGCACCCGGCTGTGCGTCGCGTTCATGAACGCGGCGCTCGGCTCGCGCGCCACCGACCTCGGCCCGTTCCGCGCCATCACCCGCGCGGGCTACGAGCGGCTGGAGATGGCGGACCGCGCCTACGGCTGGACCGTCGAGATGCAGGCCCGCGCCCAGAAGCGCGGGCTGCGCGTGGCCGAGGTGCCGGTCGACTACCGCCCGCGGCTGGGTCGCAGCAAGGTGAGCGGCACGCTCTCGGGCAGCGTGCGCGCCGGCGCCCGCATCCTCGCCACCATCGCCCGCGAGGCGCTCTCCCGCTGAGCCCGCGACTCCTGCTCGCCGCCGCGGCGCTCGTGCTCGGCGCCTGCGCGTGGCAGTTCGCGCAGAGGGGCGACGCCACCCGCGCGATCGCGCCGCACCTCGCCGTGTTCGGGGCGGCCTTCGCCGCCTACCTGCTCGCGCTGCACGCCGCCGCACGCCTCGAGTTGCGCGGGCGCGGCCTGCACGCGGCGCTGCTCCTCGCGCTGGCGTGGCGCGGGCTGCTCGTGCCCGCGCCGCCGCTGCTGTCGGACGACGTGTACCGCTACGTCTGGGAGGGTCGGGTGCAGCGCCACGGCGGAAATCCCTACGCCTGGAGCGACCGCCCGGAGGCCGCGCGTTTCGCGCACCTGCGCGACCCGGCCTGGGAACGGATGAACCATCGCGACTACACGGCGATCTACCCGCCGCTGTGGCAGCTCGCCGCGCGCGCGACCAGCGCCGTCCACGACTCGGTGGCGGCGTTCAAGGTGCTGCTGGTCGGCTGCGAGGCGCTCGGCTGGCTGGCGCTGATCGCGCTGCTGCGGGCCCGCGGCCTGCCCGAGTGGCGGGTGCTGATCGCGGCCTGGAGCCCGCTGGCACTGGTCGAGATCGCCGGCAGCGCCCACCTCGAGCCGGCGGCGACGCTGTTCCTGCCGCTCGCGCTGCTCGCCCTCGCGCGGGGCCGCGCGGGCGCCGCGGCGCTGGCGCTCGGCGCGGGGGCGCTGGTCAAGCTGCTGCCCGGCCTCGTCGCACTCGCCTGGCTGCGTCGTTTCCGGACCGTCCACGCGCTCGCCCCGCTCGCGCTGGCTGCGGCCGTGACCCTGCCGTTCCTGGACGCTGGCGGCGGCCTCGTGCGCTCGGCGCAGGGGTACGCCGCGTTCTGGCGCTTCAACGAGACGGGCTTCGCGCTGCTGACGGCCCTCGCCGGCGAAACGCGGGCGCCGCAGATCGCCGCCGTCCTCGCGCTGCTGCTGGCGCTCGGGCTCGGCTGGCGCGGAGTGGAGCCGGCGCGCGCCGCGCTCGCCGTCGTCGCCGCGTTCCTGCTGCTGGGGCCGAGCTCGCTGCCGTGGTACGCGCTGTGGCTGCTGCCGCTGCTGGTGGTCGTCGAAGCGCCGGCGCTGCTGCTGCTGACGGGCACGATCGCCCTGGCCTACCTCGCGCTGCCCGGCTGGCAGTCGGGCGAGGCCTGGCAGTTGCCGTGGGCCTGGCGGGCGCTGGAGTACGGGCCGTGCGCGGCGGTGGCCGCGGTCCAGGGGTGGCGGGTGTGGGCGAAACGATGAACGACGTGCTGATCGTCTTCCTGAAGGAGCCGGTGCCGGGGCGGGTCAAGACCCGGCTCGCGTCGCTGATCGGAGCCGAGGCCGCGGCCGCGCTGTACGCGGCGCTCGTCGACCACGCGCTCGGCGCGCTGCGCGGGCCGTGGCGGCGCATGCTGTTCGGCGCGCCCGCCGAGGCCGTCGGGCGCCTGGCGGACCGCTGCGGCGAACCGGTGCTGCCGCAGGCCGAGGGCGATCTCGGCGCGCGCATGGCGGCGGCCTTCGCCGAGGCGTTCGCGAGCGGCGCCGGGCGCGCCGTGATCGTCGGCACCGACTGCCTGTCGCTCTCCGCGATCGACGTCGAGGACGCCTTCGACGCCCTCGACGCCCACGACGTGGCTCTGGCGCCGGCGCTCGACGGAGGCTACGTGCTGCTCGGCCTGCGCTCGCCGCAGCCCGCGCTGTTCGCGGGCGTCGAGTGGAGCACGCCGCGGGTGATGTCGCAGACCCTGGAGCGCGTCGCCCGCTCCGGCCTGGCGTTCGCGCGCCTGCCCCGCCACGGCGACCTCGACACCCTGGAGGACCTGCGCCGCGAGCGGTCGCGCCTCGCGGCGCTCCCGCTCGACGAGGCGACGCGCGCCGCCCTGGCCGCCGCCCTCGGACCTCCGGCGGCCCCGGACGCGCGTTAGACTCGCTTCCGTCCCCGCCTCTCCCGCGTGGGAGCGGAGGAGAACCGATGACCACACCCGACATCCTGACGGCGCTCCAGCTCATGGAGAACCGCCTCGCCGAGCGCATCGACGCGGCTGCGGCCGGACTGCGCCTCGAGTTCAACGGCAAGTTCGACGCGTTCGCCGAGGGCCTCAGCCGCCTCGAGGCTCAGGGCTCAGCCATCCAGGTGGTGCTGGAGCGGATCGAGCGTCGCCAGGCGCCGGCCACGACGCCGGCACGCTGACGAGCGCTTGCTCGGGGTCAGTCCCGGGGCGCGAGCCGCGCGATCGCCGACGAGTCGAGGGCGCCGTCGCCGCGGGCGATCGCCTCGTCGTGGGCGGCGGCGACGCCGCGCGCCACCGGCAGGTCGACGCCGCGGGCCTGCGCCTCCTCGATCATCAGCCGCAGGTCCTTGCGCGCCATCGTCACCTCGAACAGCGGCGGCTCGAACTGGGCCGCCGCGACCTTGGCGGCGCGCGCGGGCAGGAACTGGCCGGGGTTGAACTGCTGGAACAGCCCCATCGCCTCCGCCGTCGGCACGCCGAGCGCCGCGGCCAGCCGGTTGACGTCGCCGAGGATGCCGGTGATGCCGATGAAGCACAGGTTGCCGAACAGCTTGAACGCCGCCGCCCGTTCCGGGCCGGGGCCCACGTAGACCACGTGGCCGGTCATCGGCGCCAGCGCCGGCTGCAGCGCCTGGTGGTGGGCGGGGTCGCCGCAGACCAGGATCACGCCCGAGCCCTCGCGGGCGTTGGGCGGACCCATGAACACCGGCGCGTGCACGTAGCGGCGCCCGCGCTGCTGCCAGCGCCGCGTGCGCTCCGCCGTCGGGGTCGGCGCGGTCGTCGTGTGGTCGACGATCCACGTCGCCGGCGTGATCGCGTCCGCGAGCGGCTCCAGCACCGCGTCGACCGAGGCGTCGTCGGCCAGCGTCAGGTGCACCCGCTCCGCGCCCGCCAGCGCGTCCTCGGCCCGCTCGCAGACGCGAGCCCCGTCGGCGGCGAGTGCGCGGGCCTTGTCGGCGCTGCGGTTCCAGACGGCGACGGCGTGCCCGAGCTCGAGCTGCCGGCGCACGAAGGCGGCCCCCAGCAGTCCGGTTCCGAACCAGGCGATGTTCAAGGCGGCCCCCTCTCGAAGCGGCCAACCTTAACAGGGCTCAACGCGTCCGGGAACGAAACGGCGCCACCGAGGCACAGAGACACAGAGGTTCACGGAGTGCATTCAACTGGCTACCCCTCTGTGCGTCTCTGTGTCTCGGTGACTCTGTGGCGTCGTGGCCGTCCCGTGGCCGTACCGTGGCCGTTTCAGCGGCCGAGGCCTTCCAGGACGTCCTCGAATCGGCGCTCGCCGCGGGTGCCGCCTGCCGTCGGCGAGCCGTCGAGCGAGTTGAGGTCGGACTGGCTGAGGTCCAGGCGCGGCGCGAAGGCGCGCTCGTGGAACTCGAGCGCGAGGCGGGAGGCGGCGTCGCGTTCGCCTTCGCCGGGACGAGGATCGATCGAGGCGCAGGAGTACGTGCGGCCGCCGGGGCCCGACAGGCAGGCGCGGGTGCCTTCGACCGACACGGCGAAGCCGAGGCCGCGGTCGGGCGCGAGCCGCGGCGAGCCGCGCAGCAGGTCGAGCGCCGCCCGCGACAGCGGATCGCCGCCCGCGCGCCAGGCGACGGGCAGGCGCAGGCCCGGGGCGCGCAGGGCGCCCGGGTGGACCTGCAGCGCGAGGTCGAACAGCCGCGCCGCGTCGGCCGTGGCGCCCGATGCCAGCGCCGCCCGCGCTCCGAGCGCCGCGGCGTTCGCGCGCCGCAGCGCCTCGGCCCGCGGCAGCGCCCCGAGCGCGCGCTCCGCGGCGGCGAGGGCCGCGGAGCGGCGCCCCTGGGCCAGCGCGACCTGGGCCTCGACCTGGTCGAAGTACGGAGTGAAGCCCGGGGCCGTGTCGAGTCTCCTCGCACGCGACAGCGCGCTGGCGACGACCCCGGGGCCGACGGCGTCGACGTCGACGTCGACCGGGATGCCGCCGGCGAGGTAGGGCCGCAGCGTCGACACCAGCAGCGGCTCGTCGATCAGCGCGGCAGCGCGGCGGCCCGAGGACCACGCGCGCAGCGCGTAGCGCCAGCTCCGCAGCCGGGCCTTGAGCGACTCCATCCGGTACGTCGCCGAGGCCCGCTCCGCCTCGCGCTCCGCGGCCAGCAGCGCGGCCTGGCGGTCGAGCAGCGCGGCCCCCGCCTCGAGCTGCCGGGTGTCCGCGCTGGTCAGCCCGGTGCGGTCGGGGCGGTCGAGGGTCTGGCCCGTGATGCGCGCCGCCTGCGGGCCGCGGCCCGCGTAGATCAGGAAGCGGGCGGCCGCGAGGCGCGTCTCCGCCCAGGTCTGCTCGTCCATCGCCGGCGGCTGGCCGTCGCGCCACGCGAACATGCGGCGCATCGCGTCGGTGGCCTCGCCCGGCCGCGCCTGCTCGACGTAGCGCAGCATCAGGTCCAGCCACGGGTTGGAGGCGGTTCCGGCGACGAAGTGGCGTCGCGCTTCGTCGAGCAGCTTCTCCGCCTCGTCGAAGCGCAGCATCGCGAGCGCGGCGTACGCGGCGTTCGAGTAGCTCTCCGGGTAGTGGTAGTCGGCCTTGCGGTCGGCGGCCGCCGCGTCGAGGCAGGCGCGGTAGCCGGCCTCGCGCCGCTGCAGCTCGGACTCGATCGCGCACAGCGAGGTGCGGGCCTTCGTCTGCTGGAAGGCGTCCTCGCTCTTCAGGCCCGCCTCTGCCGCGCCGCGCGCCTCGTCCCAGCGCTTGAGCCGCATCAGCGGCCACGCCCGCATCGCCGGGCGATCGGGGTCGTAGCTCGCGTCGTGGGCCGCGAGCACGGCGAGCTGCTCCTCGTAGCGGTCCATCTCGGCCAGCAGGTTCGCGATCTGGTCGAGCATCGAGGCGTGCCACAGCCACGGCGTGTCGGACGCGGGGTTCTTCCCGTGCCGCTCCTCGAACAGCCTGCGCGCCTCGCGGGCGTGGCGCAGCGCCTGCGGGAGCTGGCCCTCGGAGACGTGCAGCGCGTGGGCCAGCAGGAAGTGGCCCGCCCACGAGCGGCGGTCCTGGCGCAGCATCGCCTCCGCGGCCTCGCGCAGCGCGATCAGCTTGCCGTCCTCGAGCAGCTTCCAGGCCGCCAGCGCCTTCGGGTCCTTGCCGAGCCCCGATTCGTCGGCCACGGCAGCCGGGCCGCTGCCCAGCAGCCCGAGCAGCAGCAGCAACGGAAGCCGCCGGCGGCCGGCGCGGCGGAGGTTCATCGGCGGGCGAGCGTCGTCCGCGCCAGCCGCTCGAACGGCTCGCGCGCCACGTCCTTCAGCACCTCGTGGATCGAGCCGACGCCCGGCGCCAGCTCGACGCGGTGGCCGAACACCCGCGGCGCCAGCGCCTCGATGTCCTCGGCGCCCACCCAGTCGCGCCCGTGGAACGCCGCCCGCGCCTGCAGCGCCGGCAGCATCAGCACCAGGCTGCGGGTCGAGGCGCCCTGCACGACCCGCTCGTCGGCCCGCATCCCGCGCACGACGTCGACCAGGCACTCCTGGACCTCGGGCGCGACGTTGACCTGCTCGTCGATCACGCGGCGCGCGGCGAGGATCTGGGACCGCGTGACGCGCGGCAGGTCGGCGCGGTCGACGTCCCGTCGCTCGCGCCAGGAGGCCAGCACCTGCAGCTCGGAGTCGCGGTCGATGTGCTCCATCCGCAGCTTGAACAGGAAGCGGTCGAGCTGCGCCGCGGGCAGCGGGTAGGTGCCGGCGAGGTCGAGCGGGTTCTGGGTCGCGATCACGAAGAACAGCGCGTCGAGGCGGTGGGTCACGTTGTCGACCGTGACCTGCTTCTCGGCCATCGCCTCGAGCATCGCGGACTGCACCTTGGGCGAGGTGCGGTTGATCTCGTCGGCCAGCACCACGTGGGCGAAGATCGGCCCCGGCCGGAAGTGGAAGCTGGCGGTCGCGGCGTCGAACACCGTCGAGCCGGTCACGTCCGACGGCAGCAGGTCGGGCGTGAACTGCACGCGGCGGAAGTCGGCGATCTGGTCCTCGGGCCGGTCGTCGAGGATCGAGTTGCCGAGCGCCTTGGCGAGCGTCGTCTTGCCCGAGCCGGGGTAGTCCTCGAGCAGCACGTGGCCGTCGGCCAGCAGCGCCACCAGCGTCAGCTCGATGAACTCGTCGCGGCCGAGCACCGCCGCGGCCATCCGCGCGCGCAGCCGGCGGGCGACCTCGCGGGCGTCGGCCAGGGACTGCACCTCGCCCGCCGGCTGCGCGGGGGCGGGCTCGTTGACGTCGTCGATCGGGTTCATCGTCACTCCCTGTCCTTCTTCAGCGCGCGAACAGCGTCGAGGTCGGATCCAGCCAGCCCAGCCAGCGCCGCCAGCGCGGCACCCGCGCCCGCAGGGCGGCGCGCACCGCGTCGGAGGCGCCGAGCAGGGCTGCCGCCGGCGGGTGCTGGCGCGAGCCGAGCGCGACGGCCAGGTGACCGCGGGTCAGCGCGTCGAACTCCGGGGCCAGCGGCGCGACGCGGCGGGCGAAGCCCTCGCGGCTCTCGCCGGTGGCGCGGCGCAGGCCGACCTCGGCCAGCCGGTCGAGCGCCTCGCGGTAGGCGAGGCGCCACGCCTGGCGCCGCCGCAGCCGCGGGGCCAGCGCGCGCCACGCCTTGAAGCCGTAGGCCGCGGCCAGCAGCACCAGTAGCCCGCGCAGCAGCAACGCGCGCAGGTCCTCCCACGTGAACGGCGGGGCGCCGTCGCCGGCCTCCTGCAACTCGCCGGTCGTCTCGCGCAGGCTCTGGCCCAGCATCCGCTGCAGGCCCGCGTCCGGGCTCTCCCGCGGCGGGTCGAGCGAGCGCTCCGGCGTGATGTCGACGACGACCCAGCCGACGCCCTCGACGTACACCTCGGGCCAGGCGTGGGCGTCGCCGCCGCGCACCAGCAGCGTCGAGCCGGAGCCGCGGTCCGCTTCCGAGAGCGCGTAGCCCGCGGCGACCCGGGTTGCGACGCCCCGCGAGCGCAGCAGGAACGTCGCGGCGTGGGCGAAGTGCACGCAGTAGCCGGTCTTGTCGCCGAACAGGAACGAGGCCACCGGGTCGGGCGCGTCGTCGTCGTGGCGCGAGCGCCGCGAGTAGATGCCCTCCTTGTCGAGCCACATCTTGATGGCGATCGCCTGCGCCAGCGGATCGTGGACCCAGTCGGGCCCGAGCCGCGAGGCCACGATCTCGTCGGCCAGCGCGCGGTAGCGCGGGTCGGTGGGGGAGTCCGTGTAGTGCCGCCACTGCGCCTCGCTCCACCCCGGCGCACGCGCCGCGCGGCGCAGCATGCGGTCGTAGGGCAGCGTCAGCACCCGCGACTCGACGCCGTAGGCGAGGCGGAAGCGCCGCGGATCGGGGTTCTGCGCGGGCCACACGGCGGCCGGCGAATCGAGCGCGAATGGCACCGGGTGGTCGGCGAGCAGGCCCACGGTCGTGCGCAGCGCCGCGCGCTGGTCGGAGAGCGGGGGCGCGGTCCGCAGCGACTCGCGGCGGGCGGGGAAGCCGCCGAGCAGGTCGGTGTCGACGTCGTCGCGGGTCGCCTTCACCAGGCGACGGCCGTTGAACTGCGAGAACGCGGTCTGCCGCAGGTAGAACGCGCCGGACGGCGGGGAGTAGTCGCCGTGGAGCAGCACGACCGCCACCGGCGCGTTGGCGCCCGACTGCGGGTCTTCGGCCTCGAACGGCAGGTCGTCGCGTTCGCCGCGCGCTCCTTCGCCGCCGCCGGGGTTGCCCGTGCGCTGCTGGGGTTCCCAGCCCTGCTTCGGCTGGCCCTGCAGACCGAGCTCGCTGCCGGCCTGCGCGCGCGGCGTGCCGGTCACCCGCACGACGAGGACCAGCGCGGCCGCCAGCAGCAGGAAGCCGGCGAGGTGCAGCGGCGCCCGCCGCCGCCGCGGCTCGTGCAGCAGCAGCGCGGCGGACAGCAGCCCGGCGATCCCGCCGAGCACCAGCAGCACCGAGACCGGGTCGATGCCGCGCGCCCACGCCCAGTTGGACAGCGCCAGCGGCCGGTGGACCATGCCGTCGCGGTGCCCCGCGACCACGGCCCCGAAGCCCGCCGCGACCACCGCCGCCTCCAGCACGGCCAGCGCCGGCAGCCGCACGGCGCACGCGCGCAGCGCGCCGAACACTGCGAAGGCGACGCCGCCCCACAGGATCGCCTCGGACAGCGCCAGGGCCCGCGCGGGCCCCAGTGCCACCGGCAGCGCCGAGGGGCCGGTGGCGATCGAAGCGGCGCCGCGGGCCACGAGCGCGAGCAGGCCCGCGAGGGCGATCAGCGCGGGCGTGCGCAGCCGCGAGCCGGCCGCACGCTGGCCGAGCGCGACGCCGGCCGCCGTGCCGGCGAAGGCGGCCAGCAGCCCGCTCGCGCGGGTCAGCGGCCACAGCAGCAGCGCCACGGCGGCGCCCTGCAGCGCCGCGCGGCCGAGCGTCGCCCACGGCAGGGCGCGCCACCGGGTGCGGCGGTCGGGCTTGGCGGGCGCGGGTGGGGCGAACAGGCTCATCCGCGCAGCGCCTGGGCGTGGGCCGCGCCGTAGGAGCGGCCGGTGCGGCGTTCGACGACGAGGGCGCCGGCGCCGAGCCCGGCCACCTGCCGCAGGGTGTCGCCGAGCGCGCGCGCCGGGGTCGCCTCCGCCGGGTCGGCGCGGTCCATCAGCAGCCGCCGCCACAGCGGCTCCGGCTGGTCGCGGGCCACGCTCTCGGCCGCGATCACGAACGACAGCCGCCCGCGCTGCCGACGTGACGCGTCCTGCACGTTGCGAATCCACGGGCCCGGCGCCGCCGGGGCGAACACCACGCAGTGGGCGGCGCCTTCGCGCCAGGCCGCCTCCAGGAAGGCGCCGAGGTCGGCGCCCTCGCGGCGCAGGCCGCCGGAGCGCGCGATCGCCAGCAGCGCGGCGTCGAGGTCGCCGGTCGGCTCCGGAGCGCCGTCGCAGCCGAAGGCCCAGTCGCTGCCGAGCGACCCGCTCTCGAGGGCGACCCGCGCGGCCGCGGCCGCGGCCTCGTCGCCGTCGGCGGTGACCAGGTAGGCGACCGTCTTGCGCGCCGGCACCAGCGCCCGCTCCGGCAGCCGCACCGTCAGCTTCCCGGTGCGCGCCCACACCTTCCACAGGATGTGGCGGGCCGAGTCGCCCGGCGCGTAGCGCCGCAGGTCCATGCGGTCGCCGTCGGGCGTGCCCGAAGGGTGGGGCAGCCCCTCGCCGCCCGCCAGCGCGTCGACGACGCTGACGTGGCGGAGGCGGCCGGGGTTGGGCAGGATCGTCAGCGCCGCCGGCGTCTCGCGCTCCCAGCTCACCCGCACCAGGCCGAACACGTCGCCGACCGTGAAACGCCGGCGCACCGCGCGCGCGTGGCCGCGCAGCGCGGCCTTCACTTCTTCGACGAGGCGCCCGTCGCGCAGCCGCGGCGCGCACTCGATGCCCGCCGGCTCGAGCCACGTCCAGCCCAGCGAGACGAGCGGCAGCCGGGCCAGCGCCGGCGCGTCGAAGCCGGTCGGCAGCCGCACGTCCGACTCCAGGCTGCGGTTGAGGGGCGGCGGCAGCAGCCGGCGGCGCAGCGCGAGCCCCGCCGCGACGCAGGCCGCGAGCGCCATGCCGGCGATCAGCAGCGTCGCCAGCCCGACCACGAAGGCGACCAGGTCCAGCGAGCGCTGGCCCAGCGCCCACAACGCGAGCCCCGCGACGGCCAGCGCCAGCGCCCCGCGGGCGGTGAGCGGCCACAGCCCGCGCAGGCGCGCGAGGGCGCGGCGGAGCCGATCGAAGGCGCGGGGCGTCACGCTTCGATTGTAGGGGTGTCAGGCCCGCCCGCCCGCTCCGGCGGCTTGGACGCAGCGCGGGCGCGTGCTAGAAGCGGACGATGCTGGTTTCGATCGTGATCCCGGCCTGCGACGAGGAGGCGAGCCTCGAGCCCACCGTGCGCGAGGCGCTGGCGGCGCTGGCCGCGGAGCCGGTCGAGGTGATCGTCGTCGACGACGGCAGCCGCGACGGCACGTGGGGCGTGGTCGAAGCGCTGGCCGCCGCCGACCCGCGGGTGCGCGGCGTGCGCCTCGCCCGCAACTTCGGCCACATGGCCGCGCTGCAGGCCGGGCTCCACGAGGCACGCGGCGCTGCGGTGATCACGATGGACGCCGACGGCCAGCACCCGGCGGAGGCGCTGCGCGAGATGCTGGAAGCCTGGCGCGGCGGCGCGGCGGTTGTGCAGGCGGTGCGCACCGCCGAGGAGCGCCGCGGGTTCTTCAAGGGCTTCACTTCGCGCCTCTACTACCGCGTGTTCTCGCGGCTCGCGGGCATCGAGCTGCCGGAGGGCGCTGCCGACTTCCGCCTGCTCTCTCGGGCGGTCGTCGACGTCGCACTGGCCCACCCGCACTTCGCGCTGTTCCTGCGGGGTTTCGTCACCTGGACGGGCTTCCGCACCACGTCGATCCCGGTGACGTTCCGCGCCCGCCGCGCGGGGGGGACCAAGTACTCGCTGCGGCGGATGCTGGCGCTGGGCGCCGAAGGCGTGCTGCACTTTTCCACCAAGCCGCTGCGGGCCGCCACCTACCTCGGCCTCGCCACCTGCGCGCTGTCGCTGGCCTACCTCGTCTACGTGCTGGCGATCCGCCTGTTCGGCCACGACTACGTCACCGGCTGGGCCTCCGTCGCGGGGCTGATGGCGCTGATCGGCGGCATCCAGCTCCTCGTCGTCGGCATCCTCGGCGAGTACGTGGCGGTCGTCTTCGAGCGCCAGGTCGGCCGGCCCGACTACGTGGTCAGCGAGCGCCGCGGAGCGCCGCCCGCGTCATGAGGCGAGCCGGCTCGGCCGCTCCGCCGAGCCGGCCGCCGGCAGCGTGAGCTGGAAGCAGGCGCCGCCGCCCGGCCGCGGCTCGTAGGTCAGGCGTCCGCCCTGGGCCAGGACCAGGCGCCGGCTGATCGCGAGTCCGAGCCCGGCCCCGGCGCGCTGCCGCTCGCTGCCGCGCGCGAAGCGCTCGAACAGCCGGCCGCGCACGTCCTCGGGCACGCCGGGGCCGCGGTCCAGCACGCTGGCTCGCACGCCCTCCGGCACCGCCTGGACCCGCAGCAGCACCTCGCCGCCCGCGGGCGAGTAGCGGGCCGCGTTGGCGATCAGGTTGAGGAAGACCTGCAGCAGGCGGTCCCGGTCGCCCTTCACGTGCAGGCCGGCGGCGGCCTCGACCCGCACCCTGACCCCGCGGCCGACGGCCGCCGGCTGCGCGGTCTCGGCGGCGACCCGGGCCAGCCCCGAGAGGTCGAGCCGCTCCCGCCGCAGCCGGAGTTCGCCGGCCTCCGCCAGCTCGAGGTCGAGCAGGTCGTCGACCAGCCGGGCCATGCGCTCGGTGCTGCGCGCGCCGAGCGCGATCATCTGCCGTTCGCTGACGCCCAGCTCCTGGGCCGTCTCCAGCAGGCTCAGCGTGCCGCGGATGCCGGTCAGCGGCGAGCGCAGCTCGTGGGCGACGACCGCGATCACCTCGTCGCGCTGGCGGCGGGCCCGGCGCTCGGCCGTGACCTCGCGGATCACCAGCACCGCCTCGTCCGGGCCGGCCTGGCGCAGCCGCGCCTCGAACTCCCGCGAGCTGCCGTCGTCCGCCACCGAGTACTCGAACGACGCGACGCCGGCGTCCGGCGCGAAGGCCCGGTCGAGGGCCGCCACGTACGCGGCGCGCGCGCCCGCCGGCAGCGAGGACGTAGCGAGCGGGAGCCCGACGTCGTCGGGGCCCAGGCCGCAGCCGCAGGCGGCGGCCTGCAGCGACAGCAGGCGTCCGGATCGATCCACGCGGGCGACGGCGTCGGGCAACGCGGTCAGCAGCGCCTCGGTCCGCTTCAGCTCGTCCTCGAGAGCCACGCGGCGGGACTCGACCGCGACCAGGTCCTGCAGCCGCACGACGTGGACCGCGACGGCGACCGCGAAGCTCTGGACCAGGATCGAGAGGTGGTAGATCCACGCCGCGGGCTCGATCTCGGAGCCCGCGAAGGCGCGCGTCGCCCAAGCCCAGAGCGCGACCACGCCGACGGACAGCCCGACGAAGAGCCGCGTCGAGAAGACGAGGAAGCCGAGCGCCAGCAGGACCAGGATCAGGCCGGCGGTGCGCCGGGGCTGGCCGGTGACGATCACGTGCAGCGCCACGTTGGCCGTCGCCAGCACCGCCGCCAGCGTGAAGCCGACCGAGGTCCGGGCGCGGCTGAGCCGCCGCTTCCACGTGAACGCCGCGCCAGCCGCGAAGGTCAGCAGGATCGCGAACGGGGCGTTCCAGAGCACGTCGCCGGGCCGAGCCGGCACGAGGAACGGGTGGGTGACGACCTGCCACGCGTAGAGCAGGCAGAGCGCGGCCAGCACGAGCGGCAGCGAGCGGGCGAAGCGATCGTCGAGTGCTTGCGCGACCCGCGGATCGGAGGGGGAAACCGGGTCCATGCCCGAAGGCTAGCAGGCCTGCGGGAGAGTGGTGCTGGCGCTCAGCGCCGGGCCCGGTCGCCGGCGAGGCGAAGCGCGGCCAGCAGGGCCGGCACCGAGTCGGGATCGCAGTGCAACGCGCGGGCGATCCGCGCGGGCGGGGCCGGTTGCCCCGCCCGCAGTCGCGGCTGGGCGAGGCCGATCGCCTCCTCCAGCGCGTCGATCCGCAGCAGCAGCTCCGCGACCCGCTCGTAGCCGCAGGCGGCATCGCGCCGCGGATCGCTCGCCCCCGGCGCGCCCATCGATGGCGGGCCGACGGCGGGCGCCGGGGTCTGCGGTTGCCGCACGTTCCACAGCGCCGCGCGCAGGCGCAGCGCCTCGGGGGCGAGCGTCGCGCGGAGGAACACGTGGCGCCAGCCGAGCGTGACGCCGAGGCGGGCGAGCTGCTGGCGGTCGCCGCGGGACAACGCGTCGATCGAGGTGCGCAGGCCGCGGCGAGGGGCGGAGCCCAGCGTCTCGGCGAGCGTGTACACGAGTCCGCGCGCGGCCGGCTCCAGCGGCGCCTCGAGCGCGTCGAGCAGCGGGCCCAGGGCGCGGCGCTGGTGGCCCGCGAACCAGCCCGCGAGCCGTCGCCGCACGCGCTCGCGGCGCGGCGGGTCGAGCAGGTCGGTGGCCAGCGCCTCGACTTGCGGCGCGAGCAGCCGCTCGCCGGGCAATGCCCGCCCGACGGGGTCGCCGCGCCACAGCAGCATGCCGTCGATCGTCAGCGCGAAGGCGTCTTCCGGCGCCTCGACCAGCTCCACCACGCGCGCGTCGAGGCCCTCGCGGGCGGCGCGGTTGGCGGCCGCCTTCAGCGCTCGCGACGACTCGCCGGGGAGCGCCTCGAGCCGGAAACCGACCAGCCGCGCGGCCGGCACGCCCTGGATCTCGATCGTCCCGTCCGCCGCGATGCCCGAGACGAGCCCGTCCGCCGCGACGCGCACGGCGACCGACGCGCCGCGGGTCACGAACTCCTCGCGCAGGCGCTCGTGCAGCGCGTCCGAGAGCCGGTCCTCGATCTGCCGCGTGCGCGCCTGCCAGGTCGCGGCGTCGGCGAGCCAGCCGGGCCGGTGCGAGACGTAGGTCCAGGTGCGGATCGCGGCGATCCGCTCGAGCAGCGCGTGGGTGTCGCCAAGGACGTCGTCGAGGCGGCGCACCTGGCGGTCGACCCAGTCCGCGGGCAGCCCCGCGTCGCCGCGCACCAGCAGCCCGAAGAGCTGCGAGAGGAGCCGGGTGTGGGCCTCCGTCATCACGTTGCGGAAGTCCGGCACCTGACACACGTCCCACAGCAGCCGCACGTCCTCGGGCCGCCGCGCGAGGGCGGCGACCTCCGGGTCGCGGCGCAGCGTCTCCAGCGCCTGCTGGTCGTCGGCGTGGCGGGCGCGGACCAGCCACGGCTGCGGCGGGCGCCGGTTCAGGCTCTCGAGCAGGGCCTCGATCGACTGGAACGACAGCCGCGGGTTGCGCCACTGCGCCGAGACGACCGGCTCGAAGCGGTGCTCCTCGACCGCGGAGACCAGCTCGGGCGGCAGTTCGCCGAGGTCGGTGGTGGCGCCGAAGGTACCGTCGCGCACGTGGCGCCCGGCGCGTCCCGCGATCTGGCCGACCTCGGCCGGCTTCAGCCGCCGCGGGCCGACGCCGTCGTGCTTGACGAGGGCGGTGAACGCGACGTGGTCGAGGTCGAGGTTGAGGCCCATGCCGATCGCGTCGGTCGCCACCAGGTGGTCGACCTCGCCGGCCTGGTACATCTCGACCTGGGCGTTGCGGGTGCGCGGCGACAGCGCGCCGAACACCAGCGCCGCGCCGCCCGTCTCGCCGCGCAGCCGCTCGGCGACGGCGTAGAGCTCGGGCAGCGAGAAGACGACCAGCGCGCTGCGCCGCGGCGTGCGCTCCAGGCGCCGCGCCGGCACGTGGCGCAGCGTCGACAGGCGCGGTCGCGAGACGAGCTCGAGCCGCGGCACCATCCGCCGCAGCAGCGGCCGCATCGTGTCGGAGCCGAGCAGCATCGTCTCCTCGCGGCCGCGCGCGTGCAGGATGCGGTCGGTGAAGACGTGCCCGCGCTCGCGGTCGGCGGCGAGCTGGACCTCGTCGACCGCCAGGAAGTCGACCTCGAGGTCGGTCGGCATCGCCTCCACCGTGCACACCCAGTAGCGCGGGTGCGGCGGCACGATGCGCTCCTCGCCGGTCACCAGCGCGACCGCGTCGGCTCCGCGCGCGCGCACCAGGCGGTCGTAGTTCTCCCGTGCGAGCAGCCGCAGCGGGAACCCGATCATCCCGGTGGCGTGCTCCTGCATCCGCTCCAGCGCCAGGAACGTCTTGCCGGTGTTGGTGGGCCCGAGCAGGCCGACGACGGGCGGCGGCATTCAATCAGGTTAACGCCGCACGGCGCCGGGCCCGGGCCCGCGTCTACACTCGACGCAGGACGCGCGCGGGTGCCGTCCAATCCCCTGGAGACGAGCGCAATGATGCGAAGAACGTGGATCGCGGCCGCCGCCTGCGCGGCGGCGATCGCGCTGCCGGCGCCGGCCGCCGAGCGGCTCTCCGTTCCGGTCGAGTACCACAAGCTGGAGAACGGCCTGCGGGTCGTGATCTCCGAGGACCACAAGTCGCCGACCGCGATCGTCGCGGTCTACTACGACATCGGCTTCCGGATCGAGCCGAAGGACCGCACCGGCTTCGCCCACCTCTTCGAGCACATGATGTTCCAGGGCTCGGAGAACCTGGGCAAGATGGAGTTCATCCGCCTGGTCCAGAGCAACGGCGGCATCCTCAACGGCTCCACCCGCTTCGACTACACCAACTACTTCCAGGTGGTGCCGTCGCACACGCTGGAGACCATGCTGTGGGCCGAAGCCGACCGCATGAAGGGCCTGGCGATCACCCAGGAGAACCTGACCAACCAGCAGGGTGTCGTCAAGAACGAGGTCAAGGTCAACGTCCTCAACCAGCCCTACGGCGGCTTCCCGTGGCTCGACCTGCCGCAGTTCGCCAACGAGAACTGGTACAACGCCCACAACTTCTACGGCGACCTCAGCCACCTGGACGCGGCGACGCTCGACGACGTGAAGGCCTTCTTCAGGCAGTACTACGCGCCCAACAACGCGGTGCTGGTGATCGCCGGCGACGTCGAGCCGAAGCAGGCGCTCTCGTGGGCGAAGAAGTACTTCGAGCCGATCCCGCGGGTGGAGCTGGCGGCGAAGCCGGACATCTCGGAGCCGCGCCAGGAGAAGGAGAAGCGCGTCTCGCGCCCCGACCCGCTCGCCAACCGGCCCGGGCTCGCCGTCGGCTACAAGGCGCCCGACCGCAAGTCGCCCGAGTACCTGGCGCTGGGCCTGATCGACCAGGTTCTGCTGCAGGGCCGCGACTCGCGGCTGTACCAGGCGCTCGTCCAGAAGGGCGGCTTCGCGGGCTCGGTCGACGGCGGCATCAACATGCTGCTCGGCAACATGTTCAACATCAACGGGCCGACGCTGTGGGCGTGGTTCGTGATCCACGACCCCGGCAAGACCGCGGAGGAGATCCTGAAGGCGGCGGACGCGGAGATCGCGGCGCTGCAGGAGAAGCCGCTCGACCAGCAGGTGCTCGACCGCGCGCTCGTCAAGCTGCGCTCGGCGCTCTACGGCGAGATGGAGCAGTTCGTCGGCTTCGGCAAGGTCGACCTGCTCGCCTCCTTCGCGCTGTTCGACGACGACCCCGGCCGCATCAACCGGCTGGAGGACGAGTTCAAGGCGGTCACGCCCGAGCTCGTCCAGAAGACCGCGCGCGAGTACCTGCGGCCCACCAACCGCACGGTGCTCGTGCTCGAGCCCAAGGCCACGCCGGCGCCGTCGGCGGCGCAGAAGAAGTAGGGGAGAGAGGCCATGAACCGCAACTTCACCCACGCCCTCCTCGCCGCGACGCTGGCCGTGCCCGCGCTCGCCCAGGCCCCGACCGCCCCGGCGAAGCAGGCGCCGCCCGCGGCCGGCCCCGCGAAGCCGTTCAGCGTGCCGCCGGCGAAGCGCTTCGCGCTCGACAACGGCCTCGCCGTCACCTTCGTGCCCTGGGGCGACGTTCCCAAGGTGCGCTACGAGCTCGTCGTGCGCGCTGGCAACGCCTTCGAGAAGGCCGACGAGGTCTGGCTCGCCGACGTCGTCGGCCAGCTGGTCGCCGAGGGCACCACCACCCGCGACGCGACCGCGCTGGCCGAGGCTGCGGCGGCGATGGGCGGCACCTACGAAGTCGCCGTCGGTCCCGACGATACCGAGATCGTCGGCGAAGCGCTGTCCGAGTCCGCGGTCGAGATGGCCGCGCTGGTCGCCGAGCTGGCCAAGGCGCCGGCGCTGCCGGAAGCGGAGCTGCCGCGCGTCAAGGCCGACCTCGCCCGCAACCTCGCGATCGCGCGCCAGCAGCCGCAGCAGCTCGCGCAGGAGAAGTTCCGCGCGCTGCTCTACGGCGACCACCCCTACGGCCGCGTGCTGCCGAAGGAGGGCGCGGTCGAGGCCTACACGCTCGCGCAGGTGAAGGCCTTCCACGCCGCCCACTACGGGCCGGGCCGCGCCCACCTCTACGTCTCCGGCCGCTTCGACGCGGCCGCGGTCGAGGCCGCGGTGCGCAGGAGCTTCGGCGACTGGAAGGGCGGCGGCACCGGCGTCGCCCCGAAGGCCGCGCCGAAGGCGGGCCGCACGATCGAGGTGCTCGACCGGCCGGGCGCCGTGCAGTCGACGATCCTGATGGGCCTGCCGGTGGTGGCGCCCTCGCACCCCGACTACGTGCCGCTGCTGGTCACGCACACCCTGCTCGGTGGTTACTTCTCCTCGCGCATCACGGCCAACATCCGCGAGGACAAGGGCTACACCTACTCGCCCGGCGCCCAGCTCTCCACCCGCCGCGGCGACGCGTACTGGGCCGAGCAGGCGGACGTGACGACGGCCGTCACCGGCGCCGCGCTGAAGGAGATCCTGTACGAGATCAACCGGCTCCAGGCCGAGCCGCCGTCGGAGCAGGAGCTGGCCGGCGTGCGCAACTACATCGCGGGCACCTTCGTGCTGCAGAACTCCTCGCGCGCGGGCCTGCTCGGCCAGCTCCAGTTCCTCGAGGCCCAGGGCCTGCCCGAGAGCTACCTCAAGGAGTTCGTCGCGAAGGTGCAGGCGGTGACGCCGGCGCAGGTCGCGCTGATGGCGAAGAAGCACCTGCGCGACGAGGACATGACGATCGTGATCGTCGGCGACAAGAAGCTGGTCGACGAGCAGCTCGCTCCCGCGACGACGCGTTAGCCGTCGCGAGCCCTCCGTCCGCCGGTGCGCCCGGCGGGCGGAGGGCCTCGCCGCCGTTCAGCGCGCGCCCGGCTCGCCCGCGGCCGGCCGCAGGTCGGCGAAGCGCAGGAAGCCGCGCGGCTCGCCGCGGAAGGCGATGCCCGCCCGCGCCCCGTGGCTCTCGTGCCGGGTCAGCAGTGGCAGCAGGGCGCGGGAGCCGATGGCCATGGTCATCGCCTGGCCCAGCAGCTCGGAGCGCAGCGCCCAGTCGAGCTCCGCGCGCGCGCGGTCGAGCACGCCGTCGAGCTCGCGGTTCGAGTGGCCGGTCCAGTTCATCATCCCGCGCCGCGCCGCCGGGTCGGGCGAGTGGAAGTGGTTGACGAGCACGTCGATGCCGTCCGCGGAGAGCGCGCGGGCGCGGGCGAGGAAGGCCGCGGCGCCGCGCGCCTCGAGGATCTCCTGCAGCCGCGCCGCGGGCATCGACTGCACCTGCACGACGACGCCCGCCTCGGCCAGGTCCGCGCGCACCCGCTCCGCGAGCGACGCCTGGTCCTGGTCGCACGCGAGCGGGATCCCCAAGACGGGCAACCTGCCGGACGCCGCGAGCAGGGCGCGCGCCCGCGTGAGGTCGCGCTGCGGCTGCGGCACCCCTGCCGAACCGAACACCCCGGAAGGCACCAGTTGCCAGGCCGGCCGCGCGCGGCCGGCGACGCCGCTGGCGGCGATCGCGCGGCGATCGAGGGCGAGGTCGACCGCCTCGCGCAAGCGCGGGTCGGCGAGCGCGTCACCCGCCGCGACCCTGAGCCCGAGGACCACCGTGTCGCGGGCCGCTCCCGTCAGCACCTGGTATCCCGCGCGGCGCTCCACGTCGGCGACCTGCGCGGCGTCCAGCCGCTCGGCGAAGTCGGCCTCGCCCCGCAGCAGGGCGGCAGCCCGCGCCGCGGCGTCGTCGACGACCGAGACATCGACCGCCGACCACGGCGGCGGCTCGCCCCAGTACTGCGCGAACGCCTCGAGGCGATAGCGGCCGTCGCCTTCGGCCGCGGCCAGCCGGAACGGCCCGGTCCCGTTCGGCGCCGCCGCCTCGCTCTCGACGTCGCGCGCCTTCGCGATCGGCAGCGCCGAGAGCTGCGCGAGGAGCAGGGGATTGCGCTGCTGGGTTCGGATCCGCACCGTCCGCGGGCCCGACGCGGAGACCTCCTCGATGCCCGCGAAGTGGGCGCCCAGCGCGGAGCGGCCGGAGCGCGCAACCTGGACCACGGCCACCACGTCGTCGGCGCCCAACAGGCTGCCGTCGTGGAAGCGAACGCTCTCGCGAAGGTCGAAGACCCACGTGAACTCGTCCGGGTTGTTCCACGAAGAAGCGAGGGCCGGCACGGGCCGGCGGTCGGCGTCGAAGTGGACCAGCCCCTCGTACACGTTGAAGCTGATCGCAGCCGCGCTGGCGGCGCCGTCCGAGGACTCGTACGGTGCGCGGGTGTCCAGCGGCCGCGCCAGCAGCGCGCGCAGGGTCGGCCGGCCTGGCGCGGGACGATCGCAGGCCGCGGCGAGCAGACAGCCTCCCGCCGCCAATGCGGCCAGGACCCGGTTTCCGGCGCTGCGCGTCAGGCGACCCAGTTCGCGACCTCACGACGGAGAGGGACTCGCCCGCATTGTGCCACCCTCCGGGACCGGCTCTGGCGCTCGAAGCCCGACGAATCCGCGGGCGTACAATGGCGATTCGCCCGCTGGAGCGGGCCCGTTGCCATCCCGCCGTCCCGGGCGATCCGCCCCGGGCCTCACCGACTGGAGTCCACATGCGCCACCCCCTGATCGGGGCCTGCCTCGCCCTGCTGCTCGCCGCCGCCGCGCCCGCGCGCGCCGTGGAGGGCGACATCCTGCCGTTCGAGGCCACCACCCGCACGCTGCCCAACGGGCTGGTCGTGATCGTCGTGCCGACCGGCTTCCCGAACATCGTCTCGGTCCAGATCCCGGTGCTGACCGGCTCGCGCAACGAGGTGGAGCCCGGCAAGTCGGGCTTCGCCCACTTCTTCGAGCACATGATGTTCCGCGGCACGCCCACGCTGTCGCCCGACGCCTACAACGCGATCATCACCAAGGCCGGCGCCCGCCAGAACGCCTACACGACCGACGACTTCACGAACTACCACGTCACCTTCGCGAAGGAGGACCTGGAGACGATCCTGAAGATCGAGGCGGACCGCTTCCAGAACCTGTCCTACCCGCTGGAGGCGTTCCAGACCGAGGCCCGCGCCGTGCTCGGCGAGTACAACAAGAACTCCGCCAACCCGATCCAGAAGCTGTACGAGACGATGCGGGCGAAGGCGTTCCAGACCCACACCTACCGGCACACCACGATGGGCTTCATCCAGGACATCGAGGACATGCCGAACCAGTACGAGTACTCGAAGACCTTCTTCCAGCGCTGGTACCGGCCGGAGAACGTGGCGCTGATCGTCGCCGGCGACGTCGATCCCGCCGCCGTGATGCCGCTCGTCGAGAAGTACTGGGGCGGCTGGAAGCCGGGCACGGGGGAGAAGGTCGCGATCCCGCAGGAGCCGCCGGCGAAAGGCGCGGCCTATGCCCACGTGCCGTGGCCGACGCCGACGGCGCCGTGGGTGGCGGTCGCCTTCCGCGGCCCCGCGTTCAGCGAGACCGAGAAGGACGCCGCCGCGCTCGACGTGTTCATGGACCTGAACTTCGGCCGCACCAGCGACGTCTACCGCAAGCTGGTCGAGCAGGAGCAGAAGGTCGACCAGTTCTTCGCCGGCGCGCCCGACAACGTCGATCCCGAGCTGGTCACCATCTTCGCCCGCGTCAAGAAGGCCGAGGACGCGCTGCACGTGCGCGACGAGATCCTGCGCGCGGTGGCCGCCTCCCGCGCGGCGAAGGTCGACTCCCGCAAGCTGGAGGAGGCCAAGTCGAACCTGCGCTACTCGTTCACGGCCCGGCTCGACAACACCGACACGATCGCCGGCACGCTGGCCCGCTTCGTCCGCTACCGCCGCTCCTTCGACACGCTGAACAACGCCTTCCGCGTCTACGCGTCGCTGACCCCGGCCGACCTGGAGGCCGCCGCGAAGAAGTACTTCGTCGACGAGTCGCTGGTCGTCACCACGCTCGCCAAGGACGCGCTGCCGGCGGGCATCGAGGCGCTGCCGCAGCTCGCCTCGTTCGCGCCGGCCGTCCAGGCGCTCGACGCGAAGCAGGTGCTGGTCCAGAAGACGGCGCTGCCGCAGCTCCGCGTCAAGCTGCTGTTCGACGTCGGCTCGGCCTACGACCCGAAGGGCAAGGAGGGCCTCGCCCGGCTGACCGCCGCGATGATCGCGGACGGGGGCTCGAAGGCGATGCGGATCGACGAGATCAACAAGGCGCTGTACCCGCTGGCCGGCGGCTTCGGGGCCCAGGTCGACAAGGAGATGACGACCTTCACGATGTCCGTGCACCGCGACAACTGGGGCGCCTACGCCTCGGTGGTGCTGCCGCAGCTGCTCGACCCCGGCTTCCGGCAGGAGGACTTCGAGCGCCTGAAGACGGCGCAGCGAAACGCGCTGGTGCTCGACCTGCGCTCCAACAACGAGGAGGAGCTGGGCAAGGAGTTCCTGCAGGCGCGGCTGTTCGCCGGCACGCCCTACGGCCACCCGGCGCTCGGCACGGTCGCCGGCCTCGACGCGATCACCCTCGACGACGTCAGAGCCTTCGCGAAGCAGCACTACACGACCGGCAACCTGAAGGTCGGCGTCAACGGCGGCGTCAGCGACGAGGTGCTCTTCGCGCTGCGCGGCGAGCTGGGCCGGCTGCCCGCCGGCGAGACGCCGCGGGTGACCGGCGTGGCCGGCCGCATGCCGACGGGCTTCGAGGTGGACCTGGTCGCCAAGGAGACCCGCGCCACCGCGATCTCGTTCGGCCACCCGATCGCGGTCACCCGCGCCTCGGCCGACTTCGCGGCGCTCGACGTCGCCCGCGCCTGGCTCGGCGAGCACCGCGCCTCGATGTCGCACCTGTACGACCGCATCCGCGAGAAGCGCGGCATGAACTACGGCGACTACGCCTACATCGAGGCCTTCCCGCGCGGCATGTTCCAGTTCTTCCCCGACCCCAACGTCGCGCGCCAGCAGCAGATCTTCGAGGTCTGGATCCGCCCGGTGGTGCCCGAGCACGGCCACATGGCGCTGCGCATCGCGATCCACGAGGTCGAGAAGCTCTGGAAGAACGGGCTCACGAAGGCCCAGTTCGAGGCCACCCGCGACTACCTGATGAAGAACGTCTACGTGAAGACGGCGACCGCCAACCAGCAGGTGGGCTACGCGCTCGACTCCGAGTGGTACGGCATCGGCGACTACGCGGCGACGATGCGCGCGGCGCTCGCGAAGCTGACCGTCGCCGACGTCAACCGCGCGATCAAGAAGCACATCCGGCCGCGCGACATGAAGATCGTGATCATCACGAAGGATGCGGAGGGGTTGAAGCAGAAGCTGGTCGCCGACGCGCCGTCGCCGGTCAAGTACGACGCGGAGAAGCCGAAGGCCATCCTCGACGAGGACGAGGTGATCGGCGCGATGAAGCTGCGCATTCCCGCCGGCAAGGTGCAGGTGATCCCGGCGGAGGACGTCTTCCGCCAGTAGCTCCGCCACCCGACGTCGACGTCCACCGGGGCGTCCGTGCCGCAGCCGGCACGGGCGCCCCGCGTGCTTTGTGGAGGGCCCGGTCGTCCGGCGAGAATCGACGTCATCCCCATGCACGGATGCCTCGCGGCCGTCGTGACGCTGTTCGCCCTGGCGGCGCTCGACGTGGGTCTGTGGCGCCTGGGCGCGGGCCAGCCCACGTGGCTGCTGCCGCTCGCCGCGGCGCTGGCGGCGGCCGGCGCCGTGCTGGCGACCTCGGCCGCGTGGAAGGGCGGCCGCCGCTGGCGAGCGCTGCACCGCCGCGGGGCCTGGGCCGACGGGGCGCTGGTCGCGGTGCGCGGGCGGCTGGCAGCCGAGGGGCCGCTGCTGACCGCGCCGGGCTCGGGCCGGCCGTGCGTGCTCTACGAGTACACGCTGCGCCGGCTGCGCCGCGAGGGGGCGGGCTCCGGCGACGGCTCCACCCGCCGCGAGAGGGTCGCCTTCAACGGCCAGGGGATGACGCCGCTGGCGGTGGTCACGGACGCCGGCCGCGTCCCGCTCACGGGGTACCCGTCGGTCGAGCCCGCCGAGAAGCAGCGCCTCGCGCCCGAGGCGCTGCCGCGGCTGCTCGCCCACCTCGCGGAGTCGGAGATCGGGCCCCCGATCGCCGTCTCCGGCGCGCTCGCCGCCTGGCGCGCGGACTTCCCCGAGGGCGTGCGCGAGCTGCGCCGCGACCGCGAGACGGCCTCCGCCCTCGACCTCGACGGCCTGCGCCCGGGCCAGGACGCCGCGTCCCGCGCGCTCGCGATCGCAAGGCTGCTCGAGGAGTGGAAGGACGAGCGGCCGTTCGTCACCGAGCTGTCGCTGGCCGACGGCGAGGAGGTGGTCGCGTTCGGCCGCTGGGACGCGTCGACCCGCACCCTCGAGGTCGGGGGCCACGGGGTCGACTCCGCGCGCGCGGTGGTTCCGGCCGTGACGGCCTGGGGCCTCGAGGGGTACTACAAGGTCAGCCTGGCGACGGCCATCGGCTGCGGCGTGGCCGCGCTCGTGCTCCACGCGCTGATCGCGCGCGCCCTGCTCGCCGCGCCCCCCGGCTAGCGGGGCCTACAATCCGCCCGTGGAACGGGCGCCTGCCTCCGACAGCCTCGACCCCGAGCAGATCGCCGCGACCATCGACCTGCTGCGGCGCCGCGTCGAGCACCGCTTCCCGAACTCGGGGCTGGCCCGGGTCGCGGGCGAGCTGGACCGCATCGCCGAGAAGGCGCGCGAGCGCTCCGCCTGGATCGCGCGCCCGATCCTGCCGCTGCGCGCCCTGGTCGCCGCGCTGCTGACGCTGATCGCCGCGGGACTGCTGATCACCGTCGCCTCGCTGCCCTGGCCGAGCGAGCGCGTCCACGTCGTCGAGTTCGTGCAGGTGCTGGAGTCGGGCATCAACGACGTGGTGCTGATCGGCGCCGCCTGCTTCTTCCTGCTCACGATCGAGACCCGGATCAAGCGCGGCCGCGCGCTGGAGGCGATCCGCGAGATGCGGTCGATCGCCCACGTGATCGACATGCACCAGCTCACCAAGGACCCGGAGTGGCTGCTCGGGCGCGGCCAGGAGACCGGCCTGCTGCCGCCGCGGGTGATGTCCCGCTTCGAGCTGGGTCGCTACCTCGACTACTGCTCGGAGATGCTGTCGCTGGTCGGCAAGGTCGCCGCGCTCTACGTGCAGCGCTTCGACGACGACGTGGCGCTGGCGGCGGTCAACGAGGTCGAGCAGCTCACCTCCGGCCTGTCGCGCACGATCTGGCAGAAGCTGATGATCCTGCACGCCCAGGAAGGGCAGTCGCGATGACGGCCGCCGTGGGCGACGAGGTCCGCGACACGATCCGGCGGCTGGTCGCGCTTCGCTCGGCCGTCGCGCTGACCGAGGCGGACGACCGCGTCCCGCTGGGCGCAGGGGGCCTCGGCTTCGACTCCGTGAGGCTCGTCGAGCTGCTGCTCGACGTCGAGCGCCTCGTGGGCGCCCCGCTCGACCCCGAGTGGCTCGCCGACCCGGCCCTCACGATCGAGTCCCTGGCGACGGCGGTCGCCCGCGCCCGCCGATGAGGACGGCGGCCAGGCCCCATCCGCTGCCGACAGAGGCGGAGCTGCGCGCGCTGGTGCCCGAGCTGGAGGACGAGGCGCTCCGCGCGGCGCTGGCGGTGGCCGCGAGCCTCCCGGATCTCCATCGGGCCTTCGCCGAGCGGCGTCGCCGAGGAGAGATCTCGGAAGGTCGCGTGCGGCTGCGTGACGAAGGAGGGTTCTCGGCTCGCGCGGCGGCCCGTGAACCGATGGTGCTGATCACCTGGCACTTCGGCCTGGTCCGGCAGCTCGCGCCGGGCCTCCTCGCGCTGGGGACCGACCTGCTGGCGCTGCGCCATCGGCCGGCCCCTGGCCCGCTGGCCCTGCGCGAGGAATTCGTCGGTGAGGGGGTCGGCGAGCGGGCGCGGGCCCTGGCCACCTCGATCGCGCACCTGCGCAACGGGGGCAGCGTGATCCTGGCCGCCGACGGACCGGGGCGGCCGCGGCTCCGCGTGCCCTGCCTCGGCCGCCGGCTGGGCCTGGCCCGCGGCGCGTTCGCCCTCTCGCGCCTGACCGGAGCGCCGGTCGTGCCGGTCGTGGGGCTCGCCCGCGGGGACGAGCTCGAGATCGTCGTCGATCCGCCGCTCGTGGCGCCCGCCGGCGCCACCGGGGAGGAGCTCGAGCAGGCGCTGGCGGCGGCCGCCGCGGCGTGGCTGGAGGGCCTGGTCCGGCGCCATCCGGGGCAGCTCCTGCACCCGCTGCGGAACCGGCTGCTGCGCTCGCGCCCGTTGCGGGCCGGCTGATCAGGCCGCGAAGGTGCCGGCCGCGACCGCCGCCGCCAGTTCGGCGTGGCGCAGCTTGCCGTTCGCCGTGCGCGGGATCGTGCGCGGCGGCACCAGCAGCACGCGGGCCGGCGCGAAGCCCAGGCGCGCCGTCACGGCCTCGGCGATCGCGCGCTCGAGGCCCGCTCGCGCGGGCTCGACGACTTCCGCCACGACGCACAGGTCCTCCGCCTCGCCCATCGGCACGCCCACCGCCGCCGAGAGCCGCACGCCCGCGACGGCGTCCACGGCCTCCTCGACCTCGCCGGGGGCGATCAGCGCGCCGGCGCGCTTGATCAGGGCGCGGCGGCGCCCGTGCACGAACAGCTCGCCCGTCGCCGAGACCGCGCCGACGTCGCCCGTGTGCAGCCAGCCGTCGCGCAGCGCCTCGGCCGTCGCCTCAGGCGCCCCGAGGTAGCCGTCGAACAGCGTCGCGCCGCGGACCCGGATCTCGCCGGCGAGGCCCGGTGCGCAGTCGCGACCGGCCTCGTCCACGATCCGCAGCGTCGTGCCCGGCAGGGCCCGGCCGCAGCTCACGCGGCCCGCCTCGTCGAGCTCGACCGGCTCGCCGGGACGCACGGCCGCGACCCCGAGCGTCGCCTCGGCCAGGCCGTACCCGGGCCGCACCCGCCCCGGCAGCCCGAAGCGCGACTCGAAGGCCGCGATCGTGCTGGCGCGCACGGGCTCGCCGCCGCTGGTCGCGATCCGCAGCCGCGACAGGTCGAGGCCCGCCGGGTCCACGACGCGCGCCGCGAGGCGGTAGACGAAGTCGGGGGCGGCGGTGATCGTGGCGGCGACGGAGCTCGCGCACTCGAGCCACTGGCGCAGGCGGGCGAGCGACGGCGCGACCAGGTGGACGGGCCGGCCCGACAGCACCGGCTGGAATGCGAAGCGCACCAGGCCGAGGTCGTGGTGCAGCGGCACCCAGCCCGCGAACACGTCGGCGTCGGTCAGTTCCAGCCACTCGTGGCTGACGCGCAGCGACGCCATCAGCGCGGCCTGGCCGACCACCGCGCCGCGCGGCTCGCCCGTCGTGCCGGAGGTGAGCTGGACGTAGGCGGCGGGCCCGGGGCGCGGAGGCCCGGCGGCGGAGCCTGCCAGCGAGCCCGCTTCCAGGGCCGCCACGCCCTGCGCCGCCAGGGCCGCGGCGCCCGCGGCGTCCGCGACCACGCAGCGGGCGCCCAGGCGCCGCGCGCGCGCTGCCGTCAGCGCGGCGGGCAAGCCCGGGTTGAGGGCGACCGGCACGGCGCCGAGCCACTGCGCCGCGAACAGCGTGCGCAGGAAATCGAGCCCCGTCGGCAGCGCCAGCGCGCAGAGGTCGCCGGGAGCGAGGCCGCGGGCAGCGAGACCCGCCGCGCCGCGGCGCGCGTCCGCGGCGAGCGCGCCGAAGGAGAGCGCCGCACCGTCCACGGCGAAGGCCAGCCGCTCCGGCGTCTCCAGGCTGCGCGCGTGAAGCGCCTCGACGAGCGTGTCCGCCGCGGGCAGGGGAGGGCGCATGAGGGGGGCGATTCCAGCTTTCGCACGCAACTTTACGGCGGATTCGTCGTATCTTCCGGCGGGTCACCCCCTGTGCCGCCCGCTTCCCACGCCGCCCCCAGAACAGAAGGAGAACCGTCCATGCTTCGCAAGGCCCTGCTGGCCATCGCCGGCGCCGCGCTGCTCGCCCCCGCTTCCGCCCAGACCCTCGACGAGATCCTCGCCAAGAACCTCGAGGCCCGCGGCGGCGCCGACAAGATCAAGGCCGTCAAGACCATGCGCCTGACCGGGCGGATGACCGTGGGCCCCGGCCTCGAGGCGCCGGTGGTGATGGAGTTCAAGCGCCCCGACAAGATGCGGATGGACTTCACGTTCCAGGGCATGACCGCGACCCAGGCCTTCGACGGCAAGGGCGGCTGGCAGGTGATGCCGTTCCAGGGCAACCCCAATCCCGAGCCGATGTCGCCGGACGACGTCAAGAACGCCGAGGAGCAGGCCGACGTGGACGGGCCGCTCGTCGACTGGAAGGCCAAGGGCCACGCGGTCGAACTGGTCGGCAAGGAGAAGGTCGAGGGCACCGACGCCTGGAAGCTGAAGGTCACGATGAAGGGCGGCGACGTGCGCTACGTGTTCCTCGACGCCGACGCCTACCTGGAGATCCGCGGCGAGGGCAAGCGCAACATCCGCGGCACCGAGATGGAGACCGAGCAGACGATCTCGGACTACAAGGAGGTCGGCGGCCTGGTGATGCCGCACGCCTTCGAAGGCGGCCCCAAGGGCAGCCCGATGCGGCAGAAGATGACGATCGACAAGATCGAGCTCGACGTGGAGCTCGACGACGCCCGCTTCGCGATGCCCGCGAAGAAGGACGCCCCGGCGCCGGCGGCGAAGTAGGGCCGCGATGAGCGCGCGCCCGACGCTGCTCGCCATCGCCCTGTCCTGCGCCTCGGCCCTCGCGGCCGGGGCGCAGGACGTCAAGGTCGACGCCGACCTCTTCGGCGGCCTCGAGGCGCGGCCGATCGGCCCCGCCGCGATGAGCGGCCGCATCTCCTCGCTCGACGTCGTGCCGGGCGACAAGCTCACCGTCTACGTGGGCTCGGCCGCCGGCGGCGTGTTCAAGTCGGTCGACGGCGGGTTGACGTTCAAGCCCGTCTCGGACAGGCACGCGATGGCGATCGGCGCGCTGCGGGTCGACCCGAAGGACCCGAAGACGGTCTGGATCGGCACCGGCGAGCCGTGGGTGCGCAACTCGGTCTCCGGCGGAGACGGCGTCTACAAGTCGACCGACGGCGGCGACAACTGGACGCGGGTCGGCCTCGAGCACACCGAGCGCATCGCGAGGATCGAGGTCTCGCCGCAGTCCTCGGACACGGTCTTCGTCTGCGCGCTCGGCCACCTGTTCGACGACCACCCGGACCGCGGCGTGTACCGCACGAAGGACGGCGGCAAGACCTGGGAGAAGACGCTGTCGGTCGCGGACGACACGGGCTGCGCCGACCTCGTCGTCGACCCGCAGGACGGCCGCATCGTCTACGCGGCGATGTGGCAGTTCCGGCGCAGCGCGGACTTCTTCACCTCGGGCGGCCCGAAGAGCGGCCTCTTCAAGTCGACCGACGGCGGTTCGACCTGGCGCGAGATCACGAAGGGCCTGCCCGAGGGCGACCTCGGACGCATCGCGATCGCGGTCTCGCCCGTACGCCCGGCGGTCGTCTACGCGACGGTCGAGGCGAAGACCTCGGGCTTCTACCGCTCCGACGACCTCGGCGAGAGCTGGACGCTGCAGTCGCAGGCCTCTGTCGCCGGCAACCGGCCGTTCTACTTCTCGCACCTGGTCGCCGACCCGAAGCACCTCGACCGCGTGTACAAGGGCGGCACGTTCATGGCCGTGACCGACGACGCGGGCAGGACCTGGTCGACCGTCGGCGGCAGCTATCACCCCGACGTGCACGCGATCTGGATCCACCCGGCGAACCCGGAGACGCTGCTGATCGGCACCGACGGCGGGCTGTACCACAGCTGGAACCGCGGCAACCGCTGGCTGTTCGTCGGCACCCTGCCGCTGTCGCAGTTCTACCACGTGAGCTACGACATGGCCTTCCCGTACAACGTGTACGGCGGCATGCAGGACAACAGCTCGTGGTGGGGCCCGACCCGCAAGGGCGGCGGCATCCTCAACAAGCACTGGGACTCGCTGCTGGGCGGCGA
This sequence comes from Vicinamibacteria bacterium, assembly GCA_025994075.1. Lineage (GTDB taxonomy): Bacteria > Acidobacteriota > Vicinamibacteria > Fen-336 > Fen-336 > WYBL01. The sequence goes on from JAMQGV010000046.1 coordinate 135,763, forward strand.
CGGCTTCTGGGTGCTGGTCGACCCGAAGGACGAAGACGTCGTCTACGCCGAGTACCAGGGCGGCAACGTGTTCCGCATCGACAAGCGCACCGGCGAGATGAAGGACATCAAGCCGTCGCCGCGCAAGGGCGAGCCCAGGTTCCGCTTCAACTGGAACGCGCCGATGCACCTGTCGCCGACGACGGGCGCGCTCTACTTCGGCGCCCAGATGCTGTTCCGCACGAAGGACCGCGGCGAGAGCTGGGAGCGGCTGTCGGGCGACCTCACGACCAACGACCCGAAGAAGCAGCGCCAGAAGCAGTCGGGCGGGCTCACGCTCGACAACTCGACGGCCGAGAACCACACGACGATCTACACGATCGCGGAGTCGCCGAAGGACGCGGACGTGATCTGGGTCGGCACCGACGACGGCAACCTGCAGGTGACCCGCGACGGCGGGAAGACCTGGACCAACGTCGCGCCCAACGTGCCGGACGTGCCGAAGGGCACCTGGGTCTCGGAGGTGGAGGCCTCGCCGCACGACGCCGGGACCGCCTTCGCCACGTTCGACGGACACTGGAACGGCGACACCCGGCCCTGGGTGTTCCGCACCACCGACTACGGCAAGACGTGGACGTCACTGGTGACGCCGGAGCTGAAGGGCTTCGCCCACGTCGTGCGCCAGGATCTCGTCAACCCGGAGCTGCTGTTCCTCGGCACCGACACCGGCCTGTTCGTCAGCCTCGACGGCGGCAGGGCGTGGGCCGCGTTCACCGCGGGCCTGCCGCTGACGCCCGTGCACGACCTGCAGATCCACCCGCGCGAGGGAGACCTGATCGTCGGCACCCACGGGCGCGGCATCTTCATCCTCGACGACCTGACGCCGCTGCGGGCGCTGACCCCGGCGATGCTGAACGCCGACGCCGCCCTGCTGCCCTCGCGAGCTGGCATTCGGCTGATCCCAGGCTCGCTGCTCTCGGGCGGCGACCAGAACGGCGACAACGAGTTCGTCGGCCGCTCGGTCGGCGAGGTCGCGTGGATCACCTACTACCTGAAGAAGCGCCACATCGTCGGCGACCTGAGGGTCGAGGTCTACGACCCCGCCGGCAAGCTCCTCTCGACGATCCCCGGCGGCAAGCGGCGCGGCCTCAACCGCGTCGAGTGGTCGATGCGGCCGCACCCGCCGAAGTTCGCCCCGGGCGCCGGCATCATCTTCGCGGGCGGCGCCTTCTTCGGCCCCCGCGCGCCGGAGGGCGAGTACACGGTCAAGCTGATCCGCAACAAGGACGTGTACGAGTCGAAGGTCAGGCTGGTGCCCGACCCGCGCGTGAGCTACCCGGAAGCCGACCGCAAGCTGCAGCAGGAGACGGTCTGGAAGCTGTTCGCCGACGTCGAGCGGCTCACCTACCTGGTGGCCGAGATCACCCACGTGCGCGACCAGGCCCGCGCCGCGTCGGCGACCTTGAAGACGGGCGACGCGAGGCGCCGCAAGCTCGACGCGCTGGCCGCGTCGATGGAGGCGCAGCGGGTGGCGCTGGTGGCCACCCAGGAGGGCGAGGGCATCTCTGGCGAGGAGAAGCTGCGCGAGGAGCTCGGCGTGCTCTACGGCAACGTCAACGGCAACGAGGGCCGGCCGACGCAGAGCCAGCTCGACCGCCGCGAGGCGCTGCTCCTCGAGCTCGACGCCGCCCGCGCGCGCTTCGAGGCCGAAGCGAAGTCCGTCGCGGCGCTCGGCCTGACGCGGCTCTCCGAGGAGGAGTGGAGGAAGACCGCGAAGTAGGAAGGGAGGGGGCCGGAAAAAAATCCGCCCCCCCCTCGAAACCCGGCGGGCGATGCGCCAGAATTCCGCCTTCATGCGCATCGTCCGCCTTTGTCCCCTCGTCCTCGTCCTGGCCGCCCTGCCGGTGGCGGCCAGCGCCCCCGACCCCTCACCCCGGGTCCCCGTGAGCTGCCCGGTCGCGGCCGCGCCCGCGGAAGTCCCGGGCGACGCCGAGTTCGACGCCGCGCTGCCGCAGGGCGACGCGATCGGCCCGGAGCCCGAGCTCGACGCACCGCGGGAGGCCGCGTCGGCCACCGCGGTGTCGCTCTCGATCGGCTCGCCCGACGCCGGGCTGCTGCTCAACCCGGTGGCGATGCCCGAGGGCCCGTTCTGGACGATCCGCAACCCCGTCGAGACGTACGGCACGCAGGAGACGATCGACTACCTGAGGATCGCGATCGAGTCCGTGCAGCGGCAGTTCCCCGACTCGCCGCGGCTCGTGGTCGGCGACATCAGCCATCGCGGCGGCGGGCGGCTCAACCGCCACAAGTCGCACCAGAGCGGCCGCGACGTCGACCTCGGCCTGTTCCACGCGGCGGGCGAGCTGGACGACTTCCGCGCCGCGACGCCGAAGACGCTGGACGTGCCGCGCACGTGGGCGCTGGTCAAGGCGCTGGTGACGGAGACCGACGTCGAGCGCATCTTCCTCGACCGCACGCTGATCCGGGCGCTGCTCGCCCACGCCCGCGAGATCGGCGAGGACCCCGACTGGCTCGACGAGCTGGTCGGCCGCCACCGCAACGGCCAGGACGCGATCCTGCAGCACGAGCGGCGCCACCTGAACCACCTGCACGTGCGTTTCTGGAACCCGGTCGCGCAGGACTGCGCGCGGCTCAACCACGCGCAGCTCGTGGCCCAGGGCGTGCTGCCGCCGCCCTCGATCCGCCACCGCATCCGCGGCGGCGAGACGCTGTCGACGATCGCGCGCCGCTACGGCGTGTCGGCAACGGCGATCAAGAAGGCCAACGGCATGCGCGGCTCGTTCCTGCGCGCCGGCCGCAGCCTGAACATCCCGATGCGGCGGGTGCCGGTGATGGCGGAGCCGCTGGTGATCCCGCCGCGGCTGGTGCCGCGCGCCGAAGCAACCGCGCCCGCGGCGCCTGCGCCCGTGGCCCTCGACGCCGAAGCGCCGGAGCCCTCCCGCTAGCCTTCGATCGGGCCGAGCTCGCGGACGAAGAGCCGCAGCTCCGGCTCGCCCGCGGCGAGCGTGACGCGGCCGCGCTCGCCGAAGCCGAGCGCCTCGAGCAGCCGGATCGAGGCGGCGTTGTCGAGGCTGGTGATCGCCGCCACCCGCTCCAGGCCGAGCCGCTCGCGCGCCGCGTCCAGCACCGCCTGCGCCGCCTCGCGCGCGTAGCCGCGGCCCCAGTAGGCGGGCAGGAAGGCGAAGCCGACGTCCGGGTCCTCGAGCGCGTCGCGCTGGAGCAGCCCGCACATTCCGATCGGCGCGCCGCCCCGCTTCAGCTCCACGCACAGCAGCCCGAAGCCGTGGCGCTCGTAGCTCGCCGCCGGGCCGTCGCGCACGTACTTCTTCGCCTGCTCCGCGGTGCGCACGCCGCGGTCGCCGATGAAGCGCACGAACGACGGCTGATTGAGCAGCTCGATCAGGAACGCGTGGTCGTCCTCGGAGAGCCGGCGCAGCCGGAGCCGCCGCGTCTCGAGCGCGGTGAGATCGGGCCTCACGCGGCGTCCGGCGGGCGCACGAAGATCGCCCGCGTGTAGAGCACGCGGAAGCCCATCCGCTCGAACGTGCGCTGCGAGGTGCTGCCGGGCGCCGTGGTCGCGATCGCCAGTTCGGCCGCGGGCGAAGCGTCGGCCAGCGCGGCGAGGTTGATCGCGCGCTGCACGCCGCGGCGGCGGAAGGCCGGCAGCGTCGCGGTGCCGAAGATGCCGAGCACGCCGTCGCGCTCCCACGCGGCGCCGCCGCCCGCGGCCTGCCCGTCGACGCGCGCGACGTAGCGCGCGATGTCCGGGTGCACGAACGAGGCCATCACCTCGCGCAGCGCCGCGGGGTCCATCGGGGCCTCCGGCCCGGCACTGCCGGTGACGTGCGCCTCGGCCGCCGCGAAGCCTGCGGCGACGACGCTCAGCCACTCCTCGTCGTCGGCCGCTCGCGCGACCGCGACGCCGGTCGGAAGTCCTTCGCGAACGGGCCCCGCCAGTCCTCGACCCAGCTCGTTCTCGAAGCCCTGCGGGATGAAGCCGCGGGCCACCAGTCGTGCCGGCAGCTCGGGGGCGGCCAGCGGGCACAGCTCCACCTGGGCGGGCTCGTTGCGCGCGGCGTAGAACGCGGCGAGCCGGTCGAGATCCGCGTCGGACACGGGCCCGGCGAGGCCGAGGCCGAGGACCTTGTTGAGCGGCGAGCCCGGGGTCGAGCAGAGCGCGATGCCGCCGCCGGCCTCGAGGCGGTCGAGGCGCGCGGCGCGGGCGCCGCCCAGGGCGCAGAACTCGATCTCCGCGCGTTCGACGCGGCGGGCGAGCGACAGGTCGGCGAGGAGGGGATTCATGGGAGAGCGGATTCTAGGCGCTTGCGGCGGGACCTCTTCCCGTGTTCCCCTTCGCCCATGAATCGCATGCTCGCCCTCGTCCTGCTCCTCGCCCCTGCCGCTCCGCTCGCCACCGCCTCCGACCCCGCGGCGCTGCGCGCGGAAGCCGACCGCCGCACGGCCGCCCTCGGCGAGAAGCTCGTCGAGTGGCGGCGCGACCTGCACCAGAACCCGGAGCTGGGCAACCGCGAGACGCGCACGTCCGCGAAGGTCGCCGCCCACCTGAAGGCGCTCGGCATCGAGGTCACGCCGCTCGCGAAGACCGGGCTCAAGGGCGTGCTGAAGGGCGGCCGTCCCGGGCCCGTCGTCGCGCTGCGCGCCGACATGGACGCGCTGCCGGTGACCGAGGAGCTCGACCTGCCCTTCAAGTCCACCGTCCGCGCGGAGTGGGGCGGCCGCGAGGTCGGCGTGATGCACGCCTGCGGACACGACGCCCACGTCTCGATGCTGATGGGCGCCGCCGAAGTGCTGGCCGGGATGCGCGCGAGCCTGCCCGGCACCGTCGTGTTCCTGTTCCAGCCCGCGGAGGAGGGCCTGCCGCCGGGCGAAGAGGGCGGCGCCGAGCTGATGGTGCGCGAGGGCGCGCTCGTGGACCCGAAGGTCGAGGCGGTGTTCGGGCTGCACGTGTTCCCGATGCCGACCGGCACCCTCGGCTGGCGCGCGGGCGGCATCATGGCCTCGTCCGACATGTTCGAGATCCGCCTGCGCGGCCGCCAGACCCACGGCGCGATGCCGTGGTCGGGGGTGGACCCGATCGTCGCCGGCGCGGAGCTGGTGCTCTCGCTGCAGGCGATCGTCTCGCGCGAGATCGATCCCACGGCGTCGCCCGCGATCGTCACGGTCGGCAGCTTCCAGGCCGGCAACCGCCCCAACATCGTGCCCGAGGAGGTCGTGATGTCGGGCACCGTGCGCACCTTCGACGCGAAGATGCGCGAGCAGATCAAGGCGGTGATCGGGCGCCGCGCCGAGGCGGTGGCCGCCGCCACCGGCACCACGGCCGCCGTGAGCTGGTACGGCCCCAACCCGGTGACCTGGAACGACCCGGCGCTGGCCGCGAAGATGTCGCCGACGCTGCAGCGGGTGGGCGGCGCCCTGGCCGATCCCAACGTGCGGCAGACCACGACCGCGGAAGACTTCTCCTACTACCAGGAGAAGGTGCCCGGGCTGTTCGCCTTCCTCGGCGTCAACCCGGCCGGCCGCGTCCCGGAGCCCAACCACTCGCCGCGCTTCTTCGTCGACGAGGCGGCGTTGCCTGTGGGCGTGCGGGCCCTGGCCCACCTGGCGCTCGACTCGCTGTCCGCCGCCAAGTAGGATGGCGCGGCCCATGATCGGCCGCACCCTCAAGCACTACCAGATCGAAGCCGACCTCGGGAAGGGCGGCATGGGCGTGGTGTACCGTGCCCGCGACACCCGCCTCGGCCGCCCCGTCGCGGTCAAGGTGCTGCCGCGCGAGTGGAGCGAAGACGCGGAGCGCCGCCGACGGTTCATGACCGAGGCCCGCGCCGCCTGCGCCGTCAACCACCCGGCGATCGCCCAGGTCTACGACGTCGACGAGGTCGAGGACGTCGTGTTCATCGCGATGGAGCTGGTCGAGGGCAAGACCGTGCGGGCGCTGGTCAGGGCCCGCGAGCTCGACCTGCTGGGCGCGCTGGAGGTCACCGCCCAGGTCGCGGAAGGGCTCGGCAAGGCCCACGAGGCCGGCATCGTCCACCGCGACGTCAAGGCCGACAACATCATGGTGACGCCCGAGGGGCACGCCAAGATCCTCGATTTCGGCCTCGCCAAGCTGCAGGACGTGACCGACGTCGGCACCGCCGCGCCCTCCGGCGACGACCTCTCGCACATGGAGACGATCGCCAGGACGCAGGTCGGCGTGGTGATGGGCACGCTGCGCTACATGAGCCCGGAGCAGGCGCGCGGCCAGGCCGTCGACCACCGCTCCGACATCTTCTCGCTGGGCGTCGTGCTCTACGAGATGGTGACCGGCCAGCTCCCCTTCGCCGGCGCCACCGCCCTCGACACGCTGCACGCGATCGCCTTCGAGGAGACGCGGCCCGTGACCCAGGTCCGGGCCAACGTGCACGCCGGCGTGCAGCGGGTGATCACCCGCTGCCTGCGCAAGCGGGCCGCGGACCGCTATCCGACCGCGCGCGACCTGGCGCTCGACCTGCGCGGCGTCGCCAAGGAGATCGAGAGCGGGGTCTCCACCCAGGTGCCGCTGCGCGACCGGCTGGAGCAGGCCTTCGCGGGGCTCGGGGACCTGCCCGGTGGCTGGAAGGCCCCGATCGCCGCCGCGCTGGCGCTGATGGTGTTCGTCGGCTACTCGATCGCGGCCGGCGCGATCGACGTGCCCTTCGTCGTCTTCCTCGCGATCGCAGGCACCTTCGGCTGGCGCCGCTTCCGCAATCGCGATCTGCGGCTGGTGCGCTGGTTCGCCGGCAAGGTCGGGAAGCTGCCGGAAGTGCAGGCGGTCCGCTGGAGCGGGCGCGAGATCACCGTGGTCGCCGACAAGGCCGTCGCCCGCACGTTCGTCCGCGTCCATGCCACGGCCGACAACCTCAACGCCAAGCTCTTCTACGGGGACCCGTTCAAGGTCTCGGTCCGCGAGGCAGTGCCCGAGGACGAGCTGAAGACGCTGCTGAGCCAGTCGGGCGTCGTCTACGTCCGCGACGACGACTCCCCGAAGAGAAGGTGAGCCGCTCCGCGCGGCGCGCCGCCGCGGCGCTGCTGCTCGTCGTCCTCGCTGCGCTCGCCCTGCACGGGCTGCGGCTCCTGGCCCGCTCCCGCACCGTCCAGGTCTTCGGCCGCCTCGTGCACCGCGTCGACACCGCCCAGCGTGTCGTGGCGCTGACGTTCGACGACGGGCCGACGGCAGGCGCCGTCGACGAGATCCTGCGACCCCTGGCCGAGCGCGGCGCGAAGGCGACGTTCTTCGTCGTGGGCGAGCAGGTGCAGCGCTCGCCCGAGGCGCTGCGCAAGATCGTGGCCGCGGGCCACCAGGTCGGCAACCACTCGTTCTCGCACCGGGTGATGGTGCTGAAATCGCCGTCGTTCGTGCGCCGCGAACTCGACGACACCGACCGCGCGATCCGCGAGGCCGGTTTCGCGGGCCCGATCCGTTTCCGCCCGCCGAACGGCTACAAGCTGGTCGTCCTGCCCTGGCTCCTGCAGCGCACGGGCCGCACCAGCGTGACCTGGGACGTGGAGCCGGACTCGTGGCGCGGCGTGCGCGAGGAGCCCGCCCGCATCGCGGAGCACGTGGCGGAGAACGCGAGGCCGGGCTCGATCGTCCTGCTCCACCCCTGGTACCGCAAGCCCTCGCGCGACGCGATCCCTGCGGTCGTCGACGCCCTGCACGCCCGCGGCTTCCGACTGGTCACGGTCGACGAGCTGCTGGCCCTGCGCGAGACGCTGTAGCCCCCGTCCGTCACGCCCGGGCGGCGCGCAGGGCCGCCGGCAGGCGCGGGCGGCCTTCCACGAACGCGTCGCGCAGCTCGTCGAGATCCTCGTGGGTCGCGGACAGGCCGCTCGCCGCGCAGGCGTCGCGCCACAGCCGCCGTTCGCCGCGGGTGAGCCGGCCGTCGATCACGCTGGCGGCCGCCAGCAGCGCCAGGGCCTGGCGCCGGCCGGCCTCCGGCAGCGGAGGCAGCGCCGCGAGCAGTGCGGCGGGATCGTCGACGGCGGGCGGCCCGGCTTCGCCGCCGCCGAGTTCGGCGAGCAGCGCCGCCTGGTTCGGATGCAGCTCGCGGGTGCGCACGATGGCGCAGGCGACCGCGCGTCGCGCGGCGTCGCGGGCCAACGGCGCGGGGTCGAGGCCGGCCAGGGCGGCCGCGACCTCCCGCGCGAACGAGGGCCCCATCGCCCGCACCCGCGCCTCGCGCATCACCCGCCACGCGACCCAGCCGTTCCACGCCGCGGCCACCGGCACCGCGACCAGCTCCAGCGCGACGCGCACCACGGCGCGGCCCAGCACCCGGCGGACGGCCACCTTGAGCAGCACCGTCGTCAGCGCGATCTTGGCCTTGTAGAGCAGAGAAGCCAGCACGACCTGCAGCCGCGACGACTCGCGGCCGGGATCGACGCCGTGCGCCGGCCGGGTGTCGCAGGGCAGCTCCAGCGCGGCGCGCACCAGGGCCGAGGCGACGGGCTCCGCGGCGAGCGGGTCGAGGCCCGCCGCGCGCGACAGGGCGTGGACGGAGCGCAGCGCGTCCCGGTACACGTACGCGATCTCGAGCGCGCAGATCGCGGCGACCCAGGTCATCGCCAGCGTCCACGCCGCGAACTGCGCGGCGTCGCCGAGCGGCTCCGGTTCCGCGCCGCGCAGCCGCGCGACCCAGGTGACGATGCCGACTCCACACAGCGCCGAGACGGCCCCGGCGAGCGCGGCGCGGGCGATCGCGCCGCGCTCGACCCGTCGCAGCTCGCGCTGTTCGTCGGGGTTCAGCACGTGCACGGGGTCGGCCGCGGGCGGCAGCGTCCGTCCGCGCGCGAGCCGCCCCAGGTAGGCGAGTCCCGCGCGCTCGAGCAGCGGGACGCGGTTCAGGCGCGCTGCTCGAGGCCGGCCAGCGCGTTCCACAGCTCCACACCGTCGAGCAGGCCCTGGTGCTCGACCCGGCCCTCGCGGTCGAGCGCCAGGACGTTGGGACTCGACGGCGGCTCGACGGCGGCCGAGACGGCGCCGGTCGCGTCGAGCAGCAGGGTCATCGGCAAGCCCGCGGCCCGAGCCTCGCTCTCGACCTGGAACAGCGACTCGCGGCCGGCGGGGCGCTCCGCCTGCTCGGTGATCACGTGGAGCCCTGCCAGCCGCCCCGCGAAATGCGGCGCCCAGGCCGACCAGCGGAACAGGAAGCGGGCGTAGGGACCATTGACGCGGTAGTTGCACAGAAGGCAGACGACGAAAAGGGCCCCCTCGGGGGTGGCGGACAGCGCGTCGCCGAGGCTCGCCTGCCCGGGCTGGGCGGACTCCAGCAGTGGCAGCCGGTAGTCGATCGGGAAGCGCCGGCCCGGCCATGGCGGGACAGCCGTGGGAGGCCGCCGGCCCGTGGCCTTCTCCAGCGCCTGCGCCGTGCGCTCCAGCGGCTCGTGGTCCCACGCGGTCTCCCACAGCCCCAGGGCTGCGTCGCGGTCGCCGCGAGCGGCGGCGGCCACGCCCTGGGCGTGCAGGGCGACCGCCGTGAAGTCCATCGTCCACTTGCGGGCGTGGTCGCGCAGGTACTCTTCGGCGAGCCGGCCGCCCTCCTCGACCCGTCCGCTCTCCACCAGCGCAGCGGCGAGCAGGGCCAGCGCCGGCGTGGCCCGCGATCGCTGCGCCTGGAGCGTGGCCTCGGCCAGGCGGGCGGTGTTGGCCCAGTCGCGCGAGCGCCACAGCTCCAGCAGCGCCTCGAAGCGGGGCTGCCGCGGGTCGTAGCTCGCGCGGATCGCTTCCGGTGTCGGCGCCAGCTCCATGCCCGGGTCCAGGCCCGTCGTGCGGACCACGACCCGTTCGTGGCGGGCCCGGGCGTAGAAGGTGTAGCTCCGGGGCCCCGGGCCGTAGGACTCGAGGTCCAGCAACTCGGCGGCCGCCTCCCCGTTCATCTCGACCAGGAAGTCGCGGATCGCGATGCCGGCCGCAGCCGCGAGGCCGGCCGGGCTCAGCCCCGTCACCAGCCGGCAGCCGGCCGGCCGCGGCATCGGCGCGCGCTCCCGCGTCACTTCCACGATGCCGCGTCGCGCGAGCTCGGCGAGACTCTCCATCGCGTCCTCCTGCCGGGGTCAGCCCGGACCCGCCTCCGTCTTCGTCGCTACATCGAGCTCTCGTCGGCAGACGGCCCGTAGGTCGCAGGCACCGGCACGTCCTTCATGCGCAGGTAGACGCCGAGCTGGGCGCGGTGGTGGATCAGGTGGCTGAGCACGAACGTGCGCATCACGACCGCCCGCGGCAGCGTGAAGTAGGCGACGTCGCCGCCCTTGAGCGTCCACGGCACGAAGAAGTCGGCGTCGCTCGCGGCGGCGATCGCGGCGCGCCCGTTCTTCACGTGCTCGTCGAAGGTGCGCAGCAGGTCCGCCGGTTTCGCTGAGCGGAAGGACTCGTACTTCGGCCCGTCCTTCGGGGCGAGGTCGAGCTCGGTCTGCTTCATCGTCATCACGGCCCACACCGGCAGCTCCGCGACGTGGCCGGCGAGCCGGTCGAGCGGCATCGACTTCGGGTGCGGGGACCACGCCGCGTGGGCCTCGGGCACCCGCTCCAGGTACTTGCGGGTGGTCGCCGCTTCCTGGTCGAACTCGGGCAGCAGCATCTCGGCGATCGTCATCCTCGTTCTCCTTCGAATCGAACTAGCCGAACAGGGCGGCCGCGCCGCGCAGCAGCAACAAGGCGAGCAGGACCAGCAGCCCGAGCGCCATCAGGATGCCGATCGTCGTGTTGCGATCGTTGCGGGCGACCACGGCCTCGTGCTCGCGCAGGCGGGCGCGCAGCACCTCGAGCTTGGCACGAAGCTCGGGCTCGTCGACCGCGTTGAGCTCGAGGCGCGTCAGCAGCGCCTTGAAGCGCTCGCGTGGCGCGGTGGTGTCGGCGGCGAGCGCCTCCTCGAAGAAGCTCTGGCACAGCATCGCCTCGTCGAGAAGGGCGCCGGTGTGGCGCGGCACCGGGGCGTGGCGCAGGAAGCGGTCGCGCACGGGAGGCGTCGGCTGCTTCTGCAACTCCGCCTGGGCCATCGCGGACTGCATCGCCTGACGCAGCTCGGCGAGGCTCGCCCGCTCCTCGTCTTCGCTCGCGACCGCGTCGGGCCGCAGCGAACCGCAGGCGTGGCAGACGCGCTGGCCCTCCTCGATCCGGCCCGCACAGGTCGGGCACGAAGCGCGCGGCAGGTCCATGGCCGGGGATTCTGGCACGGCACCGGGGGGTGACGGGTCTCACTTCCAGTGCTGTCCCTGTGCGCTGCGTCACAGGGCGCGAGGGGCCCGGCGTGTCCTGCTTCCCACGACGGCGCGGCAGCTCCGCCGCAGCCGATGAGAGGAGAGACATGCTCCGAAAGCTGGGCCCGTTGATGCTGATGCCGCTGCTGGCGGCAGGCAGCGCCCACGCTGGGGACAGGGTGGACTTCCGGTACACCCTGGGCTCCGAGACGGCGGCCGGAACGCAGCTCATCCCGGGGTTCGACGCGAGCGGCGAATCGCTCAAGGTCGAGCTGCGGAGGCCGAGCCACCTGTACCTGATCACCGAGGAGAGCGACGGCTCGTTCCGCCTCGCGTGGCCCGACGTGCGGTCCGCGCAGGACGCGAGCCTGCCGCGCACGACGCTGCTGAGGCTCGATCCCGCCGGCGCCGCCGGCCGCACGTGGATCGTGGTTTCGGCCAGCGGCGTGCCGGAACTCGATGCCCTGGTGCGCGAGCGGCGCGACTCGGTGCCGGCCGCGTTCGCCCGCGGCCTGCGCGAGCGCTACCCCGTGATCGGGCTGCTCGAGCGCGACGTGCAACCGGGTGGCACCTCGGTGCGGCTCGCCACCCGCGGCGGCACTCCCGCCGTGGTCGTCGAGGAGGTCACCCGCTAAGAGCACGAACCAAGAGGTACGAACGGAATCCTCCGAGCGGGGGGGGCCCCCCACGGGGGCGCCCCCCCCCCAAAAGCCCCCCGCGATGAAAAGGAGGGAGAGAAAACAACCAA
>JAMQGV010000008.1 GCA_025994075.1 Vicinamibacteria bacterium
CGTTCTGTGTGGGGGGGTGGCGCCTGGGGGGCGCCCCCGCGCTCCGCGGGGGCTCCGTCGGACAGCGAACCCTCCTCCGCCCCCGCACCCCCAGGCCCCAGCTTCGCCATGTCCTCGACCGGGACCTCGACCTTGAGGTCGAAGGCCTTGCGCGCGCCGGCGTCGACGATCGACACCGGCCGCGGCTTCCACGCCTTCGCCTTCGGCTCGCCGCCGCCGAGGTAGCGGGCGACGGTGTCGAGCGGGCGCTGGGTCGCGGAGAGCCCGATCCGTTGCAGCGCCCGCCCGCCCTGCAGCTCCTCCAGCCGCTCCAGCGACAGCGCGAGGTGGGCGCCGCGCTTGGTGCCGCAGAGCACGTGGATCTCGTCGACGATCGCGGTCTCCACCCGGTCGAGCCGCAGGCGGGCTTCGGAGGTGAGCACCAGGAACAGCGACTCGGGCGTGGTGATCAGGATGTCGGGCGGGTCGCGGCGCTGGCGAGCGCGCTCGTTCTGCGGCGTGTCGCCGGTGCGGATCGCCAGCTCCGGAATCCGGAAGGCGTCGCCGCGGCGGCTGGCGACGCGGGCGATGCCGGCGATCGGCGAGCGCAGGTTGCGCTCGACGTCGACCGCGAGCGCCTTCAGCGGCGAGACGTAGACGAGCCGGCAGCGCTCCTTCTTCTTCGGCTCGGGCGCGAACATCAGCCGGTCGAGCGCCGCCAGGAACGCGGCCAGCGTCTTGCCCGAGCCGGTCGGCGCGAACACCAGCGTGCTGCGCCCGCTGCGGATCTCGGGCCAGGCGAGCGCCTGGGCCCGCGTCGGCGACGCGAAGCTCTCGGAGAACCACTCGGCGACCGCGGGGTGGAACGCGGCCAGCGGGCCAGGGTCGGGGGGAGAGCGCCGAGCCATGGGCGGAGCCTACCCGACCGACCCGCCGCCGCGGGCTCCGCGGCGGCCGCCGACCTCGACGCGATCCGCCAGGCCGGCGTGCTGCGCGCGATCGTCGCCGCGGACGAGCAGAAGGCGCGCTTCGACCCCGCCCCCGGCGCCGCGCGCCATGGTTTCGAGCGCGAGCTGCTCGAGAACTTCGCGCGGCTGCACAAGCTGAAGATCGAGCCCGTGGTGGTGCCGCACTACAACGACCGGCTGCCCGCGCTGGAGCAGGGCAAGGGCGACCTGATCGTCGGCATCATCGCGACGCCGGAGCGGCGCGAGCGCATCGCGTTCTCGGAGGAGGTCTTCCCGGCCCACATCGTCGCCGTCACGCTCGCGCCGCATCGCGTGATCGAGCAGCCGGCGCAGCTCGCGAGCGAGAAGGTCGGCGTGCTGGCCGGGACCACGACGTGGAAGCAGGCCGCCGTGCAGGCCGGTGTGGCCGAGGCGTCGATGAAGACCTACCCGACGATCGACGCCGTGTTCGCGGCGCTGGCCGCGGGCGAGATCACCGCGACGCCGCTGTCGCTCGCGGACTTCGGGCTCTCCGTGCAGAAGCACCCGAAGCTGCAGGCGGGCGCCGTGCTCGGCGAACCCGGCAGCGCCTGCTGGGGCGTGCCGAAGGACGCGCCCGCGCTGAAGGCGGCGCTCGACGAGTTCCTCACCGCCAGCCGCCGCTCCCAGGCGTGGAACCGCCTGGTCGTCTCCTACTTCGGCGAGCAGATCCTGAAGGCGCTCGGCAAGCAGCGCTGACCCACCGTTCTTGATGCCGTCTTGATGCCGATCGCGGTGCTTCTGCCCCCGTTCTGACGCACGCCGCCCGATCTTGCCGGTGGAGGTCGGGAAGTGACGAGTGCACTGGCGACGGGGTTGTTGCTGATCGGGGGTTGGGCGGCGGGGCGATCGGGGCCGCCCATGGCGGGACTGCTGGCGCCGAGCGCCTCTGCCGAGTTCGCGCCCTCGCCGCAGCCGAGCCCGGAGCCGAAGCTCGAGGTCCACGGTTTCGTGGACGTCTCGTACGCCTGGAACGCCAACCGCCCTCGGCAGGGCGACAACTGGTTCGCGGGCGTCGGCACCTCGGGCAAGCGCGGCGACGAGTTCGCGATCAACCTCGCCCAGGTCGACCTCACGCTGCCCACGTCCGCGTCGAACCCGGTCGGCTTCCGCCTCGTGCTCGGCTACGGCAACGGCATGGACGTGCTGCGCGCGGGCGAGATCAGCCGCCCGGGCACCAGCGCGGAGGTGTGGCGCCACGTGGTGCAGGCGTCGGCCCAGTACGAGACGGGTCTCGGCCGCGGCCTGCGCCTGGAGGCCGGCGTGTACCCCAGCCACATCGGCATGGAGGCCTTCGCGACCAGGGACAACTGGAACTACACCCGCTCGTGGCTCGGCGAGCTGTCGCCCTACACCCAGACGGGGCTCAAGCTCAGCTACCCGCTGACGGAGCGCTGGAGCGGCCAGCTCCACGTGCTCAACGGCTGGCAGGGGATCGCCGACAACAACAGCGGCAAGTCGATCGGCGCCCAGCTCGCGTACGCCGCCGAGGCGTTCTCCATCTCCTTCAACGGTGTGGCCGGGCCCGAGCTCGCGGACAACGACGACGCCGTGCGGGTGTTCGGCGACGTCGTCGCCCTGTGGCGGCCCAGCGCCGCCTGGTCGCTCGGCGTCTCGATCGACGCCGCGCGCGAGGAGCGCGGCGAGGCGGAGGCGGCCTCCTGGTGGGGCGCCGGGTTCTACGCACGCTGGGCCAGGCCCGCGTCGAAGACGGCGCTCGCACTGCGGGCGGAGCGCTACGCCGACGAGGACGGGGCCATCATCGCGCAGAAGCTCGCGGAGGTGACGCTGACCCTCGAGCACCGCCCCGACCCGCGGCTGATTCTGAAGCTCGAGGGCCGCTACGACGACTCCACCGCCCCCGTGTTCTCGGGTCGCGACGGCGCTCAGAAGCGGCAGTTCCTGCTGCTGCTCGGCGCCGTGGCCACTTTCCAGGAGGTCCGACCGTGCTGCTCGGAATGATCGTGCTCGGGCTCGCGGCGTTCGCCGCGATGTTCGCCTTCGCCGAGTTCTGCGACCGGGTGTGACGCCATGCTCCTGCTGCTGCTGAGCCTGCTCGCCGCCGCCTACCTGCTCTACGCGATGTTGCGCCCCGAGCGCTTCTGAGGCCCGCGATGCTGACCGAGTCCTTCGCCGTCGCCTTCACGATCCTGCTCACGATCGCCACCAGCCTGCCGCTCGGGCGCTACATGGCGCGGGTGTTCCAGGGCGAGCGCACCTTCCTCGACCCGCTGCTGCTGCCGCTGGAGCGGCTGGTCCTGCGCCTCACCGGCATCGACCCGGCCGAGAGCCAGGACTGGAAGCACTACGCGCGCTCGCTGCTCGTCTCCAACGTCGTGATGTGGCTCTGCATCTTCGCGGTGGTCAGCCTGCAGAAGTGGCTGCCGCTCAACCCGGACGGCATCGGCAACCTGGAGCCGACCCTCGCGTTCAACACCGTCTCGAGCTTCACCACCAACACCAACCTGCAGCACTACAGCGGCGAGACGGGCCTCTCCTACTTTTCGCAGTTGTTCGCGATCACGTTCCTGCAGTTCGTCACGGCCGCGACGGGCATCGCCGCCTGCGTCGCGATCATCCGCGGCCTGGGTGGCGACCGGCAGAGCCAGCTCGGCAACTTCTACGTCGACGTGACGCGCGCCACGGTCCGCCTGCTGCTGCCGCTGGCGATCGTGGTCGGCGCGCTGCTCGTCTGGCAGGGCACGCCGATGACCTTCGAGGGCGCCGCGAAGGCCACCACGCTCGAAGGGACGGAACAGGTGATCGCGCGCGGCGTGGTCGCCGCCGAGGTCGCGATCAAGCAGCTCGGCACCAACGGCGGCGGCTACTTCGGTCCCAACTCGTCCCACCCGTACGAGAACCCGACGCCGCTGAGCAACCTGGTGCAGACCTGGTCGATCGCCGTGATCCCGATGGCCATGATCTGGACGCTGGGAGCGATGCTGCGCCGCCAGCGGCTGGCCGTGGTGCTGTTCGCCACGATGCTCGCGATCTACCTGCCGATGGTGGGTTTCGCGGTCGCCCAGGAAGGGGCCGGCAACCCGGCGATCGCGCGGCTCGGAGCTGACCAGTCGACCGGCTCGATGGAGGGCAAGGAGGTCCGCTTCGGCGCGGGCCTCTCGGCGCTGTGGGGCGTCACCACGACCGTGACCTCCAACGGCTCGGTGAACTCGATGCACGACTCGTGGACCCCGCTCGGCGGCCTGATGCCACTCGTCGGCATGTGGCTCAACAACATCTTCGGCGGCGTCGGCGTCGGCTTCGTCAACATGCTCGTCTTCATCGTCGTGGCGGTCTTCGTGGCGGGGATGATGATCGGCCGCACACCGGAGCTCCTGGGCAAGAAGGTCGAAGCCAAGGAGATGAAGCTCGCGAGCCTCGCCTTGTTGTGGCACCCGCTCGCGATCCTGGTGCCGACGGCCATCGCCTGCCACGTGTGGGCGACGACCCCCGACCCGGGGACGGCACTGGGCTGGCTCGAGAACCCGGGTCCCCACGGCTTCACCGAGATGCTCTACGAGTGGAGCTCCGCGGCCGCCAACAACGGCTCGGGCTTCGAGGGGCTGGGCGACAACACGCCGTTCTGGAACATCGGTACCGGCCTCGCGATGTTGTTCTCGCGCTACATCCCGATCCTGGCGCCGCTGGCGCTCGCCGGCTTCCTCGCCAGGAAGCCGACGGCGCCGGAGACCGCCGGCTCGCTGCGCGCGGACAGCGCGACGTTCGGCTTCACGCTGTGGGCCGTGGTGGTGGTGCTGGGTCTGCTGATGTTCCTGCCGGTGGCGGTGCTGGGGCCGATCGCCGAGCACCTGGCGCTGGGGAGCTTCTGATGCTGAACGAAGTGCGCAAGGGAATCCTGTTCACGGCCGTGACCATGCTGTTGCTGGGCGGCGGCTATCCCCTCGTGTCGTGGGGCATCGCCCAGCTCCTGTTCCCGGCCCAGGCCGAGGGCAGCCTGGTCCGCAACCGCAGCGGGCAGGTCGTCGGCTCGCGGCTGATCGCCCAGGCCTTCACCCGCCCCGAGTACTTCCATCCCCGACCCTCGGGCGTCGACCACAACGCGGCTTCCACGGGCGGCACCAACTACGGGCCCTCCAACCCGGACCACCTGAAGGCCGTCGGCGAGCGGCTCGACGCGCGCGCCCGGCTCGAGGGCGTGTCGCCGGCGCAGGTCCCCTCGGAGTTGGTCACCGCCAGTGGCGCGGGCCTCGACCCCCACATCCCGCCTGCCGCGGCGGCGCTGCAGGCGCCGCGCGTGGCGCAGGCGCGAGGCGTGCCGCTCGAACGCGTGCTGGCCCTGGTGCGCGCCCACACCGAGCCCCCGACCTTCGGGTTCCTCGGCCGCGAGCGCGTCAACGTGCTGGAACTGAACCTGGCACTCGAGGAGCTGTAGAAGAGATGGCTGAACACGCGCGGCGGATCTCGATCTGGGATCCCCACATTGTCCGGCAGGCCGTGATCGACTCGGTGCGGAAGCTCGATCCGCGGGTCCAGTTCCGCAACCCGGTGATGCTGATCGTCGAGGTCGGCAGTCTGGTCACCAGCGTGATCTGGGTCCAGGAGCTGATTGGCGGCACGGGCAGCCCGCTCTTCACCGGCCAGGTGGCCGCCTGGCTGTGGTTCACGGTCCTGTTCGCCAACTTCGCCGAGGCGATGGCGGAAGGCCGCGGCAAGGCGCAGGCCGCCGCCCTGCGCAAGACCCGGGCGGAGACCCTGGCCCTGCGGCTGCGCGAAGGCTCCGAAGAGACGGTGCCGGCGAGCGCCCTTCGGGCGGGAGACGTCGTGCGCGTCGTGGCAGGGCAGATCATCCCCGGCGATGGCGAGGCCATCGAAGGCGTCGCCACCGTCGACGAGTCGGCGATCACCGGAGAGTCAGCGCCCGTGATCCGCGAAAGCGGTGGCGATCGCTCCGCGGTGACGGGTGGCACGCGAGTGCTCTCCGACTCGTTGGTCGTGCGCATCACCGCCAACCCCGGCAGCACCTTCCTCGACCGCATGATCGCGCTCGTCGAAGGTGCGGTGCGCCAGAAGACGCCCAACGAGATCGCACTGGGAATCCTGCTCGCGGTGCTGACGCTGGTCTTCCTGCTGGTGGTGGTGACGCTGCAGCCGCTGGCGCTCTACTCCGGCGCGGCGGTGCCGGTGCCGGTCCTGATCGCGCTGCTCGTGTGCCTGATCCCGACCACGATCGGCGCGCTGATCTCCGCGATCGGCATCGCCGGCATGGACCGCCTGGTCCAGCACAACGTGCTCGCGACCTCGGGCCGCGCGGTCGAGGCCGCCGGCGACGTCGACACCCTGCTGCTCGACAAGACCGGCACCATCACCCTCGGCAACCGCCAGGCGGTGGCGTTCGTGCCGGCCCCTGGCGTGACCGTGCAGACCCTGGCCGATGCGGCGCAGCTCTCGTCGCTCGCCGACGAGACGCCGGAAGGGCGCTCGATCGTGGTGCTGGCCAAGCAGTTCGGCATCCGCGCCCGCGAACTGGCCGCGCACCAGGCGCAACTCGTGCCCTTCTCCGCGCAGACCCGGATGTCCGGGATCACGATCGACGGCCGTGAGATCCGAAAAGGCGCCGTCGACGCGATCGCGCGCGCGGTCGAAGGGCGCGGGGGCATCCTGCCGCACGAGGTGCGCGCGCAGGCCGATCAGATCGCCAGGCAGGGCGGGACCCCGCTCGCGGTCGCCGAGAGCGCCCGGGTGCTGGGCCTCGTCCACCTCAAGGACATCGTCAAGGGCGGCATCCGTGAGCGCTTCGCCCAGTTGCGGGCGATGGGCATCAAGACCGTGATGATCACCGGCGACAACCCGTTGACTGCGGCCTCGATCGCCGCCGAAGCCGGCGTCGACGACTTCATGGCCCAGGCGACACCCGAGGACAAGCTGAAGCTGATCCGCCGCGAGCAGGCGAACGGCCGCATGGTGGCGATGACCGGCGACGGCACCAACGACGCGCCGGCGCTGGCTCAGGCCGACGTCGGCGTGGCGATGAACACCGGCACCAGCGCGGCCAAGGAAGCCGGCAACATGGTCGACCTCGACTCCAACCCGACCAAGCTGCTGGAGGTGGTCGAGATCGGCAAGCAATTGCTGATGACGCGCGGCGCGCTCACCACCTTCTCGATCGCCAACGACGTCGCCAAGTACTTCGCGATCATCCCGGCGATGTTCATCCTGGCGCTGCCCCAGCTCGCCCCGCTCAACGTGATGGGGCTCGCGACCCCGCAGTCGGCGATCCTGTCGGCGGTGATCTTCAACGCCGTGATCATCATCGCGCTGATCCCGCTGGCACTGCGTGGCATCGCCTACCGCCCGCTCGGCGCGGCGGCGATCCTGCGGCGGAACATGCTGATCTACGGGGTGGGCGGCGTGGTGCTGCCGTTCGTGGGGATCAAGGCCATCGACGTGGTGCTGGTGGCCCTGAGCCTGGCCTGATCCTCCCTGCGGCGGGACATGTTGAGATACGGGTGAGAGTCGCAGATGAGCGAGACGCGGCCTGACCCGGACGCCCTGCTGCGGCGGGTTCAGGCGGAGGAGCGGCGTGGCCGGCGCGGCCGGCTGAAGGTCTGGTTCGGCGCCTCGCCCGGCGTGGGCAAGACCTACGCGATGCTGGAGGCGGCGCGCGCCCGCCAGGCCGAAGGCGGCGAGGTCGTGATCGGCTGGGTCGAGACCCACGGCCGCGCCGAGACCGCGCGGCTGGTGGAAGGCCTGCCGCGGCTGCCGCCGCGCGAGCTCGAGTACCGCGGCGTGCGGCTCGCGGAGTTCGACCTCGACGCGGCGCTCGCCCGCCGCCCCGCGCTGCTGCTGCTCGACGAGCTGGCCCACACCAACGCGCCGGGCTCGCGCCACGCCCGCCGCTTCCAGGACGTGGAGGAGCTGCTCGAGGCCGGCATCGACGTCCACACCACGCTCAACGTCCAGCACCTGGAGAGCCTCAACGACGTGGTCGCCCAGGTCACCGGCGTCGTGCAGCACGAGACGGTGCCCGACCGGCTGCTCGACGACGCCGACGAGGTCGAGTTCGTCGACCTGCCGGCCGAAGAGCTGGAGAAGCGGCTCCACGAGGGCAAGGTCTACGTGCCCGAGCAGGCCGCGCGCGCGGTCCACCGCTTCTTCCGCCGCGGCAACCTGCTGGCGCTGCGCGAGCTGGCGCTGCGCCGCACCGCGCTGCACGTCGACCGCGACGTCCGGGCCTACCGCGCCGACCACGAGATCCGGCAGACCTGGCCGGTGGCCGAACGGGTGCTCGTCTGCGTGCGCCCCAACCCGGAGAGCGAGCGGCTGGTGCGGGCCGCGTGCCGGATGGCCCAGGGGCTGCGCGCCGAGTGGATCGTGGTCTCGGTGGAGAGCCCGTCGCAGCCACCGCTGTCGGCCGGGGAGCGCGAGCTGCTCGCCGGCATCCACAAGCTGGCCGAAGAACTCGGCGCGGAGACCGCCGTGCTGTCGGGCGAACGGGTGGCGCCGACGCTGCTGGCCTTCGCGCGCGAGCGCAACGTGAGCAAGCTGGTCGTCGGCAAGCCGCATCACCCGCGCTGGCGCGACCGGTTGCGCGGTTCGCTGGTGGACGAGATCGTGCGCGGCAGCGGCGAAGTCGACGTCCACATCATCTCGGGAGAACCCGGGGAGGCGCGCCCGGTCTCGCGCGCGACAGGGCCGCCCGTGCGGCCCGACGGCGCGGGCTACGCCTGGGCGCTGGCGGTCGTGGTCGGCTGCACGCTGGCGTGCGCCGCGATGTTCCGCCGCTTCGACAACTCGAACCTGATCATGGTCTACCTGCTGGGGGTGGCCTTCGTCGCCGCCCGCCACGGGCGCGGGCCGTCGGCGCTGGCCGCGGTCGCCGGCGTCGGCTGCTTCGACTTCTTCTTCGTGCCGCCCCACCTGACCTTCGCCGTCGCCGACACCCAGTACCTGGTTACCTTCTTCGTGATGCTGGTCGTGAGCCTGCTGATCAGCAACCTCTCCGTGCGCGTCCGCGCCCAGGCCGTCGCGGCGCGCGAGCGCGAGCAGCGGACCCAGGTGCTCTTCGCGATGTCGCGCGAGCTGGCGGCGGCGCGCAGCGCGGCCGACGTGGCCGACGTGGCGAGCCGCCGGGTGGCGGCCCTGCTGCGTGGCACCACGTCCGTGCTGGTGCCGGCCGCCGAGGGTGGGCTGCACGCGATCTCTGGCGCGATGCCCGCGCCGCGCGAGGTCGCCGTCGCGCAGTGGGCCTTCGAACACGCGCGCCCTGCCGGCCTCGGCACCGACACGTTGCCGGGCGCGTCGGCCGCCTGGCTGCCGCTCGAAGGCGCGGGCGGCGTGCAGGGCGTGCTCGGCGTCAGCCCCGACCCGGCGCTGCTCCCGCTCCACCCCGACCAGCTCGCGACGCTCGCGACGCTGGCCCGCCTCGCGGCCTCGGGCCTGGAGCGCGCGCGGCTTGCCGAGCAGGCGGAACAGGCCCGGGTCGCCGTCGAGGCCGAGCGGCTGCGCTCGACACTGCTCTCGTCTGTGTCCCACGACCTGCGTACGCCGCTCGCGGCGATCGCCGGCTCGGCCAGCACGCTCGTGGGTGACGATGCACTGCCGGAAGCGGATCGCCGCGAGCTGACCCAGGCGATCCACGACGAGGCCTTCCGGCTCAACCGGCTGGTCACCAACCTGCTCGACATGACGCGGCTGGAGAGCGGCGCCGTCGTGCTCGAGCGCGACTGGCACTCGCTCGAGGAACTCGTCGGCGCGGCGCTGGGCCGCCTGGGGCGCACGACGGACGGCTGCCCGGTCGAGATCGCGATCGCGCCGGACCTGCCGCTCGTCTCGGGCGACGGCGTGCTGCTCGAGCAGGTGTTCGTGAACCTGCTCGAGAACGCGCTGAAGTACGGCGCCGGCGTGATCCGGGTCGCGGCGACATCCGAGGCCACGGCGATCCGGGTTTCCGTCGAGGACGACGGGCCCGGCCTGCCCGAGGGCGCGGAGGAGCAGGTGTTCGAGAAGTTCCATCGTGGGGTCCGCGGCGGCCGCGGGTTCGGCCTCGGCCTGCCGATCTGCCGCGCGATCGTCACGGCTCACGGCGGCCGGATGCAGGCGCGTCGCCGCCTTCCGCGCGGCGTCGTCTTCGAGTTCACGCTGCCCCGGCTCGAGCCGCCGCCGCTGCCGGAGCCGGCCCCGTGAGCGCGGACGGCCAGGCGCCGCTCGTGCTCGTCGTGGAAGACGAGCTGCCGGTGCTGCGCTTCCTGCGCGCGTCGCTGGCGGCCCACGGTTATCGGCTGGCCGAGGCGCAGAGCGGCGAAGCGGCGCTGCGCGAGGCGGCGACGCGGGTACCCGACGTGGTGCTGCTCGACCTCGGCCTGCCCGACCTCGACGGGCTCGAGGTCACGACGAGGCTGCGCGAGTGGAGCGGCGTCCCGATCATCGTGCTCTCGGCGCGTGGCCAGGAGCGCGACAAGATCGAGGCGCTCGATGCCGGGGCCGACGACTACCTGACCAAGCCGTTCGCGGTCGGCGAGTTGCTGGCCCGCTTGCGGGTGGCGCTGCGCCACGCCGCGCGCGGCACCGCGGGCCTGGAGCCCTGCGTCGAGATCGGCGAGTTGCGCATCGACCTGGCGGCGCGCCGGGTCAGCCTGGCGGGCGAGGACGTGCGCCTGACCCGCACCGAGTACAACCTGCTGGCGCTGCTCGCGCGCCACGTGGGCAAGGTGCTGACCCACCGCCAGCTCCTGAAGGAAGTCTGGGGCCCCGGCGCCGTCGCGCAGTCCCACTACCTGCGCGTCTACATGGGCCAGTTGCGGCACAAGCTCGAGCGCGACCCCGCGCGTCCCCGCTACCTCTTGACCGAGACGGGCGTCGGCTATCGCCTCGCGGGGGACTGACCGCTCGCCGGGGCAACCGCGGCCCCGGCGAGCAGGAACGGCTCAGGCTAGTTGGAGCACTTCCAGCAGTAGCCGGGCTCCGGGCAGCGGTACTCGCCGCACATCTCCTTCTTCACGCACTTCTTGCCCTTCTTGCACGACTTGTTGCAGTCGTCGCGCTTGTCGGCCGCCCACATGCCGAAGTCGCCGCAGGTGACCTCGGCGGAGCCCTCGGCCTCGGCCATCAGCGTCGCGAAGTCGACCGGCGCCGGAGCCGCCTTGGCGACCGTCACGGGAGCGGCCGGCTGCGGGGCCGCGGCCTCACCCATCGGCGCGAACGCCAGCACCGCCGCGATCGCCGCGACGGCCAGTCTCGTCATCCACTTCATCGAGGCACCCTCCGTGGGGAGATTGTGCGCCTTCGCCCGCCGTCCTGTCGCGGCCCCCGGGCTTACCATTCCGCCGATGCGCACGCTGCCGCCGGCCCTCGCCCTCGCCGTCCTCGCCGTCACCGCTTCCGCCCAGGCGCCCGAGTGGGACCTCGCCCGCGCTCGCGCGATCCTCGACCAGACGGCGGAGCTGCGCCTGGCCCCCGAGCTCTCGGGGCTCGGCCCCGGCGAGCGCACGGCGGTTACCAAGCTGCTCGACGCCGGCGTGCTGATGCAAGCGCTGTACGAGCAGCAGCGCCACCCCCAGGCGCTCGCGTCGAAGGCCGCGCTGGACGCCCGCCATGCCCAGGCGCCCACCGAGCTGACGCGCGCGCTGCGCGACCTCTATCGCCTCAACCAGGGGCCGATCGCGGTCACCCTCGACAACCGCCGCGAGCCGTTCCTGGCGGTGGCGCCGCAGGCGCCCGAGCGCAACGTCTACCCCGCCGGCGCGACGGCCGAGGCGCTCGAGGCGTTCGCGCAGGCCCACCCCGGGCGCCGCGCGGAGCTGTTCGACACCCGCAGCGTCGTGCGCCGCGCCGACGCGGCGTCGATCGCCGCCGACCTCGCGGCGCTCGACCGCCACCCGGTGCTCGACGGGCTGCACCCGGGGCTGCGCGCGCGGCTGCAGGCGCTGCCTCGCGACGGCGGGTTCTACGCGGTGCCGCAGGCGGTCGCCCACGCCGACGAGCTCGTGGCAGCGCATCGCCTGCTGCACGAGGCGGCCGACGCGGTCGAGGACGAGGACCCGGAGTTCGCGGGCTACCTGCGCCACCGCGGCCGCGACCTGCTCGCCAACGACTACGAGGCGGGCGACGCGGCGTGGGTCAGCGGCCACTTCCGCAACCTCAACGCCCAGGTCGGTTCGTACGAGACCTACGACGACGCGCTGTTCGGCGTGAAGGCCTTCTTTTCGCTGTCGCTCCTGAAGAAGGACGCGGAGCGCTCGGCCGCCGTCGCGCAGGCGGTGGGCGGGCTGCAGGCGATCCAGGACGCGCTGCCGGCGCCGCCGCGGCGCGTGCGCGAGCAGATCCCGGTCGGCGTCTACGACGTGATCGCCGACTTCGGCCAGGCCCGCGGCACCAACACCGCGACGATCCTGCCCAACGAGGCGCTGCACGCGCGGCGCTACGGCCGCGTGATCCTGCTGCGCCGCAACGTGATGACCGCGGCCCCGATCCTCGACGCCCAGCTCGCGGCCTTCCGCGCGGCGACCGTGCCCGCGCACCACGCGGAGCTTCACGGCGACGCCGAGTTCCAGCGCACGCTGTGGCACGAGGTCGGGCACTACCTCGGCGTCGACCGCACCGCCGACGGCCGCGACCTCGACGCGGCGCTGCAGGGCGCCGCCGACCTGCTCGAGGAGATGAAGGCCGACCTCGTCTCGCTGTTCGCGGGTCCGGCGCTGCGCGCGCGGGGCTACTACGACGACGCGGCCCTGAAGGCGCTCCACGCCGCCGGCGTGCGGCGCACGCTGCAGAACAACCGCCCGCGCCGCGACCAGCCGTACCAGACGATGCAGCTCATGCAGCAGAACTGGTTCCTGGAGCACGGGCTGCTCTCGTGGCAGGGCGACGCGCTCGCGATCCGCCACGAGCGGTACCCGGAAGTGGTCGCCGCGCTGCTGAAGGAGGTGCTGGACGTGCAGCACGCCGGCGACCGGGCGCGGGCCGAGGCGTTCGTCGCGCGCTGGACGGGGTGGAGCGAGCGCCACGAGGCGCTGGCGGCGAAGCTGCGGGCGGCCGGCGGTCCGCGCTTCCGCCTGGTCCGCTACGGGGCGCTGGGCGAGTAGCGGCTAACGCCGCTCGCGCAGCTCCCAGATCCCGACCGTGCCGGACAGCTCGTTGGAGACGAGCAGCAGCGCTTCACCGGTCGGGCTGTCGGCGGCGTCGACGAACCACAATCCCTCGGGGCCGAGGTCGCCGCCGCCGTTCACCACGTCGCGCCCGTGGAACAGCCGCACGAAGCGCGGGCGCAGCGGATCGCTCACGTCGAAGGCGGCGATCGCGGACGCGCGCTCGAGGCCCACGAACACGTAGTGCCGGTCACCGACGACGCCGGCGGCCAGCCCCTCGGGCTCCGGCCCCTTGTCGTCGCTGCGGGAGTCGCGAACGCCACTGACGTTGTCGGCATTGAAGAAGGCAGGCAGGAGGCGGGCCATCGCCTGCTCGATCTGGTCGCCGCTGTCCCACACGAGCGCGCCGTCCGCGTCCCAGACCGAGAACGAGCGGGCCCCGAACGAGTGGAGCTGGTCCCAGTCGCCGTCGCCGTCGGTGTCGCCGCGGGTGCGGTCGACCTTGAGCCGGCCCAGGTTCTCAGGCTTCTGGAGTTCCGCCGCGTCGGGGAACGCGGTCGGGTCGAGCTTCAGCTCGCCGACGGTGATCGTCTCGAGGCCGCACTCCCAGTCGCGCCCTTCGCCCTCGTTGGCGGTGAACAGCCAGGTGCGCCCGCCGATCGTCGCCGCGCGGATCACGTCCGGCTGGTACTGGCCCCACACGGGCCACGGCCGGATGCGGATGCCGCCGTCGACGTCGGAGGCGTCGAACCCCATCCCGGGCCGCGAGTGGTCCTTCTCCCCGAGCGGCACGATCCGCGTGACCTTCGCGGCCGCGACGTCGATCACGGCCAGCGCGTTGTTCTCCTGCAGCGTCGCCCACGCGGTGCGGCCGTCGTCCGAGATGGCGATGAACTCGGGCTCGACGTCCTGGGCGAGCGAAGCGCCGGGGCCGGACAGGCGCAGTCCCGGCACGTCCGCCGCGGCGAAGGCGCCGAAACCGGCGATGCGCGCGGTCGCGTGCTCGGGTCCGCGCGAGACGTCGATCACCGCGATGCCGCCTTCGGGATCGCGCCCCGGCGCGCAGTAGTCGTCGGGCTCGCCCTCGAGCGCCGCCAGCACCGTGTTGCCGTCCGGCGTGAAGCGCACCATGTCCGGCAGCGCGCCGACAGCCACCTTCGAGAGGCGATTGCCGTCGGCGTCGATGAAGAGCACCGCGCCCGGGGCGGTCTTGGTCGGGCCCGGCAAGGCGACCGCGATCCGGCCGTGGGACGTGGTGACGCTGGTCGGTCCGGTGCTCTCGTCGCGGAAGTCGAGCGTCTTGACGAGCCGCGGCGCGCGCGGGTTCGCGAGGTCGACGATGTCGAGGCGCCGGGCGTCGGCGCTGGTCGTGAACATCCGCTTCGAAACCGGGTCGTAGGCGCTGATCTCGGCGGCGGCGGTGTCGACGATGCCGGTCGAGTAGCGACCGAGCAGGACCACCTCGAGCCCGGGATCGGCGGCCAGCGCCGGAGCTGCGAATAGCGCAGCGAGCGCGAAGGAGGGAAGGCGCATCGTGAGCAATCCTACGCCTGCCCGACCTGGGCCCCAGGACCGAACCGGGCGGGCGGCGCGGCGCCCGCGCGCCCCAGGAGCAACAGGACGTCCACGACCTCCTGGCCGAGGATCTCGAACTCCCGGGCCTGTTCGGCGACGTAGGCTTCGAACAGGGCGCGGTCCTCGGGGTGTCGCCGGGCCAGCGCCTCGGCCCGCGCTCGAATCGCTTCGAACATCGCCCGGTGCTCGTCGGTCCGGTTGGCGCCGGCCTCCTGCGCCTCCCCGAGGACGCCGAACCCCGCGCGAGCGATGGCGTTCGCCAGTTCTCCGCGGGTCTGGTTGTAGGCCGCGTTGCGGCTGGCGGTGCCGTCGGCGACGTACACCGCGTCCATGATCACCCGCCCTCCGGGAGCCAGCCAGGCGTCGAGGCGGCGCAGGGTCGTCTCCTCATCACCCAGGACTGGACCCACGGCCCCGAGCACGACGATGTCGAAGGGGCCCGCGCCTGCCCAGTCGCGGATGTCCGCCACCTCGAAGCGGCAGCGCTCCGCCAGTCCCAGGGCCTCCGCCCGCTGCCGCGCCCGTTCCACGAAGGCGGGCATGCCGTCCACACCGAGCGCCACCCAGGGATGCCGCTGGAGCAGGTGGAGCGCGACCGACCCCTTCCCGCACCCCAGGTCGAGCACGCGCGCCGCAGCGGGGAGGCCACCGTGGCCGGACAGCAGTTCCTCGATCAGCGCGGGCGACGCACCCAGGTCGTCGAGATCCTGGAGCAGCTCCGGGAGGTACGGCAGGAGGCGCAGGTCGTTCCCGTCGAGAGAGGCCAGGATCGACAGTTGGAGATCGGACAAGGTTCCCCCGCGAGACCGCTCCAGTCTACGCGCCGCTCTGCTAACGTCCCGATCTTCACCGAGCGGCATCGTCCTTTTCCGCCGGAGTGACCCCTGATGAAACAGACTCTCGTCGTGGCGGTCCTGGCTCTCGCGCCCGTGGTGGGGGCGCAGGACTACGACCTCGTGCTGAACCACGGCCGCGTGATCGACCCGGAGACCGGGCTCGATGCCGTTCGCCACGTCGGCATCCGCAACGGGCGCATCGAGGCGGTGTCCGAGCGCCCGCTGCAGGGGGCGCGGACGCTCGACGTCGCCGGGCACATCGTCGCGCCCGGGTTCGTCGACCTCCACGGCCACGGCCAGAGCATCCTGGCCGGGCGAGTGCAGGCGCTGGACGGCGTCACGACGTCGCTGGAGCTCGAAGGCGGCGTGCTGCCCGTGGCGGCCTTCTACGAGAAGCGCGCGAGGGAAGGGCGGCCGATCCACTACGGGACGGCCGCGGGCTGGGCCCACGCCCGCATCGCGGCGTTCACGGGTGACGAGGCGCGGCCCGACCTCGACTGGTTCTTCGGCCACTTCGGCGACCGCGGATGGCAGGAGACGCTGGCCGACGGCGACCGCCTCGAGCGGATCCTGAAGCTCGTCTCGCAGGGTCTCGACGAAGGCGGTCTCGGCGTCGGCGTGTTGCTCGGCTACGCGCCGAAGTCCGGGCGCAAGGAGTACCACGCCGTCAATGCGCTCGCCGCCGCGCGCGGTGTGCCGACGTTCACGCACGCGCGCTACCTGAGCGTCACCGAGCCGACCAGCTCCTTCGAGGGCTATCAGGAGATGGTCGCGGTCGCCGCGGCCACCGGCGCCCGGATGCACGTGTGCCACCTGAACTCGATCAGCGTGACCGACGTCGAAGCCATCGCCGACATGATCGCGAAGGCCCAGGCCGCCGGCGTCAGGCTGTCGGTGGAGGCCTATCCCTACGGAGCGGGCGCCACCGGCATCGGTGCCGCGATGTTCCGCGGAGACGGCTGGCGCGAGCGCATGGGCGGGATCGACTACTCCGCGTTCACGCTCGACGGCCAGCCCCTCGACCGGCAACGCTTCGACGAGCTGCAGGCGAATGCGCCGGGCACGGGCATCGTGGTCCACTTCCTCGACGTCGAGCATCGCGAGGACCACCGGCGTTTCCTCGACCGCTCGGTCCTGTTCCCGGGCGGGGCGATCGCCTCGGACGGCGGCGATTGGGAAGTGGACGGCAAGCCCGTGGCCGACGACACCTGGCCGCTGCCCGCGGCCGCGCAGTCGCACCCGCGCAGCGCCGGCACCTTCGCCCGTTTCCTGCGCGTCTACGCCCGCGAGCGCCAGGCGCTGAGCTGGCTCGAGGCGATCGCCAAGGCGAGCCTGTACCCCGCTCGCGTGCTCGAGGAGTCGGTGCCGCAGATGCGGAAGAAGGGCCGCCTCCAGGCGGGCATGGACGCGGACATCGTCGTCTTCGATCCGGAGACCGTGTCCGATCGCGCCACGTTCGCCAGGCCCGCGCAGACCTCGGTCGGCTTCCGCTACGTGCTGGTGAGCGGCCAGGTGCTGGTCGACGCCGGCGTGCTCCTCACCGACCGCCTGCCGGGCCAGCCGATCCGCCGCGATTCGGTACGGTGAGAGGGATCACCGCACCGCTCCCGCGACGGCAGCGGGCTGCTCCGCCTGTGCGTCGACCCAGTCCCACATCTCGGTGCCGCGCTTGAGCAGGGCGGGGACGTCTTCGCGGGCGAGGTAGCGCTCGTCCAGGAGCTTCAGCACTTCCGTCGTGAAGCGGCCGAGGTACTCGTCGCGACTCCGGTACCGCGCCGCGATCGTGGTCCTCGTGAACGGCGCGATCGAGCCGACGAAACTCGCGCGGTAGTCCGGGAACCCGATCGCCGGGGCGCGCAGGTTCCAGCCGGTGAAGGTCGCCAGGGGCGCGGAGAGGAACGGCATCCGGACTCCCGCACGCTCGTTGCCGTCAGCGTCCACCTGCGGGACCAGCACCCCGTACGTGCCCAGCACCTGCGGCGGCTCGCTGCGGCCGTCGACACGGAAAGGCGCGTACGCGAATGCCGGGGCGCCCGCCAGCGTCGAGGGGGAAACGAGGGTGCCGTCCGCGATCCGGGGATAGCGGCTGGCCGGAGGCTCCGTCCCGTGCTTCACCCAGGCGTCGAGCGCGTCGACGAGGGCGTGGGTCAGCGGCCAGTAATCGAGCGGGTTCCGCAAGCGCTGGACGCTCGCAGGTAGCTCGGGAGGGAACGGGCCTCCGATGTGACCGTGCCCGGCGAGCGCGTAGATCCGCGTCGTCGGTGGCAGGGCGACGTCGGCCATGCCGTCGGGCGTCGTGTGGATCAGCGATCCGCCCCGCGACCAGTACTCGTAGGCCGTGTTCATGTAGAAGATCTTCGGGACGACGTTCCCCGCGACGGCCCGGTCGAGCAGTCCCGCCGTCCGTCCGGTGGCCGGGTCGGTGGTGGGCAGGTCGGTGAACGGGAAGACGTCGACGGGGTAGAACGCGGGCGCCAGCGGCTGCGCGTCCCGCGACGGCTGCGCGAAGCGGTGATTGAAGTTTCCGCGACCGGCGCCCGCGACGTGCACGAGCATCGCGTCGAAGACCTGGCGCCCTTGTTCGTCGGCGTTGAACCCGTCGTGGAGGAAGTGGCGCAGGAAGCGGCCGCTCTGCGAGATGCCGAAGCCGTACGCGGCCTCGACCGGAGCCAGGGCGTCGGGATCGTGCTTCAGATAGGAGACGAAGTCGCGCACCGCCGCGAAGCCCGTGCCGACGATCGCGGGGTCGGCGGCGGTGTACACGATCTCGTAGATCCGGCCCGGCTGGAAGGCGCCGTCCTTCGCGATCGTCGTGTCGCTCGTGAAGCGCCACTGGCTGCGCGGGATCGTCCGCCGCGGTGCCGTCACGTCATCGCGCTCGGTCAGCACGTTGGCGGGGTCCGCGCGATCGGCGACCGGGTAGCCGGTGCCCCCGATCGCGCCGACGATCACGTGCCCGATCGGGTGTTCGTCGGTCGCGGCCTCCACGACGAAGTCCGAGCGCACGAGGCCGCGGACGCCGCGGGCCACGGGCGGGTACAGGCGCAAACGCCCGGCCTCCGGCCGCACGTCGAACTGCCAGCCCAGCCAGGCAAGGGTGTAGCCGCGCCGGAGCAGGAACTCGTCCCGCGCAGGGTCCGCGCCGCGTCCCAGCCCGCCGCGGTTGGGGATCTCCAGGTGCAGCGTCCGGTTGCCGCCCCAGGCGGGACGGAGCAGGACCAGGTCGGCGGCCATCTCCGTGCGGTCCGCCTTGTCGAGGTCGGCGATGGCCCGGTTGCGGGGGTTCGCGGGATCGAGCGAGAAGTGGACCCGGGCCTCGATCCGCTCGTATCCGAAGGCGATGCCGGTCCGCGAGGTGACCTCCACGCGGACCACGCGGGCCGAAGCCGGAAGAGACAGGCACAGCAGGCTGAGTGCGACGGCACGGCGGATCATGTGCGACCTCCTCTCGTCGACCGGCCTGGGCCCGGGGGCGGACCGGCGAGGCCGAGTTTGCGCCATCGAGGAGGTCGCGCGAGCCCGGTCGTGGGCGTGCCCGGGCCCTGCTAGGCTCTGCGCCACGCGCATGAACGCCCCCGCGGGCGCGATGGACGCCCTGGCCGGCGCGGTCCTCGACCGCAAGTACCGCCTCGAGCAGCCGCTGGGCCGTGGTGGCATGGGGGCCGTGTTCCTCGCCACCCACCTCGGCACCGAGCGCCCCGTCGCGCTCAAGGTGATCGCCCCCGAGCACGCGGCGCGGCCCGAGTTCCTCGAGCGCTTCCGCCGCGAGGCCCGCTCGCTCGGCCGGCTGCGCCACCCGAACGTCGTCGACGTCACCGACTTCGGCGTCGCCGACCACGACGGCGCGGCGCTGCCCTACCTGGTGATGGAGCTGCTCGACGGCGTCAGCCTGGCCGACGTCGTCGGCGAGCCGCAGCCGCTGTCCTTCGTCGTCGAGGTGGTCGACCAGGTGACGAGCGCGCTGCACGAGGCCCACGCGGCCGGCATCGTGCACCGCGACCTGAAGCCCGAGAACCTGTGGCTCGAACCCGACCGCCGCGGCGGCTTCCGGGTCAAGGTGCTCGACTTCGGCCTCGCCCGCCTCGCCGGCGACGACGATGCGCGGCCCACCACGCCGGTTGCGCCTGTGGCGCCGGTGACCGCCGGGGCCACGCTCGGACTCGCCGACGAGGCGACGCTGCTGGCCCCTGCCGACCTCGAGGACCGGGAGACGCTGGTCCGGCCCGGCTCGGACGAGGGCGCCGGCATGACGCGGA
Organism: Vicinamibacteria bacterium; assembly: GCA_025994075.1. Taxonomy (GTDB): domain Bacteria; phylum Acidobacteriota; class Vicinamibacteria; order Fen-336; family Fen-336; genus WYBL01. The sequence continues at coordinate 19,677 of JAMQGV010000008.1, forward strand.
TCGGCACGCTGCTCGGCACGCCGGCCTACATGTCGCCCGAGCAGGCGAAAGGACAGCCGCCGACGCCGGCCTCCGACCTCTACAGCCTCGGCGTGCTGTGCTGGCGACTGCTCGCCGGCCGCGCCCCGTTCGCGGGCTCGATCGACGACGTTCTGCGCCAGCACCGCGAGGCGCCGGCCCCTTCGCTGCGCGCGGTGCGCCGCGACGTGCCGAAAGCCGTCGACGAGTTGCTCTCGCAGGCGCTCGACAAGGATCCGGCGCGTCGGCCCGTGTCGGCCGCCGCCTTCGCTGCCGCGCTGCGCGCGCGCGCGGAGAGCGGCCCGGCCTTCGTCCAGCGCGTGTTCGGCCTGATCGCGACCTCGCCGGGCCCGTTCCTGCGCGTCTCTCTGCTGGCCCACGCGCCGATGCTGGCGCTCGCCGTCGGCCTGCTGCTGCTGGCGCTGCCGGCGGCCCTCGGCGCCCCGCTCCCGGTCCAGCCGCCCCACGCGGGGATCGCCTTCATGGCGCTGATCCTCGCCTGGATGGCGGCGATCGCGGCCAACGGCGCCCTCTGCGAGCCGCTGATCGCGCAGTTGCTGGTGGCGCCGCTGCGGCCGCCGCGCCTCGACCTGCTGTTCCAGGGCGCGCGCTCGCGCGCCGGCGCCTACGGCCGCACGCTGGCCGGCTACCTCGGCTCGGTCGCGGTGATCGTGGCGCCGGCGCTGGTGCCGATCCCGCGCGGCCACCCGGCCCGCTACGCCGTGCTGGCGATCACCGTCGCGTACCTGATCTGGGTGGTCTCCGTCTACGACCGCTACATGTTCACCGCGCAGGTGGTGGTGATGGAGGGCCTGGAGCGCCACGCCGCGCGCGAGCGCTCGCGACAGCTCGCGCGCGAGGCCCACGCGCGGCTCAAGCATCTGGAGACGGCGGGCACGCTGCCGGTCGTCTTCGCGTCGATCGTGGTCTCGGTGGCCGGCATGACCGTGCTCGGCCGCGTGCACCGCGAGCTGGGACTGCTGGTCGCCCTGGGCCTGTTCGCGCTCGGCTTCGTCGCCTTCTCCGTGTTCGTCGCGCCGGTCTTGTCGACCTCGCTGGCGCTGCTCTACTTCCGCGTACGCGAGTCGCTCGGCGAGCCGCTCGGGGACATCCTCGAGCGCTACGAGCGGGTCGCGCTGCCCGAAACCGCGTGGCCGCGCCGGTTGCGCGACCGCCTCGTCCAGGACATCACAATCGCCCGCACCCGGGGAGGACCCTGACCATGCAGACCCGGATCGCCCTGCTGACCCTGTGCAGCCTCGCTCTCTCCGCCGGCAGCCTGTCGGCCGAGGAGCGGCCCGGCTCCGACTTCGCGGGGCTCTCCTACCGGGCGGTGGGGCCCTCCCGCGGCGGCCGCGTCACCGCCGTCGCCGGCCACCGCGCCCAGCGCTCGACCTTCTACATGGGAGCGACGGGCGGCGGCGTCTGGAAGACGACCGACGACGGCATCACCTGGCGCAACGTCTCCGACGGGTTCTTCGCGAGCCCCTCGATCGGCGCCATCCGCGTCGCCGACTCGAACCCCGACGTGGTCTGGGTGGGCACGGGCTCCGACGGCCTGCGCAGCAACGTGATCATCGGCAAGGGCGTCTACAAGTCGACCGACGGCGGGGCGACCTGGACCCACCTCGGCCTCGAGAAGACGGGAAGCATCGGCGCCGTGCTGATCCATCCCGAGAACCCCGACCTCGTCTACGTGGCCGCCATCGGCAACCCGTTCGCGCCCAACCCCGAGCGCGGCGTGTTCCGCACCCGCGACGGCGGCAAGAGCTGGCAGAAGGTGCTGTTCGTCTCCGAGCGGACCGGCGCCGTCGACCTCGAGTTCGCTCCCGACGATCCGCGCCTGATCTACGCCACGCTGTGGCGCGCCGAGCGCAAGCCCTGGACGATCATCTCCGGCGGCGAGGAAGGCGGCGTCTACAAGTCGAGCGACGGCGGCGACACCTGGGTCGAGCTCACGAAGGGGCTGCCGACCGGCCTGCGCGGCAAGGCCGACCTCGCGGTGACGCCGGCCGATCCGAAGCGCGTCTACGTGCTGATCGAGGCGCCGGGCAAGGCGGGCGGCCTCTACCGCTCCGACGACCGCGGCGCGAGCTTCACGCAGGTGACCGACTTCCAGCCGATCCGCAACCGCCCCTTCTACTACACCAATCTCGAGGCGCACCCGACGCAGCCCGACACGCTGTGGGGGATGGCCGAGGGCCACTGGAAGTCCGAGGACGGCGGCAGGACCTGGCGGGCGCAACGCGTGCCGCACGGCGACAACCACGACCTGTGGATCAACCCGGACGACCCGCGGATCCAGATCCAGGCCAACGACGGCGGCGCCAACGTGACGAGGGACGGCGGCGCGACCTGGTCGACGCAGCACAACCAGCCGACCGCCGAGCTGTACCAGGTGGACGTCGACGACGCCTTCCCCTACCGGCTCTACGCCGGCCAGCAGGACAACACGACGGTCTCGGTGCCCAGCCAGCCGCCGCGCGAGATGCCGGGCGGCCCGACGGCGCTGTGGGAACAGCACGGCGGCTGCGAGACGGGGCCGGCAATCCCCAGGCCCGGCGACCCGGACGTCGTCTACGCCAACTGCAAGGGCCGCTTCGGCGTCTACAACCGGCGCACCGGACAGGAGCAGCAGTACTACGTCGGCTTCGAGAACCTCTACGGCACCAACCCGAAGGATCTGAAGTACCGCTTCCAGCGGGTGGCCCCCGTCGCCGTGTCGCCGCACGACCCGAACCGCGTCTACCACGGCTCGCAGTTCGTGCACGTGAGCGAAGACGGCGGGAAGACGTGGCGCACGATCTCGCCCGACCTCACGGCCTTCACGCCCGAGACGCAGGTCGTCTCCGGCGAGCCGATCACCCGCGACGGGACGGGCGAAGAGCACTTCAGCGTCCTCTACGAGATCCAGGAGTCGCCGCTCGAGCGGGGCGTCGTCTGGGCCGGGGCCAACGACGGGCCGATCCACGTGACGCGCGACGGCGGCGCGACGTGGACCAACGTCACGCCGCGCGACCTCGGCCCCCACGGCCGGGTGCAGACGATCGAGGCCTCGCCTCACCGCAGGGGCAAGGCCTACGCGTCGATCCTGCGCTATCAGCTCGGCGACTTCGCTCCCTACGCCTACCGGACCGAGGACTACGGCGCCACCTGGACGAAGATCACGACCGGCATCCCTGCCGACTTCCCCGTGCGCGTGGTGCGCGAGGACCCGGCGCGTCCCGGCCTGCTCTACGCCGGCACCGAGTTCGGGATCTTCGTCTCCTTCGACGACGGCGGGCACTGGCAGCCGTTCCAGCTCGACCTGCCGGTGACGCCGGTCACCGACATCAAGCGCGTCGGCGACGACCTGGTCCTGTCGACCATGGGGCGCGGCTTCTACATCCTGTACGACGTCTCGCCGCTGCACGAGTTCTCGGACGCGACGCGCGCCGCCGCGATCCACCTGTTCGCGCCGCGCCCGGCGCTCCGCCTGCACCGCGGCAGCTTCGCGGAGTTCCCCCGGGAGCGGGACCCCGCGGACCCCGACTACCCGCCCGCGGGCGCCAACATCCACTACTCGCTGCGCAACGACCTGCCCGGCGAGCTGCGGCTCGAGATCCTCGATGCCGGCGGCAAGGTGGTCCAGGCGTTCTCCAGCGAGGCCGCGGGCGAGCAGGAGTCCGCCGCGGCCCCCGGCATGCGCGAGCCGCGGCGCGAGCGGCAGGGCACTCCGCGCCTCGACAAGGACGCCGGCCTCCACCGCTTCACGTGGGACCTGCGCGCTCCGGGGCCCTGGGACGCGAACCCGCTCCGCTCCGGGCGCCGCGGGCCGCTGGTGCCGCCGGGGACCTATCAGGCACGGCTGGTGGCGGGCGACGTTGTGAAGGCCGTGCGCTTCGAGGTGCGCCTCGACCCGCGGGTCGAGAAGGAAGGCGTCGGCGTGGCGGACGTCTTGGCCCAGCACGCGCTGGCGCTCCAGGCCCGCGACGCGCTCTCGCAGGCGCGGCGGCTCTCCGCGGACGTGGCCGCAGCCCTGAAGGCGGAGAAGGACCCGGTGCGCCAGGCCCGACTGACGACCATTCGCGACGCCGTGGCGACGGCGCCGGAGCGCTACTCGCGCCCGATGCTCGCGGACCAGCTCGAGTATCTCTACACGAACCTGATCCGCGCCGATCAGCGGCCCGGCCAGGACGCCTCGACGCGCTTCGCCGAGCTCCAGGCGCTGCTCGCGCGGCAGCAGGCCGCGTTCGAGGAGCTGGGCGCCGGGCGCTAGCGCCTTCGCCTGCCACCGGGGAGGAACATGAAGAACCCTGTCGCCGTCGCCCTGCTCGTCGCCGCGCTCGCTCCGGCCGCGCGGGCCGAGGCTCCGACTCCCGAGTCGGTGATCGGCTTCGCCCCGGGAACCGATCGCAAGCTGGCCGACTTCGGGCAGATCCACGAGTACTTCCGGCGCCTCGACGCGGCCTCCGACCGCTTGAAGCTGGTGGAGTTCGGCACAAGCGAAGAGGGCCGGCCGCTGTTGGTCGCCTTCATCTCTTCCGAGCGGAACCTGAAGGCGCTCGACCGCCACCGCGACGTCGCGCGGCAGCTCGCCCTCGGCCGCGGCCTCGACGAGAAGCAGGCGCGGGCGCTCGCCGAAGAGGGCCGCGCGATCGTGTGGATCGACAACGGCCTGCACGCGACCGAAGTGGCGCCGGCCCAGCACGCCCCCGAGCTCGCCTACAAGGTGATCACAGACGACAGCAAGGCGATGCGCGACGTGCGCGAGAACGTGATCCTCGCGCTCGTGCCCTGCATCAATCCCGACGGGCTCGAGAAGGTCGTCGCCTGGTACCGGAAGAACCTCGGCACGCCGTTCGAGGTGGCGCCGCTGGTCGAGCTGTACCAGCTCTACGCGGGCCACGACAACAACCGCGACTGGTACATGTTCAACCTGGCGGAGTCGCGGGCCGTCGCCCGCCAGCTCTACCACGAGCTGCACCCGCAGCTCGTCTACAACCAGCACCAGACGGCGCCGTTCCCCGCCCGCATCTTCGTGCCGCCGTTCGCGGACCCGATGAACCCCAACATCCCGCCGCTGGTGGTGCGCGGGATCCAGGAGGCGGGCACCGCCATCGCGGCGCGGCTGGAGCGGCAGGGCAGGCCCGGCGTGCTGTCGCGAATCGCGTTCGACGCGTGGTGGAACGGCGGGCTGCGCACCGCGCCCTACTTCCACAACCAGATCGGCATCCTGACCGAGACTGCGCTGTGGCGCTACGCGACGCCGCGCACGTACGACCCGGCGAAGCTGCCGAAGGCCTTCCGCGACGGCACTCCGACCCAGACGCCGACCATGTTCCACCCGCTGCCGTGGACGGGCGGCGCGTGGCGGCTGCGCGACGCGATGGACTACGTGCGCGAGGCCTCCCTCGCGGTCCTCGAGCTCGCCGCCGAGCGCCGCTTCGAGTGGCTGTTCGGGCGCTGGCAGATGGCGCGCGACCAGATCGCCGCCGGCGAGCGTGGCGGGCCGTTCGCCTACGTGATCGCGGCGGCGCAGCGCGATCCCGGCGCCGCGCGGCGGCTGGTCGAGGCGCTGCGCGCCGGCGGCGTCGAAGTGTCGGTGGCGAAGACCGCGTTCCGGGCCGGCGACCGCGAGTACGCCGCGGGCGCGCACGTCGTGCCGATGGCGCAGGCGTTCCGCGCGTTCGCCAAGGACCTGCTGGAGCCGCAGAAGTACCCGGCGCGCGCCGGGGCCCAGCCGTACGACATCACCGGCTGGACGCTGCCGCTGCAGATGGGCGTCGACGGCGCGTTCGTGGCGGCGCGCTTCGAGGCGGACCTCGCGCCCCTCGTCGCGCTCGAGCCGCCGCCCGCCGCGTTCGGCGCCGGCATCTCCGGCGGAGGCGGGATGCTGATCGTCGACGCAGCGTCGCCGGTGGCCCACCTCGTCGCACGCCGCGCGCTGGCCGGTGGGGCGCGGGTGTCGCGCTTCGAGGCGGCCGTCGACGCGGGCGGCCGCACCTTCGCTCCCGGCGCGTTCGCGATCGAAGGCGGCGACCGCAAGGCACTCGCGGAGCTGGCCGCCGGGCGTGGCGCCGCGGGTGTCGCGGTGGCCGCGCTGCCGGAGGGCGCGCGCCGCGCGCTCGCGTCGAAGCGGGTCGGGCTGCTGAAGCCCTGGACCGCCTCGATGGACGAGGGCTGGACCCGCTTCCTGCTGGAGCGGCTGGAGGTGCCGTTCACGAGCGTGCGCGACGAGGACGTGCGCGCCGGCGGTCTCCTCGCGAAGTTCGACGTGCTGGTCGTGCCCGACATGGCGCGCAACACGCTGCTCCACGGCCACCGCGCAGGCGACGTGCCGCCCGAGTTCGCGGGCGGCCTCGGTCTCGAGGGCGCGCTCGAGCTGCGGCGCTTCGTCGAGCAGGGCGGCAGCCTGGTCGCGCTCGACTCCGCGGGCGAGTTCGCGCTCGAGTTGTTCCCGCTGCCGGTCCGCAACGTGGTGGCGGGCGTGGCCCGCAGCGACTACGCGGCGCCGGGTTCGCTGCTGCGCGCCCGCTTCGACGTCGCCCACCCGCTGGCGTGGGGCCTGGCGTCGGAGGTGGCCGTGTTCGTCGAAGGCGGCCCGGTGCTCGACGTGCTGGCGGACGACGACGAGCCCGGCGCGGAGGCGACCGGGCCGCGGCCGGCCTTCGTCGGGCGCTTCGCGGACAAGGACGTCCTGGCCTCGGGCTTCCTGCACGGCGAGAGCCGGATCGCGGGCAAGGGCGCACTCGTGGAGGTCCCGTTCGGCCGCGGCCGCGTGGTGCTCACCGGCTTTCGCCCCCAGTTCCGCGCCCAGTCCTGGGCCGGCTACAACGCGCTGCTGAACGCGCTCTGGTAGCCGCCGGGAGTTGACGCCGGGGGGCGGGCGCCTTCACACTCCGCCCGCTTTCCCGGAGGTCCATTGGTCTTCAACTCGCTCACGTTCGGGGTGTTCTTCGCCCTCGTGCTGGCGTTCCACCACGCCCCGGGCGTGTCGTGGCGCGCGAAGAAGGTGGCGCTGCTGCTCGCGAGCTACCTCTTCTACGCGGCGTGGAACCCGCCTTTCGTCGCGCTGCTCTGGATCTCGACGTTCATCGACTGGCAGGTGGCGAAGCGCATCCACACCGCCGAGAGCCGCGGTGCGCGCCGGAGCTGGATGCTGGTCAGCGTCTTCGCCAACCTCGGCATCCTCGGCTACTTCAAGTACGGCGGTTTCCTGCTCGCGAACTGGCAGGCGTTGATGCGGTCTCTGGGCGTCGAGTGGCAGGCGCCGACGTGGGACATCGTGCTGCCGGTCGGCATCTCGTTCTACACGTTCCAGACGATGGCGTACTCGCTCGACGTCTACCTGCGCCGAGCCGAGCCGACGAAATCGCTGCTCGACTTCAGCCTGTTCGTCACCTTCTTCCCGCAGCTCGTCGCCGGCCCGATCGTGCGGCCCGTCGACCTGGTGCCGCAGTTCGCCGCGCCGCCGGCCCCGGTGCCGGGCCGCTTCGCGTGGGGCCTGTCGCTGATGACGCTCGGGATGTTCCAGAAGGTCACGGTCGCCGACGGCCTGCTCGCCCCCGCGGCCGACGCGGTCTTCGGCGCGGGGCAGGCGCTGCACTGGAGCGACGCCTGGCTCGGCACGCTCGCCTTCTCGGGCCAGATCTTCTGCGACTTCGCCGGCTACTCGACGATCGCGATCGGCAGCGCGTTGTGCCTCGGCTTCTCGATCGGCGACAACTTCCGCTACCCCTATGCCGCGGTCGGCTTCTCCGACTTCTGGCGGCGCTGGCACGTCAGCCTCTCCACGTGGCTGCGCGACTACCTCTACGTGCCGCTCGGCGGCAACCGCAAGGGCCCGGGCCGCACCTACGTCAACCTGATGCTCACGATGCTGCTGGGCGGGCTGTGGCACGGCGCGTCGTGGAACTTCGTGGTGTGGGGCGGCCTGCACGGCCTGTACCTCGCGGTCGAGCGCTTCGTGCGCGAGCGCGTCGGGCCCAACCGATTCGCGCACACGTGGCTGGCCCAGGTCGCGCTGGCGATGCTCACCTACTTCCTCGTCAACCTGACCTGGGTCTTCTTCCGGGCTCGCGAGTTCGGAACGGCGTGGGGCATGGTGCGCTCGATGCTCACCTTCGGCGACGGAGCGCGGGTGCTGCCCACCGCGGACGTGGCGCTGGTGATCGGCACCGTCTTCGCGATCCTGCTGGCGCACGGGCTGATGCGCGAGCGCCGGCTCGAAGACGTGGCCGCCCGCGCGCCGTGGTGGCTGAACGCGCTCGTCGTCGGGGCGATGCTGTTTTCGGTCGTGATTTCCCAGGGCTCTTCCAATGCCTTCATCTACTTCCAGTTCTGAGCCGAAGGGGCTGGGCAGCCCCCAGCAGCACTCGCCCCTGCGCGACGTCCCCGCCGGGCCGTGGCCGCGGATCGCCTGGGCGGGCGTGCTCGTCTTCGCCCTGCTGCTCGGCGGCTGGGAGGCGTACTGGCGCAGCCAGTGGTTCCGCCCGTCGTACCGCAACAGCGACGGGCTGTGGGCGCTGACCCACGAGCGCATCGCCAGCGAGGGCGGCCGCGGCACGCTGATCGTCAGCTCCTCGCGGCTGCTGTTCGACGTCCACCTCGAGGCGTGGCGCGAGGAGACGGGCCAGCTCCCGATCCAGCTCGGGCTCGAGGGCACCAGCCCGCGGCCGTTCCTGTCGCAGGTGGCGCGCGAGACGAACTTCTCGGGGCTGGTCGTCGTCGGCGTGACGCCGCCGCTGTTCTTCCCCCCGCCGCGCGGCGAGCGGATGTCGGCGCTGGCGCTGACGAAGCAGTGGAGCCCCGCCGACCGCTGGAGCCAGCACCTCTCGATGCGGTTCGTGGAGCCGTACTTCGCCTTCTACGACCCGGACACCGCGCTGTTCACCGTGATCCGCCGCCAGGCGTGGCCCGCGCGCGCGGGGCTTGAGCCGCGGATGCCGCGCGTGCGCAAGCTGTCGACCACCCGCATCACGCGCCAGAACGACATGTGGGACCGCGTCGAGCGCGACCCCGCGTACCAGAAGATCGCCCGCGACACCTGGCTCGCCTTCCTGAACGCGCCGCGCCCCAATGTGCCGCCCGAGGTGCTCAAGAAGGGGTTCGAACAACTGCTGGCCGAGGTCGGCGAAGACGTGCGGCGGATCCGCGCCCGCGGCGGCGAAGTCGTGTTCGTGCGCCCGCCGTCGAGCGGCCCGTTCCTGGCGGCCGAGAACGGGGGCTTCCCGCGCGAGCGCACGTGGGAGCCGCTGCTGCAGGCGACGAACGCCGTCGGCATACACTTCGAGGATCACGCGGACCTCGGCGACGTGGAGCTGCCGGAGTGGTCGCACATCCGGGCGGCCGACACCGACCGCTTCACGCGGGCCCTGGTCCGCCACGTGCGTGCGGCGCTCGTGGCGAAAGGCACCCCGCGCGAGGAGCTGGGCCGATGACGATCCTGGTTGCGCTCGACCTGTCCGAGCCCGCGGAGCGGGTGCTCGACGCCGTGAAGCGGGTCGCGCCCGCGGGTGCCGAGATCTACGTCGTGCACGTGGTCGAGCCCGACCCCGAGTTCGTCGGCTGGAAGACCGGCCCCGGCGTCGTGCGCGACCAGATCGCGGAGGGCTTCCGGCGCGAGCGCCACGCCGTCGAGGGCTGGGCAGCGACGCTGTCCGCGGCCGGCTTCGACGCCCACGGCCTCACGGTGCAGGGTCCGACCGTGGAAACGGTGCTGCAGGAGGCGCAGCGGCTCGAGGCCGAGCTGGTCGTCGTCGGATCGCACGGCCACGGCGCCGCGTACGATCTCGCCATCGGCAGCGTCTCTGCCGGCGTGATCCGCAAGGCAAAGGTGCCGGTGCTGGTGGTCCCCGTCCGCTAGGAGGGGTTCGACTCAGCCGCGCTCGGCGGCGAGGCGGTCGAAGGCGTCATCGGGCGCGCCCGCGAAGAACGACAGCAGCCGCGCCGCGAGCCCGTGGTCGACCTGATCGAGGTCCGCCGCCGCGAGCAGCCCCTCGCGCAGGTCGTCGAGGGTCGCTGCTCCGCGCCCGGCGAGCCCGGCGCGCATCCGCGCGAGGCGCAGCGCGGCCTGGGCCTGGGCCGCGGCGAACGCGAGTTCGGCCGCGACCGGCCGCGTCCCGCCTCCCGCCGTCTCCACCGCCTGCCGCAGGAACTGGCGCAGCAGCGCGTCGAGCGCGGGGTCGGGTTCGACAAGGACCCCGCGGGCGGCGCCCAGTCGCACGCCGCCGACACCGGGGAACAGCCCGTGGGCGTGGAGCACCAGCGCCAGCAGGCGCAGCGTCTGGCGGGCACCGGGCGCGCCCGCGCGCCGCTCGCGCAGCGCCAGCACCGCGAAGAGGAAGCCCCGGAACAGCAGCCGCGCGACGAGCCCGGGCCGCTGCGGCGCCGCAGCCGGCGCGCCCGCGCCGCCCCGGAAGCCGGAGGTCAGCACGACGTACTCGCTGCGCCGCGCGTCCGCGAGCCGCAGCGCCCGCCACCGCGTGAGGTCGCCGAGGTGGCGGGCGACCCGCGCCAGCGCCTCGCGCAGCGTCGCCGCGTCGAGCATGCGGCCGAGCGCCGCGCGCAGCGCCTCGGCCGCCGTGGGCGCCAGCGCCCGCCCGGTCACCAGCTCCAGCCGCGCGGGCGTCGCGGGGTGCTCGCGCTCCCACTCGCGGGCCAGGCGCTGCAGCTCCTTCGCCTGGTCGCCGAGGCGCGGGCCGTCGCCGCGGGCGACGCTGGGGCAGGCGTGGCTCGCGACCAGGACGGCGCCGGCGCCGGTGCCGGGCCGCAGCGCGAACGGGAACATCCGGCAGGTGAGCGGCTTCTGCTTCGCCCCCAGCGCCTCGTGGATGCGGCAGCGGCCGTCGGGCGAGAGGAAGCCGCAGCTCCCGTCCGCGCGGCGCCGGATCACGAGCCCGCCGCCCTTCGCGACGAACGGATCGGCCTCGCTGCCCTCGTCGGCGCCGTCTCCCTCGCGGAAGAAGCGCCCCGCGCGCGCGGCGCGCAGCGCCTCCGCCTCGGCCGCGGTGACCGCGATCTCGTGGCCACGGCAGCAGCGCGCGCAGGAGCCGCAGGCGAAGCGCTGTTCGGCGTCGAAGCGCAGGCTCATCGGGCGGGAGTCTAGTGCTGTCCGGGACCGGTTTGACCCAGGCCCGCCGGCCGCGTTATCTTCAGAAGTCCGTCCTGCTGGGAGATCGTCCAACGGTAGGACAACTGGCTCTGGACCAGTGAATCGGGGTTCGAATCCCTGTCTCCCAGCCATCTCAACACCAAGGACTTAGCCGCGAACCGAAGGCCGCCCCCAAGGCGGCCTTTCGCATTCGGGGGGCCACCCCCGGATACCCCTTCGAAGTGGGCGGCACGGCCGCGGGGTTACGCGCGGCACGATCCCGGTGGCGCAGCGAAGGTCGCCGTTCAGCGCCTGCAGCTCTTCCTCAACATGCGGCTGACGTCCGCGTGGGTCTGGACCTCGCCGGCGAGGAAGGCCACCGCGACGTCGAACGTGGCCGCTCCCCGCAGCAGCTCCCGGTGGATCACGCCCGGCGAGCCACCGGGCAGATACAGCAGAAAGGGCACCCGGTGAGCCGGGTTGCCGAGATCGACGTCGCCTTTCTCGGGCCCCTCGCGGCGATGCGCGTGGTCCGCGGTCACGAGAAGTGCCGTGCGGTCGGCGAGCCCCTTCACCTGCAACGCGGCCCGGATCTCGCCGATCGACCGATCCACTAGGGCGAGGTTGTCGAGGTAGCTCCCGCCCGGGCCCAGGGTCCGGCTGTCGCGAAGGTAGATCGGCGGCCAATGGGGGATGGGGTAGTGGGCGAAGACGAGGCCCAGCTCCGCCCGTCCGACCAGGGTCACGGCCTCGCCGTGGATGCTCCCGTACATCGAGGCCCGTCGCTCGACGTGTTTCCGACCGTATTGGCGGGTGAATCGGTCGAGGCCGAGCCAGCGCGCGCCCGGCACGCCGTGGACGAGGTTCTGGTGGTACGCGCCCGCGAGCTCCGCCCAGTCGCGCGGCTCGGGGTAATCGGAGTGGGCGTGGCACTGCGCGACCTGGTCGCCGAAGAGACGACAGTACGGGTGGTAGTTGCCCGTGATCGCGGACGAGACGCCGAGGGCTCGGGCCCGCGAGAAGAGCGACGGCAGGTCCCGCCACGAGACCTCGCGATCCGCGAGGCTCAGCCGCAGGTCCGCCGGTCCCGCCGGCCTGGCGTCGAAGACCTCCTGGCCCGACAGAAGCGCCGGAACCGAAGCCCGTGTCCAATTCGACTGTGGATAGGCGCTCTCGGCGCTCCACGCCTCACGTCGCAGGCGGTCCAGTTGCGGCAAGTCGAGCTCCAGGGGCCGCCGGGCGAACGCCTGCTCGAAGTCGAGTTCGTCGAACAGGAGGAACACGAGCCGGCGGGCGGGTGGTTTCTCCGCGGGCCGCGGAGGCGGGGCGGGCGCCTCCAGGGCGGCTTTCGCTCGTGGATAGGTGGCCACCGCCAGCAGGCCGCGCCCGAGGTTCAGGCCCGTGAAGGGCGTGGCCACCAGCAGGGCGAGGTAGGCCAGGCGCCGGGGGCCGCCGCAGCGCCGGGCGAGCCACCAGGCGCCGATACCGAGCAGCGCCAGCAGCGCGACGGCACGCAGGCCGGCCGCCGTCGAGCCGCCGCGCAGCCACGGCACTTCGAGGCGGCACAGGTTGGCGGCGTACCCGGCGGCGGCCCAGAAGCCCAGCGTGGTTGCGCCCCGTGCCCAGCCGGCGTCGCGCAGGCGGGCGGCGACGAAGAAGGCGATGCCGAGGACGGCGACGGCTGCGCTGACGCCGAGGAAGCGCATCGGGCGAGGCGGTCCCTCGAGGAAGTACTGGTTGGAGGCCGCCAGCAACGCGAAGTTGTCCTTCCACAGGCGCAGGAGGAGCAGGTTGGCCAGCGACAGCGCAACTGCCAGATCGCGGACTGGGCTTCGGAGCGACGAACCCCCGGAGGCGTCGGCCGGCGGGCCCATGGGCATGCGCATGGGCCATTTGAACCGGAGTCCGGCCCGAGGTGGGTGGGTTGGTCGAGGCGGACCACTCCCCGGGCGCGCGACTACAATCGCTCGGATGCTTCACCCGGGCGCATGAGACCAGTGATGACGCACCGACGGTGGCGCGTGGTCCTCGTGGTCGCCTGCCTCCTGAAGATCCTCGTGGCCGCACAACTCGGAGCCAGCCGGAGCGTCGGCGAGATCCGCGCCCAGGCCGAAGCGGTGCTGGCCGGGACCGACGTGCTCGAACCCTCCAACACCGGAAAGAACCCGTCGTTCTTTCCGGGTTTCAACCACGTGCTGGCCGCCGGCTGCCTGCTGCTCGCGCGGGCGCTGGGGGTCGAACTCGCCTTCGCGTTGAAGCTGCTGGCCATCGTGTGCGACTTGGGGATCGGCCTGCTGCTGCTCGCACGATCGGGGGCCGCCGCCAGCCTCGCCTACACCGCATCGCCGATCACGATCGTCCTGTCGGTCTACCACGGGCAACTGCACACCACGGCGACCGCCTTCGCCTTTGCGGCGATCGTGCTTTCGGAACGGGGGCACGCCGCGGCCGCGGGCGTTCTGCTGGCCCTGGCCACCGGCGTGCGACAGCACTTCTTCTCGCTCCTTCCGGTGTTGCCGCGCAGGCTGGCGAGCGTGGCCGGCTTCGCGCTGGCGTTCGTCGTCACGAGTGCTCCACTGCTGGCCCCGGCTCACGCACCGCAGCGACTGCTGGCGCCCGCGTTCGACTGGGGCAACTGGGGGTGGGGCCTGGTGCTCTGGCACAGCCCGCGTGCTCTGCGCATCGTGGGCCTGTCCGAGCTTGCCGAGGGGTGCCAGGGTCTCGTCGCCGCGCTCGTCCCGGCGCTGCCAGCCCTCGCCCTGGCCTGGCCCCTGATCTTCATGGTGAGCCAGGCGTGGCGACCTGGCCCGCCGCAGCGGGCCGCCCTGGTCCTCGGCCTCGGCATCTACCTGGCCACACCCGCGATCTCCGTGCAGTGGTTCGTCTGGGTCATGCCTTTTCTCGCCGTCGTGTCGGCGCGCCTGTGCGCCGCCTTCGGTGCGTTGTCGGGCGCCTACGTGCTCGCCAGCTACTGGCTGTGGTCCCTGAGCGGAAACTACGAGACCCCGCTTCAGGTGCTGGGCGTTCGTGGCGTCGAGGTCCTCGGCTTGTCCGCGTGGCTCCTCTGTGCGTACCTGCTGCTCGCCATCGGCACTGCGACGCCGCGGTCGGAGGGATCGCCGATCAGCTCGCCGAAGTAGGCAAGGCCGCCCTCGAGGCGGACTGTCGCGTTCCGGGATCCTCCGGGGGCGCGCCGCCCGTCAGGCGGCGGGGCCCGCGAGCGTCGCCTCGAAGCCGCCGTCGTCCGCGTTGCGCAGCCGCAGCTCGAAGCCGTGCAGCGCCGCGGCCTCGTTCGCGATCGCGAGGCCGAGGCCGCTGCCTTCGGGGCGCCGGGTGCGGGCGTCGCCGCCGCGGAAACGCGGCTCGGCGAGCCGCGGCAGCTCGCTCTCCGCGACGCCGGGGCCGTCGTCGCGGACGCGGATCGCGAAGCGGCCCACGGCCGCCTCCAGGACCAGCGCGACGTGGCCGCCCGCGCGGTTGTAGCGGATCGCGTTGTGGACCAGGTTGTCGACTGCCTGCTCGAGCAGCGTGACGTCGCCGCGCGCCACGACCGCCTCCTCCGGCACCGCGTGGCCCAGCTCGACGCCGGCGGCGCGCGCCAGCACCGCGTGGCGCAGCGCGACCCGCTCGACGAGCGCGCCCAGGTCGACGTCCCCCGCGTCGCGCAGCGGCTCGCCCGCCTCCAGCCGCGCGGCGGCGCCGAGGTTGCGCAGCAGCGCGCCGATGTAGTGGGTCTCGCGGGCTGCCGAGTCCAGCGTCCGCGGATCGGGGCCGGCCCCGCGCGCGTGGGCCTCGCGCAGGTCGGACAGATGGCCCGCGAGCGCCGACAGCGGCACGCCCACGTCGTGGGTGGTGCTGGCGACGAACTCGCGCAGCGCCCGCTCGCGCGCCTCCACTTCGTCGAGATGTGCGCGGACCGCCGCCGCCGCCGCGTTGAAGGCGCCGCCCAGCTCGCCGATCTCGTCGCCGCCGTGCTCCGTGACCCGCGTCTCGTAGCGTCGCTCCGCAACGGCCCTCACCTCGGCGGCGAGCGCGCGGATGCGGCCGACGGTCGAGCCGGCGGCCAGCGCCACGACGCCGCCGAGCGCCAGCAGCAGCGTCACCGCCGTGAATCCGAACGTGGCCGAAGGCACGAGCGCCGGCGGCGCCTGCAGCGTGAGCGCGACCCAGGCGCAGGGCCCGTCGTTCCACGCCGTGGGCATCGCGCCGACCAGCGCCCGCTCGCCCGCCGGCGCCACGCTCCAGCCGCTGCCCGCGGCCAGCTCCTCGCGGAGCCGCGCCGGCAGCGGCGGCCCGCCGCTGGTCGCGGCGAAGTCCCGGGCGTAGGCGTGGAGCGCGAACGGCGGGCGCCGGCGCCCGTGCGCGCGGCGGGGGAAGTCCTCCCCGTGGAAGCCGGCGCCCCGCGGCCGGCCGAAGAGCGGCGCGCGGCCGGCCTCGCACGCCTCGCGGTCGAGGGCGTCGACGCGGACCTCCAGCGCGGCGCGCAGCGACTGCTCCGCCGCCCGTGACGCCAGCCACTCGTGGGCGGACGCCACCGCCAGCAGCAGCCCGATCCCCGCGCCCGTCACCACCAGCAGCAGCCGGCCCCGCAGCCCCAGCCGCATCACGGCTCCAGCCGGTAGCCGACGCCCCACACGGTCGCGATGCGGCCGCCCTCGGGCCCCAGCTTGCGGCGCAGCCGCGAGACGTGGACGTCGAGGGTGCGGGCGCTGCCCTCGCGATCCGGGTCGAGCACGTGCTCGACCAGCCATTGGCGCGACACGGCCGAGCCGGGACGCCGCACCAGGGCGGCGAGCAGGTCGAACTCGGCCCGCGTCAACTCCACCGCGGCGCCGCCGACGGCGACGCTGCGGGCGTCGAGGTCGACCCGCAGAGCGCCGCGCTCGAACACGCTCTCCCGCTGCAGCGAGGGCCGCCGCAGCCGGGCCTGCACGCGCGCCAGCAGCTCCTCGGGCCAGAACGGCTTGGTGACGTAGTCGTCGGCGCCCAGCTCCAGCGCGCGGACCTTGCTCGGCGTGTCGTTGCGGGCCGACAGCACCAGCACCGGCGTCTCCGCCGCGGCTTCGCGGTAGGCCTTCAGCACGTCGAGGCCGTGGGCGCCTGGCAGCATCAGGTCGAGCACGACCAGCGCGTAGCCGGTCGGGTCGACCGCCAGCGCCGCGCCGCCGTCGCGCAGCCAGGTCGGCTCGAAGCCCGACTGGCGCAGGCGGTCTGCGAGCTGGCGGCCGAGCGCCTCGTCGTCCTCGACGATCAGGATCCGCGGGGTCATCGAGACGAGCCTCGCGTGCGCGCCTTAAGCCGCGCTGAAGCAGCGCGCCCGGCGTCACTTAGGGTTCTCGCAAGGTGCCCCGCCGTCTCATCGGGTGAGGGCAGAGGCGGAGAGCGGAAACGCACCGGCGACATTGTCGCCGCGAAGCCCGGGGGAAGAGACGAGGAGGAGCGCGATGAAGACGAACAAGTGGATGGCGGTCGCGGCGGTCGCGGCCCTGGCGTGGGCGGGCGCGGCGGCGGCGCAGGGGCCGCGCGGGCACGGGCGGCATCACGGCGGCTTCGGCCCGCTGGGCAGCCTGGACCTGACCGAGGCCCAGCAGGAGCAGGTGAAGGCGCTGCACGAGAAGCGGCAGGCGGAGATCAAGCCGCTGATGGAGCAGGCGCGCGCCGCGCGGCGCGCGTTCGACAAGGCGCTCGCCGCCGAAGGCGCCGACCCGGCGACGGTGGGCGAGGCGGCGCTGGCGATGAAGGCGGCGCGCGAGAAGATGCACGCCGCCCACCAGGCGCTGCGCGCGGACCTCGAGAAGATCCTGACCGACGAGCAGCGCGAGCAGCTCGGCAAGCGCGAGGGTCGCGGGTTCGGCCGCCGCGGCGGTCCGCGGCACGGCGGGCACCACCCGGGCGGCCCGTCCGGCCCCCCGCCCGACCGGCAGTAGGTCCGTCCGCTCCGCCCCCGCGCCCCGGGACCTTCCCGGGCGCGGGGGCCGTGCCGCTTTGCTACGATGCCTCCGGCCCATCGAAGCTGGAGGTCGCACTCGTGGACGGGATCTGGGAACCGCTCGACGCCGCCGATGCCGCCGCCCGCCGCGTGCTGGTGGTCGACGACGAGCCCGGCATGCTGGGCGTCGTCGCCGAGCTGCTGAGCGACGCGGGCTACGAGGTCCGCGCCGAGACCGATCCGAGGGTGGCCGTGCAGGCCCTCGCCGAGACGGAGTTCGGGGTCGCGGTCGTCGACCTGGTGATGCCCGGCCTGACCGGCCTCGACGTGGCCGCCGCGGTCCAGAAGGCATGGCCGCTGACGCAGGTGATCGTGCTGACGGGGCACGAAGGCGTCGACTCGGCGGTGGCCGCGCTCCAGCGTGGCGTCTTCGACTACGTGCGCAAGGGCGCCTTCGACGGTGCCCACCTCGTGAAGGTCGTGCGCGCCGCGCAGGAGCGGCGCAGCCTGTTGCGCTCCAACCAGGAGCTGCTCGACCGCGTGCTGGAGTCGAACGAGCTGCTGCGCGTGCTGGTCGAGCGCGGCACCGGCATCGCGCGCGCCGAGCACGCCGATCGGCTGCTGGAGATGGTCGTCGACGCGGCGCGGCGCCTGACCGGCGCGGAGCGGGTGCGGGTCCAGCTCTTCCGCCCCGGGCGCGAGGTGCTGATCGAGGAGGTCGCGGGCGACGCGACGGAGGGCGTGCGCGGCGTGCGGCTGACCCCCGGCGAGGGCCTCGCGACGCTCGCCGCCGAGTCGGACGAGGGTGTCTGCGTCGAGGCCGCCGAGGCCCACCCGCGCTACTCGCGGCGCTGCGACGCGCTGCCCTCCGCCAAGCCCGGCTGGCTGGCGGTGCCGCTGCACCACGCTTCGATCCAGGGCGCGCTGATCGTCGCCGGCCGCCGCGACGGGTTCCACGCCCAGCACCAGTTGCTGCTGCGCGGCCTGGCCCGGATCGCGGCGGTCGCCCTCGACCGCACACGCGCCCTGGAGCAGGCCGACAACTTCTTCACCCACGTCTCGGCGCTGCTGGTGTCGATCCTCGACCGCGTCGACCAGAGCGGTCGCGGTCACTCGCGCCGCGTCGCTGCGCTCTCCGACATGGTGTCGCGACGGCTGGGGATGAGCGACGACGAGCGCCGCGACCTGCACTTCGGCGCGCTGCTGCACGACATCGGCAAGATCCACCTGCCGGCCGAGGTGCTCGACGGCCCGCCGAGCGAGGAGAGCGAGCGGGTGATGCGCGAGCACCCGCGGCTGGGCCTCGAGCTGCTGCGGCCGATCACCCGCTTCGAACGCCTGCTGTCGACGGTGCACGGCCACCACGAGCGCTGGGACGGCACGGGCTACCCGCTGGGGCTCGCCGGCGAGGAGATCCCGCGCGGGGCGCGGGTGGTGGCCGTCGCCAACGCCTTCGACGGCATGACCCACCAGCCCGCGGGCCCGGGCGAGCCGTCGCTCACCCCAGAGCAGGCGCTCGAGCGCCTGCAGGAGGGCGCAGGCACCGCCTTCGACCCGCTGATCGTGCGGTTGTTCGTGGCGGAGTACCGCCAGCACCGCCACCTGCTGGTGGACTAGTGGTTCGTTAGCGTGGAACAGAAATCGTTTGTTCTCGTATCTCAGGCATGGGATACGGACGTGTGCACATCGCCCCACCGGAGCGAGCCGAG
>JAMQGV010000047.1 GCA_025994075.1 Vicinamibacteria bacterium
GTGCGGGAGATGACCCGCAGCACGGCCTTCTTGCCGCGCTCGATGCGCTTGGCGATCTCGACCTCGCCCTCGCGGGTGAGCAGCGGCACCGTGCCCAGCCGCTCTTCGTCGAGCCCCAGTCGGCGGCCGAGGGCGCGGTAGATCTCGGTCTCCGGCTTCACGCCCGGCGGCGGCTCCAGCACCTTCGGCCGCAATTGCAGGTACGGGTGCCAGTAGGCGCCGATCACGTCCGTCTGCTCGAACAGGTTCTTCGCCGGCAGCACGACGTCGGCCTCGCGCGCGGTGTCGGTCAGGAACTCCTCGACCACGACCCGGAACTCCAGCCGGCGGAAGGCCTCGATCACGCGCGTGGTCTCGGGGTTCTGCGGGATCGGGTTGCCGCGCTCGACCCAGGCGAACGTGAGCGGCGGGTCGGCCGTCGCCAGCATGTCGCGGCCGAGCCGCGCCGTCGACAGCGAGACGCGGACGACGCCGTCGGGAACCTCCGGCGGATAACAGTCGATCGGGTCCTTCACCGGCGAGAAGACCTGGGTCTGCAGGTTCGCGTACATCCAGCCCGCGCCGGGCCGGCCGAGGTTGCCGGTGATCGCGCACAGCGCCAGCATCGCCCGCATCGACTGGCCCGAGTTGGTGAAGCGCTGCATGCCGAAGCCGGGCACGATCGTCATCGGCCGCACGGTCCCGATCAGCCGTGCCAGCGCCTCGATCGTCGCCACCGGCAGCTCCGTGATCGCCGCCACGCGCTCGGGCGTCCACTCCCCCACGGCGCTCGCGTACTCGTCGAAGCCCTTCACGTGGCGCTCGACGAACGCGTGGTCGACGTGGCCGTCGCGGACGAGCAGGTGGCCGAGACCGAGTGCCAGGGCGCCGTCGGTGCCGGGCCGCAGTTGCGCGAGCAGGTCCGCGCGCTCGGCGGTCTCGGTGCGCCGCGGGTCGATCACCACGACCCGCGCGCCCGCAGCCTGCGCGCGGTCGACGTGCGGCAGCTGGTGGACGTTGGTCTCGGCGGCGTTCTTGCCCCACAACACGATCAACCGCGCGCGCTCGAGGTCCCAGGGCGCGTTGTGCGAGTTGACGCCGAGCGTCAGCCGCGTCGCCTCCAGCCCCGCGGGCCAGCACAGGTCGCCGTAGGTCGTGGTGCAGCCGCCGAACAGGCGCCAGAACGCCATCCCGAAGCCGTTGAGCAGGCCTTTCGTGCCGCTGCCCGAGTAGTAGAGGACGGTCTGCGGCCCGTGCGCCGCGCGCAGCCGTGCGAGCTGGGCCGCGATCGTCTCGATCGCCTCTGGCCAGGGAATCGCCGCGAACGACCCGTCCGGCTGCCGCCGCAGCGGCTCGACGATCCGCTGCGGCGAGTGCGCGCGCTCGACGTAGGCCAGCCCCTTGAGGCACGGCCCCTCGGCCGTGGCCCGGTTCTCGGGCGCCCCTTCGATGCGGACCAGCCGGCCGCCTTCGACCGTGACCCGCAGGGAGCACGTCGAGTAGCAGTTGCGCGGGCAGGCGGTCAGGTGCACGGACATGTCGCGGCGCAGAGTGCTCCCCGCCCCGCCCGACGGTCAAGCCGCACGTGCGACAGGCGGGGCAGCCGGTGTACCCTCGGGCATTCCAAGAAAGAAGAAGGGGGCGCTCGTGGAGGTTCGCTCACGAGGACACATCGCACTCGCTACCCTCTCGTTCGCGATCTGCTTCGCGGCGTGGGGCCTGATCAGCGCCTTCGCGCCCCGCTTCCGCGAGGAGCTGGGCCTGAGCCAGACCCAGACCGGGTTCCTGGTCGCCGTGCCCGTGCTGCTCGGGGCTCTAGCGCGCCTGCCCGTCGGCCTGCTCGCCGACCGCTTCGGCGGCCGCATCGTGTTCACGGTGCTGATGCTGGTGTCGGCGGTCCCCGTCGCGCTGACGCCTGCGGCCGCGTCCTACGAGCAGCTCCTGGTCACCGCCCTCTTCCTCGGCCTCGCAGGCGCCTCCTTCGCCGTCGGGGTCTCCTACGCCTCGCGCTGGGCGCAGCCCGGCGAGCAGGGCACGGCGCTCGGGATCTACGGGACCGGCAACCTCGGGCAGTCGGCCGCCGTGTTCCTGGCGCCGGTGCTGGCGGGCGTCGTCGGCCGCGACGCCGTGTTCCACGGCGTGGCGGCGCTGCTCGCCGTCTGGGGCCTGGTGTTCGCGGTCGCCGCCCGCGACGCCGTGCCGCGCACGCCGCCCGCGACGCTGGCGGTGGCGCTCGGCATCCTGCGGCGCGAGAAGCTGGCGTGGGCGTTGTCGGCGTTCTACTTCCTGACCTTCGGCGGCTTCGTCGCCTTCTCCATCTACCTGCCCGTCCTGCTGCGCGACACGTTCGGCTTCACGGCCGGCGACGCGGGCTTCCGCACCGCCGGCTTCGTGGTGCTGGCGACGGCGCTGCGCCCGGTCGGCGGCTGGCTCGCAGACCGCATCGGCGGCGCGCGCGTGCTGCGCGGCGTCTTCTACGGCGTGGTGCCGTTCGCGTTGCTGCTCGCCTGGCCCTCGATCATCCCGTTCACCGTGGGAGCGCTCGGCTGCGCGGCGCTGCTCGGGCTCGGCAACGGCGCGGTGTTCAAGCTCGTGCCGCAGTACTTCCCGGGCGCCACCGGCACCGTCACCGGCCTGGTCGGCGCGATGGGCGGCCTCGGCGGCTTCTTCCCGCCGCTGCTGCTCGGCTTCTTCAAGGACCAGCTCGGCGTGGTGTGGCCCGGCTACGTGCTGCTCGCCGCCACGGCGGCGGCGCTGGGCGCGCTCAACAGCCGCGTGTTCCTGCGCGACCAGGAGCGCTCCGAGCTGGAGGTGCCGGAGGAGCTGCGGCGCACCGCCGACCTGCTGCGCGCCGGCACCTGGGCGACGTTGTGGACGGGCCTGCTGGTGGCCGCGATCTTCGTCGGCTCGCGCAAGCTGCAGAACTTCGACCCCGCGCTGGTGATCTACACGTTCGCGGTCGTGTTCGCGACCTGGGGCGTCGTGTACCACTACACGGTGTGGCTCAACAAGCCGCCGACGCGGGTCTACTGGCAGCGGGGCTTCGAGCTGGTGCGCCAGCGCGGCTACGTGCAGAGCGCCCTGCGCCTGGCGCCGCTCGCGGTCTCCCACCTGCTCGCGCAGCGCTTCATCGGCGAGCGCTCGCGCCTGCGCTGGCTGATGCACCAGCTGCTGTTCTGGGGCTGCCTGCTGGCCGTCGCCATCACGTTCCCGCTGGTCTTCGGCTGGGTCCACTTCGGCAGCGCCGCCGGCGACCAGATGACCTACGTGACCTACGTGTTCGGCTTCCCCGTCGCCTCGTTCCCGCTGAAGACAGCGCTCGCCTGGCTGATCTTCCACGGCCTCGACGTCAGCGCCGTGCTGGTGCTCGCCGGCATCGCGCTCTCGCTGTGGCGGCGGATGCGGGACAAGGGCGCCCAGGCCGTGCAGTCGTTCGGCAACGACTTCTTCCCGCTGGTGCTGCTGTTCGCGATCTCGGTCACGGGCCTGGCGCTGACGGTGTCGACGATGTGGTTGCGCGGCAGCTTCTACGGCTTCCTCTCGATCCTGCACGCCATCACGGTGATCACGGCCCTGTTGTACCTGCCGTTCGGCAAGTTCTTCCACATCTTCCAGCGGCCCGCGCAGCTCGGCGTCAAGCTCTACCAGGACGCGGGGGCAAGCGGCCCGCAGGCGCTGTGCGTCCGCTGCGGCGAGGCGTTCGCGTCGCTGATGCACGTCGAGGACCTGCGCCGGATCCTGCCGGAGCTCGGCTTCGACTACCGGACGCCCGGACCGGCCGGGCACTGGCAGGCGCTCTGCCCGCGCTGCAAGCGGGTGTCGCTGGCCTCCGCCCAACTGCGGATGAAGGAGGAAGCGCGTGGCTAGGCCCCCCGCATCACTCGACGACCTGGCGCGCCAGTACGGGCCGCACCGCCACGACGCGCCGCCCGGCGGGTACGAGGAGAACTCGCGCCGCCCGCACGCCCTGGTCGAGACCCACTGCTGCTTCTGCGGCCAGCAGTGCGGCATCCGGCTCAAGGTGCGCGACAACCAGGTAGTCGGCTTCGAGCCGTGGGAGGAGTTCCCGTTCAACCGCGGCATGCTCTGCCCCAAGGGCGTGCGGCGCTACCTGCAGAACGCCCACCCCGATCGCCTGCTCGACCCGCTGATCCGCGCCGAGGGGGGCTTCCGCAAGGCGTCGTGGGACCAGGCGCTCGACACCGTCGTGTCGCGGCTGACGGACATCCAGGCCCGCCACGGCAAGGACGCGATCGCGATCTACGGCGGCGCCTCGCTGACCACGGAGAAGACGTACCTGCTCGGCAAGCTGGCGCGGCTCGGCTTCGGCACCCGCCACATCGACTACAACGGCCGGCTCTGCATGGTCTCGGCCGGCACGGCGTACAAGCTGACGTTCGGCGTCGACCGCTCGCCCAACCCGTGGGACGACATCCCGAAGGCGCAGGTGCTGCTGGTCGCCGGCTCCAACGTCGCCGAGTGCTCGCCGATCACCACCGACTACTTCTGGCGCTGCCGCGACAACGGCGGCAAGCTGATCGTGGTCGACCCGCGGATGACGCCGATCACCCGCAACGCCGACCTCTACCTGCCGGTCCGGCCCGGCACGGACCTCGCCCTGTTCATGGGCATGCTGCGGGT
This sequence comes from Vicinamibacteria bacterium, assembly GCA_025994075.1. GTDB lineage: Bacteria > Acidobacteriota > Vicinamibacteria > Fen-336 > Fen-336 > WYBL01. The sequence goes on from JAMQGV010000047.1 coordinate 4,621, forward strand.
GATCCTCGAGGCCAAGCTGGTCGACCACGCCTTCGTCGAGCAGCACACCACCGGCTTCGACGCGCTGGCCGCGTCCGTGCAGGAGTGGACGCTGTCGCGCACAGCGGAGGTGACCGGCGTGCCGCCGCAGTCGATCGAGACGGCCGCGCGCTGGATCGGCGAGGCCGACCGGGCGATGGGGCTCCACGCCCGCGGCATCGAGCACCAGAGCAAGGGCGTCGAGAACTGCCTGGCGATGATCAACCTGTTCCTGGTCACCGGCCACTACGGCCGCGAGGGCGCGGGCTGCGTGATGATCACGGGCCAAGGCAACGGCCAGGGCGGACGCGAGCACGGCCAGAAGTGCGACCAGCTCCCGGGCCAGCGCTCGATCACGGATCCCGCCGCCCGCGCCCACGTCGCCTCGGTGTGGGGCGTGAGCCCCGACGAGATCCCGCAGGCCGGGCTCTCCGCCGTCGAGATCATGGAGGCCATCCACCGCGGCGAGATCAAGGGCCTGCTCTCGATGTGCTTCAACCCGCTGGTCTCGCTGCCCGACGCGGGCTACGTGCGCGAGGCGCTCGAGAAGCTCGAGTTCTTCGGCGTGATCGACTTCTTCCTGTCCGAGACCGCCCACCACGCCGACGTGGTGCTGGCCGGCGGCCTGCACGAGGAGGAGGAGGGGATCGTCACCAGCGCCGAGGGCCGCGTGATCCACATCAAGCAGGCGGTGACCCCGCCGCCCAACGCGCGCACGGACACGGACATCCTGCTCGACATCGCGCGCCGGCTCGGCAAGGAGAAGTACTTCCCGTTCAGGAGCTCCGGCGACATCCTCGACGAGCTGCGGCGCGCCTCGAAGGGCGGGCCCGCCGACTACGGCGGCATCAGCTACGAGAAGATCGACCGCCAGATGGGCGTGTTCTGGCCGTGCCCGACCGAGGACCACCCGGGCACGCCGCGGCTGTTCGAGGGCGGCCGCTTCTTCCACGAGGACGGCAAGGCGCACCTGCAGAGCCCCGCCTGGCGCGAGAGCGGCGACCCCGTGGACGCCGACTTCCCCGTCTACCTGACCACGGGGCGCGTCGTCAGCCAGTACCTCTCCGGCACCCAGACCCGCCGCATCGGGCCGCTCGTCGACCAGTACCCCGAGCCGCGCGCGGAGCTGCACCCGCGGCTGGCCGAGTCGCTGGGCGTGCAGGACGGCGACTGGGTGGCGATCACCACCCGCCGCGGCGAGCTGAGCTTCCGGGCGATGGTGGTGAAGACGATCCGGCCGGACACGGTGTTCGTGCCGTACCACTGGGCCGGCCTGCGCAGCATCAACCGCCTCACCCACCGCACCCTCGACCCGCGCAGCAAGATCCCCGAGTACAAGGTCTCGGCCTGCCGGCTGCGCAAGGCGGAGCCGCCGCCGGAGCGGCTGCCGGTGGCGCTGCCGCTGGCGGGTGCGCGCTGATGTTCGGCTACGGCTTCTACGTCGACCCCGAGCGCTGCATCGGCTGCCGCTCCTGCGAGAACGCCTGCGCGGAGTGCGACACCCACCGCGGCACGTCGATGATCCACGTCGACTTCATCGACCGCCGCAACTCGATCGCCAGCGCGCCCACCGTCTGCATGCACTGCGAGCAGCCGACCTGCGCGGAGGTCTGCCCCGCGGACGCGATCAAGCGCTCGGACGACGGCATCGTGCAGAGCTCGCTGAAGCCGCGCTGCGTCGCGTGCAGCAACTGCGTCGTGGCCTGCCCGTTCGGCGTGCCGAAGATGATGACGCAGCTCGAGCAGATGATGAAGTGCGACATGTGCTACGACCGCACGTCGGTCGGCAAGCGGCCGATGTGCGCGACGGTGTGCCCGAGCCAGGCGCTCGCCTACGTCCAGCCCGACCGCATCCAGGTCGGCCGCCGCGAGCAGCCGACCAACCGCTTCCGCTTCGGGAACCAGGTGATCACCACCAAGGTGCACATGATGGCGCCGGCGGGCCGCGACGCGGTCGCGGTCGACGTCGTCGACTACATGTGGGAGGGGCGAGGATGAAGCTGTTTCGCGACAGGCGCAGCACGCCCTTGTGGCGCGACGAGTTCGCCATCGACCAGGCGGACGAGCGCTACGTCAACCGCCGGCAGTTCTCGAAGTTCCTGGTGCTGACCAGCCTGGGCATGCTGGTCGGCAACGTGATGATCGCCGTCCGCTCCTGGCTTCGCGGCGCCCCGCCGCCGCTGCCGGCGGCGCCGGTGGCGACCGCGAGCGAGATCCCGGTCGGCGCCGTGAAGCTCTTCAACTACCCGACGCCGCAGGACCCGTGCATCCTGGTCCGGGTCGCCGCGGAGCGCTTCGTCGCCTATAGCCAGAAGTGCACGCATCTCTCCTGCGCCGTGTACTACGAGGCCGCGGAGAAGCGGCTGGAGTGCCCGTGCCACCAGGGCTACTTCTCGGTCGAGGACGGCAGCGTGCTGCAGGGACCGCCGCCCCGGCCGCTGCCGCGGGTCGTGATCGAGCAGCGGGGAGAGACGCTGGTCGCGACCGGGATCGAGACCGGCGCGAGGCCGGGAGGCCACGCGTGAGCGCCGGCTCCCGACCCGGGTCGCGCGGACCGGGGCCCGCGCTCGACGGGGCGCTGGCCCTGATCGCCGTGCTGCTGATCGTGCAGATGTGGCTGCTGACGGCGGCGCTCGAGTCCGACCTCGCCGGCCATCACGAGGTGGTGTGGCCGGCGGCGATCATCTCGGCCGTGATCTTCGCGGCGTGCGGCGGGCTCTACCTGTTCGTCGAGGGCCTCGACCGCGAGGCCGGCCGGCCGCGGTAGCGGGCATCGCGCCGGCGCCGCCCGCGCTTCAGTGCGCGAGGCGGTGGATCAGCAGGGCCGCGCGCTTGACCAGGTGCGGCAGCTCGCGCACGTCGATCCACTCGCCCGGGGCGTGCTCCCTGTCGCCCAGCGCGCCGAGGCCGTCCAGCCGCGCGATCGGCGCATAGGTGAAACGAGCACGTTTCGGCGTGAACCCCCTGGTGCGGAGAAGGCTTATAGGTTGCCCGAAGACGCTGCCGCGTCGGCGAGACTCA
>JAMQGV010000009.1 GCA_025994075.1 Vicinamibacteria bacterium
AACCGGTCCGGATCGGAGACGCCATCCTGTCGGCCATGCAGGCCTACGAGCAGACCTGGAGACCGGACTACGTCCTCCGCGTCTACGGGCTGCTCGGAGACCCCGCAATGCCGATCGAGAGGTAAGCTCGTTGACTGAGATGAAGATGGCGGAGGGCTGCGACGTCCAGTACTCGAACTGGATGACGCAGCAGCTTCTCGAGCGCAGGGTCCCGCTCTCGGGCCTGCTGGAACTCACCAGCCGCTGCAACCTGCGCTGCGTCCACTGCTACCTCGGTCCCCAGGAAAGACACTGGGACGCCAAGCGGCGAAGCCGCGAGTTGAGCCTCGACCAGTGGCGCTCGATCCTCGACGAGATCGCCGAGGCCGGCTGCCTCTATCTCGGGATCACGGGCGGCGACCCGATGGTCCACGAGCACTTTCCCGAGCTCTATCGCCACGCCTGCGAACGGGGCATGCTGGTCACGGTGCTGTGCAACGGCAACCTGGTCCGCGACTCGATCATCGAGCTCTTCCGGGAGTATCCGCCGCTGGACGTCGAGATCAGCCTGTACGGCGCCACCCGCGAGACCTACGAGGCGGTGACGAAGGTCCCGGGCTCGTACGTCAAGTGCCTGAATGGCGTCCGCAAGCTGCTCGCCAACGGCATCCCGGTGCAGCTCAAGACCGTGCTGATGAAGCTCAACGGCCACGAGCTCCCCGCGATGCGCAAGATCGCGGAGGATTTCGGCGTCAAGCTGCGGGTCGACTCGGCGATCTTCCCGCAGCTCACCGACCAGGACCAGGCTCCGCTGGTGCAGCGCCTGGATCCGGCCGAGGCGATCCGCCTGGAGATGGCGGACCCCGCCATCGCCAAGGCCTGGGACGACCAGGTGCAACGCACCGCCGCGCCGTCGGACAGCCTCTATCGGTGTGGCGCCGGCGTCACCGGGTTCTACATCGACCCGTTCGGCAACGTCTCGCCCTGCATCATGACCACCCATCGGCGGCACTCGCTGCTGGAGCGCAGCTTCGCCAGCCTGTGGGCGCGCGAACTGGAGCAGATCAAGCGCACGCAGCCACGCGAGGGCTACGGCTGCAACTCGTGCGAGATGCAGATGGCCTGCACGAGCTGCCCCGGCTTCAACTATCAGGAGAACGCCCACGAGGACGTGAAGTCCGACTACGTGTGCGAGACGACGCGCGAGCGCTGGACGGCGATCCACCTCGCGCGCCGGCCCCCGCAGCCCGCACGCGCGGAGGGCTGGGCGCCGTTGGTGTGGGGTGGCCGAAACGGCGTCAAGGTGGAGAAGAGCGCATGAACGACAGGGATAGGGCCACCCCCCGCGAGCCGTACGTCCGGCCCGCCTTTCGCAGGCTGGATCTGCTCGCGGAAGAGGTGATGGCGGTCGGCTGCAAGTTGCCGACTTCGGCTGGCCCCTTCAAGGGGTTCAACAGCTGCAAGGTCCCGGGGCTCTGCGTGCAGATCACCAACGCCTCCTGAGGCCGTGGACCCGGAGCAGCCGGCGAGTGGCGCACCGCGGCCAGCTCTCGCCGACGTCTATCGCCGCAGCACGACCGTCGCCACCCGCGTCATCGCCGACGAGACGTTGATCGTCCCGTTCCGCGGCACCCTGGCGTCGCTGCGGCAGATCTTCGCCCTCAACCCGGTCGCGGCCTTCGTGTGGGGCCGGATCGACGGAGCCACCAGCCTGACTGCGATCGTGGACGCGGTGCTGGAGCGCTTCGAGGTGACCCGCGAGGAGGCGGAGGCGGACCTGCTCGCGCTGATCGTGGAGCTGGCCGCAATCGGACTCGTCGAGCCCGCCCCCGGCAGCGGGGCTCCGCCTGCGCCTTGACGGAACCCTTCGTCCTCGACATCGCCGGCATCCGCTTCTCGATCGCGCCTCCGGCGGGCACCACGGTCGTGCTCGACGACCCGCGCTACCTTCCGTTCTTCGGCGCGATTCCCACCGGCCCTGCGACCATCGACGTTCCCGTCGAGCTCCGCCTCGACGACGGGCCCGATCTCGCTGGGCGACGACCGGTCTTCGAGTCGGAGGCGCCCTGGCGCGCGTTCCGGGATGGCGCTGACCTGCTCATCGAACTCCGCCCGGGCGGCGCCGGCACCCCCCTCGAATGGCTCGCCCGGTTCGCCCCTGGCGTTCCGTCGGTGCTCGTCCACTGCGGAGCCGGGCGGCCCGCCGACGGACGCCTGCATTGCCCGATCCACTACCCGCTCGACCAGCTCCTCCTGATGTGCTTGCTGCCGCACATCTCCGGCCTGCTCGTACACGCCGCCGGCGTGCGCCGAGGAGACCGGGCCGCGATCTTCGCGGGGCGATCGGGCGCCGGCAAGAGTACGACGATGGGTCTGCTGGAGGGCTACCCGGGGCTCGTGGGACTCAGCGACGACCGGATCGTGATCCGCGAACTGGCCGGGCGCTACCGGGCTTTCGGTACGCCGTGGGCCGGGACCCATCCCGTGGTATCGCACGACGACGCCGAGCTCAGCGCCATCGTGTTCCTGCACCAGGCTCCCGGAACGCGCCTCGTCCCGATCTCGCCGAAACAAGCCCTCGACCAGCTCCTGCGCACGGCCTCGATTCCGTGGTTCGACGTCGAGAGCGTGTCACCGGCGCTCGGTGCGTGCGACGCGCTCCTCTCCCGCGTGCCCCTCTACGAGCTGCACTTCCGCAAGCACGCCGAGATCCGCGAGGTCGTCGCCTCCCTGATCTGACCTGTCCGCCCGGCGCCGGGCGAGGACCCGAGCCGGCCACAGCAGCGGCCGCAGCAGCCCGGCCCGCGACAGCAACGCCAACGGCACCCGTGACGGGCCCAGGCCCCGGCGCACCTCGGCGCCCTGGCGCACGATGCGGCGCACCGTGCCGAGGAGGTGCTCGTCGTCGGCCGGCAGGTCCAGGCCTGTGGATGCGTCCCCGCGCGTGAGCCAGCGCGAGCCCTGACGACCGACCACGCGATGGACGACCAGCCGGCCGCCGGCGTCCGTTCGGGCGACCACGTCGCCGAGCCACGGCCGAACCGGCTCGACCGTCAGCACGTCGCGCGAGCGGATCAGAGGAGACATGCTGGTGCCCGTGACCTCCAACTCGACGGACCACCCCTCGCGCAGCATCTGCGCCAGCAGCTCGGTCAGGCGCTCCGCAGGCAGAGGACGCACTGTGGTGGCCTGCACTCGGCGATGGTAGCCGAGCGTCCCTTCAGTCGGGCGGAGCGAGCGGGCGCCCCGCAAGGTCGGGGCCCGGCCGGGTGCCGGCGGCGCGCAGGATCGTCGGCGCCACGTCGAGCAGGCTGGCCGGGGCGTCCGAGACTGCGAATGGCTGGTCCCGAGTCGCCCCCGGTGGCTTGACCAGCAGCGTCACGTTCAGCGGGGCTCCCTTGCGCTGGAGCGGCGGGATCCACACCGGCTCGCCGCTCGACCAGTCGAGGTGGCTGCCGTGGTCGGCGTGGACCACGATCAGCGAGCTCTCGAAGCGCCCCAGCCGCTCGAGCAGCTCGGCCCAGGCGACGACGCGGGCGGTGGCGCAGCGCGAGTGCTCGACGGGATCGCCGTCGCCCGCGTGCTCCAGGACCGTGCCCTCGGGCACGGTGCAGTCCCGCCGCAGCACGTAAGGCGTGTGCGGGATCAGCAGGTGCGCGAACACGTACTGCCCGCGCGGCGCCCGCCGCGGTTCGTCCTCCGCGGCGGCGTCGAGAGCCGCCAGCGAGGCGAGCGGGGCGGTGGCCGGCAGGTGGCGTCCGGCGCGCAACTCGGCCCGCTCCATGGCCGTCGCCGCGGGGAGGAACCCCCACAGCGCCTCCGGCGCGTAGGCGAGCAGCCAGGTGCGGAGGAACAGCCGGTCGTGGCGCGCTCCCGCGACGGGGGAGTGGTAGCGGGCGCGGTCGAACAGCCGCTGCTCGAACTTCCACAGCCGCGGCAGGTAGCCGTGGGTGGCGTAGCCCGCCTGGCGCAGCCCGTAGACGAACGACTGCTCGGTGTTCAGGGCGGCCCAGGCGTGATCCTCGCCGCTGCGCACCACGCGCCCGGCGAACACCGCGGGCACCGAGTCGTGGGTCTTGCCGGAGGTCGAGGTCGCGGCGCGGTACCAGGTGAACCCGCCGAGCGCGCGCTCGACCTCGGGCGTGAGCGTGCGCGCGAACAGCGCGCTGTCGAACTCGTCGAAGAGGAGGTGATGGACGCTGGGCGCGTCCGCGGCGGGCGCGCCCGCGGCCAGCGCCGGTGGCGGCTCGAAGCGGATGCGGCGCTGTGCGAAACCCCAGCCGTCGGCCGCGATCCAGGCCACCGCGAGCGCGGCGAACAGGGGAGCGGCGAGGCGCGGGTCGGAGCGCCGCCCGAGGGCGATCGCGCCCGCGAGCCAGCCGAGCGCGAGGGCGGCGAGGCCCGGCGGCTCGGCGACGAACCAGAAGGCGGTGTGCCGCGCCAGCGCCCAGGCGAGGAACAGCGGCCCGGCCAGGTAGAAGGCCCAGAGCGGAGCCCGCAGCGCGGGGCGCGAGGCGAGGGCCCACAGCCCCGCCCCGAGCAGCGTGCCCGCGCCCCCGGCCAGCAGGTACGGCAGCAGCAGCGTGACCTGCAGGTCGAACTCGACCTGGTTGCGCAGGTAGACGTCGGCGCTGGTCGACACCAGCAGCAGGAACGGCGTGCCGAGCAGCGAGAGCGCTGCCGCGGCCCGCCCGGGCCCCGAAGTCATGGCCGTCGACTATTGGCTCGATCGGCCGGAGCGTCAAGCGGAGGCAGCACCACATGACGGGCGTCATGGCCCCGGGGTCGGGCGGCCGGGAGAATGAACTCGGATTTCATCTTTCTCCCGGGCCCCGGGAATCACGAGGACCACCGATGAGCGAACTGATCGACAACCGCGCCCACCGCATCCGCACCCTGAAAGAGGTCGTCCGCCACCTGCACCAGGGCCACGCGCCGGCCCAGGTCAAGGAGCGCCTCGCGGCGCTGGTCCGCGAGTGCGACGCGTCGGAGATCGCGGCCATGGAGCAGGAACTGATGGCCGAAGGCGTGCCGGCCAGCGAGATCCTGGGCATGTGCGACCTGCACTCGCAGGTCGTGCGCGACATCCTCGTCGAGCGCGCGAGCGCGCCGCCGCCGCCGGGCCACCCGGTCGACACCTTCCGCCGCGAGAACGAGGCGCTGCGCGAGCAGGCGCGCGCGATGCGGGCCGCCCTCGCCGCGCTGGCGCCCCCGGACGCCGACCCGCAGGCGCCCGCCGACCCCGGCAGGCTGCTCGAGTGCCGCAGGGCGTTCGCGGGGCTCATGGACGTCGAGAAGCACTACCAGCGCAAGGAGCACCTGCTGTTCTCCATGCTCGAGCGGCACGGCATCACGGGCCCCTCGAAGGTGATGTGGGGCAAGGACGACGAGGTGCGTGGGCTCTTGAAGGAGCTCGGCACGGCGCTCGCCGAGAGCGGCGGCACCGCCGGCGAGTGGCGGCGCGTCGCGCAGGCCGTGGCCGAGCCGGCGCTCGCCGCGCTCGAGGAGATGGTCTTCAAGGAGGAGCGCATCCTGCTGCCGATGTCGCTCCAGAACCTGACCGAGACCGAGTGGGGCGAGATCTTCGCGCAGTCGCCGCAGTTCGGCTACTGCATCGTCGACCCGCGCGAGGGCTGGACGCCGGCCGCGGCGAAGAGCGAGGTGCCCGAGGCCGCGGCGGCCGAAGCCGCACGGTCCGGCGTGGCGTTCGCGGCCGTCGCCGCCGGGGCGCGCGCCGTGCCGCTCCCGATGCTGGGCCAGTCGAAGCCTCAGCCGGTCGGCGGGGCCGTGAACCAGGGTCTCGTGGTGCTGCCGACCGGGGCGCTCGGCCTCGAGCAGCTCAAGGCGATCTTCGCGACGCTGCCCGTCGACCTCACCTTCGTCGACGCCGAAGATCGCGTGCGCTTCTTCAGCGAGGGCCCGAACCGCGTCTTCGCCCGGCCCAGGGCGATCCTCGGCCGCCTGGTCCAGCACTGCCACCCGCCGTCGAGCGTCGACGTCGTGGAGCGCATCCTCTCCGACTTCCGTGCCGGACGGCAGAGCGTGGCCGAGTTCTGGATCGAGCTCCACGGCCGCTTCGCCCACATCCGCTACTTCGCGCTGCGCGACGAGAAGGGCGCGTACCTCGGCACCCTCGAGGTGACCCAGGACCTGACCCGCGAGCGCTCCCTGCAGGGCGAACGCCGCCTGCTTCAGTACGAGTCCTGATCGAGCGTCAGTGACAGCAGCCGGCGGGGCGATAGCCGGCGCTGCGGGCGTCGTCCCCGGAGTCGAAGCTGCGGGTGCAGCGCGCGCACCAGTAGTGTCGGCAGCCGGGGCGGTGGTAGACGAGGCTGCTCGTGTTGCCGTGGAGCGCGCCGGTCGCTGCCGAGCCGCCGGTCGCCGCACCCGCGGGCGAAGGGGCGAAGTTCCGCGCCGGTTCCGTGCCGCGGTCGCGCTGGCGCCAGTCCCACGGCGCGACCGGCTTCGCATCCGCCCACAGGCCACGCCGGGCGGCGCGCGCGGCCGATTCCGCCTCCGCCAGCCGCGGGTCGGACGAGAAGCGCACGTAGTGCCAGGCCAGCCCCTCGGCCACCAGCGTCTCGCTGACGTCCACGCCGCCGACGACCACGCGGGCGACCAGCCGGTCGTACCTCGTGTCGCGGTCGCGTGGCAGCACCCGCACGGTGCGCCCGCGCATCAGCGACGCGGCGCGCTGGCGCGCCTTGCGCGCCCACGGCTGACCGGCCTCGGGAGCGTCGATGCCGTCGAGGCGGATCGCCAGCGGGCCGCCGTCGTGGATCACCACCAGGCTGTCGCCGTCCGCCACGCCCGCGACGGGCGCGTCGAAGGGCGCCGGCAGCGGCGGCGCCGCCGCGAACCACGCCACTAGCACGATCGCGACCGCTCCCAACCGTCACCTCCTGCCGTGCGACCACACTCGCACGGCGGAGCGGCGGCCGTCCAGCCCGGCGGCAGGCCTTCGGTACACTCCCGCCGTGCCCACGGCCTCCGCGACGCTCCTGTGCACGGTGCGCGGCTGCGGCCGCGCGCTGGCGGCGTCGGAGCGCGGTTTCGCCTGCGCGGGCGGCCATTCGTTCGACCGCTCCCGCAGCGGCTTCGTCAACCTGCTCCAGCCGCAGGACCGGCGCTCGAAGACCCCGGGCGACACCCGCGCGGCGGCGCTGGCCCGCCGCCGGCTGTGCGAAGCGGGCCTCGAGCGACCGCTGCACGAGCGGCTGCTCGCGGCCCTCGCCGAGGCGGGGAGGGCGCCGCTCGCGGTGCTCGACGTCGGCTGCGGCGAAGGCTCGGCGCTGGCGTTCCTGGCCGCGCAGCGCCCGCTGCAGGCGCACGGCGTCGACCTCTCGGCGGACGCCATCGACCTCGCGGCGCGCCGGTTGCCGGAGGCGACGTGGGTCGTCGCCAACGCCGACCGCGGCTTGCCTTTCGCCGACTCCGGCTTCGATCTCGTTCTCACGCTGCTGGCGCGCCGCCCGGCGACCGAGCTGCGCCGCGTGCTGCGTCCCGCCGGCACCTTGCTGGTGGCCGTGCCCGGCCCTGCCGACCTGCGCGAGCTGCGCGCCGCGGCACATGGCCAGGCCGTCGCGCGCGAGCGCCTGGACGCAGCCGCGGCCGAACTCGCGCCCTGCTTCGACCTGGTTCGCCGCGAGCGCCTGACGTGGCGCGCCGCGCTCGACCGCCCGGGGCTCGACGACCTGCTGGCCTCCAGCTATCGCGGCGCCCGGACGAGCGAGCGTGCGCGGCTGGCGGGCCTCGCGCGCCTCGAGGTCACCCTGGAGCGCGACCTCGGCTGGTTCCGTCCGCGGGCGCGAGGAAACCGTGGCTGAGTTCGCGTCGCGGACCTATATTTCCTGGTGGCGTTCGCCAAACCCGAGGAGAGACCATGCGCAAGGCCACCGCCTTCCTGGTTCTCTACGTGGGGCTCGCCGCCGCTGCCCACGCCCAGAACCAACCCCCCAACGCCGTGATCCGCACCAATCCCCCGGCCACCGCCGGGAGCGTCATCGAGGGCTACAGCCCGATGACGGTGACCTTCAACTCGTGCCGGAGCACCGACCCGGACGGGGATCCCCTGAAGTACACCTTCGACCTCGACGGCGACGGCACCCTCGAGACGATGGGCACCTGCCGCTTCACGGTCACCTATCACGCCGCGACGATGGGTGGCGAGACGGTGACCGCGTGCGTCGACGACCGCACCAACCTCGAGGGGCACCGGATCTGCAAGGCCTTCCGCCTCTTCTCCGGTCCCGGGCAGGAAGACGTGGATGCCGCGGTGCCGAAGACCCTCTACGCCGTCGTGGAGAGCGTCACGGCGGGCAGCTTGGAGGTCGTCGCCGCGGACCTGGAGCCGGCTGGCGACACGCTCGTCAAGGTCGACGCCGCGACCGGCGGCATCACCGTCGTCGGATCGACGGGCTTCGAGGGGACCACGGCGCTCGAGTACGGGCCTGGAGGAAGGCTCTACGCCACGGTCTCCGGCGGTCCGGGGGACTCCGCAGGCGGCGTGGTCGCGCTGGGGTGCACCTGGCAGGTCCTGGTCGAGATCGACCCCGCCACCGGAACCGCGTCCGAGATCGGCCCACTGTTCCCGGACGACGGGCTCTGCGCCGAGTTCGACGACCTGGCCTTCGCCGGCAGCGCCCTGGTCGGCCTGCTCGACGGCGCCGTCTACACGATCAACACCGCCACCGGGCAGGCGACCCTCGCGGTGGAGGAGATCGACGAGGGGCGCTTCGGCGGCCTGGCCGATCGCGCCGGGACCGTGTACTACGGCAGCAGTGACGGCGACCTCGTCTACACGGTCGACGTGGCGTCCGGCACGGCATCGGCCACCGGCGTCGTTCTCGACTACTCGGCGCTCTCGGAGATCGACGAGGCGACGCTGGAGGCGATGACGGCGAACGGCGCCACGATGCACGGCCTGGTCCGCGGCCCCACCGTCGCTCCCACGGCGTCGGAGGTCGTGGCCCTGACGGCGCCGGACACCTGGCTGCTGGTCGAAATCGAGCTCGGCGGCGGCGACGTCACGACCGTGGCCGACCTCGGCTCCGACACCCGGGTCCTGGGACTGGCCTGGAGCCGATAGCTCGCGATTCATCAGTCGGGACTATCCGTCGCCTCGCTAGTATCGATTAGTCGGTCCCGGAGGTCGTGTCGTAAGGTCCCGCCTCGTCGCGGCGCCCGGGCGCCGCCAGAGAGGCGGGACTGCTTGATCTGGATGTACGCGGGCTTCATCCTGCTGGTGCTGGCGCTGCTGGCGCTCGACCTCGGGGTGTTCCACCGCAAGGCGCACGTGGTGTCGGTGCG
>JAMQGV010000048.1 GCA_025994075.1 Vicinamibacteria bacterium
CACGGCCCGGCGCGCCGAACGCTTCGCCCCGATCGGGCAGCGGGCCAGGTCGATCTGGGAACAGTTGCGGCTGCAGAGCAACGTCGACCTGCGCGACGTGGTGCTCGAAGGCACGGCGACCAAGCGCCGGGTCGAGCTCAAGGTCGCCGTGGACGGCGCCGACTCGGTGGCGCTCGGCGTGATGAGCCAGGGCGAGATCCACGCCCTCGCGCTGAGCCTGTTCCTCCCGCGCGCGACGCAGCCGGAGAGCCCGTTCCGCTTCCTGGTCATCGACGACCCCGTGCAGTCGATGGACCCGGCCCGCGTCGACGGCCTGGCTCGGGTGCTGGCCGAAACTGCCCGCGAGCGCCAGGTGATCGTCTTCACCCACGACGACCGCCTCGCGGAGTCGGTGCGCCGCCTGGCCCTCGACGCCGCGATCTTCGCCGTGACCCGCGCCGAGGGTTCGATCGTCGAGGTCAAGCCGAACGCCGACCCCGTCGACCGCGCGATCGGGGACGCCCGGGCACTGGCGCTGACGGACGAGCTGCCGCCCGCCGCGGCTCGCCGCGTCGTGCCCGGGCTGTGCCGCCAGGCGATCGAGGCCGCGGCCATGCAGGCCGTGCGCGCGCGCCGCATCGGCCGCGGCGACCGCCACGACGACGTGCAGGCCGTGCTCGAGAAGGCGAGCGGGCTGAAACTGGTCGCCCTCGCGCTGTTCGACGACGAGCAGCGCGCCGGCGACGTGATGAACCGGCTCAACCGCGAGCGACGGACGTTCGGAGACGCCTGGCAGTGGTGCGCTGCGGGCAGCCACGAGGAGGTGGCCGGCGACCTGATGGCCCACGTCAACGACGCGCACGCGCTGGCTCGCTGGCTCGCGAGGTCGGCATGAGCGGTGCGTCCGAGGTGCGATTCCTGCTCGACACCGCACGCGACCTGCTCGCGCGCCCGCGCCGTGGGGAGCTGGCCGGCACCTGGCCGCGGGCCGCGGCGCTGCTGATCCGGCAGGCCCTGGAGGCGGCGCTCGACCAGTACTGGCGCGACCGCGGCCTGGCGCTCCACGAGTGCAACGCGCGCGCCCAGTGGATCTGCCTCGCCGACTACGAGCGCAAGGATCCCGCGACCGTCGCGGCACTCTCGGGCACCTGGCACGCCCTCTCGCGCGCCTGCCATCACCATGCCTACGAGCTGCCGCCGACCGCGGCCGAACTCCGGGGCTGGCTCGACGTCGTCGAGCGCTGGCACTCGCGGACCACGGGCTGACGCTCGGTCGCGAACCGGACCTGCCGCGGCTGCAGGCGAGGCGATCATCGCTCCACCGAGGAGGAACGCGATGTTCGAGCCGGGACAGTTGAAGGCCGTGGCCGCGCGGGTCGAGGTGACGGTGCCGTTCGGCGTGATCGCGGAGTCGAAGGAGCAGGCGCCCCGGCGAGTGATGCGGTTCCTCGAGGCGCTCTCCGCGATGCTCGAGCAGTCGATGGCGCCGGGCACCTTCGGGATCCGGCGCCCGAAGGTCACCCGGGTGGTGGTCGAGGAGGTGCTCCAGGTCCACACCAGCGAGGTCGAGGACGACGTGCGGATCACCCGCGAGCCGGTCAGGCGCGAGCGCAGGCCCCGCGCCGCGAAGCCCCGGCGGCGCTGACGCCCGGTCAGCGCTCCCGGGCGAGGGCCGCGCGGATCTCGACGATCTGCTGGCGGTGGCGCTCCTCGTGGCAGGCGATCATCTCGAACCAGGCGTAGAGGTGGATGCCGCCGAGCGCCTTGTGGACCAGCCGATAGCGGGTGAGGTCGCGGTCGCGGTTCTCGGCGATGAACGCCTTCAGGTCCGCGCGCGAGCCGGCGAGGCGGGTGAGCAGTTCCTCGCGGGTCGGCGGCTGCTCCGCGGGGGCGACGATCTTCGGGTTCCGGATCCGGATTCCGCGCCACAGCACGACGCGCGGCGGCAGGCAGCGCAGGCGGTCGAAGAGCGAGACGGTGGACGGCTTCGTGCCGGCGACCATCGCGCGGAAGTGGGGGACCAGCCGGCCCTCGAGCACGGCCAGGTGGTCGAGCACGTGACCCGCGCTCCAGGCGTCCGGGGCGGGGCGCCGCGCGAAGTCGTCGTCCGGCATCGGCGCGACCTCGGCGAGCAGGCGGCCACGCGTGTCGTCGAGCAGCGTCAGCGTGCGGTCGAGATCGGCCATGCGTGTCTCCGTTTCAGCGCTTCGTCGCGCACCAGGTCGTCATGGCGCGCTGCCCCTGCACGTTCGTGGTCTTGAGCGGCTCGGCGAGGGTGCCGCCCAGCTCTTCGGTCAGCCGCAGCAGCGCGGCTTCGTCGACCAGGTAGCGGTCGGTTCCGTCCGGCAGCCGGTAGCGGCCCTCGCCCAGCGGGCGCACGCGGTCCTCGAGCCCGATCGTCGAGGCGAGCCGCGCGAAGAAGAAGCCGCCGGGCTTCAGCATGCGCCAGGCGCCGTCGACCATGCGCCGGAAGTGCCCCGGGTTCTCCGCGAAGTGCAGCACCGCGCTGCAGACCACTGCGTCGAAGTGGGCGTCGGGGAAGCTGGCGGTCTCGAGCGACTCGGCGCGGAAGTTGGCCGCGGGCAGAGCCGGGGCGAGGCGCGCGGCGAGCGCGCGGGTCTGCTCGACGGCCTGCGGCCACGGGTCGAGGCCGCAGACGTCGAAGCCCTGGCGCAGGAAGAAGACCAGGTTCCGGCCGCTGCCGCAGCCGGCGTCGAGCAGCCGCATGCCGGGCGCGAAGCGCCCCTTGAGCGCCTGGTCGAACAGGTAGATGTCGATCGCCCCGAACTCCTCGACGAGATCCATGACGCGGGCGATCGTATCGCGCCAGCGGACCCCTGACGCCGGTTGTCAGAGTCGGGCGCCGATCCTCCCCGCGTCCGCAACGACGTGGACCAGGACAGGAGGCCCCGTGCGACGATTCTTGACGACCCTCGCGATTCCCTTCGGCTTCGGCCTGCTGGCCGCGGCGTGCGGCGGCAGCAGTCCCTCCGCTCCCTCGACGCCACCGACCACGCTGCCGGCCCGCTCCAGCATCACCGTGGCCCAGAACGGCACGGCGCTGCTCGGCATCTCCCCCTCGGCGCTGCACGACTTCCGGCTCCGCGTCCCGTTCCGGGTGACGGAGAGCGGGGGGCTGGGCGCGCGCATGAACTTCATCCGCCTCCAGCTCTTCCGCGGCGGGATCGAGATCGAGCGTTCCGAACTGGGCGCCGTGCAGATCGAGCAGGGGCTCGGCAGCAACGTGATCCGCGCCTCGCAGACCACGACCTTCAGCGCCAACTTCGACTTCAACTCGAGCACCTTCGACTTCTTCCGGATGACGTTCAGCTTCACCGACGACCGCGGCAACGCCCACACGGCAGAGATCTCGCGGCTGACCGACGTCCAGGTGTTCCCCGGGCTGCTGGCGATGGTGCCGGAGGGCCAGGGCTTCCGTCTCGTGCTGGCCCCCGGCGCGCACTGAAGCGCCTCCAACACGGCACCCCTGACAACCGATGTCAGGGGTGCCGCCCTCCTTGGAACCTCGCAGGGCAGGTGAAAATGCGCCTCGCATGGCACGACAGCCTCGCCGTCCCTCCCGACGAGCCGTCCAGGTGACCCGCCCCGCGCTGCGCCGCCTGCTGTGGGCGATCGAGCAGTTGCGCGCGCGGCGCCCGCTGACCGCCACCGCCCTCGCCCGCGAGTTCGAAGTCAGCGTGCGGACGGCGTACCGCGATCTCGACTTCCTGCGCGACGAGTGGCGGGTCCCCCTGGACTTCGACCCGAGCGAGCGGACCTACACCCTGACCGGGCCCATCGGCGCACTGCCCACGGTCACCCTCAGCGAAGGAGAACTGGTCGCGCTCTACTTCGCCGAGAAGGTGCTCGGGCAGTACCGCGGCACGCCGTTCGAAGGGGACCTCGAGAGCGCGTTTCGCAAGATCCAGGAACTGCTGCCGCACCTGGTGCCCGTCTCGCCGGAGCAGATCCACGACTACCTGAGCTTCGACCCGGGAGCGCTCCACACGCCGGATGCCGGCGTCTTCCGCACGCTGCTCCGCGCCTGGCAGCAGCGTCGGCGCGCCCGCGTCCGCTACCGGAGCCTGAGCACCGGCCGCACCGCCACCCGCGATCTCGCGCCGTACCACGTCGCCAACCACCGCGGCGACTGGTACGTCGCGGCCCACGACCCGGGCCACGACGACGTGCGCCTCTTCGCGCTCCACCGCTGCCTTTCGGCCGAGCTCACCGACGAGCCGTTCGTGATCCCGGCCGGCTTCCGCTACGAGCGCTTCATGTCCGGCGCCTTCGGCGTGATGCGGGGCGGGACGCCGCGCGAGGTGGTGGTCCGCTTCGCGGCCCGGCAGGGGCGCTGGATTCGGGAGCGGCAGTGGCACCGATCGGCCCGGGTCGAGGTGCGCCCCGACGGCGACGTGATCCTGCGGATGCGGGTGGCGGAGACGAGCGGCGTACGCCGCTGGCTGATGCAGTTCGGCTCCGAAGCCGAGGTCCTGGCCCCCGCGGACCTGCGCCGCGAGGTCGCGAGGGAACTGTCGCGAGCCCTCGGCGCCTACCGCTCGCGGCGGACCACGGCCGCCGCCGAGCGCGAAGCGACGGACGGCTCGGCCGCCTAGCCCCGCCTGCTTCAGTCCCGGCCCCCGCCCCCTTTCGTCGCCCTCGCCCTGAAATATACCTTGCGTGACAAGGTATCTCGGCATACATTGGTCGTGTGACCAGGGATGGAGAAGGCGGGGAGGGCCGGCGGAGCACACTCCGCGAGCTGAAGCGGGGCGCGCTGGAACTGGTCGTCCTGCAGCTCCTCGCACCCGGAGAAGCCTACGGCTACGAGATCGTGTCCGCGGTGACGGCGCGCTCCCGGGGCGCCCTCGAGATCACCGACGGCACGCTGTACCCGCTCCTCTACCGCCTCGAAAAGGCGGGATTCGTGGCGACGCGGTGGGAAACCCCGGAGCGTGGAGTGCCGCGCAAGTACTACCGCCTGACGCCGGCGGGTCGCGAAGAGCTGGCGACGCTGGGGCGCGAGTGGGCGGCGTTTTCGAAGGCGATGGGTCGGCTGCTGCGCGACCAGGAGGGCCGATGACGGCGGAGGACTACGTCTCGCGGGTGCTGGCGGCGCTGGCGGCCGGTGTGGCCGATCGCGACTCGATCGCGCTGGAGCTGCGTGGCCACATCGCCGAACGGGTGGGCGAGGGGCAGCCGCTGCCCGAGGTGCTGGCTGGACTCGGCGATCCGGTGACGCTGGCGAGCTCCTACGGCGGCGCCGTGGCCCTGGAGCCCGCGGCCCACGGGCCCCGCCTCGGCGCCAAGCTCGTCGACGCGACGCTCGCCGCGACGCTTGCGGTCGGGCTGGCGCTGGCCGGCGCCACGCTCGCTCCGACCGAGGACCTGCAGGGAGTCCTGGTCGTCGCGGCGCTGCTGGCCGGCGCGTGTGCCTTCTGGGCGGGTACCGCCTGGGCGGAGTACCGATTCGGCACGACGCCGGGCAAGCGGCTCTTCGGACTCCGCGTCGTGTCCGAGGCCGGCACGCGTCCCTCGGCTGGCGCCGCCGCCGTGCGACAGCTCCCGCTGCTCCTGCAGGTGTTCTGGATCGACGCGGCCTTCGCGCTCTTCACCGAGCGCCGGCAACGCGCGTTCGAGCTGCTCTCGCACACCCGCGTCGTGCGCGGCTGACGGGCGATGCTCGAGATCCGCGACCTGGTGAAGGTGTATCCCGGGCCGGTGGCGGCCCTCCACGGCGTCCGTCTCGACGTGCCGCGCGGCCTGTTCGGCTTGCTCGGGCCCAACGGCTCCGGCAAGTCGACGCTGATGAAGATCCTCGCAGGCCTGCTGGCCCCGACGTCGGGGCGCGTGGTCCTCGACGGCGTCGACGTCACCGATCGCCCGCAACTCGTGTGGCCGCGCCTGGGCTACCTGCCCCAGGACTTCGGGTTCTACCCGCGGCTCACGGGCGAGGCGATGCTGCGCCACCTGCTGGACCTCAAGGGCGTGGGGGAGCGCAGCCGGCGCAGTCGGATCGCCCTGGAGCTGCTGCACCGGGTGAACCTGGGGGCCGCTGCGGGCCGCAGGGTCGCGGAGTACTCGGGCGGCATGCGGCAGCGGCTGGGCATCGCCCAGGCGATCGCCGGCGACCCGGAACTGCTGATCGTCGACGAGCCCACCGCGGGGCTCGACCCCGAGGAGCGGCTGCGTTTCCATCACCTGCTGGCCGAGCTGGCCGAGACGCGGACGGTGCTGTTGTCGACCCACCTCGTCGAGGACGTCGCCATGCTCTGCCCGCGCTTTGCCGTCCTGCGCTTCGGTCGTCTCCTCCTGGAGGGCACGCCGGAGCAGGCCCGCCGCGCGATCCCGGGCCGCCTCGCGGAGGGCCTCGTCGCGCGCGATGCGCTGGAGTCGCTGCGGAGGACGGCGCGCGTCACGCAGCACCTGCTGTTCGAGGGTCGCCATCGGGTGCGGTTGCACGTGCCCGAGGGGCCGCTCCCGCCGGACTTCGTCGAGGTGCCGGCCACGCTCGAGGACGCCTACATGCTGCTCACCCTCGACGACGCCGCGCGGACCCTGCCGGCCTCGGCGTGAGCGGGCCCCGGGTCGAGCACGGCGCCGCAGCCGGTCGAACTCTGTCCGTTGCAATGCGCGAGGCGCAGTTCCAGTTCGCGAGCCCCCTGCTGTGGGCGCTGGCGGCTGCCGCCGCTTTCGCGACGATCGCGGTCAACCCCGCGGCCATGGTCCCCACCGGACAGGCTGCGGTCGGCGGCGTCGCGCCGTTCGCCAATGCGCCGCTGGCCCTCGCCCAGGCGATGGCGCTTTCCGGCCTGATCTTCTACACCTTCCCGGCGACGCTGCTGGGCGGGCAGGCCGCGCTGCGAGACGACGAGGCCGGAGTGGGACCGCTGTTGCACGCGACTCCGCTGCGCGCGCGCGAGTACGTGGCAGGCAAGCTCGCGGGTGTCCTGCTGGCCCTGGGAGCCGTCGCGTTCGGCCATGCGCTGCTGATCGCGAGCTGGCACCTCGCCTCCGCCTGGCTCGGCGCGCGTCTGGCGATCGGCCCGATCTCACTCGTCGCCTACGCGCTGCCACCGCTGTTGTTCGTCGGCCCCGGCGTCGCACTTTGCGCGGTGGTCGGCTTCGCGCTCGGCGAACGAACACGAAGCCCGCTCGCCGTCTACGCCTCGGCCTCGGCGCTCTTCCCGCTGGGACTGGCCGGGCTCGCGGCGCGCCCACCCGGCGTGCTCGCCGGCTGGGTCGACGGCTTCTTCGCCCTCGTCGACCCGTGGGGCGCACGCTGGCTCTCGGGGACTGTCTTCGCGGTCGACCGCGGGGCAGCGTGGTTCAACGACGCGGCGATCCCGTTCGACCTTGCTTTCTGGGGCAGCCGCGCGGTGATCGCCGCCGGCTGTGCCGTGATCGTGGTCGCCGCGATACGGCACTGCGAGCGAGTGGTTCGGGGCCGCGAGGCGAGTCGACCCGCGCCGGCGGGCGCGATGACACCGAGGGAACCCGCGGCGGTCGTTCCGCTGCAACCCCTGGGCCCACCGGCGACGATCTGCCCTCCGGGCGCGCTCGAGGCCAGCCTCGTCCTGGCTCGGACCGAACTGGCTCAACTCGTCCGTCAGCCGGGCACGTGGATCTTCGCGGCGTTCCTGTGCCTCCTGGTCCTCGAACACGCAGGCGCCTCGCGCGGCGTGCTCGACAGCCCCGTCCGCTGGACCGCGGGCCTTCTTGCGACGAGCCTGGTTCCGACCGTCACCGCGATGGGCGCGCTGTTCGTCCTCTTCTCGCTGAGTGACGCGCTCGACCGCGGAAGTCGCACGCGGACCGTCGCCGTGGTCCACGCCACCGCCGTGCCGACGTCCGCGCTCCTGCTGGGACCCCTGCTCGCGAGCCACGTGGCGCTCGCGGGGTTGCTCGCCGGTGGTGCGCTGGTGGCGCTCGCCTCTTCCACCGGTGGCGCGGCGTGGCCGCTCCCGTTCGTGTGGGGCCTCCTGCTGGCTCCGAGCTTCGCGGCCTGGGGCGCGGCCGTGCTGCTCGGCTGGGCGTTCACCCACGACCGCGCGAAGACGATCGCGATCGGGCTGGGCCTGCTGGCGCTGACCGCCGCGGCGTACCTGCAGGATCGGCTCGACTGGTGGTCCAACTGGCCGCTGTGGGGCGTGTTGCGCTGGAGCGAATCGGGCCCGGCGCTCGATATGGCCCGCGAGCCGCTGCTGCTGAACCGCGTGCTCTTCACGGCGCTGGCCGTGGCGCTCACGATCATCGCGATCGGGCGCTTCCCGCGACGGGAGGCCGATCGGCTTCGCGCGCGCCCCGGGATGCTGCGGGCTCCCGGGTCGCGCATGGCGCTCTCTCTCGCCTTCCTGGCCGGAGGACTGCTCGTGCACGGCGTCGCCCGGAGCACCGACGGGAGCGCGGCGCGGACGCGCGACGCCGAGTACTGGCGGCTGAACGTGGCCGCCTGGCCCGGAGCGCCAGTGCCGACGATCCAGAGGCTCGACGCCCGCATCGACCTTCACGCCCCGAGCGCGGGCCGCGTTCACGGCACGGTCCGGGTCTCAGGGCGCTACCGACTCCGCAACGAGAGTCCGGCCGCACTCGGGGCGCTCCCGTTCACGCTCGGGCCCGCGGCCCGATCGATTCGGTGGACGCTGGACGGTGCCTCCATCGCCGCGGAGGACCGCGCTGGGCTCTTCGTGCTTCGCCCCGCCATGCCGCTCCCGGTCGACGCGACGGTCGAGGCCGGCTTCGACTACGACCTGTACCTGGGCGACGGCTACCGTCGCGGCGTCGAGGCCGTCGAGTTCGTGCTGCCTTCTTCGGTGCAACTCGACACGCTCGGCCGCCACCTGCTGCCCGTGCCCGGCTTCGTGGCTGGCGTCGGAGAGTCGGCGGAGCGACGGCACGAGCCGGCACCCGGGCCGTCGGCCCCTCCCGGCCAGGCCCGGGCGCCGATCCAGGGCAACCCGCGACCCTTCCGCACCCGCCTCGAGATCACTGCGCCCTCCGGCTTGTCCGTCGTGGCGACGGGCGAGAAGACGGCCGAGTTCGAGCGCGACGGTCGCCGCGTCACGGTGTGGGAGAGTGGCCCTCAGGGAGTGCGCTTCGTGAGCCTCGCCGCCGGCCGCTGGACGGCGCGGTACGGCGACGGCGTGGCCGTTTACCACCACCCGTCACTCGGGCACACGGCCGCGGAAGTGCTGGGGACGCTGGCTTCGGCGCGGAGGCGTTACTCCGAGTGGTTCGGGGCGTACCCCTGGTCGCGACTGCGGCTCGCCGTGATGCCGGATCACGCGACGCGCGCGCGCTCGTTCCCGACGCTCATCCACTTCTCGGAGGGCATGGGGCTCTTCTCCGGTGACGGCCCGGGTGCCCCCGCCGCGACGATCGTCGCCGTTCACGAGGCCGCGCATCAGTGGTGGGGGCACCTGCTCACGCCCGCGGCGGCGCCCGGGGCCGACGTCCTGCTCGAGGGCCTGGCGCACTACTCGACGCTGCTCTGGCTCGAAGCGGAGCGCGGGCCCGAATCGAGGCAGGCGTTCGCGCGGCATCTCGAGGAGCAGTACGTCTCGCGACGGCGGGTCGACCTGGAGCGTCCCCTGGTCGCGCTCGCCGCGGGCACCGATCACGAGCGCTCGTCCGCGGAGAACCGCGGCGCCTGGGCCTTCTGGATGCTCGATCGCCAACTCGGCCGCGAGCGCCTGCTCGCCGGCCTGCGGGAGCTGACCGAGCGCTATCGAGGCGGTCCCCACCATCCCACCCTGGAGGACGCGCTGGCACTACTGCGGGTGCGAGCCCACGACGCTGCGGCGTTCGACCATGTCGCGGACCTCTGGTTCCGCAGCACTGAGCTGCCCGAACTGGAGCTGAAGGTCGTGCGCTCCGGAGCGTTCGCGCCGGGCCGTCACGACCTCGTCGTCGCGGTGGCAGGAGCGGCTGGCCTCGAACTCACGCTCGCCGCGTTCGGCGCCGCGGGCGAGCGCAGCGATGCGCCGCTGCAGGCGGGAATCGCGCGCTGGGAGCTGCCGTTCGCTCCGCTCCGCGTCGTCGCCGACCCGGACCTGCAAGTGCTCCAGCTCCACCGCAGCCGTGCCGCGGTGGAGCTGCACTGAGCGCCGTCAGCGCAGGACGTCGATCTTCGCCAGGGCCGCGAGGTACTCGGCGACCAGGTCGATCGGCACGGGGCCCAGGATGGCCGACAGCGCGTCGCGGATCTCGCGCACCGTGCGGCGGCCGTCGACGAGGTTGAGGGCCTCGTAGTCGTAGCCGCCGCCCCCGAAGGCGGGCAGGCGCAGGGCCGCCGTGGCCGGGCGCCCGAGCTTGTCGGGGAGGTACTCGTAGCCGAACGCCGACATCGGCCCGCGCAGCGCCGGGTTGCGCGCGTAGACCCGCCTCTCGGCGGCGGTGGCGGGCGGCGGCGGAGGGGCGGGAGCGCCGCCCAGCAGCGCGGAGAGCTGCGCCGAGAAGCGGTCGGCGCGGGCGCGGGCCGCGGCGTCGAGCGGCGCGAACGAGGCCATCGACTCGAACACGCCGCGCTCGTACGCGAGCGCGAAGCGGGTCAGGTTCGCGGCCTCGCCGGCGTCGGCGAGTCGAGCCCGGCGCTCCAGCGTCGCCGCGGCGCGGCGCAGCGCCTGGCCCTCGAGCTTCGCCTGCATCGCGGGCACGTCGTCCGCGCCGAAGTCCGCGAGCACGAGCGCGGACGCGGCGGCGAGGAACCCCGCGCGCTTGAGCTTGGTCGGGTCGATGTTCGCGGCGCGATCGGCGGTCGTGTGGATGTAGCGGTCGGGCCAGTCGTTGAAGTAAAGCGACGGAATCCGCCACGAGCCCTCGGCGTAGACCTGGTGGTCGCTGCCCGTCGAGAACTCCGCGAGGTCGGCCTGCAGCGGCTCGCGGCCACCCTCGGGCGCGACGACGGGGAAGTCGGCGGCCCCGGTCGACGCGAAGGCGAGTGTCTCGGCGTTGAGCCAGCGCGCCAGCTCTTCCGCGACGTCGTGGACGAACGACGGCAGGCTCTTCGGCCCGCGGGTGACGTGGAAGACAGCCTTCGTCTCCGGACCGCCGCCGACCATGTCGAGGTGGATCGCCGCCTTCAGGCGCTGCGCCCAGTCGCGCCGGCCCTCCAGCAGCGCGAGCGTGCCCTCGATCTCGGGCGGGAACACGAAGCGCAGCGTGCGCGCCGGGCGCGGGATCGTCCCGTCCTTCACGAGGCGGGCGAGCGAGCGCGCCGCCTCCAGGATGGCGGCGCAGCCGCTGGCGTTGTCGTTGGCGCCCGGGCGCGGGTGATCGAGGTGGCAGGAGAAGACGATCTCGCCGGCGCGCAGCTTCGGGTCGGCGCCGAGGAGGGCGGCGCTCGGGATGTCGTAGCTCGCCGCCTGCTGCACCGCCTCGACGCGGGCGTCGAGCCAGACGCTCTCGCCGCGGGCGAGCCGCGCCTGCCAGCCGCGCGCGCGGCCGGGCGAGACCATGAACGCGAAGGTGCGCTCCGCCTCGGGGGCGAACGTGTCGAGGTGCCCCCAGCGGATCAGCGACGCGTCTTCGCCCCACCAGGCGGTGCGCTGGTTCTGGGCCCAGCTCACGATGCCCGCCGCGCCGAAGCGGCCCACGGCGAGGGCGGCGACGGCTTCCGGCTGGCTCGAGGTCAGGACCAGGCGGCCGCGCACCTCGCGGCCGGCGTAGTCCTGCTCGCGGGTGCCGGCGCCGACGTCGACGAGTTCCGCGCGCGCCGCCCCGGAGTGCGAGTCCTGGGCGAGCGTCAGCGGCTGGGCCTCCCAGGAGGCGACGCGCTCGAGGCGCTCGCGGGTCCCGTCGGCGCGCGCCGCGCCGAGCTCCCACAGCTCCGCGAACGCCGGGTTCCAGGCCGGCCGGGAGCGCTGGGTGCCGTAGAAGATCGTGCCGTCGGCGGGCAGTTCCTCGAGCTTCACCTCCTCGAGGCCGGCCGCCTTCAGCCGCTCGACCACGTGGAGCGCGGCGGCGCGGAAGCCCGCCGAGGCGCGCATCCGGTGCTGGCGCGCGAGGAACTCGAGCTCGCGCTTGGCCTGCTCGCCCGAGACCTCCCGCTCGAGCGCCTCGGCGGACGGGCGGGGGAGCAGCGGGGGAGCCTCGGCGGCGAGTGGGGAAGCGAGCCCGAGGGCGGCGATCGAGACGGCGGCGGCGATGCGCATGGGCTCAGGGCTCCAGCTCGAGCGAGTAGTTCGTGAGGAACACCTGGAAGGCCGAGACCTCCAGCATGTCCTGGCCGACGAAGCGGATCGTGTGCGAGTCGACGCGCTGGACCCCGCGCAGGTAGGCGGCGACTTCGGCCGGGCGGTAGTTCTTGAAGGTGACGTCGAGCGTGACCGGGGTCGTGACCCGGAACGGCTCGAAGCCGGCGCGTCGCGCCAGGGCCCGCTTCACGCCCTCGGCGATCCGGGCGCACGCCGCGGCGGGCGTGAGCGTCTCCGCCGCGTGGAACCCGAGGTGGCGCTTGGTCTCGACGGCCTCGACGTCCCCGAGTTGCGCGCGCACCTCGGCCACCGCCGCGTCGTCGCCGGAGACGAACACCACCGGGACGCCGAAGTGCCCCGCGACGGCCGCGTTGAAGGAGCCCTCGCTGGCCACCTGGCCGTTGAGCTTCACGGAGTGCAGCCGCGCGCTCGAGAACGTGTGGGCGCGGACGCCCTGCGGGTTGTCGGTCGACGAGTGGTAACCGACGAAGAGCGCCGCGTCGAAGCTCGCGTCGAGGCCGCCCATCATGCCGAGCGGCCGCGGCCACGAGCGCACGATCCGGACGTCGGGCGGGAACTGCTCGATCAGCAGGTTCTGGCCGTTGCCGTGGGAATCGGCGACGACGATCTCGGTGGCGCCGGCCTCCTTCGCGGCCGTCACCGCCGCCAGCGCCTCCTTCGTCATGAACTCGCGGAAGCGGGCGTACTCGAACCCCGAGGGCCCGAGCTGGTCGGGGCTGACGACCCCGGCGACGCCCTCCATGTCGACGGAGACGAAGACCTTCAGCTTGGCGGGCGGCGCCGCGGAGGCGGCGGGACCGGCGAGCAGGAGCGCGACGAGAGCGAGGACACGATTCAAGGGCGGGCCTCCGGGAAGGCCCGATTGTAGGTGAGGCGGCACGGCCCGGGGCGGCCCGACGCCGGAGTTCGCTCCGGCGCCGGGCCTCGTTCAGATCAGCTTGCCGACCGTCTCGGCCAGGCCCTTCTCGGTCAGCACGACCTTGAGCTGGGCCTTGCCGGCGACCTTCTCGAGCGTCTCCAGCTCGCGCAGGCGCATCAGCGCCGGCGCCTGCTCGTAGAGCCGCGCCGTGTTGAGCTGCGACCGCATGGCCGCCGTCTCCTCGCGCCGCGTGATGAGGTTGGCCTCCGAGGCCTTCTTCGCCTCGGTCACCTTGTTCATCAGCTCCTTCATGTCGCCCGGCAGGATCACGTCGCGGATGCCGAGGGTGACGACCTCGACGCCGAACGACGCGGCCCGACGGCCCACCGCCGCCGCCAGCTCTCCGGCCACGGCGTCCTTCTCCTGCAGCAGCGCGTCCAGCTCGCGCGTGCCGATCGCCGCCCGCAGCGCGAGCTGCGCCTCGCGGTACAGCGCCTGGCGGTGGTCCTCGACCTCGGCCACGGCCCGGGCCGCGTCCACGACGCGGGACACCACCACGGCGTTCAGGCGCAGCGTGACCTTGTCGGCGGTCATGATCTCCTGACCGGCGACGTCGAGGGTTTGCTCGCGCAGGTCGACGGCCACGACCTTCAGCCGTGCGACGCCCTTCCAGAACGCGTGCGTGCCCGGGCGCAGGGTCGCCTCGTGGCGGCCCTCGCGCAGGTACACGCCCGCGTGGCCGGCCTCGACCACGTGGGCCTCGAGCGCCTCGCGCGCGCCCGGGGCCTGCAGGATCGCCGTCAGGCTGGCGTGCTCGAAGCGCACGGGCCGCGCGTCGATCCGCTCCACGCGCACCTCGCGGAACGAGTTCCACAGCGCGTGCAGCCCCGGCCGCAGGACCGCGGCCACGCGGCCGTCGATCCACACGACCGCGCGCTCGTGCTCGGCCAGGTCGAGGACGACGGCCTCGCCCCTCTCGAGCGCGCCCTTGCGCACGATCACGTCGAGCTCCTTGTGGGCGAACCACGCCTCGCGGACCGAAACCCGCTCGACGCGCACGTTCATCAGCGGGTCGGCGATCACGTGCCAGCCCGGCTTCAGGAGACGCTCGAACACCTTGTCGCGGAACACGAGCGCCCGCTCGTGCTCCCGCACCTTCACGACCCGAATCACGACTTCACCTCCTTATTAGGGAGTCGAGGAGACGCCTCCTGGCGTCTCCTCGCTCCGCGGGGGCTACGTCGGGCAACGAAGCCTCCTCCGCCCCCGCACCCCCAGTTCGGGAGTCGCCAAGATGCCCTGCGGCGTCTCCTCGCTCCGCGGGGGCTACGTCGGACGACGAAGCCTCCTCCGCCCCCGCGCCCCCCGGCACGACGCCTTCCGGAGGCGGCGCCGGCCGCGCCACGCCTCGGGCGTGGAGGGCCGGTGCGGCGGCGAGCCCCTGGTGCGGGCGGCTCGCCGCGCGCGAGCGCACGGCCCTGCAGGACGCCTTCGCGCGCTGCCCCGAGGTCGTCCACTCGAGCGGACGTGGCCTGGCCCCGGGGGCCGGCGCCGGACACGGCTTCCGCCTCCGGTCGGCGGTACGACTTTCAAGGACTGGCTGAAGGAGCAGGAGTCGAACCTGCGACCCGCGAATCCGTGTTCGCTGCTCTACCCACTGAGCTATCCGTACGACCGCTTTCGAGGCGGTGGTGACTGCACGTCTCCCTTCGTCAGAACCCGTCGCGCGGAACACGCGCCTCCGACCGCTCGAGGCGGGGAAGCGGGCGCCGCCGGCCCGGGACACGATGAGTCCGTCTCAAAATGAAAAAGGCCTTCCGGGGAGCACCCGGAAGGCCTCGTGCCTCTCGCGAGGACGAGGAACGCCTCAGGGCGCACCGCCGCGCACACGGCCACAGGGCCGGGGGCGCGCGAGATCGAACTGGCGAGTCGACTTCATCCGGTACTCCATGAGCGTGACGCCCAAGTTAGGAAGCCGCGGCCGGCCTGTCAAGGAGAAAGTTCACCGCGCCTCCCGGACGGCCAGGACGCCGGGCCAGTTCGCGTCCGCGCGGGCGATGTTCGCCTCGAGCTCCTGGGCCCAGGTCGCCTGGACCTGCTTGTCGTAGTTCAGGAAGAGGCGGCCCCCGACGATCCGCCACGCCTGGGGGTCCGCGGGGTAGGTGTAGTTCCGGGAGACGGCCCAGGCACAGTACCCGCCGTACTGTGGCGCGTACTTCGCCGGAGCCTCGACGAACGCCGCGAGGTTCGCCGCGGTCGCAAAGCGCCAGCGCGCTCCGTTCCAGGCGTGCTCGAACTCGGCGGCTCCGAGCCGGGCCCGGGACTCCGTGAAGTACGCGACCGGGTCGTAGCCGGAGATGGCCAGGCCGTCTACGGCGCTCACGGGCGCGGTCGGGGGCGGTTCCTGTGTGAAGCCGAAGAAGGTGACGGCGGCAACGGCGAGGGCGACGGCAGGCCGGAGAGCGGGATGGAGGCGGGTCATGCCGTCAAGATCGATCGCGAGCCGACTGTCATTCCCAAGCCAGCCTTTTTCCACTCCACTAGCGTACATAACATATCTTATCGGCACTATCGCGCGGGGCGCAGCCGGGAGGCGGGCGTCCAGGAGGCGCTAGGAGGCGCGAACGAACCGGGCCACGGCCCGGAGGTCGGCCGGGATCTCGGTCGGCGCGTGACGGCCCCGGCCCTTCGTCGAGTGGTACTTCATGACGATCTCAGCGTCCTTCAGGACGTGACCGGTCAGTACGGCGACCACCGACTCGCCGGGACGGATGGTTCCGGCGCGGACCAGCTTCCGGACGCCCGCGACCGAGGCCGCGGACGCCGGCTCGCAGCCGATGCCCGCAGCGTCGATGATCGCTTTCGCCGCCAGGATCTCGACATCCGTGACTCGCGCGACCACGCCGCGGGTGTCCCGGATCGACCGCACCGCCCGGTCGTGGCTGGCCGGGTCGCCGATCCGGATCGCGGTCGCGACCGTCTCCGCCCGGACCGAGTACCGCTTCCGGAAGTCCGTCCGGTACGAGCGCTCGAACGGGCTGGCGCCCGCGGCCTGGATTGCCGCGATCCGCGGGAGCCGGTCGATCAGGCCGAGGTCGCGCGCCTCGACCAGCGCCTTGCCGAAGGCCGAGGTGTTGCCGAGGTTGCCGGCGGGCACCGCGATCCAGTCCGGCGGCTGCCAGCCGCGCTGCTGGAGCATCTCGAGCACGATCGTCTTCTGCCCCTCGATCCGCCACGGGTTGATCGAGTTGAGCAGCGTGACCCCGAGCTCGTCCGCCGCCTCGCGGCACAACCTCAGGCAGTCGTCGAAGTCCCCGCGGACCATCAGGGTGCGCGCGCCGTACGCCACGGCCTGCGCCAGCTTGCCGGGAGCGACGCGGCCCGCGGGCACCAGGACCAGCGCCGGGAGTCCGGCGTGCGCTGCGTACGCGGCCATCGAGGCCGACGTGTTGCCGGTCGAAGCGCAGGCGACCGCGGTGGCGCCGTGGCGAGCTGCGTGGCTCACGGCCACCGTCATCCCGCGGTCCTTGAAGGAGCCGGTCGGGTTCTGGCCCTCGTGCTTGAGGCCCAGATCCGCGACGCCGGCGAAGCGGCTGACGGCCTCCCGCCGGTAGATCGGCGTGTCGCCCTCCGGGTGCGCCAGCGTGGCGCCGTCGCCCGGCAACAACAGTTCGCGGAACCGCCAGACACCGCTGGCAGCGACTTCCCCGCCGACCCGGCCACGAGCCAGGCTGGCCGCGCCCGCGCGCCGGTCGAAGACCGTCCGGAGCGCCGCGGCCGTCCGCTCCGGGCAGTGCCGCACCTCGAGCAGGCCGCCGCAGGGACAGGCCGACCCGCGGTACTCGACCGGGAAGCGATGCCCGCAAGCGCCACAAAGGACGAGCACGCGGTCCTCCGGGTCCGGCTTGCGCGCTCGCCGCGGCGGCGTCACAGCAGGTGCGCGCCGCGCACGTCCACCCGCGCCACGCTCACGCTGGCGGCGATCGCCACGCCGGCGTAGGCCGCGCGCATCGCTTCGGCCACCCTGGGCCCGGCATCGGACTCCGTCGACACGACCGCGACGACCGTCGGCCCGGCGCCGCTGATCGTCGCGCCGAGCGCTCCGGCCTCGAGCGCTGCGTCGCGGGCCTCGGCGAAACCGGGGTACAGCGGCGCCCGGTAAGGCAGCGCGATGCGGTCCTCGAGCGCGGCACCGAGAGTCTTCGCGTCACCCCGCTCGAGCGCCAGCACCAGCGCCCCGAGCCCTGCCGCCTGCGCGATCGCGTCCTCGCGCCGCACCGCCTCGGGAAGCGCGGCGCGCGCCTGCTGGGTCTCGACGGCATACTCGGGCGTCGCGATCACGAAGCGCAGCTTCTCGGCGACCCGCAGCGTGACGAGCCGCAGCGGCTCGAGTGCCAGCACGAGCACGGCGCCGCCCCACACGGCGGGCGCGACGTTGTCCGCGTGACGCCCCGAGACGACCGCCTCCGCGTCGAGCGCGCAGAGCACGAGCTCGCGCCGCGACAGCGTCGAGCCGGTCACGGCGTTGGCCGCCACGGCCCCCGCGACGGCGGACGCCGCGCTGCCGCCGAGCCCGGCCGCCAGCGGCAGCCCCTTCTCGACCGACAGCTCGAGGCCGGCCGACTGCCCGGTGCGGCGCAGCACCGCGGCGGCGGCCAGCGCCGCGGTGTTCCGGTCGGCCTCCAGCGGGAGCCGCGGGTCGGACACCGAGGCGACGCGCACCCCGGAACCGGGCACCCGGCGCACCGTGACGCGATCTCCGCCCGCGGTCACCGCCAGTCCGAGGCAGTCGAAGCCCGGTCCGAGGTTGGACAGCGTCGCGGGCGCGAAGGCCGTGGCAAACGTCGGCGTGCTCATCCTTCCCTCTCAGGCGCGGGACAACGCCGCGGGGTCGAGCCGCAGCGGGCCGGTCTCGGGCTGGCGAGCGATCTCCACTTCGCCCGAGAGCAGCGCGACCCGGAACTCGATGGCCCCGGGACCGGAGCGCAACTCAGCCAGCGGAATCGCAACCTCGACGACCCTCCCGGCACACGCCCGGGCCTGGGTGGGCAGCGGCGCCCAGAAGTTGCCGCTGCGCTCCTCGCGGCGAACCGGGGCGCCGTCTCCGGAGACGCGGTAGCGAAGCGTGCGCGGCCCCGGAAAGCGGACCGCGAGGTCGCCCGCGCGGAGCGCCTCCCGCGCCGGGCGGGCCGTCTCGATCAGCAGGTGGAAGAGGTCGCCGTCGGTGCCGAAGCGCACGCACTGGACCACCTCGTCGCCACGGCGCATGGCGCCCGCCGCGACGGGCACGTGGAACACGCCCGCCAGCACCCACTCGCCCGGGGCGCTGATCTCGCCGTCGAGCGTCGGCTGCACCGCGCCGGTCGGGGCGCTGTGGCGCACCTCGTGGCGCCGGGCCGTGATCAGCGTCTCGTTCAGCACCTCGGGCACCGGCTGCTTCAGCTTCTGGTAGACCGTGCGCAGGTAGCGGCGGAAGAGCCGGTCGAACTCGAGGTCGTCCGCGGAGCTGTGGTCGTCGCCGTACCACCAGCACCAGTCGCTGCCGCAGGCGACGCGGTAGGCCTCCCATGCGGCCTCGCGCTCGGCCACGGGCACGGCGGGCCCGTGACGGTCCAGGGCCTCGCGCGCGCGGCCGAGCAGGTCCCACGCCCGGCGGTCGTCGGGATGCCCGATCCAGACGTCGAAGCTCGCGTGAATCCACGACCCGGCGAAGACCCGCGGCAGCGGTGCCGGCTCCCCCGCGCCGGCCAGCGCCTGCGAGACCGTCACGGCCTCGAGCGCCGGGTCCTCCGCGAGCCCGGTGTACAGCGTGCGCAGGAACTCGCGCCCGCCGTCGCGGTAGTGCTCCCAGCAGTTCTCGCCGTCGAGGATCACGAACACCGACGGGTCGCCTGCGAGGCCCGCGCCGGCCCAGTGCTCGCCGATGCGTCGGAAGCGCTCCAGCAGGTCGACCGCCGCCAGCGACGGGTCGAGGCCGGAGTACGAGAAGCCGATCAGGTCGGACAGCGCGCGGTCCCGGAACGCGATGGTGAGCGGCCCGGCGGCCGTGTGTCGCACCCAGGGCCGGTACAGCACCTCGAGCGGGTGGACGGTGCCCCGCGAGTCGCGGTGGAGCGGACGGCCCGCGCTGCGCGCGAGCACGGCCTCGTCGGACGCCGTCCAGGAGAACCCGGCGCGCGCGATCTCCGTCGCCGCCGCCTCGGACAGCGATCCTTCCGGCGGCCACAGGCCGTCCGGGGCCCGGCCGAACACGGCCTGGTGGCGACGCCGGGCGCGCAGGAGCTGATCGGCCGCGTCCTCGGGGCGCGCGAAGCGGCGCGGCAGCGGCGCGCCCGGGGCCGCCTCGTGGTGGGCCTCGGTGTCGCAGATGAGGGGCAGGATCGGGTGGTAGTAGGGCGAGGTGCACAGCTCCACCTGCCCTGCCTCGGCGGCCTTGCGATACGCCGGCAGGACGGCTGCCAGCAGGGCGGCCTCCCGCGCGGCGACGGCGCGCTGGTCCTCTTCCGTGAAGTCGCGTCCCCTGCCGGCCAGGCGACCGAGCTCGGGGTCGCTCTCGAGCCAGCCGCGATCGAACCAGCACAGCCGCGCCAGCACCTGCAGGTCGCGCAACTCGGCCGTGTCGAAGCGCTGGAGCGCGTGGTGCAGCGATGCCTCGTCGACCTCCGGCCCGCGCCGCTCGAGCAGCTCCTCGAGCCGCGGGAAGCGGCCGATCAGGTTCTGCCGGTTGGCCAGGAACAGGCCGCGCAGGGCCAGCCGGCGCTCCGGCTCGGTGAGCTCGGCCGCCGGGCGGTCGCAGACATCCTGCAGCGCGTCGCGCAGCCGGCCCTCGGCGTAGGCCTCGAGCTGGTCGACGAGGCTCGGGACCAGGTTGAACGTGACCCGCGCGGCCGCCGTCGTCGCCGCTTCGACCATGCCCAGGTAGTCCTTCAGGGCGTGCAGCCGGGTCCAGGGCAGGACGGCGTCCCCCCCTTGCGGGTCCCGGTAGTTCGGCTGGTGCATGTGCCAGAGGAACGCGACTCTTACGGGCACGGGGCTCTCCGTGATGAGTGGTCCGGACG
Source organism: Vicinamibacteria bacterium (assembly GCA_025994075.1). Lineage (GTDB taxonomy): Bacteria > Acidobacteriota > Vicinamibacteria > Fen-336 > Fen-336 > WYBL01. The sequence continues at coordinate 20,112 of JAMQGV010000048.1, forward strand.
GCTCCAGCTCGCTCTCCCTCGGATTCTAGCGCCTCGCGGTGCCGGGCTGACCCGCTGTGAAGGAAACGGAGCGCCACGTTAGGATGCGCGCGGTGACCCTGCGCGCGCGGCTCTGGCCGAAACTGCTCGACCGTTACGTGATCGCCGAGGTGCTGCCGCCGACCTTCCTCGGGCTGCTGGTGTTCACCTTCATCCTGCTCTTGCAGCAGATCACGCTGCTCACCGGCCTGCTGATCGCGCGTGGCGCGGACCTGCCGACCGTCCTGCGGCTGTTCCTCAACCTGCTGCCGAGCATTCTCGCCACGACGATCCCGATGGCGTTCCTGCTCGGGGTGCTGCTGGCGTTCGGCCGGCTGGCCGCCGACAGCGAGCTGATCGCGATGCGGGCCGGCGGCATCAGCCCCACCCGCCTGCTGCGGCCGCTGGGCCTGCTGGCGCTGCTGGCGGCGACGGTCAACTTCTACGTGCTGGCCTACGCGGTGCCGGAGGCCAACCAGACCTACCGCGAGATCTTCTACAACCTCGTGGTCAGCAAGGCCAAGACCGGGGTCAAGGCCCGCGTGTTCGTCGACGACCTGATCCCGGGCATGGTGCTCTACGTCTCGGACATCCCGGCGGACACCGGCGAGTGGCGCGACCTGCTGCTGCACGACAACACGGTCGCCAACAGGCCGCGGCTGATCCTGGCCCGCCAGGGGCGTCTCGTGATCGACGAGGGCGCGAAGCGCGTGGAGCTGCACCTCGAGCAGGGCCAGCTCCACACCCTGGACCAGACGAAACCCGGGGCCTACGAGCTGCAGCGCTTCCGGAGCGGCCAGTTTCCGCTGCCCTTCGACGAGTTCTTCCCCAAGATCCCGCTGCAGAAGGGCGACCGCGAGATGACCCTCGGCGAGCTGCTCGACGCCGCCGCTGCCCCGCCCGTCAAGGGCCAGCCCCACGAGCCGCACAAGCTGTGGGTCGAGATCCACAAGAAGTTCGCGATCCCGGCGGCGTGCTTCGTGTTCGCCGGTCTCGGCCTGGGCCTGTCGCTGGGCGCGCGCCGCGAGGCCCGCTCGGCGGCGTTCGGCCTGTCGGTCGCGATCATCTTCGCGTACTACGTGCTGATCCGGCTCGGCGAACAGGCCGGCGACAACCGCATGATCGCGCCGTGGATGGCGATGTGGGGCGCGAACGTCGTGCTGGGGCTGGCGGCACTCGGGCTCTTGTGGCTGAACCTGCGCGAACCGGCGTTCGATCCGCTCTCGCCGGCGCACTACCTCGCGTGGCTGCCGCGGCTGCTCCCCGCGCGCGCCGACGCCGCGCCGGAGACCGCGGCGCGCCGCTCGGGCGGCGTGCGCGCCGTGCGCCAGCCGCAGCGCCCGGTGGCGCGCTCGGGGGCGACGGTCGTGCTCAAGGTGCCGCGGCTCGGGGTCCCGGTCGGCAGTCGCCTCGACCGCTACATCGCCCGCGAGTACCTCGGCTACTTCCTGCTCGTGCTGACCAGTTTCTGGGCTATCTACACGCTCACCGAGTTCATGGACCTGTTCGACGACGTCCAGCAGAACCGGGTCAAGGGCGTCGTGGTGCTGCACTACTACCTGTTCCACGCGCCGTTCATCGTCCACCTGATCACGCCCGTCGTCGTGCTGGTCACGACGCTCGTCACCTTCGGCGTGATGAGCCGGCGCAACGAGATCACGGCGATCAAGGCCGGCGGCATCAGCGTCTACCGCGCCGCCGTCCCCGTGCTGGGCATGGGGCTGCTGGCGAGCGGCTTCCTGTTCGGGCTCTCCGAGTTCGTGCTGCCGGAGGCCAACCGCGTGGCCCAGCGCGACTTCAACGTGATCAAGGGCCGGCCGCCGCAGTCGGGCACCACCTTCGACAAGCGCTGGATCCTCGGCGCCGACGGCCGCTTCTACAACTACGACTTCTACGTCGACGGCCCGGAGCCGGGCCAGGCCTCGCTCTACGGGCTGTCGGTCTACGACGTCGAGCCGCGCCAGTGGCAGCTCGCCGACCGCTTCTACTCGCGGCGCGCGTCGTGGAACGGCAGCGTCTACGAGCTGACCGGGGGCTGGCGCCGCACCTTCCTGCCGGCGCCCGGCTACCGCGAGTTCGAGCAGGCCCGCACGGCGCAGATCGAACCCCCGCAGTACTTCCGCCGCGAGGACCGCGAGCCCGACACCATGGGCTTCGCGCAGCTCGCCCGCTACATCGACTCGCTCGACTCGCTCGGCCTCGACGTGACCCGGCTGCGCGTCCAGCTCCACCGCAAGCTGGCCTTCCCCACCCTCGGCCTGGTGATGACGCTGATCGGCATCCCTTACGCCTTCGTCGTCGGCCGCCGTGGCGCGCTGCACGGCGTCGCGATCAGCATCGTCGTCGCGATCGTGTACTGGGCCTGCCTCGGCGTCTTCGAGGCGCTCGGCAACAACGCGCTGCTGCCCCCGTTCCTGGCGGCCTGGGCCCCCAACCTGATCTTCGGCTCGGTCGGCGTCTACCTGATGCTGACCCTGGAGACTTAGGTGGGGGTGCGGGGGCGGAGGAGGGTGCGTCGTCCGACGTAGCCCCCGCGGAGCGCGGAGACGCGATCAGCGGCTCCGCGACTCCCGTGTCGGTCAGTCAGTACACAGCGATGTCGTCGAGGAGGATTTCGCCCGCCGTGCCAGGGCGGATGGCGCCCTTGTCGAGGACCAGGGCAACGCCCACGACCTTGCCGAGGTCGAGGCGGCCGTCGCTGTTCGGGTTGATCGAGCGGAAGCGCGAGAACGGCAGCGCCACCCGCTGCCAGCCCGGGCTCGTCCGGACCGACGCGAACCACCACTCCGTGCCGTCGTCCTTCGATGCCGGGTTGCGGTCGCGCACCTGCACGTGGAAGCGGTAGACGCCGTCCGCCTTCACCCACATCGCGAGGCCCTGCCGCCCGCGCCAGTCCTGCTCCTCGCGCAACACGAGCGAGCACCAGGCGTCCGCCCCCGGCTCGACCTCGGCGAGCCGGAACGGCAACCGCCCGGCCCGCGATCCGGCGGGCCCGCCGCCGTCGAGCGTCGACTCTCCCGCCATCACCGAGCGCGGGTCGTGCTCGGGACGGAAGCGCGGCTCCGCCTCGAAGTCTTCGATCACGGTCGCCACGTCGGGCGCGACATCCGGGGCGGCCGGGGCGGCTGCCGCTCGGCGCGCCGCCGCGGCGGCCTCGTCGAACACGTAGATCGGGTTGGCGATCACCCACGGCGCCGGCCAGCCCTCGACCCACGCCTCGACCCGGTACACGCCGGGCCCGGGCGACGCCACGTCGAGGGCGCCGATCGACTCGTGCAGCAGCTTGCCGTCGCGCAGCAGGCGCAGGCGCGTCCCGGCGGGCACACGCCCGCCGACCCGGAAGCGCAGGCCGGCCGCTGGCGCGATCGTCTCCCCCATCACGACACGCCGCTCTCCCGCGCTGGCCTCGAAGAAGAACCCGTCGGCCGGGGCCAGCGCCTCGAGCGCGACGTACGCGCGGCCCGCGGCCAGCGCGTCCACGACCCGCGCTCCGTCGGCGGTGGCGTCGCCGGCCAGGGGGGCGTCGAGCAGGACGACGTTGCGGGCGAGGCCGAAGAGCGCCTCGTAGGACGGGAAGCGCAGGCCGCTTCGTTTCGTGATCGGGACCCGCGAGTGGGCGTCGGCGCCCGTGATGCCCGCGGCATCGCGGCGGGCCAGCACCTCGTCCCAGCGGCGCAGCGCGTCGTCGACCGGGCCGATCGAGGAGAGCAGCGCGTGGCGGGGGTTGAGCGCGTAGGTGGCTCCCGTGCGCGCCAGGCGCAGCAGGCCCGCCGAGCGCCACTGCGAATCGCCATTGTGGAGCTCGACGCCCCAGTCCCCGGCGGCCTCCCAGTCGGTCCACAGCAGTTCCGCCCTCAGGTTCGTCGGGTGGGCCAGGAACGCGCGCCCGCCCAGGTGGCGGACGTCGTCGAAGGCGTCGCGGGCGTCGCCCGAGAAGCGGAACGCGGGGTCCTCGCGCAGGCCGAGGGCGAGGACGTGCCCTGACGTCGTCGAGATCTCCGAGCCGACCAGCACGAGCACGCCGTCGTGGTAGCCCTCGAAGGGTTTGGCGTCGAGGTTGTTGTGGTCGCTGATCGCCACGTAGCCGAGGCCTGCGGTCTTCGCCGCGCGCGCGACCTCGGCCGGGTCTCCCCCGCCGTCGGAGTGGGTCGTGTGCACGTGCACGACGCCCGAGACGCGAAAAAGCCCGTCGCCCGGCGCGGGGCCGGAGACGGGCAGGGGCCGCAGCGACGCGACGCGCGCGGCCGCGAGGAGCAACAGGGACGCGGCGCCGACGAGGATCGCGCGGCGCCGCGTCACGGACGGACTAGAGGCCGGCGGCCTTGCGCAGGGCCTCGGCCTTGTCGGTCTTCTCCCAGGTGAACTCCGGCTCGGTGCGGCCGAAGTGGCCGTAGGCCGCCGTCTTCTTGAAGATGGGCCGCCGCAGGTCCAGGTACTCGATGATGCCCTTGGGCGTGAGGTTGAAGACCTGGCGCACGGCCTCGACGATCTTCGTCTCCTCGACCTTGCCCGTGCCCATCGTGTCCGCCATCACCGAGACCGGGTCGGCGACGCCGATCGCGTAGGCGACCTGCAGCTCGACCTTGTCGGCCAGGCCCGCCGCCACGATGTTCTTGGAGATGTGGCGCGCCATGTAGGAGGCCGAGCGGTCGACCTTCGTCGGGTCCTTGCCCGAGAACGCGCCGCCGCCGTGGCTGCCCACGCCGCCGTAGGTGTCGACGATGATCTTGCGGCCGGTCAGGCCGCAGTCGCCCTGCGGGCCGCCGACCACGAAGCGCCCGGTCGGGTTGATGTAGTACTTGGTCTTCTCGTCGAGCAGCTCGCGCGGGATCACCGCGTCGATCACCTTCTCCTTGACGTCCTCGCGGATCGCCTCGAGCTTGACCAGCTCGGAGTGCTGCGTCGAGATGACCACGGTGTCGACGCGCACCGGCTTGTCGCCGTCGTACTCGACCGTCACCTGGCTCTTGCCGTCGGGCCGCAGGTAGTCGAGCACCTCCTGGCGCCGCACCTCGGTCAGCCGCCGGGTCAGCTTGTGGGCCAGCATGATCGGCAGCGGCATCAGCTCCGGGGTCTCGTTGCAGGCGTAGCCGAACATCAGGCCCTGGTCGCCGGCGCCGCCGGGATCGACGCCCATCGCGATGTCGGGCGACTGCTCGTGGATCGCCGAGATCACCGCGCACGTCTCGTAGTCGAAGCCGTACTTGGCGCGGGTGTAGCCGACGCCCTTGATCGTCTCGCGCACGATCGTCGGCAGGTCGGCGTAGGCCTTGGTCGTGATCTCGCCCGCGATGAACGCGAGGCCGGTCGTGACCATCGTCTCGCACGCCACGCGGCTCATCGGGTCCTGCGCCAGCAGGGCGTCGAGGACCGCGTCGGAAATCTGGTCGGAAATCTTGTCGGGGTGACCCTCCGTCACCGATTCCGACGTGAAGAGATGTCTGCCGTTCTTGCTCATCGCGTCCTTTCCTGCGTTGCCTTCCTTCGCGGCGGAGGGTACCAGAGGACCCCTGCCGGAGAAAGCCGATCGAGGGGCGTCAGGCCCGGGGGTGGAAGCGCTCGTAGACCTGGCGCAGGCGCTCGCGGGTGACGTGGGTGTAGATCTGGGTCGTCGAGATGTCGGCGTGGCCCAGCATCGCCTGCAGGGCGCGCAGGTCGGCCCCGCGCTCGAGCAGGTGGGTCGCGAAGGAGTGGCGCAGGACGTGGGGCGTCAGCACGCTGCCGACGCCGGCCGTCACGGCGTGCCGCCGCACGATCCCCCACAGCCCCATTCGCGACAGCCGGCGGCCGCGCCGCCCGAGGAACAGCTCCACGGCCTGGCGCTTGCCCAGCCCGGGGCGCGCGTCGGCCGCGTACCGCCGCACCCAGGCGATCGCCTCCGAGCCGAGCGGCACGATCCGCTCCTTGCGGCCCTTGCCCAGGGTCGTGACGAGCCCCAGCTCGAAGTCGATCTGCGCCGCCCGCAGCGCGATCAGTTCCGACACGCGCAGGCCGGTGGCGTACAGCGTTTCGAGGATCGCGCGGTCGCGCAGGCCGAGCGGCGTGGCGACGTCGGGCGCGCGCAGCAGCGCCTCGACCTGGGCCGCGGTCAGGAACCGCGGCAGCGCCGGGAACGCCCGCGGCGCGCGCAGGTTCTCCATCGGGTCGTTCTCGAGCCGGCCCTCGCGCACGGCGAAGCGGAAGAGCCCGCGGATCGCGTGCACGGACCGCGCCACCGAGCGCGCGGAGAGGCCACCCTGGCGCAGCGCCATCATCCACTCGGAGACGTCGGACTGGACGAGGTCGAGGGGGTCGCGGCCGCGCTCCTGCGCGAAGCGCTCGAGCTTCACGAGGTCGCGCCCGTAGGCCTCGAGCGAGTTGGCCGCGAGCCCCCGCTCCACCCTCAGGTGGTCGAGATACTCGCGGCCGATCCGGGTGCGCGGCCGGCTGCCGCTGCCCTTGTCCGCGGGAGCGGCAGCGGTCAGAAGCTGATCTCGCCCCCGAACGTGAAGCCGCTCATCTCGTACTGCACGAAGTCGGGGTCGTCCTGGCCCTTGAACTTGACGATGCGGTAGCCCGCCGTGCCGGCCAAGCGGTCGGTCAGGTGCAGGCGCACGCCTGCTTCTCCTTCGTACATGTGGCCGCGGCTGCCCAGCGTGATGCCCGCGAAGTCGGCCGACATCGACAGCCGGCCCGCGTAGGCCCGGAAGGCGGCGCCCAGGGTCGGGATCGGCACCCGGAACTGCTCCGTCTCGCGGTCGCCGAGGGCCGGCGCCACCAGCACGACGTCGGCGTCCGAGAAGCGGCCGCCGATCTTGAGCCCGAAGTAGCCCCACTGCCCCTTCGCGAAATCCATCTGGAAGTCGACCGCGTAGATCCCGCCCTTGACCGTGGTGAAGAGCTCGGTGCCCCGGAAGAACGTGACGTCGCCGAAGCGGATGTTGCGCCCGGTGACCACGTCGCCGCGGTAGTCGACAGGCGTGTAGCTGCCCCGCAGCTTGGTGCCCGGACGAAGCTGCAGGCTGGCCCGCACCTCGAAGGTCCTCTCGTCGGCAATCCCCAGATCGTCGACCAGGTCGCTCAGCGTCCCGTCGCCCGCGGCGCCGGACTTCTGGACTTCACCGCTGAGCGTGGGGCGCCACTCGAGGTACTCGACGCGGAAGTTGTACTGCTCGTACACCGGCAGCTCCTGGGCCTGGACTCCGGACGCCGTCAGGGCCAGAAAAAGGGCGAATTTCCTCAAGGTCCCACCTCCGGGGCGCGCATCACTGAAAACTGCGGGACACTAGCACGCCGCCGCGCTGAGCCACAAGGATTTGTGACTCGGCTCCGACGACCCCCAACACCTCGCGGCTAACTTCGCCTCAGGCGCCGCCGGACCGCCTGCGCCGCGAGCGTGGCCTCGGGCAACCGGAGAGCGAGAGCGGCGCCGGCGTAGACCGTGACGCCCGCCGCGACGCCGCCCAAAGTCACGGCCGCCTGCCGCCAGAGGCCTGCGCCGCCGATCCAGAGCTCGAGGCCGGCGGCGGCCGCCACCGCCCCTCCGCCCATCAAGGCCGAGGCTGCGGCCATCTTCACGCCCGCCCCGGCCATGCCGTGGCCGCGCAGCCCTCCCCGCCGCCGCTGCTGCATCACGATCAGCACCGCGGCGTTGACGAAGCCCCCGGCACTCATGCCGAGCGCGACCGCGAGGTGGCCGAGTTGCCCCCAGGCGGCGAACATCACGACCAGGTTGGTGGCGATCGCGGCCAGGCTGGCGGCGAGCGGCACCCGCGGCTCCCCCGCCGCGTAGAAGGCGGGCGCCACCACCTTCACGGCCGTGAGGGCGCAGAGACCGAGCGCGTAGACGAGCAGCGCCGCCGCGACCTGCCGCGTGTCCTCGGCAGCGAAGCGCCCGCGCTCGTAGATCAGCCGCACGATCGGCTCGCGCAGCACCATCAGCCCGACCGTGGCGGGCAGGGTCAGGAACAGCGCGAAGCGCAGGCCCTGGCGCAGCGTGCGCGCGGCGGCTTCGTGGTCTCCCTGCGCGACCTGGCGCGAGAGGCCTGAAGCCGCCACCGTGGCGATCGCCACGCCGAAGATGCCGAGCGGCAGGTACAGCAGGCGGAACGCGTACTCGAGCCAGGAGACCGCGCCCGGGATCTCGGACGCGAAGTTGCTGCTCACGAAGACGTTGACCTGCACGGCCGCGAGCCCGACGGTGGCGGGAGCCATGAGCGCACCGATCCGCCGCACCCCGGGATCGGCAGGGCTCCACTCGGGCCTCAGGCGGAAGCCCTCGGCGCGCAGCGCCGGCCACTGCACGAGGAACTGCGCGGCGCCGCCGAGCAGGGTGCCGATGGCCCAGCCGAACGCCACGCTCTCGCCCTCGAAGCCCGCCAGCCACAGGGCGAGCCCCATCGCCACCGAGACCACGTTGAACATCGCCGGCGCGAAGGCCGGCAGCCCGAAGCGGCCGCGCGCGTTGAGCATGCCCATCGCGACAGCCGCGAACGAGACCATCGGCAGGAACGGCAGCATCACGCGTGTCAGCCGCGTCGCCAGCTCGGCCTTCCCCGGCACGTCGGCAAAGCCGGGCGCGATCAGCGCCACGATCGCGTCGGCGAAGAACCAGCCGAGCACGACCAGCAGCCCCAGCCCCACCGCCAGCAGCGTGAACAGGCGCGAGGCGAGGCGGTGGGCCGCAGGCAGCCCCTCCTTCTCGACCGTCGCCGCGTAGGTCGGGACCAGCGCCGCCGAGAGCGCCCCCTCGGCGAACAGGTCACGGACCAGGTTGGGGATGCGGAAGGCGATGCGGAAGGCGTCCGAGTACGGACCGGCGCCGAGCAGGGCCGCGAACACCTGCTCGCGGACGAGGCCCATGACGCGGGACACGCCGACCATCGAGCTGACCAGCGTCGCCGACCGCGCCAGCGAGGGCGATCCGTCCTTGACCGGATGGCTCACGGCCCGTAAACTGCCGGTTTGTCGCGCGGCTCAAAGGCCTGGACGGCCCTCCGCGCCCCAGGAGGGAAGACTTGGCTCATCACGCGTCGGCCCAGAAGCAGCAGAGGCAGAGCCTCAAGAAGCGGGCCCGCAACCGGAAGAACACGTCGCTGCTCAAGACCCAGATCAAGAAGCTCCGCTCGGCGATGAGCGCGGGCGACGCTGCCGCTGCCAAGGAACTGCTGCCGGCGACCGTCGGCCAGATCGACAAGGCCGTGAAGAAGGGCATCGTCCACGACAACGCCGCCGCTCGCTACAAGAGCCGGCTCAGCAAGCGCGTCAACGCCCTCGCGGCGCAGAAGGCCTCCTAGCTCCACGTCCTTCGGGCCCGGCCGTCCCCGGCCGGGCCGTGCGGCCCGCTCCCCCGAGGGCCGTCACCAGGGCTGCCGCCAGCGTCGCGCGCGGCTCGGCTCCCAGCTTCAGGCGCCGATCGGCTTCCTGCGCCGCCCCCAGCGCGGCGTCGAGCTGGGCGTCCGTCCAGTCGCGGGCCTGGGCCACGACCTCGTTGACCTTGAACGGGAGCACGCCGAGGAGCTGGGCGTGCTCGGTCCCGATCCCCCGCAGCCCGAGCGCGCGGGCTGCCCGCAGCCCCCGCAGCGCCGAGTAGATCCGGCCCAGCAGGAGCGGCGGGTACTCGCGCAGGTCCAGTTCCTCCTCGACCAGTTCGAGCGCCGTGGTCAGGTCGCGCCGCCCCACCGCCTCGCCCAGCAGCCAGGGCGGGCGGCCCATCGCCCGGCCGAGCGAGGCCGCGGCTTCCTCCGCCGAGAGCCGTCCACCGTCCGCGAGCAGCTCCAGCTTCTCCACCTCCCCCATCAGGCGTCGGAGGTCCTGTCCCACGCGGGCGATCAGCTTTTCGATCGTGTCCGGCGAGAGTTGAAGCTTGCGCCGCGCCAGCTCGCCACGCAGCTCCGCGCGCACGTCGCCTTCCTTGAGCGGCAGAGCAGGGTGAACCGTCGCCCGCTCGTACAGCGCCTTCCAGAGCTTGAGGCGCTTGTCGGTCTTCGCGGCGATCACCACCAGGGCGTTGCCAGGACCGGGGGCGTCGAGCGCTGCCAGCAGCGCCTCGGCGTCGTCCGTCACGGCCTCGGCGCGGCGCACCACGACGACCCGCCTGGAGGCGAACAGGGAGCCCGAGCGGAGCGCGTCCGCGATCTCGGGCCAGGTCGCGCGCTCCTCGCCGCGGAAGGTGACGATGGCGTCGGGGGGCGGGTCCGGGCCCAGCCACTGGCCGAGCACCCGCTGCAGCGCACGCTCCGCGAGGAACGAGTCGAACCGGTCCTTGTCGCCGTGGATCAGGTGCAGGAAGGCGGCCGGTGCCGCGCCACGGGCGGCCAAGGGGCTAGAACGCCTCGAGCATGGTGGCGACCAGGGCGCGCGCGAACTGCTGCGCGAGGCGCTCCGTCGCCTGCGTCTCGCGGTCGAAGAAGTCCGCGGGGTCGCCGCTGATGTCGTACTCGTCGCGGAACTGGAAGCCCGCGTTCTCGTAGAGCGGCTCGTCGACGCCGGTCTTCGTGTAGCGCACGCGCGCCGTCAGCACGATCGTGTAGCGGCTGGCCTGGGTGGTGCCGCCGCTGCCCTGCTCGAAGCCGACCGGCACGACCTGGTACCCGGTCAGCTCGCCTTCGACGAGGGCGTCGACGCCGGCCTTGTCCTGGACGACGTCCACTCCGGACCCGCGCTTGAGCAACTCCTCGATCACGCGGGCAGTGATCTTCTGGTCGAGCCCCGGGCGGCCGGTGGCGTCCTTGAACAGCGGCACGCCGAGCCGCTTGATGGTCGGGTCGATGGAGCCGCCGCGACCGACGAGCCCGTAGCCGCAGCCCGCGGCAAGTCCCCCGCCGAGCAAGCCGAGCGCCGCGCGGCGCTTCACTTGACCACCACGCTGACCAGCCGCCCGGGCACCACCACCACCTTCTGCACCGTCTTGCCCGCGACCTGCTCCGCGACCCGCGGCTCGGCGAGCGCCGCCGCGCGGATGGCCTCCTCCGGCGTGCCGGCGGCGACGCTGATGCGGCCGCGCACCTTGCCGTTGACCTGCACGGCCAGCTCGACCGTCTCCTCGCGGGCCACCGCGGCATCGGCCACGGGCCACGGCGTGTCGACCAGCGGAGCGGTGCCCGCGGGCTGCAGCCGCTCCCACAGCTCCTCCGTGACGTGCGGCGCGAACGGGTTCAGGAGCTGGACGAGCGTGACCACGGCCTCGCGCAGCGCGAAGCGGCCGGCGGCGTCCTCGTGCAGCACCGGCTCCGCGGCGTGGATCTCGTTCGACAGCTTCATCAGCGCCGCCACGGCCGTGTTGAGCTGCAGGCGCTTCGAGACGTCGTCCGTGACCTTGGCGATCGTCTGGTGGGTGCGGCGGCGCAGGTCGCGGGCGGCGGCGGGCAGCTCGGCGGGCATCGCCCGCCCCGCCAGCGCGCGGAGGGCTTCGCCGTGGCGGGCGACCAGGCGCACCAGGCGCAGCAGGAAGCGGTGCGGCCCCTCGATCCCGTCTTCGCTCCACTCCAGCGAGTCCTCGGGCGGCGCCGCGAAGAGCACGTACAGCCGCAGCGTGTCGGCGCCGTAGCGGGCGTTGACGTCGTCGGGGGCGATGGTGTTGCCCTTCGACTTGGACATCACCTCGCCCTTCCAGTGGACCATGCCCTGCGGGAACAGCCGGGTCACGGGCTCGGCGTCCCTGACGAGGCCCAGGTCGCGCAGCACCTTGGTCCAGAAGCGCGAGTAGATCAGGTGCAGGATCGCGTGCTCGATGCCGCCGACGTAGAGGTCGATCGGGAACCAGTGGGCCACGGCCTTCGGGTCGAACGGGCCGTCCGCGTGCTTCGGCGAGCAGTAGCGGTAGAAGTACCAGGACGAGTCGACGAAGGTGTCCATCGTGTCCGTCTCGCGGCGGGCGGGGCCGCCGCACGACGGGCACTTCGCCTTCACGAACGAGTCGACCTTCTCCAGCGGGTTGCCGCCTTCGCCGGTGAACGGGGCGTCGGGCGGCAGCGTGATCGGCAGCTCGGAGTCCGGCACGCCCTTCATGCCGCACTGGTCGCAGTAGACGACCGGGATCGGCGTGCCCCAGTAGCGCTGGCGGCTGATCAGCCAGTCCTTGAGCCGGTACGTGATCGTCGCCTTGCCGAAGCCCTTCGCCTCGGCGTGGGCGGCCATCTTCTCCTTGGCCGCCTCCCACTCGAGGCCGTTCCACTCGCCGCTGTTCACCAGCCGCCCCGGCCCCGAGTAAGCCTCGGCCACAGTGGCGCCGTCGAACGCTTCGCCCTCGGGCTGGATCACGACGCGCACGTCGAGCCCGTACTGGCGCGCGAACTCGAAGTCGCGCTGGTCGTGGGCGGGGACCGACATGATCGCGCCCGTGCCGTAGCCCATCAGCACGAAGTTGCCGACCCAGATCGGCACCCGCTCGCCGTTGAACGGGTTCACGGCGTGACGGCCGGTGAAGGCGCCCTCCTTGTCGACCTGGCCCGCGAGCCGCGCGCGCCGGTCCTGCTTGCGCAGGCGGGCGACGACTTCTTTCGCCCCGGCGTCGGCGTCGCGCATCAGGCCGTCGACCCGCGGGTGCTCGGGGGCCAGCAGCAGGAAGGTCGCGCCGCAGATGGTGTCGACGCGGGTCGTGAACACGCGGATCGGCTCGGCCTCGCCTTCCACCGCGAAGTCGACGTGGGCGCCCGGCGAGCGCCCGATCCAGTTCTTCTGCTGGACCAGCACCCGGTCGGGCCACTCGGTCAGGCCGTCCATGTCCTCGAGGAGCTGGTCCTGGTAGGCCGTGATGCGCAGGAACCACTGGTCCATCTCGCGTTCCTGGATCGCGCTCTTGCAACGCCAGCAGGTGCCGCCTTCCGCCTGCTCGTTGGCCAGCACGGTCTGGCACGACGGGCACCAGTTGACCGGCGCCTTCTGCCGGTAGGCGATGCCGCGCTCCAGCATGCGCAGGAACGTCCACTGGTTCCAGTGGTAGTAGTCCGCGTCGCAGGTGGCGATCTCGCGGCTCCACGGGTAGCTGAAGCCCATCCGCATGAGCTGCCGCTTCATGCCCGCGATGTTCGAGCGGGTCCAGGCCTCCGGGTGGGTGCCGCGCTTGATCGCCGCGTTCTCGGCCGGCAGGCCCAGCGCGTCCCAGCCGATCGGGTGCAGCACGTTGAAGCCCTGCATCCGCTTGACCCGCGCGATCACGTCGGTGATGCAGTAGTTGCGGACGTGGCCGACGTGGATGTCGCCGGACGGGTACGGCAGCATCTCGAGGCAGTAGAACTTCGGCCGCGACGCGTCCTCGCGGACCTCGAACGTGCCCTCGTCCTGCCAGCGCTTCTGCCAGCGCGCCTCGATCGCCTCGAAATCGTAGTCGCTCATCGCCCTCGTGTCCGTCCTGGTTGCCGTTCGAACCGTGAATGCTAGCGCAGGACGGGCCAGTGCCCCGAATGGGCGCTGCGCAGCGCCGCGAGCAGCGCGGCACCGCGATTGTCGATCGCGGGTGGCGAGGTCGACTCCCCCTCCCCGAGCGCGGCCCGTGCCACCTCCGCCGCGGAGCCGGCGATGCCGTCGAGGTCGTAGCCGCCCTCGAGCACGAACGCCACCCGTCCCCCGGCGGGAGCTGCCGCCGCGAGACAGGCACGGGCCAGCCTGCCGAAACCCGCGGCCGAGACCCGCATCCCGGCCAGCGGGTCGTCCGCGTGCGGGTCGAAGCCCATCGACACGAGCACGAGTTGAGGCGCGAAGGACTCGACGACCGGCCCGACGAGGTCCTCGTAGAGCGCACCGTACTCGGCATCGCCGCAGCCCTGGGGCAGCGGCAGGTTGACGGTGAACCCGCGCCCGCGTCCCTGCCCCATCTCGCCCAGCGCCCCCGTGCCCGGGTAGAACGGCCACGCGTGCGAGGAGACGAACAACACCCGGGGGTCGGACTCGAAGGCGTGCTGGGTCCCGTTGCCGTGGTGCACGTCCCAGTCGACGACGGCGACCCGGTCGAGCCCGCGCGCCAGGGCGTGGGCCGCGCCGATCGCGACGTTGCCGAGCAGGCAGAAACCCATCGGCCGATCGCGCTCGGCGTGATGCCCCGGCGGGCGCACCGCGACCAGGGCGCTGTCGAGTTCGCCGTCGAGCAGCGCGTCGACGGCCTCCGTCACGGCACCCGCGGCGAGCAGCGCCGCTTCGAGCGATCGCGGACCGGCCGGCGTGTCCGGGTCGAAGGCGACGCGGGCCGTGCGCGCCGCCTCGAGGTCGAGCAGGTGGCGGTCGGAGTGGATTCGAAGCACGTCCGCGGCATCGGCTTCGCGGGGCTGGCGGTGGGCCAGACGGCCATCGAGGCCCGCCTCGCGCAGGCCTCGATCGAAGGCCACGAGGCGCTCGGGGCGCTCGGGGTGCCCCGGCCCCGTGTCGTGCTCCAGGAAGGCCGGGTGGTCGAACAGGCCGACGCGCGGGGCCGCGCTCATCGCCCGCCCCCGCGCGCCGCCTTCACGCGATCAGAGGTCGTCGTAGCGCGGACCGCCGCCGCCTTCCGGCGTCACCCACGTGATGATCTGGTACGGGTCCATCACGTCGCAGGTCTTGCAGTGCACGCAGTTCGAGAAGTTGATCTGCAGCCGCTCCTGCTTCGGGTCGTCGCCCTTGGGCACCATCTCGTAGACCGCAGCCGGACAGAACCGCTCGCAGGGGTTGCCGAACTCCTCCTTGCACCGCGTCTCGCAGATGTTCGGGTCCGCGACGTGCAGGTGGGCCGGCTGGTCTTCGTCGTGCTTGGTGCCCGAGTTGTAGACGTCGGTCAGCCGGTCGAAGGTCAGCTTGCCGTCGGCCTTCGGGCGCTCGAACGAGTCCTTGCCCAGGCCGCCGCCCCAGTACCGGGCCAGCGTCTGCATCTCCGCGTAGCCGGCGGAGGGCTCGAGCGGGTCCTCGAGGCCGTGGCCGCCGGTGATCTCCTGCAGCCCGAGCTGCGGCAGCGCGAACCACAGGCCGTTCTTGAAGGCGGCGTGGAAGTTGCGGGTCTTCCACAGCTCGTCCTTCACGTAGGAGCTGCGCACGCGGTCGTCGAACGCCTTCAGCTTCGCCGCCGACGTGTCGTCCGCCAGGAGCGCCTCGAGCGCGGTCTCGGCGGCCTGCATCCCGGTCTTGAGCGCGAGGTGCACGCCCTTGAGCCGTGCCGGGTTCAGGTAGCCGGCGGCCTCGCCGATCAGCATCACCCCGTCGGCGTACGGCCGCGGGATCGAGTACCAGCCGCCTTCGCCGATCGTGCGCGCGCCGTAGCGCACCATCGTGCCCTTCTCCAGCAGCGGCTTCACCAGCGGGTGCTGCTTCATGCGCTGGAACAGGCCGTGCGGGTCGAGCAGCGGGTCCTTGTAGTCGAGGCCGACGACGAGGCCGATCGAGACCAGGGTGTCGGTGAAGCCGTAGATGAAGCCGCCGCCGAAGGTGTCCTCCTCCAGCGGGAAGCCCGCGGTGTGGATCACCTCGCCGCGCGGCAGCGTGCCCTTCGGCACCTCCCACAGCTCCTTGATGCCGATCGAGTACACCTGCGGGTGGCGGCCCTTGTCGAGGCCGAGCCGCGGCACGAGCGACTTGGTCAGGCTGCCGCGGGCGCCCTCGGCGAGGATCGTGATCTTCGCCCGCAGGTCGACGCCGGCCTCGAAGTTGCCCTTCTTGTTGCCGTGCTTGTCGATGCCCTTGTCGCCCGTGCGCACGCCGACGACGCGGTCGCCCTCGTAGAGCACCTCGGCGCCCGGGAAACCGGCCAGCAGGTCGATGCCGCGCTTCTCCGCCTCGCCGGCCAGCCACTTGACGAGCTGGTTGAGGCTGATGATGCGGTTGCCGTGGTTCTGCAGCGGCGGCGGCACGATCGGCAGCCGGAACGAGCGGTTCTCGGTCAGGAAGTAGACGCGGTCGCCCGTGACCCGGGTCGACACCGGCGCGTTCTTCGCGTCGAAGTCGGGGCAGAGCTCCTGCAGCGAGACCGGGTCGAGCACGGCGCCCGACAGGTTGTGGGCGCCGAACTCGGCGGCCTTCTCGACGACCATCACGGAGGCCTCGAGCTTCGAGCCGGCCTTCGCGTTGTGGGCGTCGAGCAGGTCCTTGAAGCGGATCGCGGCGGCGAGCCCGGCGGGCCCGCCACCGACGACCAGGACGTCCGTCTCGAGAACGTCGCGCTCGGCCATCGGCCTAGCCCTTGGCGGCGAAGTACGCCTTCGCGGCCTCGGTCAGCTTCGGCATCACCTCGAACGCGTCGCCGAGGATGCCGTAGTTGGCGACCTTGAAGATCGGCGCGTCGCCGTCCTTGTTGATCGCCACGATGATGCGCGAGGACGACATGCCGGCCAGGTGCTGGATCGCGCCGCTGATGCCGCAGGCGATGTAGAGGTTCGGCGAGACGGTCTTGCCCGTCTGCCCCACCTGGATGTGGTGGTCGACCCAGCCGGCGTCGACGATCGCGCGCGACGCGCCGACCGCCGCGCCGAAGGCCGCCGCCAGGTCTTCCACGAGGTGGAAGTGTTCGGGCCCCTTCATGCCGCGGCCGCCGGAGACGATCGTCTGAGCCTCCGTCAGCTCCAGCTTGCCGCCGGCCGCCGCGTTGACCGCGGTGACCTTCGCCCGCGAAGCGGCGTCGACCGTGCGCGCGACGGTCTTCGCGGCGCGGGAGGTGTCCGGCGTCGCGAGCGAGAACACGTTCGCCCGCAGCGTCGCCATCTGGGGTTCGCCGCTCCAGCGCACGGTCGCGAATGCCTTGCCGGAGTAGACCGCGCGGCGGGCCTCCAGCTTGCCGTCCTTGACGGCCAGCGCGGAGCAGTCGGAGACGAGGCCGGCGCCCGTGGCGGCCGCCACCCGCGGCGCCAGGTCCTTGCCCATCGCCGTGAACGGGATCAGCACGGCCGCCGGCTTCACCTCGCCGATCACCTGGCCGAGCGCGCGGGCCCACACCTCGGTCGCGTAGTGGGCGAGCTCGGCGGCGTCGAAGACGTGGACGACGTCGGCCCCGTAGTGGCCCAGCTCGGCGGCGAGGGCGCCGCTGCCGGCGCCGATCACGACCGCCTCGACCTGCGCCCCGCCCATCGCGTCGGCGACGCGGCGGGCCTCCGAGACGGCCTCCAGCGACGGCCGCCGGAGCTTGCCGTCGCGCTGTTCGGCAAACGTGACGATGGACTTCATCAGATCACCTTCGCTTCTTCGTGGAGCAGCCGGAGCAGCTCGCGGGCCTGGGTCTCGGGGTCGCCGTCGATCATGCGCACGGCCGGCCGGGCCGGCGGCAGCTCGAGCGACGCGACGGTGGTGAGCGGCGCGAGGTCGGCGGCCGCGAGGCCGAGGGCCGCCGCGTCCTTGACGTCGATCGCCTTCTTCTTCGCGGCCATGATGCCCTTGAGGCTCGCGTAGCGGGGCTCGTTGAGCCCCTTCTGGGCCGAGATCACCGCCGGCAACGCGGTCTCCCACACTTCGCTGGCGCCCTCGATCTCGCGGGTGACGGTCGCCTTGCCTTCACCCAGCTCGATCTTGATCGCCATCGTCACCTGCGGCAGGTCGAGCAGCCCCGCGAGCAGCCCGGGCACCTGGCTGTGATCGCCGCCGACGCCCTGCTGCCCGGTGAGCACCAG
The DNA here is from genome assembly GCA_025994075.1 of Vicinamibacteria bacterium. GTDB lineage: Bacteria > Acidobacteriota > Vicinamibacteria > Fen-336 > Fen-336 > WYBL01. The sequence goes on from JAMQGV010000048.1 coordinate 37,664, forward strand.
GTCGGCGCCGCCGATCCCCTTGATCGCCGCCGCCAGCGCCTTCGCCACGCCCATCGTGTCGGCGGCGTCGAACGCCGCGTCCTTCAGGTGGACGGCCGAGTCGGCGCCCATCGCCAGGCCGTTGCGCAACGCGGTCTGGGCGCGGTCGGGGCCGAGCGAGACGAGCACCACCTCGCCGCCCTTCGCCTCCTTGATGCGGAGCGCCTCCTCGATCGCGAACTCGTCGTACGGCGAGACGACCCAGTTCACGTCCTGGTCCACGATGCCGTTGCCCTCCGGGTTGATCCGGATGCGGGTCTCGGTGTCGGGGACCTGCTTCACGCAGACGATGATCTTCATCGGTCCCTCAATTCAGTCGGGGAATGAAACGAGCGAATGCCGTTGCTACTGATGACGGCGGAACAGCAGGGCCGCATTGGTGCCCCCGAACCCGAAGGAGTTCGAAAGAGCGTAGGTGAGCGCCGCCTCGCGCGCGACGTTCGGCACGCAGTCGATGTCGCAGGCGGGGTCGGGATTCTCCAGGTTGATCGTCGGCGGCAGGACCTGGTCGCGCAGGGCCAGGACCGTGACCGCCGCCTCCACTCCGCCGGCCGCCCCGAGCAGGTGGCCGGTCATGGACTTGGTCGAGGATACCGCGACCTTCCCGACCGCGTCGCCCCACACCGCCTTCACCGCGGTGATCTCGATCGGGTCGCCAGCGGGCGTCGAGGTGCCGTGGGCGTTGACGTAGCCGACCTCGGCCGGCGCCACGCCGGCGTCGCGCAGGGTGGCGACCATCACCCGGCGGATGCCGTCGCCGTCTTCGGCCGGGGCCGAGATGTGGAACGCGTCGGAGGACATGCCGTAGCCGACGATCTCGGCCTGGATGCGGGCGCCGCGCGCCTGCGCGTGCTCGAGCGCCTCCAGCACCAGCACGCCCGCGCCTTCGCCGATCACGAAGCCGTCGCGGTCCCTGTCGAAGGGGCGCGAGGCCTTGTCCGGCGCGTCGTTGCGCTGCGAGAGCGCGCGCATCGCCGCGAAGCCGCCCACCGCGAGCGGCGTGATCGCGGCCTCGGAACCGCCACAGATCATCGCGTCGGCCTCCCCGCGCTGCAGGATGCGGAAGGCGTCGCCGATCGCGTGGGCACCGGTGGCGCAGGCCGTGACGACGGCCGAGTTGGGGCCCTTGGCGCCGGTGCGGATCGAGACCCAGCCCGAGGCCAGGTTGATGATCGCGGCGGGGATGAAGAACGGGCTGATCCGGCGCGGGCCGCTCTTCATCAGCGTCTCGTGCTCGCGCTCGATCGTCGCGAAGCCGCCGATCCCGGAGCCGATCAGGACCCCGACCCGCTCGGCGTTGCCGGCGTCGATCACGAGCCCGGAGTCCTTCAGCGCGAAGTCGCTGGCCGCCACCGCGAACTGGGTGAAGCGGTCCATCTTCTTCACGTCCTTCTTGTCGACGTGGGCCAGCGGGTCGAAGCCCTTGACCTCGCAGGCGAACCGCGTCGAGTGCGCGGAGGCGTCGAACAGCGTGATGGGCCCGGCGCCGGAACGGCCCGCCTTCAGCCCCTCCCACGTCGCCTCGGTGCCGATCCCCACCGGGGACAGCACTCCCACCCCCGTCACCACGACGCGCCGCTTCTGGCTCACTCGCTAGCTCCTGTAAGAAAGGGCCCCCGGGCGGCCTCGCCGCCCGGGGCGTCCTGGTCCGCAGCGAGCGCCCCGGGGGGAGAATCGCCGGACGGACTACTTCTTGGCGGCGTGCTTCTCGATGTAGTCGACCGCCTCGCGGACGCGGGTGATCTTCTCGGCGTCCTCGTCCGGGATCTCGACGCCGAACTCCTCCTCCAGCGCCATCACCAGCTCGACGGTGTCGAGGCTGTCTGCGCCGAGGTCGTCGACGAAGGAGGCGTCCGGGTTGACGAGGTCCTCCTCGACCCCCAGCTGCTCCACGATGATCTTCTTCACGCGATCGGCAACAGGCTCCATGCGGTCCTCCGGGGAAGGGCCTCGCAGGCACTCCCCTCTCCTCCTCTGGTCGCGACGTCGTTGAGATCCGCCCGGCACGGGGCCGGGCGCGCCATTCTACATGTGGAATCCGCCGTCGACGCCGAGCACCTGGCCCGTCACGTACGACGCCGATTCCGAGAGCAGGAACACGACCGCCCCCGCCACGTCTTCACCGCGGCCGGCCCGGGCCAGCGGGATCGCCGAGAGCATCGCCTCGCGGGCCTTGTCGGTCATCGCGGCCGTCATCTCGGTCTCGATGTAGCCGGGGGTCACCGCGTTGCAGGTGATGCCCCGCGAGGCCACCTCGCGGGCGACGCTCTTGGTGAACCCGATCAGTCCCGCCTTGCTGGCGGCGTAGTTCGCCTGGCCGGGGTTGCCGGTGACGCCGACGACCGAGGCGATGTTGACGATGCGGCCGGCGCGCTGCTTCAGCATCGGCTTGAGCGCGGCCTGCGTGCACAGGAAGGCGCCGCCGAGGTTGGTCTTCAGCGGGGCTTCCCAGTCGTCGTCCTTCATCCGCAGCAGCAGCGTGTCGCGGGTGACGCCCGCGTTGTTGACGAGGCCGTCGATCCGGCCGTGGGCCTCCAGCAGCTTCGCGAACGCGGTCTCCACCGAGCCCCGGCTGGCCACGTCGATGGCCAGCGCAGAGGCTCGCCCTCCCGCCGCCTCGATCAGGGCGCAGGTCTCGGCCAGCTTCGCCTCGTCCCGGGCCGCGACCACGGCCACAGCACCCTCGGCGGCCACCGCCTGCGCGATGGCGCGGCCGATCCCCCGCGAGGCTCCCGTCACCAGCACGACCTTGTCCTTCAACGAGCCCATCAGGCCGCCCCCCCGAGCGCCGCCGCCGCGGCTTCCAGGCCCTTCGGGTCCTCGACGTTCAGGACCCGGGCCGACTTCAGCGTCTTCTTGACGAGGCCCGCCAGCACGTTGCCGGGGCCGATCTCGACGAAGGTGTCGACGCCCGCTGCCGCCAGCCGCTCGAGCGATTCCTGCCAGCGCACCGCACCCGAGACCTGGCGCACCAGCCCGTCGCGGCAGGCGGCCGCGTCGCGGGCCGGCGCCGCGTCGACGTTGTTCATCAGCGGCACGCGCGGGTCGGCGAACGCGAGCGCCGCGAGGTCCGTGGCCAGGCGGTCCTGGGCGGGCTGCATCAGCGCGCAGTGGAAGGGCGCGGACACCGGCAGGCGCACCGCCCGCTTCGCGCCTTTCGCCTTGCACGCCTCGGCCGCGCGATCGACCGCCGAAGCGTGTCCCGCGATCACCACCTGCCCGGGGCAATTGAGGTTGGCGGGCGCCACGACCTCGCCCTGGGCCGCCTCGCGGCAGGCCTCCTCGATCGCCGCCGCGTCGAGCATCAGGATCGCGGCCATGCCGCCGACGCCGACCGGCACCGCATCCTGCATGTACTGGCCGCGACGGCGCACGGTGCGCACGGCGTCCGCGAAGGACAGGCAGCCGGCGGCGACCAGCGCCGAGTACTCGCCGAGCGAGTGCCCGGCGACCCACGCCGGTGCGGCGACGCCGCGCGACTCGAGCGCCCGCAGCGCGGCGATGCTCGCGGTCAGGATCGCGGGCTGGGTGTTGGCCGTGAGCTGCAGGTCGGCCTCGGGGCCCTCGAAGCACAGCCGCGACAGCGGCTCGCCGAGCGCACTGTCGGCCGCCGCGAACACGGCCCTGCTCTCGGGAAAGGCCTCGGCCAGCTCGCGGCCCATGCCGACCTTCTGCGAACCCTGGCCCGGAAAGACGAAAGCGATGCTCATGCGCTCTCCGCGGTGGCGGCCGGCGTCTTGCGAGCGCCCAGCGCGCGCAGCCCGCGCTCGATCTGGGCGTTGACGCCGCTCGAGTGGAAGTGGGCGGCCACCCGCACGCCGTGGTGGATGGCGTAGGCGCTGGAGCTGCCGTGGCCGATCACGCAGGCCCCGCGCACGCCGAGCAGCGGCGCGCCGCCGTACTCGGCGGGGTCGATCCGCTTCTTGACGTCGCGGAACGCGCCGCGCGCGAGCAACGCGCCGGCCTTGCGGATCGGGGTCCGCATCAGCTCGCCCTTGACCAGCTCCATGAGCTGGGCGGCCAGGCTCTCGCTGGCCTTCAGCACGATGTTGCCGACGAAACCGTCCATCACGATCACGTCGAAGCGGCCGTTGAAGACGTCGCGCCCCTCCGCGTTGCCGCAGAAGTTGAGCGCCGAGCCCTTGAGCACCTCGTGCACCTCGCGCACGAGCTCGTTGCCCTTGGTCTCCTCCTCGCCCACGCTCATCACGCCGACGCGGGGCCGCTCGACGCCGAACATCGCCCGCGTGTAGACGTCGCCCATCAGGGCGAACTCCTCGAGGTTGCGCGCCTTGCACGAGGCGTTGGCGCCGACGTCGAGGATCACGGTCTGGCCGCAGCGGGACGGCATCACCGCCGCCAGCGCCGGCCGGTCGACTTCTTCGAGGGTGCCGAGCACCAGCCGGGCGATGGTCCAGCACGCCGCGGTGTTGCCGGCCGAGAAGAAGGCGTCCGCTTCCCCGGCGCGCACGGCCTCGAGCGCGACCAGGATCGACGAGCGCTTCTTCAGGGTCGCGCGGGTGACCTTCTCCGCCATGCCCACCTCTTCGGGGGCATGGCGCACCTCGAGCGGCAGCCCGGACCCGCCCGCCGCCGCGATTTCGCGGCGGACGGCGTCCTCCGGACCGACGAGCAGCACCCGGAGCCCGTAGGCGCGGGCGGCGTCGACGGCACCGCGGACCGCCACGGCGAGGCCGTGGTCGCCCCCGAGGGCGTCGACGGCGACGCGAGGGGAGTTCATCGCGGCCTGGAGGGCTTACGCCTCCTTGGCCTCGACGACCTGCTTGCCCTTGTAGTGGCCGCAGTGCGGGCACACCCGGTGCGGGAGCTTCGGCTCGTGGCAGTTCGGGCAGTTCGACAGGCCCGGCGCGGTCAGGTGGTCGTGGGCGCGGCGGGTCGCGGTGCGGGCCTTGGAGTGACGTCGCTTGGGATTCGGCATCGGAAACGCTCCTGTTGCAGCGGGCCGCTCCGGCCCGCCGCGGGTTTCTGGTCTCGAACTCTACTTGGTACCGAGCAGGCCGGCGAGGCCGGACAGCCGCGGGTCGGCCGCAGGCTGGCACCCGCAGTCGACGTGGTTGCGGTTGGCCCCGCACTGCGGGCACAGTCCGCGGCAGTCCTCGCGGCACAGCGGCTTCATCGGCGTCGACAGCACGATCTGCTCGCGCACCAGCTCGCCGAGGTCGAAGCGCCCGCCGTCGTAGTAGGCGACGACGAGGTCGTGGTCGGTGAGCTCCACGTCGTCTTCTTCTTCCGCGTCGACGGTCCGGTCCACGATCCGCGGCAGGTAGAAGACGTCGAGCGGCTGGCCCACCGCGACCTCCGCGCGCTCGAGGCAGCGGCTGCACGCGAGGCCGACGCCGGCGTCGAACCGGCCCTTGACGTGGACCGAGTCCCCCTCGCCCCGCTCGAGACGACAGGCGAGGCGGGCGCCGGGACGCAGATCGAAGCCCGCGTCTTCCTCCAGGTGGAGCCGCGGGCGGTCGAGTTCCGCGTCGATCTCGAGCCCCTCGGGCGGGATCTGGGCCAGCTCGATGAGCAGCCGGGTGTCTGCACTCAAAACACTTGATGTTGCAGGGTTTTGGCTCCGGGTGTCAAGCTCCGGGCGGGGCTGGAGGCGGCGCGTCCAGCCACGCGCGAGCCGCCGCCAGCAAGGCGTGGGCGTCCGTGAACCACGAAGCGTCCGGCACCTGGTGGCGGAACCAGGTCCGCTGCCGCTTGGCGTAGCGCATCGTCGAGGTCGTGATCGCGGCGGCGAGCCCCGCCGCGGGCAACTCCCCCCGGAGGTGGGCGACGACCTCGCGGTACCCGATCGCGGCCAGCGGTCGCACGTCCCCGTGCCGGCCGAGCAGGGTTCGCACCTCGTCCACCAGGCCCGCCTCCAGCATCGCCGCCGTCCGCCGCTCGACCCGGGACCGCAGCGCCGCCTGGCCGGGATCCAGGACCAGCACGCGGGTCTCGTGCCCGGGCAGGGGCTCCTCCCCCGCTCCGTGGTGGGCCGAGAGGGGGCGGCCGGTCAGGTGGAAGACCTCCAGCGCACGCACGACGCGAATGCGGTCGCGGGGCGCGATGCGCCGAGCCGCGTCGGGGTCGACCCGGCGCAGGTGACGCCACAGGCGGCGATCTCCGAAGCGGGCGGCGATCGCCTCGAGCCGCGCCCGCAGTACGGGGTCGCGCTCCGGCGCCGGGGCCAGGCCGTGCAGCAGGGCGCGCAGGTACAGCCCCGATCCCCCGGCCACGACGACGCCGCGCCCGCGCCGGGAGGCGTCCGCGATCGCCGCGCGGGCGGCCGCGAGGTAGCGCGCCGCCGTGAAGTCCTCGCCTGGCACCGCGACGTCGATCAGGTGGTGAGGCACCCGAGCCCGCTCCGCGGGGCTCGGCTTGGCGGAGCCCACGTCGAAGCCGCGGTAGACCTGCAGCGAGTCGCAGGAGACGAGCTCCGCCCCGCGCTCCTCGCACAGGCGCAGCGCGGCGTCGCTCTTGCCGGCCGCCGTGGGCCCGGCGACGACGACTAGCCGAGCCGCCACAGGCGCCAGGCGACGAGCAGGAGGATCGCGAGCAGGATCAACGCGCTGCCCCGCAGCCGCGCGCGCACGGCCGGGTCCACGCTACTTCTCGCGGATGGCCTTGATGATGCTGGCCTCGTGGTCCGAGCCCAGCGTGCGCTTGACCGCCAGCAGCTCGGCGTAGAGCAGCTCGTTGAGGGCGTCCACCAGCAGCATCCGGCGCTGCTCCTCGGGGAAGCGGTCGAGGTTCTGCTCGAGCAGTGCCGTGTCGAGGGTCCCGTCCTTCTGCAGCCTGACGCCGGCGAACACGTCGCGCCGGCTCTCGCGGAGCTGGCCCAGGTACTTCTCGAGCACGTTCTCCGCGATCGGGCCCACCTCGCGCACCATGTAGCGGAAGACGTACGCGTACATGTTGTTGAAGGACTGGACGACGGAGACGACCGTGTCCTCGGGCACGAAGTCGGAGTCGAGCGCGTGCACCTTGCGCCCGCGGCCCTTGAGCAGGCCGACGCTCTGCAGCGCGTAGAGCACCTTGAGCGTCTCGCTGTCGCCGATCTCGCTCTCGCGGCAGACGTCGACGACTGCCCGCTGCCCGTCGACCAGTCCCAGCACGTGCCGCTCGTAGGCCTCGAGCCCCGAGTCCGGCTCGCCCGCCACGCGCTCCAGGACGACCGAGGGCTCCGGGAAGCGCTGCGCCAGCGCCCCGCCCGCGTCGACGCCGCGCACGCCCGACAGCACCAGGTCGCGCACGTCGAGATCCACGGTGATGCGCTCCTTCTCGGGCAGCGTGGAGGTCTCGAAGTGGAACTGGCCCTCGTCCCACGGGAACAGGCTGTTGACGATCTCGCGGACCTGGAACTGCACTCCCTCCCAGAAGTCCTTCGGCGACAGGGCGCCCATCTCGACCAGCACGCGGCCCTGGCGCTTGCCCTTGGACAGCGCCTTGATCGACGCCTCGTACTCCTCGACGCTGATCTTGCCCTCGCGAAGCAGGATCTCGCCCAGGCGGTCGTTGGGAAGATTGGACGTGGCGAAGACGACGCGCCCGTCCTTGAGGTAGACGGACTTGCGCGCCCCGCCCGCCACTACCGAGAGGACGCCGGTGGCCCTGGTCTGGCGCAGGTGCTGGAGCAGCTCGGGCAGCGGCAGTTCCGCGAGCGTCCCGCGCAGCCCTCCCTCCACGGCGAACGCCTCGAGGCGCTTGGGCAGCGGGGCCGTGCTCATGGCAGCGGCATTGTAGCCGCTTCCCCGTTCAGCGGGCGGGCTGCACCGTGACGCCCCAGTAGTAGTGGCGCAGGATGGCGTCGAACTTCGCGCCGGCCCGGGCCAGCCCGAAGGCCCCGACCTGGCACAGCCCGACGCCGTGCCCCCAGCCCTTGCCGGTGAACACGAAGCGCGCGACCTGGCCGTCCGCGCCGTACTCGCGGTCGATCACGAACAGGTTCTCGCGCAGCCCGAGGCCCCAGCGCACCTGCAGCCCGGACAGGCTCAGCGTGCGCTCGGCGCCGACGACGTCGAGCTCGAGCACGCGGCCCGAGACGCCGAGCTGCCGCACCTTCAGGTCGCGCACGGCGCCCGGCGCGCCGTAACGTGCGACGGCCTTCTCCACGTCCGCCGGCGTCAGCCGCACCTCCCAACGATAGAGGCGCGAGCTGCGATCGGCCGCGGCGCCGAGCCGCGTCTGTTCCACGTCCAGGTACACGGCCCGACCCGCTTCCTGCACCACGCGGACCCGGTCGCCGATCGTCAGCAGCAGCGCCGAGGCCGGGAGCGCGCGGCCCTCGTAGGCGCGGAACAGCCGCGCGTCCGGCGCCACCGGCAGCGACCGCACCTCGTCGCCGACCTGCAGCGAGAGTTGCCCCTGCTCCAGGCCGCGGAACAGCCCCGAGACGAGCGCGGGCGGCCCGGCCTCGAGCGCCGCCCGGGCCAGCAGGCCGGCGGCTTCGGCCCGCGTCAGCGCGGCCTCGGGCCGCAGCCGGTTGCCGGCGTCGGGGGCCACCACGGCGAACCCGAGCAGGACCGCCGCGGCGCGACGCTCGGCCTCGCCGCCGAAGCCCGCCGCGTCCTCGACCTGCAGCAGGTACTCCGCGTCGCGCGGCGCCAGCAGGCGTTCGCCGCGCTCCTGCCAGCAGAGGCTGGAGACGACGTGGAGGAACGCGTTGCGGCGGCGGTTCAGCGGGGCCGTGGCGGTGCTGTCGCAGCCGCGCCGCTTGAGGGCGGCGACGAGGCGACTGGTCCAACCCCGGACCTCCTCGTCCGTGGCGATCCCCTCGAGGCCGCCGGCCGCCAGTCGCGCGTTTCCGAAGACGCCGAGTGCCACCAGCAACGCGGCATCCCGCGCGCGGTCACCGCCTTCGGTCCCCTCCGGACCGAGGCGGGCCGGAACCGTCGTCGTGCGCAGCGTGGCCCAGGCGCCCTGCTCCGGCACGCACGCGACTCCCGCGAGGTAGGGCGCGGGATCGCCGCCCTTGAACACCTGGGCGCCGTGTTCCGTGTGGCCGCCGCAGGTCGAGGTGTACAGGGCGTTGATCGGCCGCCCTGCGTGCGTCACCACGAGGCCGCGGGTCTCCGCGATCGCCTGGTCGGTGAGCGGGTGCTCGGTGCCCTGGCCGCGATAGACCTGGCAGGTGGGCGTGGCGCAGATGTCGTAGCCGAGCGACTCGAACTGGCCGCGGTTGCGCGCGGCGTAGGTCCGCGCGGCCACGGCCTGGGCCTTGAGCGCCTCGAGCTCCGGGAACGCGTTCGGCGACAGCTCGTTGGGCACCACGCCGCGCAGGTACTCCTCGAGCGGCAGGACGTTGATGGCGGTGAGCGTGCCCTCCGGCGTCGCTCGCAGCTCGAAGCCGCCGCGATAGGGATCGGCTCCGACGGCCACGAACTCGTCGGCCGCGGCGGCCCGCACGCGCACGCCGAAGACCTCCTCCCCGGTCTCCACGATCCTCAGCTTGCCGGGGGCGCCGGCGCCCTCGGGCACGACGAAGCTGCCGCCGAAACCCTCGCGCGAGAGCGTGCCCGTGAAGAGGACCGCCTCCTCGCGGGTCGCGAAGGGACCGACCCTCACCTGCCAGGTGCGCGACGGCTCGCTCCACTGGAGGAGCGCCTCGCGGTGGGTCGTGGCGCCGACCTGCCGGGCCATCGCCTCGGCGGCGGCCTTGTCCATCAGGCTCGCGACCTGCACGCGATAGCCCGGTGCGATCGCGGCGCCGCTCGGGAGCGCCGTGATGCGGGCCGCTCGAACGGGCTGCCCCCACTCCCCCGGCGCCCGCGCGACCCACACGTCGAGGCCCGCGTCGGCCCCCAGCGTGGCGCGCTTCGCCGAGGTCAGCACGCCGACGCGGATCGGGTCCGGACCGAGCCCCGCCTCCCACGCCCCCGGCGACGGGGGGGCTGGCGCCGAGGCGGGGGCCGGCGACGCCGAGGGCGCGGCTCGCGGGGCCTCCGGCACGACCGGAGGCGCCGAACTGCGGCACGAGGCCGCCAGCGAGACGGACGCCGCGAACAGCGCGACCAGCGACTGCCGCCACGTCGCGGAGCGGCGGCCACCCATCGCGCGGCGCACGAGCGACCAGCGGGCGCTGCGGGCCTTGCGCCGCGCGCCCTGTTCCATCCGGACCCAGGGGCTCACGAGCCGACCGGTCCGTCCCCGTAGTAGAACGTCACGGCCATCGTCACGCTGGGCGGCGCGTAGTCGGCCGGCAGCGCGAGCAACTGGGACCCGAGCAGCGCGTTCTGTGCCGCGCGGTCGAGCGAGGGCGTGCCGGAGCTCTTGACGATCCGCAGGTCCGTGATCTTTCCGGCGCGGTCGAGCGTGAACGTGATGTCGACGTGACCGAGGAAGCCCATCATCGCGGCCTGCGGCACGATCCAGTTGCGGTAGACCTCGTTCTTGAAGTGGTTGAACCAGGCGGTGAAGTCGGCCCCCTGGTCGTCGAAGAACAGCGGCCCCATCTGCCGGCCCGTTCCCGTGGCCAGGCCCGCCGGCCCCGCCGCCCGCATCCGGCGCTCCAGGCTCTCCTGCACCGCCGAGGAGAGCGGGCGCGCGCTGGCGTCGCGCGGGGGGCCGACCGGCACCTTGCCGTCTCCGGGCGGCAGCGGCAACCGCAGCCCGCCGGCCCGCCGGCTCTCCGGCCCGTCCACCTGGAAGGGCGTCGGCTGCGCGGCCGCCTGCGGCGCGGGCTGACGTTCGGCCTGGGCGACCTGCGGCTTGTCGGCCCCGTCGCCCTCGCGGGTCCCCTTCGGCACCTGCGTCAGGTCGTCCTCGCGGCGCAGGATCAGCCGCTCCGCCCGCCGGTCCGATGGCGCCCCCACGCTGATGCGGTCCTTCCCCGCTTCCGTGGGAGGCGGAGGCGGGGTGGGCACCGGCCGGGGTGCCGGAGGCGGCGCGGGCCGCGGCATCACTTCGGCCAGCGCCGCGGGCGGCGGAAGGAACACGCGGCTGCGGACCTCGGGCGTTTCCGCCGGCTCGGGGAGCGGCAGGCGCAGGTCTCGGCCGGACGTGGAGAGAAGCAGGGACATCGCGAGCAGGTGAATGAGCGCTGAAGCGAGGAAGCCCTGTCGGCGGTCGAAACGATCCATCCTGCTCGAAGGCGCTCCCAGCGAAACCCTTATCTTACTTGGACGCGCCAGGGGAGCCAAACGTCGCCCCTCTCCATTGTGGTACCTATCACAAGTTCACACAAGAACTTGCGGGGAGGCTCAGGAGCGGATGCGCTCCAGGATCGTCTCGGCCAGGGCCAGCGCCCGGCGCCCGTCGTGTCCCGAGACCACCGGCGGGGTCCGGGACGCGACGGCCTGGACGAACGCCGCGAGCTGGCGGGCCAGCGGTTCCTCGTTCGGTGCGCTCGCCCGCTCGACCTCGATGTCCGGCTGACCGTTGCGGTCGTTGAGGCGGTAGATCACCGCCTCCCGGCCCACGAAGTCGGCCGAGACGTAGGTCTTCGGCAGGAACACCCGGAACTTGCGGACCTTTTCGGCAGAAACCCGGCTGGCGGTCAGGTTCGCGATCAGGCCCGAGGCGAAGCGGAGCCGGGCGTTGGCGATGTCGACCTTGGGCGTCAGCACCGGGACGCCGACCGCGTCCACCTGGACCGCCTCGCTGCCGTCGAGCGCCAGGACGATGTCGAGGTCGTGGATCATCAGGTCGAGCACGACGTCGATGTCGAGGCTGCGCGGCGTGAACGGGGCCAGGCGGTGGACCTCGACGAAGCGCGGGGCGCCGCCGCGGAAGAGCAGGTCGGCGGCGGGGTTGAAGCGTTCGATGTGGCCGACCTGGAGGATCCGTCCGGCGGCCTCGGCGGCCGCGATCAGCGCGTCCGCCTCGGCGAGGCTGGCGGCCAGCGGCTTCTCGACGAGCACGTCGCAGCCCGCCTCGAGCGCGGCGCGAGCCACCGCGAGGTGGTCGACGGTGGGCACCGCGACGGACACGGCATCGCACTCGGCGAGCAGTTCGGGCAGGCTCCCGAATCCCTGCCCTCCATGGCGCTCGGCCACCTCCCGGCCGCGCGCCACCTGCTGGTCGAACGCCCCCACGAAGCGGGCGTCGGGGGTGCTCGCGTAGACGCGGGCGTGGTGCTGCCCCAGGGCCCCGGTGCCGACCACGCCGACGCGGATCGCCTCGCTCACTCCCCCTCCTCGATGCCCCACACCGTGATGCTGGCGTCCTCCGCCGCGGCCAGGAACGCCGGGCGGTCGAGCAGCAGCGTGCGGCCCGCCTCGACGGCCAGCACCCGCGCCTGCGCCTCGGCCATCGCCTGCAGCGTGCCCGGTCCCACGACCGGCACGTCGAAGCGCATGTCCTGCTTCGGCTTCGCGACCTTGACCACGCTGCAGCCGGCGCCCGCGATGCGGCCCGCCCGCCGGATCGTCTCGTCGGTGCCCTCCATCGCCTCCAGCGCGACCGCCGCCTGCGACTTCACGACCGCGGTCTGGCCCAGGTCGTGTCCCGAGAGCACCCGGGCGATGCGGGTCCCGTAGCGCACGTCCTTCTCCTCGTCGGCGGAGAGGCCGCGGCGGGTCATGCGCCCCGGCGTCGCGAGCTGATCGGCCAGCAGCTCGACGCTGGAGGCGAGGCGGATGCCCTCGCGCTCGAAGACGTCGGCCACGGCTCCGATCAGGCTGTCGGTGTTCTTGAACGCGAGCCGCGCCAGCACGCCCATCAGGGTCAGGTCCGGCACGATGCCCGCGAAGATCTGGCGGTGCTTGACCTGGCCCGCCATCACGGCCTCGCGCACGCCCGCGGCCTTCAGCGTCGCCACCGCCTTGCCGAGCTGGCCGAGCCCGATCGGGTGCCACTCGTCGACCTCGGCCTGCAGCTCGGGAAACGCCTCCTCGCGGATGGCGAGGGCCACCACCCGGCGGCCGCGAGCGCGAGCGGCGCGGGCGACCAGGAACGGGAAGCTGCCGTTGCCGGCGATCAGCCCCAGCGACTCCGGGCGCTCCAAGGGCTCAGTCCTCGGCTTCGTCCTCGGCGCCGCCCGCGCGCCGGCGACGGGTGATCACGCCGCGCTGGCTCTGGCGCACGAAGGCCAGCAGGGTCGCGACCTCCGCCGTCGCCGGGCACTCGGCCTCGATCTTCCGCACGGCTTCCGAGGTCGGCAGCTTCGAGGACATCAGCAGCCCGAACGCCTGGCGCACGGCCGCGATCGCCTCGCGCGAGAGGCCGCGCCGCTGCAGGCCGACGGTGTTGACGCCGTAGAGGCAGGCGCGGTTGCCGACCGTCTTCGAGTACGGCAGCACGTCCTGGGTGGCGATCGTGCCGCCGCCGATGAAGGCGTGGGTGCCGACCCGGCAGAACTGGTGCACGCCCGAGTAGGCGCCGACGGTCGCCCAGTCCTGGACCTCCACGTGGCCCGCCAGCGCGGCGTGGTTGGCGAAGATCACGTGATCGCCGACCTGGCAGTCGTGGGCCACGTGGGCGTAGGCCATCACGAGGTTGTCGGAGCCGATTCGGGTCACGCCGCCGCCGCCTTCGGTGCCGACGTGGATCGTGCAGCACTCGCGGAACGTGTTGCGGTCGCCGATCTCGAGGCGCGAGGCCTCGCCGTGGAACTTGAGGTCCTGCGGCGCGAGCCCTGCCGTGGCGAACGGGTAGAAGCGGTTGTCGCGGCCCACCCGCGTGTGCCCCCCGAGCACGACGTGCGACTCGAGCACGGTGCCGGCGCCGAGCTCGACCTCGGGGCCGACCACGCAGTAGGGGCCGACGCGGACGCCGGCGCCGAGCCGGGCGCCCGCCGCAACCCGAGCCGTCGGGTCGACCTCGGGCCGCGGCAGCGCGACGACGCGCAGGAACAGGGTCGCCTCCGCGACGCGGGCGTCGCCCGAGCGGACCTCGCCGCGCACCTTGCACAGCGGGCCGTGGCGGCGCAGCACCCGCACGTCGATCGACAGCCGGTCCCCCGGCAGCACCTGGCGCCGGAACTTGGCGCCGTCGATGCCGACGACGTGGACCTCGAGCAGGCTCGGGTCCCCGGCCTCGTTCAGCAGCCAGATCCCCGCCGCCTGCGCGAGGCTCTCGAGGATCAGCACCCCGGGCATCACCGGGGCGCCCGGGAAGTGGCCCTCGAAGAACTCCTCCGAGCCGGTGACGCCCTTGATCGCCCGCAGCCCGGAGTCGTCGTGGTCCAGCACCCGGTCGACCAGCACGAACGGGTACTGGCTGGGGATCTGGCGGATCAGGCGGCCGATGTCGATCGTCTGCAATGCCCCCTCGGAATGGACGAATCCGGGCGGCGTCGGCCCGTCGAGGGCCGGGCGCCGCCCGGGGTCGGCGACGGCGGGGCTAGTTGCCCGCCGGCGAAGCGGCCGGGGCCGCCGCGGGCTTGGGCTTGGCCGCGCGCTCGGCGTCGTCCGCCTTGACGATCACGTCGCGCGAGACGTCGTACTCCTTGGTCACCGCCAGCGCGGCCTGCGAGTCGAGCAGGATGTCGACGCCCTTGTCCTTGGCCACCGCCTCGACGATCGGCCGGATCTTGAGCTGGAACTCGTTGTTGAACTGCGCGGCCTGCTGCTGCGCGCGCTCGCGCATCCGGGCCAGCTCGGCCTGGGAGTCCTCGACGAACGCCTGGCGCTCGCGGGTCTTGCGCACGATCTCCTGCTGCTTCTTCTCCGCGCCCTCGGGCGAGAGCACGTTGGCCTGCTTCTCCAGTTCGTCGCGCAGCGCCTTGATCGCGGTGTCGAGCTTGTTCAGCTCGTTCTGCTTCTTGGTCGCCTCGGCGCCGATCTCGTTCTGCAGGTTCTCGATCTTCTGCGCGTAGCTCTTGCCGAGCAGGCTCTCGTTCGAGACCCGGGTCATGTCGATGACCGCGATCTTGGGCGCCTTGGCGGGCAGCCCCGCGGCGGCAGGCTCCTGCGCGAACGCGACGGGCGCCGCGGCCAGCAGCAGCAGGGTGAGGCTCTTCGTCATGATTTCTCCTTGAATGGAACGGCCCGTCAGAACGTGGTCCCGACGGCGAACTTGAACGTGGTCTTGGGCTGGAACTCGTCGCGGTGCGGGTTCCAGGCGTAGATCAGCCGGAACGGCACGTTGAGCACGGGCATCACGAAGCGCAGCTCGGCACCGGTCGAGGTGCGGAGCTTCCGGACCTCGAAGCGCTCGCCCTCCAGGAACGCCTGGCCCGCGTCGAAGTACAGCAGCGCGCGAAGCGGCCCCGCGATGTCCCAGTAGTACTCGGCGTTGAAGAGGAACGACTTGTTGCCGCCGATGGCGTAGCCGTTGGCGTCGCGCGGGCCGACGGTGCGCAGGTTGTAGCCGCGGATCTGGTTCTCGCCGCCCATGAAGAAGCGCTGGTAGAACGGCAGCGTCGGCAGCCCCGTCTCCGGGTTGATGGCCGCGGTCTCGTTGAACGGCCGGATGAACGACACCTCCGCGCGCAGGCCCAGCGCGGTCTTGCGCATGTGCGGCTTGTAGTAGATGGCCTCGAAGATCGGCCGCACGTAATCCAGCGTGCCGCCCAGCGGGCCGCCGGTGAGCTGGGTCGTGGCCGTCACCTTCCAGCCGGAGCGCGGCGTGTACGGGTTGTCGACCGTGTTGTAGACGAGCGACGGCGTCAGCCTGCTCTCGCGGCGCTTGCCGAGGTCGTCGAACAGGAACGGGTTGTTGAACAGCGGGATCGTGGGGTCGAACAGCCCCGGGTCGTCCAGCACCTCTTCCGAGTTCTCGATCTTGATCACCTCGTACGCGTACGAGGCGAACAGCCGGGTGAAGCGGCCGAGCGGGATGCCGGTCGTGAGGCTGAACCCGGTGCGGTCGTCGACGTAGCCCTGCAGGTTCTCGCCGGCGAAGGTCTGGTACTCGAGGCGCCGCCGGTAGACGTCGAAGCCCGCCGTGATCGGGCGGTCCAGGAAGTAGGGCTCGGTGACCGCGAGCTGGTAGACCTTGGTGCGGCGCCCGCTCTGCGCCGAGATCTGGAAGGTCTCGCCGAGGCCGAGGAAGTTCGAGGTCGAGAAGGCGAGGTTGATGAAGGTGCCTTCCAGCCCCGAGACGCCGCCGCCGAAGGTGAACTGGTTGCGGTTCTGCTCCTCGACCTTGAAGGTGACGTCGAGCTTGTCGTCGCCGAGCGGGCTCTGGGTGAGCTGCGGGATGCCCTCCATCGGCTTGAAGTAGCCGAGCTGGTTGATGCGCTTGATCGAGAG
Source organism: Vicinamibacteria bacterium (assembly GCA_025994075.1). GTDB lineage: Bacteria > Acidobacteriota > Vicinamibacteria > Fen-336 > Fen-336 > WYBL01. Next base: position 53,836 of record JAMQGV010000048.1, read on the forward strand.
CTTCAGCAGTTCGGTGTTGAAGACGTCGCCCTCGGTCATGTAGACCTCGCGGCGGATCACCTTGTCGCGGGTCGTCTCGTTGCCGGTGAAGTTGATGCGGCCGACGAAGTAGCGCTTGTCCTCGTCCATCTTGAGCACGAGGTCGACGACCTTGCGCTCCGGGTCGGGCGTGCGCTGGGTCAGCGCGGTCCACTGGAAGTAGCCCTGCGCGCCGTAGGCGTCGCGCAGCTTCTCGTAGCCCTTCTTGATCCGCGACTCCTTGTAGACGTCGCCGGGCTTGATCTTGAAGATCGGCAGCACCAGGTCGGGCTGGAACACCGTCATCCCGTCGATCTTCACCTCGCCGACGCGGTACTGGTCGCCTTCGATGACGGGGATCTCGAGGTGCGCCCACTTGATCGGCTTCTTCTTGAAGAAGCCCGACTTGCCGTCGGTGTAGGTGATCTTCGGCTCGCCCACCTGGGCCGAGACGTAGCCGTGGTTCAGGTAGAACTCGCGGATGTTCTCCTGGTCCTCGCCCCACTTCTCGCGGGTGTAGGTGGTCTTGCCCAGCAGCCAGGAGAAGTTCCAGAAGCCGGTCTTCTTGATCTTCTTCATCTGGCGCCGCAGGCGGCCGTCGCCGAAGTGCTCGTTGCCCTCGAACGCGATCGACTTGACCTTGGCCTTGGGCCCCTCGTCGACCGTGAAGGTGACCTGGACGCCGGCGCCGCCCAGGGTGCGCGCCGTGTGGGTGACGGTCGCGAACGGCCGCCCCTTCTCGTCGAGCATCTCGCGGATGATCGCCTCGACGCGGCGGGCCCTGGCCAGGTCGTAGAAGCTGTCGATCCGGAGCTGCGCCTCCTTCTCCTTCAGCTTGTCGTCGATGTTCGAGGTCGTGATCGCCTTGATGCCGCGGTAGTCGACGATCTGGACCCGCTTGCGCTCCTGGACCCGGAACACGACGACCTTGCCGCGGCGCCCGTCGACCACCTGCAGCGACATGTCCTCCAGGAAGCCGGTGTCCCACAGGCGCCGGAAGTCCTCCTTGAGCTTGATCTCGTCGAGCGCCTCGCCCGCCTTCGTGTGGACGTAGAAGAGCAGCGTGTCCTTCTGCAGGAACTGGTTGCCCTGGAGGTCGACGCGCTCGATCAGCGGAGCCTCGGGCTCGACCTGGGCGTACAGGGCGCGCCCGTAGACGAGGGCCGCGAGGGCCGCGGCCCGGACCGTGCGCTTCATGCCGAGAGTGCCCCTCCGTTCGCCCCCTGCCAGTACCAGAGCTGCCCGTCGTGGACGGAGACGCGGATCGGCACCCCCGACAGGATCTGCCCGCGGATGAAGGCCTCCGAGAGCGGGTCCTCGATCAACCGCTGGATCGCGCGGCGCAGCGGGCGGGCGCCGTAGCTGCGGTCGCCCAGGGTGCGCTCGAGGATGAAGCGGACGCCGGGATCGTCGATGCCGATCGCCAGCGCCTTCGCCTTCAGGTTCTCGTTGAGCTGCTCGACAAGCATGCGGGTGATCGCCTCCAGGTCGCCTTCCCCCAGCGCCTGGAAGACCACGATCTCGTCGATTCGATTGATGAACTCGGGGTTGAAGGTGCGCTTGACCTCGCCGCGCACCAGTTCGTCGATGCGCTCGTGCGTGTCGTGGGCCTCGCCCGAGCTGAAGCCCATCCGCCCCCGCTTCTCGATGAAGCGGGCGCCGATGTTCGACGTCATGATCAGGATCGAGCTCTTGAAGTCGATCGCGTTGCCGAGCCCGTCGGACAGCCGGCCGTCCTCGAACACCTGCAGCAGGATGTTGAAGACGTCGGGGTGCGCCTTCTCGATCTCGTCGAGCAGCACCACGCAGTAGGGGTTGCGCTTGACGCGCTCGGTGAGCTGGCCGCCCTCCTCGTGGCCGACGTAGCCGGGAGGCGAGCCGATCAGCTTCGACACCGAGTGCTTCTCCATGTACTCGGACATGTCGAAGCGCACCAGCGCGCGCTCGGAGCCGAACAGGAACGAGGCCAGCGAGCGCGCGACCTCGGTCTTGCCGACGCCGGTCGGGCCCAGGAACAGGAACGAGCCGACCGGGCGGTTGGGGTTCTTGAGGCCGGCCCGGGTGCGGCGGATCGCCCGCGCCACGGCGGAAATGGCCGCGTCCTGCGAGATCACCCGCCGGTGCAGCTCCTCCTCCATCCGCAGCAGCTTGGCCGACTCCTCCTCCTTGACCGCGGTGATCGGGATGCCCGTCCACTTGGAGACGACCTCGTCCACGTCGGCCTTGACGACCGGCCGCGGCGCGGCGCCGCCCAGCTCCCAGTGCTCGCGGAAGATCTGCACGTTCTCGCGCTGTGCGCTCTCCTCGTCGCGAAACACCGAGAGGCCGCGCGGGTCGGGCTCGGCGCCGCGGTCGACGACCAGCCGCACCTTGCGCGTGAACTCCGGCTCCTCCTGCGGCACCTCGACCTCGCGCAGCTTGACCCGGCTGCCGGCCTCGTCGAGCAGGTCGATCGCCTTGTCCGGCAGGAAGCGGTCCGGGATGTAGCGGCTCGACTGGTAGACCGCCGCCTCCAGCGCCTCCTCCGTGTAGAGCACGTGGTGGAACTTCTCGTAGCGGTCCTTGATCCCGCGCAGGATCTGGATCGTCTCCTCTTCGGTCGGCGAGGCGACCTTGACCGCCTGGAAGCGCCGTTCCAGCGAGCGGTCCTTCTCGATGTGCTTGCGGTACTCGGTCGGCGTCGTCGCGCCGATGCACTGGATCTCGCCGCGCGACAGCGCCGGCTTCAGGATGTTGGCGGCGTCGAGCGAGCCCTCGGCCGAGCCGGCCCCGACCAGCGTGTGCAGCTCGTCGATGAAGATGACGATGTTCCTGTTCTCGGTCAGCTCGCGCATGATCGTCTTGAGCCGCTCCTCGAACTGGCCGCGGTACTTGGTGCCGGCGACGATCAGCGAGATGTCGAGGGCGAAGATGCGCTTTTCGGCCAGGTAGGCCGGCACGTCGCCCTGCACGATGCGGTTCGCGAGGCCCTCCACCAGCGCGGTCTTGCCGACGCCGGGCTCGCCGATCAGCACCGGGTTGTTGCGGGTGCGGCGGCACAGCACCTGGATCACCCGCACCAGTTCCTCGTCGCGGCCGACCAGCGGGTCGAGCACGCCGCGCGAGGCCGCCTCGGTCAGGTCGCGCGAGAACTCGGAGAGCAGCGGCGTCTCCTTGGACTTGCCGGCGCTCGACTTCTCGTTGAGCAGGCCGACGATGTCGTCGCGCACCGCAGCCAGCCGCATGCCCTTCTCGCTCAGGATCGCGGCGGCGACGCTGTGCTCCTCGCGCATCAGGCCCAGCAGCACGTGCTCGGTCCCGATGTAGTTGTGGAGCATCCGCTCCGCCTCCTCCGAGGCGAAGGAGAGGACCCGCTTCGACTCAAGCGAGAGCGGGATGTCGACCGAGGTCGAGACCTTGTCGCGGTGCACCGCGCGGCCCTCGATCTCCTTGCGGATCGCCTCCATCGAGAGGTGGCTCTTGGCGAAGATGCGGGAGGTCAGGCCCTTGCCCTCGCGGATCAGGCCCAGCAGCAGGTGCTCGGTCTCGATGGAAGGGCTGCCGAGCTGGCTCGCTTCGTAGCGGGCGAAGAAGATGACCCGCCGGGCGCGCTCGGTGTATCGCTCGAACATAGGGGCTCGGGAATTCTAGCCGATCGCGCCGGGAGCGGCCCCGAGGCGGCCGGCCTCGATCCGCAGCACCCGGTCCGAAGCCGCGGCGAGCCGTTCGTTGTGGGTCACCACCAGGATCGTCAGCCCCCTTTCCCGGTTCAGACGCCTGAGCAGGTCGTGCAGTCGGTCGCCCGTCTCGCGGTCCAGGTTGCCGCTCGGTTCGTCGGCCAGCAGCACCTTCGGCTGCCGCACCAGCGCCCGCGCCACGGCGACCCGCTGCTGCTCCCCGCCGGACAACATCGCCGGCCGGTGCTCGGCGCGTTCCGCGACCCCCATCTCGCCGAGCAGCGCCAGGGCCGCGGCCTTCGCCTCGGCTTCGCTGCGCCGTGCGATCAGCATCGGCATCATCACGTTCTCGAGCGCCGTGAACTCGGGCAGCAGGTGGTGGAACTGGAACACGAAGCCGATCTCCGCGCTGCGGAACGCGGCGAGGCCGTCCGCGGAGAGCGATGCGAGGTCGCGACCGGCGACGGTCACGCTGCCGGCCTCCGGCCGGTCGAGCGCGCCGACCACGTGGAGCAGCGTCGACTTCCCCACTCCCGAGGCCCCGACCACCGCCACCATCTCGCCGGCCGCCACCGACAGCTCGAGGCCGTCCAGCACCTTCAGATAGCCGGCGGGCGTGCGGTAGCCCTTGACGACGTTGCGGGCCTCGATCATTCGTAGCGAAGCGCCGTGGCGGGGTCGAGCGACGACGCCCCGCGGGCCGGGTGGAGGGTGGCCAGGAAGCAGATCACGAGCGCGCCCGCGATCACGAGCGTCGCGTCGGCGGGCAGCAGCCGGAACGGCACGTGGGAGATCTGGTACACGTCCTGCGGCACCTGCAGCAGCTTGTACGTGTCGAGCACCCAGCAGGCGCCGATGCCGAGGGCGGCGCCGACCGCAGTCCCGACCGCGCCGATCACTGTGCCCTGCAGCATGAACACCCGCGACACCATGGCGCGGGTGCAGCCCATCGCCATCAGGATGCCGATGTCCTTGTGCTTCTCCATCACCATCAGCACAAGGGTGGCGACGATGTTGAGGGCGGCCACCGCGACGATCAGCCCGATGGTGATGCCGATCGCCGTCTTCTCCAGCCACAGCGCCGAGAACAGGCTCTCGTTCATCCGGATCCAGTCGTTGGCGACGTAGTCCTCGCCCACCGCCGCCAGCAGTGCCGGAGCGATCTCGCGCACCGCGTACATGTCGTCGACCTTGACCTGCACGAGCCCGGCCTGGTCGCCCACGTCGAACAGCCGCTGCGCGGTGGCGAGGGGCACGTAGGCCCACGCCGAGTCGAACTCGAACAGGCCGCTGCGGACCGTGCCCGCCACCCGCAGCTTCGCGGTGCGCGGCAGCACGCCCATCGGCGACAGCCGGCCGTTCGGCGAAGTCAGCGTCAGCACGTCGCCGATCCCGACGCCGAGGCTGTTGGCGAGGTCGCGGCCGAGCAGGATCGGGTCGGGCTGGCCCTCGACCTGGCGCAGGTCGGCGAGGCTGCCGTCCTGCACCTGCCGCGCGAGCTCGGTGACCTGGGCCTCCTCAGCCGGGATCACGCCCTTGATCGTCGCCACGCCGGAGCCGGTGCGGCTCGAGAGCAGGGCCTTCGCGTACAGGGCCGGTGCGGCGCCCTGCACCCGCGGCAGCTCGCGCAGCCGGTCGGCGACCAGGCGGTACTCTTCGAAGGCGTCCTGGCCCGACCGGAAGATGCTGACGTGGGCGGTCGCGCCCAGGATCCGCGAGCGGATCTCGGTCTGGAGGCCGGTCATCAGGCCCAGCGCGATCAGCAGCGCCATCACGCCGACGGCGACGCCCAGCACGCTGATGCCCGAGATCAGCGACACGAACGCCTGGCGCCGGCCGGCGCTCAGGTAGCGCAGCGCGACGCGCAGCTCGAAGGGCAGGTTCACTCCTGCGGCCGCCCCGCCTCGGGCCGCATGTGCGGGAACAGGATCACGTCGCGGATCGACGGCGATCCGGTCAGCAGCATCGCCAGCCGGTCGATGCCGACGCCGCAGCCGCCGGTCGGCGGCAGGCCGTGGCCGAGAGCGCGCACGTAGTCGTCGTCCATCAGGTGCGCCTCGGCGTCGCCGCCCTCGCGCTGCGCGATCTGGTCGAGGAAGCGCTGGCGCTGCTCGAGCGGGTCGTTGAGCTCGGAGAACCCGTTGGCGATCTCCATCCCGCCCCCGAACAGCTCGAAGCGGTCGGCCACCTGCGGGTCGCGCTCCCAGGCCTTGGCGAGAGGCGAGATCTCGACCGGGTAGTCGATGATGAAGGTCGGCTGCCACAAGGCTTCTTCGCAGAAGTCCTCGAAGAGCTGGGCGATGCGCTTGCCGGGGCCGAGCGTCTTGTAGGCGGCCGCGTCGACGTCGTGGGCACGGCAGTGAGCGACGAACGGCGCGCTCGTCACGAACGCCTCGAGCGCCTGCGGCGTCGCCAGCGCGTCGGCGGTGAAGCCGAGCCCGGCGACGGGCGTGAGGGCCTCCGCGATCGCGTCGACCATGCGCAGCCGGCGGAACGGCGCCGCGAACGACAGCGGCCTGCCGCCGAAGCTGGCCTCGGCCCCTTCGCCCAGCACCCGCGCCGCCGCGGCGGCGATCAGCCGCTCGGTGATGTCCATGACGTCGCGGCAGTCGAAGTACGCGGTGTAGAACTCGAGCATCGTGAACTCGGGGTTGTGCATCGACGACAGCCCCTCGTTCCGGAAGTTGCGGTTGATCTCGTAGACCCGCTCGAAGCCGCCGACCACCAGCCGCTTCAGGTACAGCTCCGGCGCGATGCGCAGGTAGAGGTCGATGCCCAGCGCGTTGTGATGGGTCCTGAACGGCCGCGCCAGCGCGCCGCCGGGGATCGGCTGCATCATCGGCGTCTCGACCTCGACGTAGCCCTCCCCGTCGAGGAAGCGCCGCATCGCCGACACCATCGCGCTGCGGCTCGCGAACGTGCGCCGCACGTCGGGGTTGCTGACCAGGTCGAGGTAGCGCTGGCGGTAGCGGATCTCGGCGTCGGCCAGGCCGTGCCACTTCTCGGGCAGCGGCAGCAGCGCCTTCGAGAGGAACGTCCAGGCGCTCGCCTGCACGGTGAGCTCGCCCTTGCGGGTGCGCATCACCCGCCCCTCGACGCCGACGAAGTCGCCGCGGTCGACGAGGTCGACGAAGCGGCGGTAGTTCTCCTCGCCGAGGTCGTCGATGCGCAGGTAGATCTGCAGGCTCGACTCGCCGTCCGACAGGGTCGCGAAGCTGGCCTTGCCCTGGCCGCGCTTGAGCATCACGCGGCCCGCGATCTTCACCGCGTGGCCTTCGGCCTCGAGTTGCTCGAGCGTCTTCTCGCCGTGCGCGGCGACGATCTCGCCGAGCCTGTGGCTGCGCTCGAAACGCGCTGGATAGGGCGACATTCCCGCCGCCCGCAGCGCCTCGGCCTTCTGCAGCCGGGTCGCCGACTCGGCCGCCCAGCCCGGGACGGGCGGTTCCAGTTCCGTCTCGCTCATGGCTTCTCCCGCTTGCGCCGCGGGCGCTGCCCCTCGGCGGCCGGCTCCTGGCGCACCTCGTGGTAGACCGCGTCGAGCACGCCGTTGACGAAAGCCGGCGAGTCCGCTTCGCCGAAGCGCTTCGCCACCTCGACCATCTCGTCGATCACGGTCTTGCCCGGCGTCTCCGGCACGTGCATCAGCTCGTGCACGCCGAGCCGCAGCACGGTGAGGTCGACCGCGGCCAGCCGCTCGAAGCGCCAGTTCTGCAAGTGGCGGTCGATCACCGCGTCGATCTCGGCCAGCTTCTCCTGCGCACCGCGGGCGAGGCCCTCGGCGAGCGCGCGGGTGCGGTCGGTGCTGGTCCGCAGCTTCCAGAAGTGGCCCATCACGCGCGGCATCGGCTCCCGCGACTGGTCCCACTGGTAGAGCATCTGGAAGGCGCACTCGCGCGCCTTGCTGCGGAAGCCCAAGTTCAGCGCCTCCGGCGCGGCCGGAGCGAGGCGAGCAGCCGCGCCTGCGCGACCGCCGCGCGTGCGGCCTCGGCGCCCTTGTTGTTCGGCCCCGGGACCGAGCGCTCGACGGCCTGCTCGACCTTGCGCACGGTCAGGACGCCGAAGGCCACCGGCACCAGGGTGTCGAGGCCGGCGCGCATCAGGCCCGACGCGGCCTCGCGGGCGACGTGCTCGTAGTGGTCGGTGCCGCCCTGGATCACCGCGCCGAGCGCGACGATCGCGTCGAAGCGCCCGCTGCGGGCGGCGGCCAGGGCGGCCTGCGGCAGCTCGAACGCGCCGGGCACGTCGATCACCTCGACGTCCTGCGCGCTCGCGCCCAGCTCCTTCAGCTCGGCGCACGCGCCCCAGGTCAGGCCGTCGACCACCTGCGCGTTGAAGCGGGCGCGCAGGATCGCGACGCGCAGCCCGCGGGCGGACTCCCGCTGCTCGCTCCTCTGCTTCGTCGCCGTCTTCCTCGCGCGCCCGGCCACCAGCAGCCTCCTACTTCCCCGAGAACGCGGCCTTGCGCTTCTCGAGGAAGGCCTGGGTCCCCTCGCGCTTGTCGTCGGTCGCGCACAGCACGCCGAACAGCGTCGCCTCGTGGTCCTGGCCATCGGCGAGCGTCATGCCGAGCCCGGCGTTCACCGCGTCGAGCGTGTAGCGCAGCGCGACCGGGCCGTTGCCCAGCATCTTGCGCAGCAGGGTCTCGCTCTCCTCGAGCAGCTTGTCCTGCGGGACGACCTTGTTGACGAGCCCGATCCGGTACGCCTCGGCGGCGTCCACGGGGTCGCCGGTGAGCAGGATCTCGAGCGCGCGCCCGCGGCCGACCAGGCGCGGCAGGCGCTGGGTGCCGCCGTAGCCGCAGATCAGGCCCAGCTTCACCTCGGGGGTGCCGATCTTCGCGTTCTCGGACGCGACGCGGACGTGGCACGCGAGCGCCAGCTCGCAGCCGCCGCCCAGCGCGAAGCCGTTGACCGCGGCGATCACCGGCTTGCCGAGGTTCTCGATGCGGTCGAAGATCCCCTGCCCCTTGCGCGCGATGTCACGGCCCTGGAGCGCCGTCTGCGTGGCCAACTCGCCGATGTCGGCGCCGGCGACGAAGGCCTTGGCCCCCGCGCCGGTGACGATCACGCCGCGCACCCCGGCGTCCTCGCGGAAGGCCGCGAACGCCGCGTCCAGCTCCCGCATCACGACCGACGACAGCGCGTTGAGCTTGTCGGGGCGGTTGACCGTCAGCACGGCCACCCCGCCGTCCTTGACCTCGACCTTCAGCGTCTCGAACTCGTAGGCCATGGCGATCTCCTAGACGAGGCCCGCGACGGGCTTCGGCGGTTCCTGGCTGTAGTCGTAGAAGCCCCTGCCGGTCTTGCGGCCGTGCAGACCGGCCTGGACCATGCGCTTGAGCAGCGGCGGCGCCGCGAAGCGCTTCTCGTGGAACTCCTCGAACATGATGCCGGCGATGAAGTAGGTGGTGTCGAGGCCGACGAAGTCGAGCAGCGTGAACGGCCCCATCGGGTAGCCGCAGCCGAGCTGCATGCCCTTGTCGATGTCCTCGACCGAGCCGACGCCCTCCTCGAGCGCGCGGATCGCGTCGAGCAGGTACGGCACCAGCAGCCGGTTGACGATGAACCCGCCCTTGTCCGTGGCCTTGATCGGCGACTTGCCGAGCGAGGTGGCGAAGGCGTATGCCTTGTCGAACGCCTCGGGCGAGGTCAGCGGCGAGCGCACCACCTCGACCAGCTTCATCAGCGGCACGGGGTTGAAGAAGTGCAGGCCGACGAAGCGGTCCGGGCGCTTCGTCGCGGCCGCCAGCTCGGTGATCGACAGCGACGAGGTGTTCGACGCGAAGATCGTGTGGGCCGGGCAGATCGCGTCCAGCGTGCGGTAGGCCTCGCGCTTGAGCTCCAGGTTCTCGATCACCGCCTCGATCACGAGGTCGCAGTCCTTCAGGTCCTCGAGCTTCGAGGTGCCCGACAGCCGGCCCATCACCTCCTGCATCCGCTCCGGGGTGACCTTGCCGCGCTCGACGCCCTTCTGCAGGAACTTCTCGATCTTGCCGAGGCCCTTCTTCGCGACCTCGTCCGAGACCTCGCGCACGACGACCGTGTAGCCCGCCTCGGCGCAGACCTGGGCGATGCCCGAGCCCATCAGGCCGCAGCCGAGGACGCCGACCTTCTTGATCTCCATCTGTCTTCTCCGGAGAGCGCCGCTACGATTCGCGGCGGATGATCATGGCGATGCCCTGCCCGCCGCCGATGCAGGCGGTGGCGAGGCCGTAGGTGCCCTGTCGCCGGCGCAGCTCCAGCGCGACGGTCAGCAGCAGCCGGGTGCCCGAGGCGCCCAGCGGGTGGCCGAGCGCGATCGCGCCGCCGTTGACGTTGGTGCGCTCGCGGTCGAGGCCCAGCTCCTTCTCGACCGCCAGATACTGGCCCGCGAACGCCTCGTTGACCTCGACGAGGTCGATCTGCGAGAGCTCCAGCCCGGCCGCGGCCAGCGCCTTGCGCGACGCCGGCACCGGGCCGATGCCCATCACCTCGGGCGGCACGCCGGCGATGCCCCAGCTCACGACGCTGGCGAGCGGGGTCAGGCCGCGCTTCTGCGCCTCCTCGCGGCCCATCACGACCAGCGCCGCGCCGCCGTCGACGATGCCGCTCGCGTTGCCGGCGGTCACGAAGCCGTCGTTGCCGAAGGCCGGCCGCAGCTTCGCGAGGCCCTCGAGCGTCGTGTCCGGGCGGAAGTGGTCGTCGAGCTCGACCAGGGTCGTCTTCTTGCCCTGCTTGACCTCGACCGGCGCGATCTCGTCCTTGAACACGCCGCGGGCCTGGGCCGCCGCCGCCCGCTGCTGCGAGAGCAGGGCGAACTGGTCCATCGCCTCGCGGGTGAGGCCGTGCTGGCGGGCCAGGTTGTCGGAAGTCTGGGCCATGTACAGGCCGCAGTGGGTGTCGAGCAGCGACACCATCAGGCTGTCCTCGAGCTTGCCCTGGCCGAGGCCGAAGCCCGCGCGCGCGCCGCGGATCACGTGCGGCGCCTGGGTCATGTTCTCCATGCCGCCGGCGACCACGACCTTCGCTTCGCCGAGGCGGATCATCTGCGCCGCCGAGACCACCGACTGGATGCCGGAACCGCACAGGCGGTTGACGGTGAGCGCCGGCGTCTCGATCGGGCAGCCGGCCTTGAGCGCGACGTGGCGGGCGCCGTAGAGCGCGTCGCCGGACGTCTGGAGCGCGTTGCCCATCACGACGTGGTCGACGTCGGCGGCGGGCACCCCGGCGCGCTCCAGCGCCGCCTTCGCGGCGTGGGCGCCCAGCTCGTTGGCGGACACGTTGCTGAAGTGGCCGACGTACTCGGCCATGGGCGTGCGGGCGCCCGCGACGATCACGACGTCAGAACTCATGCCTTGTCCTCGTGGGTTTGGCTCGGACCGCCCCGGCCGGCAGCGGCCTGGCGCGCGAGCGCCAGGGCGACGCTGCGCTTCGCGAACCCGGCGAGGATATCACGCCCTTGACTTCGCCCCGGGCCGCCTCTAGCCTCGTTCGCACCGATGCGCGGTCGCTCCCGAGTCGCGCTGTTCCCCCTGCTGCTGGCCCTCTCTGGCTGCGGCCAGTCGGAGGACAACCCCTTCCTCGGAGCGGGCGCCTCGAGCGCTCCAGCCGCGAGCGCGGAGATCGTCTTCGTGAGCAGCGCCTGGTCGACCGACGCGTTGGCCGGCAGGGAGCTCTACGCGATCCGTTCGGACGGTGGCGGACTCGAGCGGCTGACGTCCTTCAACTCGGGCCGCCTCACGGACGTGGTGGAGGCCAGCTTCGGCGTCGAACGCGAGAAGGTGATCCTCCGCCGCACCCAGGACCGCAACGGCGACGGAAAACTCGACGCCAACGATGGCGTCGGGCTCTACGCGCTGGATCTCCCTCGCGGCGCGGAGCTCGAGCTGCTCGCCGCCAACTGGCGGGTGGAGAGCGTGGACTGGTCGCCCAACGGCGCGTTCGTGCTGCACACGGCGGTGTCCCCCGCCAGCGGCCTCGAGGACCTCTTCGTCTCCGAGCCCAACGGCGCCAACCGCGAGGCCCTGACCCAGACCCTCACCTCCCGCGAGCGCCGGTCGCGCACCGATCCCGCCGGCACCGTCGCCATCTACGAGCGGATCGAAGGCACGGCCCCCGCGCAGATCTACTTCTACCTGTCCTCGGCGACCCAGCTCCCGCTGACGACGGGCGGCACGCCGGGCGAACTGCTCGCCGGCACCCCGTACCGCGTCGGCTCCGACGCCGACCCCGACTTCTCCTCGCAGAGCGACGCCATCGTCTTCCGCCGCCTCACCTCGACCGCCGGCGGCACGGGCCACTGGGACCTGATGCAGTACTCGCTGCGGACGGAACAGGTCACCCCCATCGTCACCGGCCCCCGCTACCGCGGCGCCCCCGACTGGGGCCCCAAGGGCATCGTCTTCGTGGAACTGGACCCCACGACGACCCAGCCCAGCCTGGTCCTCGTGCAACCGGACGGCACGGGCCGAAGAGTCCTCGCCACCTTCCCCGCCGGCACCAGGCTCGACTACCCCCGCTGGCTGCCGTAGCGCCCGCTGCGCCGGCCGCTACGGTCCCGTAACCCCTGCAGGCGCCCGGTTCACCTCCGGGTCGAGCGAATCATTCCTTTTGGTCATGATTTCATGGCCACTATTCGTTTGCCGAGGGTGCGCTTCCCTCCGACATTTCTCATCGAAGTTGCGGAATCAAGAACGGTTCTCAGCTCTGGATGGACGGAGGGGACGAGGTGGATATCCAGGAAGCCTGCCCTACCAACAGGGAGGCCTCTCAGAGCACCGGCATCGCGGCCGTTTCGGAGGCGGACCGCGCCAGGATGCTCGATCGCCAGGGCTACTCCCCCGAGGTCCGGGCGGCCATCGAGCGCGAGAACCTGCTCCCGACCGGCCTCCTCAGCCGCGCCCACGCGTGCTACCCACAGCACTCCACGCTGCTGTCCACCGACCCGTTTCTCTTCCCCGAGCGGAGGAAGTACCGCGGCGTGTCGGGCTTCCGGGAGGTCGTAGCCCGCCTCACCGCGAGCGGCATCCGCCTCGGCGACCTCGAGGAGCGTGAGCTCTTCATCGAGGTCTACCGTTTCATGGCCACGCGGCACGTCCTGAACGCCATCGACTGGAGAAACCTCGCCTCGGACTCCCTGTTCGCGCTGACCTTCCCCCAGCCGGGGATGATGCCGAGGGACGTGGTGGAGGCCTACGTGGCCGCCGACGGTTCCGAGGCCAGGACCAGGGTCGCCCGGGCCCACCTGGAGCGGACCAATCCTCACGACGGAAAGCAGCGTCTCAACCGGCCCTGGTTCGACAACGACCGGGGCGAGCGCGAGTTACTCGAGGGCAGCCAGCACAAGTACCCGCAGTGCCAGCTCGTCTTCGACCGGACCACGCAGGACTGTTTCGCCTTCTGCACGTACTGCTTCCGCCATGCCCAGGTGCGCGGCGACGAGGACATGTTCCTGCAGCAGGACGTCGCACAGGTCCACCGCTACCTGCGCCGGCACCCCGAGGTCACCGATCTCCTGATCACCGGCGGAGACGCGGGGTTCATGCCGGCGAATCGGTTCGCCGAGTACGCCCTGCCGATCATCTCGGACCCCGCGTTGCTGCACGTCCGGACGATCCGCTTCGCCTCGAGGGTCCTCTCCTACGCCCCCGAGGTCGTCCTCTCGCCCGGCTACCGGCCGATGCTCGAGCTGTTCCGCCGGCTCTCCGACAACGGGATCCAGCTCGCCTTCATGGCGCACTTCTCGACCCCGCGCGAACTCCTCCACCCCAGCACGATCGCGGCGATCCGGCGCCTCCAGCACCACGGCGTGACGCTGCGCAGCCAGAGTCCGATCATGAACCGGATCAGCCTGTTCCGGGACGAGCGCGGAGAGGTCGACGTCGACCGCACGGCCCGGAACTGGATCGACCTCGGAAACCTCCTCGCCATGCTGCGCATCGGTTTCCACTCGATGTACTGCGCGCGGCCCACCGGGGAGCACCACTACTTCACCGTCCCGCTGGCGGTGCTGGACACGATCTACGGCCGGATCCACCGCTCCCTGGCGTCGATCAGCCGGCCCTCGCGCTACCTCTCGATGACCACCTCGGCCGGGAAGATCTCGATCCTGGGGACCACCATCGTCGGCGGCCGCAAGGCCTTCGCGCTGAAGTTCACCCAGGCGCGCAACATGGCCTGGCTGGACCGGGTCTTCCTCGCCCGCTACGACGAGAAGCAGAACAACGTCGACCTGCTCGAGCCCTTCGACACGCCGGAGTTCTTCTTCCGCGAGGAGCTGCGGGAGATCGAGCGGAGTCTCGCGGCCGTTCTCGGCGAGGGGGAGGCGCGCTGCGGTCCCGCGCCGCCCAGGGACCGGGACGCCCGCTGAGGAGTGAGAGCCACGCGATGATCGACAAGAGGGTCGCATCCGCGGCGGAGGCGGTGGCGGACGTCCACGACGGCGCCACCGTCATGATCGGCGGCTTCGGCGAGGCCGGCAGTCCGATCGAGCTGATCCACGCCTTGATCGACCAGGGCGCCCGAGGCCTGACCGTGGTCAGCAACAACACCGGTTCCGGCGATGTCGGGCTGGCGGCCTTGATCAAGCACGGGCGCGTGGCGAAAGTGATCTGCTCCTACCCGCGCACGGCCAACTCGACGGTCTTCCCGGAGATGTACCGCGCCGGCCGGATCGAGCTGGAGCTGGTCCCCCAGGGCACCCTCGCGGAGCGCATTCGGGCCGGCGGCGCCGGGATCCCCGCCTTCTACACCGCCACCGCCGTGGGCACGGTGCTCGAAGCCGGCAAGGAGACCCGGAGCTTCGCCGGCCGGACCTGCGTGATGGAGCACGGCCTGACCGCCGACTTCTCGCTGGTCAAGGCCAGACGGGCCGACCGCTACGGCAACCTGGTCTACAACAAGACGGCGCGGAACTTCGGCCCGATCATGTGCACCGCGGCCAGCGTCTCCATCGTGCAGGTCGAGGAGATGGTGAGTCCCGGGGAGATCGATCCCGAGGTGGTGGTGACGCCGGGCGTCTTCGTCAAGCGGGTCGTGGTCGTGCCGGACCCGGCGCTGGAATCCCAATGGGTGCGCGAAGGGCGGAGTTATCCGTGAGCCACGAACCTCGAGTCCTGCGGGGCTGGAACCGGGATGACATGGCCAGGCAGGTGGCCCGGGACATCCCCGACGGCGCATACGTGAACCTCGGGATCGGGTTGCCCGAGCTGGTGGCGCAGTACCTGCCCGAGGGGCGCGAGGCGATCTACCACGTCGAGAACGGGCTCCTGGGCATGGGCCCCGACCCCGCGCCCGACGCCGTCGACTCCGAGCTGATCAACGCCGGGAAGAAGCCGGTGACCGCCATCCCGGGCGCGGCCTACTTCCATCACGCCGACAGCTTCGCCATGATCCGCGGCCGCCACATCGACATCTGCGTGCTGGGAGCGATGCAGGTCGCGATGAACGGCGACCTCGCCAACTGGTCGACGGGGGAACCGGATGCGATTCCCGCCGTCGGCGGCGCCATGGACCTCGTGGCGGGGATCCGGACGATCTACGTTCTCACCCAGCACACCACCAGAGACGGTGAGCCGAAGATCCTCGAGCGGTGCACCTACCCGCTGACCGGGCGCGCCTGCGTCGATCGGATCTACACCGACCTGGCCGTGATCGATGTCACGTCGCGGGGGCTGGTGGTCCGCCAGATGGCCCCGGGAGTCGGCTTCGAGGAAGTGCAGCGCAGGACAGGTGCGCCGTTGTTCCCGGGGTTCGCCGGGTCGGCCGCCTGAGCCCGACTCCAGAAGAGGAACCTCATGCCCCAGACCCGCAGCGCCGCACTCTACCAGCGCGCCCTCGGAGTTCTCCCGGGAGGCGTCAGCCGAAACGCGGTCCTGCGCCGCCCGCACCCCTCCTACGCGTCCCACGGGGCGGGCTGCCGGGTCTGGGACCTCGAGGGCGTCGAGCGGATCGACTTCGCCAACAACATGGCCGCCCTGATCCACGGCCATGCCCACCCGGCGGTGGTCGAAGCCGTCGTGAGGCAGGTCCAGCGCGGCACCGCCTACACGCTGGCGACCGAGCAGGAGGTCGAGTACGCCGAGTACCTCTGCGCCCGCGGCGGGTTCGACCGGGTCCGTTTCGTGAACTCCGGGACCGAGGCGGTCATGACCTGCGTCAAGGCGGCCCGCGCTTTCACCGGGCGCCCGAAGATCGCCAAGGTCGAGGGCGCCTACCACGGCCTCTACGACTACGCCGAGGTCAGCCAGACCGCCCAGCCGGGCAACTGGGGGCCGGGCGACAAGCCGGCCAGCGTTCCGGTCGCCCACGGCACTCCCCAGTCCGCGCTCGACGAAGTGATCGTCCTTCCCTTCAACGACCCGCCCGGCGCGCAAGCCCTGCTCGACCGCAACGCCGGGGACCTGGCCTGCGTTCTCCTGGACCCGATGCCGCACCGGGTGGGCCTGGTCCCGGCAACCCCGGGCTTCGTGAAGGCCATGCGGGAGTGGTGCGACCGTCACGGCGCACTCCTGGTGTTCGACGAGGTCATCACGTTCCGCAGCAGCTACGGTGGCGCCCAGGAGTGGTACGCCGAGCGCCCCGACCTGACCGCGCTGGGCAAGATCATCGGCGGGGGGTTCCCCGTCGGCGCCATCGCCGGGCGGGCCGAGGTGATGGAGGTGCTCGACCCGCTGGCCGCCCGCGTGCGCCTTCCGCACTCGGGCACCTACTCGGCCAACCCGGTGACGATGGTCGCCGGCCACACCGCGATGCGCCTCTTCGACCGGCAGGAGGTGGAGCGGGTCAACGCCCTGGCCGCGCGGGCCCGCGCCCGGATCGAGGAGGCGATCGCCCTCGCCGGCGTCTCGGCCGTGGTGAGCGGGGCGGGCTCGATGTTCCGCATCCACCTCAGGTCCAGCCCGCCCCGCGATTACCGTGAGGCCTACAACGGTCCGGAGGACGCCGCGCGCGTCAAGCTCGTCCTGGACCATCTGTTCGAGTCCGGCTTCCTCATGATCAACAGCTTCTCGGGCACGATCTCCACGCCGATGTCCGAGCGCGAGATCGACCTGCTGGCCGAGGCGGTGCTGAACGGCTTCCGCCTGCTGGCCGAGCGACACCCTGAAGCAAGGAGAACTTCGTGAGACACGCCTTCATCTGCGACGCCGTCCGCACGCCGGTCGGCCGCTACGGTGGTGCGCTCTCCGCCGTGCGCACCGACGACCTCGCGGCGATCCCGCTCGCGGCGCTGACCGCCCGCAACCCCGGTGTCGACTGGTCCGCCCTCGACGACGTCGTCCTCGGCTGTGCGAACCAGGCTGGCGAGGACAACCGCAACGTGGCCCGGATGGCGCTCCTGCTGGCCGGGCTGCCAGCGACGGTGCCCGGCTGCACGGTCAACCGGCTCTGCGGGTCGGGCCTGGAGGCGGTGGGACAGGCGGCGCGGGCGATCCTGGCCGGAGATGCCGAGCTGGTGATCGCCGGGGGCGTCGAGAGCATGTCCCGCGCGCCCTTCGTCATCGGCAAGGCGGACGCGGCCTTCTCGCGGCAGGCGGAGATGTTCGACACCACGATCGGCTGGCGCTTCGTCAATCCACTCATGCGGGAGAGGTACGGCACCGACTCGATGCCCGAGACCGCCGAGAACCTGGCGCGAGAGTGCGGACTCGCGCGCGGCGACCAGGATCGCTTCGCCCAGTGGAGCCAGGCCAAGGCCGAGGCGGCCCAGACGGGCGGCCGACTGGCCGCCGAGATCACGCCGGTGGCGATCCCGCGCCGCGGCGGCGACCCGATCGTGGTGGAGCGGGACGAGCACCCCCGTCCCACGTCGATCGAAAAGCTGGCCGCCCTGAAGCCAATCGTCCACCCCGCGGGGACGATCACCGCCGGCAACGCCTCCGGGGTCAACGACGGCGCGGCCGCGCTGCTCGTCGCCTCGGCGGAAGCGGCGGCCAAGCACGGCCTCACGCCCCGGGCGAGGATCCTGGGGATGGCTTCGGCCGGCGTGGCTCCCCGGGTGATGGGCCTGGGTCCGGTCCCGGCGACGCAGAGCCTGCTGCGGCGGCTGGGGCTCTCCCTCGCCGACATGAAGACGATCGAACTCAACGAGGCCTTCGCCGCCCAGGCGCTGGCCTGCTCGCGCGCCCTGGATCTGGCTGACGACGATCCGCGCCTCAATCCGCTGGGCGGAGCGATCGCGCTGGGCCACCCGCTCGGGATGAGCGGGGCGCGCCTCGTGACCACCGCGTACCACCAGCTCCTGCGGACATCCGGCGGACGGGCGCTGTGCACGATGTGCGTGGGCGTGGGCCAGGGAATCGCGATGGTGATCGAGGCCTGACCGAAACCCCCGCTCAGCTCTCCCGGGCGATGACGCCGAGCAGCCAGGCGCGGAACGCGACCGCAGGCGGGTGCGACGCCCGATCCCGGGGGACCACGAGGTAGTAGGAGCGGTCGCTGCGGTGGGGTCGATCGAGAGCGACGATCAGCTCCCCCTGGTCCAACTCGCGCTGAATCAGGAAGCGCGGCAGCAGCGCCGCCCCCATCCCGACCAGGGCGGCCTGCGCGGCGGTCAGGAGCTGCTCGAAGGTCATCCCGCTGCACTCGGTCACGTCCAGGCCCTGCGCCCGAAACCAGGCCGGCCACGAGTCCGGCCGGCTGGCGATGTGGAGCAGTTCGGCCCCGCGCAGGTCCTCCGGCGAGCGGATCCCCTTTCGGGCGAGGAACTCCGGAGAGCACACCGGCACGACCTCCTCGCCCATCAGGTACGTGCAGTCGGCCCCGGGCCAGTCCGGCATGCCGAAGTGGATGGCGGCGTGGATTCCCGTATCGCGGAAGTCGAAGGGGGACAGCCGGGACAGGACGTTCACGGTCACTCCCGGGTGTGCCTTGAGGAAATGCGGCAGCCGCGGCATCAGCCAGCGAGTCCCGAAGCTGGGGAGCACCGCGAGGTGCAGGTTGCCGCCGCCAGGGTTGGCCATGAGCCGCAGCGACGCCGACAGGATGATCTCCAGGGCCGCGCGCATGTCGCGGGCATAGCTGTCGCCGGCGGCGGTGAGCACGATCGCGTTTCCCCGCCGTTCGAACAGCCGGGTTCCGAGGTGCCTCTCGAGGGAGATGATCTGCTTGCTGACGGCGCCCTGGGTGAGGTTCATCTCCCGCGCGGCCGCAGTGAAGCTGCCGGTCCGGGCGGCGGCGTCAAACGCCTGGAGCATGCTCGTGCTGGGAAGGAAGCGTCTCATCGGGCGTGTCCGTCCCCCGGCCCGGGCAAGATTCGGGGCCGGCGCTCGGCGTCGTTCGATTCTAGTCCGATGCTGCGCTACCCCGCGAACATGCCCTCCGCGTAGGCGCTGATCTTCCCCGTCACCGCCGAGGCGGCGACCGTCAGCGGGGACGCGAGGTAGAGCTTCCCGGGTCCCGAGCGGTTCTGGTAGTTGCGGTTGATCGCCGAGACCGTGACCTGCTCGCGGTTCGTCGAGATGCCGGGGCCGCAGCCGATGCAGGCGCCGCAGCCGGGCTTGATCAGCTTCACGCCCGTGCGCTCGAAGAGCTTCAGGTAGCCGCGCTCTCGCGCGTATTCCTCGACCGCCGCGGAGCCGAACTGGATGAAGAACTCGACGCCGCCTGCGACGCGGCGGCCGGCCTTGTCCGCCTCGGCCATCACCTGCGCGTAGAGGTCGAGGTCGACCTCCTTGCCGGCGGTGCACGAGCCGCCGTAGGCGATGTCGATCCGCACGTCGCCCAGCTCGTCGACGAAGGCGCCGTTGGTCGGGTCGGACGGAATGCCGCGGTCGGGGTCGCCCGGGTGCGCGACCATCGGCCGGATCTGCGAGAGGTCGATCAGGTGCACGCCGCCCGCGTAGGTGGCGCCGGGGTCCGCCGACACGCAGCGCGCGCGCAGCTTCGCGCGGTCCGCACCCGGACGCCGCTCGATCAGCCAGTCGAGCATCGCCTCGTCCGCCTCGCACACGCCCGCCTTGGCCGAACACTCGGTCGCCATGTTGGCGAGCGTCGCCCGCTCGTCGGGCGACAGCGACGCGAGGCCGGGCCCGCCGAACTCCATCACCCGGTCGAGCGTGTCCTGGCGCTTCGCGAAGGTCGCCAGGATGTGCAGCATCACGTCCTTGGCCGTGACCCCGGGGCGCAGCGCGCCCTCGAGCTCGAAGCGGATCGACTCCGGCACCTCGACGAACGTGAAGCCGGAGTAGAGCAGCGCCGCGTATTCCGTCGCGCCGACGCCGTAGGCCAGCGAGTTGAGCGAGCCGCCCATGCAGGTGTGGCTGTCGGTCGCCTGGATGAAGTCGCCGGGCTCGATCATCCGCTCGCGGGCGATCGTGTGGCAGATGCCCGGGGACACGCCGTCCTTCGCCGAGTAGTCCTGCACGCCCGAATGGCGGATGAAGACCCGCTGCATGTCGCGCTGGACCTGGATCTTCGGCAGGAACGGCCCCATCTTCGGCAGCGACTCCGAGTAGATCAGGTGGTCCTCGAAGGCCGCGAAGCGCTGCGGGGCCGCCGGCCTGTAGTCCGCGCCGTACTCCTGTTCCAGGAAGTAGTGGACCTGTGCGCTGGTGAAGTCGTGCGAGTAGCCGCCGTCGACGGAGACGCACACCGCGTCGCCCGGCTTGACGAAGACATCGCCCTGCGCGCCGCGCACGTGGCGGGCCAGCACCTTCTCCGCGATGTTCATCGGCCGCGCCGGCGTCGAAGGCGGCGGGAGCGTGACCTGCCCCTCGGCCAGCGCCCGCGTGAACGCGAACAGCCCGCCGTGCTCGATGACCTGGACCGTGATCGGGTCCCAGCCCTTCGTGAACTCGGAAAGCGGCACCGCCTCGCCGTCCTGCAGCCGGCGCAGGACCGCGTGGTCGCCCATCAGCACGCCCTGGGCCACGTTGTTGCGGGCGTGGATCGGCGCGAACGAGGCCGCGATCGCGATCCGGATGCCCGACCACTTCTCCGCCTGCACGGCCGTCTCCCGCGAGGAACCGACGCCCTTGCGATAGCCGGAGACGATCACCTCGAAGTTGCCCGCGATCAGCGAGCCCTCGGGGAACAGCCGCTCGCCCGCGATCGTGATCCCGGAGTACGCGTTGCGCGCGATGTCCTCCGGCTTGTAGTCGAAGCAGGCCCAGGCCGGCGTCATCGCGTCCGTGTTGACGTCGTCGAGGAGGTCCTCGACCTTGACGTCGGCCATGCGCAGGTCCAGCTCGCCGCGGAGCTGGCGGCGGATCAGCTCCGGGTCGCGGGTCAGGAACAGCACCCGCTTGCCGGGCGTGAGGGAGACGGTCTTCGACGGAGCCACTCGCTTCTCTCCTTGCGACAGGTTCGCTACTTCAGGCGCGCGGCGATCGCCGCACCGACCTCGCGGGTGCCGAGCCGGCCGCCGACGTCGACGGTCGTCTCTTCGGCCTCGACCGCCGCCCGGCACGCGGCCTCGATCCGCGCCGCCTCCTCGCGCCAGCCGAGGTGCTCGAGCATCAGGCCCGCGGTCAGGATCGCGCCCATCGGGTTGGCGACGTTCTTCCCCGCCAGCGGCGGCGACGAGCCGTGCACCGGCTCGAACAGCGACAGCTTGCCGGGGTGGATGTTGCCGGACGCGGCCATGCCCAGTCCGCCCTGCAGGCCCGCGGCCAGGTCGGTGACGATGTCGCCGAACATGTTCGAGGTCACGATCACCTCGAACTGTCCCGGCTCCCGCACCATCTGCAGCACCAGGTTGTCGACGTACAGATGGCGCGCCTCGATCGCGGGGTACTCCTTCGCCACCTCCCGGAACACGCGCAGCCACAGCTCGTGGGCGTGGACCAGCACGTTCGACTTGTCGGCCATCACCACCCGCTTGCGCCCGCGCTCCGCCGCGAACGCGAAGGCGTGGCGCACGATGCGCTCGACGCCCTTGCGGGTGTTGAGGTCGATCTCGGTCGCGACCTCGTCGGGCGTGCCCTGCTTGAAGTGGCCGCCCATCATCACGTACAGCCCCTCGGTGTTCTCGCGGAACACCGCGAAGTCGACCTGGGCCGGCGTCTGGCCCTTGAGCGGGCACAGCCGCTCGTGGAACAGCTTGACCGGGCGGTAGTTGACGTAGAGGTCGAGCTTGAAGCGCAGGCCGAGCAGGATGTCGGCCGCGTGGCGGTTGTCGGGCACCCGCGGATCGCCCATGGCGCCGAGCAGAATCGCGTCGAAGTTCCCGACGAGGTGCGGGATCGCGTCGGCGGGCAGCGTGACGCCGGTCTTCAGGTAGTGGTCGGCGCCCCACTCGAACCGGGTCAGCGCGAGCTTCCGCCCCGCGCTCGCCGCGACCGCGCCGAGCGCGCGCTCGGCCTCCGCGATCACCTCGACGCCGATCCCGTCCCCGGGGATCACCGCGATCCTCAACTCCGACATCCGCCTTCCTCTCTCAGATCCGGCCCAGCAGCCAGCCGGCGGTCACCGCGCCCACGACCATCGCCACGAACACCTTGACGCCGAACGCGCGCTGCTGGCCCGGCTCGTCGCGCAGCAGCAGCGCGAACACGAACGAGACGAGGCCCGAGAAGGCGACGAGCAGCGCGAGATGACTCACCGTCGGCGCCCCGCGGCCGTGTCGGCGGCGTCGAGGGCCACCAGCAGGTTGAGCAGGCCCGCCACCTCGGTGAACGTGTTCCCGTAATCGTAGCCGGGGTCGATCGGCCGCCCCAGCGGCTCGGCGATCAGCCGGGCGAGCGCGTACGGCCCCCCGATCGCCACCTGGGCCGCCCAGCGCAGGTAGCCCAGCGGGTCGTCGAACCCGGTCGGCAGGGCGAGCCGCGCGTGCAGCGCGACGCCGAGGCCGAACAGCAGTCCCAGGGCCGCGAGGAAGGCGACGCCGCGCCGGGCCTTGCCGGCGTAGACGTGGCCCGCGCCGGGCGCGACGAACGCCAGCAGGGCCGCGAGCAGCGGGGATCTCGTTCGCGCGTCCAAGACCGGCGATCGTACGGGCCCGAACGAAGCGAGGTCAAGGCGCGGCGCCGCGGAATGAGTAAGATCGGAAGCAGGGGGACGTCACGAAGCAGAACATGAATCAGCGCCTTGGACTCGGCGCGCGCGGGCTGGCCGCGCTCGCCATCACGCTCTCGACCGGCCTGGGGGCCGCCGCGCAGGAGGTGCCCTTCTATCCGCTCGAGGAGGTGAAGCCCGGCCAGAAGGGAGTCGGCCGCACGGTGTTCTCGGGCACCCAGGTCGTCGACTTCGACGTCGAGGTGATCGGCCTGCTCGAGAACTTCGGGCCCAGGCAGAGCATGGTGCTGGCCCGGCTCAGCGGCGGCCCGCTGGCCGAGACGGGCGTCATCGCCGGCATGAGCGGCAGCCCCGTCTACATCGACGGCAAGCTGCTGGGCGCCGTCGCCTACGGCTTCCCGTTCAGCAAGCAGACGATCGCCGGCATCACGCCGATCGGCGAGATGGTCGACGCGGCGAAGGCCGCCCCCGCCGCGCCGCGAGCCGCCAGCGCCCGCTTCCCCGCTTCGGCGTTCGGGCCCGAGGCCTTCGCGCTGCCGCTCTCGCGCGCCGCGCTGGTGGCCCCGTTCGTCGAGCCAGGCCGGCTGGCCGCCGTCGCGCGAGTGCCGCGCGCGAATGCGAGCGGCGGAGCGGGCCCGGCGCTGGCGCCGCTCCACCTGCCGCTCGCCTTCTCCGGGTTCGACCGCGGCGCCTTCGAGGCCGCGCGCGGCCTGTTCGAGAGCCTCGGCTTCGCGCCGGTGTTCACCGCTTCGCCGCGCGGCGTGCCGCCGGGCCCGCTGCCGGACCTCGCGCCCGGCGGTGCCGTCGGCGTCTCGCTGGTCGAAGGCGACTTCGACCTCTCGGCCACGGGCACCATCACCCACATCGACAAGGGCCGCGTCTACGCCTTCGGCCACCCGTTCTACAACCTCGGGCCCACCCGCTTCCCGATGAAGAAGGCCTACGTGTTCGACGTGTTCCCGAGCCTGTACCAGTCGTGGAAGATCTCGTCGCCCGCGAGCGAGGCCGTCGGCACGATGGACCAGGACCGCGCCACCGCGATCGCCGGCCCGCTGGGTCCGGCGCCGCGCATGATCCCGGTGACGGTGACGCTCAAGACGAGCCGCGGCGACGAGCGCCGCTTCGAACTGCGGGTCGTCGAGGACGAGCTCTTCACGCCGGTGCTCGCGTATCTCTCGGTCTACTCGGTGTTGCAGGCCAACGAGCGCGCCTACGGCACCCAGACCGTCCGCCTCGAGGCCCGGCTCGCGCTCGACGGGCGCCCGGAGGTCCGGGTCGAAGACCTGCTGACCGAGAGCAACCCCTCGCTGCTGGCCTCCGGCCTCGCCGCCGCCCCGCTCGCGTACCTGATGGCCAACTCGCTGGAGCCGGTCCGCGTCTCGGGCCTGACGATCACGGTCGAGTCCTACGAGGACGAGCGCAGCGCGCGCCTGGAACGGGTCTGGGTCGAGGCGCCGGGGCCGCTGCGGCCGGGCACGACGGTCTCGATCAAGTCCGCGCTGCGCGGCTTCCGCGGCGACGTCACCGTCGAGTCGGTGCCGTTCCGCATCCCGGACAGCGCGCCGGCCGGCAACTACACGCTGCTGGTGGCCGATGGCGACGCGCTCACGCTGTTCGAGCAGCGGGAGCTGCGCCAGCGCTACGAACCGCGCACCCTCGACCAGTTGATCCGCGCGATCAACGGCCTCCGCCGCAGCGACCGGCTGTACTACCGGCTGGTGCGGCTGGAAGACGGCGCGGTGGTCGGCGGCGAGTGGCTGCCCGCGCTGCCACCCTCGATGCTGTCGGTGCTGGGCGCGACCCAGGGCGCCGAGCCGCTGGTCCGCACCCGCACCGCCTCCGCGTGGGACTTCGAGCTGCCGCTGCCGTTCGCCGTGCGCGGCAGCCGCAGCCTTCCTTTCGTCGTCGAGCGCTGATCCCCAACGAACCCGTGCAAGGAGCCTGCATGAACGCGCTGCGCGTCGCGCTCGCCGCCGTCTTCGTCGCCGCCCCCGTTTTCGCCGTCCAGCCGCAACTGCACCGCATCGAGGGCGCGTCCGACTTCCTCGAGGGCGAGCTCGAGAACCTGGCCGTCGATTCGCTCGGCCGGCTGCGCCTGGCCGGGCGGACCGCCCTCGTGCACGACCCGGGCGCGCCGTACGCGTGGGCCGTCGTGCGCGACGGCAAGGGCCACGTCTACGTCGGCACCGGCAACGACGGCAAGGTCTTCGCCATCGGCCCCGACGGCGCGGCGAAGGAGCTGTTCGACTCCCCCGAGCTCGAGGTGCACGCCCTCGCGCTCGGCCCCGACGGCAAGCTCTACGCGGCCACCTCGCCGGACGGCAAGGTCTACGCGATCGACCGCAAGGAGGGCAAGGTCGAGACGTTCTACGACCCCGCCGACAAGTACATCTGGGGCCTGGCGTTCGACGGGCAGGGCCAGCTCTACGTGGCGACGGGCGCAGAGGCGAAGCTGCACCGCGTGAACGCGAAGGGCGAAGGCGTGATCGTGCTGACCTCCGCGGAGACCCACTTCACGGCCCTCGCAGTCGACGCCCGCGGCCACGCCTTCGTCGGCTCGGCGCCGGGCGGCATCGTCTACGAGGTCGACCCGAAGGGCGTCGGCCGCGTGCTGGCTGACACCGGCTACAAGGAAGTGAAGGCGCTGGTGCCGACCGCGAGAGGCGGAACCTGGGTCGCCGCGGTCGACGGCCGCGACCTTGCGGCCGATCGCTCGCGGCCCGCGCCCGCGGCGACGCCGGCTCCCACGCCTTCGGCTCCGGCGCCCGCCGTCGACGCGACGACGGCGCAGCCGCCCGGGTTCGAGGGCGTCGCGGTCGTGGTGAGCGCCGCAGCACCCGTGGCCACGCCCCCGCGCGGTCCCCAGAAGGGGGCCGTGCTGCTGCTCGGGCCCGAAGGCGATGCCGAGACCGTGTGGACGTCGAGCGACGAGACGCCGCTTTCGCTCGCGCCCGTCGCCGACGGTGTTCACCTCGGCACCGGCGCGGCGCGCGGCAAGCTGTACCACCTGCGCGCCGACCGCTCGTGGACGCTGCTCGCTTCGTTCGCGGCCCAGCAGGTGACGGGCCTCGCGGCGGCGGACGGCGGGCTCGTCGCGGCGCTCTCCAACCCGGGCCAGGTGCAGCGGCTCGGCGCGGCGCCGGCCGCCGAGGGCACCTTCACGAGCAAGGTGAAGGACACCGAGACGCTGTCGGCCTGGGGCCAGCTCGCGTGGAGCGCGACCCTTCCCCGCGGCGCCCGTGTCGAGATGCAGACGCGCAGCGGCAACACGGCCGTCCCCGACACGACCTGGTCGGCGTGGTCGCCAGCCCTCACCGCGGCGGCTGGTGCCGCGGCGAGCAGCCCGCGCGGACGCTTCGTGCAGGTGCGCGCCACGTTGCGCGGCGAAGGCGGCGCGAGCCCGGTGCTCGACGGCATCCGGCTCGCCTACCTGCAGCGCAACCTGCGCCCCAGCGTCGCGGCCATCGTCGTGCACCCGCCCGGCGACGCCTTCGGCCGCCCGCTGACGGTCAGCGCCGACACCGAGATCCTCGGCCTCGACCCGGGAGCGGGGCCGCAGCTCGCGCGGCCCGGGACCCGGCCCCGCGTGTCCAACGTCGCCATGTCGCGCCGGCTCTACGTGCGCGGCTTGCAGACCTTCACGTGGCGCGCGGACGACCCCAACGGCGACGAGCTGCGCTTCGACCTGCACTACCGCCGCGTCGGCGACGCCCACTTCCGCCCCCTGGCCCGCGACCTCGACGACGTCGTCTTCACCTGGGACACCTCGACGGTGCCGAACGGGCGCTACTTCGTCCGGGTCACGGCCAACGACTCGCCGTCCAACCCGGCCGACCTGGCCCAGAGCGGCGACCGCGAAAGCTTGGCCTTCGACGTCGACAACACGCCGCCGGTCGTCGAGGCGAAGCTCGAGGGCGGGTTCGTGAAGGCGAAGGCGACCGACGCCGACACCGCGATCCGCTCCCTCGAGTGGGCACTCGACGGATCGCACTGGCGGGCGCTGCACCCGGAGGACGGCCTGAGCGACTCGGGCGTGGAGGCTTTCTCCTTCCCGGCGCCCACGGGTGAGGGGCCCGGCCCGCACGTCCTGGTGCTGCGCGCGACCGACCGCCTCGGCAACGTCGGAACCACGCGCCTCGAGCTCCCCTGAAGCTGCTGCTCGCGCGTGCGGGCGCGCTGGGCGACGTGCTGCTGCTGCGGCCCGCGCTCGACGCGCTCCGCGCCGCGGGTCACGAGGCGCTGCTGCTGGCCCCGGCGCGCACCGCGTCGGTGCTGGTTCGCGGCGGGGCGCTCGATGCCTCGGGGCTGCTCGATGCGGACGCGCCGGCATGGGCCTTCGTGGCCACCGGAGCGCCAGCGCCGCCCGCGGCCCGAGATCGGCTCGGCGACCTCGACGTCGCGATCGCGTTCACGACCCGGGCCACGACGGCACGGGCGCTCGAAGGGATCGCGCCGATCGTCGTGACGCGCGCGCCCTGGCCCGAGCCCGGGCACCGATCCGCCGCCGTCGCGAGCCTCGAGACCGTGGCCCGCTGGGCCCCGCCGGTCGCGCCGCGCGCGCTGCGCCCGCACGCCGAAGACGTCGCCGCCGTCGCGTCGCTGCGCCTGCGCCTGCCCGAGCGCTTCGTCGCGCTGCACCCGGGGAGCGGTTCGGCGCGCAAGAACTGGCCGCACTTTCCGGCTCTCGCCGCCCGCCTCGCGGAGCCGGCGCTGGTCGTGGTCGGCCCCGCCGAGGAGGAACGCGGGTTCGATCCTGCCGCCTGGCCGACGGGCGTGACGTTCGCGCGCGGGCTGAGTGCGGGCCAGGTCGGCGCCTTGCTGGCCGACGCGGGTCTCGTGGTCGCCAACGACGGGGGCATCGCCCACCTGGCGGCCGCCTTCGACGCCCCGGTGCTCGCCCTCTACGGCCCCACCGACCCGGAGACCTGGGCGCCGTGGGGCGAGCGCGTGACGACGCTTCGCGCGCCCGCGGCCTCGCTCGCCGACCTCGCCGTCGACGACGTCGTGGCCTACGTGGAGGGCGCGCGCACCTCCGTGCGGCTGATCAGCCGATAGAGGCTGACCGCGACGGGCCGCCCCTGGAAGCGCCCGGGCTCGAAGCGTTCCTGACGCAGGGCGTCGGCCAGCGGAGCCGCATAGGCGGCGTCGCCGCCGAGCACGCGGACGGCGCTCACCCGCCCGTCGCGGGTGACCACCGTCTCGACGAACCAGCTCCGGTCGGCCGGCGCTCCGGCGAGCGCGTCGTCGAGCGACGCGCTCTGCGTCAGTCGCGGCGCCAGCACGTCCGACGACAGCGACAGCGGCTGGCTCTCGCTGCCGAAGCCGAGCGCCCCCGCCGGCGCCGGCACCGTGGGCCGCACCGGGACCATCAGGATCGGCAGCGCCATCAGGCAGAACGCCGCCACCGCGACCGGCGCGAACCGCGGCCGGAGCAGCGGCCGGCCCGGCCGCAGCAGGTGTCGCACCGCGGGCTTGCGCGCCTCCAGCTCGAGCCGTTCGCGGACCCGCGTCGCGATCGGGTCCGGCGACGACTCGCGCGGCAGCGCGGCCATCATCTCGAGCGCGCAGCGCAGCGCGTCGAACTCGGCGCGACACGCCGCGCACGACTCCAGGTGCCTCGCCAGGAACCGGGCGTGGGCAGGGGCCAGCTCGCCGTCGAGGTACTCCGAGAACATCGCTCGCACGTCCCGGCAGCTCATCGCGTGGCCTCCGGCGCGCACAGCCGGGCGCGGAGCGCGTCGCGAGCTCGCGCCAGCCGGCTCTTCACGGTCCCCTCGGCGATGCCGAGGCTGTGGGCGATCTCCTCGCAGGTGAGCCCCTCGACCTCGCGCAGCACCAGCACCGCGCGGTGGTCGAAGGACAGCGCGAGCAGCGCGCGCTGCACGCGCTCGGCCTGCTCGCGGCGGCGCACCGTGTCGTAGGGCGAGTCGCCACCCTGGGCGAGCCGCGACTCGTCGCGGGCGCTCAGGTCCTCGAGGCCGACGCTGCGGTCCCGGCGCCGCCGCATCCACAGCCGACGCCGGTTGCGGCAGAGGTTGACGACGATGCGGTAGATCCAGGTGCGCAGCGAGCTGCGCTCCTCGAAGCGGCCGAGCGTGCGGTAGACCTGCAGGAACACGTCCTGCGAGACGTCGCGCGCCTCGTCCGGGTTCCCCAGCATGCGCAGCGCGAGGTTGAACACCATCGTCTCGTGCAGCGCGACGAGCCGCGCAAAGGCCGCGGCGTCGCCGCCGCGGCACTGCGCGAGGAGGCTGCGCTCGGCGGATGCCGCGCCCAGCGTCTCGACGGTACCGATCGCGAATTCGCCCGCGGCCATCGTGACCTCCCGGATGCCCCACACCCGATCCGGCCGGGAAACCTATGGCGCCTTGGACACCAGGAGGCGCCCTCGGGTTCCCTCTTCGGATACTACGCCCCGGGAGCCGGCTTCCATCCCCGTCAATCTCTTTTGACGCCGCGCTGGCCGACCAGCAGCGCGGCCGTGCCGAGGGCGACCAGGGCTGCCGTCACCACGACCCCCGCAAGGGTCAGGGCGTCCCCCAGCGTCGCCGGCGCCGTGAGCGCGTCCCACTGGGTGGCGAAGGTGAAGCCCTTCCCCGCGCGGTAGGCGCGGGTGGCGGCCAGGGCCGCCATCGAAACGAGACCGAGCCCGAGCGTCACGGCCCCCGACAGCACGCAGCGCCACGCGAGCCCCGCGGGCGACAGCGGCGGGCGCGGCGTCGGCGGGGCGACGTGGAACTCGACGTCGCGCACCCGCCAGGGCACGAAGCGGCTGAGCATCCACAGCCCCGGCAGCCCGGTCAGCAACGTGAAGACGAAGAAGTCGCGCCAGCCGATCGCGTCGGCGAGCAGGCCCGCAGGCGGCCCGGCGAACACCCGCGGGATCGTGAACAGGCTGGAGAGCAGCGCGAACTGGGTCGCCGAGAAGCGCTTCTGGGTCAGCCGCAGCAGCAGCACGCCGAAGGCTCCGTTGCCGAGCCCGCTCATCGCGTACTCGAGGCCGGTCGCGGCGTACATCACGGAGCGCACGGGCCCCACCTGCGCGACCAGCGCGTAGCCCAGGTTCGAGACGATCTGCAGCACGCCCGAGATCCACAGTGCGCGTCCGAGGCCCTGCGACTGGGTCAGCAGCCCGCCGAGGAACGTGCCGCCGATGATGCCGACCATGCCGATCGTCCCGCTCGCCACGCCGACGTCGACGTCGTCGAAGCCGGTCTGGATCAGGAACGGCGCCGTCAGCGCCTGCGTCAGGTTGTCGGAGAGCTTGAACAGCACGACGAAGGCGAGGATCTCCAGCGCGCGGTGCTGGCCCAGCATGCCCACGAACGGCTCCCAGACGGCCGCCTTCAGCGAGACCGGCGGCGCCGGCTTCTCTTCCGGCTCGGGGGCCTTCCACGGCAGGAGCGCCGCCGGCGCGTAGAGAAGCGCGAGACACAGGTTGACGAGCGGCCAGCCGTAGAACGCCGAGGCCGTGATCGACAGCCGGCCCGAGACCCACATCGCCGCGCGGTACAGGGCCACGCGGGCGCCGACCGCGACACCCTGCTCCTCGCGCCGCAGCACCTCGACCGTGTAGGCGTCGTAGGCGACGTCGAAGCTGGCGGAGCAGAACGCGATCACGCAGGCGGCGGCGGCGATCCACACCACGTGCTCGGCGGGGTCGGTCAGCGTCGCCAGCCACAGCCCGCTGACCAGCAGGCCGGCGTTCGCCAGGAGCATCCAGCCGCGCTTGCGGCCGAAGCCCGGCGGCGCGTAGCGGTCCATCAGCGGCGCCCAGAGGAACTTGAACGTCCACGGCGCCTGGGCGAGGGTGAACAGTCCGACCACGCGGATGTCGACGCCGGCGCGCGCCATCCAGGCGGGGATCGCGAGCCAGACGACGCCGAGCGGCAGGCCCGACACGAACGACAGCAGCGCGACGGAGCCGAGCCGGCGGCTCCGCGCGACCTCCAGCAGGCTCTCCCGGGTCGACAGGCGGCGCTCGCTCACGGGGCGCGAGGATACACGGGCGCGCCCGCCTCAGCAGCCGAGCCGGCGCTGCTTCTTCGCGAGTCCCTGCCGCGTGAGGCCCAGCTCGCGTGCTGCCTGCGCGTGGTTGCCGCCGGAGCGCAGGAGCGCCTCCGCGATCGCCGCCCGCTCGACCCGCGCGACGCGCTCGGCCAGGGTGCCGGGGACGCCCGCTTCGCCGCGCAACTCGGGCGGCAGGTGCTCCGGCAACAGCGCAGGCCCCGCGACCTCGACCAGCGCCCGCCGCATCGCGTTCATCAACTCGCGCACGTTGCCGGGCCAGGCGTGGGCGCGCAACGCGCTCGCTGCGGCCGCCGAAAGCTCCGGACACGGCCGCCCGTCGCGGGCGGCGAACCGGCGCAGGAACGCGCGGGCCAGCAGCAGCACGTCGTCGCCGCGATCGCGCAGCGGCGGCAGCTCGAGCACGAGCTGGTGCAGGCGGTGCATCACGTCGGCGCGCAACTCGCCCCGTGCCACCTTCTCCTGCAGGGCCACGTTCGAGGCGGTCACCACCCGCACGTCGGCCTCGCGCACCACGGTGTCGCCGAAGCGCTCGTAGCGCCGTTCCTGCAGGAAGCGCAGCAGCGCGCCCTGGGCCCGCGGGCTCAGGTCCTGCACCTCGTCGATGAACAGCGTGCCGCCCTCGGCCCGCTCGACGAGCCCTGCCCGGTCGCGGTGGGCGTCGGTGAAGGCGCCGCGCACGTGACCGAACAGCGTCGAGTGGAGCGTGCCGTCGTGGAGCTCGGCGGCGGACACGGCGACGAAGGCGCCGCGGCGGCCGGAGAGCGCGTGCAGCGCCTGGGCGACCTGCTCCTTGCCGGTGCCCGTCTCGCCGCTGACGTGCACGTCGCCGTGGGACCGCGCGAAGCGCGGCAGCCGATCGCACAGGGCCCGCATCGCGGCCGAGCGGCCGAGCAGCCCGTGCAGCGGCCCGCCCGCGGAGGCTGCGGTCTCGAGGACCACGGCCGCGGGGGCCGGCGCCGGGTCCGCGGGCCCGATCCGCAGGTCGGCGCGGACGTAGGCCAGGATGCGGCGGTCACCCCAGGCGTCGACCTCGGCGAGCGCGCGCGCCACCGCGTCGTCCTCGGGCCCGAGGCCCTGGGCGAGGGCCAGGCCCAGCGCGGCGACGGCCCGAAAGGCGGGCCGCGCTCCCGCGGTGGCCAGGGCGCGCTCGAAGGCGCCGACAGCCGGCCGCCCCGCGTGGAGCAGGGCGCGGCCGCGCGCGATGGCCGCCAGCATCACCAGGTCCGGCCGGCGCCGGCCGTACTGGAGCGCGCGCTCGGCCTCGCGCAGCGCCTCCTCCACCCGCCCCTGGGCCAGCAGCGCCTGCGAACGCCTCACCCGGGCGCGGGCCTCGCCCTCGCGGTCGCGCAGCGACTGGAAGACCCGGGCGGCCTCTTCCGCTTCGGTCTCGGACACGGCGGCCTGACCACCGGCGAGGGCGAGGTCGGATTCGAGCAGCAGCACCTCTGCCCGACGGCGGTCCGCCCCGCTGCCGACGGCAGCCCGCGCGCGATCGACCTCCCGGCGGGCGGCCTCGAGTTCGCCCTGGGCCAGCCGAACTCCCGCGAGGCGCAGGCCGGCGACGGAGCCCGCGCGCGGGTCCTCCAGCCTTCGCCAGATCGCCGCCGCCTGCTCGAGGTCGATCGCCGCCTCGCGCCAGCCGCCGAGGTACGCGAGCAGTTCGCCGCGATCGGCGAGCGCCGCCGCCAGCGCGTCCGCGCGGCCCATCGACCGCCACAGCTCGATGCGGCGGGCCAGCGCCTCCTGGCACTCGCCGAGCCGGCCGGCGTCGCGAGCCAGGTCCGCTTCCAGGCCGTGGACGACGGCCAGCGCCGCGCCCCAGCGCTCGCGGCCGGCGCCCTCCCGCGCGCGGCCCAGCGCCTCCGTCGCCCGGGCCGCCTGGCCGCTCCGCCACGCGAGCCGCGCTTCGGCGAGCGCCAGCCGCACCCGGGTGCGTTCCTCGGAGGCGAGCGAGGCCGCCCGCCGCAGGTCTGCGGCCGCCGCGTCGGCCCGGCCCGTTTCGAGCAGCGCCTCCGCGCGGGCGATCCGCAAGCGCGCGGCGAGGTCGGGCGGCAGCGGGCCCGAGTGCAGCGCCCGCGACGCGGCGGCCAGCGCCTCGCGTTCGCGACCAAGCGCGAGCAGCGCCTCGACCCGCCAGATCGCCGCGGACTCGGCGCGCTGCCCCAGCGCGGCCAGGGCGAGGCCGGGCTGCCCCGTCACCAGCGCGGCGCGGGCGCGGCGCAGGCGGGCCGGAGCGCGGTCGACGAGAGGACGCAGGGCACTGTGGGGCATCGGGCACCTCCTGGGCGAGGGATCCTCGGCCCCGCACCCGGCCCCGCGCCGGGCGGCGGGGACGGAAACGCGACCGTCACACGGCCGGCCGCTACGGAGATCGCCGGCCTCCTGTTACCCTCGCGGCGTGCTGCGCTTCTTCACCGCGGGCGAGTCGCACGGCCCGTCGCTGACCGCGATCCTCGACGGCCTGCCGCGAGGCGTGCCCGTGGACCGGTCCGCGATCGACTCGGACCTGCGTCGCCGCCAGGGCGGCTACGGGCGCGGCGGCCGCCAGCAGATCGAGCGCGACGCCGTGGAGATCACGGGCGGCGTGCGCCACGGCCACACGCTGGGCAGCCCGGTGGCGCTCCTCGTCCACAACCGCGACCACGCGAACTGGGCCGACGTGATGTCCCCCGACCCGCAACCCGACGAGGTGCGCGAGCGCCGGCGCCTGCGCCACCCGCGGCCCGGTCACGCCGACCTGGCAGGCGCGCTGAAGTACGAGACGGGCGACCTGCGCGACGTCCTCGAGCGCGCCAGCGCGAGGGAAACAGCCGCGCGGGTGGCGGCCGGGGCGGTCGCGCGCGGGCTGCTGCGCGCGCTCGGCATCGAGGTGCGCAGCCACGTCGTGCGCATCGGCGCGGCGGCCGTCCCGGGCCCGGTCGACTGGGAGGCGCTCGTGACGGTCGAGGACAGCCCCGTCCGCTGCGCCGACGCCACCGTTGCCGCCCGCATGGTCGCCGAGATCGACGCGGCGAAAGGCGCGGGCGACACGGTCGGCGGCGTGTTCGAGGTCGCCGCCCGCGGCGTGCCGCCCGGGCTCGGCTCGTACGCGCAGTGGGACCTGCGCCTCGACGGACGGCTGGCCCAGGCGCTGATGTCGATTCCCGCGGTCAAGGCGGTCGCGATCGGCGACGGCGACGAGGCCGCCCGTCCCGGCAGCGCGACCCACGACGCGATCGTGCACACCGCGGGCCGCGGCATCCACCGCACGAGCAACCACGCCGGCGGTCTCGAGGGCGGCGTCACCAACGGCGAGGAGCTGCGGCTGCGGGCATGGATCAAGCCGATCCCGACGCTGCACACGCCGCTGCCGTCGGTCGACCTCGCCACCGGCGAGCCGCGGCCCGCGTCCTACGAGCGCAGCGACACCTGCGTCGTGCCGGCCGCCGGCGTCGTGGGCGAGGCGATGGTGTGCCTGACGCTGGCCGACGCCGTGCTGCGCAAGTTCGGGGGCGACTCGCTCGGCGAGCTGCTCCGCAACCACGAGGCCGCCGCCACGCAGGCGCGGGCGCGAATGCTCGCCCCGCCCCCGGCCGCGCGGCCTGCAACCGAGGAGTGACGAGGAGAAGATGGCGATCCGGCCGATCGTGAAGTGGGGCGACCCGGTGCTGCACGGACCGGCGGCGCCGGTGACCGAGCGTGACGAGTCGCTGCGGACGCTGTTCCGCGACATGGTGGAGACGATGTACGCGGCCCCGGGCATCGGGCTGGCCGCGCCGCAGATCGGGGTGCCGCTGCGGGTGATCGTGATCGACCTCTCGGTCGGCAAGGACCCGTCGCAACTGATCCAGCTCTACAACCCGGAGTTCCTCTCCCGCGAGGGCGAGCAGAAGGAGGACGAGGGCTGCCTGTCGATCCCCGGCCACTACGGCTCGCCGACGCGCCCGGAGAAGGTCGTGGTCCGCGGCCTCGACCCCGAGGGCGTGGAGCGCACCTACACCGCGACCGAGCTGCTGGCCCGCGCCTTCTGCCACGAGATCGACCACATCGACGGCCTGCTCTTCGTCGACCGCCTGTCGCCGCTCAAGCGCGACCTGGTCAAGCGCAAGCTGCGCAAGAAGGCGAAGGCGGGCTGGGACGAGTAGCGTGCGCATCGTCTTCTTCGGCACCGGCCGCTTCGCGGTGCCCTCGCTGCGGGCGCTGCTCGACGCCGGCCACGACGTCGCGGCGCTGGTCGCCCAGCCCGACCGGCCCGCGGGCCGTGGCCTCGGGCTGCACGAGCCGCCGACCAAGGCGCTCGCGCGCGAGCGCGGGTTGCCGGTGTTGCAGCCCGAGCGCGTCAAGCGCCCCGAGGCGCTCGAGGCGTTGCGCGCGCTCGGCCCGCGCCTCCAGGTGGTCGTCGCGTACGGCCAGATCCTGCCCCGCAGCTTGATCGACCTCGCCCCGCTCGGCACGGTCAACGTCCACGGGTCGCTGCTCCCGCGCTGGCGCGGCGCCGCCCCCATCCAGTGGGCGATCGCCGCCGGCGACGCGGAGACGGGCGTCTCGACGATGCTGATCGACGAGGGCCTCGACACCGGGCCCGTCCTGCTGCGTCGCGCGACCGCGATCGGGCCCGAGGAGACCGCGGCCGAACTCGAGCCGCGCCTGGCGGAACTGGGCGCCGAGCTGCTGCTCGAGACCGTGCGGGGCCTGGACGTGGGCACGCTCGCGGCCACCCCCCAGGACCACGCGGCGGCCACCCACGCGCGGCTGCTGGCGCGCGAGGATGGCGTGATGGACTTCGCGCAGCCGGCGCGGACCCTTTTCGACCGCCTGCGCGGCTTCTCGCCCTGGCCGGGCGCGGTCACCCGACACGCGGGACGCGGCGTGAAGGTCCTGCGCGCCCGCCCGCAAGACGGACGCGGCACCCCGGGCGAGGTCCTGGCCTGCGACCGGGAGGGGGTGCTGGTCGCGTGCGGCGAAGGCGCGCTGCGCCTGCTCGAGGTGCAGCCCGAGAGCCGCAAGGCCATGACCGCGGCGGCGTGGGCGGCTGGAGCCCGGCTCGCCACCGGCCAGCGACTGGGCTAGGGCTTGCCGGCCACTCCCGCGCGCCGGCACGCCCACCGCGTGCTGCTCGCCGTCGAGCGCCCGGCCAGCCCCACGCTGGCGGCGCTGCTCAACGCGACCGACACGGCCGCGCTCGACGCGCGCGAACGCGGCTTCCTGCACGAGCTGGCAGCGGGCACGCTGCGCCGGCGCGGCAGCCTCGACGCGGCACTGGCCGCACGCCTGGATCGCCCGCTCGAGCGGCTCGATCCGCCGGTGCGAGCGGCCCTGCGGCTCGGCGCCTACCAGCTCCTGTTCACCCGGGTGCCCCCGCGCGCGGCGGTCGCGGAGAGCGTGGAGCTCGCCCCCGGCCGCGGGCGCGGCTTCGTCAACGCGGTGCTGCGCGCGGTGGCCCGCGAAGGGGCACCGCCGCCACCCGACCCGGCTGCCGATCCGCGCGGCTGGCTCGTCACGGAGGGTTCGCTGCCCGCCTGGCTCGCCGAGCGCTGGCTGGCCCGCCTGGGTGCCGAGCGCACGATCGCCCGGGCCCGGGCCTGGCTCGCGGTGCCCCCCGTGCACTTCCGCTTCAACGCACGACGCGGCGACGCGCGCGCCGACGTCGAGCAGGCGCTGCGACCCCGTCCGCTGGCGGTCGAGGGCGCCTTCGAGGCCACTGCCGGCGACGTCGCGCCCTGGGCCGAGCGGGGCGTGATCTACGCGCAGGACCTCGGGGCGCAACTCGTCGCCCGCCTGGCCGAGGACCGGGGTCGCGTGCTCGACGCCTGCGCGGCGCCCGGCGGCAAGGCCCTGCTGCTCGCCGATGCCGGCGCCCGCGAGGTGGTCGCCGCCGAGGCCGCGGCGCCCCGGGCTCGGACCCTCCAGCGCCTGGTCGACAGGTGGGGCGCGGCGGACCGCGTGCGGGTGGTGCAGGCGGACGCCACCCGGCCTCCTTTCGCCCCGGCGAGCTTCGACGTCGTGCTCGTCGACGCGCCCTGCTCCGGCCTCGGTACCCTCGGACGCCACCCCGACATCCGCTGGCGTGCGACCGAGGCCGATCTCCAGCGCCACGCCGCCCGCCAGGCCGGGATCCTCTGCGCCTGCGCCGACCTCGTGCGGCCCGGCGGCCGGCTCGTGTACGCGACCTGCTCCACGGAACCCGAGGAGAACGAGCAGGTCGTCTCCGGCCTGCTCGCGGGCCGCCCCGACTTCCACGGCGAGCCGCCTCCAGCCTGGGCTGGGGCCTTCGCCGAGGGCGAGTGGGTCCGCGCGACCCCCGAGGCCCACGGCAGCGAGGCGTTCTTCGCGGCCGTGCTGCGCAGGCGCGCCGACGCCCCGTGATAACCTCGACCGGCCTCGGCATCGAGGCCTGCCCCGCGTGACCGAAACCCGATCCCTGCCCCGCCTGCTGCGCCTCCTCGCGCTCGCCACCGCCCTGTCGGCGGTCGTCGCGGTGACGGCGCTCGCCACCATGCGCCGCGTGCTCGACGCCCAGGAGGTGGTGGTCCCCGACCTCCGCGGTCGCCGCATCGCCGACGCCGGTACGCTGGCCGGCCAGCAGCGCCTGGGCCTGCGTGTCGAAGGCCGTCGGCACGACCCGCGCGTCGAACCGGGCAACGTGGCGACCCAGGAACCCGAGGCGGGCGCGACGCTCAAGGCGGGCCGCAGCGTGAAGGTGTGGCTGAGCCTCGGCCCCCGGCGCATCACGGTGCCCGACGTGCGCGGCCAGACGATGCGCGCCGCCCGCCTCGCGCTCGAGCAGTCCGGGGCGCCGGTCGCCCGGGTGCTGGAGGCGCCGGGGCCGGCGGAGGAGGACGTGGTGATGCTGCAGGAGCCGCTGCCGGGCCCCGCCGAGGACCTCGGTCGCGGCGCGTCGATCCTGGTGTCGCGCGGGCCCGCGGGCGCCGACTACGTGATGCCCGACGTGATCGGCAAGCCCGGCGAGGACGTGATCGCGGCGCTGCGCTCCGTGGGGCTCTCCGTGACCGCCGTGCCCGGAAAGCTCTACCCGGGGGCGCCCGCCGGCGCGATCCTGAAGCAGACGCCGCCCTCCGGACACCGGGTCAGCCCGCGCAGCGTGGTCAGTCTCGAACTGAACGGCGGTGTCTCGTGATGCTCGCGCCCTCGATCCTGTCCGCGGACTTCGCCCGGCTCGGCGACGCCGTGGCAGCAGTCGCCCGCGGCGGCGCCGACCTCGTCCACGTCGACGTGATGGACGGCCACTTCGTGCCCAACCTGACGATCGGACCCGACGTCGTCCGCGCGCTGCGCCGCTGCACCGACGTGCCGCTCGACGTGCACCTGATGATCGAGCACGCCGACCGCTGGCTCGATCACTACGTGGACGCCGGCGCCGCCTGGGTCAGCGTGCACGTCGAAGCGGTGCCCCACCTGCACCGCGCGATCTCGCACCTGCGGGCGCGGGGAGCGCGGCCGGGCGCGGTGCTCAACCCGGCGACGCCGCTGTCGACGCTCGAGGAGATCCTGCCCGAGCTCCACCACGTGCTGCTGATGTCGGTCAACCCCGGCTTCGGCGGCCAGAAGTTCATCAAGTCGACGCTCGACAAGATCCGGCGGCTGCGGGCGCTGGTCCGCGAGCGCGGCCTGTCGACGCTGATCGAGGTCGACGGCGGCGTCGGCCCCGGCAACGCGCGCGCGCTGCTCGAGGCCGGCGCGGACGTGCTGGTCGCGGGCAACGCGGTGTTCGCCGGCGGCGACCCCGAGCAGGGCGTGCGGGCGCTGCGGGCGGCCTGCGCGTGAGCGGGAAGACCTCGACCTCGGAGCTGCGCGTGCGCTACGCCGAAACCGACCAGATGGGAGTCGCCTGGCACGGCGAGTACCTCGCGTGGTTCGAGGTCGCCCGCACCGACCTGCTGCGCGGCTTCGGCACCACCTACCGGGAAATGGAGGCCCAGGGCTTGAGACTGCCCGTGATCGCCGCCGAGGCGCGCTACCTGCGCCCCGCGCGCTACGACGACCTGCTTCAGGTGACGGCCCGCATCGCGCGAATGACGCGGGTGCGGATGGCGTTCGACTACGAGGTCCGCCGCGAAGGCCAGGAGGAACTGCTGGCGACCGGCCGCACCGAGCACGCCGTGGTCGATCTCCGCGGGCGGCCCTGCCGGTTGCCCGACTCCCTGCGCCAGGTGCTCGCGTGAAGGCGCTGGTCACCGGCGCGGCCGGCTTCATCGGCTCGACGCTCTGCGAGCGGCTGCTGGCCGAGGGATGGAGCGTCCGCGCCGTCGACGGCTTCGTCGACTACTACCCGCGCGCGGTCAAGGAGACGAACCTCGCCCGCAGCCGCGAGCGCGCCGGCTTCGAGTTCCACGAGGGCCTGCTGCAGGACCTCGACCTGCGCCCGCTGCTGGGCGGCGTCGACGTCGTCTTCCACCTGGCCGCCCAGGCCGGCGTGCGCGCGTCGTGGGGCCGCGACTTCCGCCTCTACACCGACCACAACGTGCTCGGCACCCAGGTGCTGCTCGAGGCCGCGCTGCAGGCGGGGCGGCCGCGGGTGGTGTACGCGTCGTCGTCTTCGGTCTACGGGGACGCGCCGAGCCTGCCGCTGCGCGAGGACGGCCACTGCCACCCCGTGTCGCCCTACGGCGTCACCAAGCTCGCTGCCGAGCACCTCGTCCAGCTCTACAACCGCAACCACGGGCTGCACGTCACCAGCCTGCGTTTCTTCACCGTCTACGGCCCGCGCCAGCGGCCCGACATGGCTTTCCACCGGTTCCTGAAGGCGGCCCGCGACGGCGCCCCGATCCGCGTCTACGGCGACGGCAGCCAGACCCGCGACTTCACGTTCGTCGACGACATCGTGACGGCGCTGGTGCGGGCGGCGGCGGACGGCCGCGCCGGCGGGGTGTACAACGTCGGCGGCGGCCAGCGGGTGGCGCTGCTGGACGTGATCCGCACCATCGAGCGGGTCAGCGGCCGCAAGATCGAGACGATCCACGAGGAGGCCCAGAAGGGCGACATGCGCGACACCTTTGCCGACACCACGGCGGCCGCGGCGGACCTCGGCTTCCGCTCCACGGTCAGCCTCGAAGACGGCCTCGCCCGCGAGTGGGCGTGGATCCGGAGCCTGGCGTGAAGCGGCTGGCGGCGGCTCTCGCCCTGCTGGCGCTGGCGGGCTGCGGCTCGGGCGGGCCGGTCGACATCGCGACGCTGGCCAGCAACTCGGCCCAGGTCGTCTGGGAGGCCGGCCAGAAGGCCGCCGAGAAGAAGCAGTGGGACGCCGCGCGCCAGCACTTCCGGCGCATCATCGACGGCTTCCCGCAGAGCGAGCTCGTGCCGCAGGCCCGGCTGGCGCTCGGCGACAGCTACTTCAAGGAGGGCGGCACGGCCAACTGGATCCTCGCGGCGGGCGCGTTCCGGGAGTTCCTCACGTTCTATCCCTCCCACCCGCGCTCGGACTACGCGCAGTTCATGTCGGCGGAGAGCCACTTCAAGCAGAAGAACCCGCCCGATCGGGACCAGACCGCCACGATCAGCGCGCTCGAGGAGTTCGACCGGCTGCTCGAGCTGTTCCCCGACTCGCTCCACGTCGAGACGGCTCGCCAGCGCATCATGGAGTGCCGCCAGAGCCTCGCGCGGGCCGAGTTCGTCGCCGGCTGGTTCTACCAGAAGACGCGCCAAGCCTGCCGGGCGGCGATCCAGCGCTACGAGTACCTGCTGAAGGAGTACCCGGACTTCGCGGGCGTCGACGAGACGCTGCTCCGCCTCGCCCAGTGCCTGGCCCTCGAGTCGCGCCCGGCGGAGGCGCTGCCTCACCTGGCCCGCCTGGAGGAGGAGTTCCCGGACTCGCGCTTCGCCGCCGAAGGTCGCACTCTTTCGCAAACCCTGAAGGCCGCGCCTCCGGCCCCGGTCCCGGCCGCCTCCCCGGCGCCCAGCCCCAGCCCCGCGCCCGGGGCTCAAGGAACACTTGAGCCGTGAGCAAAAACCCCTTGACCTCTCGTTCCTTTTCCTGCTAGCGTCGCGCCAACTCTCGGTGCGAGCTTCGGGCGGATCACGGGCGGCGACCGTTCCGCGACCGAGGCGAGCCGGGAGCGAGGACGGCAACCAGGCCGTCAGGAGGTAGGCTGTGAGGTCCAATCGCAACGCGTTGCTCTGCGGCGCCGCCCTCGTCCTGGCCGCCGGGTTCGCCCAGGCCCAGGAGCCCGAGGCCGCCGCGCCCGCCGCTGCCAAGGTGGGACCGGCCACGATCGCGCCCCACTGGTCGAAGTACACCTACCCCGAGAGCGTCGCCGAGGGGGCGGCCTACCACCTGATCGAGAAGGGCGACACCCTCTGGGATCTGGCGAACCGCTACCTCGGCAGCCCGTACCTCTGGCCCCAGATCTGGGACCAGAACAAGTACATCACCGACGCGCACTGGATCTACCCCGGGGACCCGCTGCTGCTCCCCGCGCTCGACGTCGTCGCGGGCTCCGCCGGCCAGGGCGGCGAGGGGATGGACGAGGACGAGGACGAGCAGGCGCCTGCCGTCGAGGCCGCTCCCGAAACCGTGCTCTACCCCATCTCCGAGGAGTTCTCGATCTTCTGTGCCGGTGGCCTGTCCACCGCGGCCGAAGACCAGGGCTTCACGGTCCTCGGCTCCGAAGAGACGCGGGCCCGCATGACCTTCGCGGATCGCGACATCGTCTACGTGAACAAGGGCGCCGCTGCCGGCGTGCGCGCGGGCGACGTCTACTCGATCCACCGGCCGGGCACGAAGGTGATGCACCCGAAGACGGGCAAGCTGTTCGGGACCCGCATCGACAACATCGGCCGCCTGCGCGTGATCCTGGTCCAGGAGCGCTCGGCGACCGCCGTCATCGAGGCCGCCTGTCAGGAAGTCCAGATCGGCGACTACCTCAAGCCAAACGAGCCGATCAACGTGCCGCTGGCCGTGCGCCGCGATCCGGCCGACCGCATGACGCCCCCGTCCGGCAAGGCCGACGGCTACGTGGTCGAGATCGGCCTCGGCGGCGTGGCCGCCGCAACGGGCAACATGGTCACGATCGACATGGGCTCGGCGGCCGGCGTGGCCCCGGGCAACCTGCTCGTCGCGTACCGCCTGACCCACCCCGGCGACGCGAGCCAGCGCTACGTGCTGGGCGAGGTCGCGGTGGTCGCCGTGCGCGAGAAGAGCGCCACGGCCAAGGTCGTCTACTCCACCGACGTCATCGAGGCCGGCGACCGGGTCGAGCTCCGCTAGAACGCCCCGTTCCCGGGCCTCCGCGGCCTCGATCCCCCGAGGGATCGAGGCCGCAAGTCTTTTGGAGGCGGCTCAGCGCGGCGAACCCCACAGCGCTTCGCGCCCGTGGCGCACGAAGTAGTCGATCCCCGACCAGGTCGCGATCGCCACCACCACCCACAGCGCCACGGTTCCGAGCGGCAGCAGCAACGGGAACTCGAGGGCCAGGATCAGGAGCGAGATCGCCACCACCTGGGCCACCATCTTCGACTTGCCGAGCCCCGAGGCCGCGATCACCATGCCCCTGCCGGTCGCCAGCGTGCGCAACCAGGTCACCGCGAACTCGCGGCCGATCACGATCACGGCCATCCAGGCGGGCACGCTGCCAAGTTCGACGAGCGCGATCAAGGCCGCCGACGTCAGCAGCTTGTCCGCGATCGGGTCGAGCAGGATGCCGAGCTTCGTGACCTGGTTGCGCCGGCGGGCGAGGTAGCCGTCGAGCCAGTCGGTCAGCACGGCGACGCCGAACACGACGGCGCCGGCCAGGGTGCCGTGCGGCGTCCGGGTCAGCAGCAGCGCGACCAGCAACGGCACCAGGAAGATGCGCAGCAGGGTCAGCGCCACCGGCAGGTTCACGGCCATCCTCGCGCGCCTCCCGCGGGCGCCGCCCTGGCTCAGAGCCTGAGCAGCTTCGGCGACGTCAGTCCCCGCGTCGCGTTGCGGGTGTCGAGCACCAGCGGTGCGGCGTCCACGATCTCCGGCCAGGACAGGCCGCCGTGGTCGGTGACGATCACCACCGCGTCGCACTGGCGCACGGCCGGCATCAGCTCGGCCGAGTGCTCCGTCTGGTCCCCGAAGCGGACCGAAGGAACGAACGGATCGTGCCACAGCACCGTCGCGCCGCGCGACCGCAGGACGTTGATGATGTCGAGGGCGGGCGACTCGCGGACATCGTCGATGTCCTTCTTGTAGGCGACCCCGACGACCAGGATGCGGCTGCCGTTGACGGCCTTCTTCTGGTCGTTGAGCGCCAGCGCGACCCGCTCGCAGACGTACTCGGGCATCTCGGAGTTGATCTCCCCCGCCAGCTCGATGAAGCGCGCCCTGTAGTTGAGCGTCTTCATCTTCCACGACAGGTACAGCGGATCGATCGGGATGCAGTGGCCGCCGAGGCCGGGCCCGGGATAGAACGGCATGAAGCCGAACGGCTTGCTGGCCGCGGCCTCGATCACCTCCCAGACGTTGACGCCGAGGCGCTCGCACATCAGGGCGACCTCGTTGACGAGGCCGATGTTGACGCTGCGGAAGGTGTTCTCGAGCAGCTTCACCATCTCGGCCGTGCGGGTCGACGAGACCTCGATCACCGTCTCGACCGCACGCGAGTACAGGGCCTTGGCGGCCGCGGTGCACTCCGGCGTCACGCCGCCGATGATCTTGGGCGTGTTGCGGGTGTGGTACTTCGGGTTGCCGGGATCGACCCGCTCGGGCGAGAAGGCCAGGAAGAAGTCCTTCCCCGCCTTCAGCCCGCCGCGCTCGAGGATCGGCTGGATCAGCTCTTCGGTCGTGCCCGGGTAGGTCGTGCTCTCGAGCACGATC
The DNA here is from genome assembly GCA_025994075.1 of Vicinamibacteria bacterium. Lineage (GTDB taxonomy): Bacteria > Acidobacteriota > Vicinamibacteria > Fen-336 > Fen-336 > WYBL01. The sequence goes on from JAMQGV010000048.1 coordinate 97,251, forward strand.
AACTGGCCGGGGCGCTGGTGCTGGGCGATCGCCTCCGAGGCGTCGACCACCATCGACAGGTCGGGGTCCTTGGTCTTGCCCAGCGGCGTGGGCACGCAGATGATGACCGCGTCGCACTCGGCGAGGCCCGCGAAGTCCGCGCTCGCCACCAGGCGGCCGGCCTGCACGTGTTCGGCCACCCGCGCCGCCGGCACGTCCTTCACGTAGGACTCGCCCCGGTTGATCGCCGCCACCTTCTCCTCGGCGATGTCGAAGCCGCGGACCCGGAGGCCGGCCGAGGCGAACTCGACGGCCAGCGGCAGGCCCACGTAGCCGAGCCCGATGGTTCCGACCAGCGCCTCGCCGGCGGCGATTCGCGCGACCAGTGCGGCCTGCTTCTGATTGACGACCCCCGGCTCGGCCATGGCGCTGTGATCGGCTCCTCGTTGCGCCCCGCGGACCACCCGCGGCGCGGGCCGCGACTATACGGAAGCGGCCCCCGCGGTGTCAAACCCGCATCCTTGCAAGTCTCTCTCGGAACGCAAGATAGGCCGCCCGCCCGGTCCGCCGCGGGGGCCTGCTAAGATCCCGCCTTCGTTTCGGGAGGTGCCTTGAAATCGGTGATCCTGGCGGGGGGCGAGGGCACGCGGCTGAGGCCGTTGACGCTGGAGCTGCCAAAGCCGGTCGTGCCGGTGCTCGACCGACCCTTCCTGCAGTACCAGCTCGACCTGCTGGCGACCGCCGGCGTGCGCGACATCGTGTTCTCGGTGGCGTACCAGCCCGACCGCGTGCGCAGCGTGTTCGGCGACGGAGCGGCGCTCGGGCGCAGCATCGTCTACGCGGTCGAGGACGTGCCGCTCGGCACCGGCGGCGCGGTGCGCAACGCCTGGCCCCACCTCGACGACGTCACCGTGGTCTTCAACGGCGACGTGCTGACCGACGTCGACCTGCCGAGGGTCGTGGCCGATCACAAGGCGTCCGGCGCGGTCGCCACCATCGTGCTCCACCCGGTGCCCAACCCGGCCGCGTACGGGCTCGTGGAGTTCGACGGCGGCGGGCGCGTGACGCGCTTCCTCGAGAAGCCGAAGCCCGAGGAGATCACGACCGACACGATCAACGCCGGCATCTACGTGCTCGACAGCCGCGCGCTGGACCTGATCCCGCCGAACGTGAACCACTCGATCGAGCGGGGCTTCTTCCCCGCCCTGCTGCGGCGCGGCGACCTGGTCCGCGCCCACGTGCACAGCGGCTACTGGATCGACATCGGCACTCCGGAGAAGTACCTGCAGGTCCACGAGGACCTGCTCGCCGGCCGCTTCCCGCTCGCGATCGCGGCCCCCGAGCGCGGCCCCCGGGTGTTCGTCGCGGACGGGGCCCTGGTCGCGGACGGGGCCCGCCTCGAGGGCCCGTGCTACGTGGGGCCCGGGTCCCGGATCGAGGCCGGAGCGGTCGTCGGCGCCGGCGCGGTGTTGACCCGCGACGTCACGCTGGGGCCCGGGGCGCGGGTCGAGGCGAGCGTGCTGTGGGCCGGCTGCAGCCTCGGCGCGGAGTCCCGCGTGCGCGGCGCGCTGATGGCCTCCGGCGTCGCGCTGGGCGCCCACGCCTCGGTCGGCCCCGGCTCCTGCCTCGGCCAGCAGGCCCGCATCCCCGATCACAGCCGGCTCGGCGCCGGCGCCTGAGGACGCCATGAGCAACGTCGACCCCTCGATCTTCAAGGCCTACGACGTGCGCGGGATCTACCCGACGCAGATCGACGGCGCGGTCGCCCGCCGCATCGGAGCGGCCTTCGTCGACTATCTGGGCGCCAAGCGGATCGCGATCGGGCGCGACATCCGCCTGTCGTCGCCCGAGATCGCCACCGCGTTCGAGCAGGGCGCGCGGGCGCGCGGCGCGGAAGTCGCCGACATCGGCGTGGTCGGCACGGACGTCCTCTACTACTACGTCGCGCGCAACGACCTCGACGGCGGCGCGATCATCACCGCCTCCCACAACCCGAAGGAGTACAACGGGCTCAAGATGGTGCGCCGCGGCGCGCTGGCGCTCTCCGGCGACGCGGGGATCCGCGAGATCCGCGAGGCGATCGTGGGCGGTGCCCACGCCCAGTTGCCGACGCCCGCGGGCCAGCCCACCCGCGTGGCCGACGTGCTCGAGGAGTACGCGCGGCACTGCCTGTCCTTCATCGACCCGAAGCGGGTGCCGCGGCTCAAGGTGGTGATGGACGCCGGCAACGGCATGGGCTCCGTCGCGGCGAGGCCGGTGTTCCGCGACCTGCCGCTCGAGACCGTGCCGCTGTACTTCGAGCCCGACGGGACCTTCCCCAACCACCCCGCCGACCCGCTGATCGAGGAGAACCGCCTCGAGATCATGGAGCGGGTGAAGGCCGAGGGCGCGGACCTGGGCATCGCCTGGGACGGCGACGCCGACCGCTGCTTCTTCATCGACGACACCGGCGCCTTCGTGCCGGGCGACTTCGTCACCGCCCTGCTCGGCGAGGCGTTCTGCCGCAAGGAGCCGGGGGCCCGCATCATCTACGACGTGCGCGCCTCGCGGGCGGTCGCCGATCGCGTGACTGCAGCGGGCGGCACCGCGCTGATGCACCGCGTGGGCCACGCGTTCATCAAGAAGCGGATGCGCGACGAGGGCGCGGTGTTCGGCGGCGAGGTCTCCGGCCACTTCTACTTCCGCGAGAACTGGTTCGCCGACAACGGCATGATCCCCGCGCTGGTTCTGCTCGAGCTGCTGGGCGACGGGCAGAAGCTGTCGCAGCGCCTCGCGCCGCTGCGCGCGCGCTACCACCTCTCGGGCGAGATCAACTCGAAGGTCGCGGACGTGCCGCGGGCCCTGGCCCGGCTCGAGGAGCGCTACGCCGACGGCAGGATCACGAAGCTGGACGGCATCTCCGTCGACTACGACGACTGGCACTTCAACGTCCGCGCCTCGAACACGGAGCCGCTGCTCCGCCTCAACCTCGAGGCCTGCGGCGACGCGGAGATGCAGCGCCGGCGCGACGAGGTCCTGGCCGTGATCCGCGGCTAGGGGAAGCGCCGCGGCCTTGACCGCCGCGCGCGGCGGTCGGTATCATTTCGGTCGTCCGGGGCGGGCGTAGCTCAGTTGGTAGAGTACGAGCTTCCCAAGCTCGGTGTCGCGGGTTCGAACCCCGTCGCCCGCTCCAAACTCTCCCCGCGCCAGGACCTTCTGAGGAGGCGAAAGAGCACGCGATGGGCCTTTTTGGCGGCAAGACTCCCGAGCCCAAGGCGGCGGACCCGACCCGTCCGGCTCCCGCGGCGGCAGCGCCCGTCGCCCCGGCGCCCGCGCCTCGCCCCCAGCCCTGCGTGCTGGGCGCGCAGACGACCTTCAAGGGCGAACTGATCGCCGAGGAGGACGTGCTGGTCGAGGGGACCGTGGAGGGGCTCGTGAAGTCCTCGCGGTCGCTGCGGGTCGGCGCCACCGGCCGCGTCAAGGCCGCGCTCCACGCCAGTTCGATCGTCGTCTCGGGCGAGGTCACCGGCGACTGCACTGCCAGCGAGCGGGTGGAACTGCAGGCGACGGCCCGCCTGTTCGGCAACATCCGCGCCCCGCGGATCGTGATCGCGGAGGGCGCGCTCTTCAAGGGGCAGAGCGACATGAGCGCTCCCGCCGGCGCCTGATCGCGCCGCTTCCCGCCCGCTCGGACATGGCTCACGCCCTCGACGAGAGACGCAGCGAGGTCCTCAAGACCCTGATCCAGCTCCACGTGGCCACCGGTGAGCCGGTGGGTTCCGAGAGCCTGTCGCGGGTGCTGTCGCGCCGGCTCTCGCCTGCGACGCTGCGCAACATCATGGCCGACCTCGAGCGGATGGGACTGCTCGACCATCCGCACACCAGCGCCGGCCGGGTACCGACGGACGAGGGTTACCGCACCTACGTCGACAGCCTGATGACGCAGCGGCCGCTGGCCGCCGCAGAGGCGTCGGCGATCGACAACGCGCTGAAGGGGGCCGACGGGTCGCCCACGCTGGCGCTCGAGAACGTCTCGCAGCTCCTGTCGAAGCTGACCCAGAACGTCGGCTTCGTGCTGCTGCCCGACCTCGGCCGCACCCGGCTGCACCGGATCGACTTCGTGCCGCTCCCCGGGCCGCGGGCGCTGGCCGTGCTGGTGTCGCGCAACGGCGTCGTGACCAACAAGGTCATCGACCTCGGCCAGGAGATCCCGGCCCACGAGCTGACGGCCTGCGCCAACTACCTGAACGCGCACTTCCCGGGCCGGCCGCTGTCGGCGATCCGCGGCGACCTGCTGCGGCTGATGCACGAGGAGAAGGCGCTCTACGACACGCTGCTGCAGCGGGTGATCGCGCTGGGCGAGCGGGTCTTCGCGGAGGGCCCGGCCGAAGGCGGCGACGTGATCGTGGGCGGCGCGACCCACATCCTCGACCGCGTCGAGCTGCGGGACCTGGACAGGATGAAGAGCCTGTTCAAGACGTTCGAGGAGAAGAGCCGGCTGGTCCGGCTGCTCAACGCCTGCCTGGCCGGCGACGGCCTGCAGATCGTGATCGGCCACGAGAACCCGGACCCGGCGATGCGCGACCTGTCGCTGGTCGCGACCAGTTCCACGGTGGGCGGCGAAGACGGCTGGGCCGTCGGTGTGCTGGGCTCGACGCGCATGGAGTACGCGCGGGCCGTGGCGCTGGTCGACCACGTGGCGCGAGCGATGCAGCGGCTGGCACAGGAGAACGAACGTTGAGCGACGAGCAGGACGCGACGGGCACCGGCCCCGTGTGCGACCCGGAGCCGGGCACGGCGCCGGAGCCCGAGGCCGTGGGTCTCGCGGCCGTCGAACCGGAACCGCCTTCGCCGACGGAGGAACTGGAGGCGCTGCGGCAGGAGAACGCCGAGCTCCGCGACCAGACGCTGCGGCGCCGGGCCGACTTCGAGAACTACAAGCGGCGTGTCGAGCGCGACCGCGCGCTGGCCAGCCAGGACGCGCTCGCCCGGGCGCTCACCGCCCTCGTCCCCACCCTCGACAATCTCGAGCGGGCGCTCGGGGCCGGGGCCCCGGAGGGCAGCCTGCGGGACGGGCTCAAGCTGATCCACCGCGACCTGCTGGCGGCCCTGGAAGGCCTCGGCCTGCGCACGGAGGACCCCACGGGGGGCGTCTTCGACCCGGAGCGGCACCAGGCCCTGACCCACGAGGCCGTGCCCGGCTTCGCCGAGGGGGCCGTCGTCGAGGTCTTCGGCAAGGGTTATGCCCTCGGGGACCGCCTGTTGCGTCCGGCCCTGGTCAAGGTGGCCAAGGGCGAAGCCGACCCGCACCAAGAGGGCCCGGAAAAGCTACACTAATCCGCACCCGCTCAGGCGGCTATCCGGAAAGGGACATCGTGGGCAAGGTCATCGGCATCGACCTCGGTACGACCAACTCGTGCTTGGCCGTCATGGAAGGGGGCGCCCCGCAGGTCATCCCGAACCAGGAAGGCGCACGCACGACCCCCTCGATCGTGGGTTTCACGGCCAAGGGCGAGCGCCTCGTCGGGCAGATCGCGAAGCGCCAGGCGCTGACCAATCCGCGCAACACCGTCTTCGCGGTGAAGCGCCTGATCGGGCGCAAGTTCCGTTCGCCCGAGGTCGACGAGGCCGCGCGCCTGCTTCCCTACTCGCTCGTCGAGTCGAACAACGGCGACTGCCACATCGGCGTCGAGGACAAGGTCTACTCGCCGCCCGAGGTCCAGTCGTTCGTGCTGCAGAAGCTGAAGGCGGCGGCCGAGGACTACCTCGGCGAGCCGGTCGAAGAGGCCATCATCACCGTCCCGGCCTACTTCAACGACATGCAGCGGCAGGCCACCAAGGACGCCGGCCAGATCGCGGGCCTCAAGGTCTCGCGCATCCTGAACGAGCCGACCGCGGCCGCCCTCGCCTACGGCCTCGACAAGGAAGCCAAGGGCCAGTACGTCGCGGTCTACGACCTCGGCGGAGGCACGTTCGACATCTCGATCCTGGAACTGGCCGAGGGCCTGTTCCAGGTCCGCTCCACCGGCGGCGACACCTTCCTCGGCGGCGAGGACTTCGACCAGCGCATCATCGACTGGCTGATCGGCGAGTTCCTGCGCGAGACCGGGATCGACCTCAAGCAGGACCGGATGGCGCTGCAGCGGCTGAAGGAGGCGGGCGAGAAGGCCAAGTGCGACCTGTCGACCGCGCAGCAGACCGAGATCGTGCTGCCCTTCATCTCGGCGGACGCCAGCGGGCCGAAGCACCTCAACACGGTCCTCACCAGGCAGAAGTACGAGTCGCTGACCGACGACCTGCTGGAGAAGACGATCGAGCCCTGCAAGCGCGCGCTGGCCGACGCCGGCCTGCGCCCCGACCAGGTCGACGAGGTGATCCTGGTGGGCGGCCAGACCCGGGCGCCCAAGGTCAACGAGGTGATCCGCAAGGTGTTCGGGCGCGATCCCAACCGCACGGTCAACCCGGACGAGGGCATCGCGCTCGGGGCCGCGATCCAGAGCGGCATCCTGGCCGGCGAGGTCAAGGACCTCGTCCTGCTCGACGTCACGCCCCACACGCTGGGCATCGAGACCAAGGACGGCACGTTCACGCCGCTGATCGACCGCAACAGCACGATCCCGACCCGCAAGGCACGCATCTTCACGACCGTCGCCGACAACCAGACGAAGGTCGAGGTCCACGTCCTGCAGGGCGAGAGCGACATGGCGGCGTACAACAAGAGCCTCGCCAAGTTCGAGCTCACCAACATCCCGCCGGCGCCGCGCGGCGTCCCCCAGATCGAGGTCGGCTTCGAGATCGACGTCAACGGCATCGTCTCGGTGTCGGCCTCGGACCAGGCAACCGGCCGCGCCCAGACGATCGTGATCCACCCGTCGGGCGGGCTGTCGCAGACCGAACTCTCCCGCCTCGCCGACGAGACCCGCAACCGCGAGCACGCCGAGAAGACCCGCCGCGAGCAGGAGTCCGTGGCTCGCCAGCTCGAGGGCCTGCTCGCGAACACCATGCGCTCCGTGCAGGCGCTCGAGGGCAAGCTGACCGCCGAGGAGCACGAGCGAATCCTGACCGCGATGGAGCGGGCCAAGAAGCTGCCGCCCACCGCCGGCATCGACGACCTGCGGGCGCGGCTGGCCGAGATGGAGAAGGCCGCCACGCTGATCGGCCAGGCGATGCTCCGCCCGTAGCCGCCGCCTCCCGAGTTTCCCGATGGCCCAGGCGACCGGCACCGACTACTACGAGATCCTCGGCGTCCCCCGCGACGCGGACGAGGCGGCGATCAAGTCCGCCTACCGCAAGCAGGCGATGAAGTACCACCCCGACCGCAACCCCGGGGACAAGCAGGCCGAAGCGAAGTTCAAGGAGGCGGCGGAGGCCTACTCCGTGCTCTCGGACCCCGACAAGCGCCGCCGCTACGACACCTACGGCGCCGCGGGCCTCGGTGGCGTGGCCGGAGGCCCGCAGGGCTTCGACCCGGCGGCCTTCGCCGACTTCCAGGACATCCTCGGCGACTTCTTCGGGTTCGGCGACGTGTTCGGCCGCCGCCGCAGCGGCCCGCGTCGCGGCTCGGACCTCCGCTACGACCTCGAGCTGACGCTGCCCGAGGCGGCGTACGGCACCGAGACCACGCTGCGCATCCCGCGCATGGAGAGCTGCGCGACCTGTCATGGCAGCGGCGCGGCCGCCGGCACCAAGCCGACCAGTTGCCCCAACTGCGGCGGCTCGGGTCAGGTCACGTTCCAGCAGGGCTTCTTCACCGTGGCCCGCACCTGCGGCCGCTGCCGCGGCCAGGGCCGGGTCATCGCCCAGCCGTGCAAGGACTGCCGCGGCGAGGGCCAGGTCCAGGCCGAGCGCACGCTGCAGATCAAGATCCCCGCGGGCGTCGACAACGGCAGCCAGCTCCGCATCAGCGGCGAAGGCGAAGGCGGCACCCGCGGCGGGCCGAGCGGCGACCTGTACGTCGTGGTCCGCGTCCAGGAGCACCCCTTCTTCCGCCGCGACGGCCAGTCGCTGCACTGCGAGATCCCGATCGCCTTCACCCAGGCCGCGCTGGGCGCGACGCTCGAGGTTCCCACGCTCGACGGGGAGAAGGCGAAGGTCGAGATCCCCGCCGGCAGCCAGCCGGGCGACACGGTGCGGGTCAAGGGCCACGGCGTTCCCCACCTCGGCCAGCGCGGCAAGGGTGACCTCCACGTCTCGCTGCGGATCGTGGTTCCCACCCACCTCAGCGCCGAGCAGAAGAAGCTGGTCGAGCAGCTCGCGAAGACGCTGCCGATCCCGCAGACCAGCGAAGCCGATCGCGAGCGCTCGATCCTCGACCGGCTGAAGGACTGGCTCGGCTGAGCGCCACGAACTACGTCGCGTTCCGGGTCAGCGTCCGTCGCGACGAGGAGGAGGACGCCTCCGCGGCCCTGTGGGAGCTCGGCACGGCGGGCGTCACCATCGAGAGCTCGGGCGACGCCGCGATCCTGCTGGCGTACTTCCCCGCCCGTGACGGCCTGGAGCCGGAGCTGCGCTCCGCGCTCGCCCCGTGGCCCGGGGCCCGCGTCGAGCCTGCGCCGATCCCGGACGTCGACTGGGTGACGCGCTTCCGCGAGAACTTCACACCCTTCGCCGCGCCGCCGTTCCGCGTCGTGCCCGAGTGGAGCGACGAGGCGCCAGGGCCGCGCACGCTCGTCGTTTCGCCCGGGCGCGCGTTCGGGACCGGCACCCACGAGACCACACGGCTGTGCCTCGCGGCGCTGGCCCGCCTCGCGGCCGAACGTCCGCTGGGGCGCGTGCTGGACGTCGGCGCCGGAACCGGCCTGCTGGCGCTCGGCGCGTTGCGCCTGGGAGCAGCCTCGGCGATCGCCACCGACAACGACCCCGAGTGCCGCGAGTCGTGCCGGCTCCACGCGACGCTCAACGGGCTCCCGCTGCGGGTGGTCCAGGCCGACGGTGCCCGCCCGTTCCGGCATCGGGCCTTCGACCTCGTGCTCGCCAACCTGATGGCCCCGTGGCTGCTGGAGCGCCGCGAGGAGCTCTGCGCCCGGGTCCGCCCCGCGGGCGTGCTGGTGCTGTCCGGCCTGCTCGCGGCCGACGTCGACGAGGTCAGCGCCGCCTACGCGGCGCACGGCGCGCTCGAGGTCCATCGCGACGACGAGTGGGCGGCGATCGTCGTCCGCACGTGAGCGTCCCCCGGCTCCACGTGCCGGGCACCGCAGCAGGCGCCCGCCTCGAACTGCCCGACTTCGCCGCCCGCCATGCGCGCGATGCCCTGCGCCTCGGTCCCGGCTCGGCGCTGCGGGTCTTCGACGGCCGCGGGTCGGAGTTCGAGGCCACGATCGCCGAGGTCTCGCGGCGGCGCGTCACCGTCGACGTCGGCGCCGCCGTCGCGCCGCGCCCCGAGAGCCCGCTGCGCGTCCAGCTCTGCCTGCCGCCGCTCAAGGCCGATCGCTTCGAGTGGGCGCTCGAGAAAGCCGTGGAACTCGGCGTCCACGCCATCGTCCCGCTGGCCACGGAGCGCGGGGACGCCGCAGCGCAGCGCGCGCTGCGCGGGGCGCGGCCCGACCGATGGCTGCGGGTGATGGCCGCGGCGGCCGAGCAGTGCGGGCGGGCCACCCTGCCCGATGTGCTGCCGGCCACCCGCCTGGCCGAAGTCCTGAGCGCGCCTCTCGACGGCGTCCGCGTGCTGCTCGCCGAGACCGACCCGGCGCGGCCGCTGCGCGACTGCGTGCCGCAGGGCGCCACCCGCATACAACTGATCGTCGGCCCCGCGGGCGGCTTCACCACGATCGAGCGCGAGGCCGCCCGCGCGGCAGGCTGCGCCGAGGCCGGCCTCGGCCCCCGTATCCTGCGTGCCGAGACGGCCGCGATCGCCGCGCTCGCCCTGCTCCAGGCCGAGCGCGGCGACCTCGGCTGAACGCTAGGCCAGCGCGAGCGCCTGCGCCGCCGTCACCGTCGCCACGTCGGCCAGGTCCTGCGCCGAGCAGCCGCGCGACACGTCGTTCACCGGCCGTCGCAGCCCCTGCAGGATCGGGCCGATGGCCGTCGCGCCGCCGAGCCGCTCGCTGATCTTGTAGGCGATGTTGCCCGCGTCGAGGTCCGGGAACACGAACACGTTGGCCCGCCCCTGCAGCGGGCTGTCCGGGCACTTCTTCGCGGCCACGCCCGGCACGAACGCCGCGTCGAACTGCACTTCGCCGTCGACGAGCAACTCGGGATGCGCGGCGCGACAGGCCGTGGCCGCCTCCCGCACGCGGTCGACGTCCGCGTGCTCCGCGGAGCCCCGCGTCGAGAACGACAGGAACGCCACCCGCGGCTCGTGGCCGAAGGCGCGAGCCGTCGCAGCCGTCGCCGCCCCGATCTGGGCGAGCAGGGCGCTGTCCGGCGCGATGTTGACCGAGCAGTCCGCGTAGAACAGCACCTTGTCGGGCCACTCCATCACGAAGACCGAGGACACTCTCTGGTAGCCCTCGGCCAGCTTGACGATCTCGAAGGCCGGGATGAAGGGCTTGCAGGCACTGGTCAGGCCCGAGACGAAACCGTGCGCCTCGCCGGTCTCGACGAGCAGGGCCGCGAAGTAGTGCGGCAGCGCCGCCTTCTCGATCGCCTGCTCCAGGGTCACGCCCTTGTGCTTGCGCAGTTCCTGATAGCGCTGCGCCAGCCGCTCACGGGCCGGGTCGGCCTGCGGGTCGCGGAGCTCGACTCCGTCGAGCGCGATCCCCGCCGCCTTCGCCACCGCTTCGACCGAGTCGCGCGGGCCGAGCAGGACCGGGTGGCCGAGGCCACCCCCGGCCACGGCGGCCGCCGCCCGGATCGCCCGCTCCTCGGTGCCCTCGGCGAGCACCACCCGCATCCCCTTGCCCTTCACGCGCTGCCGGACGTCGTCCATGAAGCCCATCGTGTCTTCTCCTGGTTGATATACTCCGCGCGCTCCGATGTTCCTCCTCGGCCAGACCGTCGGCAAGTACCAGATCCTTGCCAACCTCGGCTCCGGGGGCTTCGGCACGGTCTTCCTCGCCCGCGACACCTGGATCGACAAGAAGTTCGCGATCAAGGTGCCGCACCGCCAGTCGGGCGACGCCGAGGACCTGCTGCAGGAACCGCGCCTGCTGGCCGCGCTCGACCACCAGAACATCGTCGGCATCGTCACCGCCGAGAAGGTCGACGGCGTCTTCTTCATCGTCATGGAGTACGTCAAGGGCGAGAGCCTCGAGGCGGCGCTCGACCGCGAGAAGTCCTTCGACGTGCCGCGCGCGCTCAACTACACGGTGCAGGCGCTCAAGGGAGTGGAGCACGCCCACGGCGCGAACATCCTGCACCGCGACCTGCGCCCGGCCAACGTGCTGGTCTCCGAGAGCGGCGTCGTCAAGGTGGCCGACTTCGGCACCTCCCGCCTGATGGACAAGATGCACGCGACCACGGTGATCGGGAGTCCGCCCTACATGGCGCCCGAGCAGTTCGCCGGCCGCGCAGTCCTCGCCTCCGACATCTACTCGGTCGGGGTGATGCTCTACCAGATGCTGACCGGCACGCTGCCCTACTTCAGCCCCAACCCGGCCCAGATCGAGCGCATGGTGGCGCAGGGCCGCTGCACCCCGCCGCGGCTGCGCAACCAGCAGATCCCGCGCGAGATCTCGGACATCGTGATGAAGGCGATGGCGCCGGAACTGGCCGATCGCTACCAGCGGGCCTCCGAGCTGCTCGAGGACCTCGCCACCGCGACCGACATCGATCACAAGGCGACCGAGCTCGAGGACATCCGCAAGCGGCTGAAGGCCCGCGAGGCGCCCAAGAGCGGCTTCTGCTGGCACTGCCGGAAGCCGCTCCACGCCCGGTCCCGCACCTGCCCCTTCTGCGGCGAGGCGCAGTGACCGGAAGCCGCTGAAGCTCAGTCACTTCCCGGCGAGCGTACCTTTGACACCCCGGCTCCGCCGGGCATAGACTGACCGTCAGGCGACATCGCGCGAAGCTGCGCCCTCTGACGCAGGTGGGGTGCGCCCGCGCGTTCAAGCCTGGTGGGGAGTTGGAACGATGCACATCAACGATCTCCTGAAGATCGCGTCGGAGCGGAAGGGCTCGGACCTTCACCTGAAGGTCGGCTCGCACCCCGTGGTGCGCATCAACGGCGAGCTGATCCCGCTCGTCGAGACGAAGCGGCTCATGCAGGAAGACACCATCGCCATGGCGTTCTCCATCATGAGCAACCGCCAGAAGCAGAAGTTCAAGGAGAACCTCGAGATCGACATCGCGTACTCGGTGCCCGGTCTCGGCCGCTTCCGCTGCAACGTCTTCCAGCAGCGCGGCACGGTGGGCCTGGTCCTGCGCGTGATCCCGGTCAAGATCCTGACCGTGCGCGAGCTGGGCCTGCCGGTGGTGCTCGAGAAGATCGCCCAGGAGCAGCGCGGCATGGTGCTCTGCACCGGCACGACGGGCTCCGGCAAGTCGACCACGCTGGCGGCGATCATCGACTACATCAACACCCAGCGCTGCGAGCACATCATCACGATCGAGGACCCGATCGAGTTCCTCCACCGCGACAAGAAGTCGATCGTCAACCAGCGCGAGATCGAGGTCGACACCAAGAGCTTCGCGGCGGCGCTGCGCTCCGCCCTGCGCCAGGACCCCGACGTGATCCTGGTCGGCGAGATGCGCGACTACGAGACGATCGAGACCGCGATCACCGCGGCCGAGACCGGCCACCTCGTGTTCTCGACGCTGCACACGCTCGACGCGACGGAGACGGTCAACCGCATCATCTCGGTCTTCCCGCCCCACCAGCAGAAGCAGATCCGCCTCCAGCTCGCGGGCGTGCTCAAGGCCGTCATCTCGATGCGCCTGATCCCGCGCGCCGACAACAACGGCCGCGTGCCGGCCTCCGAGGTGATGATCACGACGCCGTTCATCCGCGACTGCATCATCAACAAGGACAAGACCAAGCTGATCCACGAGGCGATCGCCGCCGGCGTGTCGCAGTACGGGATGCAGACCTTCGACCAGGCGGTGTTCTACCTGTACAAGAAGGAGCTGATCACCTACGACGAGGCGCTGCGCCGCTGCTCGAACCCCGACGAGTTCAAGCTGCGCGTCCAGGGCGTGCAGTCCACCTCCGACGTCGCCGCCGAGGAGATGGAGAAGTCGATGGAGTCGTTCGAGCTCGAATGACCCCCGCGATGGCCCCCCGCCCGGAATCCGCCTGGGAGCGCGCGCTCGCCCGCCTGTCGCGGCGCGACTTTTCCGAGGCGGAGCTGCGCCGGGCGCTGGGCCGGGACGGCTACGCGCCCGCCGAGGTCGACGCCGCGCTGCTGCGGCTGCGCGAGAAGCGCCTGCTCGACGACGCGCGCTACGCCGGGCGCCGCGCCCGCCGTGGGCTCGGCGAGCGCGGCATGGGCCGGCTGCGGGTGCGCGCCGAGTTGCGCGCCCGTGGCGTCGCCCCGCGAACCGCGGAGAGCGCCGTCGCCGAGGCGCTGGCCGAGGCCCCGGAAGCCGAGCGCATCGAGGCCCTCGCGCGCGCCTGGTGGCGCACCCATCGCAGCGGCGAGCCGCAGGCCCGCGTCCGCCGCCTGGCCGGCTGGCTGGTGCGCCGCGGCTTCCCCGCCGGCGCGGTAGCCGAGCGCCTGCGCCGCTTGTTCCCGAGAGACACCGAGGGCTTCGGCGAGATCGCCGACGCGCCCGAGCAGGACGAGTAAGGAGACGAGAGCCACACCGTGAAGACCGCCGACCAGATCCGCCACGCGTTCCTCCGCTACTTCGAGGAGCGCGGCCACCGCGTCGTCAAGAGCAGCTCGCTGGTGCCCGAGAGCGACCCCACGCTGCTGTTCGCCAACGCGGGCATGAACCAGTTCAAGGACCTCTTCCTCGGCCGCGAGAAGCGCGACTACAACCGCGCCGCCTCGTCGCAGAAGTGCGTCCGCGCCGGCGGCAAGCACAACGACCTCGAGAACGTGGGCCAGACCGCGCGCCACCACACGTTCTTCGAGATGCTCGGCAACTTCTCGTTCGGCGACTACTTCAAGAAGGACGCGATCGCCTACGGCTGGGAGTTCCTGACCCGCGACCTCGGCCTCGACCCGTCGCGGATGAAGGTCACCATCTTCCGCGGCGAGGACGGGGTCCCGCGCGACGCCGAGGCCCACGGCTTCTGGCAGGAGCACGTCGCGGCCGATCGCATCCTCGAGCTGTCGGCCAGGGACAACTTCTGGGCGATGGGCGACACCGGCCCCTGCGGCCCCTGTTCCGAGATCCACTTCCACCAGGGCGACGACCTGCCCTGCGCGGAGGAGGCGGAGGGCGGGACGTGCAAGGGCGTCGAGTGCGAGTGCGACCGCTGGCTGGAGATCTGGAACCTGGTCTTCATGCAGTTCGACCGCGACTCGTCCGGCAAGCTGACTCCCCTGCCGGCGCCCTGCGTCGACACGGGCATGGGCCTCGAGCGCGTCAGCGCGGTCGCCCAGGGCCACCGCTCGAACTACGACACCGACCTCTTCACCCCGCTGTTCGCCGCGATCGGCAAGCTGTGCGGCAAGACCTACGGGGCCTCGCCTTCCGCGGACGACATGTCGATGCGGGTGATCGCCGACCACATGCGGGCGACCACGTTCCTCGTGGGCGACGGCGTGATCCCGGGCAACGAGGGCCGCGGCTACGTGCTGCGCAAGATCATGCGCCGTGCGCTCCGACACGGCCGTCGCCTCGGCATCGAGGGCGCCGTGCTGGTGCCGCTGATCGACGCGGTGGTCGAGCGGATGGCGGGCGCATACCCAGAACTGCACAACCAGAAGGAATCGATCCGCAAGATCGTCGAGGTCGAGGAGGACCGCTTCTCGACCACGCTGCGCCAGGCGTTCGCGATGTTCGACCAGGCGGCGGCGAAGCTGAAGAAGGGCGACGTGCTGCCCGGGGCCGAGGCGTTCCGCCTCTACGACACCTACGGCCTGGCCCTCGACTTCACCGAGGAACTGGCCAAGGACCGCGGGCTGACCGTCGACAACGCGGGCTTCGAGCGCGAGCTGTCCACCCAGCAGGAACGGGCTCGCAGCGCCAGCAAGCTGGGCGCCGTGACCGGCGACCCCGTCTACCTGAAGCTGCTCGAGCAGCAGAAGCCGCAGTTCGTGGGCTACGAGACGCTGGCCCTCGACGAGGCGCGGGTGCTCGCCGTGCTGCGCGACGGCGCAGCGGTCAGGCGGCTCGACGCCGGCGAGCAGGGCGAACTCGTGCTCGATCGCACGCCGTTCTACGGCGAGTCCGGCGGCCAGGTCGGCGACCGGGGCGTGATCGCCGCCGAAGGCGCGGCAGCGGACGTCGTCGACTGCCGGCTGCCCGTGCCGGGCCTCTACTCCCACCACGTCAAGGTCACGGCCGGCGGCTTCGAGGCGGGCATGACCGTGCGCTGCGAGGTCGACGCCGCGCACCGCGCCGGTGCGATGCGCCACCACAGCGCGACCCACCTGCTGCACGCGGCGCTACGCGAGATTCTCGGGCCCCACGTCAAGCAGGCGGGCTCGCTGGTCGCGCCCGACCGACTGCGCTTCGACTTCAGCCACTACGCGGGCGTCACTCCGCGCGAGCTGCGCCACCTCGAGAACCGGGTCAACGGCGAGATCCTGCGCAACACCGGCCTCGAGACCAGGGTGATGGGCCGCGAGGAGGCGCTCTCCTACGGCGCTCTCGCCTTCTTCGGCGACAAGTACGGCGAACGCGTGCGCGTCGTCGAGGTCCCCGGCTTCTCCAAGGAGTTCTGCGGCGGCACCCACGTCCACCGCACGGGCGACATCGGCCTGTTCCTGTTCAGCGCGGAGCAGGGCATCTCCGCCGGAACCCGCCGCGTCGAGGCGCTCGCGGGCGACGCCGCGATGGCTCGCGCCCAGGCCGACCAGGGCATCCTCGAGGAACTCGAGGAGACGGCCAAGACCGACCGCCGCTCGCTGGTCGACGAGTACGCGCGGATGCGCGAGCAGCTCAAGGCGAAGGAGCGCGAGATCCAGGCGCTCAAGATGAAGCTCGCCACCGGCGGCGGCTCGGCCGCGGACGCGGGGGCCGACCACGCCGGCGTCAAGCTGCTGACGCCCCGCTACGACGGGCTCGACAAGAAGTCGCACGCGGCCGTGGTCGACGACCTGCGCAACCGTCACAAGGCGGCGTCCTTTCTGATCGTCTCGACGGCGGTCGCCGAGGACGGCGTGCACGTGATCGCCGCCGTCTCCGAGTCGCTCAAGGGGCGGGTGGCCGCGCCCGAGCTGATGAAGCGGCTGGGCCTGCGCGGGGGCGGGCGTCCCGATTTCGCCCAGGGCGGCGGCGTCGCCACGGGCGACGTGGACGCGATGCGGAAGAAGGCGGGTGAGCTGATGCGCGAGTTGCTGGAGGGCGTCGGTGCGGCATGACGCGGTCGTCGTCCTGGTGCTCCTGGCGCTCGCGCCCGCTCCGCTGGCCTCGGCCCAGATCTACACGCGGGTCAAGGCCAACGGCGTGATCGAGGCGACCAACGTGCCCTCGACCAGCGACTTCCGCCTCACGTATCCGGGCAAGGGGCGGCTGATCCACTCGCGCGGCTTCAAGCGCGTCCCGTACAACGGCGAGTGGGACCGGCACATCTTCGACGCCGCTGCTGCGTTCGGGGTCTCGACCGACCTGGTCAAGGCCGTGATCCAGGCCGAGTCCGAGTTCGACCACCTGGCGGTGTCCTCGAAGGGCGCCCAGGGGCTGATGCAGCTGATGCCGGCGACGGCCCGTCGCTTCGGCGTCGGCGACGCCTTCGACCCGCGGCAGAACATCTTCGGCGGCGTCGAGTACCTCGCCTTCCTGCTGCGCATGTTCCAGGGCGACGTCTCGCTGGCGCTGGCCGGCTACAACGCCGGCGAGAACGCCGTGGTCCGCCACAAGGGCATCCCGCCGTACAAGGAGACCCGGGGCTACGTGAAGAAGATCGAGGGCCTGCTGCAGGGCGGCTACTCGGGCCCCACCTACCGCCGCGCGTCGAACGTCACCGCGCTCCCCGGCTTCGGCGGCGCCTCGGAGTCGGCCCAGTACTTCGCGCCGGGCGCCGGAAGCCTGCGCTCGACGCCTCCCCCGGCGGCGTCGGCGCGCGGGGTCCGCATCGCCGCCGCGGCCCCCCGCGCCAGCGCCCCGCCGCTCGCCCCGCGCACCTACTACAAGTGGACCGATGCCCGCGGCCAGTGGCACGTCGCCCAGGAGCCCCCGCCCGAGGGCGTCGCCTACTCGATGATCCGCGGCCTGGACTGAAGGAGCCCCATGCCCCCCGAACGCGACGACGAGGGGTTGTTCGTCGCCCACTTCGAGCGCGGCCGCGAACTGTTCGATGCGGGGCGCGTCGGGGAGGCCGAGAAGGACCTCGTCGAGGCCTGCCTGATCCGGCCCCGCGACCAGCGGGTGCTGAACCTCCTGGGGCTCGTGTACTTCAAGCAGCAGAAGTACGCGAAGGCCGAGGAGGTCTACCGGCGCCTCGCTGTCGAGAGCCCCGAGGTGCCGACGCTCTTCTACAACCTGGGGCTCATCTACTTCAAGCTCGGCCGGCTCGAGGAGGCGGAGACTTCGTTCCAGAAGTCGCTGGAGCTCGCCCCGGACAACCCCAAGATCGAGTTCTACCTCGGCTCGATCTACGAGAAGCTGCACCGCTTCCAGGACGCGATCTTCCGCTATCGCCACGCGGGTGCCAGCCTGATGGTGCGCCGGGTCGAGGACAAGATCGCCGCCGGGCCGCCGGCCGCTCCGGCCCCGGCGCCGAGTTCCGCGCCGGCCCGCCGGCCGCAGCCGGCTTCCACGGCCGACACCGCCGAGTTCCGCGCCGACTCGGTGCAGCAGACGCTGCGCGAGACCGGCGACGCCGCGACGCTCGTGCCCGGCAAGAAGCTCGAGAAGGTGAGCCCCAGCCTGCTGGCCCGCGGCGGCGGCCCGGCCTCCACCGACACCAACCGCTTCCGCGCCGCCGATGCGCTGCCCGAGGCCCGGACCCCGGTGGCGACGAACCAGCGCCACCCGGTGCTCGGGTCGTTCCGCCCGCTCGAGCGGGGCCTGCTGGAGGCCACCTTCTCCGGCAAGCTCTTCATCAAGCAGGGGACGATCTACTCCTACAGCGGCAACCTGACCTTCTGGGTCAAGGAGAAGCGCCCCGGCGGCCGCAACCCGCTGGTGATCATCTCCGGCTCCGGGCGGGTCCTGCTGACGGACGGCGACCGCGAGATCACCTTCGTCCACGTCACCGACGACGAGCAGGTTTTCGTCGAACCCGGTCACCTGCTCGCCTGCGAGGAGACGCTGACGCCCCGCTACGTGCCGCTGGCGCCCGGCGTGGAGTACGTGGTGTTCGAGGGCAAGGGCTCGGCCGCGTTGTCGATCCAGAGCAAGGCGCTCTCGCTCTCCGTGACGCCCGACCTGCCGGTGTCCGTGCCCTACTCCGCGATCATCACCTGGAGCGGAAGGCTCCAGGCCTCGCTGATCGACGACCCGCACCTGCGCGAGATGATCCTGCCGGCCGGGCGCCGCGAGGAGCCGCTGCTGCGGATCGAGGGCGCCGGCCGCGTGCTCGTCGAGCAGTCCCCGACCTAGCTCCTACCGCCAGAGTCCCGGCAGCGCCCGCAGCGCGCCGCGGGCCGTGTAGAGCGCCTGCACCTCGCCACGGAAGCCGTGCCAGCAGGCCGTGCAGCCGTGGCCCGCGGTCGCCGCGCGCAGCTTGTCCAGGAGCGCCGGTGCCTCGTGGTCGAGCAGCGAGCCGGCCGCGTGTTCCGGCCCCTGGAACTCGACACAGCGCGAGACCCGTCCCCGGTGGTCCACGTTCAGGAAGGCGCGCCCCGCCGGGCACCCCGGCACGCCACCCGCGAGCGCGCGATCGACGCCCTCGATCACGCCCGGGCTCGAGACGAGCGGTCGCCCGCGGCGCCGCGCTTCCTGCAGCAGCGGCGTCAGGGCGGCGCCGGCCGCGGGCATCGGGTACGGCAAGTCGACCGCGAGGCCGACGCCGACCTGCTCGGCGAGGGCCAGCGCCCGCTCCAGCGCCGCAGCCCCGCCCGCCGGATCGAGGGCCAGCTTGAAGTGCACGCCACCGCGCCCGTCCTCCCGCAGCACCCGCGCGGCGTCGACGGCGCGCCCGTGGGCCCCCGGCAGCCCCACGCGCCGGTCGTGCTCTCCGGCGTCGCCGTCGTGGAGCACCACCGAGGCACTGCCCAGCCCCGCCTCCCACAGCCCCCTTGCCAGCGCGGGCGTGACCAGCCAGCCGTGGGTGGTGAGCCGCACGTCGTGATGCGCGGCGGCCGCGGCCACCAGTTCGCGCAGGCCGGGGTGGAGCAGCGGCTCGCAGCCCGAGAACGAGAGCACCAGGCTGCCCAGCCCGGTCAGCCGCTCGAGCACGCGCAGGCACTCGGCCGTCGACAGCTCCGGCTCGCCGCCTTCGGCGCGGTGCTCGCAGAACTGGCACAGGCCGCTGCTGCAGCGACGCACGAGCTGCCACGACGCGTAGACCGGCCGCCCCCGCAGCCAGCCGCCCAGCATGCGCAGCCGCTTCACTGCACCTCGACCACGTCCCTCGGCAGCTTGAGGTCGAAGGCGTCCTTCGGCAGCACGCCGTTGACGACCACGTTCTCGAAGCGGATCGTCGTGTGGTCCCCGGTCGGCTCGGTCAGCCGCGTCTGCACGGGGATGTTGCGGGCCTTGTCGACGTAGAGGCGGATCGCCGAGAACACGGACGACTGCTCGGGACGTGGCGCGAGGTCGAGCACGTGGGCCGGGACGGCGCCGACCTTCTCCTCTCCGGCGAGCGTCACCTTGTACTTCTGGGCGAGCCCCGCGGCGCCGGGCCCGAAGCCCACGAGCAGGTCGGCCTCGCCCTTGGCCTTGCCCTTGAACACCTGCTTCGAGCGCGGGAAGTAGCGGAAGAACTGGCCGTCGCGGATCAGCACCGCGCTCTCCTGCGGCGTCACGTAGTTCCAGCGGAAGCGGCCCGGGACCTGGAGGTAGACCGTGCCCTTCTGCACCGTCGTCTCCTCGAGCAGCACGACGACCTTGCTCTCCACGAAGCCGGCCTGCATGGTCTTCAGCGAGCGCCCGGCCGCCTCCAGCGAGGCCAGCACGGAGGCCGCGTCCGCCGCGCCAGCCGCGGGCGCCAGCACGCAGAGCAGCGCCAGCAGCGCGCGCCTCAAGGCCGCACCATCGGATCGCCCCAGGCCCCGGCGGGGACCAGCGTGAGGACCGCGAAGAGGACCAGGCACAGCAGGTCGTAGGCGACGGTTCCGCGGTCGTAGTCCCACAGCAGCAGCCGGGCCCGCGGGCCGAGAGCGCTCACGGCCGCACCACGGGCGCCCCGGGCGCGTGCTCGGCGTACATCAGCCCGTCCCTCATCTCGAAGATCCGGTCGGTCACGTTCGCCGCCTCCGGGTTGTGGGTGATCATCACCACGGTCTGTCCCAGCCGCCGGTTGAGGTCGCGGAAGAGGTCGAGGATCAGCGTGCTGTTGCGCGAGTCCAGGTTGCCGGTCGGCTCGTCCGCCAGCACGATCGCCGGCTGGTTGACCAGCGCCCGCGCGATCGCCACCCGCTGCTGCTCGCCGCCCGACAGGTCGAGCGGCTTCATCTCGGCCTTGTGCGGCAGGCCGACCAGGTCGAGCAGTTCCGTCACCCGCTGGCGCGGCAGCGGCTCGCCCGCGCCCACCTGGCGGGCGATCTCGAGGTTGCCGCGCACGGTCAGGGTCGGCAGCAGGTTGAAGCGCTGGAACACGAAGCCGATCTTGGTGCGTCGCACCGCCGTGCGCTCGCGGTCGCCGGCCGCGGAGATCTCCATGCCGTCGACGATCACCTTGCCCGAGGTCGGGTGGGCCAGGCCGCCGAGCAGGTGCAGCAGCGTCGACTTGCCCGAGCCCGAGGGGCCCATGATCGAGACGAACGAGCCGCGCGGTACGGCCATGTCGACGCCCTGGAGCGCGGGCACCTCGACCTTGCCCACGTGATACACCATGCGCAGCTCGATCGTCTGCAGGATCGGATCGGCGGCCCCGACGTTCAGGACGTCACCTCCACGGTCTCGAAGCCCTGCGGCACGCGCGGCTCGAACAGCCTGTCCGGGGCCGCCACGTTGCGCTCGGCGCGGTCGAAAGTCAGCCGGGCCTGGTAGCCCTCGCGCCGCAGCAGCGTCACGTCGCGCGGCAGCCCGTCCTGCCACTCCGCCAGCCGCGCCTCGGTCACCAGGTCGCCCTGCGCATCGTAGAACAGCAGGCGGCGCAGTTGCAGCGTCGCGCGGTCGAAGACGACGCGGCGCACCAGGCGCAGCCCGTCGCCCTCCAGCTCCCCGACCGCGAGCGTCGTCGCGTCGGCCTCCCAGACCAGCCGCGCGCCCGCGGCCACCGGCTCGGGCAGCAGGGCTGCCACGACGTCGCCCGGCCGCAGCGCCTCGTAGGGAGCGTCGGCCGCTTCGGTGCGCGGCGCGCCCCCGGAAACGCCCGTCCAGACCTTCTTCTTCGACGGCACCTGGAACCAGAACCGGCGCCCGTCCGCCACGACCTCGAGG
This sequence comes from Vicinamibacteria bacterium, assembly GCA_025994075.1. GTDB lineage: Bacteria > Acidobacteriota > Vicinamibacteria > Fen-336 > Fen-336 > WYBL01. The sequence goes on from JAMQGV010000048.1 coordinate 118,692, forward strand.
GCGGTGACCACGGCGACCGAGCCCTTCACGTAGAGCCGGCCCGGGCGCGAGGCCACGAGCCGCGCCCCGAAGCGACGGACGCGGGCCGCCTTCAGGTCCTTGACCTCGAGGTCGCCGGCGGCCGAGAAGGAGGACAGCTCGGCGCAGTAGCGCTGGTACGCCGCGAGCGCCTCGTCGGGCCGCAGCTCGGCCGGCGCCTGGAAGGGCTGGTCCATCTTGAGCGGACGGCTCGCCCCGCAGCCGGCGGCCAGCACGGCCAGCGCGACGACGGCGGTCTTCACGGGACCACGACCTCGACGAGCCCCGGGCCGCCCACCCGGCCGTCGACGCGGGCCTCGATGCCGAACGCCCTCGCGACGTCGACGACCGTCTGCAGGTGGAGCGTGACCTCGGAGGTCAGCGCCCGGCCCCCTCGCCCGAGCGCCATCGGCACGACGAGCTGGTCGGCGAGGTGCGGGTCCACGGCCTCCTCGCGCTCGAGGAAGTGGAGCAGCTCGCGCGCGACGCGGGCGCCGACCGACTCGGGCCGGCTGCGGCGGTCGAACAGCGCCCCGAACGCGGCCCGGCCGCGCTCGAAGACCGCCTCCACCAGCACCCAGGCCCCGGGCGAGTCGGACCGCCAGCGCTCGTCGACGTGCCAGCTCGCTTCCAGGCGCTGCCGCTCCCACAGCTCCTGGGTCGCCGCGTCGCGCATCCGCTCGGCGGTTCCGGGCAGTCGCACGCTGCCGGCGTGACCGTGGATCGAGACCAGGGCGCCGCGGCGCGACAGGTCCAACGGCTCCTCGGGCCGCACGCCCGGCAGCACGTCGACGCGCACGTCGCCGCCGCCCCGCGGAAACAGGCCGGGGCGCACCATGCGCCCGTCGAGGCGCTGGCCCGCGAGCGAGGCCGTCTGCGCGAAGGGGCGGAAGAAGTACTCCCAGTGCGGCGACGAGGGCACGTGGGTCCCGCCGGCGACCCTGACCCGGCTGCGCTCGGCTGCGCGCGACAGCGCGGGCACCAGCGCCTGCAGAACCAGCGTCACGGAACCCGCCGTCCCGATCTCGAAGGCGTAGTCGCCGGCGGTCGCCGGCCCCGGTTCGAAGCGAAGCTGCAGCGAGCCCTCGAACGCATGGGTCACCGTGGCGCCGCTCGCCATCGCAACGGCGCGCACCGCCGCCAGGTGTTGCGGCCGGAGCCCGGGCCGGGTGCGCCCCGCGCGCACGCCCGTGACGTGGAAGCCCTGCCCGCTGGCGACCGAGAGGGCCAGGGCCGCGCGCAGGATCTGGCCGCCGCCTTCGCCCGATGCCCCGTCGAGCGGGATCACCGCGCTCACGCGGCCCTCCCCCGGAGACAGTCCCCTACGCGGGGACGCCTTGCGCGTTCATCTCCTGGTGCAGCGCCCGCGGCACGAAGTATCCCGGCACGGCGACCACGCGGGTCAGCGTCTCGCGACCCGAGAAGTGCGAGAGCAGCGCCTCCTGGGCCTGCGGATACGTCTCCGCTGCGAAGAACCGCTCCATCGGCACGACCAGCCCGTCCTCGGTGCGCCGGTCGAAGCGCAGCCGCAGCACCGGCAGCAGCTCCTCGGCGGAGAAACCGGAGTTCCACCACAGCGCCTTCTCCGGCACCCAGGCCGAGATCTCCAGCACCGTCACGGTGCGGTGGTGGCGCAACTCCATCAGGTTCCGCCACAACTCGAACTCCGCCAGCGGCACGAACCGCTGGTTGGCACTGTCGTCCGCCCCATCCAAGCGGCAGTGGACGAGCGCCACCTCGTCGGACATGCGCATTTTCTGTGCAAGAGCCAGGCCCCGGCTCGACGCCATCCAGCAACTCGAACTCCATCAACGAGATGGAGTCTCGATCACCGGCTGCGCACGAGCGTCGGCCGCCCACTCGATTGTTACCCTTCGGAACGCCCGGGCCGGAAGCAGCGCCGGCAGCGGGCCTCGTACTGGTCCGCCCCGCCGACCACGACCCGGTCTGTCGCGTCGACGAGGCGCTGGGTGCGATTGGCGGGGGCGCCGCACTGCATGCAGATGGCGAGCGTCTTGTCGACGTACTCGGCGATCGCCATCAACTGCGGCATCGGCTCGAACGGCCGCCCCAGGTAGTCCTGGTCCAGGCCGGCGACGATCACGCGGATTCCCCGGTTGGCGAGGGCGTTCGCGACCTCCAGCAGCGACTGGTCGAAGAACTGCCCCTCGTCGACCCCGACCACCTCGGTCTCGGCGTCGACCTTCTGCAGGATCTCGCTGGCCGCGTCGATCGCCTCGGACGGCAGCCGCATCTCCGAGTGGCTGACGACGTGGTCGGCGGCGAAGCGGTCGTCGATCCGGGGCTTGAACAGCCGCACCCGCTGCCGCGCGATCTGGGCGCGGCGGATGCGGCGGATCAGTTCCTCGCTCTTGCCCGAGAACATGCTGCCGGCGATCACCTCGATCCAGCCGGAGCCGGTGCGCGGAAGCGGGTTCACGGCGCTACTTGCCGGCGCGCTCGATGTAGGCGCCGGTCTGGGTGTCGATGCGGATCACCTCGCCCTCCGAGATGAACGCCGGCACCGTGACCACCAGGCCCGACTCCATCTTCGCGGGCTTGCCCACGTTCGACACCGAGGCGCCCTTGATCGAGGGCTCGGTCTCCATCACCTTCATCTCGACCGTCAGCGGCAGTTCGATGCCCACCGGGCGGCCGTCGAAGAACTCCACCGCCAGCAGGATGTTGGGGATCAGGTAGTTGACCGCGTCGCCCAGGATCTCGGCCGAGAGCCCGACCTGCTCGTAGGTCTCCTGGTTCATGAAGAAGTAGAGGTCACCCTCGGCGTAGAGGAACTCCATCTTCGACTCGTCGAGGATCGCGCGCTCGACCATGTCGACCGAGCGGTAGCGGTGGTCGATCGTCGAACCCGTGCGCAGGTTGCGCAGGCGCGCCTGCACCATGCCGCGGAGGTTGCCCGGGGTCTTGTGCTGGGCCTCCACGACCCGGAACAGGTCGCCCTCGTGCTTGATCGCCATCCCGCGCTTCAACTGCGTCGCCTGGATCATCTCGGATACGTCTCCTGTCGCTTCTTCGGTCGGGGCGCGCGCCCGGAGGCGGGCGCAGCGGGCCAAAAAAGGGGCGCCCCGCGGGCGCCCCGGCCAAACACCGGATTATAGCGGAGCCCGGGCTACTCCACCTCCAGGCCCCGCAGGTCGACCCGGAACGGCACCTGCTTGAAGCCCGCCTCGCGCAGGGCCGGCGCGACGCGCTCGCGGGGGCCGTCCCCGCGGGCGCCGGGCGGGGCCCACACGGCGACCATCCCGCCGCCGCCGGCGCCGCACACCTTGGCCGCGCCGCCGTGCTCGCGGGCGATCGCGACGATGCGGTCGATCTCCGGCGTCGTGACGCCGGGGGCGAGCCGCTTGCGCGCCTCCCACTCGTCGTTCATCGCGACGGCGACGGCGTCGACGCGGCCCGCCTCCAGCGCCGTCTTCAGCTCGCCGGCCGCCTTCACGATCGCCCCCAGCGCCGCGCGGACGCCCGCGTCGCCGTCGATCTGGCCCTTGAACACGTCCCAGTTGTTGATCCCCGAAAAACGCGTGGCCCCCGCGTCGAACAGGAGCAGGCACTCCTCGACCACGCCCGGGTCGGCCTTCAGCTTCTCGACCCGGATCGCCCCGGGATCGAGACGCAGGCCGAGCACGCCGCCGTGCAGCGCCGCGTGGTAGTCCTGGACTCCCGTCGGCACGCCGATGCACTGCGCCTCGGCGTCGCGCACGATCGGCCACAGGCCGTCGGCGTCGAGACTGCGGCCGATCGCGGTGCCCGCCGCGGCCGCGATCGTCACCGCCAGCGCCGAAGAGCCGCCGAGCCCCGAGCCGGCCGGGACCCGCGAGTGGGTCACGACCCGCAGCCCGTCGTCGATGCCCAGCGCGCGCAGGATGAAGGCGGGCAACGAGAGCTCGCCGGCCTCGATCGCCGCGTGCACCGAGGCCGCCTCCGTCTTGCGAAGCGTGTCCTTCGACTCGAGCTGGACGCCGCTCACTCCGGTCTCGACGCGGGTGTGGGCACGGCGGTCGATGGCGACGTTGACCGTGACCGCCCCGGGGTGGAACAGGTACAGCGGCCAGATGTCGAGCGTGCCCCCCGCCAGATCCACGCGGGTGGGCGCCGAGGCCTCCACAACCGTCTTCACGCGCGCCGTCCGCCGACCACGTTCCGATCCGTGCGCTGGCTCAATCTCAAGGCTCGGTCTCCTGCCCGGTCCTCGCCGCCGCCGGGGCGTGCGGATTGTAGCCGCGTGGGGCATGCTTGCCAGGCATGCCCTGCCCGCGCTGCGGCGCCGAAAACGCGGAGGCCGCCCTCGAGTGCGGCCGCTGCGGCATCGTGTTCGCGCGGCTACAGCGCGCGCCGCGGCCACGGCCTGCGCCTCCCCCACCGGCGCCCGCGGCCACGGGTGCCGCTGGGCGCATCGGCCTCGGCGTCGCGGTCCTCGCGGTCGCCGCGATCCTCGCTCTGCGACTGGCGCGCCCGGCGCCGGCCCCCGCCCCGGCTGGCGATCGCGCCCCCGCGGCCGCCGATCCGGTGGAGAACCTCGAACCGCCGGCCACGGACCTGGCGTTCGAGCCCCCGCCGGCGGCCCTGGCGGCCGAGCCCGAGAGCATCCGCGGCCTCGACGCCGACGCCGTGCGCGACCTCCGCCACCTGCGCAGTCTCGGCTCCGGGGCGCCGTCGGCCGCCGACCTCGAGATCGCCGAGCGCCTGCTCGCCCGCCACGAGGCTCTCGTGCCGGGCCTGCGTCAGCACGTGGCCAACCTCTACGTTCGCGCCGCGCGAGCGGATCACGATGCGCACCGCACGGCTGCCGCGGTCGAGAAGCTGACCCGGGCCGCCGCCCTGGTCCCCGAGCGGGTGGAGCCGTGGACTGCACTGGCCGCCGTCCAGCTCGACGCCGCGCAGTGGACGGAAGCCGAGGCCGCCGCGCGGCGGGCGCTGGAACTCGAGCCGGGCCAGCCGCAGGCGCAACTCCAGTTCGCGTGGGCGCTGTTCCGCCAGGACCGCAACCGCGAGGCCGCCGCGGCCCTCGAGGAACTGCTCGCGACCCGCGAGGACCCGACCGCGCGTGCGCTGCTGCTGCGGATCCGCAAGCAGGGCCGCGACGAGGCCGGCATGACCGAGCAGCGCATCGCCGCCTTCACGCTGCGCTTCGAGGGCGACGAGGCCGCGGAGGTCGGGCACGAGATCCTGCGCGCCCTCGAGCGCCACCGCGCGACGCTCGTGACCGCCCTCGACCACGAGCCGCAGGCGCCGATCCCGGTGATCCTCTTCTCGCGCGAGGCCTACTACGACGCGGCAGGGGCTCCGCGCTGGTCGGGCGGCGTGTTCGACTCGATCGACGGCCGCATCCGCATCCCGATCGGCGGCATCGACGCCTCGCTGCCCCCGGAGATGGACGAGACGCTGCTCCACGAGGTGACCCACGCGTTCGTCGCCGACCTGTCGAAAGGAACGTGCCCGCGCGACGTGCACGAGGGTCTCGCCCAGTACATGGAGGGCAAGCGCAGCGAGGAGATCCTCGGCCCCGAGGGCCTGGCGGCGCTGGCGGCGGGCCGGATGCGCGGCGTCGGCGGCTTCTACGTCGCGGCCCTCGCTTTCGTCGAACACCTGATCGCCGAGCGCGGCATGGGCGGGATCCGCGAGCTGCTGCAGGCGATGGGCGAGACGCGCTCGGTCGACGCCGCCTTCGATCGCGTCCACGGCCGCTCCGCCGACGCCACCCGCCGGGCCTGGCTGGAGCGGCTGCGCCAGCGCTACCCGCAGTAGCGCGGGCGGTTCAGCGGATCTTCAGCTCGTAGGGCAGCAGGGCCAGCGGGCGCCCGTCGAACAGGCGGTCCGCGCGGACGATCGCCCGCTGCAGGTCGGCGCCGAGCCGGCCGAGCCCGACCTGCTCGTCCGGCTGCTCCATGAGCACGTCGAAGAAGCCCTTGCGCTCGGGCAGCACGATCACGGCCACGGCCTCGTCGCGCCCGATGCGGGCCCGATCGCGGGCCAGGTCGAGCGCCTGGTCGAGGCCGCCCAGTTCGTCCACCAGCCCCACCTCGAGAGCAGCGCGGCCCGACCAGACCCGGCCCTGGGCCACGGCGTCGATCTGCACCGGAGTCTTCTTCCGGCCTTCCGCCGCCTTGGAGACGAACTCGGCGTAGAACGCCTCCATGCTGCGGCGGACGCGGGCCCGTTCCTCGGCGTCCCAGGGGCGCGTGCTGCTGTAGATGTCCGCGTGCGGGCCGCGGCGCAGGACCTCGGTGCGCAGGCCGATCTTCTCGTACAACGCCTGCAGGTTGAACTTGCCGCTGAACACGCCGATCGAGCCGGTGACCGTGTTGGGCTGCGCCACGATCGCGTGGGCGCCCATCGCCACGTAGTAGCCGCCCGACGCCGCGTAGTCTCCCATCGAGGCGATCACCGGCTTCTTCTCCGCGGTGCGCCGCAACTCGTGCCAGATCTGGTCCGAGGCGGTCGCCGACCCGCCCGGGCTGTCGACGCGCAGTACGACCGCCTTGATCGCGTCGTCCTCGCGCGCCTTGCGCAACGCGCGGATCACGGTCTCCGAGCCCGTGAAGCCGCCGCCGCCGAACGGGCCGTCGTCGCTCTCGCCGGGCATGATGGTCCCGACGGCGTAGATCAGGGCGATCCGCGGCCGCGAGCCCAGCCCGAAGCCGCGCGACTCGCGCGCGTAGCGCACGGGCGACAGCCGGCCGCCCTTGATCCGGGCCTCGGCCTCGTCGAGGTACAGCAACTCGTCGACGAGACCCAGCTCCTTCGCCTCGCGGGCCTCGTACGGGCCCTGCGCGATCAGCTCGCGCACCCGCTCGACCGACAGCTTGCGCCCGGAAGCGATGCCCTCGACGAAGCGGGCCTCGAGGTCGTCGAGCAGCGCGTCGAGCTGCTCGCGGTTGGCCTCGCTGAGGCCGTCGCCCGTGTACGCGTCCGGCGCGCTCTTGTACTTGCCGACCGCCTCGAACTGGGCCTCGACGCCGACCTTGCCCAGCGTCTCGCGCCAGAAGCTCAGCTCGGAGTAGAGCCCGGTCAGGGCGAGGTTGGCGGACGGGATCGCGAACACCTTGTCGGCCGCGCTCGCCAGGTAGTACTCGCGGTTGCTGCAGAAGTCCGAGACGTGTGCGTAAACCGGCTTCTTCGACTTGCGGAAGCGCAGCAGCGCGTCGCGCAGTTCCTCCGTTCGTGCCCAGCCCGCGTCGGTCAGCAGCCCGACGCGCAGGATCACGCCCGTCACGTCGGGGTCGCCGGCCGCCCGCTCCAGCCCCTGCACGAGCGTCGGCAGGCCCGGCGGGCGCCGCTCGAACCAGCTCGGCACGTCGGGCGCCGGCGTCTCGGGGATCTCGCCCTGGACGTCGAGGACGAGGTAGTTCTGGCCGCTGGCGATGCGCGGAGCGCCGCCCCGCAGCAGCAGCGCGACCGCCCCGACCATCGCCGCGCCCAGGGCGAGCGCCACCACGCCGGCGACGAGGAACCAGGCGGTGCGGCGCTTCACCGATCAGCCCGCGACGACTTCGAGCTGCTGATAGCGGCTGCGGGCTTCGCCCGCGTAGACGCTCGCCGGGAACTCGTCGAGCAGCCGGCGGTACAGCCCACGGGCGTCACCGAACCGCTTCGCCTCCTCGAGGCAGGCCGCCTGGCGCAGCAGCGCGTGGTCCTTCGGCAGCGCGTACTGGGGGTCCGCCACCAGCCGGCCGAGGGCCTCGGCCGCCGCCGCGGGCTGGCCCGCCTGCCGTTCGACCTCGGCCAGCGCCAGCCCGCCGAGACTGCGCAGCATCGGGTCGCTCATCGCGGCCACGGCCTTCGCCGCGTCGCGGGCCTTGTCGACCTCGCCGAGCTGGAGCCGGCTCAGGCCGCCGTAGTAGCGCGCCCAGTCGGCCGCGGAAGTGCCCGAGTAGTCCTTGACGATCGCGTCGAAGGCGTCCGCGGCCCTGGTGTAGCGCTCGCGGGCGTCGGCCCACGGCGCAGTCGACGTCCCGGCGCCCGCGGGCTGCTCCGCCTTCGAGACGCCCTCGAACGCGCGCAGCCCGTCGGCCAGCGCCGCCGAGCCCCCGGCCTCCCGGGTGCCGCGCCACCAGGACCAGGCGCCCGCCAGCACCGCGACCAGCACCACGGCTCCGACGATCCGGGCCGCCAGGTCGCGGTTGGTCATCACCCACTCCAGGGCGTGCTCGAGACCGCTGCGGATCTCGTCCTGCTTGATCTGACGCTTGAGTTCCTTGTCCAACGCGAATCGACTCCGGGAGTTATCTTGGAAATGGAAGAACGCGCTCGTGCGCTGGTGCGCCTGGAGGGACTCGAACCCCCAACCTTGAGCTTAGGATGCTCCTGCTCTATCCTGTTGAGCTACAGGCGCGTACGCTCCGAAGATTACATCATTTCAGTAGCGGATCAGCGCGACGACCTCGCCTGCCCCGATCCGCCCGCGGCCGCCCAGGAAGCCCAGCTCGATCAGGAAGGCGAAGGCCGCGACCTCGCCGCCGATGCGGCGCACGAGGTCGGCCGCCGCGCGCGCCGTCCCCCCCGTTGCCAGCACGTCGTCGACGACCAGCACCCGCTCGCCCGGGCGCACCGCGTCCTCGTGGATCTCGAGCGAGTCTTCGCCGTACTCGAGGGCGTACGAGATGCGCACGCTGCGGTGCGGGAGCTTGCCGGGCTTGCGCACCGGCGCGAAACCGACGCCGAGCCGGTCGGCCACCAGGCTGCCGAAGATGAAGCCGCGGCTCTCGACGGCGACGACGCGCTCGGGGCGGTGGACGCGAGCCGCGTCGGCCAGCAGGTCGACCGCCGAGCGCAGCAGGGCGTGATCGCCGAGCAGCGGCGTGATGTCCTTGAACACGATGCCGGGCTTCGGGAAGTCGGGCACGTCGCGGACGGCTCCGCGCAGGGCCTGCAGGCGCGTGTCTTCGGTCATCGGATGTGGAACCCCGAGATGCCGCGCGCCGCCGCCGGCGTGACCTCGAGGCCCTCGACGCGCGAGAAGGAAGGCCCCTGCCGCAACTGCTCCTCGAACCGCGCGAGCGCGTCAGGCGCTCCTTCGGCGTTGACCTCGACGCTGCCGTCCGGCAGGTTCCGCACGTGGCCCGAGAGGCCGCAGGCCTCCGCCTCGCGCAGCGCGAAGTAGCGGTAGCCCACGCCCTGCACCCGTCCCAGGACGCGATACTGGCGGGCCGCGACGCTCATTTCTCGCCCAGGTCGACTTCGGCTCCGCTCCTGAAGCCGAGCTTCTTCAGCGCGTCGCCGCGGCGCACGTAGAAGTTGCCCTTGACCCGCACCTTCGCCCGGTCGCTCTCCAGCACTTCCTTGACCGCTCCCGGCAGGCTCAGGAAGTTGAGCGCGAAGCGGGTGTCGACGCGCGCGTCGCGGAAGCCGTCCAGCGGCACCGCGTCGGCGTGGAAGCCGCGCCCCAGCGTGCGGCCGTTGACCTCGAGCTCGTACTCGAAGCGCTCGATCAGGAGCGCCTCCGGGTTGGGGTTCTGGACCCGGAACCCGACGTCGAGGCCGGCGCCGGTCACCCGCAGCTTGTCCATCTTCAGGGACTCGACCTGCAGGCTCGGGGTGCGGAGGGTGGCGCAGCCGACCGCCGCGACCGCGACGAGGGCCAGCGTGGCGCGGCGGAGGGTAGGGGCATTCATAGGGGGGACCTCCCGGGCCGCGTCCGCGGCTCTTCAACCGATCGAAAATACCAGATGGGACGTGACTTGCGCCACGCCGCAGGGGTTGCGGCGGGCGCGCCCGGCACGCCCCTTGCTCGCCTGGTCGACCTCACGAGAAAGCGCGCGGCGGCGCCGCGCTGGAGGCCCCCGAGATGACCACTTCCGACCTGGCGTTCCTTGCCCCCGCCCTGGCAGAGGAGCGCAGCCTGCTGCTCGAGCCCGAGGTCTACGCCGTGCTCGCCGCGGGTCGCCTCGCGGTGCCGCGCCATCGCGAGATCCGCTCGGAGAGCGGGATCGACCGCGGCCTGTGCGACGCGCTCGGCACGGAACAGGCGGTGCTCAAGGTCGTCTCCCCCGCCATCCTGCACAAGAGCGACGTCGGCGGCGTCGCGATCTGCGAGAACACGCCGCCCGCCCTGCGGGAGGCCCGCTCGCGGATGCTGGCCGCCGTGTCGCGGGAGTGTCCCGGTGCCCCCGTGCGCGGCGTGCTGGCGTGCGAGAAGGTGCCGCACCTGGGCGGGCCCGGCCGCGAGTTGCTGGCGGGTTTCCGCTGCGACCCGGCGTTCGGCCCGGTGGTCGTGCTGGGCGTCGGCGGCCTCGACGCCGAGGCGCTGATCCAGGCCCTGCAGCCCGAGCGGGCGCGGGCGGTGTTCCACGCCGAGGGGCTGGAAGCCGGGGCCGTGGCCGAGCGCCTGCGACAGACGCTGTTCCACGGCTTCCTGACCGGCCGCATGCGCAGCGCGCGCGATGGCGAGTTGGTCACGGAGGCGGCACTCGTCGAACTCGTGCTCGGCCTCGCCGACCTCGCGCGGCGCTACGCATCGCTCGCCCCGGCCGGCGGCGCGGGGCTCGCGGAGCTCGAGGTCAACCCGGTCGTGCTGGCTCGTGACGGCCGGCTGGTCGCGCTGGACGGGCTCGCCCGCATCCACCGGCCGCGGCCGCTGGCCCCGGCCCGGCCCCGCGACGGCCTGGCCCGCCTGCTGCGGCCGCAGAGCGCGGTCGTGATCGGCGCCTCGGCCGAGGGCTCGAACGTCGGCCGCATCATCCTGCGCAACCTCCTGGCGGGCGGCGGCGTGCCGAAGGACAAGCTGTGGGCGATCCACCCGCGCGTCCGGGAGATCGACGGCTGCACCGCGTTCCCCGACGCGGGTGCGCTGCCGGAGCCGCCCGACCTCGCCGTCGTGGCGCTGCCGGCCGACCGCGGCGCCGGCGAAGTCACCCTCGACCTCGTCGCCAACGGCCGGGCCCGCTCGGTGACGCTGATCTCGGGCGGCTTCGGCGAGACCGAGGCCGGGCGCGAGACCGAGGCCGCGCTGCGCGTCGCGATCGAGACCTCGCGCGGCGCCGCCGACGGCGGCGTGGTCGTCAACGGCGGCAACTGCCTGGGCATCATCTCCGAGCCCGGCCGCTACAACACGTTCTTCATCCCCGAGTACAAGCTCCCCTTCCCCGACGCCCCCGTGCGCCACGTCGCCGCGATCAGCCAGTCCGGCGCCTACCTGGTGACGCTGATCTCCAATCTCGAACGCGCGGTGCGCCCGCGGTACGCGATCTCCTTCGGCAACCAGGTCGACCTCAGCGTCGCCGACTACCTGGAGCACCTGGCGGACGACCCCGAGGTGCGCGTCTTCGCCGCCTACGTCGAGGGCTTCCGCGGCGGCGACGGCCGCCGCTTCCTCGACATCTCGCGCCGCCTGCGCGCCGAAGGCCGGACCGTGTTGCTCTACAAGGCCGGGCGCAGCGCGGAGGGCAGCGCCGCCGCCGCCTCCCACACGGCGGCAGCGGTCGGCGACTACGCGGTCAGCCGCGAGCTGTGCCGCGCCGCGGGCGTGATCGACTGCAACACCCTCAACATGTTCGAGGACTACCTGCTGACCTTCGCGTTCCTCGAGGGCCGGCCGGTTCGCGGCCGCAGGGTGGCCGTGCTGTCCAACGCGGGCTTCGAGTGCACCGCCGCGGCCGATCGGCTCTACGGGCTGGAGATCGCGAGCCTCGCGTCGGCCACGCTGCAGCGGCTGACGCAGTTGCTGCCGAAGGGCGTGATCGACGCCCACAACCCCGTCGACGCGACGCCGGTCACCCCCACCGACCGCTACGCAGCCCTGCTCGAGGCGCTGCTCGCCGACGACGCGGTCGACGCGGTGGTCGTGGGCGGCGTGCCGGCGACGCCGGCGCTCGACGACCTGCCCGCGGGCCTCGGACACGGCGAGGACATCGAGCGCGAGGCCTCACTGCCGCAGCGCCTGATCAAGATCTTCCGGGCTTCGACCAAGCCGATGGTGTTCTCCGTCGACGCCGGCCCCCTCTACGACCCGTTCGCGCTGGCGATGCTGCGCGCGGGGCTGCCGACGTTCCGCAAGATCGACCGCGCGACACGCGCGCTGGCGGCGTTCACCGGCGCGTTCCGCTAGGGCGGCCTGCGGGCCGGGCCGGGGCTGGACCCGGCCTCGGGAAAGGTCCACAATCCGCGCGGAACCGAAGCAGTGGGTCGCAGCAACCTCTCGGGTGACCTCTGGGGCGGCCTGGCGGCGACGCTCGTCGCGTTGCCCGCCTCGATTGCGTTCGGCGTGGCGATCTACACGCCGATGGGCGGCGCGGCCACCGCGGAGGGCGCGCTCGCCGGCCTGATCGGCGCCGCCGTGATCGGCATCGTGGCCCCGCTCCTGGGCGGCACCGCGCGCCTCGTGTCCGCCCCCTGCGCCCCGGCCGCGGCCGTGATGAGCGCGCTGGCGATGGAACTCACGGCGCGGGGCCTGGAGCCCGCGCGCGTCGTGATGCTGATGACGCTCGTCGCCCTGCTCTCCGGCGGACTGCAGGTCCTCTACGGGCTGCTCGGCGGCGGCACCCTGATCAAGTACATCCCCTATCCCGTCGTCACCGGGTACCTGAGCGGCGTCGGCGTCGTCATCTTCCTCAAGCAGCTCCCGGGGCTGCTCGGCCTCGGGCCGGGCGTCCACCTCGGCGAGGCGCTCCGCGCGCCGGGGACGTGGAGCGCGCCCGCGTTGGTCGTCGGCGTGGCCACGATGCTGTTCATGGTGCTGGCCCCGCGCTGGACGAAGACGGTGCCGGCCGCGATCGTGGGGCTCGCCGGCGGCTGCGGCGCGTACTTCGCGCTCGCGCTGCGCGACCCGGCGCTGCTCGCGCTCGAGGGCAACGGGCTGCTGATCGGTCCGCTCGGCGGCGCCGGACTCGCTGCGGCGGGCGAAGCGTTGTCCGCCCGGCTCGCCGGCCTCGGCGGCTTCGCCGCGGCCGACCTGGGGCTGATCGTCACGCCCGCGCTGACGCTCTCGGCGCTGCTGTCGATCGACACCCTCAAGACCTGCGTGGTCGTCGACGCGCTGACCCGCAGCCGCCACGATTCCAACCGCGAGATGCGTGGCCAGGGCGTCGCCAACGTCGCCTCGGCGCTGCTCGGCGGGATGCCGGGCGCCGGCACCTCGGGGGCGACCCTCGTGAACATCGCGAGCGGCGGCCAGACGCAGCTCTCGGGCCTGCTGGCCGGCGCGTTCGCGCTGGTCGCGTACGTCGCGCTGGCCCGCGTCGTGGCCTGGACGCCGCTGGCGGCCCTCTCCGGCATCCTGATCGTGGTCGCGTACCGGATGTTCGACAAGGGCAGCTTCCGGCTGCTGCGCCAGCGCTCGACGGTGCTCGACTTCATGGTGGTCGCCAGCGTGATCGGGGTCGCCGTCGGCGTCGGCCTGATCGCGGCCTCGGGCACCGGCGTGGCGCTCGCGATCCTGCTCTTCATCCGCGACCAGATCCGCGGCACCGTGGTCCACCGCAAGGTGCAGGGCAACCAGCTCTTCTCGCGCCAGCGGCGGCTGCCCGAGCAGCTCGCCGCGCTCAAGCGGCGCGGCGGGGAGACGGTCGTCTACGAGCTGGAGGGCAACCTGTTCTTCGGCACCACCGACCAGCTCCTGAGCGAGCTCTCGGGCGAAGTGGCGACGCGGCGGACGATGATCCTCGACCTGCGTCGCGTGCGCTCGCTCGACCTGACGGCGGCCCACCTGCTCGAGCAGATGGCGACGCGGCTCGAGGAGCGCGGTGGGCGCCTGCTGTTCAGCAACGTCCCCAAGAGCCTGCCCTCCGGCCAGGACCTGCGCGCCTACTTCGACGAGGTGGGCCTGGTGCGCCCGGAGTCCCACGTGAAGGTGTTCCCGCAGCTCTCGGACGCGCTGGAGTGGGCCGAGGATCGCATCCTCGAGGAGGAAGGTCTCGTCACCGCCGACGAGGAGCCGCCGCTCGACGTCAACGAGATCGACTTCATGCGCGGCCGCAAGCCGGAGACGGCGCGCCAGCTCGCCGAGGCGCTCGAGGCCCGCAGCTACGCGGTCGGCGAGCCGATCTTCCGCCAGGGTGACCCGGGCGGCGAGATCTACCTCGTGCGCCGCGGCAGCGTGCGCATCTCGCTGCGGATCGGCGACGCCAAGGAGTTCCACATCGCGACCTTCGGGCGCGGCGACTTCTTCGGCGACATCTCCTTCCTCGACGGCGGCATCCGCTCGGCGGACGCGGTGGCCGAGGCCCCGAGCGACCTGTTCGTCCTCTCGCGGAACCGCTTCGACGCGCTGGCCGACAAGCACCCGCGCCTCGGCCAGCAGGTGCTCGGCGACCTCGCCCTCGCCCTGGCCCGCCGGCTGCGCCACGCGGACGAGGAGATCCGGGTGCTCGAGGAGGCCTGATCGCCGTCGTCCCCGGCGGGCTATGCTCCGCGGCGCCCCGTGCTCTTCAACTCGTTCGCGTTCCTGATCTTCCTGCCGCTGGTGGCGGCGACCTACGCGCTGCTGCCGCCGCGGGCCCGTCGCTACCTGCTGCTCGCGGCCAGCTTCCTGTTCTACGGCTGGTGGGACTGGCGCTTCCTGGGGCTGATGGTGGCGACCGCGCTGGTCGACTTCGCGATCGCCCGCGCGCTGGAGAGCGAGGGGCACCCGCGGCGACGCCTCTGGCTGCTGCGGCTGAGCCTCGCCTCGAACCTCGGCGTGCTCGGCCTCTTCAAGTACTTCGGCTTCTTCGTCGACTCGGGGCTGGCGCTGGCCGCGGCGTTCGGCGTCGACGCCTCCCGCCCGGTGCTGGAGATCGTGCTGCCGGTCGGCATCTCGTTCTACACGTTCCAGGCCCTGTCCTACACGATCGACGTCTACCGCCGGCGGCTGCCTGCCTGCCGCAGCGTCAGCCACTTCCTGCTCTTCATCGCCTTCTTCCCGCAGCTCGTCGCGGGGCCGATCGAGCGCGCCTCCCACCTGCTGCCCCAGCTCGCCGAACTGCGGGCGCCGACGCGGGCCGACCTGCGCGCGGCGCTCGAGCTGCTGGTCGTCGGTTTCTTCAAGAAGGTCGCGGTCGCCGACGTCATCGCGCTCCACGTGCAGGTGCCCTTCGCGAACCCGCTGGTCCACGCGCCGGCCGACCTGCTGCTGGCGCTCTACCTGTTCTCGCTGCAGATCTACTGCGACTTCTCGGGCTACACCGACATCGCCCGCGGCAGCGCCCGGCTGTTCGGCGTGGAGCTCATGCAGAACTTCGCGCAGCCCTACGGCGCCAGCGACATCGCCGAGTTCTGGCGCCGCTGGCACGTCTCGCTCTCGGCGTGGCTGCGCGACTACCTCTACGTCCCCCTCGGCGGCAACCGCGGGGGCGAGTGGCGCACGTACCGCAACCTGATGCTGACCATGCTGCTGGGCGGCCTGTGGCACGGCGCGAGCTGGAACTTCGTGCTCTGGGGCGGGCTGCACGGGTTCTACCTCGTGGCCCACCGCTGGTGGCGGTCGCGGCGACCCGCGCCGCCTGCCGGCCCAGTCGCCGGGTGGCTCGGGACCCTCGGCACCTTCCACCTGGTCGCCTTCGCGTGGATCTTCTTCCGCAGCCCGGACCTGGCTCGAGCTGCGGATTTCTGCGGCGTGCTGTCGGGACTCGTCGTCGGCGGGGGGCAGGGCGTGCCGGTCGGCCTCCGGGTCGCGCTGCCCGTCGCACTGCTCGCCGCGATCGAATGGCTGGCGCGGCCCGCCGCCTCGCGTCCGCCGCTGCGCGAGCGCGGCTGGGCCTGGCGCGGCTTCGCCTACGCCACGCTGACCGTGGCCATCCTGCTCTTCGGCGTGCTCGACCGCGAGGTCGCGTTCGTCTACTTCCAGTTCTAGGCGATGCGCGAGCTCCCCCGCTCCACCGCGCTCTTCGTCGCGCTCGTCGTGGCGGCCGAGCTGGCCGCGCGCGCCGCGGTCGCGCCGGTCGGCAACCTGTGGGCCTATTGGGAGGCGGACGCGGCGGTCCGCTTCGAGTCCCTGGCGGCGCGCGGCCCGGCCTACCGCCTCGCGATCGTCGGCGACTCGACGGCCGCCTGGAACGTGGCCTCCCGCGCGGTGCAGGCGGGCGCCGCCTGGTCCGGGCCGGCGCTCAACCTCGGCCAGGCCGGCAACTTCCCCGCTGCCTTCCGCTGCTCGACGCTACCGATCCTCTCCGGCCTCGGCCGCTGGCCCGGAACCGTCGTCGCGTCCTTCGCGCCGGGCCAGTTCGTCGGCCGGAACGCGCGGAGCGCGGGCCTGCAGGAAGGGGTCCTGGAGTCGCCTCTGTGCCGATCGCGCGGCGGCCAGGCGCTGGTCCACGACTACGTGCACCTCGCCCGCGTGCGCGGAGCCGGCCGTCACCTGCTGCGGCTGTGGTCGGGCGGGGCGCTGCTGCCCGAACCGCAGGACGACAGGCACTCGCAGCCGCCGAACGGCGGTGCGGCTGCACCCCTCGCGGCCGTGCCGCTCGCAGCAGCGCCGGAGAGGGCGGTCGATGCCGAAGCGATCGCCGTCCTGCGGGAACTGTCGGCGCTCGCCGCGGCGCGTGAGGCGCGCCTCGTTCTGCTGCTGCCCCCCACGTGGAACGACTGGGCCCCCTACGCCCGCGTCGCGGACGCGATCCACGCGATGGCGCGCCCGCCTCACGTGCGGGTGGTCGACTGGCGCGACCGGCGAGGCCTGACCGCGAGCGATTTCGCGGACGGCGTGCACCTGAACCGCGGCGGCGCGGAGCGCTTCTCCCGCCTGCTGGGAGCCGAGCTCGCGGCGCACGCCCCCTGAAAATGCGATCGGCCGGCGAGTTCGGGCTCGCCGGCCGCGGCACGTCCACGTCAGGATGATGGATGGTCGGGGCGAGAGGATTCGAACCTCCGACCTCTTGGTCCCGAACCGCCCAAAGGCCCCATCAGGACACTTAAGGGCGCTTCACGACACCACGCGAAAAGGCTTGTCCCGCCCTTTATCTACGGGCTACAATGCGCCTTGATGTTGTCCTGACGTGTCTTGGGGTTCCCGCGCGGGTTTGCTCCCCCCGCGCTCCCCCTTAGCGCGCCAAGAGTGAAGAGGTAGGAGGTACACGGTGCCCGAGCTGCTCGACGACAAGCTGATCAAGAAGCTCGAGCCGGGGCCGGAGCGGTACGAGGTGACGGACGCCGACGAGCCGGGCCTTCGGCTGCGGGTCTACCCCAACGGGACGCGCGCGTGGTCCTACTGGTATCGCACGAAGGCCGGCGCCGCTCGCCGCGTGAAGCTCGGCATCTACCCCGCTTTGACTCTCGCGAAGGCGAGGAAGAAGGCCCGCAGCTACTCCGTGCAGGTCGACGACGGGGCCGACCCGTCCGCGGAGACGAAGGCATCCCGCCAGGCGTTCAAGGCACGCAAGACCGCGACGACCTTTGCCGACCTGTGCCGCGCCTACGTCGACGAGGAGTTGCCGCAGATGCGGCCGGCGACTCGGCGCGGCTGGCAGCGCTTCGTCGACGTCGAGATCATTCCGGCGCTCGGCAAGCTCCTACCGGCCGAGGTGACCTCGGAACACGTCGCGGACCTCAAGGACAAGATCGCCCGCGGCGTGTCGGGGCCGCCCGCGGCGGACGGCTCCCCCACCTGGAAACGCGTACCGGCGCCGACCTCCGCGCGCCGCTGCTACGAGGTCCTGCGCCGCATCCTCGAGTGGGCTTCGGCCGTTGACCCGGATGTGCACGCGGCCCGGAGGCGCCACGGTATCGAGCGGCTCGCCCTGAACCCCGCGGCGAGCGCGAAGGGCTACCGCTCACGGCGAAAGGCGCGGGGCCGCTCGAGGGCCGAGGCCGCGCGCAAGGCGTACACCGACGACCAGCTCAAGGCCGTGTTCGTCGCGGCCGGCGCCGCCGTCGAGGCCGCTGCGCAGAAGGCCGCGGAACGGAACGCCGAGCTGGCCGCCCGGCGCGGCCGGAAGCTTGGGCCCGACTACCGCGAAGTCGCCGCGCGCCAATACGCGAACCTCTTCGCCCTGATCGCGCACACCGGCGTGCGAGCGCACGACGCGCAGGCCGCCCGATGGGAGGACGTCGACACGGCCCGGAAGCTCTGGACCATCCACACGCACAAGGTGTCCGACCTGACCGGCGCCGCTCACCTGGTGCCGCTCTCGTCGGGCGCGCTCGCGGTGCTCGAGGAAATCCAGCGCGCGAACGAAGCCGCGGAGCGGGCCGGCTCGCCCTGGGTGTTCCCTGCCGATACGACCCGCTGCGATACCTGCGAGCGCGCCGGCCACGCGGACAAGGACTCCGCGCACGCCGCGAAGATCAAGGCCGCTGCCGGCATCGACGGGCGCGGGCTGCTCCATCGGCTGCGCGACACGATCAAGACCCGCATGTCAGAACACGGCATCGACGGCCGCGTGAGCGAGGCTGTGCTGGGCCACGTTCCGCCCGGCATCGTGGGCGTGTACGACCACGCCGAGCTCTTGCCGCAGCGGCGGGCCGCGCTCGAGTGGTGGTCTGGCGAGCTGGCGCGCATCAGGGCCGCGCGATGACGCCGCGGTGGTGGGAGCCGTGGAAGTACGACTCGCTCGAGGAGCAGTTCGAGGCTTGCAACTCGATTCAGGCGCGCCAGTGGTACCACGCCCGCATGGCGCACGACCTCGGCCAGGCGAACGCGCCTCTGCTCGTTGCGCTCGCCGAGCGCGGCATCCTCTGGAGTGAGCTGTGGGACCTCTCGCGGCCGTTCCTGTTCTGGCCCCTGTCGCTCCGCGAAGCGCTCGGCCAGAAGCTCTCCGGGCTCGAGGCGACGATCGAAGCTCGCACGCGCTGGAAGCAGGATGCGACCCGCGACGCCGAGGAGGCCTCGCGCACGCGCCGCGACCTTGAAGCGCTTCCGCGCTCGGCCTACGTGGGCCAGCCGGAGCGCCTCACCGACCACGCGGCCGCGCTGCTCGCCGTGGTCGCGCCGAAGTGTATGCCCGAGCGGCAGCGCGGCCGGCGATGGCCCATCGGCGACGGTGGCCAGCGCTACAACGCCGAGGCGCTGCGGATCGTGGCCGCGGTCCTGGCCAACTGGTACGACCCCGCACCGACGCCGCAGTCCATCAAAGCGAGGCTGCAGGCGCGCGCTCGCCGGCCGCGTCAATGAGTATCTCGGCGGCCCACAGAACCCCCTCAAGATACACATCGCCAGTCGTCGCGTAGTCGTCGATTCTCCGGTCAGCACGCCGCGTCATGCGGCGCCACGACCCGGAGGACGACGCGATGGACGAGAGACTCATCAGGCGCAAGGAGGCGGCCGAGATGCTCGGCTGCTCCGTGTCGACGCTCGAGCGTCTGGCCGCGCGGGGCGAGGTGCCGGCGCCGCGGCGCCTGTCGCGCGGTCGCTGCGGCTGGCTGGCATCGGAACTGGCGGCCCACCTGCGCGCGCTCCCTGTCGGCCTGCTCTCCGAGCGGACGGCCGCGGCTCGGGCCAGCCGTCGCGCCGACACCGAGGCCCGGGGGTGACACCCGAGGAGGCCGCGCACGTCGCGGCCGGAGCGCGCCGGTGAGCTACCTCCCGTTGGACCGCGACCTGCTCACGTCGTCGACGTGGGCGACCGGGACCCCGGCGCAGATCAAGGTCTGGATCTACCTGCTACTGCAGGCCGACCCGCGGTCCGGGATCGTGGAGGACGCCGCGCCAGCGATCGCGCTTCGTTGCGGCTTGTCGCTGGCGGAGGTCGAGGGCGCGCTCGATTGGCTCGCCGCGCCGGACCCGCACTCGCGCACCAAGGACCACGATGGGCGCCGGATCGCAATGGGACCGGACGGCATCCTGATCCTGAACTACCTCGCCCGCGCCAAGAAGGACCACAGCACCGAGCGCGTGCGCCGGTTCCGGGCTCGCCGGGCCGACGGGCCGAAACGATGAAACGCCGTTTCATGCGTTTCATGAAACGGCCGGAACGACGAACAAGAACAAGAACACGGACACACGGAACGAAATGCGAGAACAGCGACGAGAGCAGGAACGATAGATGCGCGGAGCGTGCGCTCCGCAACCCTGACGACGAGCACCGAGCCCGAGCGCTCGCCCCGCACACACCGAGGCTGATCCCATGACCCACGCAGAGACCGAGACGCTCGAGCGCGCCGACGGTAGTTCCTGTGCAAATCGACAGGCAGTAACACTCGAGCGCGACCCCAAGCTCTGGTGGTTGCTGCTGGCCAGGGGGCGCGACCTGGACCTGCGGGTCCGCGCGCGTACCGGCACCGGGAACTGGCGGTTCACCTGTCCTGTTGATTCCGCGCACGAGGTGACGCTCGTCAACGGCGTGCTGCCGCTGCCGCATCGCCCGCAAGGGCTCGCCCTCACCTGCCACGGGCCGGCCGGCCACGACTCGCCCGGTCACTCGCTCTCGACGCACCAGCGCGCCCGCGCTGGCCAGGCGATCGACATGCACCCGGACCTCGGCGAGATCCCCTATCCGTGCCGGTTCTGCGGCTGCGCGGAGAGCATGGTGCTCGCCGCGCTCGGCGCTCGGCCGCGGGACAAGTACCGCCAGGACGAACGCCAGCGCGACGGCCGGTGCTCGAGGTGCGGGGCGAGTGGCTACCGCGTCGGAGGACGAGGCGGCGTGCTGTGTCTCGTCCACCTGGCCGACCGCGAGGCGCTGCGCGCCGTGGTGTTCGGCGACCCCCGGGGGGTGTCCGATCTCGGGAGAGGGGGGCTGGACCACCGAGGTGGGGCCTGGGCGTTCTCCCGCCGGAAATTGGCGCGCGCCTGGTGACCTCCTGATGCGCGGCCGGCCACCGAAGGACCCGGCCCTGCGGCGCGGCCACGGCGCGGCCAGGACGGCCCCAGCGCTCGAGCTGTCCGGGGCCACGCTGGTGGGCGATCGTCGCCCTGAGCTGCCGCGGCGCGCCCGGGCGTGGCACCCGCAGACGCTCGCGTGGTGGGACGACCTCTGGTCATCGCCGATGGCGCAGCGCTTCCTGGAAGTCGACGTCCATGCGCTCTACATCGTCGCCGAGCTGATGGACCTGTTCTGGATCGGGCCGAGCCCGCGCCTGTCGGCCGAGCTGCGCCGCTGGTACGTGCAGTTCGGGCTCGAGGTGTTCTCGCGGCGCCGGCTGGGGGGTGGGGCGTGACCATTGGGCGGCGCGAATCGCCATTACTGCAAGTACCCCATTGACCGATTAGCTACTGAGGCGGAGAGTGTGTCCATGACGGAGCGAGACGCGGTGTCGACTACGATCCTGATCCCCCGGCGGGTCTGGCAGCTCCTGCGGGGCCTGGCCGAGCAGCGGGCGCTCGCACGTGGTGGCCGAGCCTCGGCGTCGCGGGTCCTGGTCGAGCTGGTCGAGGCCGAAGCCGCGCGCCGCGAGGCCGCGAGCGCTGAGGCGCCCCCCCGTGACTGACCGCGCCCTGGCCGCGACCGAGGTGCGGGCCCGCCTGCTGGCCGCACTCGACCCGCTCGCCCGCGGCGTCTGCCGGTCGCGCGGTGTGGCGCTCGAGGACGTGCGGCTGCTGGTCCGCGCGCACCCGCGGGCCGGCGAGCGGCCGGGCTCTGGCGCTCGCGTGGTGGTGCTCGTGGACGAGGGCCCGGGGCGGCCCTACGCCGAAGTCGTGACGGAGGGGCTCGTGCGCGACCTGCCCGACGCTCCGGCCGCCGAAGCCGCCATCCGCGATGCGCTCGCGCTCGCCCTGGCTGCGCTGGGGCCGGAGGCGGCGGAGGACGCTGCGGTGGCGTGCGAGCGCGGAGCGACGCTCGGGCTCGTCGTGCGGCCCGCGGCCGGCGAGGTGGTGGCCGTGCTGGTGCCGGCGGCTGGCACGTCGCGCCCGCTGGTGCTGGGTGTGCTGCGAGACGCGGCGAGGGCCGCGTAAGGCATGGACCCGCGCGCGATAACCGGAGGCGCCATCCTGGCTCCCGTCGTCTCCGGCCCGGCCGCGCGAAATGGGTCGACCTGCGGGCCGGGGGTGCTGGGGCGGCACTCCCCGGCTCGCGGGGTGACGTGCCGTACCCGCGCGCGCCGAGTCGTGCGCGCGGCTCGTCGGTCGGCGGGGCGCATGCCTCGCCCGTCGGCGCTCACGTAGGCAACCGACGCGATCGAGGAGAAAAATGGACCGAATCAACGAATTCAAGCAGGCGGCGATCGAGGCGCGCGAGTCTGTGCGCGAGGCGGAGCGCGCGCACGCCGCGGCGTGCGACAAGCACGAGGACATCCGCTCGCGCTACTCGCTCGCGCTCCAGCGGCAGGCGCGCGGCGCCGCCGTCGACACCGACGAGACCGGCCGGCTCCAGTCCGACATCGACGCGGCCTCAGTCGCCGTGCAGTCGGCGCGGCGCGCGGTCGAGCGCGCCAAGGAGACGCTCGCCGCGGCCGAGCGCGACCGCGACGCGGAGCAGGCCCGGCTCGACGCCGAGGACGCCGAGCTGCTGCGCAACCCGTCGGGCCGCGTCCCGGGCACCCGAAGCTCGTCGTCCGTGTCCGTCGGCGCCGCCGGCGTCGGGTCGGCGCTCGCGGCGCTGCCGATGCCCGCTCGCGCGCGGGCCGCGATCTCCAAGCTCTACGGTGGCGCGACCGCGAGCCCCGAGGCGCGCGAGGAGTCGTGGCGCGGCGTCGTCGCTGCGGCGCTCGGCGGCTCGCCGATGCACCCCGCGGTCATGGCCGCGACCGCGACCGAGGGGAGCAACCCGCTCGGCGGGTTCAGCGTCGTGCCCGAGGTGGCGTCCGAGATCTTCATGCGCGCGGCCGAAGAGTCCGTGTTCGTGCGAATCGGCGCGAGCGTCGTGCCGATGATCTCCGACGAGCGCGTCGTGCCGGCGCTCGACGACGACGACGAGACCGACGACGCCGAGGCGACGCTGCAGGCCGAGTGGAAGCCCGAGGCGAGCGAGGCCGACGCGCAGTTGGTCAAGCTGCGCCAGGCGCGGCTCAAGGCCGCGAAGCTGCTGGTCCTGGCGGCGGCGTCGAACGAGCTGGGCGAGGACGCGCCGCACTACATCATGGCGCTCGAGGCCGCGATCTCGCGCGCCATCGGCCGCAAGTTCGACAAGGCCGTTCTGTCGGGCACCGGCGTCGGCATGCCCGCGGGCATCCTGCACTCCGCGGCGACCATCACGGTCAGCAAGGAGGGTGGCCAGGGCGCGAGCACCTTCAAGTGGGAAAACGCGGTCGGCATGTGGGCGAAGCTCGCGCCTGGCTCGCATGAGCGCGCGTGGTGGCTGATGCATCCGACGGTGCTCCCGCAGGCGCTCTCGATGTCGCTCGCCATCGGCAACGCGGGGACGCAGCCGCGCGGCGTCTTCGAGGCCGGCGGCCCGACGGGCTACCAGCTCCTCGGCCGGCCGGTGCTCATCACCTCGCGCCTGAAGCCGCTCGGGACGAAGGGCGACGTGATCCTGCTCGACCCGTCGCAGGTCGTGATCGGCATCCGCCGCGGTCTCTCGATCGAGCGCAGCCCGCACGTGTTCTTCAGCTCCGATCGTCTCGCTATCCGCGGCCGGTTCCGCGGCGACGCGGCGACGTTCTGGGACGCGCCGCGGACCCTGGCCGACAGCGGCGGCACCGTGTCGCCCTTCGTCGTGCTCGAGGCGCGCGCGTAATTCGGCCCCGCGGCGTGGCGCTGGCGCCCCCCCGGCGCCTCGCCGCTCCCCTTCCGGCCGGCGACGTCGAGGCCTCGGCGTCGCGGCTGCTCGAGAAGGTGTCGCAGCTCGACGACGCGGCCGAGCTGCGGGCCGCGCTCGTCGAAGTGGGCGCTCGCGTGCTCGTGCATCCGCTGGCCGCGATGCTCGACGGCGTCGCCGAGTAGTCGCCCTACCGTGGCACCCGAGGATGCGAGAATGCCGGCCGTGACGATCAAGCGGGTACGCGTGACGGCCTGGGCCTGCGAATGCGCCCGCTGCGGCCACGCGTGGAAGTCGCTCGAGGCCGAGGCCCCGACCCGCTGCCCGCGCTGCAAGACCCGGGGCTTCTCCGCGGCGCCGCGCTGGCGGCGGCCCGATCGCACCTCCCGCGCCCTCGCCAAGAAGAACAAGTAGCCTCCCGCGTGGCTTGACGCGGCATCCCTGCGGGTGTAGCGTCCGACCTCAGTAAGCCACCGTAGTGGCTTGAGGGAGGGACCATGAAGAAGAGCAGGAGCGACGGGCGGATCATGCTGCCGGTCACGCGGGGCGAACTGCTGGCGTTCGCGGCCCGGTGTCGCGAGCTGGCCGCAGAGCTAGGCGCCGCGATCAAGGCCTCGAAGGCCAGCGCCCGCACGGAGGCCAGGACGCGGGCGAAGGCGCAGCGCGAAGTCGCGGCGATCAAGGCGAGCGTCACGCGCGCGCGCAAGGTCGCGAAGGGACTGCCGCGGTGAGCGCCCTCCCGGCGTACCACCTGGCCGACGAGCCGGACTGCGATTGCCTGCTCCTCGAGGAGCACCTCGAGCGCTGCCCGGGCGTGCCGGCGCCGCCCCTGCCGAACGAGGTGCCCGTCGTCACCTACGGCGCGGTGTACCGCGCCCGCCAGCACCGGCCGCGCATCGACCCGCCGGCCGAGCGCAAGCCGGGGCCGGTCCTGCGCGCGCACGACTACCCGCGGGCCAAGGCCCGCGCCGAAGGGAGGACGACGCGATGAAGGCCGAGAACCCGGTTATCGCGCTGTTCCGCAAAGTGGCGGCGACCTACGACCCGGACAAGGACCCCTTCGACAGCGGCAGCGCGCGCACCTTCGTGTGGCGAGCGCAGGACCTCCTCGGCAGCCGAACCGGGCCCGAGCTGGCGCGACGAGCGCAGCGCCCGCGCGTCGTGCTCCCGGCCGCCTGGCGGCGACGGCTGCGCCAGGCCCACAGGATGCCCGCCGCGTGGGAAGCCCTGCGGCGCGAGGTGCTCGACCTCCGGCGCGTCGTCGACGCGGCATGGGGGGCCGCCACCACAGCGCGGAAGTGGAGCCGGGCCGCCGCTCTCGACGAGCGGCTCGAGGCGCTCGAGGAACAGCTCGAGGCGGCGGCGTGGGACTGGTACAGCGACCGAGGCGATACGGAGCGTGCGGGCTCGCCCCACCCCTGCGAAGGCGACCTCCGGGCGCGTGACCTTTCGGCGGCCGAGTCCGCCCTGCGCTCGCTCCTGCGGGACGTCGACTCGGAACCTCCGCACGATGCGAGCGGGCTCGAGGACGAGGACAACGCCGGCCTGGACCGCTGGGAGGCACACCTCGAAGGCATCGCCGAGGCCCGAGAGCAGCTCGAGCGCGTGATCGAGGTCCTCCCGTGACGGCGCCGTCGACGAAGGCCCGGGAGGCCGCGCTCCGCCGCGAGGTGGTCGCGGTCGCCAAGATGCTCCGCGCCGCGGCTGGCCGCATGGAGCGGCTCGAGGCCCGCGCCCGCGAGGCCTCCGCGCTCGACCCGCTGCCCGAGGGTGACCCGCGGGCCTGGACGTTTGCTGAGGAGGTGGTCGGGGCGAGCGAGGGCGGCTGTCTCGCCCACGTGCGCGACGCGGCCCGGGTCTACCTGGCCACGGCGAGGACCACGGATCGGGACCTCGCGCGAATGAAGGTCGAGCGGGACGCAGTCGAAGGGGTGTAGCGGGTCTGCAGTCCTACCGGGCCGGGGGCCGCACGCTCCCGGCCCTTCGTGTTTCTGGGGGGTGATCCCCTGCTCCCCCCTTGCTCCCCCTAATGCGAAACGGCCGGCGATTCGGGATCGCCGGCCGCCTGTAAGTTACTGATAATAAATGGTCGGGGCGAGAGGATTCGAACCTCCGACCTCTTGGTCCCGAACCAAGCGCTCTAGCCAGGCTGAGCCACGCCCCGGTCGGATGCGACGAGGGAATATACCACGGCTCCCGCCGCAGCGTGCAAACGGGGGGTCAGCGCGGGCGCGTGGCGACTGATCCTGGCTGGCGCAGTCGCTGCTCCCAGGC
Organism: Vicinamibacteria bacterium; assembly: GCA_025994075.1. Lineage (GTDB taxonomy): Bacteria > Acidobacteriota > Vicinamibacteria > Fen-336 > Fen-336 > WYBL01. Next base: position 144,488 of record JAMQGV010000048.1, read on the forward strand.
CCGCAGCCCCGCGAACATCGCGTGGTGCGTCTGGTCGGTCTGCAGCGGCGTCAGCGCGATGAAGCCGTTGCGCACGGCCGTGCCGTCGGAGAGGTGGTCGCCTTCGATGCCCTGCAGGTCGGCCCAGGCCGCGGGCGAGTCCTCGCTCGCGTGGCGCTGACCCTGGCGCGCGAGCACGGTCCCCCGCGGCGCGCCGGGCGGCACGTTGACGTTGAGCAGCGTGTGGGCGGGCAGGCCGTGCTCGAAGACCAGCCGCGCGAGCTGCTCGGCGAAGAGCGCCGCGTGGCCGAAGTCGGCCGCGCCGGAGCGCACCGCCAGCGACACGGCGATCGCCGGCAGGCCCAGCAACACCGCCTCGCGCGCGCCGGCGACGGTGCCCGAGTAGAAGACGTCCTCGCCGAGGTTGGCCCCGCGGTTGATCCCCGAGATCACGAGATCCGGTCGCCGCGGGAGCAGCTTGGAGACGGCCAGGTTCACGCAATCGGCGGGCGTGCCGTCCGCGGCGAAGCGCCGCGCGCCCTTGCGCTCGCCACGCACGGGCCGCTGGATCGTGAGCGAATGCGAGCAGGCGCTGCGTTCGGCGTCCGGGGCCACCACCCAGACCTCGTGGTCGTGCTCGAAGACGGCCGCCAGGGCCTCCAGGCCCTCTGCGGCGAAGCCGTCGTCGTTGGTCAGCAGCACGAGTCTCGTCATCACACCCCGTCAACGAAAAAGCCCCGGGACGCTGCCGTCCGGGGCCATCGTGGGTCGTTTCGGTTGCCGCGACGAGGGGAAGGGTTGGTCGGGATGGCGGGATTTGAACCCACGACCACCTGCACCCCAAGCAGGTGCGCTACCAGGCTGCGCTACATCCCGACGCGGTCTACCGCACCCGTCAGTTCGTGATCTTGCCACCACGGTCGAGCAGGGTCAAGATCTCCCGCAGTTCGTCGCGCACCTGGAGCAGCGCCGCGCGCGTCCCGTCGTCGCGCGCGGGAGCGGCCTCGACGGCCGCGTCGCCCCCGGCCTCGGCCTCTGCCACGGCCTGCGCCGCCTCGGACGCGGGGGTCGCCCCCTTCCCTGCGGCCTCGGTCTCGAGCTTCTTCTTGGCGCCCGCGATCGTGAAGCCCTCCTCGTAGAGGAGCTGCTTGATCCGCAGTACGGTCTCGATGTCGCGGCGCCTGTAGATGCGCTGCCCCGAGGAGTTCTTGGCCGGCGCCAGCGAGGGGAACTCCGACTCCCAGTACCGCAGCACGTAGGGCTGGGTGTCGGTCAGCTCGCAGACCTCGCCGATCTTGAAGAACAGCTTGTTGGGAATGCGGCGGTCCAGGGTGCTCATGCTCGCTTGGCCGCGCGGACTATTCGGCGGCGCCGAAGAGCTTGGACGGCCGGAACACGACGGACCGGCGGGACTTGATCACCATCTCCTCTCCAGTCTGGGGATTGCGCCCGCGGCGTTCGCGCTTCTGTCGGACCAGAAACGTGCCGAACCCGGTGATCTGGACCTTCTCGCCATCCGAGAGGCGGGATTTGAGCGTCTCGAAGATCTGCTCGACCAGTCGCGCAGCTTCGCGATTGGAGATGCCTCCGTGGCGCTCGTAGACGATCCTGGCGATGTCGGCTTTCGTCATCGGCCCCTGGAGCGCGTTTCCCAGCTAGCGGAAAAACTCAGAAAAGACGAACGTTTAGCTTGAAAAGCTCAGGGAGTATATGAGTGTGACCAGCGGCTGTCAAGGACGATAAACCGTGCCCCTGCTAGTGCTTGCGGGTGCGCACCTTGAGCACGATCGGGCTGCCGGCGAAATCGAAGCTCGCGCGGAGCTGGTTCTCGAGGTAGCGCTGCCAGGAGAAGTGCAGGTCGACCGGGTGGTTGAGCGAAAGCGCGATGGTCGGCGGCTCGATGCCGATCTGGCTCGCGTACAGGATGCGGACTGCGTGGCTGCCCTTCTTCGCCTTGGGGGCGTACTTCTCCGAGGCCTTCGCCACCACGCGATTGAGCTCGCCGGTCGTGATGCGGAGCGCGGTCGCCTGGCGCACCTTCGCGACCGTGTCGAGCAGTGCCGGCACGCCGCGGCCGGTGCGGGCCGAGATGAACACGAGCGGCGCCCAGTGCAGGAACTTGAGGCCGTCGCGGAAGTCCTGCTCCGTGGCCTTCTGCTTCGCGGAGCGCGCCTGCGCCAGGTCCCACTTGTTGATGGCGAGCACGACCCCCGTGCCGGCCTCCTGGATCAGCCCGCCGATCGTGGCGTCCATCTCGCGCACGCCTTCTTCGGCGTCCAGCACCAGCACCGCCACGTCCGCGCGGTCGATGGCGCGCCGCGCCTGCACGACGCTGACGTGATCGACGGTGTCCTTGAGCAGTCGCTGGCGGCGGATGCCCGCGGTGTCGACGAGCTGGAAGCGGCGCTCGCCGCGCGCGATCACCGCGTCGACCGCATCGCGGGTCGTGCCCGCGATGTCGGACACCAGCGCCCGCTCCTCGCCCACCAGCCGGTTCAGCAGCGACGACTTCCCCACGTTCGGCCGGCCCACGATCGCGACCCGGATCGGCCGCTCCTCCTGCGGCGCCTCGACCCGCGGCAGGCCGCGCAGCGCCGCGTCGAGCAGGTCGCCGACGCCCTGGCCGTGGTCGGCCGAGATCGCGAGCGCCTCGTCGGCGCCCAGCGCGGCGAATTCCTCGATTCCTGCCGCGCGGCCCTCGGTCTTGTTGACGGCGAGCAGGAAGTCCTTCCCCGCCTGCCGCAGCTTGCGGACGATCGCGGCGTCGTCCGGCAGCAGCCCGGCGCGCGCGTCGACGACGAGGACCACGCGGTCGGCCTCGGCGATCGCGCGGTCCGCCTGCACCGCCGCGGGCCCCAGCAGCGGGTCGTCGGTGCCCAGCAGCAGTCCGCCGGTGTCGACGATCTCGAAGGCCGCGCCCTGCCAGGAGGCCTGCGCGTAGTTGCGGTCGCGGGTGGACCCCGGCCGCGAATCGGTGATCGCCTTGCGGCGCCCACAGATCCGGTTGAACAGCGTGGACTTGCCGACGTTGGGGCGGCCCACCAGGGCGAGCCGGGGAATGGTCTTCAATGGGCTCCTGCGGTTTGACAGCGAATTCGGCCTAATCCTAAACTGAGAAACGACTTAGCGGGAGGCTTGCGGGCCCATGATCAAGGTGGACATCATCAACGAGGTCTCCAGGGCGGCCGACATCACCAAGGTGAAGGCCGAGGTGGCCGTGGAGGCAGTCCTCGAGGCGATGAAGGAGTCCATGAAGCGCGGCGAGCGCATCGAGCTGCGCGGGTTCGGCGTGTTCCAGGTCAAGCCCCGCAAGCGCGGCATCGGCCGCAACCCCCGCACCGGCAAGGAAGTGCGCATCCCGCCGGGGCGCACGATCCGCTTCAAGCCGGGCAAGGACCTGCAGAGCCTGAACGGCTGACGCCCGCGTGAGCGGCGCCCCGGCGCCTTCCGTCTGGAGAGCGCTGCCCCTTCACCTGCTGCTGTTCGCGCTGACCGCCGCCTCCGTGTGGCTGATCGGCGGCCCCGCCATGGCCGTGGGCGTGCTCTCGATCCTGCTCGCCCACGAGATGGGCCACTACCTCGCCGCGCGCTGGTACGGGATCGACGCGACCCTGCCCTACTTCATCCCGTTCCCGTTCGCCTTCTTCAGCCTGGTCGGCACGCTGGGCGCCGTGATCCGGATCCGCAGCCCGTTCCCCGACCGCCGCGCGCTGTTCGACGTCGGGATCGCCGGGCCGCTGGCCGGCTTCGTCGCGCTGCTCCCCGTGCTCGCGCTCGGCGTCCTCGAGGCTCAGGTGGCGCCGCTCGACCCACGTCCCGGCGTCCTCTACCTCGGCGAGCCGCTGCTCTTCCAGTGGGCGGGGCAACTCGTGCACGGGTCGCTGGGCCCGCACGAGACGCTGGTGATCGGCCCGTGGGGCATGGCGGCGTGGTTCGGGCTGCTGGTCACCGGCCTCAACCTGATGCCGATCGGCCAGCTCGACGGCGGCCACGTCGTCTACGGCCTGTTCGGCGCTCGCGTCCACCTGAAGATCTCGCGGGCCGCTTCCTGGGTGTGCCTGGCCCTGCTCTGGTTCGGACCGCAGTGGCTGATGTGGGCGGTCCTGATGCGCCTGCTGGGCCGGGCCCATCCGGCCACGTGGTACGACGCCGCCCCGGTCGGACGCGGGCGCCAGATCGTGGGCGCGCTGGGCGCGTTGGTCTTCGTCGTCAGTTTCGTGCCCGACCCGATCCAGTTCTCGTGGTCGGAGTTCGCGACCGAGTTGCTCTCGCTCTTCTAGTCTGGAGTCGCGGAGCCTAGAGCACTGACAAGGCGTCGACGTCGACGACGATGCCGGGCCAGCGCACCGGTCCGTGACGCTTCACCAGGGCCGAGCGGAGCGCGTCCCGCATTGCCTTGCGCGGGCCGCGCAGCACCACCTGGAAGCGGTGCTCGTCCTTGATGCGCGCCAACGGCGCGGCCCCGGGGCCCAGCACCCGGAAGCGTCTCTGGGCGGCGACCCGCAGCGCCTCCGCCAGGGCACCCGCCTCGCGACGGCCCGCTTCGGGATCCCGGCTGCGGACCACGACGTTCACGAGCGACGCGAAGGGCGGCCACCCCATCGTGCGGCGGAACTCGCTCTCCCGCTCCCAGAACGCCTCGTAGTCCTGGTCGCAGGCGAGCCGCAGCGCGTAGTGGTCCGGCCGATGGCTCTGCAGGATCACCTCGCCGGCGAGCTCGGCGCGGCCCGCGCGGCCCGCCACCTGGGTCAGCAGCTCGAACGTGCGCTCGGCCGCGCGGAAGTCGGGCAGGCCGAGGCCGACGTCCGCGTCGACGACGCCGACCAGCGTGACGCGCGGGAAGTCGTGGCCCTTGGCCAGCATCTGGGTGCCGACCAGGATGTCGAGCGCGCCCTGCTCGAAGTCGTGCAGCAGCTTCGCCACCGCGCCGCGGCGCTGGGCGGTGTCGCGATCGAGGCGGCCGACGCGGGCCTTCGGCAGTGCGGCCTGCACGGCCTCCGTGACCCGCTCGGTGCCGAAGCCTGTGAGCCGCAGGTACACACCCTTGCAGGCGGCGCAGGCGTCGGGCGCGCGGACGTCGTGGCCGCAGTAGTGGCAGCGGGCCAGCGCGCCGCGCTCGTGCAGCGTGAGGGCGACCGAGCAGCGCGGGCAGCCCAGCGGCTCGCCGCACTCGCGGCACAGCAGGCTGGTCGCCCAGCCGCGGCGGTTGAGCAGCAGCAGCGCCTGCTCGCCCCGGTCGAGCCGGGCCTGCAGCGCCTCCCGCAGCGGCACCGTCAGGATCGGGTTGTCGCCGCCGCGCATCGCCTCGCGCCGGTCGACGATCTCGACCCGCGGCAGCCCGAAGCTGCCGATCCGCCGGCGCAGGGAGAGCCGCTCGTACTTGCCCAGGAGCGCGTTGTGCCAGGACTCGAGCGCCGGCGTGGCCGAGCCGAGCAGCGCCACCGCGCCCTCCAGCCGGGCCCGCATCACCGCCACGTCGCGGCCGTGATAGCGCGGGCTCTCTTCCTGCTTGTAGGCCGCCTCGTGCTCCTCGTCGACGACGACCAGTCCCAGCTCGCGCACCGGCGCGAACACCGCGGAGCGGGCGCCGACGACGACCCGGGCCGCGCCTTCGCGGATGCGCCACCACTGGTCGTGGCGTTCGCCCGCCGACAGCTCGCTGTGCTGGACGGCGACGAGGTCGCCGAAGCGGGCCTGCGCCGCGCGCACCAGCAGCGGCGTCAACGCGATCTCGGGCACCAGCAGCAGCGCCCCGCGGCCGAGCTCGAGGGCGCGCTCGACGCCGCGCAGGTAGACCTCGGTCTTGCCGCTGCCGGTGACGCCGTGGAGCAGGAACGGGCGGAACCCGCCGGCGTCCTGCGCCGAGTGCAGCGCGGTGAGCGCCGCGGACTGCTCGTCGGTCAGGGCCGGACGTTCGCGCTCCGGCAGCGCCGGCAGCGAGGCCGGCGTGCGCACCGCACGCTCGTCCTCGAGCGCCACCGCGCCGCGCGTCGCGAGGGCCTCGAGCGCGCCGCGGATCGCGGGCCGATCGCGCGCGAGGTCGGCGACTCGTGCCCGTCCCCCCGCGGCCTCGAGCCGGGCCAGGGCCTCGCGCTGCGCTGCGCCGCGCGTCGCGACCGTCGCGTCGAGCAGCCGCGCCACGCGGTCGACGCGGAAACCCGCGTCGACGTCAGCCAGCGCAGCCCCCCGGCGCCCGCCGGCCGGCGGCGCGATCAGCCGGTAGCACTCCCCCGGCGGCGCCAGGTAGTGCTCGGCGAGCCAGGCGGCCAGGTCGAGCAGCGGTCGCGCCACGAGCGGCTGCTCGTCGACCACCTCCATCACCGACTTCAGCTTCGGCAACGCGCCGTCGGTCGCTGCCGGACCCAGGCACATGCCGACGAGGCGCTGGGCGCCGAAGGGCACGAGCACGCGGCAGCCGGCCGCGGGCAGCGGGAGTTCGACGCCCACCCGGTAGGTGAACGCCGACTGCACCGGCAGCGGCACGGCGACGCTGACCAGGCGCTCGCTCACGCCGTCACCTTAGCGCCGCGTCGCGAAGCGGCGGGTCCGCGGCACGGGGCGCTCAGCGCCCCAGGTGGCGGAGGACCAGCTTCAGGTCCTCCCACACGTCCTTCTTCGCCGACGGGTTGCGCAGCAGATAGGCCGGGTGGAACGTCGGCATCACGGGGATGCCGCGGTAGTCCCCGAAGCGGCCGCGGATCCGCGAGATCGGCTCGGCGGTCTTCAGCAGCCACTGGCCCGCGAACTTCCCGAGCCCGATCAGCACCTTCGGCTTGACGATCTCGATCTGCTGCTCGAGGAACGGCTGGCAGGCCAGGATCTCGGCCGTCTCCGGGTTGCGGTTGCCGGGCGGACGGCACTTGATCACGTTGGCGATGAAGACCTCGGGGCGCGGGACCTTGAGGCCCTTCTCGATGATGTCGGTCAGCAACTGGCCCGCGCGGCCGACGAAGGCCAGGCCCTGCTCGTCTTCGTCCGCGCCCGGCGCTTCGCCGACGAACATGATCTCGGCGTGCAGGTTCCCCTGGCCGTAGACGATCTTCGTTCGGGTCGGGGCCAGCGCGCAGCGGCGGCAGTCGCCGATCCAGTCGACGAGCGCCGCGAGCCGCGCCTCGGGCTCGCCGGTCGCGGGCACGGGACACGGCTCGGCAGCGGCAGCCGGCACCGCCCACTCGGGGGTCGCGCTCCTCGCCGGCGCCCGGCGCGGGGCCGGGGCCGGCGCGGCCGGCTCTGTGGACGCACGCCCAGGACGCGGCGGAGCCGCGGCGGGCGGCGGGGCTGCGGGGCGCGCGGCGGGTGCGGGGGCCACCGGCTCGGGCGAGGCCATGGGCGGCGCCGCCCCGGCAACCGGGCGCGGCACACCCACGTCGGTCAGCCCCGAGAGCCAGGCGAGCCGCTCGCGCAGCTCGGCGGCGATCAGCGTGCGCTCTTCGTCCGACAAGGCGCGCTCAGCCCCGGGCGCCGCGCAACTCGCGCACGCGGTCCCAGATTCGCTCGGCCAGCGCGCGCTTGCTGGTGCGTTCGACCACCACCTCGCCCGCGCGGTCGACGAGGGTCGCGGCGTTGTCGTCGGCGTCGAAGCCGACGCCCGCACCCGAGACGTCGTTGGCGACGATCAGGTCGGCGTTCTTCGCGACCAGCTTGCCGCGCGCGTAGCCGACGACGTCGTCCGTCTCGGCGGCGAAGCCGACAAGGAACCGCGGCCCCTTCTCGCGGCCGAGGGCGGCCAGGATGTCCGTCGTGCGCTCGAGCTCGATCGAGCGCGACGCGACCTCCTTCTTCACCTTGTGGTTCGCGCGGATCGCCGGCCGCCAGTCCGCCACGGCGGCGGCCATCACCACGACGTCCGCGCCCGCCGCCTCGCGCAGCACGGCCTGCTCCATCTCGGCCGCGGAGCGCACCCGCACGGTGCGCAGCCCGGGCGGGTCCGCGAGCGCCGTGGGCCCGGACACCAGGGTCACCGCCGCGCCGCGGTCGCGCGCGGCCTCGGCGACCCGGTAGCCCATCTTCCCGGACGAGCGGTTGGAGATGAACCGAACCGGGTCGAGGTCCTCGATCGTCGGCCCGGCGCTGACCACCACCTGCAGCCCCGCGAGGTCGCGGCGCCGCTGCAGCGCCGCCATCGCGGCCTCGACGATGTCCGGCACCTCGGCCAGCCGGCCCTTGCCCAGCCAGCCGCACGCGAGGTAGCCCGAGCCGGGCTCGATCACGGTCGCGCCGCGGGCGCGCAGGATCGCGAGGTTCTCCGCGACCGCGGGGTGCTCGAACATGTTCACGTTCATGGCCGGCGCCAGCAGGAGCGGCGCGCGGGTCGCGAGGTGCAGCGTGGAGAGCGCGTCGTCGGCGATCCCGCGGGCGAACTTGGCGAGCACGTTGGCCGTGGCCGGCGCCACCAGCAGCAACTCCGCCGCGTCCGCCAGCGAGATGTGGCGGATGTCGCCGTTCTCGCCCAGCCGGAACTGGTCGACGAACACCGCGTGGCGCGAGAGCGCCTCGAACGTCATCGGCGACACGAACTCCGTCGCGTGGCGGGTCATCACCACGTGGACGTCGACGTCGCGCTTCTGCAGCTCACGGAGCACCTCGCAGGCCTTGTAGGCCCCGATGCACCCCGTGACGCCGAGGACGACGGTCGGCACCGCTCGCGCCTCCGGGTCAGCCCTCCTGGCCGGCCTCTTCGGCGACCGGGGCCGGGGCCTCGGGGTCGACGATCTCCCACGACACGGCGTTCTGCAGCACTTCCTGCATCGCCACCCGGGTGGGCTTGCGCGTCTTGACGTCGACGCGGGCCTTGGCTCCCTGCTGGATCTGCTTGGAGCGCTGGGCCGCCACGACGATGAAGCGGAACTTGCTGTCCACGTCCTTCGGCATCACGATCTGGGTCATCTCGCCTCGTCCTCTCCTCGTCCGAAAAGTCGAAAACCGGGACTCTACCCTGCCCGGAAGGTCCTGAGAATCGCCTGCGCCGCCTCGCGGCGCCGGCTGGTCCGGCAGCGGGCTGCCGCGATCACGGCCTTGACGGCCGCAACGGCGGCCTCGACGTCGTCGTTGACGACCGCGTAGTCGAACTCCGCGAAGCGCTCCATCTCCGTGCGCGCGTTGCGCAGGCGCCGCTCGATCACGGCCGCGTCGTCCTGGCCGCGGCCGCGCAGCCGGCGCTCCAGCGCCTCGGCGGAGGGTGGCAGCAGGAACAGCGTGACGGCGTCCGCCAGCCGCCCGCGGACCTGGGCCGCGCCCTGCACGTCGAGGTCGCAGACCAGGTCGCAGCCGGCCTCGCGCGCGCGCTCCAGTTCCGCCATGCTCGTGCCGTACAGGTTGCCGTGGACCTCGGCCCACTCGAGGAAGCCGTCGCGGCCGACCAGCGCCTCGAAGGCGGCCCAGTCGACGAAGTGGTACTCGCGCCCGTCCTGCTCGCCCGACCGCGGCGGGCGGGTCGTGTGGGAGACGGAGAAGCGCAGGCCCGGCACCTCGGCCAGCACCCGGCGCACCACGGTCGACTTGCCGGCGCCCGAGGGCGCGGAGATCACGAACAGCGAGGCCTGTTCACTCAACGTTCTGCACCTGCTCGCGAAAGCGTTCGATCTCCGCCTTGAGGCCCACGACCTCCGCGGTCATCCCCGCGTCGGCGGCCTTGCTGCCGATGGTGTTGGCCTCGCGCATCAGCTCCTGCGCCAGGAAGTCCAGCTTGCGGCCCGCGGGCGCCTCGCCCGCGACCAGGCCTCGGGCCTGGGCGACGTGGGAGCGCAGCCGCTGGAGCTCCTCGGCGACGTCCAGCCGGTCGGCCTGGCGGGACGCCTCGGCCACCAGCCGCGCGTCCTCGACGCCGAACTCCTGGACGAGCTCCCGCAGGCGCGCGAGCACCTGTTCGCGTCGCGAGGCGCGCGATGCCGCCGAGGTCGCCTCCAGCCGACCCGCGGCGGCCTCGACCTCCGCCAGCATTCGCTCGAGCGCCGCCCCGAGGCGCGCTCCTTCGTCGCGGCGCATGGCCGCGACGCCTTCGGCAGCCGCCCGCAGCGCGGGTTCGACCAGGGGCCAGAAGGGCTCCCCCGCCTCGGGCCCGGGTTCCACGCCGTTGAGCACGCCCGGGTAGCGCAGCACGTCGCTGACCCGCACCCCGCCGTCGACCGAGGGCAGGTCGGCGATCCGCCGCAGCGACGCGACCACCGAGGCGATCACCTCCTGCGAGGCCAGGCTCGCCTCCTCTCCCGCCGCGCCGGTCGCCTGGATCGTGACGTCGACCTTGCCGCGCTCGAGCCCGGCCTGTGCCAGGGCCCGCACCCGCGACTCCAGGCTGCGCAGGCGCCGGGGCAGCGAGACGGAGACGTCGAGGTAGCGGTGGTTGACCGTGCGCACGGTCGCGCTCACCTCGCCGGCCTCGCCGGCCGCGCGGCCGCTGCCGAAACCCGTCATCGAGCGGATCACAGCGCCGGGTCCTCGGTCGAGAACTGCAGCTCGTGGAGCCGGCTGTAGAGGCCGCGGCGGCGCAGCAGCGACTCGTGGTCGCCCATCTCGCGGATCTCGCCGCCCTCGATCACGAGGATCACGTCCGCGTGGCGCACGGTGGAGATGCGGTGGGCGATGACCAGCGTGGTGCGCCCCCGCATCAGGTTGGCCAGCGCCTGCTGCACGAGCCGCTCCGACTCGGTGTCGAGCGCCGAGGTGGCCTCGTCGAGAATCAGGATCGGCGGGTCCTTGAGGATCGCCCGCGCGATCGCGATGCGCTGGCGCTGACCGCCCGACAGGCGACTGCCGCGCTCCCCGATCACGGTGTCGTAGCGCCGCGGCAGGTTGAGGATGAAGTCGTGGGCGAAGGCCGCGCGGGCGGCGCCCTCGATCCGCGCCTCGTCGACGTCGGAAAGGCCGTAGGCGATGTTGGCCCGCACCGTGTCGTTGAACAGCACGATCTCCTGCGTCACCAGCCCGATCTGCTCGCGCAGGCTGCGCAGGCCCAGGTCCCGGATGTCGTGGCCGTCGATCCGGATCACGCCCTCGGTCGGGTCGTAGAAGCGCGGCAGCAGGTTGAGCAGCGTCGTCTTGCCCTGGCCGCTCTTGCCCACGATCGCGATCACCTGGCCCGGCTGGGCCCGGAAGCTGATCCGCCTGAGGATCTGGCCCCCGCCGTCGGCGTAGCGGAAGCCGACGTTGCCGAACTCGATCTCGCCGCGGGCGCGGCCGATCGCGACCGGCTGCGCGGGCTCGGCCACCTCCTGGTGGGTGTCGAGCACCTCGAAGATCCGCGAGGAGGCCGCGAGCGCGCCCTGCAGCGTCGCGTTGACCCGCGACAGCCGCTTGATCGGCGTGTACATCGCGAGCAGCCCGGCGACGAACGAGGTGAACGAGCCGGGCGTCATGCGGCCGCTGGCGATCGCGTGGCTGCCGTAGAGCAGGGCGGCCACGATCGCCAGGCCGCCCACCGCCTCCATCAGCGGCGGCAGCGCAGCGGTCGTGCGCGTGATCTTCATGTTGACCGCCAGCAGCCGCGCCGACGCCCGCTTGAAGCGGGCCGTCTCGAAGCCCTCCATGCCGAAGGCCTTGACCACGCGGAAACCGGAGATCGTCTCCTGCAGGATCTCGGAGATGTCCTTCCAGCGCCGCAGCGAGGTCTCGTTGGAGGCGCGCAGCCGGCGCCCCAGCTTGACGAGCGGGTACAGCGCGAGCGGCATGCCGAAGATCGCCACCAGCGCCAGCACCCAGTCGAGCCAGAACAGCAGCGCCAGCAGGCCGACGACGGTGAGCCCCTCCTTCAGCAGGTCGCCGGCGATCTCGGTCACCGCGGCCTGGATGCGCTCCACGTCGTTCGTGATGTGGCTCATCATCTTTCCCGTCGAGTTGCGCGACAGGAAGGAGAAGGACTGGTTGAGCGTGTGCTCGTACAGGGCGTTGCGCAGGTCGGTCACGGCGCGATGCCCGACCAGCGCGACCAGGGTGGTGCTGAAGTAGGCCCCGAAGCCCTTGAGGACGTAGAGGCCCAGGATGGTGGCCGCGACCTGCAGCGTGTTGACCCCGCGGATCAGCACCTCGTCGAAGATCGGCTTGACCGTGTAGGTCAGCAGCGCCCCCGACGCGGCGTAGACGGCCATCGCCGCCCACGACAGCGCCAGCAGACCCGAGTAGGGGCTCGCGTAGGCGAACAGCCGCCGGGCCTGCGCGAAGTCGCCGCGGGCCCCGTGCACGGCGGTGCGCACCTCCCGCAGCCATGGCCGGCGTCGGCGGGCAGGAGGACCTTCCGGGATCAGGGGGTGGGCCGGCAGCGCGATGGCGCGTTTCCTCGCTCCGGCCGTCCGAGGCCCCGAAGCGGGGTCGCGACCGGAGGCGTAAGTATAGACGAATCCGGGACTTTCGGCCCCTCTAGTCGACGAAACGGTACTTGATCAGGGTCCACAGCGCCGGGAAGCCGTCGCGCCACGTCAGCTTCTTGCCCTCGGAATAGTCGCGGCCCTCGTAGGTGACCGGCACCTCGTAGACGCGCGCCTTGCGCTTGAACAGCTTGGCGGTGATCTCGGGCTCGATCCCGAAGCGGTTGCTCTGCAGCGGGATCGGCTTCAGCACGTCGGCGCGGACGGCCTTGAAGCACGTCTCCATGTCCGTCATCGTCGTGTTGTACAGCACGTTGGTGACGAAGTTGAGGAACAGGTTGGCGAGGTAGTGGGTGAACAGGAAGCAGCGGTGGCGGCCGATGAACCGGCTGCCGAACACCGCGTCCGCCTTGCCGCGCACGATCAGGTCGAGCAGCTCCGGGTACTCCTCGGGGCTCCACTCGAGGTCGGCGTCCTGGACGACGATGATGTCGCCCGTGGCCTCCTGGATGCCGCGGCGCACGGCCGCACCCTTGCCCTGGTTCTTCTCCTGGAGCAGCACCTTGAAGCCGTGCTGCCTGCCCAGTTCCTGGAGCCGCTCGCGGGAGCCGTCGCGCGAGCAGTCGTCGATCGCGATCAGCTCCTTCTTCACCGGCACGGCCAGGACCCGGCCGACGATCTCGTCGAGGGTGGCGATCTCGTTGTAGACCGGCATCACGACCGTCAGCAGCGGGTCGGTCATCGGCGTGTGGCGGCGGCGGGCGACGGCGGTCTCGCTCATGGGCGTGTACGGTACCCCTGCGGGTGGTCGCGGCGCCAGCGGGCGGCCGTGTCGACGATCGCGCCCAGGTCGGTGAAACGCGGTGCGAAGCCGAACGTCGCGCGCGCCCGCTCCGCCGCGGCGACCAGCCGCGGCGGATCGCCTGCCCGGCGCGGGCCGACGGAGTGCGGCACGGGCGTCCCGAGCACGCGCCCGACGCAGTCCACCACCTCGCGCACCGAGTGGCCGCGGCCGGTGCCCAGGTTGTAGGCCTGGAACGCGTCGCCGCGCTCGAGCGCCTCCAGCGCCTGCACGTGGGCGACCGCCAGGTCCTGGACGTGGATGTAGTCGCGGATGCAGGTGCCGTCCGGCGTGTCGTAGTCCTCGCCGAAGACGGTGAGCGGCGGGCGCCGCCCGAGCGCCGCGTCGATCGCGAGCGGGATCAGGTGCTCCTCGTGGGCGTGGTCCTCGCCGAGGCTGCCGTCCTCGTGGGCCCCGGAGGCGTTGAAGTAGCGCAGCGCCACCGCGCGCAGCACGCCCGCCGCGGCCAGGTCGCGCAGCGCGCGTTCCAGCGCCAGCTTCGAGGCGCCGTACGGGTTGATCGGCGCCTGCGGGTGGTCCTCGTCCATCGGCACCCGCACGGGCACGCCGAAGGTCGCGCAGGTCGAGCTGAACACGAACCGGCGCACGCCGGCGGCGTCCATCGCGTCGATCAGCGCGATCGCCTTCGCGACGTTGTTGCGCCAGTACGCGAGCGGGTCGCGCACCGAGCCGCCGACGCTCAGCAGTGCCGCGAAGTGGAGGACGGCGTCGCACCCCTCGAGCGCCCGCGACACGGCGTCACGATCGGCGATGTCGGCCTCGAACAGCGGGACGCCGGCGGGCACCGCCGCGCGGTGGCCTGCCGACAGGTCGTCGAGCACGCGGACCTCGTGGCCCGCCTCGAGCAATGCGCGGACCGCGTGGCTGCCGATGTAGCCCGCGCCGCCGGCGACGAGGGCCCTCAACGCCGGCCGATGCCCTCGTAGTGGAAGCCCATGTCCGCCAGCAGCTTCGGGTTGTAGATGTTGCGGCCGTCGAAGATCGCCGGCTGGCGCAGGATCTCCTTCAGCTTCCCGAAGTCGGGCTCGCGGAACTCGGCCCACTCGGTGACCACGACCAGGGCGTCGGCGCCGCGCGCCGCGTCGTAGCTGCGGGTCGCGTAGGTGACGCGGTCGCCCAGCACGCCGCGCGCGACCTCCATCGCCTTCGGGTCGTAGACCCGGACGCTGGCGCCGCCCTTCAGGAAACCCTCGATCAGGGTCAGCGCCGGCGCCTCGCGCATGTCGTCGGTGCGCGGCTTGAAGGCGAGGCCCCAGACGCCGATCACCTTGCCCGCGAAGCCGCCGAGGTACTTCTCGATCCGCGGCAGCATCACGCCCTTCTGCCGCTCGTTGGCCTCGTCGACGGCCTCGACGACCTTGACCGCGCAGCCGTGGTCGGCGGCGGTGCGGATCAGCGCCTTCACGTCCTTCGGGAAGCAGGAGCCGCCGTAGCCGACGCCGGGGAACAGGAACGAGGGGCCGATGCGGACGTCGGTGCCGATGCCCATCCGCACCTTGTGCACGTCGGCGCCGACCCGGTCGCACAGGTTCGCGATCTCGTTCATGAACGAGATGCGGGTCGCCAGCATCGCGTTGGCGGCGTACTTGGTCATCTCCGCCGAAGCGTGGTCCATCACCAGGATCGGCTTGCCGGTGCGCACGAAGGGCTCGTACAGCTCGCGCATCACGGCCTCGACCTCGGGGTCGTCGGTGCCGATCACGACCCGGTCGGGCTTCAGGAAGTCGTCGACGGCGACGCCCTCCTTGAGGAACTCGGGGTTGCTGACCACGGCGAACGGGTGGGTCGTGAGCGGCGCCATCGCCTCCCGCACCTTGCGGGCGGTGCCCACGGGCACGGTCGACTTGGTGATCACGATCTTCTTCCCGTTCATCGCCCGCGCGATCTCGCGCGCCACGTCGAGCACGTGGGTGAGGTCGGCCGAGCCGTCCTCGTCCTGCGGCGTGCCGACCGCGATGAACAGGATGTCGCAGTTCTTGACGGCGGCGTCGAGGTCCGTCGTGAACGCGAGCCGGTCCTCGCGCACGTTGCGCGGCACCATCTCCTCGAGTCCGGGCTCGTAGATGGGAATCTCGCCCTTCAACAGCAGGTCGATCTTGCCCGCGTCCTTGTCCACGCAGACGACGCTGTTGCCGTTCTCGGCGAGGCAGGCACCCACCACCAGCCCCACGTAACCCGTGCCGACGACTCCGATCTTCACGGCCTTCTCGCTCCGTTTCCCAAAGGCGCCGGCCGGAGGGCCGCGCCGCGCTGTGGCGACCCCTTTTCGGGGGCGCGAGAGGGTAACACATCGCCACTTTCGGGCTATGATCCGCGCGCTCCCATGCGGGTCGGACTCGACCTCAGGCCTTCCCTCTCCCGACCCACCGGCGTCGGCGCCTACGTCGGCGCCCTCGCGCGCCGGCTGCCCCTGCTCGCGCCCGGCGACGAGTTCGTCTACTTCTCCGCCTCGCTGCGCGAACGCTACAGGGACCGGGAATGGCCGAAGAACACCCGGCTCGTCGACCGCCGACTGCCCGTGCGCGGCCTCAACCACGCCTGGAACCGCTGGGGCTGGCCCAGCCTCGACGCCCTGGTCGGCGCCGAGCTCGACGTCGTGCACTCGCCGCACCCGCTGATCGTGCCCGCCCGCCGCGGGCGCCGGGTGGTGACGCTGCACGACCTGTTCTTCCTCAAGCACCCGGAGATGACGCGGGCGGAGATCCGGCGCGACTACGCGCCGCTGGTGCGCGATCACGCCCGGCGCGCGGACGGCGTCATCTGCGTCTCCGAGCACACGGCCTCGGAGGCGCGGCTGCTGCTCGACGTCGCGCCCGAGAAGATCGCGGTGATCCCGAACGGCGTCGACCCGGCCTACTGGGTCGAGCCGGGCGAAGCCGAGGTGAGCGCGCTGCTGGCCCGGCGCCGCCTGCCGCGCGGAGCGCTGCTCTACGTCGGCAGCGACGAGAAGCGCAAGAACCTGGTCAACCTGGCGATGGCCTACCTCGGCCTCGTGCGGCGCCGGCCCGAGACGCCCCCGCTGCTGCTGGTGGGCCCCGGGCCACTGTGGGCCCAGGGCACCGATCTCGGCCCCCAGATCCGCGCGGTCGGCTACCTGCCGACCCCCGAGATCCGCGCCCTGATGGCGGCCTCGGCGATGCTCGTGCTGCCTTCGCTCGAGGAAGGCTTCGGGCTGCCGGTGATCGAGGCGATGGCGGCCGGCCTGCCCGTCGTGTGCTCGGGCGGCTCGGCGCTCGCCGAGGTCGCGGGCGATGCCGCGCTGCTGGTCGACCCGCTCGACACCGGTGCCATCGCCCGCGGCATCGAGCGCATGCTGGACGACGTGGCCCACGCCGAACAGCTCCGCCAGCGCGGCCGCGAGCGGGCGCGGACCTACGACTGGGACCGCACCGCGCGCGAGACGCTCGCGTTCTATCGCCGTCTCGTCGGCTGAGGTGCGGCCGCTCTCGATCGGGATCGACGCCCGCGAGCTGCAGGGCCACGCGACCGGCGTCGGCCGCTACCTGCGCTCGCTGCTCCGCGTGTGGCCCATCCCGGAGGATCGGCTGGTCCTCTACTTCGACGGCCCGGTGCCCGAGGACCCTCTGCTGCGGCGGCCAGGCGTGCTGGTCCGCGAGGCCGGGCCCGGCGGCAGCAGCGGCGTCGCCTGGCAGCTCGGGCACCTGCCGCGCTGCGCGCGCCGCGACCCGCTCGACGTCTTCTTCGCGCCCGCCTACACCTGCCCGCTCGGGCTCGCGGTGCCCCGCGTCACCGCGGTCCACGACCTCTCCTATTTCTCCTGGCCGCGGGACTTCCGCGCCCGCGAGGCGCTCCGGCGCCGGGTCACGGTGCGGGCCAGCGTGCGCGCTTCCGCCGCGATCGTCGCCCTCGCCGAATTCGGCCGCCGCGAGCTGGCCGAGCGCTTCCCCGCGCAGGCCCACCGCGTGCGCGTGGTGCCGCCGGGCGCCGATGACGACCTGCCGCCGCCGCCCGCACGGGAGGCGGCCCGGGCCCGGCTCGGCGCCCGCAGCCCGTTGCTGATCAGCGTCGGTTCGATCTTCAACCGCCGCCGCGTGCCGGAGCTGTTGCAGGCCTTGTGCCTGCTGCGGAAGCGGGTACCGACGGCGCGCCTCGAACTGATCGGCGAGAACCGCACCTGGCCGCGGCTCGACCTGCCCGCACTCGTCCGCGAGCTGGGTCTCGACGGCCACGTGCGGCTGCGCGGCTTCGTCTCCGAGGCCGAGCTCGCCGACCTCTACGCCGCGGCAGACGTGGCCGTGTTCCTCTCGGCCTACGAGGGGTTCGGGCTGCCGGCGCTGGAGGCGATGGCCCGCGGTGTGCCCGTCGTCGCCAGCCGCGCTCCTGCGATGGGCGAAGTGCTGGCCGGGGCCGCCTGCCTGGTCGACCCGGAGCGGCCCCACGAGGTCGCCGACGCGGTGGCCGAGCTGCTGGGCGACGCCGGGGCGTGCGCCGCCCTGCGGGCCGCGGGCTCCGCCCGCGCGGCCGAACACTCGTGGACGCGCAGCGCGCGCTCCCTGCGCGAGCTGCTGGCAGAGGTGGCGGAGGTCACGACATGAGTCGGGGTCCCACGATCGCGGTCGTCGTCGTCACCTGGCAGAGCGGCGCCACGATCGAGCGCTGCCTCGCCTCGCTGCGCGACGGTGGCGCCCAGCCGCTGGAGCTCGTGGTCGTCGACAACGCGTCGACGGACGGCACGCCGGGCGCCGTGCGGGCTTCGTTCCCCGAGGCGAAGATCGTCGAGACCGGCGCCAACCTCGGCTTCGCCGCGGCCTGCAACCGCGGCGCGGCAGCCACCTCGGCCCCCTGGCTGCTGTTCCTCAACCCCGACACCGAGGTCCGCGCGGGCGCGCTGGGCGCGCTGATCGCGCGCGCCCTGTCGGAGCCGCGCTGCTCGGCCGCGGGCCCGCTCACCCGCTACCCCGACGGCACGCCGCAGCTCTCGTTCGGGCCCGACCTCACGCCGTTCAGCGAGCCGGGTCAGCGCCGGCTGGTCCGCGGCCTGCGCCGGCGCGACCCGGACGTGGTGAGCGAGGTGACCCGGCTCGTGCGCGAGAGCGGCGAGCGCGACTGGGTCTCGGGCGCCTGCCTGCTGGTCCGCCGCTCGGCGTTCGACGCGGTCGGCGGCTTCGACGACGGCTACTTCCTCTACGAGGAGGACGCAGACCTGTGTCGCCGCCTGCGCGACGCCGGCGGTCGCGTGCTGCACGTGGCCGAGTCCGAGGTCGTGCACGCCGTCGGGGCCTCGATGGCGGCGGCCGCCGCCGCGTCGCGGCTCGCCTACCACCGCTCGCACCTGCGCTACTACCGGCGCTGGAACGGAGCCGCCGCCGCCCTCGCGCTGCGCGTCCGGATCGCGGCCGAGGCCGCGATCCTCGGCCTGCGCGGACGCCTCGCACAAGCTCGCGCGACGCTGTCCGTGGCCGTCTCCGGCTGAGCCGCGCGCCTTTTGGCGGCGGCCGCGGCCGCGTGCTACCGTGCCCGCGGGAACGGCCCGCGGAACGATGAGGATCGCGATCGACGCACGCAAGTGGCGCGACTACGGCATCGGCACGTACGTCCGCAACCTGGTGCGCCACCTCGCGCGGCTCGACGCCGAGACGACGTACCTCCTCTTTTGCGCCCGCGGCGACGAGGCGACCCTGCGCGACCTGGCGGCCAACTTCGAGCCGGTGGTCGACGACTCGTCGGGCTACGGGCTGCGCGAGCACGTCTCGATCCCGTGGAAGCTGGCGCGGGTCCACGCCGACCTGCTGCACTGCCCGCACTACGTGCTGCCGCTGCTGGCGCGGACCCGCGCCGTGGTCACGATCCACGACTGCATCCACCTGCTGTTCCCGCAGTACCTGCCCAACCGCGCGGCCTTCCGCTACGCCCGCTACATGCTGGGCAGCGCGATCCGGCGCAGCGCGCTGGTGCTGACCGTGTCCGAGGCCAGCAAGCGCGACATCCTGCGCTTCTACCCGGACACCGATCCCGATCACGTCGTCGTGGTGCCCAACGCGATCGACCCGGCCCTGCTCGAGGAGCCCGACCCCGAGGAGACCGAGCGCGTGCGCGAGCGCTACCAGGTCCGCGGCCGCTTCGTGCTCTACGCGGGCAACGTCAAGCCGCACAAGAACCTCGAGCGGCTGGTCCAGGCCTTCGCGCGGGTCAAGGCGCGGCCGGGCTTCGACGACCTCAAGCTGTTCCTGATCGGCGACGACGCCGGCCGCTTCCCGTCGCTGCGGCGCACGGTGGAGGCGCTCGGCGTGCGCCAGGACGTGCGCTTCTTCGGCTTCGTGCCCGACTCCACGCTGGCCGCGCTGTACCGGATGGCGGCCGTGTTCGCGTTCCCCTCGCTCTACGAGGGCTTCGGGCTGCCGCCGCTGGAGGCCATGGCCTGCGGCGCGCCCGTCGTGACCTCCTGCGTCTCCTCGCTGCCCGAGGTGGTCGGCGACGCCGCGCTCCAGGTCGACCCCTACTCGGTCGAGGCGATCGCCGACGGCATCGCCCGCGTGCTCGACGACGCCGACCTCGCGTCGCGGCTCGTGGCCCGCGGGCGCGAGCGCGCGCTGCAGTTCTCGTGGGTCCGCTCGGTGGAGGCCACCCACCGCGCGTACGCGCGGGCGCTGGGCGCGCCGCTGCCCTCGCGGCGCCCGGAGCCCGTCCACTGAAGGTCGCCCTCGTCCACGACTGGCTGACCGGGATGCGGGGCGGCGAGAAGGTGCTGCTGTCGCTGCTGCGGCTGTTCCCCGACGCGACCCTGCACACGCTGCTCCACGTGCGCGGCTCGGTGGCCCCGGAGATCGAGGCGCGGCCGATCGAGGAGAGCTTCGTCGGCCGCCTGCCCCGTGCCGCGGAGCGCTATCGCTCGTACCTGCCGCTGTTCCCGCTGGCGGTCGAGGGGCTCGACGTCTCGGGCGCGGACCTCGTGATCTCCTCGTCGCACTGCGCGGCGAAGAGCGTGCTCGTGCGCCCCGACGCGGTCCACGTCTGCTACTGCCACACGCCGATGCGCTACGTGTGGGACCGCTTCGACGACTACTTCGGCCCGGGCCGCTTCCCCGCGGCGTTGCGGCCCGCGGCCCACGCGCTGGCCGCGGCGCTGCGCGGCTGGGACCGCTGGACCGCCGCGGGAGTCGACCACTTCGTCGCCAACTCGGCCTACGTCGCGGGCCGCATCGCGCGCTACTACGGCCGCGACGCGGACGTGATCCCGCCGCCGGTCGACACGGAGTACTTCAGCCCCGGGCCCGGGGCGCCCGGCGACTACGACCTCGTCGTCTCTGCGCTCGTGCCGTACAAGCGCCTGGAACTGGTGCTCGAGGCGTATCGGGGCAGCGGCCGCGAGGTGCGGCTGGTCGGCACCGGCCCCGAGGCGGAGCGGCTGCGCGCGCAGGCCCCGCCCGAGGCGCGCTTCCTCGGCCGTGTCGACGACGCCGAACTGCGCGAGTTGTACCGGGGCTGCCGGGCTGTGCTGTTGCCGGGCGTCGAGGACTTCGGAATCGTGCCCGTCGAGGCGATGGCGTGCGGCCGGCCGGCCGTGGTCTACGCCGAAGGTGGCGGCGCCGAATCGGTGATCGCCGGCGAGACCGGACTCGTCTTCGAGGACCCGACTCCCCGCGGCCTGCGCGCGGCCGTTGACGCCCTCGCGGGGCTGCGGTTTAATCCGCAGGTTCTGCGCTCGCGAGCGGAAAGCTTCTCCCGCGACGTCTTCGAGCGCCGCATCCGGGCCTGCGTCGACCGTGCTCTCGAGGCGCGTCGGGTCCAGGGAACGCGTCCTCCATGGTGAAGGATCAGGCCCGCCTGCTGACGGCGGCGTACGTGGCAGTCGACGTGCTGGCCACGGCCGCCGCGTGGCTGCTCGCCTTCCTGGTCCGCTTCCATTCGCCGCTCGTCACCGGCTGGCTGCCGGTCACCAAGGGCCTGCCCGAGTTCGAGCCGTACCTCGTGCTGGTGCCGGTGATCGCGGTGCTGTGGCCGGCGGTCCTCTACCTGCACGGCCTGTACCGCATGCGCCGCGGCAGGTCGCGGATCGACGAGCTCTTCACGCTGGCCTGGAGCGTCGTGGTCGCGACCGCGATACTGCTCGCCTTCACGCTGTACCTGCGCGTCTACTGGTTCTACGAACCGGACGTCGCGCCGCGCTGGGAGTTCAGCCAGGGCGTGCTCGGCGTGTTCGTGGTGCTCGACGTGGCGGCGCTGGCCACCGGTCGCGCCCTGTTCCGCACCTGGCTGGAACGCCGCTGGGCGGCCGGCGAGAACGTCCGCCTGCTGGTCGCCGGCGCCGGCGAGCTCGGCCGCGCTGTCGCCTCGACGCTGGCCGGGCACCGCGAGCTCGGCTACCGGGTGGTCGGCTTCCTCGACGACCAGGCCCGCGGAGCGGTCGAAGGGCTGCCGGTGCTCGGCACCCTCGACGACGCCACCCGCGTGCTCGAGGCCGAGCGCATCGACCAGCTCTACGTCGCGCTGCCGCTCGAGGAGCACTCGCGGCTGGTCGCGCTGATCCGCTGCGTGGCCAACGAGTGCGTCGACATCCGGGTCGTGCCCGACCTCGTCCAGTACGCGACGCTGAAGGCCGGGCTCGAGGACCTCGACGGCATCCCGATCATCGCCCTCAACGAGGTTCCGCTCCGTGGCCTGGCCAGCCTGGGCAAGCGCCTGATGGACCTCGTGGTCGGCGGCGCGATGCTGGTCGCGCTCTCGCCACTGCTGCTGGTGATCGCCGTGCTGATCAAGTGGAAGGGCGGCCGGGGGCCCGTGCTGCTGAGTCAGGAGCGCATGACGCTCGATGGCAAGACGTTCCCGATCTACAAGTTCCGCACGATGGTCGAGGAGGCCGAGAAGGACACCGGGCCGGTGTTCGCGACGGAGGACGACCCGCGGCGCACCGCGATCGGCGTCGTGCTGCGCAAGTACAACCTCGACGAGCTGCCCCAGCTCTTCAACATCCTGAAGGGCGACATGAGCCTGGTCGGGCCGCGCCCCGAGCGGCCGCCGTTCGTCGAGCAGTTCCGCGAGCGGATCCCGCAGTACATGCTGCGCCACCGCGTCAAGAGCGGCCTCACCGGCTGGGCCCAGGTCAACGGCTGGCGCGGCAACTCCTCGATCGAGAAGCGCATCGAGTACGACCTCTACTACATCGAGAACTGGTCGCTGCTGCTCGACGTCAAGATCCTGCTGCTCACCCTGCTGCGCGGCTTCGGACAGAAGCACGCCTACTAGGAAGGTCCCGGAGATCCCCATGGCCAGAGTCCTCGTCACCGGCGCCGCCGGCTTCCTCGGCTCCCACCTCTGCGAGCTGCTGACGGACCGCGGCCACTCCGTGATCGGCATGGACAACCTGCTGACCGGCGACATCCGCAACGTCGAGCGCCTCTCGGGCCGCGACTACGTCTTCGTCAAGCACGACGTGACCAACTACATCCACGTCGACGGGCCGCTCGACCGCATCTACCACTTCGCGAGCCCGGCCTCGCCGATCGACTACCTGAAGCTGCCGATCCAGACGCTGAAGGTGGGCAGCCTCGGCACCCACAACGCGCTGGGCCTGGCCAAGGCCAAGGGCGCGCGGATCCTGATCGCCTCCACCTCCGAGGTCTACGGCGACCCGCTGGTCCACCCCCAGCGCGAGGACTACTGGGGCAACGTCAACTGCGTCGGGCCGCGCGGCGTGTACGACGAGGCCAAGCGCTTCGCCGAGGCGATGGTGATGGCCTACCACCGCTACCACGGCGTGCAGACGCGGATCGTCCGCATCTTCAACACCTACGGCCCGCGGATGCGGGTCGAGGACGGCCGCGCGATCCCGGCCTTCCTGTCGCAGGCCCTGAAGAACGAGGACGTCACCGTCTTCGGCGACGGCTCGCAGACCCGGAGCCTGTGCTACGTCTCCGACCTGATCGAGGGCATCACCCGCCTGATGGAGTCGGACGAGGTGAACCCGGTCAACGTCGGAAACCCCGTCGAGATGACGATCCGCCAGCTCGCCGAGACGATCATCTCGATCACCGGCTCGAGCAGCCGGATCGTGACCCGCCCGCTGCCGATGGACGACCCCAAGGTCCGGCAGCCCGACATCACCCGCGCCCGCGCGATCCTCGGCTGGGAGCCGAAGGTCGCGCTGCGCGAGGGCCTCGAGCCGACGATCGCCTACTTCCGCGAGCGGCTCGGAATCTAGCCCGTCGGCGGGGCCCCGCCGCGCCGGTAGAACTCGCTGGCCAGGTACCAGTCTCGCGCGTCGCGCCAGAAGACCGAAAGCGCGGCCGTCACCGGCACCGCGAGCAGCATGCCGAGGAACCCGAACAGGCTGCCGCCGGCGAACACAGCGAGCATGATCACCACCGCGTGCAGGCCCAGGCTGTTGCCGACGATGCGCGGCGTGATGAAGTTGCCCTCGACGAACTGGCCGAAGGTGAAGACTGCGGCGACCGCCAGCAGCCGCTCGGGGCTCTGGTCGTCGACCCACGACAAGGTCAGGGCCAGCGGCAGGCCCAGCACGTAGGACATGAAGGGGATCAGGTTGAAGAAGCCGATCACCAGCCCCGTCAGCAGCCCCAGCGGCACGCCGCACGCGCTGAGGCCGGCCCCGTAGAACGTGCCGAGGATCAGGCACACCGTGATCTGGCCGCGCACGAAGGCCGACAGCAGGCGGTCGACCTCGCCCAGCCGCGAGAACAGGTAGGGCCGCAGCCGGTGCGGGCACAGCTCGCGCAACCCGTCCTGGATGCGGTTCATGTCGTAGAGCAGGTACACGGCGAAGACCGGCACCACCATCAGGTTCAGCACCGTGAGCACGAACGACAGCGCCGACGAGAAGGCCTGCTGGATCGCGTGCGTGATCGGCGTCAGGATCTGCGGGGCGTTGCTGCGCAGCGCCTCCAGCGCGCGCTCGCGGACCTGCTGCACCTCTTCCGGGTACCGCAGGTTGAGCTCCGCCAGCAGCGGCTCGGCCTTGGCCCGCACGACCGCCGCCCAGCGCGGTACCGAGGCCGCCGCGTCCCGGGCCTGCTCCCACGCCTTGGGCACCGCCACCAGCAGCAGCACGGCCAGCACCAGCACCACGAACGCGCACAGCAGCGCGACGGCGACGGCCCGCGGGTCGAGCCGGGCCCGCAGCCAGGGGCGGCGTCCGAGGTCGCGGTCCGCGAAGCGCTCGAGCGCGTTGGCCAGCGGGTTGAGGAAGTAGGCGATCGCCAGCGCCGCGCCGAAGGGGGACAGCACGGGCCACAGCAGCCCGAGGGCCCACAGCAGGAGCAGGACCAGGCCGACCGCCGCCAGCCCGCGGAGCCACGCCGGTCCTCCGCTCACGGCTTCTGCCCCGCCGGTACGCGGCTCGCCCGCCAGGCGTAATGGGCGGCCGAGGCGACGGTGAAGACGGCCACCGTCCAGAACACGAACGGCGTCCACGGCTCGGGGTCGCCGGCCGCGTTGAGCCCGAGCACGAGCCCCGCCGCCACGATCTGGCAGGCCGTCGACAGCTTGCCCAGCAAGCTCGGCGGGAACACGCGGAACCCTGCGGTCAGCGTGATCGCGGCGGCGCTGATCAGGATGATCGCGTCGCGCGAGAGCACCAGCACCGTCACCCACACCGGGACCGGCACCAGCAGGCCCGGGCTCCAGGTCAGCACGATGTAGGTCGTGGTCAGCAGCACCTTGTCGGCGATCGGGTCGAGCACCGCGCCGAGGCTGGTGCGCTGCCCGCCGCGGCGCGCGATCCAGCCGTCGAGCAGGTCGGTGACGCCGGCGACGACGAACACGACCAGCGCCCAGGCGAACTCCCGCCACACGACGAGCACGGCCAGAAACGGCGCGAGCCCCATCCTCAGGATCGTCAGCTGGTTGGCGATCGTGAGGAGGGGCTCGTTGTTCAAGGCGCTGCGCTTCGGCCGGGAGGCCTATTCCTCGAGGCGGTCCTTCTTGGCGACGATCTTGGCGACGAGGTCCGTGCAGGCGGCCGCCTGGGCATCACCGAGCGCGCTGTTGCGGTACTCGGAGGAGCCCATGCCGACGCCCGTGCCGCCCTTGGAGAAGCTGAAGGAGCCCCCCTTCTTCGACTCGCCCACTCCCTTGGCCGAGAGCAGGATCTCGCCCGTCGAGACGTCGACCAGGCGGGCCGTCAGGTGCACCTCGGCCTTGCCCTTGCCGCCGCCGAGGCCGATGCCCTTGACGCGCAGGCCGCCCTCCTTGCGCTCGGTGGTGTACTTGGTGATCGAGCCCGTGATGATGAAGTTGATGCCCTTGATCTTGCCGATCTTGGCCATCGTCGCCGCCGACGGCGCGGCGCGGTTGCTCTGCGAGAAGTCCTGCTCGGCGAGCACCGTGTCGAGCTTCTTGCGCTCGATCACCGAGAACGTGCCGTCCTCGAGGAGCGCGTCGACGACCTGGTCGGCCATGCCCTTGCCGATGTCGTACTGCCCCCACCAGTTGTCGAGGGTCCCGTACTCGAAGTCCATGACGGCGACGGCGATCCGCTTCGGCTTCTGCGCTTCGGCGTCCCCGGCGACGGCCGCCACCGCGAGGGCCACGAGGGCCACGGCCAACCTGCGCTTCATTCCTTCCGCCTCCTGTGTCGAGTGCGGGCCGAAGGTAGCACCGCCGAGCCCGCGCCGCCAACGCGCGGCGCTCGCCCGGTGACCCGGCTCACAGCCCCGCGCGCCGCAGCGACTCGAACAACTCGCGCTGGCGCGCGTCGAGGCTGTCCGGCAGGCGAACCGCCAGGCTGGCCAACAGGTCCCCGCGCCCGCCGCCGGCCTTCGGGAGGCCGTGGCCGCGCAGGCGGAAGGTGCGGCCGGACGGGGTCAGCTCGGGAATCCGGATCGAGACCTCCGACTCCAGCGTCGCCACCAGGGCCTCTCCGCCCAGCACGGCGGTCGTCAGCGGCACCTCGAAGCTCGTGACGAGGTCGTCGTCGCGGCGCTCGAAGCGGGGGTCGCGCGCGATCGCGACCTTGAAGAAGACGTCCCCCGCGCGGCCCTGACGGCCGCCGCCGACCCCGGCGACCCTCACCCGCGCGCCCTCGCGCACCCCCGCCGGGATGCGCACCTCCACCCTGCGGCCGTCGACGTGGAGCTCGCGTGTCGCGCCGTGGAGCACCTCGTGCAGCGTCAGGTCGACCGGGCGCTCGACCTCGGTGGCCGGCGGCTCGGGCGGGAAGCCCCCGCCCGGGCGCCCGAAGCCCTGGCCGCCGCCGAACGTGGCGCCGCCGCCGAAGAACGTGCGGAAGAACTCCGAGAAATCGCCGAGGTCCTCGACCCGACCCGTTCGCGGCCCGCCGCCTCCGCGCGGCCGGCCGTGTCCGAACGGAATGCCCCCCGCGGCGATCTCGTCGTATTGCCGACGCTTCTGCGGGTCGGAGAGCACTTCGTAGGCCTCGCCCACCTCCTTGAATCGGGCCTCCGCCTGGGCCTGGCCCTTGTTCACGTCCGGGTGGTACCTGCGGGCGAGCCTCCGGTAGGCCGCCTTGATCTCCTTCTCGGAGGCGGAGCGCGGCACGCCGAGGATCGCGTAGTAGTCCTTGAACTCCACGAGAACGGTTCTCCGGTTTTCATATTAATGCGGTCTTCCTATACTCGGCCGGTGCCGATGCCCCCCTCCCGCGGCCGCGTTCCCGCGCCCCCGGCGACCGCGTGATCCGGCGCCACGCGCGCCTCGTCTGGCGCGCCCTCAACCGCTTCTTCGACCACAACGGTCCCGATCGCGCGGCGGCCGTGGCCTTCTACACGCTGCTGTCGCTGCTGCCGCTGCTCACGTTCCTGATCGCGGTGGGCGTCTGGCTGCTGGGTTCGTACGAGGCGGCCTATCGGGTGACGCTGATGCTCTTCAGCGGCATCGTCGTCCACCTCGACGAGCGGGCGATGGACACCCTGCGCGAGGCCCTGGGCGCCGCGGGACGCTTCCAGATCCCCGGCCTGCTGCTGCTGGCCTGGACGTCGAAGCGCATCTTCACGTCGCTGTTCGGGGCGATGGAGACCGTCTTCGAGGTCCCCGGCCGCGGCTTCGCCCGCGGCAACCTGGTCGGCTTCGGGATGGTGCTCGCCACCGGTTTCGCGCTGCTGCTGACGCTGGCCGCGGGCATGATGGCGACCGGCGCGGAGGCGATGCTCGAGCACGTCGCCGGCTTCGCGGGCTTCGAGCGGCTCCGCGGCGCGACGGACTCGGCGGCAGCCCGGGCGCTGCCGATGCTGATCGCCTTCACCTTCTTCTTCCTCGTCTACCGCCTCGGGCCCCGACGCCGGACCGTCTCGCCCCGTCATGCCGCGCTCGGGGCGCTGCTCGCCACGGCGCTGTGGGAGATGGCCAAGGCGGGCTTCGCGTACTACGTCAAGAACCTCGCCCAGTTCGGCCTGTACGGCGCGCTGGAGGCGATCGTCGTGCTCGCGCTGTGGCTGGAGATCTCGGTGTCGATCATCCTGCTCTGCGGGGAGTTCGTCGCGGAACTGATCGCGGACGGCCACGAGAACGGCGCGCTGGAGAGCGGCGCGCCGGCCGACCTGGCGAAAAATTGACAAAAGCGAAATAAAAGCGAATCATCCGGAACCGATACGGCACAGGGGTCGTTTACCTGTATGGCGGGAGGGTTCCAAAGGTGCTGCTGCTTCAGTCGTTCCTGGCTCTGGGGCTGGTCGTCGCGGGTTTCGGCGTGTTCATGCTGCTGCGCTGGGCCGACCGGCTCGAGGCCCCGCCCGTTCGCGCCACGGCCTCGGTGCACCCATTCACGCCGCGGTCGCACGCGCCCGGCGGCGGGCGCCGCGCGGCCTGACGCCGCGGGGTGCTACACTCCGCCAACGGCTCGACCCTGTGGTGCAGAGGCCCAGCACGTCACCCTTTCAAGGTGAAGATCGAGGGTTCGAATCCCTCCAGGGTCGCCAACTCGCCTCATAACGGGGCCTCGCGCTCCTAACAGGGACAACGACGATGAAGACCTCGATGGCAGGCCTCGCAGCCGTGGCCCTGGCCTGTCTTGCCTTCCCCGCCCACGCGACCGAGCCGATGCAGAAGCAGGCCAAGAAGCTCGGGTTTCCCGTCAAGAACTGCCTCTACTGCCACGCCACGCCTCACGCAGAGGAGGTGATGCTCGACCGCGCGCGAAAGGCCCACGTTCCTGCCGGCAACTGCCTCGTCTGCCACGGCAACGACATCCCGGGCACGCTCAACGACCGCGGCCACTGGCTGGTCGCCGAGAAGGAGCGGCTGAAGGCCAAGGAAGCCGACATGGCCTGGCTGAAGGACTACGTGGAGAAGAAGCCCGCAGCCAAGAAGTAGGGCGCCGCCGAGGCGCCCTCGGGCGCTGCGGTCAGTGGCCCGCCGGGCGCAGCGGCTTGAGGAAGGCCTCCGCCTCGGGGCCGATCGCGGTGAAGCGCAGGATCAGCGCACGCCCGTCTTCGCCCCGGACCTCGAGCACCTTCGCGTACAGGTCCCCGCCGAGGTCCTCCCCGTCGGCCTTCACGAGCGCGATCTTGACGTTCGACAGCGGCGGCAGCGAGGCCTCGGAGGAGATCTCGCCCCCGTGCTCCGACAGCTTCACGAGCTGCCCGGCATACGCCTTCTCCCCGACCGACTTGCCCTCGAGCACGTAGTACCGCAGGGCGACCGGGGGCTGCAGGGCCTGGTAGTGCTCCTCGCGCTCGGCGAGGTACACCGCGTACGGGGCGCCGATGCCCTGCAGGTCGTGGACGCGGATCGGCTCCTTGGCGCCCTTGGCCTTGACCTCGACCACGTCGCCCAGCTTCAGCTCCGCCTTCACCTCGGCGATGGTCGTCTCCGAGACGAGGATCTGGCCGCCGACCGTGTACGACTCGATGCGCCCCGTCAGGTTGACGGGCGGGCCGACGACCGCGTACTTGGTCCGGCGCTGCGACCCGATGTTGCCGACGACCACCTCGCCCGTGTGGATCGCGAGGCCCATCTCGAGCCGCGGCAGGCCCTGCGACTCGAGGCCGCGGTTGAACTCCTCCATCGCCGCCTGCATCTCGATCGCGCAGGCGCAGGCCCGGGCCGCGTCGTCCTCGCGCTTCATCGGCGCGCCGAAGATGGTCAGGATCGCGTCGCCGATGATCTCGTCGATGGTGCCGTTGTACTTCATGATGATCTCGGTCATCACCCCGAGATACTGGTTGAGCATCGTGACGACCGACTCCGGCCCCAGCCGCTCCGACACCGACGTGAAAGCCCGCAGGTCGGACATCATGATGGTGACCGTGCGCTTCTCGCCGCCCAGCTTGAGGCCCTCGGGCGACTCCAGCAGGGCGTTCACGATGTCGTCCGAGAGGTAGCGGCCGAAGGTGTTGCGGATGAAGCGGTTGCGCACCTCCAGGTGCTCGGCCAGACGCTGGATCTCGTCCTTCTGGCGCTTCAGGGCGAGCTGGGTCTGGACCCGCGCCAGCACCACCGGGAAGTCGAGCGGCTTGGTCACGTAGTCGTTGGCGCCCAGCTTCAGCGCCTCGACGATGTCCTCGCTCTGGTCCTTGGCCGTCGCCATGATGATCGGCAGGTCGGCCATCGAGTACTTCTCGCGCAGCGTCTTCAGCACGTCGATGCCGCTGATGCCCGGCATCATCACGTCGAGCAGCACCATGTCGAAGCGCTGCTTCTCGATCATCTCGAGCGCCTTGTAGCCGTCTTCCGCCGTCAGCACCTTGTACTTGCGGCCGGTCAGGCGCCGCGACAGCATGTCGCGGTTCATCTCGTTGTCGTCGACGACGAGCAGCGGCCCGCCTTCGTCGCCGGCCGGCGTGCCCGAGGGCCTGTCGAGCGGGGTCAGGGAGGCGGACGGGGCGGGCGCTGTGGCCGAAGCGGCAGGCACGGGCGTCGCCGCGGGGGCCGCGGGCGCAGCCGGCGGCACTGCCGCGGCTCCGGTTGCGGGCGCAGGCAGGCCGCTGCCCGGGTTGAGGAACTTGTCGATCAGCTCGATCTCGCGGCGGGCCGCCTGCTGGATCTTCTGCAGGTCGGGCACGTAGTCGGCGTGACCTTCGTCTTCGGCCTGCTCCTGGAGCAACTCGGCGTAGCCGAGGATCTGGTTGATCGGCGTCCGGAGGTCGTGGCGCGCCTTGGAGAACGGATCGTTCTCGGACATGCCCGTTCGCTAGCCCGCCAGCAGGCTGAACGCGCCCCGTGCGCGGTCGAACGCGTAGGTGCGGCCCTCGATGGCGAGCTGGAAGTTGGGGGCACCCTTGCCGTGCCGCCGCCAGGTCGCGCGGATGTCCTGGTCGGACAGCGAGGGCGCGTGGTGCCCGGCCAGCACCAGGACTCCGGGGTGCGCCCGTGCGACGTTCGAGGCGTGCTCCTGGGAGCCGTGGCCGTGCATCTGCTGCTTGATGTCCGGGAAGTGCGAGTCGTAGACCGCGAGGTGGGCGCCGGTGATCAGCTTGCGCTCGGTCTCGGCGGTGCCGGCGTGCGGCTCGTGGTCCGACAGGTAGGCGACGGTCGGCCCCTTGCGCACGGCCAGCCGGAAGCCGGCGGTGTCGAGGAAGCGGCGGTTGTCGCCCGAGCCCGAGTAGTGGTTGAGCGGCGAGGTACGCAGCGAGAACGAGCCGATCGTGCGCTTCTCCTCGGCCGAGATCGTCACGTACTCGAGCCTCGCCACCGTGCCCATCGCCAGCAGGTCGAGCGGCACGTAGAGCGGGTGGGCGTAGCCGGCGCGAATGCCCCCGATCGCCTCGGCGGTGCCGTAGAGCTTGACCTCGAGGCCGTTGCCCCGGCGCCAGAACCAGTCGGCGTCCTTCAGCCCCTCCCAGTGGTCCATGTGGGCGTGGGTGATCAGGACGTGCACCCGTCGCACCGTCGAGAACCGCGGCTCGGTCATCAGCGCGTGGCCGAAGGCGGCGAGCCCGCGGCCGGCGTCGAACACGAACGCGTCGGTGGCGGTCGTGACCGAGTAGCACGAGGTGTGGTTCCCGATCGAGGATCGGCGCGGCAGCAGGTTTCGCGAGCCCCTGCAGCCCCAGACGTCGAAGTGGACCTCGTCGTCGCGGAGCGGCCGGGCGGTGAGCTTCTTGGGCATCGGTGGTTCGGGGTTCTCCCGTGAGTCGGGAATGCTACCAGACGACCGCCGCCCCCGGCCGGAAGATGTGCGCTGGCTCACTTCTCCGCGGCGGCCAGCTCATCGGCGCCGGGCTCGAGCTCCTCGACGACCCGCAGCGTGCGCCAGTCGCCGCGCCGGAAGCGGACGAGCATCGCGACCCCGACCAGAAACACGTAGAAGGTGGCGGCGCCCCAGGCCGCGTACAGGCCGTACCCCAGGTGGAAGCACAGCACCCAGGTCGGCAGCAGCATCCCCAGGCTCGAGGCCACGACGCTGGCGCGCAGCGGGAAGGCGGTGTCGCCCGCCCCCTTGAGCGCCGCCGCGAAGATCACGTTGGCCATGTCGAAGATCGAGTAGAACGCGACGAAGCGCAGCAGCACGACCGACAGCTCGCCGATCCTCGCGAACTGGCCGGGCGCGGAACCCGCGGCGTACGGCGCCAGGAGCAGCTCCGGGACCAGCACGTAGAGGGCGCCGCAGGCGCCCATGTACACGAAGCTCATCTTGAAGCCGGACCAGGTCGCCCGCTCCGCCGCCGCCACGTCGCCGGCGCCCAGTGCCTTGCTGACCAGGGCCGCCACCCCGAAGCCCAGGCCGAGCATCGGCGTGAAGACGATCATGTTGAGGTTGAACGCGATGCCCGTGGCCGCCAGCTCGGCCGTGCCCAGCCGCCCGACCATGAACATGAACAACGCGAAGGCGAAGATCTCGAGGGCGTAGTGGAGGCCCGCCGGCACGCCGAGCCGCACCAGGCGGCGGAACAGCCCGGCCTCCAGCCGCCAGTCGGCCAGGGTGCGGTACGCCTCCCGGTTCGGGCGCCGGACCATCAGCGCGAAGAAGCAGAGCGCTCCGAACGCCTGCGAGGCGATGGTGGCCGCGGCGGCCCCCGCCACGCCCGCCCGCTCGAAGCCGCCGTGGCCGAAGATCCAGAGGTAGTCGAGCACGGCGTTGACCGCCGTCACCGCGACGTTGACGACGAGCACGACGAGCGTCCGTCCGCGGCCGGCGAAGAACGCCGACAGCGTCGCCATCGCCACCACCGGAAGGGTGCCGAGCAGCAGCACCTGGGCGTAGGTCACCTCGTACTGCTGCACGATCCTGGAGTGACCCGCGAAGGCGAACACCGGCTCGGCCAGCGGCGTCAGCGCGACGCCGCCGACGCCGGAGGCCAGCGCGAACCACAGCCCCTGCCACATCGCGGCGCCGACGCGCTCGGGACGTCCTGCGCCCAGGTACTGAGCCACGAAGGAGGTCACGTACTCCCCCGTGCCGATGCAGACGCCGATGTAGGTCCAGACGACGAACAGCGCCGTCACCGCCCCGGCGACCGCCTCGGCCGAGTACCAGGTCAGGAACAGCCGGTCGACGAACGTCTGCAGGGTGAACGAGAGCTGGGCGAGGATCAGCGGGTAGCCGATCCGCAGCACCTCGCGGCCGCCACCGGGCCCCTCCCAGAACCCCACCGGGGCCGGCGCGGTCGCGGTCATGGAAATGCGATTATCTCCCGGCGTGACCTCCCCCGACTTCGGACTGCGCCCCTCCGAGCTGCGGCGCCTGCGCGCCCTCGATCCGCCGTGGCGGATCCAGAGGCTGCTCGACGGACTCGACTACGACGTCGCGGGCGCCCACTGCCGCTCCCCGCGCCGCGCCCTGCGCGAGCGCCGGGTGCAGTGCATGGACGGCGCGCTGCTGGCGGCCGCGGCGTTGCGCGTGCAGGGCCATCCGCCGCTGCTGCTGGACCTCGAGGCGGAGCACGACGACGACCACGTGCTGGCGATCTTCCGCGGCCCGACCGGGCGCTGGGGGGCGCTCGGCCGCTCGAACTACTCCGGCCTGCGCTACCGCGAGCCCGTGCACGACACCCTGCGCAGCCTGGCCCTGTCCTACCTCGAGGTCTACTTCAACCTGCGCGGCGAGAAGTCCCTGCGCCGCTACTCGGTCGCCGTCGACCTCGCGCGCTTCGACGCCCGCAACTGGATGACCGCCGAGGACGACCTGTGGGACATCCCCGAGCACCTCTGCCACGTGCGCCACCACCGGCTGCTCGCGCCGGCCGAGGAGCGCGCGCTGGCGCGGGTGGACCGGCGGACGTTCGCGGCCGGCCTCGTCGGCCGGCAGGGCGAGTTCGGAGGCAGGCGATGAAACGCGGCGTGCTGGCGATCGACCAGGGCACCACGGGCACGACGGCGCTGGTGGTCGGCGAAGACGGTCACCTGCTCTCGCGGGGCTACGCGGAGCTGCCGTCCTCCTTCCCGAAACCCGGCTGGGTGCTGCAGTCGCCGCAGGCGATCTGGGACTCGACGCTGCTCGCGGTCGCCGAGGCCCGGGCCCGGGCCCACGCCGTCGAGCTCGCGGCCATCGGCATCACCAACCAGCGCGAGACGACGCTCGTGTGGGAGCGCGCCGGCGGCCGCCCCGTCGCCGACGCCATCGTGTGGCAGAGCCGACAGACCGCTCCGCTGTGCGAGGCGATGCGGGCCGACGGCCGCGAGCCGCTGATCAAGGCCCGCACCGGACTGCTGCTCGACCCCTACTTCTCGGCCACCAAGCTGCGCTTCATCCTCGACGAGGGCGACCTGCAGGCTCGCGCCGAGGGCGGCGAGCTCTGCTTCGGCACGGTCGACTCGTGGCTGCTGTGGAAGCTGACGGGCGGCGCCCAACACGCGACCGAGCCGACCAACGCCTCGCGCACGCTGCTGTTCGACCTCCGCCAGCGCGCCTTCGCCCCGGACCTGCTCGAGCTGTTCCGGGTGCCGGCCGCGGTGCTGCCCGAGGTGCGGCCGAGCGCGGGAGCGTTCGGCGTCACGCGCGGGGTCCCGGGCCTGCCCGACGGCCTGCCGATCACCGGCGTCGCCGGCGACCAGCAGGCGGCCCTGTTCGGCCAGAACTGCACCGTGCCCGGCCAGGCCAAGAACACCTATGGCACCGGCTGCTTCCTGCTGCTGCACACCGGCGACGCCGTGCCGGCCGCCAGCCGCGGACTGCTCGGCACCGTCACCTGCGACGCGGCCGGCGCCGCCGCGTGGGGCCTCGAGGGCTCCGTGTTCGTGGCGGGCGCCGCGGTGCGCTGGCTGCGCGACCAGCTCGGGCTGATCGCCAGCGCGGACGAGAGCGCGACGGTCGCGGCGTCGATCCCCGACAGCCACGGCGTCCACGTCGTGCCCGCGTTCTCCGGGCTCGGCACTCCCTACTGGGACGCCGGTGCCCGCGGCGCGATCCTGGGGCTGACCCAGGGCGCGGGTCGCGCCGAGATCGTGCGCGCGACGCTGGAGAGCATCGCCTTCCAGACCCGCGACGTCGTCGAGGCGATGAACGCCCACGCGACGCAGGCGCTCGAGCTGCTGAGGGTGGACGGCGGCGCCTCCGCCAACGACTTCCTGATGCAGTTCCAGGCCGACCTGCTCGGCGTCCCCGTCGATCGCCCGCGGGTGATCGAGTCGACCGGCCTCGGCGCGGCGTGGCTCGCGGGGCTGGGCGCCGGCCTGTGGCAGGCCGGCGACCTCGCGGCGCTGCGCCAGGGCGAGCGCGTCTTCGAGCCGCGCATGGGCGCGGACCAGCGCGAGGCCCTCTACGCGGGCTGGCGCGACGCCGTTTCCCGGGTGCTGACCGGCGCCGAGACCGCCTGAGGTTTGACGGCGGCAGCGGCCTCGGCAATGATCCGCCGCGAGTTCACCCC
Source organism: Vicinamibacteria bacterium (assembly GCA_025994075.1). GTDB lineage: Bacteria > Acidobacteriota > Vicinamibacteria > Fen-336 > Fen-336 > WYBL01. The sequence continues at coordinate 179,302 of JAMQGV010000048.1, forward strand.
TTGACCTGCCGACACTGCGGCCAACCCGTCGACGCGCAGGCCGACCGCTGCCCCGGCTGCGGGCGGCGGCTGGCGCTGGCGGTGCTGCAGGTCTTCCGCGGCGAGCAGCCCGGCGAGGTCTACGCGCTGGGCACGGCCGCGCTGCGCATCGGCCGCAGCCTCGACAACGACATCTGCCTCGGCGACGCCTCCGTCTCGCGCTTCCACGCCCGCATCGAGCCCGACGGAGACGGTGGAGGCTACGCGATCGAGGACCAGGGCAGCACCCGCGGCCTGTTCGTCAACGGCCAGCGCGCCCAGCGCGTCGCCCTGCACCCCGGGGACGTTGTGACGCTCGGCGACGTCACGCTGCGCTTCTCGCCGCCCGACGAGCCCGGCGGCGGAACCGAAGCCGCGACGTCGGCCAGCGTGCTGCTTTCCGTGCTCGAGGCGATCAACGCGACGCACGTGCTGAGCGAGGTGATGGACCGCGTGCTGGACGCGGTGATCCAGTTGACCGGCGCCGAGCGCGGCTTCCTGTTCCTGACCGACGACCCGGCCGAGGTGCCGGCCGGCGCGGAGACCCTCGACGAGGGCGTCGTCGGCCTGCGCCAGCGCGCGGCCCGCGTCCGCGGGGGGGCGCCCCGCTCGGAGTCCACGGGCCTCGGCATCTCGACCTCCGTGCTGCGGCTGGTGATGGAGCGCGGGCAGACGGTGGCGACGGGCAACGCCGCGGCAGAGCCCTCGTTCGCCCCCTTCCAGAGCGTCGCCAACCTGTCGCTGCGCACGATCGTCTGCCTGCCTCTGCGCCCCCCGCGGGCCGACCACGAGACGCAGCCGCGGCCGCCGATCGGCGCGCTGTACGTCGACAACTCCGTGCTCTCGGCTCCCTTCCGGCCCGACGCGCTGCGCGCGGCCGAGGCCCTGGCCGTGCACGCCGGGCTCGCGATCGAGAACGCCCGCCTGTTCGAGCGCGAGCAGCGCACGATCGCCGAGTTGGAGAAGGCGCGCGACCGCGCCCAGGAGGCGAGCCGCGCCAAGAGCGCGTTCCTCGCCAACATGAGTCACGAGCTGCACACGCCGCTCAACGCGATCCTCAACTACGCCGAGATGCTCGTCGAGCGCGCCGAAGACGAGGGCGCCGACGGCTTCCTGCCCGACGCGCGGCGCATCGTCGGCTCCGGCAGGCACCTGCTGCGGCTGATCGACGACGTGCTGGACCTGGCCCGTCTCGAGGAAGGCCGGATGAAGCTGGCCGCCCGCCCGTTCGAGCCGGAGAAGCTCCTGCGTGAGGTGGTCGACGGGCACCGCGCGCTCGCCGAGGAGAACGAGAACTCGCTCGAGCTCCAGTTGCACGGGGACCTCGGCGAGATGGAGAGCGACCCGCGCCGGCTGCGCCAGATCCTGGCCAGCCTGGTCACCAACGCGCTGAAGTTCACGCAGAAGGGGGCGGTCCGGGTGGAGGCCTCCGCCGAGGTCGTCGCGGGCGCTCCCGGCGTGCGGTTCACGATCAGCGACACCGGCGCCGGCATCGCCCCGGAGATGGCGGCCCGGCTGTTCGAGGCCTTCTCCCAGTCCGACGACTCGGACACCCGCAAGCACGGCGGGCTCGGCCTCGGCCTCGCGATCGCGAGCCGGCTGGCGATCGCGCTGGGCGGCCGCATCGAGGTCGAGACCCAGCCCGGCCGCGGCTCGGTCTTCTCGCTGCGCCTGCCGTCCGTCCTTCCCGGCGCGGCCGACTAGGTCCCCCGCGGCTTCGCGCGGTGGGTCGGCGTCGCGGCCCACGGGTCCTCGGGCCACGGATGGCGCGGGTAGCGGCCACGCAGTTCCTTGCGGACCTCGGGATAGGTCCGCTCCCAGAAACCGCGCAGGTCCCGGGTGGTCTGCACGGGCCGCCCGTTCGGCGCCAGCAGCAGGAACAGGACCGGCTCCTGGCGCGGCCCCAGCCGCGGCGAGTCGGCGAGGCCGAACAGCTCCTGCAGCTTGACCTCCGCGGCGACGCTGCCGTCCTCGCGGTACTCGAGTCGCGCGCTGCGCCCGCTCGGAACACGCAACGATTCCGGCGCCAGCCGCGCCAGATCGTGCGGTGCCTGCGCCTGCAGGGCACCGAGCAGGTCCGCGTCCGCGAGCGAACGGGCGGCCAGCGCCGCCTGGGCGCAGGCCGCCTCCAGGTCCGGTTCCAGGCCCGCGAAACGCAGCCGCCGCAGGAGCGCCTCGGCCGCCGCGGGGAGCGGCCGCTCGCGCAGCGCGGAGGCGATCAGGCGCGCGGCCGCCTCCGGGTCCGGCGCCCGCTCGTGGCGGCGCAGCACCAGGGCCCCGAAGCGGCTCTCGTCGAAGGCGCGGACGCGGCCCGCCACGTCCAGCTCGTGAACGGCGCCACTCGCGTCGGGCACGATCCAGTCCGCGTCGACCGCGCTCGCGACGCGGATCAGCGCTTCGCGCTCGCCGCCCGCGAGGTCGAGCGCGACGACGTACTCCGCGTCGTGGACGCCGCTCTCGCGGGCCAGCGCCGCGCCGTGGCCCGAGGCCAGGAGGAAGCGACGGCCGCGGGGCTCGCGGCGCTGTGCCAGGCGGTCGGCGAACGCGTGGAACAGCGCCCTTCGCAGCGCCTCCTCCCCGCGGGTCGCGGCGAGCGGCGGGAGATCGCGCGCGAGGCGCAGCAGCTCGCTCGCCGTGCGCGCCACGCCCGGCGCGGATCGCAGCCGGTCGGCGAGCAGCAGCACGTCGGAATCCGTCGCGGTGCCGTCCGGTCGCAGCCCGTGGCGCTCCGACAACAGCGCGCAGGCGGCCGCAGCGCGCGGGTCGGCCCCGGTTTCGACCAGCACCCGCGCGAGGCGCGGCGGCAGCGGCAGGCGTCGCATCCGCTCCCCGAGAGCGGTGACGCGCCCGGCCGCCATCGCTCCCAGCCGCTCCAGGGTGCGCAGGGCCCGCTCCAGGGCCGCGACCGGGGGCGGCTCGTACCACGCGAAGGCCCGCGGGTCCGCGCCCCAGGCGAGGAGGTCGAGGGCGGGCCCGCAGAGGTCGACGCGCGCGATCTCGGGCTCGCGGTGCGGGCGCAGCGCGTCCCGCGCGTCCCACAGCCGCACCGCCACGCCTGGGCCGGTGCGTCCCGCGCGGCCCGCGCGCTGGTCCGCGGCATCGCGCGAGACGCGTTCCAGCTCCAGCGCGTCGAAGCCGCGCGCGGAGTCGAAGCGGGCCACCCGCTGCCAGCCGCTGTCGACGACCCGGGTCACGCCATCGACCGTCAGCGAGGTCTCCGCGACGTTGGTCGCCAGCACGACCTTGCGTCCCGCGCAGGGTGCCAGCGCGTGCGCCTGCTCCGCTGCGTCCTGCGACCCGTGAAGCGTGCGCACGTCGGCGCCGCAGCCGGCGAGCTCCGCCGCCGTGGCCCGGATCTCCGCCATTCCCGGCAGGAACACGAGCACGTGGCCGCCGTCCTCGCGCAGCGCCTCGCGCACGGCGGCCGCGGCGCTGGCGCCAGGGGCATGTCGCAGCTCGAGCGGATGGCCGCGCCCCGGCACGCGCAGCACCGGGGCGTCGTCGAGATGGCGGCTGACGGGTTCGGCGTCGAGCGTCGCCGACATCACCACGAGGTGCAGGTCGTCCCGCGCGCGCCACGCCTCGCGGGCCAGCGCCAGCGCCAGGTCCGCGTGGAGCGAGCGCTCGTGGAACTCGTCGAGCACGACCACGCCGAACTCCGAGAGCAGGGGGTCGGCCACCAGCCGCGCGGTGAGGATGCCCTCGGTCGCGACCAGCAGCCGGGTCCGCGCGCCGAAGCGCCGCTCGAACCGCACCTGCCAGCCGACCTCCTCGCCGAGCGCGACGCCATGCTCGGCCGCGATGCGCTGGGCCAGCGCCCGCGCGGCGACGCGTCGCGGCTGCAGCAGGATCGCCTTGCCCAGGTTCAGCAGCGCCGGCGGCACCCGCGTGGTCTTGCCCGCGCCCGGCTCCGCCACGACGACGGCCGCGCGGTGACGGCGCACGGCCTCGACGATCGCCGGCACGTGGGGATCGATGGGGAGCGCCTCGCGCACGTCGTAGACTCTAACCGCCATGAGCGGGGCGCTCATCTACGGGGCGTACGGGTACACCGGCGAACTGGTCCTGGAGCAGGCCCTGGCCACCGGCCTGCGACCCGTGCTGGCCGGCCGCAACGCCGCTGCCGTCGAGGCACTCGCCGCCCGCCACGGTCTGGAGGCGAGGGTCTTCGGCCTGGAGGACCCCGCGGCCCTCGACCGCGGACTCGCGGGCATCGGCGCCGTGGCGCACTGCGCCGGTCCCTTCTCCCGCACGGCCCTGCCGATGGCCGAGGCGTGCCTGCGCAACCGCGTCCACTACCTCGACATCACGGGCGAGATCGCGGTCTTCGAGGCCCTGCACGGGCTCGACGCGCGTGCCCGCGCCGCGGGGGTCACGCTGCTGCCGGGCAGCGGCTTCGACGTCGTGCCCTCCGACTGCCTGGCCGCGCACCTGGCCCGCCGCCTGCCCGGCGCGACCTCGCTCGCGCTCGGCTTCCAGTCCACCGGGCGCGTCTCGCGCGGCACCGCGACGACGATGGTCGAGAACCTGCACCGCGGCGGCTGGGTGCGCCGTGGCGGCCGGCTGACGCCGGTGCCCGCGGGCTGGCGCGCGCGCACGATCGACTTCGGCGCCGGGCCCGTCCACGCCATGACGATCCCGTGGGGCGACGTCGCGACCGCCTGGCATTCCACGGGCATCCCCGATGTCCTTGTCTATCTCGCCGTGCCGCCGTCCGCGCGCGTCGCGGCGCGGCTGTCGAACCTGGTGCGACCGCTGCTCGCGACGCGCGTCGTGCAATCGCTGCTGCTGCGGCGCGTGCGCGCCGGCGCCCCGGGCCCGAGCGCGGAACGCCGGGCCCGCTCCGCGTGCCTGCTCTGGGGCGAAGCCCGCGCGCCCCGGGGCCGCGTCGTGGCGCGGCTGCGGGTTCCCGACGGCTACACCCACACGGCGCACGCGGCCGTGGCCGTGCTCGAGCGACTGCTCGCCGGCGGCGTGGCGGCCGGGTTCCAGACCCCGTCGCGCGCCTTCGGACCCGAGTTCGTGCTGCAACTGCCCGGCGTCAGCCGCACCGACGACCCGACGGAGGAATCATGAACGACACCCCGCCGCCCGCCCTCCAGGACCGCTACTCGCCCAACGGCATCTGCTTCGGCTGCGGACCGAAGAACGCGAAGGGGCTGCGCATCAAGAGCCACGTGGTCGGCGCCGACGTCGAGTGCGAGTTCCACCCGGAAGGCCACCACCAGGCCTTCGAGGGCACGGTCAACGGCGGCATCGTCGGCTGCCTGTTCGACTGCCACGGCAACTGGGCGGCCTGCCACGCGCTGATGAAGGCGAAGGGGCTCGATCACCCGCCCTCGACGGTCACCGCCGAGTTCCACGTCAAGCTGCGACGGCCGACCCCCTCGAACCGACCGGTCCGCATCAAGGCCCGGGCGGTGGAGGTCGTCGGGGACCGGGCGGTGGTCGAGGAGACGATGGAGAGCGACGGCGTCGTCACCGCCACCTGCCGCGCGGTGTTCGTGGCGGTCGAGCCGGGGCACCCGGCCTACCACCGCTGGGCGTGACTCAGCGCGGGCGCGGTTCCAGCGCGATCGACACGAACGCGCCCGGGCCGTCGCCCTCGAACGTCAGCACGTAGACGCTCGTGGCGTAGTAGGCGAAGCGCTCCCCCGGCGGCAGCGGCGCCTGCACGGGCTGGCCGCGCTCGAGCGCGAGGCGGGCCGCGCCCGCGCCGCTGCGCACGTCGAGCGTTCCCGGCGCGTCGCCGACCGCTGTCACCGTCATCGCCGCCACGGGCTCCAGCGCCCGGAGCAGGATCTCGGCGCGCGCGCCCGGCTTCAGGCGGAAGCCCTGCACGCCGCCTTCGGTGACCACGCCGGTGGTGCCGTCGTCCGGAAAGTACAGGTAGTACGCCCGAGGGTCTGCAGGCCAGCCCTTGTGCGCGTCCCCCTCCGTGTCGCCGACCGAGCGCTTCTTGCGCCAGGGTTCGACGAAGGCCGAGAGGTCGTTGAGCATCGCCAGTTCTGCCGGCAGGTAGACGAACGGCACCCGCCCTGCGTGTTGTCCCGGCTTCATCGAGGCCTGCAGCGGCGCCCACAACGTCGGCGCGAGGAAGGCGAGACCGAGCAGGGCGCCCGGCACCGCGACCAGCAGCGCGCGCGCCGGCGGCACGACGTAGGGCAGCAGCGGCAGCACGTTGAGGAAGTACCGGTTGCCGACCGTGCCGCCGCCGCCGTACCAGTTGTCGGGGATCTGGACGATGTAGAAGATCCAGGAGATGGCGATGCCCGACAGCGCCAGCGCGCCGTCGCGGTCGCGCGGCCCCACGAGCAGGTAGACGAGCACCGCGAGAGCGGCCGCCGGGTAGTACGGCAGCACGCCGCCGAAGCGGCCCCACCAGAAGTGGCCGAGGTTCAGCCAGAACGACGCGCGGATCTCGTCCGGGTCGCGCAACGGCCCCGTGCCCTTGGTCTGCTTGTCCTCGTCGCGGCCTTCGACCAGGGGGCCGAGGTAGTCCGTGGTCATCCACTGGCCCGAGTTGCCGAAGGTGATCTGTTTGCCGCCGGGGCCCAGGTCCTCGGGGAACTGGCCGTAGAAGGTCTTGCGCTCCCCGCCCTGGTAGTTCATCTCGCCGGTGAACACGGCGTTGAGCGCGAACAGGCCGACCATCACGCCGATCATCACCGCGCCGCGCCGGCAACTCTCCAGGAAGCGGCGGCCGAAGCCCGCCGCGAGCAGCGGCAGCAGCGGCGCGAAGCCGAGCGGCGCCGCGACGAAGGCGTTGTACGGCTTCGAGAAGCAGGCGAATCCGAACAGCGCCGCGGAGAGCAGCGGGCGGTCGCGCGACCAGGCGAACAGCGCCGCCGCCAGCACGCCGACGTTGAGGATCTCGGGCGTCATCCACAGCAGGTAGATCGGCGTCACCGAGAGGCCGAGCAGCGCCAGCGTGACCGCGAGCGCGGGGCCGGGCTCCGTGCCGCGGCGCCGGAGCTCGAGGAACGCGCACCACAACGCGATCGAGAGGAAGGCCGCGTTCGCCACCAGGAAGCCGCGGTCGCCCAGCAGCATCACGAACGGGGCCGTCGCCAGCGGGTGCGCGAACGACTTCGCGTAGTGGATGCGCGGTTCGTCGAGGCGGTGAATCCAGGGGAAGCCGAGGTCGGGCGCCCAGCGCCAGGCGAGCCCCGGGTCGCGCCCGGGCCGCTGGTCGGGAACCCTCTTCAGGAACAGCCCCTGCGGGTCGGCGCCGAAGTGGCGGCGCACCCGCAGCAGGTCGCGCGCCTCGTAGCGCAGGTCGCCGTCGGAGACGAGGCTCCAGGTCATCGCGTAGTACGTCGAGGCGTCGCTCCAGAACTGGCGGCCCGAGGCGGCCGGCAGGTCGTAGAGCCCGCAGGCCAGCGCCAGCGCCAGGCAGGCGGCGGCCAGAGTGCGGCGCGCGCCCTTGTCGGTCACAACCATCCAGCCTCCCGGTACGACGCGGCGGTGCGGGCGAGCCCCTCGTCCACGTCGACGCGCGGAGCGTAACCCAGCAACCGCCGCGCCTTCTCGATCGAGAACGCGCGGCTCTTGGTCCAGAAGTCGACTCTACGGCGGTGGATCGGCGGCTCGACCCCGAGCGGCACGCACACCGCCTCGACCAGGTCGCCCAGGCGCTGGATCGGCCACGCCGGGATCCGGAACGGCAGCACCGATCCGCCCGTCGCCCGCGCCACGCGCGCGGCGAGGTCGGTCTGCGAGAGGTACGTGGGGCCGGCGACGATGAACGCCTCGCCTGCCGCCTCCGGCCGCTCCAGCGCGAGCAGGAAACCCTGCACCAGGTCGTCGATGTAGACGAGGTGATAGAACGGCGCGCCCGACCCGACGATCGCGTACCGCCCGCGGGCGATCTGCCGGAAGAGTTTCAGCAGCCTCGTCTCGCGCGGCCCGTAGATCGCGCCCGGGCGGACCACCGCCACCTCCAGCCCGTGCTCGCGCCCGAACGCCAGGGCCAGCGCATCGGCCTCGGCCTTCGTCTCCTGGTAGACGTCCGAGGGCGCCGGCGGGAAGCTCTCGTCCGCGGGCGGGTTCGCGACGTGCCCGTAGATGCCGACGGTGGAGGTGTGGACGACTCGTCTCACGCGCGCGGCGCGTGCAACCCGCAGCAGCCTCTCCGTCCCGTGGACGTTGATCTCCCGATAGTACGCATCCGGATGCCCGGCGGTCCGGTAGACGGCGGCGACGTGCAGCACCGCGTCCACGCCGTCGACCAGCCGCTCGAGCGCGCCTTCGTCCCGCAGGTCGCCGCTCACCCACCGCGCCCCGGAGCCCTGGAGCGCGTCGGTCAGCGAACTCTCCCGTGCCAGCGCGGTGACCTGGTCGCCGCGAGCCAGCAGCGCGCGCAGAAGGTGCCCACCGGTGTAGCCCGTCGCCCCGGTCAGCGCGACCTTCACGCCGCCCTCCCGGCGAGCCGCACGAAGAGCTCCTGATAGCGTTCGACGCTGTGGGCGAACGAGAACTCGAGCACCGCGTGGGCGCGCGCCGCGGCGCCCAGCGCCGCGCGTCGGGCGGGGTCGTCGAGCAGCGCTGCGATCGCCGCAGCGAGCCGGACCGAGTCGCGCGGCGGCACCAGCAGCCCGGACTCGCCGTCGGCGATGACGTCGGGGATGCCTCCGGTGCGCGCGCCGATGCAGGCGAGGCCGCAGGCCGCGGCTTCGATCAGCGAGAGGCCGAGCGCCTCGAACTCCGACGGGAAGGCGAACACGTCCGCGGCCCGCAGCCAGTCCTCGACGGCGTCGACCCGGCCCGCGAACGTCACGCGATTCGCGAGCCCCGCGCCCTGCACCCGCGCCCGCAACGCCTCTTCGATCGACAGCGCCTGCCCGCTGCCCGAGCCGACGATCGCGAGGTGGGCCCCGCGCGGCGCACCGGCCCGCGCGAACGCCTCGACCAGCGACTCGAGCCCCTTGCCCTTGAGCAGCCGGCCCGTGAAGCAGACGAGCGGGCCCGCGGGCAGCCCCAGCCGGCCCCGCAGTTCCGCCCGCTCGCTGGCCGACGCGGGCCGGAAGCGCTCGGTGTCGACCCCGTGCGGCAACAGGTGGATGCGCTCGCCGGACACGCCCGCCTCGTGGATCTCGTCGCGGATCGCGTGCGACATCGCCACGAAGGCGTCGGCCTCCCGCAGCCCGCGCCGCTGCCACCGCTTCGCCGCCGTGACCAGCTGGCGCAGCGGCGGCGTGGCCAGCGGGGTGCCCCACCAGAAGATCTCGCCCGAGAACTCGCCGTTGACCTCCGGCTGCAGGACGACGGGCTTGCCGAGCCGGCGGCCCGTCGCGAGGCCCGGCGGGCCGAGCACGCGGGTGCCGCGCACGACCAGGAGGTCGAACGCCGCCCGCTCCGACTCCAGCGCGGCGCAGGCCGCCGCGACCATCCGGTACTTGCCGGTCCGCCCCGGCCCCGCGGGCGGGACGCGGATCACCCGCATCCCGTCGACCTCGTCGCGGGCGGCCGAAGTCGGGTCGCTCTGCCGCGTGACGACCAGGGCCTGCCAGCCCGCGCGCACGAGCGCGCCGCCGAGGGCCCGGATGTGGGTCTCGCCGCCGCCGAGCACCGGGTGGAACGACTCGGTGAAGAAGGCGACGCGCGGCGGCGCGGTCACCGCGGAGGGGCGCCGCTCCCCTTCAGCACGTAGATCGGCTTGCCCTGGCTCTCGTGGTAGGTGCGCGCCAGCAGCTCGGCCAGCAGCCCCACGCAGATCAGGATCACTCCGGTCAGCAGCAGCAGCACGCCCAGCAGCAGCAGCGGCCGGCCGCCGATCGCCTGGTCCATGAACAGGCGGATGAAGGAGAGGTAGGCGAGGATCGCGAAGCCCGTCCCGAAGCTCGACAGGCCCATGAAGCCGAACAGGTGCGCGGGCCGCGTGCCGTAGGCGAGCAGGAACTTGACGGTGAACAGGTCGAGCAGCACGCGCAGGGTGCGGTCGATCCCGTACTTGCTGGTGCCGCGCGTGCGCGGCCGGTGGTTGACCACGACCTCGGCCAGCGAGACGCCCATCCAGCTCGCGACCGCCGGGATGAAGCGGTGCATCTCGCCGTACAGCCGCAGGCTCTTGGCGACCTCGGCCGTCATCGCCTTCAGCGAGCAGCCGTAGTCGTGGAGCTTGACGCCGGTCGCCGCCGAGATCAGCCGGTTGGCGATCATCGACGGCAGCCGACGCGACAGCGTGTCCTGCCGCTTCAGCCGCCAGCCGCAGACCAGGTCGTAGCCCTCGCCCAGCTTCCCGACGAGCATCGGGATGTCCGCCGGGTCGTTCTGCAGGTCGCCGTCGGTGGTGACGATGATCTCGCCGCGGGCGTGGTCGAAACCCGCCGAGAACGCCGCCGTCTGGCCGAAGTTGCGACGCAGTCTCAGCACCCGGACCCGGGGGTCGCGCTGCGCGATCGCACTCACCCGTTCGAGCGTGCGGTCCTTCGAGCCGTCGTCGACCAGCAGGATCTCGTAGGGCCGCTCGAGCCGGGCGAGCGCCACGGTCAGCTCGCGGTGCAGGGCAAGGACGTTGTCTTCCTCGTTGTAGAGGGGGACCACGACCGAGACGTAGGGCCGCTCCTCGTTCATCGCCCGCTGGCCAGCAGCCAGATCCAGTTCACGATCGTCGCCACGCCCAGCGCCACCCACGCCGCGCGCACGGTCGCGGGCGACGGTTCGAGGCGCAGCACCCGGCCGCGCAGCAGCAGCGCGGCCTCGGCAGCCCCGAGCAGCAGCAGCAGCAGCACGCCGCCCGTGAACAGCGGGTTCATGGCGAGGGCGCCGGCGAGGTCGCCCCGCGCCAGCAGCCCCAGGCCGCGGGTCGTGCCGCAGGACAGGCACGGCAGCCCGGTCATCGCCTTGAACAGGCAGATGCCGAGCGCCAGCCGGTCGATCCCGAGCGCCGCGACGCCGGCGATTCCGGTGAGCGTGACGCCGGCGGCCGCAGCGAAGTACGGAAACGCGCGCGGCGAGCGCTCGAGGGTCGCGATCATCCGACCAGGCCGCGCAGCAGCAGCACGATCGGCGCGATCGCCACCTGGGCGAGGAAGCCCACGCAGCAGCACGCGGTGCCCGCCACCAGCGTCGCCAGCAGAGCGCGGCCGACGCCCGCCTCCTGCAGCGTCGCGAGGCCGAGGATCAGCAGCACCAGCGACCAGACGAAGCCGATCAGCGCCCCGCAGAACGGGATCACGGCCAGCAGCATCGGCCCGTAGGAGTACGCCGCGGCGGCCACCGTGCCGGCGTACCCGAGGCGCACGTTGCCCGTCGCCGACAGCAGGCCGTGGGCGATCGCCGCGAACAGCAGCAGGCCGATCGCGGTCTGGATCGGGGTCAGCACGAGCTGGATCGTCAGGTCCACGGGATGGAGAGCGTCGCGGAACGCCTGCCGCATCGGCTCCGGGGCCATGGAGCCGATGTCGACCAGCGAGCTCATGATCAGCAGGTAGGTCAGCCCCACGCACTGCACGAAGGTGCCGATCGCCGTGGCGTAGGCCACGCTGCGGCCGACCCCGCCCACCTCGGCGCCCCGGAACAGGCCGACGGGGTCCGACATCGAGCGCATCACGGTCTCGGCGAAGCCGCCGACGAGCCCCTCTCCGCCGCCCCGTTCGAATGGAATCGCCATGCGGGCGCAGTCTATCAAGAAGCCCCGGCGCGGGCCGAAATGCTAGAGTTCCTGCCCTCATGGCCAACGTCACCCAAGCCACCGTCGAGCACGTCGCGGGCCTCGCCCGGCTGTCCCTCACCGCCGACGAGAAGGAGCGCTTCGCGCGCCAGCTCCAGCAGATCCTCGAGTACGCCGAGTCGATCCAGGCCCTCGACGTGGAGGGGGTGGCGCCGATGAGTCACGCCGGCCTGGAGACGCCGCTGCGCGCGGAGCCGGCCGAGCCGCAGCCGGGGCTCGAGCGCGCGACCGCCCTCGGCGCGGCGCCGGACGCGGCGGACGGCCTGTTCCGGGTGCCGAAGGTGATCGGCGGATGAGCGCCGCCTGGACGCAGACGGCAGCGACGCTGGCGGCCCGCGTGCGCGGGCGTGAGTTCTCGGCCGAAGAGTCGATCCGCGCCCATCTCGACAGGGTCGCGGCCACCGATCCCCGCGTGCGAGCCTTCCTGCGCGTGCGCGAGGAGCAGGCCCTGTCCGAAGCGCGGGCGGTCGACGCTCGCGTCGCCGCGGGCGAGGCCCTGCCGCTGGCCGGCGTGCCGGTCGCGATCAAGGACGTGCTGCACGTCGCCGGCGAACCCACCACCTGCGGCTCGCGGATCCTCGAGGGCTACGTCGCGCCCTACACCGCGAGCGCCGTCGCCCGCCTGCAGCAGGCGGGGGCCGTCGTCATCGGCAAGACCAACATGGACGAGTTCGCGATGGGCTCTTCGAACGAGAACAGCGCGTACTTCCCCACCGCCAACCCGTGGGACCTCGCCCGCGTCCCCGGCGGTTCGTCCGGCGGCTCCGCCGCGGCGGTCGCCGCGTCGCAGTCGCCGCTGTCGCTCGGCTCCGACACGGGCGGCTCGATCCGCCAGCCCGCGGCGCTTTGCGGCATCGTCGGGTTGAAGCCGACCTACGGCCGCGTGAGCCGCTACGGCCTGGTCGCGTTCGCGTCCTCGCTCGACCAGATCGGGCCCTTCGCCCGCACGGTCGAAGACGCGGCGCTGTGCGCGCAGGCGCTGTTCGGCCGCGACGAGCGCGACTCCACGAGCGCCGCCCAGCCCGTGCCCGACTTCACCGCCTCGCTCGGATCGGGCGCGCGCGGCCTTCGCATCGGCGTTCCGGAGGCCTTCATCGCCAGCGGCCTGGACCCGGCGGTCGAGACCCTGTTCCGGGCGGCACTCGACGACCTGAAGCGCGAGGGCGCCGAGATCGTCCCCGTCGAGTTGCCCCACGCGCCGCACGCGATCGCGACCTACTACCTGGTCGCCACCGCCGAGGCCTCGTCGAACCTCGCCCGCTACGACGGCGTGCGCTACGGGCTGCGGGTCGAGGCGGAGGACCTGAAGCGGCAGTACGGCGAGACCCGCGACCGCGGCTTCGGCGCCGAGGTCAAGCGCCGGATCATCCTCGGCACCTTCGTGCTGTCCTCGGGCTACTACGACGCGTACTACAAGCGCGCGCAGCAGGTCCGCACGCTGATCCGCCGCGACTTCGAACGCGCGTTCGAGAGCTGCGACGCGATCGCGACGCCGACCACGCCGACCCCGGCCTTCCGCTTCGGCGAGAAGACGGACGACCCGCTGCAGATGTACCTCGCCGACGTGTTCACGGTGCCGGCGAACCTCGCGGGCCTGCCGGGGATCTCGCTCCCCTGCGGCCTTGCCGGTGGCCTGCCGGCGGGCCTGCAGTTCGTGGGCCGCCCGTTCGACGAGGCGACGCTGTTCCGGCTCGGCGCGGCCTACCAGCGCGCGACGAACCACCACGAGGCGCGGCCGCCGCTCGACTAGAGCCCGGCGGCCTCGCGCCGCGGGGTTCAGATCCGGTCCAGGAACTCCCCGATCACCGGGCAGAAGCGTTCCATGTCCACGAGGAACGAGTCGTGGCCCTGGAGCGAGGTCAGCGGCGCGAACTTCACGTCGCGGCCCTGCTTGTGGAGGATCTGCGCGATCTCGGCCTGCTGGTCGATCGGGAACAGGAAGTCGGTCTCGACGCCGATCACCAGCGCGTGCCGGGCCTTGATCCGCGCGAGGCCGGCCTCCAGCGAGCCGCCGTGCTCGGCGACGTCGAAGATGTCCATCGCCCGCGACAGGTAGAGGTAGCAGTTGGGGTCGAAGGTGCCGACGAACTTCTGGGCGTGCATCTCGAGGTACGCCTCGACCTCGAACTCGATGCCGAACAGCTGCTCCTCGTCGTGGAAGCCGGCCCGCTCGCGACCGAAGCGCTCGCGCCACTCCTTCGCCGAGCGATACGTCATCAGCCCCAGCTTGCGGGCCAGCCGCATCCCGTTGACCGGGCCCCTGCCCTCGTAGTCGCCGCCGTTCCACTCCGGGTCGGTGCGGATCGCCTCGCGCTGGATCGAGCGGATCGCCAGCGAGAAGGGCAGCGAGCGGCAGGCCGCGGAAATGGTGACGAGCGCCTCGCAGGCGTCGGGATGCTGCATCGCGTACGCGATGGCGGTCATGCCCCCCATCGAGGGGCCGACCACGGCGCGCACCCGCTCGATGCCGAGCTCGCGCACCGCGGCGTGGCCGGCCGCCGCGACGTCCTCGATCGTCAGGCACGGGAAGTTCAGGCGGTACGGCTTGCCCGTGCGCGGGTCGACCGAGGCCGGTCCGGTCGAGCCGTGGCAGCTCCCCAGCGAGTTCACGCAGACGACGAAGAAGCGATCGGTGTCGATCGCTTGTCCCGGGCCGACCACCTCTTCCCACCAGCCCGGCGTCGGGTCCTCGGCGCTCGACGCAGCATGCGCGCCCGGCGACAGCCCGGTGAAGATCAGGATCGCGTTGTCCTTCGCGGGACGTAGCGTGCCCCAGGTCTCGTACGCGACATCCACCTCGGGCAGCACGCCGCCGTGGCGCATGTGGAAGGGTCCGGGCAGCCGGACCAGCTTGCGGGCCTTGTACATGGTCGTGTGGAGCCGGGAAGGTAACACAAGCCACGTGGCGACATGGCTGGCGGCTGGTGGGCCGTGAGGGGATCGAACCCTCGACTCTCTGCTTAAAAGGCAGGTGCTCTACCACTGAGCTAACGGCCCGCGCCCGATCGTAGCATCGGCCGCGGACGGCCTGCCCGACGCGCCCCGCGCTAGGCGAACCAGGTGGCCAGTGCGCTGCGGCCGATCAGGATCGTGTCGTCGCGGTCGGGGCCCGTGGAGACGAGGCCGACCTCGGCGCCGACGATCTCGCCGAGGCGGGTGACGTAGTCCTTCGCCGCCTGCGGCAGGTCCGCGAACTCGCGCAGGCCCGCGGTCTGCGACTTCCAGCCGGGCAGCGTCTCGTAGACCGGCTCGCACTCGGCCAGCATCTCGACGTCCGCCGGCATCGCGTCGACCGTCACGCCCGCGTGGCGATAGGACGTGCAGACCCTGATCTCGTCGAGCTCGTCGAGCACGTCGAGCTTGATGATCGCCAGCGAGTCGACGCCGTTGACGCGCACCGAGTAGCGGGTGGCGACGCCGTCGAACCAGCCGCAGCGGCGCGGGCGGCGGGTGACGACGCCGTACTCGCCGCCCTTCTCGCGCACCTTCTCTTCGAGCTCCCCGCCCATCTCGGTCGGGAACGGGCCGGAGCCGACGCGGGTCGTGTAGGCCTTGGCGATGCCGAGCACGGCATCGATCCGGGTCGGCGCGAGGCCGAGGCCCACCGCCGCCCCTCCCGCGGACGCCGAGGACGACGTCACGAACGGGTAGGTCCCGTGGTCGAGGTCGAGCAGCGTCGCCTGCGCGCCCTCGCACAGCACCGAGTAGCCGCGGGCGAGCTGCGCGTGCAGCACCATCGCGACGTCGACGATCCGCGAGCGGTGGCGCTCGCCGAAAGCCGCGAGGCGATCGACCAGCGCCGCCCAGTCGACGGCCGGCGCGACTCCGGCGCCGCGGCAGACCATCTCGTAGTGATCGCGGGCCAGCGCCAGCTTCTCGGGCAGCGCCGCCGGCCGCAGCAGGTCGCCGAGGCGGATCCCGCGCCGGCCCGCCTTGTCCTCGTACGCGGGCCCGATGCCGCGCCGCGTGGTGCCGATCTTGCGGCGCTCCTCCCACAGCTTCTCGAGCTCGAAGTGGTGCGGCAGGATCACGTGGGCGCGATCCGAGACGAGCAGGTTGTCGGCCACCTCGACGCCCGCCTCGCGCAGCCCCTCGGTCTCGGTCTCGAAGGCCTCGGGCTCGACCACCATGCCCGGGCCCATCAGGCACAACACCCCCTCGTGCAGGATCCCGGACGGGATCAGCCGCAGCGCGAACTTCCTGCCGTTGGCGATCACGGTGTGGCCCGCGTTGTGTCCGCCGTTGTAGCGGGCGACGACCTGGACCCGGCCGGTCAGCAGGTCGACGATCTTGCCCTTGCCCTCGTCACCCCACTGGGTGCCCACGACCACGATGTTCGGCATGCGGTTTCCTGCTCTCTCGAGTCTCTGTCGTTCGGCGCCGGCCACGCGGCCGGCGTGCCCGGATCAGCGGCCGGAGGCCTGCGGGCGGAGGGCGACCCCGGGCGCGACGTTGCGTCGCGCCCCGTGCTCGGGAACCTGGGGTGGCCTGGAGTTCATGTCAGCGAACACGGAGGATAGCCGCGCCCGAGGCCCGCCGGCAACCGCGGCCCGCGCGCGGGCGCACTCACCCCGCGTGATATTCTCCGCCCGCTCCGCCATGTCCTTCCCGACAGCCCCCGCCCCCGGTCCGGAGTCCGCCCTTCCCACCCTGGTCCTCGACGGCCTCAGCCTCGACCTGCCCGCGCTCGAGGCGATCGCGGCCGGCCACGCGCGGGTCGCGCTGGCCCCCGCCGCGCGCGAAGTCGTCGCCGCCGCCCGCGAGGTGGTCGACCGCGCCGTGCGCGAGAACCGCGTCGTCTACGGCGTCAACACCGGCTTCGGCAACTTCGCCGACGTCGTGATCCCGCAGGATCGCGTGCGCGAGCTGCAGCTCAACCTCGTGCGCAGCCACGCGGCGGGCGTCGGCGACCCGCTGCCCGAGGCCGAGACCCGGGCGCTGATGGTGCTGCGCGCCAACGTGCTGGCCCGCGGCTTCAGCGGCGTGCGGCCGGAAACGCTGGAACGCCTGCTCGACCTGATCAACCACGGGCTGCACCCGGTGGTGCCGAGCCAGGGCTCGGTCGGCGCGTCGGGTGACCTGGCCCCGCTCGCCCACCTCGCGCTCGCGCTCGTCGGCGAAGGCGAGTGCGTGCACGGCGGTCGCCGCCAGCCCGCCCGTGACGCGCTCGCGGCGCTCGGCCTCGCGCCGATCGCGCTCGAGGCCAAGGAGGGCCTGGCCCTCATCAACGGCACCCAGTTCATGACGGCGGTGGCCGGGCTCGCGCTGTGCGAGGCCTGGCGGCTGGTCGCGCTGGCGGACGTCGTCGGCGCGCTGACCCTCGACGCGCTGGAGGGCACCGACGTGGCCTTCGACCCGCGCATCCACGCGGCCCGCCCGCACCCCGGCCAGCAGGCGGCGGCCCGCAACCTCAAGCGGCTGCTCGCCGACAGCCCGCTGCGCGAGTCGCACCGCGGCTGCGGCAAGGTGCAGGACGCCTACTCGCTGCGTTGCATGCCGCAGGTCCACGGCGCCGTGCGCGACGCGCTCGCCTACGTGACGCGCACCGTCGAGATCGAGATGAACGCGGCGACCGACAACCCGATGGTGTTCGCGGCCGAAGGCGAGCTGCTCTCCGGCGGCAACTTCCACGGCGAGCCCGTGGCGATCGCCGCCGACACGATGTCGATCGCGGTCGCCGAGCTGGGCGCGCTGTCCGAGCGGCGCATGGAGCGCCTCGTCAACCCCGCGCTCTCCGGCGGCCTGCCCGCGTTCCTGACTCCCGAGGGCGGGCTGCACTCGGGCTTCATGATGGGCCACGTCACGGCCGCCGCGCTGGCCTCCGAGAACAAGTCGCTCGCCCACCCCGCGAGCGTCGACTCGATCCCGACCTCCGCGAACAAGGAGGACCACGTCTCGATGGGCCCGATCGCGGCCCGCAAGGCTGCCCAGGTCACGCGCAACGTGCGACGCATCCTGGCCGCCGAGCTGCTGGCCGCCTGCCAGGCCCTGGAGATGCGGCGGCCGCTGCGCTCGTCGGCGCCGCTCGAGGCCGTGCACGCGCTGGTCCGCGGCGTCGCGCCGGCGTGGGATCACGACCGCTTCCTGTCGCCCGACATCGAAGCCGTGGCCGCGCTGTGCCGCACGGGTGCGCTGGTGGCCGCGGCCGAGGCCGCCTGCGGTACGCTGGAGTGAGGGTGCGATGAGCCTGCTGCCGAATCCCCGCCCGCGCTGGTTCGCCGGTGCCGTGACCCTGTCCGCCGCGGCCGCGGTCACCGCCGTGGTCTCGCTGGCGCTGGGGATCAAGGTCTGGTCGATCTGGCTCGGGCTGTTGATCGCCGCCGTGCTGCTGATCGGCCAGGCCGAGCGCCTGATGAACGCGCCCCGCGTGCCGCGCGAGCACAAGCTGCGCAAGAACCTGCGCCTGATCCGCGGCGGCAAGTCCGCCCCCTACGACCTGGCGCGCGACGAGACCACCAACAACCAAAGGTGGCTGATGTGACGACCGCGACCGCGACTCCCTCCCGCACCATCCGCGCCCCGCGCGGCACCGAGATCTCCTGCAAGTCGTGGCAGCAGGAAGCGGCGCTGCGGATGCTGATGAACAACCTGGACCCGGACGTCGCCGAGCGCCCCGCGGACCTCGTCGTCTACGGCGGAATCGGCCGCGCCGCCCGCAACTGGGAGTGCTTCGACGCGATCGTGCGCTCCCTGCGCGAGCTCGGCGACGACGAGACGCTGCTGGTCCAGTCCGGCAAGCCGGTCGGCGTGTTCCGCACCCACGCGGACGCGCCCCGCGTGATCCTCAGCAACTCGATGCTGGTCCCCGCCTGGGCCAACTGGGAGCACTTCTACGAGCTCGACCGCAAGGGCCTGATGATGTACGGCCAGATGACCGCGGGCTCGTGGATCTACATCGGGTCGCAGGGCATCCTGCAGGGCACGTTCGAGACCTTCGCCGAGGCCGCCCGCCAGCACTTCGGCGGCAGCCTGAAGGGCAAGCTGGTGGTGACGGCGGGCCTCGGCGGCATGGGCGGCGCCCAGCCGCTGGCCGCCACGATGAACGAGGGTGTCTGCCTCTGCGTCGAGGTCGATCGCCACCGCATCCAGCGCCGTCTGGAGACGCGCTACCTCGACACCTCGTGCGAGTCGCTCGACGAGGCGCTGTCGCTCGCGGCAGCCGCGCAGAAGGAGGGCCGCGCGCTCTCGATCGGGCTGCTCGGCAACGCCGCGGACGTGCTGCCGGAGCTGGCGAAGCGCGGCGTGGTGCCCGACCTCGTCACCGACCAGACCAGCGCCCACGACCCCCTCAACGGCTACGTGCCGAACGGCATGAGCTACGAGGCGGCGCTCGCGCTGCGCACCTCCGACCCGGCGCACTACATGGCCGAGGCGCGCCGCAGCATGGCCGACCACGTGCGCGGCATGCTGGCGCTCAAGCAGCTCGGGTCCGTCGTCTTCGACTACGGCAACAACATCCGGGCCGAGGCGCAGAAGGCGGGGGTGGCCAACGCCTTCGACTTCCCCGGCTTCGTGCCGGCCTACATCCGCCCGCTGTTCTGCGAGGGCAAGGGCCCGTTCCGCTGGGCGGTGCTCTCGGGCGACCCCGAGGACCTCGCGGTGACGGATGCCGCGGTGCTCGAGACCTTCCCCGAGGACCAGGCGCTGCGGCGCTGGATCACGCTGGCCCGCGAGCGGGTCGCGTTCCAGGGCCTGCCTGCGCGCATCTGCTGGCTGGGCTACGGCGAGCGCGCGAAGATGGGCCTGCGCTTCAACGAGCTGGTGCGCAGCGGCAAGGTCAGGGCGCCGATCGTGATCGGCCGCGACCATCTCGACGCCGGCTCGGTCGCCTCCCCCAACCGCGAGACCGAGGCGATGAAGGACGGCTCCGACGCGGTCGCCGACTGGCCGATCCTCAACGCCCTGCTCAACGCGGTGGCCGGCGCGACCTGGGTCTCGGTCCACCACGGGGGCGGCGTCGGCATGGGCTACTCGATCCACGCCGGCATGGTCGTCGTCGCCGACGGCACGGACGCCGCGGCGCAGCGGCTGGAGCGGGTGCTGACCACCGATCCCGGCACCGGCGTGATGCGGCACGTCGACGCCGGCTACGAGCGGGCCGCGCAGGTCGCGCGCGAGCGCGGCGTGCGCATCCCCATGCTCGACCGCGGGTGATGGACGGGCCGCGGTTCCCGCGGCCGGCGCTCGCCGAGGACGTCGCGCGGCAGGCCCTGTCGGGTCCGCCGCTCCTGCTCTCGGGACCTCCGGGTGCGGGCAAGTCGACGCTGCTCCACGACCTGGCGGCCGTGCTCCGGCACGCCGGCGCCGCCGCCTGGCGGCTGGACCTGTTCTTCGCGGCGGCGTCGCCGCTGCACCTGGCCCGCGCGGGCGCTTCGTCGGCGCGGGCCGCGGGCCTCGACGATCGGACGCTCGCGCCGCTCGAGGCGGCCGTCCGCCGCGGCCGCGAGGGCGAGGTCGCGGCCGTGAAGGCGCTGGCGGCGCTGTTCGCGGAGGCCCGCGAGGTCGGCGATCGCCCGCTGGTGCTGCTGCTGGACGAACCGACGGAGCTGAGGGCCCTCGGCTTCTTCGAGGGCCTGCGCGACGTGGCCGACCTGTTCGCCGCGTCGATCGGACGGCGCGGCGGCCGGGCGGTGCTGGCGACCTCCTTCCCCACGGCCGCCGCGCGGCTGTTCGGCAGCGCCGCCGCCTGCCCGATTCCGCCGCTCGCGCCGGAAGAGGCGCGCGACGAGGCCGCGCTCCGCGGCGTCCAGGCCGAGGCGGCGATCGCCCTGGCCGGCGGGCGCCCGGCCGCGCTGCGCGCCCTGCTCGACGCGGTCGAGCCCGGCGACTCGCTCGAGTCGTCGTGGACCGCGGGCATGGCACCCGGCCAGCCGCTCGAGCGGCTGCTGCGGGCGACCTGGGAGACGCTGCTGCTGCGCAGCCGCTCCTACGCGATGGCCAAGGCGGTGCTGTGGGAGGTCGCCCGCGACGAGGGCTGCAACCTGACCGCGGTGTTCCGCCGGCTGGAGCGCTCGCCGGGCGCGGTCAAGGACTACCTCTCGGCCGCCGTGGACGTCGACGTGCTGCGCATGGACGGCAAGCGCTACTACTTCGTCGACCCCCTGTTGCGCGCGTGGGTGCGGCTCTACGGCGCGGGCGACGTGCCCGGAGCCGAGGCTCGGGCGACCGAAGCAGCGCTGCTCCTGACGCCGCCCGCACCCGAGCCGACTCCGGCGCGAAAGGTCACGAGACCAGCCCCGCCCCCGCTGCTGCCCGACGAAGCGGCGCCCGAACGGACCCGCGAGCGGCCTCGCGACACTCTGATGGAGATCGACTAGCTCTCACCCCACATAGGGCTGGACGAGCTTGACCAGATCCTGGCGCGAGAGCTTGCCGATCCGCTGCTCCGCGACCATGCCGCCCTTGAACACGAACAGCGTCGGCAGGTTCTGGACCGCGTACTGGTCGGCGACGCGGTCGTTGGTCTGGACGTCGACCTTGACGACCTTCAGCTTGCCGGCGAACTGGCTGGCCACGGCCTCGAGGTCGGGCACCATGCGGACGCAGGGCTGACACCACTCCGCCCAGAAATCCACGAGAACCGGCAGCGGGGAGCGCAGCACCTGGGCTTCCCAGGTGGAATCGGTGACCTGCTCGATGTTGTCCGCCATGGGCGCGTCGAACCTCCGGGGCGCAGTATACGGGGCCCGGGGCCCTCGCGCACCACTAGCGGTGGGGTCAGCCGACCTGGCCGAGCGCCCGCTCGTAGACCTCCAGGTACGCCCGCGCCGAGCGCTCCCACGAGAAGTCCTTCTCCATCCCGTTGCGCATCAGGCGCTCCCACGAGGGGCGGTCCGCGAACTCGGCGAGCGCCTGGTCCAGGGCCCACATCAGGCCCGTGCCGTCAGCGTGGTCGAAGCGGAAGCCGGTTCCGGTGCCCCGGACCGCGTCCCACGGCTCCACCGTGTCGACGAGGCCCCCGGTGGAGCGCACGACGGGCACGGTCCCGTAGCGGAGCGAGTACATCTGGGTCAGCCCGCACGGCTCGAAGCGCGAGGGCATGAGGAACAGGTCGGAGCCCGCCTCCACCTTGTGGGCCAGCGCATTGTCGTACTCGAAGCGCACCGCGACGCGATCCGGCGCCCGCCGGGCCATCTCGGCGAAGCCCGCCTGGACGGCCGGCTCGCCGGTGCCCAGCACCACGAGGCGGAGCGGCCGGTTGAGCAGGTCCCACCAGGCGCCCGTGACGATGTCGAAGCCCTTCTGGGCGACGAGCCGCGAGATGACCCCGACCACCGGGAGGTCGGGCTCGGCGGGCAGGCCGAACGCCTGCAGAAGGTCGGCCTTGCACGCCGCCTTGCCCGCGAGGTCGTCGGCCGAGTAGCGGCGGGCGATGAAGCGGTCGACCCGGGGGTCCCACTCGTCGTAGTCGACGCCGTTGAGGATGCCGGACACCTCGCCGCCCCGCGCCCGCACGGCTCCTTCGAGTCCGTACCCGTGCTCCGGGCGCTGGATCTCTTGCGCGTAGGTCGGCGACACCGTGGTGACCGCCTCGGAGAACAGCAGCCCGCCCTTCATGAAGCTGATCCCGCCGTGGTACTCGAGCCCGTCGGCGGTGCCCAGGTGGCGCGGCAGCCCCAGCACGTCGAGCGTCTCCCTCGCGAAGTTGCCCTGGTAGGCCATGTTGTGGATCGTGAACACGCACGGCGACCGGTACAGCGTCGGGTCGTCCCAGTAGAACGCCTTCAGGTACACGGGCACGAGACCCGCCTGCCAGTCGTGGGCGTGGAACACGTCCGGCCGCTCCCCGCGCGAGCGGAAGTACTCGAGCGCGGCCCGCGCCAGGAACGCGAAGCGCTGCGGGTTGTCGCCGTAGTCGTCGTTGCCGCGGCCGTAGGGCCAGGGGCGGTCGTAGAAGGTCGGCTGCTCGACGAACACGACGTTGACGCCGGGCTGCGGAGACGCGTGGTAGAAGCCCGCGCTGCGCCGCGGGTCGTCCACCGGCACGTGGACCGAACCCAGGAACTCGCCCGCCGGGAAGCCGATCGTGCCGTACCGCGGCACGAAGATCGTGACCTTGTGGCCGAGCTTCGCCAGCGCCTTGGGCAGCGCGGCGGAGACGTCGGCCAGGCCGCCGGTCTTGACCCACGGCACCAGCTCCGAGACGACGAAGGCGATGTGGAGGCGTTCGCGCATCGCGGGATGTTACCTTCCGCGCGTGCCGCGTCGACTCGGTCAGCACTTCCTCCGCTTCGCCTCGGTCGAGCGCCTGCTGCGCGTGATCGACCCGCGCCCCGGCCAGCACTTCCTCGAGATCGGGCCCGGCGCGGGCGCGCTGACGCTCCCGCTCGCACCCCGAGTCGCGCGTCTCACCGCGATCGAGCTCGATGCGGCGCTGGCCGACCGCCTCGAACCGCGGCTGCCCGCGAACGTCACGCTGGTCCGCGGCGACGCGCTGGCGGTCGACCTGCGCGCCCTGTGCCCCCCGGGCACGCGACTCGTCGGCAACCTGCCGTACTACATCTCCAGCCCCCTGCTCCGCCGCTTCCTGGAACTGCGCGACCGCATCGCCGACCTGCACGTGATGCTGCAGGACGAGGTCGCGTCCCGGGTCGCCTCGCCGCCGGGCTCGAAGGAGTACGGCGTGCTCTCGGTGCTCTGGGGGCTCTGGGCCGACCTCGACATCCCGCTGCGCTTCCCGCCCGGGGCCTTCGAGCCGCCGCCGAAGGTGGACTCGGCCGTGCTCCGTATCAGGCCCCTTCCTGCCCCCCGGGAACCTGTCGACGACCCGGCCGGGTTCGAGAAATTCGTCCTCCAGGCCTTCCGGCAGCGGCGAAGAACTCTTGAAAACAATCTGCAAGATAGCTATCCTCACCTCAAGCATCACTTGAGGTTGCTCAACATCGCGGGCAGCCGCCGTGCGGAAACGCTATCCGTAGTGGAGTTTGCGAGGCTATTTTCCGCCCTTGGACGAAGCGACTGACGGCCTGCGGCTGATCCCGCTCGGGGGCCTGGGCGAATTCGGCCTGAACGCCCTGGTGATGGAGTGGTCCGGCCACCGCCTGCTGATCGACGCCGGAATCCTCTTCGCGGGCGCCGACCAGCCGGGCGTCGACTGCATCGTCCCCGACTACGCGTACCTCCAGACGCCCGGCACCCTGCACGGGGTGCTCCTGACGCACGGCCACGAGGACCACATCGGCTCGCTGGCCTTCGCCCTGCAGGCCTGCCCTGTCCCGGTCTACGGCTCGCGGCTGACGCTCGGCTTCGCCCGCCGGCGGCTGCGCGACCGCGGCGTCACCGGCGCCGACCTGCGGACCCTGGTGCCCGGCCAGCCGGTCGAACTCGGGCCGTTCCGCATCCACCCGATCCGGGTCGCCCACAGCGTGATCGACTCGCTGGCGCTGGCGATCGAGACCCCGGCCGGCACCGTGATGGTGTCCGGCGACTTCAAGCTCGGCCTCGACGAGCCCGAGGAACAGCGCACCGACGTCGAGGCGCTGGCCGCCTGGGGCGACCGCGGCGTGCTTGCCCTGCTCTCGGACTCGACCAACGCCGAGGTCGAAGGCACGACGCCCGGCGAAGGCGCGGTCGTGCCGGCTTTCGAGGAGGCGCTCGCCCGCACCCGCGGCAAGCTGCTCGTCTCCTGCTTCGCGACCTCGGTCCCGCGCATCCAGCGCGTGGCCGATCTCGCCCGCCGCCAGGGCCGCCGCGTCGGCTTCGTCGGCCGGCGGATGGCGGACAACGCCGAGGTCGCCCGCGAGCTCGGCGCGCTGCGCCTGCCCGAGGGCGAGGTCGTCCCGCTCTACGCCGTGGCCGATGCCGACCCGGCGAAGCTGTGCCTGTTCGTGTCCGGCTCCCAGGGCGAACCGCTCTCGGCGCTGGCCGCGATCGCCCGCGGCGAACACCCCGAGATCGGGGTCGGCCCCGGCGACACGGTCGTGCTCTCCGCGCGGGCGATCCCGGGCAACGAGCGCGCCGTCTCGCGCCTGATCTCGAACCTGCTGCGCACCGGCTGCGAGGTGATCCACCCCGGCGTCGCGAAGGTCCACGTCTCCGGCCACGGCTCGCGCGAGGATGCGGTCGAACTGCTGCGGCTGGTGCGGCCGCAGTACCTGGTGCCGGTGCACGGCGAGTACCGGATGCTGGCCCGTCACGCACGGCTGGCGGCAGAGGCCGGGCTCGGCGCCGAGCGGGTCCTCCTGATCGAAGACGGCGAGGTGCTGGCGATCTCCGCCGACGGCGCGCGCCGCGTGGGCCGCGTCGAGGCCGGCCGGGTGCCGCTCGACCGCGCGAGCGGCGACGAGGTCGAGGACATCGTGCTGCGCGACCGCCGCGCGCTGGCCGCCGACGGCATCGTGGTGCCGATCGTCGTCGTCGAGCGCGGCAGCGGCCGGACCTGCGGCGTTCCCCAGATCGTGACCCGCGGCTTCGTCGACGACGGCCAGCGGCCGGAGCTGCTGGCCGAGGCGAGCCGTGCCCTGCTCTCGGCCGTCGACGCCCACCCCGCGGACGAGCGGGGCGACGCGGCGCTCGTCCGCGAGCGCCTGCGCCAGGAGATGAAGCGCTTCTTCCGGCGACGCACCCAGCGCCGGCCGATGGTCATTCCCGTGGTGATGGAGATCTAGCGTGCCCTCCCCCGTCCCCGCCACCCGCGCCACCCGCGTCGCCGAGTTCTTCGGCCTGGTGTCGTTCGCGCTGGCGCTGATGCTGCTGATCAGCCTCGCGACCTACGATCCCCGCGACCCCGCCTTCTGGTTCAAGGCCGGCGACCAGGGCGCCGTCGTGCGCAACTTCATCGGCCCGTTCGGCGCGTTCCTGGCCGAGCTGTTCCTCGGCCAGCTCTTCGGCATCGCGGCGCTGGTGCTGCCGATCGCGCTCACCCTGTTCGGCTGGAAGCTGTTCTGGTGCCGGCCGGTCGAGGCGCCGTACACGAAGCTCACCGGGGTCGCGCTGCTGGTGCTCTCGCTGACCGCGCTGCTGGCGCTCACCGTCGGCACGATCGTGATGGAGGGCCAGCCCGTGGGCGCCGGCGGAGCCGCCGGCGAGCTGCTGCGCGAGCTGCTCTCCGCCTCGTTCGGGCGCGCCGGCGCCTACATCGTCGTCTGCACCACGTTGATCGTCGCGGTGATCCTGGCCACCCAGTTCTCGTTCTCCTCCATGCTGCACGCGATCTGGGCCCGCGTGACCGCGCGGGCGGCTGCGATCGCCACCGCCTGGGCGCACTATCGCGAGGCGCGGCGCAAGGAGAAGCTGCGCGCCGAGGTCGTGCGCAAGCACCTGCAGAAGGAGCGCGAGAAGGAAGCCGACACCCTGCCGCGGGTCCGGCGCGTCGCCCGCGGCGCGGGCGGCGAGGACGGCGACCTGTTCGAGGAGGCCGGGCTCGACCTCGACGCGCCGGAAGAAGAGGCGCCCGCACCGCGCGCTCCCGAGCAGAAGGCGATCTCGTTCTCGCCCGAGCCGGCGCCCGCGGCCGAGGCCGCGGCCGCTCCCGCGCCCGCTGCGCGCAAGCGCAAGGCGAAGCCGGCGGCAGTCGACCCGGCGTCTCTGCCCCCCGCCACTCCCGGCGGGTTGCCGCCGACGACCCTGCTCGACGCTCCCAAGCCCGGCGCCGGCCAGGACAAGCAGCGGCTGTTCGAGCGGGCCCGCGTCCTGCAGGCCAAGAGCGGCGAGTTCGGGGTGATGGGCCAGGTCGCCGAGATCCACCCCGGGCCGGTCGTCACGACCTACGAGTTCAAGCCCGACGCGGGCGTCAAGTACTCGAAGATCGTGGGCCTCGCCGACGACCTCGCCCTCGGCCTCGAGGCCGAGTCGATCCGCATCGACCGCATGAGCGGCAAGAGCTCGGTCGGCATCGAGATCCCGAACGAGGTGCGCGAGACCATCTCGCTGCGCGAGATCCTGGAGTCCGACGCCTTCCGTCGTTCTCACTCCCCGCTCACGCTCGCGCTCGGAAAGACCGTCAGCGGCGACACCTACGTCACCGACCTGGCGACCATGCCGCACCTGCTGATCGCCGGCGCCACCGGCACCGGCAAGAGCGTCGGCCTCAACTGCATCATCTCCAGCATCCTGTTCAAGACCTCGCCCGACGAGGTGCGGCTGATCCTGATCGACCCCAAGCGGCTGGAGCTCGGCGTCTACGAGAACATCCCCCACCTGCTGGCCCCGGTCGTGACCGATCCCAAGATGGCCGCCAACGTGCTCAAGTGGGCCGTCGGCGAGATGGAGAAGCGGATCCGCCGGCTGGCGGCCCAGGGCGTGCGCAACATCCAGCAGTACAACCAGATCATCCGGGGCCAGGGCGCGACCGCGGACGACGGCGAGGAGCTCAAGCCGCTCCACTACATCGTGATCGTGATCGACGAACTGGCCGACCTGATGATGGTCAGCTCCAACGAGGTCGAGGAGGCGATCACCCGCCTCGCCCAGATGGCGCGCGCGGTCGGCATCCACCTGATCCTCGCCACCCAGCGGCCCTCGGTCGACGTGATCACCGGCCTGATCAAGGCCAACTTCCCCTCGCGCATCTCGTTCCGCGTCTCGGCCCGGGTCGACTCGCGCACGATCCTCGACTCGATCGGCGCCGAGCAGCTCCTCGGCCGCGGCGACATGCTATTCCTGCCGCCCGGCTCCGCCCGCCTGCTGCGCGTGCACGGGGCCTACGTGTCCGAGCACGAGATCGCCCGCGTCACCGAGTTCCTGCGCCAGACGGGCGCGCCCGTCTTCGACGACAGCGTGGGCAAGCCCGAGAAGCCTCAGGAGGCGCTCGAGCCCGACGACCGCGACGAGCTGTTCGACGAGGCGGTGCGCTTCGTCGTCTCGTCCGGGCAGGCCTCGACCTCGATGCTGCAGCGCCGCTTCCGGATCGGCTTCTCGCGCGCCGGCCGCCTGATCGACATCATGGAGCGCGACGGCATCATCGGCCCCGCCGACGGCTCCCGGCCCCGCGAGATCCTGGTCCCCGCCGACTACTACACCCAGGTGGACGCCTGGCCGAAGTGATCGCGGCCACGCCCCGCCCGAGGCGTTCGGGCCCCTGTCTCGCGCTCGGCCTGCTGCTGGCGGGCGCGCTGCTCTGCGCCCCGGCGGCGGAGGCCGCGGGGCCGGACCGCGCGCTGTTCCTCGAGGCCCAGCGCGTCTCCGCGTCGCTGCAGAAGTCGACCGCGAAGAAGGCGCGCCGGGCGGAGTGGGAAAAGGCCGTGATGGCCTATCGCAGGATCGTCGCCCGCTACCCCCGCAGCCCGTACTGCGACGACGCGCTGCTGGCGATCGGCGACCTGTACTCCGGGATGGCGAGCCGCTTCAAGGACCGCCGCTACGCCGCCGACGCGATCCGCTCCTACCGGATGGTCGTCAGCGAGTATCCGAGCAGCTCCAAGGGCGAGACGGCGCTGTGGAAGGCCTGGGAACTGGCCGTCGATTCCGGCGACGCGAAGCAGACGGCCACCGTCGGCAAGGCGTACCTCGACACCTACCCCAACGCGCGGCGGGCCCGCCAGGTGCGCGACGCGCTGCGCCGCGAGTCGCCGGCCCGGCCGGTGCCGACGCCGACCCGGGCGGACCTCGCTCAGGTCTTCAACCTGCGCTCCTGGAGCGGCGACTCCTCGACCCGCGTCGTGATCGACCTCGAGCGCGAGGTCGAGTACAAGTACGAGCGGATCCCCGACCCCGACCGGCTGTGGATCGACCTGCTCGGCACCCGCCTGCACCCCAACGTGACCGACCGCCAGTTCCCGGTCGGCGACGGGCTGCTGGAGCAGGTCCGGGTCGCGCCCAACCGCGAAGGCGTGATCCGGGTCGTGCTGGACTTCGGGGACGTCTCGGAGCACAACATCTTCTTCCTGCCCGACCCCGCACGGCTGGTGGTCGACGTCCGCGGCAAGTCGCGCAGGGCGATGGCTCAGGCGGCCCCGGCGCCGACGCCGCCTCCCCCACCCGCGCCGACCCCGGCCGCGGCGGCCACGCCGATTCCGACACCCGTTCCGACACCGATTCCCACGCCGATCCCGACGCCGGCGTCGACTCCGCCTGTCCCCACGGTGACCCCGGTCCCGCCGCCGGCCCCCACACCCGAGCCCACCCCGATCCCGACTCCCCTGCCGACGCCGGTCGCGACGCCCCGGCCGATACTCCCGCCCGCGCCGACGCCGAGCCCGCTCGCGACGCCGACGCCGGCGCCGGCGCCGCGCACGGCGGACGCCCAGGTCACGCCCGCGCCGCTGCCGCCGAAGACCAACCGCTCCGGCGACTACAGCCTCGCCCGCCAGCTCGGCCTCGGCGCGCGGAGGATCGTGATCGACGCCGGCCACGGCGGCCACGACCCCGGGTCGATCGGCCGCCACGGTCTCCAGGAGAAGGACCTCGTGCTCGACATCGCGCTGAAGCTGGCGCGTCTCGTCGAGACCGAGCTCGGCGCCGAGGTGGTGCTGACCCGCGACTCCGACGTCTTCATCCCGCTCGAGGAGCGCACCGCGATCGCCAACTCGAAGGGCGCGGACCTGTTCCTCTCGATCCACGCCAACAGCAGCCGCAGCCCGCGGGCGCGCGGCGTCGAGACCTACTTCCTGAGCTTCGCGAAGGACGCGCATGCGGAAGAGGTCGCGGCCCGCGAGAACGCCATCTCGCAGGCGACCCTGAAGGACCTCCAGGGCCTCGTCCGCAAGATCACGCTCAACAGCAAGATCGACGAGAGCCGGGACTTCGCGGCCTCGATCCACGAGGCGCTGGTGGGGGGTCTCAAGCCGGTCAACCCGCTGAGCGCGACGGACCGCGGCGTGCGCACGGCGCCGTTCTACGTGCTGATCGGCGCCAACATGCCGAGCATCCTGGCCGAGATCGCCTTCCTCTCGCACCCCGAGGAGGAGAAGCAGCTCAAGACCCAGGCTCACCGCGAGCACATCGCCCGCGCGCTGCTCGAGGGCGTGCGGTCCTACCTGAAGGTCCTGAACCGCGGCGAGGAGCGGTTGACGCGGCGGACGCCGGCTCCTACAGTGAAGAAGAAGGCCGCCCGCAAGTGAATCCCCCGCCGCCCGAGATCGTCACCTGGATCAAGGTCGAGAAGCCGGTCTTCGACCTGTTCGGCGTGTTCGTGTCGTCGCTGACCTTCACCAGCCTGCTGGTGCTGTTCTCGCTGCTCTGCGGCACGGCCTTCGGCCTGCTGCGCATCCGGCGCTTCCACCGCTCCCCGCCGGCCGAAGCGGACCTCCACCTCCATCTAGAGACCCGCTGAACGACTAGCGCACCGCGTTATTCTCTTGACATCCCTGACGCGCCGCGTTAAATTTGGGGGCGTGAACGGCGAAGTCCGCACCATCCGGCGCTACGGCAACCGGAAGCTCTACGACACCGTCGCACGGCGCTACGTCACGCTCGACGATCTCGGCTCCCTGGCCGCGAGCGGAGCCGAGATCCAGGTCGTCGACCAGCGCACGGGCGACGACCTGACCAGCGTCACCCTCGCCCAGGTCCTGCTCGAGGGCCTCAAGCAGCGGGCGGCCTCGATCCCCCGCCCCCTGCTCGTGCGCCTGGTTCGCCTGAGCTACGGCGACAACGCCCTCCACGACTGGAGCCCGCAGCACGCCGCCGAGCGCGCCCGCCACGAGGCCGAGCGCATCGCCTCGGAGCTGATCGCGCGCGGCCGGCTGTCGATCGAGGAGGCGCTGGCGCTGCGCCAGGAGATCACCGGCACCCTGCACAACCTGCTCGGAGATGCCCAGCGCGGGCTCGAGTCCCGCCTCCAGGGCTTGTTCAAGGCACCGGAGCGGCGCGAGCCGCCCCCCGCCCCCAAGGCTCGCACGCCGCGGGGCCGCAAGAAGGAGTAGTCGAGATGGCCGCCAAGAAGACCCCGCGCCCCGCGCGCGCCAAGAAGTCCGCCGCCCCCCAGGGCGCCTTGCAGAACGCCTGGGCCCAGACCCTGGCCGCGATCCACAACGCCCAGGCCGAGGCCGAGAAGCAGATCCACCTGTTGCTCAAGAAGAACAAGCTGGACGCCAAGGACGCCGCCGGCGTCGTCGCCCACCTGCGGACCCGGCTCGACAAGGAGCGCAAGGCCGCGTTGAAGCAGCTCGAGTCGCAGGCCGGCAAGCTCCAGCACCGCCTCGACAAGGAGCGCAAGGCGGTCTCGAAGCTGGTCGACGACGCCGTGCGCAACGCGCTCGCCGCCGTCAACATCCCGAGCCGCGAGGAGGTGGTCACCCTCTCGCGCAAGGTCGACGAACTCTCCCGCAAGATCGACGGGATGAAGCGCCGCTGACTTCCTCGTCCTGACGCGCGGCGCTGATACACTTCGGGTGGTCGTGGAGCATTCCGCGGCCACCCCCGGTTCCCTCCCCAGGGAGGTCCCTTGGCCCCTGCCGCCGCCGCTCCCCGCCCTCTTCGCAAGCGCCTGCGCCGCAAGCGCAAGGTCGCTCTGGTCTGCGCCGGCGGTGGCATCACCGGCGCCGTCTACGAGATCGGCTGCCTGCGCGCGCTCGAGGACCTGCTCGACCGCAGCATGCTCGACCTCGACCTCTACGTCGGGATCAGCGGCGGCGCGTTCGTCGCCTCGCTGCTCGCCAACGGCCTCTCGCCCCGCCAGCTCTACGACGAGGTCGCCGCCCGCAGCCGGACTCCCTTCGGCGTCGCGGAAGCGCCGCTCTTCAAGCTGGGGCTGGGCGAGTATCTGAAGCGGACGTCGCGCGCGCCGCGGGTGATCGCGGACGCGGTGCTGGCGGCCCTTTCCCGGGAAGGACGCAGCGCAGCGGACGCGTTCTTCACGCTGTTCCAGTTGCTGCCCCCCGGCCTGCTCGACAACTCGGGGGTGCAGGAATACCTCGCCCGCCTGTTCCGCGACCACGGCCGCACCGACCACTTCCGCGACCTGCACCGCGAGTTGATCGTCGTCGCCGTCGACCTCGACACCGGCGACGCGGTGCCGTTCGGCGAGAAGGGCTGGCGCGACGTCTCGATCTCGAAGGCCGTGCAGGCCTCCACCGCGCTGCCCGGCCTGTACCGCCCGATCCGGATCGGCGGCCGGGACTACGTCGACGGCGGGGTCAAGAAGACCGCGCACATCAACCTCGCGATCCAGCGCGGCGCCGACCTGGTGATCTGCCTCAACCCGATCGTGCCGATCCTCAACAACGTGTCCGACGGCCCGCTGCGCGGCCACCTGTCGAACCGGGGTCCGACCTGGGTGCTCGACCAGGTGCTGCGCATCGCCCTGCACGGGCGCATGCAGTACGGCCTCGAGCGCTACGAGGCCGAGCACCCCGAGGTCGACATCCTGATCATGCAGCCGACGCGGGACGACATGCGGATGTTCCGCTACAACATCATGCGCTACAGCGCCCGCCACATCGTGGCCCAGCACGGGTACCGCTCGGCCAAGCGGCAGTTCGCCGAGCGCGAGGCCGACTACCGAGCGATGCTGAAGCGCCACGGTATCCGCGTCGGCGACCCGAACGCGCTGCCCGACGTGCCGGACCCGATCCCGTGGCGCTCGTCGATGGCCCGCCACCTCGGCGTCTCGCTCGACCAGCTCGCCCACAAGCTCGCCCGCTGATCCAGGCTCGCGGGACGCGGGCCACGGCCATGGCTATAGTCGGGGGATGGCTTCTCCTGCCGTGGTCGCCCGTTCGCTGGTCAAGGACTTCGGCCGCGTGCGTGCCGTCGACAGCCTCGGGTTCTCCGTGGCGCGCGGCGAGATCTTCGCCCTGCTCGGCGCCAACGGCGCTGGGAAGACGACGACGCTGCGCATGCTGCTCGGCCTCGTGCGCCCCGACAGCGGCACCCTCGACCTCGACCTGCACGGCGACGGCCGCCCGACCTCACCCGCCGACGTGGGCTACCTGCCCGAGGAGCGCGGCCTGTTCCGCGAGGCCCCTGTCGGACGCACCATCGCGTACTTCGGCGTGCTGCGCGGCCTGCCGCGTCCCCAGGCGGAAGCCGAAGCCGCCGCCTGGATGGCGCGTCTCGGACTCGAGCAGCGAGCCCACGAGAAGCCTGACGCGCTGTCCAAGGGCAACCAGCAGAAGGTGCAACTGGCGGCGGCGCTCGTTCACCGGCCGCGACTCGCGGTGCTCGATGAACCGTTCTCCGGGCTCGACCCGGTGAACCAGGAGCTCCTGCTCGACATCCTGCGCGAGTTGCGCGACTGCGGCACGACGGTCCTGCTGAGCGCCCACCAGATGCAGCTCGTGGAGCGGATCGCCGATCACCTGCTGATCGTCGAGTCCGGGCGCGAAGTGCTCGCCGGCACCCTCGACGAGGTCCGGCGCGCGGCCGGCCGCGGCACCCGGCTCCGCGTCCGCATGCGGCCGCCGCTGCCGGTCGAGGCCCTGAGGCGCCTCGCCGGCGTCGAACGGGTCGAGGCCGGCGAAGAAGGCGTCGCCGACCTGCTGCTCGGCAACGGCACCGAACTCGGCGCCGTGCTCGGCGAGGTGGCCCGGCTCGGGCCGGTCCTCGGCGTGCACTCCGAAGACGCGGCATTGCACGACATCTACCTGCGCGCCGTCAGCGAGGCGCGCGCGTGACCCGCTCGGTGCTGGAGGTGGCGCGCTGGGAGTTCATGCGCTTCTTCAGGTGGAAGGACGTCGTGCTCGGACTCCTCACCATGGCGTTCGCGGGCGGTGCCTTCTGGCTGGTGAGTGCCATCGTCGCGAAACAGGCGACGCCGCTGCGCATCGCCGTGACCGGGCCCGGAGCCGCCGAGTTCGTCGCGGGCGAGGCGGAGCCCGGCTTTCTGTGGGAAGCGTCGACCGAGCCGCCGGCCGCCCTCCACGAAGCGCTGGTCGCACGTCGCCTGGACGCCGTGCTGCGGCTGGGAGACGGCCAGGCCGAGCTGACCTCGTTGCGTCGGCCTGTCTGGATCGAGCTGGTCCAGGCGAGGCTGGACGAGCGCAAGCGGCGCTCCGCGCTCGAGTCGGCCGTGGCGGCCGCCGGGCTCGACCCCGCGGCAGGCTGGGCCCCGGTCGCGCTGAACGTCCGCGCGCTGGACGCCTCGCCCCGGGGCAGCGGCGCCGTGGCGGCGGTGGCCATCGGCGTCGCCCTGCTCGGCGTCCTGATCGGCAACGCCTACGTGCTGGTCGGCATCACGGGCGAGAAACAGCTCCGGATCACCGAGCAGGTCGTCGCGGCGATCTCGCCGCAGGCCTGGATCGACGGCAAGATCCTCGGCCTCTCTGCGCTGACGCTGGCCAACCTCGCCCTCTACGTGGTGCCGCCGCTCGCGGGCCTGGCCTTCCTGCGGGGCGTCGGGGCTCCGGTCCCGGCCCTCCCGCCCGGCGCAGCCGATCCGGCCTTCCTCGCGGCGCTCTTCGTGTTCTCGGGTCTCGGCTTCGCGATGTGGTTCACCTTCTTCGCCGCCGTGGCGGCGACGATCGACGACCCGAACACCTCGAGCCGCGGCGGCTGGATGCTGTTTCCGATGCTGCCGCTCGCCTTCGCCTTCGGCGTGATCCGCAACCCGGACTCGGGCCTCGCCGTGGTTCTGACCCTGCTGCCGCTCACCGCCCCGACGGTGGCGCCGGTTCGGCTCCTGCTGGCCGGTGTGCCGGCGTGGCAGCTCGTGCTCGCGGCAGCCGGCCTCGTCGCCACCTGCCTGGCGCTGCGCCGGGTGGCCGGGCGCATCTTCGAGCTCGGCATGCTGATGTACGGCAAGGAACCGACCTGGCCTGAGATCCGGCGCTGGCTGCGCGAACCGCGTTAGTGGGAGGCGCTGGCTCCTAGCCGAACCAGACCGAGCGGCGCCGGGCGAGGCGGCCGTCGATCATGCGCTGGATCGTCGAGCGCACCTGCTCGGAGAGCCGGTTGACGAGGATCGGGTCGTCGGCGGCCTCCGGCCCGTGGCCCTGCATGTCGATCGGGTCGGCGAAGTCGAGCGCCCACTTCGACGGCAGCGGCAGCAGCCCGAGCGGACCGAGGGCCGGGAAGGTCGGCGTGATCGGGAAGTACGGGAAGCCGAGCGGCCGGCCCACCCAGTCGGCCTTGCCGATCACCGGGTGGATCTCCTCCGCACCGACCACCGCCACCGGAATGATCGGCGCGCCCGTGCGCAGCGCCAGGCGCACGAAGCCGCCGCGGCCGAAGCGGGCCAGCCGGTAGCGGTCCTTGTAGTACTTGCCGACGCCCTTGACGCCCTCGGGGAACACGCCGACCAGTTCCCCCCGCCGCAGCAGCCGTTCGCCGTTGTCGGGGTTGGCGCGGGCCGCGCCGGTCTTGCCCAGCATCGGCGCGAGGAACGGCAGCAGCGCGAACATGTCGAGCGCGAGCATGCGCACCTCGCGCCGGCCCGGGTGCTGGTGGCGCACCGCGAGGTTGATCATCAGGCCGTCGTACGGCAGCACCCCGGAGTGGTTGGCGACGATCAGCGCCGCGCCCTGCTCGGGCACGTGCTCGATGCCGTCGACCTCGACCCGCCACCACACCGTGTAGAGGAACTCGAAGAAGGGCCGCAGCGTCTCCGTGAACTTGCGGTCGTAGCCGAAGTCGTCGACGTCCTCGGAGTGGTAGGCGAAGTAGGCCTCGCGCCAGGTGCGCGCCAGCGAGGCCCAGCCGAAACCCGACAGGCCTTCCTGGACGATCCGCGCCAGCGCGACGAGCAGCCCCTGCGGCGCGGCGCCGCTGGCCCGCGCCGCCGCCAGCTCTCCCTCCAGCGCGTCGATCCGCGCCCGCAGCGCCTCGAGGTCCGGGCCCGTCGCCGGCAGCCTTCCTTCGCTGCGCGCGTGGAGGCGACGGCGCCGCGCGCCGGCGATGCCCACGACCTTGTCGCCGGCGCTCACGCCGACGCCTCGACGTCGGTGGCCGTCGCCGCCTCGCGGCGGCGGCGCGGCGCCTGCGGGCCCGGGTACCGGTAGGCCAGGTAGGCGAAGAGCGCCTCCTTGCTGCTGTGACGCGCCTCGAAGGCCATCTCCCGCTTCGCCCGCGCGCCGTCGCCGAGGAACGGGTAGCGCACGTAGTCCACGAACGCCCCGGGGGCGTCGGCCACGCCGCTCGCCCACATCAGGTCGGAGGCCGCGTAGGCGACCGGGTGCGGCACGGGGATCGGCAGCTTCTCGGCGAGGTGCAGCGCGCCGATCAGCGGCATCGGCGCGCGCGGCACCACGTTGACCGCGCCCCGCGGCCAGGTGGCGAGGGCGGCATCGACCGCCTCCAGCGCGTCGTCCGGGTGCAGGAGCTGGATCAGCGGGTCGTAGCCCATCGGCACGGGCACCACGCGGCGGTCGAAGATCGACGTGTAGAAGGTGTGCAGGTGCGGCCCGAACAGCGGGGCGAAGCGCAGCACCGTGACCTTCATTTCCGGGAAGCGGCGGGCGAAGCTGGCCGCGTGCTGCTCGGCCTCGCGCTTGTCGCGCGCCCAGCCCAGCGCCGGGTTCGGGTGCAGCGGGGTGTCTTCGGTCAGGAAGTGCGGGTTGTGGCCGCGCGCGCCGTAGACGGCCGTGAAGGAGCGCATCAGCACCCGCTCGACGCCGGCGGCCGCGCAGGCGGCGAACAGCGACAGGGTCCCGATCGACTCCAGCTCGTGGGCGTGGGCCTGGTCGCGCCGCGGGTTGGTGAAGAACGCGAAGTGGAGGACGGTGTCGACCTCCTCCTCGCGCAGCAGGTCGAGCAGCTTCTGGTCGGCCGCCGGCTCGGTGAGGTCGAGCGGGCGGTAACGGACGCCGAGGGCCGCGGGCGGCGGCGCCACGTCGACGACCAGCAGCTCGTCCTGCTGCTGCCGCTCGGCCAGCCGGCGCAGCACGCGCCCGCCCAGGAACGACGCCGCGCCGGTGAGGGCGACCCGCACCGGATCAGGCCTGCGGCGCGTCCGGCGCCGGCTTGCGGCGGCGCGGCGCGGCCTTCTTCTTCGGGGCCGGCTCGGGCGCCGGCGGCGCGGCGGCGGCCTTCAGGGCCTCCACCTGGCGCTCGAGGGCGTCGATCCGGGACAGCGCCTTCTTGAATTCGGTGCGGGTCGGGATGTTGAGCTGCTTGAGCGCGCGGCCGACGCCCTCGTCGAGCCGGGCCTTGCCCGCCCAGGCCGCCGACAGCGCCTTCATGAACTGCGGGTTCTGCATCAGCTCGGCCGACACCCGCGCCACCAGGCCCTCGCCCTGCTCGCGCAGCCGGTCGAACACGCCCTTGCTCATGGATGCCCCTCCCTAGCCGCGGGCCCCGCGCCGGCCGCGGTGCGAACGCACCGGCAGCCGCGGCGGCCGCCGCACGAAGTCGACGACGTCGAGCTTCTCGTGCACCAGCGCCCGGAACTCGCCCGGCTCGATGGCGCCCACCTCGTGGCCCGTCTCCAGCTCCAGCTCGGTGCACAGCGCGTCCCACAGCCGCTCGCGGCGCGCGATCTCGTCGGGGTCGCGCACCTTGCCGTACTCCTGCACGAAGCGGTTGTGGCGGCACAGCATGCGGAACGCGTGGTCGGAGTTGGGCCGCCGCAGCGGCAGGCCGAGGATGCGCACGTCGTTGCCGACCTTGTGGATCGGCTGGCCCCACTCGCTGTAGCCGCCGAAGATGCTGCCCAGCTTCTCGAGCGCGTTGGCCAGCTTCGGCTCGCCCAGCTTCTCGAGCGTGGCCCGCACCAGCGGCAGCGTCAGGTTCCGGTAGATGGTGGGATCGGTCAGCCGCACCGCGACGCCCAGCTCCTCGCGGCACATGCGCAGCATCTCCTGCGATCGGATCCGGTTGTCGGTCGCCAGGTGGATGCGGATGCCGATCGCCTCGGGAACCGTCAGCGAGGCCAGGATGCCCGCCACCACGCGGTCCACGGGCACCAGGTTCAGCTCGGCCGACGGGTCGCCGGGGAAGCCCTGGGCCACCAGCGCCACCGCCCAGCCGCGGGCCCGCTCGGCCGCGGTCTGGCCGTCGCGCGCGAGCGCCTCCTGGGCGCGGCCGAAGGCGTTGATCGGGGCGTTGACGACCTTGGTGTCGCCGCGATTGTTGCCCGTGCGCGAGTCGCCGATCACGATCGAGGGCAGCAACTGCGCGACCCGCAGCCCGTGCTCGATCATGAAGCGGTCGGTCTCGATCGAGGCCATCGCCTTGGTCAGCTCGTAGTAGTTGTTGTAGAAGTGGCGCGGGAAGCTGAGCTGCTCTTCGCTGGCGAAGCTGGCCTTGGTGCGGCCGTGGATGTAGCTGGTCTCGATCGCGATGTGCTGCACGAACGGCGAGCCCGGCGACTGCTGGAGCAGGAGCGCGAAGGCCAGCGCGTTGCGGGCGCCCGTGACGTTGGCGCGGAACGAGTTCTCGTAGCTGTCGTCGAACGACACCGACGCCGCGCAGTGGATCACGTGGGTCAGGGTGCCGCGCAGCTTGTCGAGTTCTTCGGGCGCGATCCCGAGGTCCGGCTGCTCGATGTCGCCGCCGACGAAGCGGAACTTGCGCTGCTGCGCCTTCGGCAGGTGGAGGCGCTTCAGCAGCAGCGCGCCGCGCTCGGCCGGCGACAGCACGCGCACGACTTCCTTCGACACCGGGTCGCGCAGCGTCTCGGGGCGCAGCACGGCGACGATCTCCTCGATCCGGCGGTCGGTCGCCGCCTGGAACAGGATCTCCTTCCCGAGGAAGCCGGTGGCGCCGGTCAGCAGCACCCGCAGCCTCGGGTGGCTGCCGCGCGCCTTGAGGGCGGCCCGCGCGTCCCGCTGCAGCACCTCGATGCGGCGCCGGACCTCGGACTCGGACAGGTGCGACGTCTCGCGGAACTGGAAGGTGTGGTCGCGGGCCGTGACGCCCACCAGCCGCTTGGCAGCGCGGGCGAGGGCGTCCGAGCCGACTGCCGCGCCGGCCAGGTCCGCCACCTGGGCGGCCGCCTGGTTCAGCAGTCGCAGGCCGCGGCGCACGGCCACCTCGCGGCCCGTGAGCTGGATCAGCCGGCTGGCGAGGAACTGCGCCGCGACCTCGACCGGGTGGTTGTCGCGATGCGCGTGGACGAGCAGTTCGCGGGGTTCGATGCCGTCGTGGAGCTCGCGTCCCGTCTCGGTCGAGATGCGGGCGATGTAGCGCGAGGGCGAGGAGTCCTGCTCCTCCGCCACCACGTGCTTCGCGCCCGAGCTGCGTCTGCGTGGCCTGGCCATGGTGTCGGGATCTCCGCTCTCGGCGCCGATTCTACACCCCGCCCTTCGCGCGTCCCGGCCTAGAATCCGGTCATGCGCGCCACCCTCCCGGTCGTCCTCGCCGCCGCCTCGCTCGCGGGCTGCCAGCCCCAGCTCCCTCCCGCCGACCTCGCACCGGGTACGGGCGACGACCCGCGGCCGATGGCGGCGAGCGAGATCGCCGTGCCCGCACCCGAAGGAGCCAGCCTGCCGATGCTGGCCGCCACCGCCGACGGGGGCCTGCTGCTGGGCTGGACCGAGCCCGCGGCCGGCGGCCATCGCCTCCGCTTCGCGGAGCGCCGCGGCGGGGCCTGGAGCGAGCCGCGCACGATCGCCGAGGGCGACCGTTTCTTCGTCAACTGGGCCGACACCCCGAGCCTGCTGGTCCTGCCGGACGGCCGGCTCGCCGCCCACTGGCTCGTCAAGACGGGCCCGCGCGGCTACGACTACGAGATCCGGCTCGCCACCTCCGGCGACGGCGGCCGCACCTGGTCGAAGCCCGTCGTCCCCCACCGCGACGGCGTCGACGCCGAGCACGGGTTCGTCTCGCTGTTCCCGCAGGACGACGCGCTGGGCATGGTCTGGCTCGACGGGCGCGCGATGGCCGGCGGCCACTCCCACGACGGCCCCGGCGCCACGGCGCTGCGCCACGCCTCGCTGGCGGCGGACGGCACGCTCTCGCAGGAGACGGTGATCGACGATCGCGTCTGCGACTGCTGCCAGACCGGGGCGGCGGTCAGCGGGAGCCGCGTGGTCGTCGTCTACCGCGACCGCGGCGACGACGAGCGACGCGACATCTCCTTCGCCCGTCTCGAGGCGGGCGCCTGGTCCGCCCCGGCCGAGCTCGGCCGCGACGGCTGGATCATGCCGGCCTGCCCGGTCAACGGCCCCCAGCTCGCCGCCCGCGGCTCCCGCGTCGCGGCGGCGTGGTTCACGTCGGCGGGCGGCTCGGCGCGCGTGCGCTTCGCGCTCTCGACCGATGCCGGCGTCACGTTCCCCCACCACGTCGATCTCGACGGCGACGCGCCCCTGGGCCGGGTCGACGTCGACTGGCTTGCCGACGGCGACGCCCTCGTCACCTGGATGCGGCCGCTGCCGCCGAAGTCGGGGCAGGTCGTGGCGCGGCGCGTTTCGCGTGAGGGGGCACCGGGCGAGCAGGTGGTGGTCGGCGAGACGGGCGCCGCGCGCTCCTCCGGGTTCCCGCGGCTCCAGGTGGTCGGCGACACCGCGTTCGTGGCCTGGACCGATTCCCGCGGGGAGACGCCACGCCTGAAGCTGGTGGCTCTGGCCCCGCGCTGACTTCGCGGATCCGCTGATCCGCCGCTACTTCAGCTTGACCGAGAGCTTCTTGAACAGCCCGCCGTAGCGGATCTCGAGCTGCCGCGTGCTGTCCGCGGCGAGCACCGCGGTCAGCTCCTCGACCTTCTCCTTGTCCTTCTCCTCGTCGAGCACCAGCGTGACCCGCAGGTGGTGCTCGCCCGGAGCCAGCTCGAGCATCCGATGCACGGTGCCCTTGCCGTCCTTCGGCTTCTCGAGCGGCACGTCGAGCAGCACGGTCTCGCCCGAGGCCACGCGCAGCGTGCCGTCGCGCAGGCCGTGCTCGAAGTCGACGAACACCTGGGCCCGCGGCGCGCGCCGGCCGGGCCGCGTCGGCGTCGCGACCGCCGGCGCGGTCGTGGGTGGCGCGGTCGGCGTCCCCGACGCCGCAGGGATCGCAGTCGCCGCCTGCGGCGCGGGCGTCGGCGAGGCGAGGCTCCACGCGAGCTGACCCGTCGGCGACGGCGAAGGAGCGGTCGCAGCCGCCGGGTCGCCCGCCGCGACCGGCGCAGGCGGCGGCGTGCTCCGCCCCCACCACGTCGCCCCAGCCAGCACCGTCAGGACCCCGGCGGCCGCGGCGAGCAGGCGCGGGTCCCGCCAGGCGCGCTGCCGGGGCCGGTCGGCGTCGGAGAGCGACAGCGTCTCGCCGCCTGCGGCCGTGGCGCGCCCGGACTCCAGGCGCAGGACGCCGCGCAGGGCCTCCGAGAGCGCGGCCCCGTCACGGTATCGCTCCCCCGGCGCCTTGGCCATCGCCTTCGCCAGTACCGCGTCCACCGCGGCCGGCACCTCGGGCACCAGCGTGGAGGGTGGCGGCGGCACCTCGTAGGCCACGCGCGCCAGGATCGCCGGCACCGAGTCGGCCGCGAACGGGTTGGCGCCCGTCAGCGCGAAGTAAAGGATGCTGCCCAGCGAGAACAGGTCGGCGCGGCCGTCGAGCTTCTGACCCAGCGCCTGCTCGGGCGACATGTACAGGGGCGTGCCGAAGGTCTCGCCACTGGCGGTCAGGTTCCCGCTGTTGAGCTTGGCCACGCCGAAGTCCATCAGCTTCGGCTCGCCCGGCCCGATCATCATCACGTTGGCCGGCTTCACGTCGCGGTGGATCACGCCCGCGTGATGGGCGTGGCCCAGCGCCTCCGCCAGCCGCACCCCGAGCCGCACCGCCTCCGGCCACGGCAGCGGCCCGCTGGCGCGCACGATCTCCTCGAGGGTGCGCCCGCGCAGCATCTCGAGGGCGATGTAGAGCGCCCCGCTCTCCGTGTCGCGTCCCACGTCGTGGACGACCACGATCGCGGGGTGCGAGAGCTTGGCGGCGGCACGGGCCTCGGCGAGGAACCGCTTCTCGAAGGCCGACCGCTCCTCCTCCGGCACCGCGAACGCCAGGCTGATCGTCTTCAGCGCGATCGCGCGGTCCAGCTCCGGGTCACGCGCGCGGTAGACGACCCCCATCATTCCGCGACCGAGCTCCGACTCGATCACGTAGCGGCCGATGCGCGTCGGGAGGGCGGCGGACATGGCGTCCCGATTCTACGTGCCTCGCCTCGCGAGCCGCGCCTCGAGCTGCGCCGCACCGAGGCCGGCGAGCACCAGCAGCGGCGGCACGCACGGAGCCCGGTAGCGCCAGTCGCGGTCGACGACCTGCAGGCCGTGGAAGAGGGCGACGCTGCAGAAGACCTGCGCCGCGAGCCACGCCGTCCACCAGCCGCGGTCACCGAAGAGGCCGCGCCAGGCGGAGATCGCGCCCAGTGCCGCGAGGAACCAGAGGACCGGCCAGCCGACCGCCGCGACCAGCTTGCGCTCGAGCCGCAGCGACGGCGCGGTCGGGGCAGCGAAGCGGTAGAGCTTGGCGACGGTCAGCTCGACATGGTCGGCCAGCGACACGGGCGGCGGGTGATCCAGCTCCGGGCGGTGGAACATCACCTGTCCCGCGTGGGCGTCCGCGCTGAGCGAGCGGACCCAGGGGGCGAGCGCCCCCGTCGGCCACAGCGAAGGCTCGCGCATCAGGGCCGCATGCCCCGCCACCAGCAGCACCACGGCGACGCCCTGGGCGGCCACGACGGCTCTGGCCCGCCGCGACCGCGTGCCCGCGTCGGCGCCGAGGAGCGGGGCGATCGCCAGGCTGCCCACGACAGCGAGCGCGTACGGCAGGCCTCCGGGCCGATAGACCGCCACGAGCGCAGCGAGGCAGAGCAGCAGCGGCCACCCCCGCACGCCACCGGGTGCGGCCAGCGCCCCGGCTGCGGCGGCGTACAGTCCGAAGGAGAGCGCGACGAACGTGGCGTCGGACAGCCCGTACGGCACCCACAGCCACAGCTCGCCGGCGAGGAAGAAGAGGGCCGTCGTCGCGGCGACCGCCCGTGCGCTGGCCGTCAGCCCGCACACGAGGTGGAGCGAGCCCGCGGCGACGGCGACCAGCGCGAGCCAGTTGAGCCCCACCAGCGCCGTCATCCAGTCCCGGCCGACGGCAGCCTGCAGCAGCGCCACGACGCTGATCCAGCCCGAGTAGAACGTGGTGGGGACGACGAACCGGGTCTCCCGCGCCAGGCACCCGTAGTCGAAGCCGCAGGCCCGCAAGGTCGCGCCCCAGGCGTCGAACAGCACCGTGTCGTCGTTGGTGCGCAGGCCGATGGCCACGGCCGCGACGGCGTAACCCGCCGCGACGAGCACGGTGCCGATGCGCGCCGCCGTGCGCGCGCTCTCGTCGCGGGTCGCCATCTCGGGTCCGCGATGTTAGCGCGCGGGCTGTGGCGCGGTGGAGCCAGACCTGCTACAAGGTCGCATGCGCCGCCTCGTGATCGTGCCCGCGTACAACGAGGCCCAGCGCATCGCCGCCACCATCGAGGAGCTGCGGGCCGAGGCCCCGGGCTGGGACGTGCTCGTGGTCAACGACGCCTCGGAGGACCGCACGGCGCTGCTCGCCCGCGGGGCCGGAGCCCGCTGCCTGGCCCTGCCGGTGCACCTCGGCATCGGCGGCGCGGTGCAGGCCGGCTTCCGCTGGGCCGTGGAGCGCGGCTACGACGTCGCCGTGCAGTGCGACGGCGACGGCCAGCACCCGGCGCGCTTCGTCGAGGACGTCGCGCGGCCGGTACTCGACGGGGAGTGCGACCTCGCGATCGGCTCCCGCTTCCTGCCCGGCGCGGACGGCGATCGCTCGACGCCGCTGCGGCGGCTCGGGATCGACTTGCTCGGCCTGCTGATCCGCGCGCTGTTCGGCCAGCGAATCACCGACTGCACCTCGGGCTTCCGCGCCTTCGACCGGCGCCTGCTGCACGCGTTCGCGCTGCACTACCCGCTCGACTACCCCGAGCCAGAGGTCTGCGGCCTGGCGCTCGCGAGCGGGCTGCGGGTCAGCGAGGTGCCGGTCGCGATGCGCGCCCGCCTGGGTGGACGCTCTTCGATCTCCGGGCTCGACGGAGCGCTGTACCTCGTCAAGGTCGGGGTGGCGCTCGTGCTCTCGCGCCTGCGGA
The DNA here is from genome assembly GCA_025994075.1 of Vicinamibacteria bacterium. Classification (GTDB taxonomy): domain Bacteria; phylum Acidobacteriota; class Vicinamibacteria; order Fen-336; family Fen-336; genus WYBL01. Next base: position 222,807 of record JAMQGV010000048.1, read on the forward strand.
CGCTGCCGGCATGAACTCCGACGCCGCCGGCCCGATCCTCGTGCTGCCCGTCGCCCAGGGGCTGCTGGTCACCGGCTGCCTGCTCGCGCTGGCCACGGTCGTGATCCTGGTGCGGCGCAACCGCCTCGAGCTGCGCTATTCCCTGCTGTGGCTGCTCGCCGTCGTCGCCGGGCTGGTCGTCGCGCTGTGGCCGGAGCTGGCGCGCACGGTGTCGGGCTGGGTCGGCATCCGCTACACGTTCAACACGGTGTTTCTGGCCGTGATGGGTTTCCAGCTCGCCGTCACGTTCATGCTCACGCTGGCCGCCTCGCGCTCGCGCCGCGACCGCGCCCGCCTCGCCTACGAGCTGGCCCGGCTGCGGCTGGAGCTCGAGGAGCGCGGCATCCGCCTCGACTCGCCCCCCGCCTCGCCGCCGGATGAACGGCGCGACTGACCCCGACGCCTGCGTCGCCTGCGGCCGCCGCGGGCTCGCGGCACGCCGCTTCGGGTCGGAGCTGCGGGTCCGGCGGTGCCGCGGCTGCGGCCACCGAGTCGCGGATGTGGAGCGTCCGGCCGCCGGCACCCTGGACTACCACGAGCAGTACGAGGGCGGCGCGTTCCTCGGAGCCCTCGAGCGCATCCGCACGCGGCAGGCCGGCCGCATCCTCGATCGACTGCGGGAGCTGGTTCCCGCCGCCGGCGATGTGCTCGACGTCGGCGCCGGCCGCGGCTTCTTCCTCGACGTCTGCCGGGAGCGCGGCCTGGCGCCGCTGGCGGCCCTCGACTCCTCTCCGGTCGCGCTCGAGCTGCTGGCGCAGCGCGGGCACGAGGTCGCCGCGCTGCCCGGCCTCGCGCCGGAGGCGCTGGCGACGGCGCTCGGCCGGCTCTCGTTCGCGCCGCGCATCGTCACCCTGCTCGACGTCGTCGAGCACCTCGACCCCGAAAGCACGCGCGACGAACTGGCGGCCCTGCGGCGCGCCCTGCCCGCGCTGGAGCTGCTGGTCGTCAAGGTGCCCGTCGGCGAGGGCCTGCTGCACGCGACGGCGCTGGGCCTCGGCCGGCTCGGGCTCCACGGCCCGGTGCACCAGCTCTACCAGGTGGGGACCTGGCCGCCCCATCGCCACTACTTCTCCCGCGACTCGCTGCGCCGCCTGCTGGCCGGCCTCGGCCTGCGCATCGTCGCGGAGCAGCCCGAACTCGAGTTCGAGCCGGAGACGCTGACCTCCCGCGTGCGCGGTCTCGCGCTGCCTCGACCGGTCGCGACTCTCGCGGGGCAGGCCTTCGCGCGCCTCGCCGACGCCCTCGGCCGCCACGACGCCGTCGTCCTGTACGCGACACCCTGAGGCGGCGGCGCTGGATTTCGGCGCGGAGCCGTGATCTCCTGCCGCCGATGTCCGGCTCCCCCGCCTCGCCGCCGCGCGCGCAGGTGCGCTTTCCCGATCCCGCCGGGATCGCCGCGGCCGCGGCGATCCTGCGCGGCGGCGGCCTCGTGGCGATGCCGACCGAGACCGTGTACGGCCTCGCCGGCGACGCCTTCCACGAGCTGGCGCTGGCCCGCATCTTCGATGTCAAGGAGCGGCCCACGTTCGATCCGCTGATCGTGCACGTGACCGCGGGCGCGGCGCCGCTGCGCCTCGCCGACCTCCAGTCCGCGCGGCTGGTCGATCCCGCGCGATTGACGGGCCGCCTCCGCGAGGCCGCCGATGCGCTGATCGCGCGCTTCTGGCCCGGTCCGCTGACGCTGGTCCTGCCGAAGCGCGACGACGTGCCCGACCTGGCCACCAGCGGCCTCCGGTCGGTCGCGGTGCGGATGCCCGCACACCCGGTGGCCCAGGCGCTGCTGGCCGCCGCGGGCACGCCGCTGGCCGCGCCCAGCGCCAATCGCTTCGGCCGCATCAGCCCGACCAGCGCCGAGGCCGTGATGGACGAACTCGGCGACCGCATCCCGCTGATCCTCGACGGCGGGCGCTGCGCGGTGGGCGTCGAGTCGACGGTCCTCTCGGTGGGCCAGCACGCGGAGCAGCCGGGTGCGCTGGTCCTGCTGCGGCCCGGCGCCGTCTCCGCCGCCGTGATCGAGGCGGCAGCGGGCCTGCCCGTCGCAACGCTCGCCGAGCCGGTCGCCCGTGCCGGCCCGCAGGCGTCGCCCGGGTTGCTCGAGAGCCACTACGCTCCGCGCGTGCCCCTCGCCCTGCTGCCCGCGCCGGTCGCGCATCTCGCCCCCGCGCGAGCCCGCGAGATCGCGCGCGCGGCCGGCGCGCCGCCTGGCGCGGTCGTCGGCCTGCTGCTGCTGGGCGGGCCCGTCGAGCCCGCGGCCACGGCGTTCGCGACCGCCACGGGCCTCGAGGTCCATGCGCGCGCGCTGAGCGCCGCCGGCGACCTCGCCGAGGTCGCCCACTCGCTCTTCGCCGAACTGCGCGCGATCGATCGCGCCCTCGCCCACCAGGACGAGGCGGTGCTCTTCTGCGAGCCGTGCGCGCCGACGCCGGGGCTCGGCCACGCGATCGCGGACCGCTTGCGGCGGGCGTCAGCCCCCCGGCCGCGGGGCTGACACCCGGTCTCCCGATCAGCCCGCGAGCGCGGCCCTGACCCGTTCCGGGGTCAGCGGCAGCCGGTGGAAGCGCACGCCCGTGGCGTCGAACACCGCATTGGCGATCGCCCCGCCCATCGGCACGATGGCGGGCTCGCCGCCGCCCTGCGGCGCCAGCCCGTCGTTGGGCACCAGCACCACCTCGATCTGCGGCAGCCACGAGAACTGCGGGATCGTGTAGGTCGCGAAGTCGCGGTCGAGCACGTCGCCGCCGCGGAACCGGAGTTCTTCGCTGAGCACGTAGCCGAGCCCCATCGTCACGCAGCCTTCGACCTGCAGCGTCGCGCCCTGCGGGTTGACGACGAGGCCCATGTCCTGCGCCGCCACGACGCGCTCGACACGGATGGCGCCGCTCGCCCGGTCGACCCGCACCTCGACGGCCAGCGCGCAGTAGGTCCCGGAGTCGATCCCGACCGCGAGGCCCTGCCCACGGCCGGTCGGACCCGGTCCCGGCCGCCAGCCGAGCCGCTCGGCCGCGACCTTCAGCACCCGCTGCGCCCGCGCGTCGCTGGTGTTGCGCAGGCGGAAGGCCAGCGCGTCCTCCTTCGCCGCCGCCGCCATCAGGTCGATCTGCGACTCGCGCGCGAACACGTTGGTGCCGGCACCAGGCGCTCGCCAGGCGCCGACGGCGAACGGGTGCAGGCTCCCGGCCGCGTTCCGCCCCGCCGACGCCCGCACCCGCGCGTCCGGCGGGTCGTAGAGGATCTCGGCGGCGCGGGTGCCGGCCGCGATCACGTGGTAGTCCCAGGCGGAGATGCGGCCGTCCGCGCCGAGCGCCGACGCGACGCGGACGACGGCGGCCGGGTCGAACGTGTCGAAGAAGAACTCCTCCGAGCGCGTCCAGGCGACCATCACCGGGCGCCCGGTCAGCTTCGCGAGCCGAGCGGCCTCGACGGCCTGGCCCACCGCGGCCTTGCCGCCGAAGCCGCCGCCCACGAACGGCGTCACCACCCGCACGGCCTTCTCGTCGAGGCCGAGCGCCTGGGCGATCCGCGGCTGCGCGCCGAACGGTGTCTGGGTCCCGGCCCACACCGTGACCCGGCCGTCCTTCATCTCCGCCACGGCCGTGTGCGGCTCGATCGGGGCGTGGGCGACGTAGCCGGTGCGATAGGTGACGTCGAACACGCGGTCGCCCGCGGCTTTCGCCGCGGCCAGCGCCGCCGTGGCGTCGCCCCGGCTCTCGCGCACCTCGGGCTCCGGCGCGTGTTTCGTGAAGTGGTCGCCGACCGACTCGGTGTCGAACGCGGGCTCGGGCAGCGTCCAGCGCGCGTCGACCGCAGCCAGCGCCTGCTCCGCGCGCTCGGGGTCGGCGTGCAGCACGGCGACCAGGTCGCCCTCCTCGACGACGACCACGCCCGGCAGCGCCTTCGCCTTCGCGAGGTCCAGCGAGACGCGGGTCGCGCCGTGGACCGGCGGCCGCAGCAACCGCGCGTGCAGCAGGCCCGGGCGCCGCACGTCACCCGCGTACTGCGCGCGCCCCGTGACCTTGTCGCGGGCGTCGAGCCGCTTCGTCGGGCGACCCATCACGTCGAAGTCGGCGGCTGCGCGCAGCACAGCCTTCTCGCCGACGAGGCGCGTGATCGCCTGCCCTTTCGCGAGCGCGCCGTAGCTCACCTGGCGCCGGGCGTCGCCTTTCACCGAGACGACGCCGCGCGCAGCCTCGAGCTGCGCCAGCGGCACGCCGAGGCGATCTGCCGCCAGATTCAGCAGCACGGTCCGAGCTTCGGCCGCCGCCGCGCGCAGTGCGGGGCCGAAGATCCGGGTCGACAGCGAGCCCCAGGTCCCGGCGTCCCACGGGCACAGGTCGGTGTCGCCCATCACCATCGTGAGCTGGTCGAGCCCGACCCGCAGTTCTTCCGCGGCCATCTGCGCGAGCGACGTTTGCACGCCCTGCCCCATCTCGATCTTCCCGGAGAAGATCGTGACGCGGCCCTCGGGGTCGATCCGCAGGTAGGCGTTGAGGTCCTCGGGATAGCCGCGCTGCTGCGCGGCGAGGTCCGACGCGCGGGTCGCGACCAGGACGACGATGCCGCCGCCCAGCAGCTTGCAGAAGGTGCGGCGGTCGACTTCGACGGAGGCGCCTTCTTCGATCTCGAGCGAGCGCGTCATGCGACACCTCCCCGCGCCGCCGCGTCTTCGATCGCGGCCAGGATCCTCCGGTGCGCGCCGCAGCGGCACAGGTTGCCCTCCATCTCGGCGGCGATCTGGGCCCGGGTCGGGCGCGGCTGGCGCTGCAGCAGCGCCCACGCGTTCATGATCATGCCGGGCGTGCAGTAGCCGCACTGGAGGGCGTCGTGGTCGACGAACGCCTGCTGCAGCACGTGGAGCTGCCCGTCGCGCTCCAGCCCTTCGATGGTGACGACCTCGCGGCCGTCGACCTCGGCGAGAGGGGTCGCGCACGAGCGCACCGCGCGGCCGTCGACGCCCACGGTGCAGGAACCGCACAGCCCTTCCCCGCAGCCGTACTTGGTACCGGTGAGCTCGAGGTCGGTGCGCAGGACCCAGAGCAGGCTGCGCTGGTCGTCAGTTTCGAGGAGAACGGGACGGCCGTTGAGGCGGAACCGGACGGTTCGCTGCATGAAGACCTCCGCGCAGGCTCTGGCGGAGTAGTGCCGGAGCCTCGATCAAGGCTCCTCGTGGGGGGCGCCGCGCTCGCGGGCGGGCGCCCGGACGCGAGAATTCCGGGCGCAAGTCTGACACGGATCCCGCGGCGCCCGGCGAGGGGCGGACCCCCGATCGCGTCAGCGGCCGGCGAAGAGGGCGGTCAGCGCGGCCACCATCGCGGCCTGGTCCTGGCTCGAGGCCAGCTCGCGGATCGAGTGCATCGACAGCATCGGGTTGCCGACGTCCACCGTGGCCACGCCGAGGCGGGCCGCGGTGATCGGGCCGATCGTCGAGCCGCAGGGCAGGTCGCTGCGCATCACGAAGCGCTGGACCGGCACCCCCGCGGCCTGCGCCGCGCGCTCGAAGCGCAGCGCCGTGGCGCCGTTCGTCGCGTAGCGCTGGTTGCTGTTGAGCTTGATCACCGGGCCGCCGCCGAGTTTCGGCGCGTGCTGCGGCTCGTGCAGGTCGGCGTAGTTGGGGTGCACGCCGTGGGCCATGTCGGCCGACACGCACAGCGACCGCGCCAGCGCGCGGTGCACGTCCTCCGCCGTGCCACCGGTCGTGCGCACGATCCGCTCCAGCAGGCTCCACAGGAACGCGGAGCTGGCGCCTTCGGCGCTCTGGCTGCCGACCTCCTCGTGGTCGTAGAGGGCGATCACGAGCGTCGGCGCGGGCCGGCCCGGCGCGGCGGCGCAGAGTGCCTCGAGCGCCGCGTGGCAGGAGGCCAGGTTGTCGAGGCGCGGCGCGTGGACGAACTCGCCGTCGAGCCCGGAGACGCAGGGCGGGACGGCGTCGTGCAGCATCAGGTCCGAACCGGCGATCGCATCGGCGGGCACGCCCAGCTCGGCCGAGAGCAGCGCGTCGAGCCAGCCCTCGTCGCCGCCGCCGAGACCCGCGAGCGGCGGCAGGTGGTTCTGCTTGTGGAGCACCAGGCCGCGCTCGTTGACCTCGCGATCAAAGTGGATGGCGAGGCTCGGCACCCGGCACAGCGGCCGCGTCATCCTCAGCAGCCGCGGCTGCTCCTCCCCCGCGACGAACACGCGCCCGGCCAGCGACAGGTCGCGGTCGAGCCAGGTGTGCAGCAGCACGCCGCCGTAGACCTCGACCGCGAACTGGCGGAAGCCGTTGCGGTTCAGCTCGCCGCGCGGCTTGAGCCGCAGGTTGGGGCTGTCGGTGTGGGCGCCGATCAGCAGGAACCCGGCCTCGGCGGGCGGCGCGGACCCGAGCGCGAAGGCCACCAGCGTCGAGTCGTGGCGCACGACCACGTGGCGCGCGCCGGCCTCGAGCTTCCAGGCGTCGCCCTCGTCGAGCGCGGTGAAGCCGTGGGCCGCGAGCCGGGCGCGGGCCTCGGCGACGGCGTGGAAGGGCGTCGGCGACGCCTCGACGTACGACAGCAGGCTGCGGGTCAGGGTGGGGGTCTCGGGCATCGTCTCCTCCGCCCGCAAGGGTACTACCGGAAGTCGCGGGACTCGATGCCGGCGAAGCGCTCCGCGGGGCCGGCCGCCTTCGCCTCCTTCGCCAGCACCGAGCAGCCCTCGCGGTTCTGCACGACGCCGGTCACCTCCAGCACCGCCGGGCCCGTCCACAGCGCGCGATAGGCCTCGTAGGCGTCGGGCCGCACCGTGACGTTGACGAGCCCCGTCTCGTCCTCGAGGGTCATGAACAGCATGCCCTTCGCGGTGCCCGGGCGCTGGCGGCAGATCACGGCGCCCGCCACCCGCACCCGCTCGCCGTCGCGGCGGCGGGGCAGGTCGCAGGCCCGCACCACGCCGCGGGCGTCGAGCTGCGGGCGGTAGAGCGCCAGGGGATGTGCGCCCACCGTGACGCCCGTGCGCAGCAGGTCGCTCGCCATGCGTTCGACCGGTTCCATCTCGGTCAGCGGACTTTCGTCGTCGTCCCCTGCCTCGCGCGTCGCCGGGGCGAGCAGCGGGCCCGCCGGCCGCACCGCCTTCGCCACCTGCCACAGCGCGCTGCGCCGCGTCAGGCCGAAGCCGTTGAGCGCGCCCGCTTCGGCCAGCGCCTCCGACTCGTCGCGCCGCAGCCGGCAGCGGTCGACCAGGTCCTGCAGCGAGGCGAACGGCCGCAGCGAGCGTTCGTCGACGATCCTCTGCGCGACCTCCGCACGCAGGCCCGCGACGTAGCGCAGGCCCAGCCGCACCTCCCCCGCCGCCGTCAGCGTGCAACGCACGTCGCTCTCGATCGCATCCACCGGCAGGAAGCGCACGCCGTGGCGCTGGGCGTCCTTGACGAGCGTCAACGGCTGGTAGAAGCCCATCGGCTGGTTGTCGAGCAGCGCGCACACGAATGCCGCGGGCTGGTGGGCCTTGAGCCAGGAGGACGCGTAGGCGATCAGCGCGAACGAGGCCGAGTGCGACTCCGGGAAGCCATAGAGCGCGAACGAGGTGATCGACAGCACGATGCGGTCGGCGACTTCGCCCGTGATGCCGTTCTTCGCCATCCCCGCGCGCAGCTTCTTCTCGATCTCCGCCATCCGCGCCTGCGAGCGCTTGAAGCCCATCGCCCGCCGCAGCTCTTCGGCCTCGCCGCCGGTGAAGTCCGCCACCGCCATCGCCATCCGCAGCAGTTGCTCCTGGAACAGCGGCACGCCCAGCGTGCGCTCGAGGATCGGTTTCAGCAGCGGGTGGTCGTAGACGACCGGCTCGCGGCCCGCGCGGCGGTTCAGGTAGGGGTGGACCATCTTGCCGACGATCGGCCCGGGCCGGATCAGCGCCACCTCGACGACAAGGTCGTAGAAGCGCTCCGGCTTCATCCGCGGCAGCGTCGCCATCTGGGCCCGGCTCTCGACCTGGAACACGCCGACCGTGTCGGCGCGGCGCAGCATCGAATACACCTTCGGGTCGTCGGCCGGCAGGTGCGCGAGGTCGACCTCGACGCCGCGCTCGCCCAGCATCGCGATGCAGTCCTGCAGCGCCGACATCATGCCGAGGCCGAGCAGGTCGACCTTGACGATGCCGAGGTCGGCGCAGTCCTCCTTGTCCCACTGGATCACCACCCGCCCCGGCATCGACGCGGGCTCCAGCGGTACCACGTGGTCGAGCCGGCCCTGGGCGATCACCATCCCGCCGGAGTGCTGGCCGAGGTGGCGCGGCAGGTCCTGGATCTCCTGCCACAGCCGGCCGAACAGCGCGATCCGCGGCGAGCCGCCGTCGATGCCCGCGCGCGCGAGCCGGGCCTCGAGCGTGTCCGTGGGGTCGCGCCACTCGAAGCGCCGCATCTGCTTCGCCAGCCGCTCGATCGTCTCGGCGTCGAGGCCGAGCGCCTTGCCGATCTCGCGCGAGGCGCTGCGGTCGCGGTAGGTGATCACGTTCGCCGTCATCGCCGCGCCGCGTTCGCCGTAGCGCGCGTAGACGTGCTGGATCACCCGCTCGCGGCGGTCGCCGCTCGGCAGGTCGAGGTCGATGTCGGGCCACTCGCCGCGCTCCTCGGAGAGGAAGCGCTCGAACAGCAGGTCCATGCCGACCGGGTCGACCGCCGTGATGCCGAGGCTGTAGCAGACCGCGCTGTTGGCGGCCGAGCCGCGGCCCTGGCACAGGATGCCCTCGCGCCGGCAGAAGTTGACGACGTCCCACACGATCAGGAAGTAGCCCGACAGCTCGAGCTTGCCGATCAGCGCCAGCTCGCGCTCGACCTGTCGCCGCGCCTTCTCGTGCAGCGGCCGGTAGCGGCTCGCGGCGCCCTGCCAGGTCATCGCGCACAGGTACGAGTGCGGGGTCTCGCCGCTCGGCACCGGGTAGTCCGGGAAGCGGTAGCCGAGATCGGCGAGCGTGAACTCGAGCCGGTCCGCGAGCGCGTGGGCGTTGCGCACCAGGTCAGGCCGGTCGCGGAATAGCGCCGCCATCCGCGCCGGCGCCTTGAGATGGCGCTCCGCGTTCCAGGCCAGCCGTCGCCCTGCCGCATCGAGGGTCGTGCCCTCGCGGATGCAGGTGAGCGCGTCGAGCAGCGCGCGGCCCGCGGCGGTCGCGTGGCGCACGCCGTTGCTGGCAGCGGCCGGCAGCCCGCGCCCATCCGCCAGTTCCAGCAGCGCCGCGTTCCACGCCTCGCTGCCTCGCCGCCGGTGTCGCTGCACGTCCAGCACGAGGTGCTCGCGCCCGAACAGCCGCTCGAGGACGGCCAGCCGCTCGAGGTCGAAGGCGCCCGGCCGCGCCCCCGCCGCCAGCGTCTCGACCGCGGGAAACGCGATCAGGCCGCGCACCTCCTCCGGCGCCAGCGTCGCGAGCGCGAGGGCTCCCTCCCCTTTCGGCACCCCACGCTTCATGCCCGTGATCAGCGCGCACAGGTTCCGGTAGCCCTCGCGGCTCGCGACCAGCAGCGGCAGCGCCCCACCGCCGGCGAGCGTCAGCTCCGCCCCGACCAGCGGCCGCAGCCCCGCACGCTGCGCAGCCTTGAAGAAGCGCGGCGCCCCGGAGAGCCCGTCACGATCGACGAGCGCCAGCGCGCGGTAACCGAGGTCGGCAGCGCGCGAGACCAGATCCTCGGGCAGCGAGGCGGCACGCAGGAAGGAGAACGCGGACGAGGCGGAGAGCTCGACGTCCATCGGAGTCGAGTTCTATGTTTTCGCTTTTTGTTCGCCTTGTCGAGTCCCCGAACCGGGGCCGAACCTGAAGTTATCTTCCAGCTCTCTGGTCAACGTCGGCAGCGTCGTCCACCTGGGCCAGGGCACGTCGGGCCAGAGTCTCGTCACTCTCGCCCCACACCCAGTTCGAGAAGAACGTCAGCGTTCCGCTCGCGAGGGCCTCTCGCAGGAACTCAGTGGCACGGGGCTCCTTCATCTGGATCAGGCCGAGCGCGCAGTGAACGGCATGGTCGAGGCTGATCAGCGCCGCGTTGCCGGTACCCCTGGACCCCTCGACGAAGACCTCCATCGACTTCAGCAACTGGCCGCGCACCCGCTCGTCGTCGAACCGTCCGACCACGGCCAGCAGTTCCTTCTCGCCGAGGAACCGGCCGTCGCCCGAGGCGAAGTTGCAGGGCTGGAGGAACGCCTCCCTGCCTCGCTCGTCGCCCATCAGACACAGGGCGAGCATTGCCTGCGATCGCATCCAGGGCGGGTCGGCGAGGGCCTTGGCGGCTGCGTCCGCCGCGGCCTGGCCGTATCGGCCCGAGCCCAGCGCCAGCACCGCGCGGCGCGAGGCCGGGCAGGAGGAGAAGAGTCTGATCGCGGTGATCAGGAGGGGCACCACGGCCGGGTCGTCGGTGATGCGTTGCAACGCCCAGAACGCGTTGGCTTGAGTCGCTCCAGCGTACTTTTCGATCTCGCCGGCGACTTCCAGCAGCCGAGGGACTGCGCGCGCCGCCGCGGGCCCGATGTGGCCCAAGGCGTACTCGGCGATACTGACGGTAGTCGGATTCGGCAGGTTCAACATCCCGATCAGCGTATCGATGGCGGGCTCCCCGAACCGGGCCAGCAGCAGCGAGTACGCGTTGTCCGGGTCCTCGGCCTCCCGAATGAGGTGGGTCCAAGTGTGACCGTCGCCAATACGCGCGGCGATCACCGGAATCGCCGGAACGTGTCGAAGCTCGGCGAGTGCCAGCATGGCTCCCAGCTCGACGGCCACCACCTGGGCGACGATCAGGTTGTAGTCGTCGTCCGGACCCCGCTTCTCCCTTCGGGCGCCGTAGGTCAGCGCCTGCATCAGACCTCTCAGGTCACGAGCCGCCTTCATCCTCGAGACGTCGGGCGGGCCACGGTGCAGGATGCGATCGAGCAACCTCATCTTCGCCTCCTCCGGGACGGGCTCCCCGGACATTTGCCGACAGGCACGGAGCCGCGCTCACCTCACCTTCACCCGACTACCGGCCAGGTGGAGCCACGGCCCGAGGCTCGTCAGCACGCACGCCTGAAAGAGGCGATCGGCACCGAAGAACAGCGATGCCAGTGCCAGTGCCAGCGCCGTCGCGACGGAGTACACGCCGAGAGCACTGCACGTGACGGCCGCTCTCGCGGCGCCGGCCGACTCGAAGGTCAGGAGCGCTGTAGCGCCCTTCTCGTTCATGGCGTCCGCCCTGTGAGTCCGCAGGGCCGCTGCTGGAGAACCTGACCCCGTATATCCCCAACGGGGCTGCAAGTCAATCTTCCGGGAAGATCCAGGGAACGACTTCTAGGTCGGAGGCCTTCCCGGGCCGCGCCGAGTCCGCCGAGCTTCGAGGTAGCGGCGGAGGCCGAAGTAGCCGCCGATGCCTGCGGCCACGCCGAGCACCGTGTTGCCCACGACGTAGGGCCAGAACAGCGGCTTCAGCACCGCCAGCAGCGCGTCGGCCCCACCCTCGGCGGGCCAGGCCAGGCGCGACAGCGGCACCCCCAGCAGCAGGCAGCCGAGGCCCGTGCCGGCCATGTAGAGCGGCACCAGCGTCCACGGGTTGTTGACGTAGGCCCCGGCCAGGATCGCGACCTTGCTGAGGCGGAAGGCGACGGCGATCAGCAGCGCCATCCCGGTGTGGATGCCGAGCAGCGGGAAGAACGCGATCCACACGCCGATGCCGAACGCCAGCGCCGTGCGGTGCGGGCTGTCCGGCGCGTGCAGCAGCAGGGCGAGCGCCCGCCGCAGCTTCGCTCGCGTCATCGAACGCTACTCTGCGGGCGCCTCGTCCTGCTTCGCGCGCTCGAGCTTCGCCGCCCGTGCCGCGCTGCGAAAGTGGTCGTGGCCACCCGCCGGCAGCGGGTTCAGCCGCTCGCCGCGCTTGAGCGAGATGGCGGGCGGCCCTTCCGAGAACTCGCCGATCACCGCGAGGGGCATGTCCCAAACGATCGCCAGGTCCTTCACGCCCTCGTAGCTCTCGGGGGCCACGGCCAGCAGCAACTGGTAGTCCTCGCCGCCGTGCAGGGCGTACGACGTGGCGTCGCGGGCGCGCGCGCGCGCGAACTTGCGCACGTGGGGGTCGAGCGGGATCTTGTCGGCGTCGACGATCGCGAACACGCGGCTCGCCTCGCACATCGACAGCAGGTCCGAGGAGAGCCCGTCGGAGAGGTCCATCGCCGCGTGCACGAGGTGGGCGTGCTCGGCCAGCGCGCGGCCGAAGGCCAGCGGCGGCGCCGGGTCGAGCTGGGCGCGCAGGCAGTGGTGCACCGAGGGCGCCGAGTTCGGGGTCCAGATGCCGGTCTCGATCAGCTCGCCGTCTTCGGCCAGCCGCGCGCCCTGCTGCAGTAGCTCGATGCCCTGGGCGGCCGCGCCGAGGTATCCGGTGCAGACGAGCAGGTCGCCCGGCTTGGCGCCGTCCCGGGTCAGCAACGCGTCGCCGATTCCGAGCAGCGTCACGTCAAGCACCATCGGTCCCGTGGTGGAGCCGATGTTGCCGCCGATCACGCTGACGCCCGTCTCCGCGGCCCGCTCCAGCAGCCCGTCGTAGAGGCCGTCGACGAACTCGACCTTCGTCTCCGGCGGCAGGAACAGGTTGACGATCGCGAAGCGCGGCGCGCCCGACATCGCCGCGACGTCGGACAGGTTGACCGTCAGCAGCTTGCGCCCGATCAGCCGCGGCGGGGCCCAGTCGCGGTGGAAGTGGCGGCCCTCCACGAAGCCGTCGGAGGTGACCAGCGTCAGCTCGCCGGTCTCCACGGCGGCGGCGTCGTCGCCGGGCCCGATGCGCACACCGGGACCGGCCGGGAGCCGCGAGATCAGGTGCCGGACGAGCCCGCGCTCGCCCACCTCGCCGACCGTCTTGTCGGGATCGAGCATGTGTGGCCGGGAGGTTAGCGCAAGTCGAGGCCCCCCGCCTCTGCCGTGTGGACCGTGACCGGAGAACCAGGTCACCAGGTGGGGTCCCTGCGCGCCGCTTCAGGCTTCCTCAGCTCGGAGGCATGCACACCGCGGAACGACTGTCGGAACCCCGAAGTTACGACGTTGGTTCAGGGCGTAGAGCCCATCACGAACAGCGCAGGGGGCAAGAACATCCTATCCGCCCCCGCGAACCGCGGCAAGGCGGATCAGCCCTGCAGGACCTCGTCGAGCTCGGCGGCGAGTTCGAGGGCGCGCGCGTCCAGCTCGCGGCTGGCGCCGTCGCCAGAGCTGCGGGCGGTGAAGCACTCGTCGGCGATGTTGAGGGCGGCGAGCACCGCGATCTTCAGGGAGTCGACGGCGCCGGTGCCGCGGCTGACCTCGCGCATCTGCTCGTCGACGTAGGCCGCGAGGCGACGCAGGTACTCGGGGTCGGTGCCGGCCTTGACCGCGTAGGTCTGGCCGAAGATCTCGACGTGGAGCAGGCTGGACTTGTCGGCCATCGGGCTCCCCTTCCCTACGCCAGCTTGTCGAGCACGGCGACGACGCGGGCCACCCGCTCGCGCAGCTCGCCGCGCTCGCGGTCGCGGGCCTTCAACTGCGCGGCGAGCGCCTCGGCCCGCACCGCGGCGTCTTCGTCGCCCTTCGAGGCCTCGTCCGCGAGCTCTTCGGCTCTCGCGCGCTCTGTCTCCAGCTCGCGTTCTGCGGCCTCGCGCGCCTCGCGCTCGCGGGTCAGCTCCGCGCGCGCCCCGGCGAGCGACTGCCGCGTCGTGGCCAACTCGTCCTGGACCGCCGCCAGCTTCTCGCGCGCCGCGCCGACCTCGGCCTGGGCCGCCTGCAGCTTCTCGCGCGCCGCGGTCAGGTCCGACTCCAGCGAGGTGCGCTCGTCTTCGGTTCCCGCCTGGGCCCCGGCCGCGTCCTCGATCTGCTCGACGAGCCGCGCGTTCTCCTCGCGCAGGCGCGCGCGCTCGGCGTCCCAGCCCGCGCGCTCCGCGAGCAGCGCCTCGTGGGCCGCCTTCAGCCCGGCCAGCTCGTCGGCCTGGGCGGCGTCGGCGGCGCCCGCCGCGCCGCGCGCCGCATCGAGCTCCGCCTGCAGGCCCTCGCGCGCCTTCTCGGCCGCGTCGCGGGCGGCCTGGAGCGCGCCGCGCTCGGCCTCCAGCCGGCGCACGGCCTCCTCGACGACGCCGAGCGCCGCGCGGGCGCCAGCGAGTTCCTCGGCCCGGGCCTGGTCGCGCTGGCGCAGCTCGGCGATCGTGCGGATCGCCGCCCGGACCTTCTGCTCGAGCTGCTCGAAGCCCTGCTCCATCACGCGACTCCCCGGACCTCCGCGCCCGCGGCCGCGAGGGCCTGGACCGCGGCCTCGAGCGCGCGCTGCACTTCGTCGCCGACCAGCGTGCGGTCGGGGTCCGAGAAGCGCAGCGAGAGCGTGAGGCTCACGTGTCCTGCCTTCACCTGCGGCCCGGCGTAGCGATCCACGAACGCGACGTGGCGCAGCGTCGGCCCCGCCGCCCCGCGAATGATGGACTCGAGACCGGCCGCGGACAAGCCCGGCGGACAGACGACCGAGAGGTCGCGGCTGACGGCCGGGAACTTCGGCAGCGGCGCGAAGCGCACGGCGGCGCGTGCCGCGAGCAGCGGGGCGAGGTCGAGTTCCGCGAGGCAGGCCGCGTCGCGCAGGTCGAAGCCCGCGGCGACGTCGGGATGCAGCGCCCCCGCCCAGCCGATCGCCGCGTCGCCGAGGCGCAAGCGCGCGCTCTGCCCCGGGTGCAGGAAGCCCGGCGCGCCTTCGGCCTCCCAGGTCGGGGCCGGCGCGCCGAGGCTCTCGACCAACCCGTCGACGAGTCCCTTGAGCTCCGCGAAATCCGCCCCCTCGCGACGACCCGACCAGTGGGCCTGCGGGTCGGGCCCGCTGATCAGCAGGGCGACGCGCCGCACCTCGCGCGGACGCTCTGCGCCCGGCATGGGCAGGAACGCGGCGCCGACCTCGAACAGGCGCACGTCGCGGCGGCCCTGGCGCTGGTTGAGCTGGAGGGCCTGGACCAGGCCGGGAAACGCGACCGAGGCGCGCAGCGCGTCGCCTTCTTCGGAGAGCGGGTTGGCGAGCCGCACGCGGGCGTCGGCGACGCCGCGCTGGGCGGCGTCGGACACCATCGACAGCGAGATCACCTCGTGCAGGCCGGCGCCGGCCAGCAGTTCGCGCACGCGGCGCGCGAAGCGGGCGTCGTCGCGGAGTCGGCCCGGGCGCGACGCGGGCGGCGTCGTCGCCGGCACGTTGTCGACGCCGAAGTGGCGCGCGACCTCCTCGACGACGTCGATCTCGGACGCCACGTCGCCGCGCCAGGTGGGCACGCTCACGCCCCACGAGCCGCCGCCGCCTTCGACGCCGAAGCCGAGCCCGACCAGCACGCGGCGGTGCTCGCCCTCCGGCACCCGCACGCCGAGCAGGCGGTTGGTGCGCTGCGGGTGGTAGACCACGTGGCGCGCCGCCGGGATCGCGCCCGCGGTGACGATGCCGGGGCGCACCGAGCCGATGCCCAGCTTGACGACGAGGTGCGCGATACGGTCCAGCGCGAAGCGGGTGGCCGCCGGGTCGGCGCCGCGCTCGAAGCGATGCGACGCCTCGGTGTGCAGCGAGTGGCTGCGCGCGCTGCGGCGCGTCGCGAGCGGGTTCCAGTAGGCGGCCTCGAGGGCGATCAGGCGGGTGCCGTCGTGGACCTCGCTGTCGCCGCCGCCCATCACGCCGGCCAGCGCCAGCGGCGTGCCGTCGCTGGCGGCCACCAGGCCGTTCTTCGCCGACAGCTCGCGCTCCACGCCGTCGAGCGTGCGCAGCTTCTCGCCGGGCTTCGCCCAGCGCGCGCGCAGGCCCGGCGCCGGCAGCCGCTCGAGGTCGAACGCGTGCGAGGGCTGGCCCGTCTCCAGCATCACGTAGTTGGTGAGATCGACGAGGTTGTTGATCGCGCGCACGCCGACCGCCTCGAGCCGCGCCCGCAGCCAGTCGGGCGAAGGGCCGATCTTCACCTCGAGCACTCGGGCCGCGAAGTACGGGCACAGGTCCGCGGCGTCGATAGCCACCGAGAGGACCTCGGACGCGGGGGCGCCCGACTCGACGACGTCGGCGGCCGGCCGCCGCAGCGGCTTGCCGTAGCGGACCGCGGTCTCGCGAGCGAGTCCCAGAACGTTCATGCAGTCGACGCGGTTGGTGGTCACCTCGAAGTCGAGGACCACGTCGTCGCCGACGCGCTCGAGGCCCCCCAGCTCGAGGCCGACCTTGGTCAGGTCCTGCCCGAGCTGCTCCGCCTCGACGGGCACGTCGACGTACTCGCGCAGCCAGGAGATCGGGGCCTTCACCGCGGAAACTGCTCCAGGAAGCGCAGGTCGGACTGGTACAAGAGCCGGATGTGGTCGATGCCGTAGCGCAGCATCGCCACCCGGTCGATGCCGAGGCCGAACGCGAAGCCCGTGACCTGCTCGGGGTCGTACGCGTTGCGGCCCAGGCGGCGGTTGACCGCCTCGAAAACGGCGGGGTTGACCATGCCGGAGCCGAGGATCTCGAGCCACCCGGTCTGCTTGCAGATGCGGCAGCCGGAACCGCCGCAGTTGATGCAGCCGAGGTCGGCCTCGACCGAGGGCTCGGTGTACGGGAAGTACGAGTGGCGGAACCGCACCGGGTACTGCGGCCCGAACAGCCGGTGCAGGAACACCTCGATGGTGCCCTTGAGGTCGCCGAGCGTGATGCCCTTGCCCACGACCAGTCCCTCGATCTGCTGGAACATCGGCGAGTGGGTGATGTCGTCGTCGCGCCGGTACACCTTGCCGGGGCAGATGATGCGGACCTCGGGCGGGCGCTCGTTCTCGACCATGTAGCGGATCTGGGTGGCCGAGGTGTGGGTGCGCAGCAGCAGCCCGCCGGGGCCGTCGAGGTAGAACGTGTCCTGCATGTCCCGCGCGGGGTGGTCGGCGGGCATGTTGAGGGCCTCGAAGCAGTGATAGTCGTCTTCCACCTCGGGGCCGTCGTAGACCTCGTAGCCCATCGCGACGAAGATGTCCTCGAGGTCCTCGCGCACGGTCGTCAGCGGGTGGCGGCCGCCTCGCGGGATCGGCCGCCCCGGCAGCGTGACGTCGACGCGCCCGGCCTGGAGCCGCGCCTCGCGTTCGCCCGCGGCGAGCGCCGCCTGGCGCACCTCGAGCGCGCCCTCGATCGCCTGCTTGAGGGCGTTGAGCGATGCGCCGGCCGCCTTGCGGGCTTCGGCCGGGAGCTGGCCGAGGTCCTTCATCAGGGCCGTGACGAGGCCGGCCTTGCGGCCGACGAAGCGGTCGCGCAGCGCCTGCAGCGCCGCGGCGTCCGTCGCGGCGGACACCGCCGCGTCGAACTCCGCGCGGGCCGCGCGGGCGCGTTCTTCGAGTTGCCGTGTGGGGTCGTCGGCCATCGCGGGGCCCTCCGGGGCCCCGGCCGCCCCGCACGTCTTCGGGGGCGGGAGCGGCCGGGTTGACGCGGAAAGACTAGGCGGTGGCCGGCGCGGCCTTGGCCTTCTCGACCAGGGCGGCGAAAGCGGCCGCGTCGCGGGCGGCGATGTCGGCCAGCGACTTGCGGTCGAGGTCGACGCCGGCGCGCTTGAGGCCGGCCATGAACTGGCTGTAGGAGACGCCGTGCTCGCGCGTCGCCGCGTTGATGCGGATGATCCACAGCCGGCGGAAGTCGCGCTTCTTGCGCTTGCGGCCGTGGTACGCGAAGTTGCCCGCGCGCTCGACGGCTTCCTTGGCGAACTTGTAGAGCTTGCTCTTCCCGAGGAAGTACCCGGAGGCGAGGCTCAGCAGCTTCTTGCGCCGCTCGCGGCGCTTGTTTCCACGCTTGACTCTCGGCATTGCGTTCGCTTCGCGCGACGCCTGGAGGCGTCGTCCGCGCCGGGCGCTTCCAGGCGGCCGCGGGAGCCCGGGCCGCGCGACGGCGACCCTCTTCGTAAGAAGCGGCGATTCTAAACGAAAACGGCCGCCCCCGCGAGGGGCCGGCCGCTTTCAGGGTCCGTTCTGGGGGTTCGGGGGCGGAGGAAGCTACGTTGCCCGACGGAGCCCCCGAGGAGCGAAGAGACGCCCCAAGGGCGCCTCTTCGACTCCCCTATGAAGTAAGCATTTCGCGGACGTTGGGGGCGTCCGCGTCGGAGACGAGACCCGCCTTGGCGAGCTGGCGCTTCCGGCCCGGCGCCTTCTTGGTCAGGATGTGGCGCTTCATCGACTTCCCGCGCTTCACCTTGCCCGAGGCGGTGAGCTTGAAGCGCTTGACCGCGGCGCGCTTGGTCTTCTTCTTGATCTTGGCCTTCGGCTTGCGCATGACTACTCCTGGTTCTGGTTCGAGGCGGCCGCGGGCGCCGCCTTGGGCGCCTTCTTCGCCGCCTTGGGCTTGGCGGGCGCCACGTCCTTCTTCGGCGAGAGGACCAGCACCATCGTCATGCCCTCGTGCTTCGGCGAGGACTCGACGATGCCGGCGCCCTCGAGCTCCTGGGCGAAGCGGTCGAGGATGCGGCGCCCGATCTCCGAGTGCACGGCCTCGCGGCCGCGGAAGATGACCGTCGCCTTCACCTTGTTGCCTTCCTGCAGGAAGCGCTCCGCGTTGCGGCGCTTGAAGGTGAAGTCGTGGTCGTCGATCTTGGGCCGGAACTTGATCTCCTTGACCTGGATGTGGCGCTGGTGCTTGCGCGCCTCCGACTCGCGCTTGGCCTGCTGGTACATCCACTTCCCGGAGTTCATGATCCGGCACACCGGCGGGTCGGCGGTGGGCGCGATCTCGACCAGGTCCAGCCCCTTCTCCTCGGCGAGCGTCAGCGCCTGGGCGGGGGGCATGATCCCGAGCTGGGATCCGTCGTCGTCGATGACGCGGACTTCCTTCGCACGGATCCGGTCGTTGATGCGCACCGTCTGCTTGTTGTCGATCACTTGCCTCCCGGCCGCGGCGTCTCGCCCTCGCTGGTGGCGCGAGTGGCGACGAGCCGCGCGAGCTTGTCGATCCAGGCGGAGAGCGGCACCTCGGAACCGAGGTCGCCGGCGTGGCGGTGGCGCACCGAGACCTTCTCGCCGGCCGGGTCCGCCGCCTCCACCTTCCCCACCACGAACATGTACGGCACCTTCTGGAGCTGGGCCTCGCGGATCTTGTAGCCCATCTTCTCGGAGCGGTCGTCGACGTGGACGCGCAGGCCGGCCGCGCGCATCCGTGCCGCGACCTTCTCGGCGTGCTCCTTGTGGGCCTCGGCGACCGGGATGATCACGGCCTGCACCGGCGCCAGCCACATCGGGAACGCGCCCGCGTAGTGCTCGAGCAGGATGCCGAAGAAGCGCTCCATCGAGCCGTACAGCGCGCGGTGCACCATCAGCGGCTGGTGGCGAGCGCCGTCTTCGCCCACGTACTCGAGCTGGAAGCGGCGCGGCAGCGTGAAGTCGAACTGCACGGTGCAGAGCTGCCACTTGCGGCCGATGGCGTCGACCAGCTTGACGTCGATCTTGGGCCCGTAGAACGCGGCTTCGTCCGGGATCACGGGAGCGGCCAGCCCGACCTTCTCGACCGCCCGCTTCAGCGCGTTCTCGGCGAGCTCCCACTGGTCGGCGGTGCCGTCGTACTTGCCGCTCTTGCCGCCGTCCCAGGTCGACAGCTCGGCCTCGTACTCCGTGAAGCCGAAGGTCGTCAGCACGTCCTTCGCGAACTCGAGGCAGCCGATCACCTCGGCCTCGACCTGCTCCGGCGTGCAGAAGATGTGGGCGTCGTCCTGCGTGAAGCCGCGCACGCGCAGCAGGCCGTGCAGCACGCCCGAGCGCTCGTAGCGGTAGACGGTGCCCAGCTCGCCCAGCCGGATCGGCAGCTCGCGGTAGCTGCGCAGCTTGTGCTGGTAGATCAGGATGTGGCCCGGGCAGTTCATCGGCTTGAGCTGGTACTCGGCGTCGTCCAGCTCCATCGTCGCGAACATGTTCTGGGCGTAGAACCCGGCGTGGCCCGAGGTCTCCCACAGCTTCTTCCGCATCACGTGCGGGGTGGCCACCAGCGAGTAGCCGCGCGCCAGGTACTGGTCGCGCATCCAGTCCTCGAGCTGCTTGCGGACGAGGCCACCCTTGGGCAGGAAGAAGATCAGGCCGGGGCCGGCCAGCTCCTCGATGCTGATCAGCTCGAGTTCCTTGCCGAGCTTGCGGTGGTCGCGCTTCTTCGCCTCCTCGAGGCGGTGCAGGTACTGCTCCAGCTCCTCCTTCGTGAAGAAGGAGAAGCCGTAGAGGCGCTGCATCGAGGGGTTGCCCTCGCGGCCCTTCCAGTAGGCCGCGGTCGGCACCGGGTTGAGCTTGAAGGCCTTGATGTGCGAGGTGCTCGGCAGGTGCGGCCCGAGGCAGAAGTCGACGAACGAGCCCATCGTGTAGCACTGGACCTGCTCGCCGGCCTTCTCGCGGATCAGCTCGCACTTCAGGGTCTGCCCCTTCGACGCGAACAGTTCCAGCGCTTCGGCCTTGGGGATCAGCTTGCGCTCGATCGGGCGGTCCTCCGCCACGATGGCGGCCATCTTCTTCTCGATCGCCTCGAGGTCCTCGGGCGTGAACGGGCGCGAGACGAGGAAGTCGTAGAAGAAGCCGTCGTCCGTGGGCGGGCCGATCCCGCACTGCGCCTCGGGGAACAGCTCGGTCACCGCGGCCGCCAGCAGGTGGGCGGACGAGTGCCGGTAGATCTCGAGGGGGGAATCGGCCGGTTTCGTCTCGCCGGAGGGCCCGGTGGTGTCCAGGAGAGGTTCGCTCGTCGACATCAGTCAGCGAGCATCGCGGGATTCACCGTTCAAACGCAGAGGCCTCCTCCGGCACTTTCGCCCCCCGGGGGGTTGGTAGGCGCGGGTGGAATTGAACCACCGACCCCTTCCGTGTCAAGGAAGTGCTCTACCACTGAGCCACGCGCCTGACGAAAGGCCGACGAAGTGCGAATGTTAGAGGGGACTCCGGTGGCTGTCAACGCGCGGGCGAGGCATCGGGGGCCGGCAGCGGCTTGCGCGTCCAGCGCTCCCCCGCCAGCACCAGCGCCTCGTCGCCCAGCTCGTTGATCGGCAGCTTTTCCTCCGAGATCGAGCCGCTTTCGGCGGCGACGGAGAGGACGAGCGCTTCTCCTTCGACGCGCCAGGTGCCCTTCTGCGGGCCCAGCACGTCGCTGAGGAAGCCGAGCTTGCCCGACAGCCGGCGCGTGAAACTGCCGTCGGCGAACAGGTCCAGCGTGCGCTTCGGGGAGTCGACGCTCTCCCAGCGGCCCCGCAGCCGCCGCTCCGTGAGCATCCCGCAGCCCGCGGCAACCACGCCCGCCAGCGCGAGCGCGGCGCCGGACAGCAGGCCGCGGCGGGTCACAGGATCCGCTTGCCGAGCAGCGAGGCGATCAGCTCCGCGCCCAGCCTCGCGGTGCCGTTGCGCGTGTCGAACACGGGGTTGAGCTCGACGAACTCGCAGCTCACGACCCTGTGGGTGTCGGCCAGCATCTCCATCGCCAGGTGCGCCTCGCGATACGAGATGCCGCCCGTCGCCGGGGTGCCGACGCCGGGCGCGTGGTCCGGGTCCATCGCGTCCATGTCGAAGCTGACGTGGATGCCGGCGGTGCCATTGCTGGCGCGCTTGATCGCCTCCTCCATCACGGCCCGCATCCCGCGTTCGTCGATGTCGCGCATCGTGAAGGCGTTGATGCCGGTCTGGCGGATGATCGCCCGCTCGGCCGCGTCGACGTCGCGCAGGCCGATGATCGCGGCCCGCGTGCCCTCGATCATCGGGCTGTGGGCGGAGATCGAGAGCAGCTCGGGCGCGCCCACGCCCAGCGCCACCGCGCAGGGCATGCCGTGGATGTTGCCGGTCGGCGAGGACTCGGGCGTGTTGGCGTCGCCGTGGGCGTCGAACCAGACGAGGCCCAGCTTCTCGCCGCGGGCGTGGAAGTGCTTCGACGCGCCGGCGATCGTGCCCATCGCGATCGAGTGGTCGCCGCCGAGCACCACCGGCACCCGGCCGCGGCCCAGCACGCCGGCCACGGTGTCGCGCACGGTCTCGCAGGTGGCCTTGATCTCGCGCAGGTACTTGAGCTTCGGGTTGCCGGGGTCCTGGGTCTCCTGGATCTGGACGTCGACGTCGCCGAGGTCTTCCACGTCGCAGCCCAGTTCGTGGGCCTTGCCGTGGATGTCGGCCACCCGCAGCGCCGAGGGGCCCATGTCGACGCCGCGACGGCCGGCGCCGAGGTCGAGGGGGACTCCGAGAATGGAAATGGGGCGGGACATGCGGGTCGACGCTAGCACGCGATTTTCCGCACGGTCAACGAACCGTCACGCGCGGGTTTGACCGGCTCGAACGCCGGCCTGAATAATGACCGTCATGCCGAGCGCCCCCGCACCGCGCCGCCCGCCGGCGGCCGCCCCCGCCGCAGCGAATCCCCCCGAGCGGCCCGAACTCCTCACCACCCTGGTCTCGCAGAAGGTCCTGACGACCGAGCAGGCCGAGCGCGCCCGCCGCGCCGCCCGGCTCGGCAACCTGGCGATCGAGCAGGCGCTGCAACAGCAGGGGCTCGCCACCGAGGTCCAGATCGCGCAGGCGATCGCCGCCCAGTCCGGCCTCCCGTTCGCGCGGCTCAACCCGCTCGACCTCGACCTCGACGTCGTGACCGGGGCGCTGTCCGGGCCGTTCGCGCGCCGCCACGGGATCGTGGCGATTTCCAAGGCCGGGGGCGTGCTGACGGTCGCCGTCCACGACCCGTGGGCGCCCTTCCCGCTCGAGGAGATCCACCAGAAGACCGGGCTGGAGGTGAAGCGGGTGGTCGCCACCCGCAGCGACGTGGAGGCCGTCAACAAGGGCTTCTACGACCTCAAGACCAGCCTGACCACGGCCCAGAAGCAGCTCGAGTCGAGCCGCGTCTCCAGCGTCGACCTCGGCAACCAGGAGTTCCTGTCGGCCTCGGCCGACGAGCTGGACCCGGCGGCCGCCCCGGTCGTGCGCGCGCTCGACCACATGCTGAACTACGCGTTCGAGCAGCGCGCCTCCGACATCCACTTCGAGCCCAAGCGCGAGCTGACGCTGGTGCGGCTGCGGATCGACGGCGTGCTGCACGACGTGCACGTGATCCCGAAGATCGTGTACCAGGCGCTGGTCTCGCGCATCAAGCTGCTCTCGGGCTGCAACATCGCCGAGAAGCGGCGGCCGCAGGACGGCCGCATCAAGCGCGAGCAGGGCGGGCGCGAGGTCGAGCTGCGCGTGTCCACGATGCCGACCGCCTTCGGCGAGAAGGCGGTGCTGCGCATCTTCGACCCCGAGATCCTGCTGAAGGGCGTGGACGAGCTGGGGCTGTCGCCGCGCGACCTGCCCCGCTTCTACGAGTTCATCTCGCGCACCAACGGCATCCTGCTGGTGACGGGGCCGACCGGCAGCGGCAAGACCACGACGCTGTACTCGATCCTCAAGCACCTGTCGCGGCCCGAGCTCAACATCGTCACCATCGAGGACCCGATCGAGATGGTGCACGAGGACTTCAACCAGGTCGCGGTGCGCCCGCAGATCGACGTCACCTTCGCGAACGCGCTGCGCACGGTGCTGCGCCAGGACCCAGACGTGATCATGGTCGGCGAGGTCCGCGACGCCGAGACGGCGGAGAACGCCGTGCAGGCCGCGCTGACGGGCCACCTGGTGCTCACGACGCTGCACACGAACGATGCGCCCTCGTCCGTCACCCGCCTGCTCGACCTCGGCGTCCCCCACTTCCTGATCACCTCGACGCTGATCGGCGTGCTGGCCCAGCGCCTCGTGCGCATCAACTGCCCCCACTGCTCCGAGCAGCACGCGCCGACCCGCGAGGAGGCGGCCGAGCTGGCGCTGCCGCCGGACGCGATGACCGGCGTGGTCTTCCGCGCGGGCCGGGGCTGCCTCGAGTGCCGGCAGACGGGCTACTCCGGACGCGACGGCATCTACGAGGTGATGGCGATGAGCGAGCGGCTGCGCCAGCTCGTCACCGACCGCGCCGGAGCCGAGGCGATCCAGAAGGCGGCCCGCGCCGAGGGCCTGCGCACGCTGCGCGAGGCCGGAATCGAGAAGGTGTTCCGCGGCACCACGACCGTCGCCGAGCTGGTCCGCGTCACCGGGCGGGTGCGCCCCGCCTGAATGGACAACCTCACCCACTCGCTCGCCGGCTGGACGATCGCCCGCGCCGGCCTCGGCCGCGTCTCCCCCGGCGCCACCGCGGCGCTGGTGCTGGCCTCCAACCTGCCCGACCTCGACATCGTCGCGGGGCTGGCGGGCACCGCGTCGTACCTCGCGCACCATCGCGACCTGACCCACTCGGTCGTCGGGCTGTTGCCCCAGGCGCTGCTGCTGGCCGCGGCGCTGGCGCGGTTCGTGAGAGGCGCCCGCTTCGGGCCGCTGTTCGGTTGCGCGCTGCTCGGCCTCGGACTTCACGTCGTGATGGACCTGTGGACGAGCTACGGGACCCGGGCGCTGACCCCGCTGATGAACTACTGGTTCGCGTGGGACCTGGTGTTCATCGTGGACCCGTGGATCCTGGCGGCGCTCGGGACCGGGATCTTCCTGTCCAGGCGCCTCGACGCGCCGCGGCCGGCCCGGGTCGCGCTGCTCGCCTGCGCGCTGTACGTGGGCGGACGGGGCGTGGCCCACGACGCCGCGGTCCGCGCCACGATCGCCGCGATCGACGAGCCCGTGTACCGCGTCGCCGCGCTGCCGGAACCGATCGACCCGTTGCGCTGGCGAGTGCTGGCCGACGCGGGCGGCGCGTACCACGTCGGCAAGCTGCGGCTCGGCGGCGACCCGCCGAAGCTGGACCGGCGGGCCAAGACCGCCGAGAGCCCGCTGGTCGCCCGCATCCGCGAGTCCTCCGCGGTCGCGGCGATCTTCCTGGACTTCTCGCGCTGGCCGTGGCTGGAAGTGGAAGACACGCCGGCCGGAAAGGCGGTCGTCTGGAGCGACCTGCGCTTCGACTTCCCCGAGCGCCGCGGCTTCGTGACCCGCGTCCAGGTCGACGCCGAAGGCCGCATCCTGTCGGAGCGGTTCGAGTTCTAGGGGGTGGGGTCGGAGAAGACCTCGGCCTCGAAGGCTTCGATCGTCGTGGCGGGGTCGCGCCAGGCGGTCTCGGGGAGGCCGGCCTTGCGGCAGGTCGCGGCGAGGAACTGCTCGCGGTCCCAGCCGAACTGCGCCGGCACCTGCGGCAGCAGCAGGCCGCGCCGTCCTCCGCGGCTGACGATCAGGCCGTGACGGCCGCACTCGACCTCGTCCGCGCGGATCGGGCGTGGCGAGGTCAGCAGCGAGATCTCGATCTGCAGGCCGGTCAGTTCGTCCGCCCGCACCGGCGGGAAGCGCGGGTCGCGGGTCGCCGCGGCAATCGCGGCGTCGCGCACCGTGCGCGGGTGCGGGTCGTCGGACTCGATGAAGCCGATGCAGCCCCGCAGCGCTCCCTCGCGATCGTGCAGCGAGACGAAGGCGCCGCCGCGCGAGGCGTCTTCCGGCTGCGGCGCCGGCCCGGAGCCGGGCGCGCCGATCGCGCCCGCGATCGCGTGGCGGGCCAGCGCCAGCAGCGCCTCGCGCTCGGCCGCGGCCGTCACGCCGCCGCCCACACCGCGGCCGACACGTAGCCGACGACGCGCGACTTGTCGAACAGCCCGGCGTCCCCGGAGTCGGCCCGCCGCAGCACCTCGCACCGCGCGTCCCGTCCCGCGCCCAGCGCGCGCAGCAGCGCCGCCACCGCGCCGCCACCGCAGGCGTGGTGTGGATCGCCCTCCCACAGCCGCTCGAAGGCGGTTCCATCCGCGCTCTCGAGGGCCGCCAGCACCTGGCCGTCGAGGCGCCCGGCCACCGTCGCCGACTGGTAGTGGGACAGGTCGCTCGAGGCCACGAACAGGACGTCGGCGCGCTCGCGCGCGACCGCGGCGAGGCCGGCCGCGAGGGCGTGGTGCTCGCCGGTCTCCTGCGTCCCGAGCAGCACCGGCACGATCCGCGCCCGTGGCGCCACCACCTGCAGGAACGGGAGCTGCATCTCGAGCGAGTGCTCGAGGCGGTGCGCGGCGGGCAGCGCCACGAAAGGCGGACCACACGCGAGCAGTCGCGCGGCCACCTCGGCGTCGATCTCGCAGGCTCCCAGCGGCGTCTCGAACGCGCCCTCCGGGTAGACCGCCAGGCCCTCGAAGTCGCCGCGGTGGGAGGGGCCGGCGAGCACGATCGTCGCCGGCGGCTGCGCGGCCAGCAGCGAGTAGCCCCAGGCGGCGACGGGGCCCGAGTACATCAGGCCGGCGTGGGGGCTGATCAGGCCCGCCAGGCGTCCGTGGCGTGGCAGCGCCGGCACGGCATGCAGCATCTCCTCGACCTCGCGGCGCAGCGCCGCGGGGTGGCCGGGATACCAGCTCCCGGCGATCGGCGACCGGCGGACGGGTCCGCTCATCCCCCTACCGGGGACTATAGACCCGGTAGTCGAGGTTCGGGAAGATGTTGTCCTTGTCCTCGAGCTCGCGGACGATCGGCTCCTCGAGCGTCACCTCGCCCGTCAGCGCACGGAACAGGTAAGTGAAGCGCGCGACGTGGTCGCGCGTGCGCTTCTTCGCGTACTCGACCGTCGTGTTGGTCTTCATGATGAACGCCCAGTCCGAGGACTGCGCGAGCAGCAGCTCGCGGGCGGCCTGGTTCAGGGCCCGCCGCTCGAGGCCAAGGGCGTGGGGGTGGCGCGCGGCCAGCTCGACCATGCGCTCGGCGGCCATCGACAGGTGCGGGTAGATCCAGTCGTTGCCGGGGTTGAGCCAGACCTCGGCGTATCCGTGCGCGCCCCAGGTGCACATCGGCGGCTGCGCGACCTCGCACTCGGGGAACATCGCGAGGTACTCGGGCGCGGTGATCGGGCGGATCGCGGTCTGGTCGAAGTGCAGCTTGCGGAACAGGAAGTTCAGGAAGTCCGGGCCCTCGAACCACCAGTGGCCGTAGAGCTCGGCGTCGTACGGGCTCATCACGATCGGCGGCCGGTCCATGCGGGCGGCCAGCCCGCGGATCTGCTCGATCCGCTTGTCCATGAAGTGGCCCGCGTGCATCGCAGCCTTCTCCACGGCCCGTCCGCGGTCGTAGGGCTGCTTGTCGGCGAGCCCCACCTGACCCGTCACCCGGTGGTACTTGATGCCGATGTTGCGGCGCAGGCCGTCGCCGAAGAAGTCGGCGACGTGCTCCATCGGCAGCTCCCAGCCGATGTCCTTGTAGAACTCGCGGTAGTCGTAGTCGCCCGGGTAGCCGACCTCCGCGCTCCACACCTGGCGCGAGGACTCCATGTCGCGCCCGAGGAAGGCGACGCCGCCCGGCGACAGGATCGGCGCGTGCACGCCCCACGTCGGCCGGGGATGGGCCTCGGTCAGGCCGTGCGCCTCGAGGAAGGAGTAGCGGATGCCCGCCTCCTCGAGGAAGCGCTCGACGCCCGGCATGTAGCCGCACTCCGGCAGCCAGATGCCCTCGGGGTCGCGGCCGAAGCACTCGCGGTGGTAGTCGCGCGCGATCAGCACCTGGGCCCGCACCGCCTCCGGCACGTCGTCCATCAGCGGCAGGAAGCCGTGGGTCGCGCCGCAGGTGATCACCTCGAGCTTGCCGGCGTCCAGGTGCCTGCGGAAGGCGCGGACGAGGTCCGACCCGTAGGTCTCGCGGAAACAGTGGCGGATGCGGCGGAACTCGTCGTGATAGAAGCGGGCGGTGGCCGCGAACTCGGGCTGCTCGCGCGCGGTCCGCAGGGCTTCCTGGCCCGCGAGGTCGACCAGCTTGTCGATGTGGTGGTTGTAGCGCGAGACGAGCAGCTCGTCGCGCAGCATCGCCAGGAGAGGCGGCGATAGCGTCATCGTCAGCCGGTAGTCGACGCCGTCGGCGAGCAGGCCGTCGAGGACCAGGATCAGCGGGACGTAGGTCTCCGTGATCGCCTCGAACAGCCACTCCTCCTCCATGAACTGCGGGAGCTCGGGGTGGCGCACGAACGGCAGGTGCGCGTGGAGGACGGGGCACCAATATCCGAGGGGCTGCATCGGCGACTCCCCCGAAACGTCCGTCAGCGCGGACGACGCGGGCGGAACGACTCGCTGGCGCCGCCCTTCGTCGCGCGACGGCCGCCGGACGGGGTGGGCACGAAGAGGCCCGGCTGCTTCGGCAGCACCTGGCCGTGGACGGCCGCCCGGACGGCCGCCGCCGTGGACGCGGGGGCCGGGAGCGTCGAATCGAGCCCGCGCGCTCCCGCCCGGGTGTAGACGGCCTTGCGCGTCGCCGGCTCGGGCGACGGCGCGTTGCCGGGCGCGACCAGGGTGTTGCTCTGCGCCAGCCGCCGGAACTCCCCCGAGGGCAGCGTCAGGCCCAGTTCGGCCCGGTAGACGCGGGGCCGGGCGTCGGTCTTCACGTACCAGGAGCGGGTGCCCTCGGGCAGGAAGATCACGCTGAAGTGCCCGCTGCCCGCGTCGACCACGCGCAGCGTCAGCGGCGAGACCGCGACGGCCCGCACGCCGAGGTCGCGGCGCATCTGCGACAGCGTCGACTGCGCCACGTCCCAGTGCGCGAACAGCCACTCCGGGTCCTTGACCCGCAGCCGCAGGCGGTTGCGCCCGTAGCTCTCCGGGAACACGAAGCGCTCGTCCTCGAAGAAGCGGGGCCGCGGCTGCGACTCGGCGTACTTCGCGCTCTCGATCCGCTCTTCTTCGGTGAGTGCGGGCACCCCACGCGGCGCGACCGCGGGCACGACGACCGCCCGCACCGGGCCCGAAGCCGAGGGCGCCTTGCGCGCGGGCGCAGCCTGGGGCGCAGGCGCCTTGCGCCGCTCGGCCCCGTGTCGGCCGGAGCGCTTCGCCGGGACTTCCGCCTTCACTGCTCTCGAGGCCATACGTGGCGCAGTATAGCCGCCCGGCGCTACTCCCCGGGCCGCTGGGCGCGGGGTCGCCGCCCCGGGTTGCCCGGCTGCTGCGGTCGCACCTGCTCGAGCAGCCGGCGCAGCCGCTGCTCCACCTCGAACTCCAGGATGCGGAACTTGGCCTGCTGGACCGGCGTGAGCTGGGCGTCGATCGCCTCGACGTTCGCCCGCTGCTGCTGCGCGGCCTCCGCCTCCTGCTGCTTGACCCGCTTCATCAGCTCCGCCACCCGCGACTCGGTGGCGCCGCCCGCGCGCATCACCTGGCGCAGCTCGGACAGCGTCTCGATCCGTCCCCGCAGCGCCTGGCGCCGGTCCGTCTGCAGCCGCTTGACGAGCGGCAGCAGCCGCACGAAACCCGCGTCGTCGAGGCCGAGGCTCTCCTGCAGGTTGCTCACGATGTAGGCGTCGACCATGCGGAAGACCTCGTCGCGGCCGCGACCCGGCCCGCCACCCTCCTCGGGAGGTTGCTGCGCCGCCGCCGGCAGGCCGAGCGCCAGCACGAGCAGCGTCGTCGGCAGCATGCGCATCCGCATCCGCGTCTTCACAGATCCTCCTCCCCCGGGTGCGCGAACTCGCGCTCGACCGCATCGGCCAGCAGCGCACCCTGTTCGTCGTCCAGCTCGATCACGGCGGAGGTCACGTCGGAGGCCGCCACCAGCGGCAGGTCCGAGCTCCAGCCCTCCAGTTCGCGGAGCAGGTCGAGCCCGGTGTCGTCCTCCACCGCGGGCAACGCGGACCAGGCGGGCAAGGCCGGTTCCGCCGGGAGCGGCCCGGGGCCGTTCACGCGCACGGCCACCAGCAGCGTGGCCGCCAGCGCGGTCACGGCCGCGATCCGTCCCACCATCACCCACCGCTCGCGCTGCTCGATGCGGCGGCTCACGTTGCGCCGGAAGCCCTGCCAGAACAGCGGCGACGGCTCGGGCACCGAGGCGTCCCGGGCCCAGGCCAGCGCTTCTTTCGCCTCCTCCAGCCGGCGGCGGCAGTCGGCGCACCCGGCGAGGTGTGCCGCGGTCGCGCCCTCGGGCTCGGCCTCCATCGCCTCCCACAGGGCGTCCTCGCGAAGGTGTTCGTTCACGATCGCCCCTCCCCTGCAGGCGCCTGCACCAGCAGCTTGCGCAGGTTCTGGAGCGCGTGGAACAGGTTGGCCTTGACCGTGCCCACGGTCGAGCCGAGGGCCTGCGCCACCTCCTCGTGGCTCAGCTCGTGGTAGGTCTTCAGGATCAGCGTGGCGCGCTGCTTCTCCGGCAGCCGCGCGAGCGCCGCCCGCACCTGGCGCGCGCGCTCCGCGCTCTCAAGGCGCGACAGCGCGCCTTCCCCGCCCGCCGGCAGCGCCTCCGACAACTCCTCGGCGGGCGGCTTGCGGGCCGCGCGGAAGTTGAGGCACGTGTTGACGGCGATGCGGAACAGCCAGGTCGAGAACGCGCTGTCGCCGCGGAAGCGGTCGAGCGCCTTGTAGGCGCGCAGGAACACCTCCTGGGCCATGTCGGACGCGTCGTGGTGGTCGTTCACGTACCGGTAGCAGATGCGGTAGACGTCGCGCTGATAGCGCTCGACCAGCCGGTCGAAGGCCTCCCGCTCGCCGCGGCGGCAGGCCTCGATCGCGGCGCGGTCGTCGTCGCGCAGGCCCCGCGCCCGCGGGGCGGGCGCGGTTTCCTGCATCGCGCGATGGTCCGGCAGCGGAAAGGCGGCGGCGACGCTCATCGCGGCGAAATCAGTCCTGGCGCGGCCCGCCCGGACGCGCCTTGCGCGCGGCCCGCGCTCCCTGGCCCGCCCGCATGCGGGAGCCGACGGCGGCCAGCTTCTCGATCTGCTCCGCCTGCTCGGGGCTGACGACCTTGCGCAGGGCGAGCCGCTGGTCGACGCGCGCCTTCAGCACGGCGAACTCCAGGTCGCCGACGACCTTCAGCTTCGCGGCGATCGCCTTCTCGTCCACCATCGGCGCCCGGAACAGCTCGTTCAGCTCCATCCGGGCCACCTGCAGGGCGGCCTGTCGCTGCACCTCGGCCTTCTGGTGCTCCACGCGGAGCTTGCGGACCTGCTCGACCTGCTCGTCGGCGAGCCCGATCCGTTCCTTGAGCTGCGACTCCAGGTCGCCCCGCGGCGCCGGACGGGGACCGGGGCCCTGGGCCAGCAGGCCACTCGCCAGCGCCATCGAAGCCAGACCCGCCAACCACGCTCTCTTGGTCATCGCTCCTCCTCCTCTTGCCCACTTGGACCGCGGCTGACGGAAAAGGTTGGCTCGGCGTGCAGTTGGACGCCGGTCACGCGGGCGGGGCCGCCGCCGACGAGGGCCAGTTGCCCGGGGCCGCCACGCAGCACCTCGAAGCGATAGCGAAGCTCCGCGTCGGCGGCGATCACGGGCTGGGCCCCGGGGCGCTCCGGCACCCAGCGCAGCCGCGGGGACTCGGTGCCGGGAGGCCGGTCGCCCAGGGCCAGGTCGAGGCGGTAGACGCCGGCCGCCAGATCGATGCGGTCGGCGATCGGAAACCCGTGGGGCGACCGGTGGGGCGCGTAGTCCGCCGGGGCGGGGACCCAGCTCGCGCTCGTGGAGGGCTCGAACCGCCCTGCCGGAAGGGCGAGCGCGGGACGCCCGAGCAGGCGGACGTGGTCCCGCGCCGTGCCGGCGGCGTCGCTGAGCCGGGCGGCACCGCTCGTCGCGGCCAGCAGCACGAGCGTGGCAGCCAGGAAGCCGCGCGCCGTGGCGGGCCGGTGGCGACCCAGAGCGGCCAGCAACAGGACGGCTCCCCACAGCCCGGCCAGTGAATGACGGTCCGGCTCGCCCAGCACGTAGGCCGGCAGCAGACCCGTCCACTCCTCGGCCCCGGAGCTGGCCCGCCACAGCGGGGCGGTGCCGTCCCGGTCGCGATGCACCAGCTCGGGCCGCGCGGCTCCGGCGAGTGCGACGAACAGCGTCCAGCCGAGGAGCAGGGCGGCGCGGGAGGAGACGGCCGAGCGCACGGTCCAGGCCGCTCCGAGCACCAGCGGAGCCCACAGCGGCACGAGGAAGCGGGCCGGCGGATTGAACCCGCCGCGCCACATGTGCCACGACCCGGCGACCAGGAACATCGCGCCGAGCGCCGCGGCCGCCCCCCAGGCCAGACGTGGGTGAGTGCGGCGCAGCGACCACAGACCCGGCAGCGTCAGGGCGAAGACCGGCGCGTAGACGAGGAGCCCGAACTCCTGGTCGAGCAGCAGGCCGGGGGCGCCTTCGAAGAGCGTCTCGGGGGCGAATTCCGGACGTCGGCCATAAACTCGGCGTGGGTCGAAAAATCCATACAGGATCGAATGGTACAGAGCGATGCCAGACGCGGAGAGGGCGGCGACGAGGCCGCCGGGAAGCCACACGCGGGGACCCGGACGGCCGGCGACGAGGTACAGGGCGAGCAGCACGGAGAGGATCGAGTAGCGCGCGTTCAGCCAGGGCAACACGCCGAGCGCGAGACCGAGCGCCACCCCGCGCCCCACCCCGCCCCGGCCGTCGAGACCCAGGCGCAGGACGAAGGCCACCGCCAGCGCCGCCGGCACCTCGGTGAAGA
This sequence comes from Vicinamibacteria bacterium, assembly GCA_025994075.1. GTDB lineage: Bacteria > Acidobacteriota > Vicinamibacteria > Fen-336 > Fen-336 > WYBL01. The sequence goes on from JAMQGV010000048.1 coordinate 255,126, forward strand.
CGAGGCCGCCGAACGGGAGCAGCGGCGGACAGAAGGCGAAGACCGCGGCGAGCAGGTCGGCCCGCACCGGGTCGGACAGCACCCGCCTCAGGAGCAGCCGCACCTCGTTGCAGAGCAGGGCCGTCAGCAGCGCCATGAAGGCGACCACGCCCGGGTACCCGGCCAGCGCCCAGGCCGGGAGGATCAGGACCGAGAGGCCGACCGCGTGCAGCGAGTAGATCGCGCCGCCCTTGCCGCGGACCCGATAGTGGGGCTCCATCGGCCGGTCGAAGAAGGCGAGGTAGCGGCGCTCCTCGAAATCGCGCTCGAGCCGCAGGTCGTGGTCGCGGAGCAGGCTGTCGGCGACGACGAGGTAGTGCGGCTCGTCGCCCTGCGGCCCGACGCGGACGGCGCTGTGGGCTCCGACCGCGAGGTGCAGCGCGAAGGCCGCCGGCACGAACGCCCAGGCCGGGAACCGGGGCCGGGCGCTGGCGATCAGCGTCGCGGCGCCGGCCAGGCCCAGCGCGACCAGCGGCGGGCCGGTCCAGGCCCCGGCACCGGCCCAGCCCGCACCGAGGAGGAGGACAGCCGGCGGCACGGGCCACAGGCCGCGCAGCGCGCGCAGCGGCCCACCGTCGCGTACCGCAGCGGCCAGGACAGCCGCCAGCAGCAGCAGCCCGCCCCACAGGGCGGGCGTGCCCGGCCCCTGCAGCAGTCCCCCGTCGCCCGAGCGGGCGGCGCCGGCCAGGCCCAGCCCCGCGAGGCTGGCCAGGATCACGGTCGCCATCGAGCGAAGGCGCAACACCGCCCGCATTGTATGAGGGTTGACGCCACCCGGGCGGGGCGCGATAGTGGCGGGAGGAGGGTGCGTCCGATGCGATGGCCTGCGCTGGTGCTGATCGGCGGCCTGTGCGCGTTCGCGGCGCGCGCCGATGAGGTCGTGCTCAAGAGCGGCCGCCGGATCAGCGGCGTCGTGGTCGAGCAAACCGCGACGACCGTTGTGCTCGACGTCGGCGCCGGGCTCGTCGGCTTCCCTCGCGCGAGCGTGGCCCGGGTCGTCGAAGGAACGAGTTCGCTGACCCGGTACCGCGAGCGGGCGGCTGGCCTGGGGGTGGACGACGCCGCGGGCTGGCTGGCCCTCGGCCTCTGGGCCCGCGACAACGACCTTCAGACCCCGGCGCGCGAGGCCTTCGAGCGCGTGATCGCCATCGACCCGGCCAATGCCGCGGCCCACCGGGGGCTCGGCCACGAACTCGTCGACGGTACCTGGCTCTCCGGGGACGCGGCCCAGCGGGCCCGCGGCCTGGTGCCCTTCGAGGGCGAGTGGGTGACTCCGGCCGAGCAGGCCGCGCGCCTCGCGGAGCGCGAGGCCGACCGGCGCGACCGCCGCGAGCGGGCCGAGGCCGACGCGCGGGCGGCGGAGGCCGAAGCCCGGGTCCGCGAGGCCGAGGCCCGCGCCCGCCAGGCCGAGGATCAGGCTCGGGTCCAGGGCGGCATCCCGATCGGCGGGGTCTGGGGCTGGGGTGTCGCGCCCTGCGTCGGCAGCGACTGCCGCGGCGACCGTCGCGACGGCCGGCCGGGTGGGGATCGCGGGGATCGGCACGGCGACGGGAAGAGGCGGCCGCAGCCCACGCCGCAACCCACACCGCGGCCGCAGCCCCCGTGTACCGCGTTGCTGGCCACGAACTGCCAGGGCTCTTGACTTTCGCCTAAGATTCGCCCATCCTGCTCAGCAGGAGAGCGAGCCATGCCCCTCACCCGCCGCCAGAAGGAGATCCTCGATTTCGTCTCCGACGAGATCGAGAAGAACGGCTACGCGCCGACGATCGAGGAGATCGCGCACCGCTTCGACCTGCGCTCCCTCGCCACCGTCCACAAGCACCTCTCCAACCTCCAGACCAAGGGCCTGCTGCGCCGCTCGCCGAACCGCAGCCGGGCCCTCGAGGTCACCCCCACCCCGATGAAGGTGCAGGCGGTGGAACTGCCGCTGCTGGGCCGCATCGCCGCCGGCGTGCCGATCGAGGCGGTGGAAGCTGCCGAGACGATCTACGTGCCCGAGGACCTGGTCGGCCGCTCCGACACCTACGTGCTCCAGGTCGCCGGCGACTCGATGATCGAGGAGCAGATCCGCGACGGCGACTACGTGATCGTCGAACGGCGCGAGAACGCCCGCGACGGCGAGATGGTGGTGGCCCTGGTCGACGGCGAGCGGGCGACCCTGAAGAAGCTCTACCGCGAGGGCGACGGGCGGGTCCGGCTGCAGCCTGCCAACCCCGAGATGAAGCCGATGTTCTTCGAGGCCGACCGGGTCCGCGTCCAGGGCGTGGTGGTGGGCCTGCTGCGCCGCTACGACCGGCCCTGGAAGATGTAGGTAGACTGGGCGGCCATGGAAGGCAAGACCTCGGTCAACTTCACGGTGCAGCCCGACGACGCATCGCCGACGCCGCGCACCTACAGCAACTTCTGTGCGATCCAGCACTCGCCGTTCGACTTCACGCTCACCTTCTGCGACATGCCGCCGCTCGGCGAGCGGGAGATCGAGCAGGCCCAGCGCACCCACGTGGTGAAGGCCCCCGTCCAGGCCCGGATGGTCGTGCCCGTGCAGGTGATCCCGGGCCTGATCGCCGCCTTGCAGGAGAACCTGCGGCTCTACAACGAGTCCTTCGGATCGAATCGCGGCCCGATGAACTGAGCGCGGACCCGATGCGGCCGGGGGGCGCCGTAGGCTGTCCCCGCGATGAAGGCCCGCACCCGCCGCTCGATCGTCCACGTCGACCTGGCCCCGTTCTTCGTGGCCGTCGAGCGCAGCCTGGACCCCGCACTGCGCGGGAAGCCGGTCGTGGTCGGGGCCGCCTCGGGGCGGGTGGCGGCGGTTTCGGAAGAAGCGCGCGCCGTCGGCGTGGTGCCGGGCCTGCCGCTGGCCGCGGCCCTGGAGCGCTGCCCACAGGCCGTGGTCCGGCCCGGCGACCTCGAGGCCTACGCGCGGGTCAGCGAGGAGGTCACCTCCCTGCTGCTCGGCCACTCCCGCCGCGTCGAGCGGCCCTCGGCGGACGAGGCCTACGTCGACCTGACGCCCGAGGGCCCGCACTCCCCCAACCCGGTCGCCGCCGCCGAGACCCTCAAGGACGAACTGCAGCGCCGGCTCGGCCTCGACGCGGCGGTGGGCGTGGCCTCGTCGCGCATCGCCGCCCGCGTCGCCTCGCGGATGGCGCGACCGCGGGGCCTGCTGGTGCTGCTGCCCGGCTACGAGGCCTCCTTCCTCGCCCGCCAGCCGATCTCGGTGCTCGCGACCCTGTCTCCTTCCGCCGAGGCGGTGCTGCTTGCGCAGGGCGTCGAGAACCTCGGGGCCCTGCTCGAGCTGGGTCCTGCCCGGCTGCAGGCGCTGATCGGGCCGCTCGCCAGCCGCGTTCTCGACGAGGCCAGCGGCTCGGCCGAGGCGCCGGTGGCCGTCGCCGCCCCGCCGCAGGCCGTGCTCGAGGACGTGCAACTGCGGGTGCGCCCCGAGGCCGTCGAGGACCTCGGCCGGGTCCTCGACGCGCTGGCCGCCCGCGCGGCACGACGGCTGCGTCCGTTCAGCCTGCGCGCCGCCAGCCTCGCCGTGGAAGTGCGGCGAGGCGACGGCGTGGAGCGGCGCAGCGTGGCCCTCGCCCAGCCGCTCGGCGACGAGCGCTCGATCGGCGAGGTCGCGCGCCAGGCGGCGGCCGCCCTGCTCGAACCGGTGGCCGGCGTGCGCGGGCTGGCGCTGAAACTCGGCCGGTTCGCCGCCACGCCCCTGCAGGGCAGCCTGTTCCCGCCGCCGACCCGGCTCGCGCGCTGAGCCGGGCGCCGGACCGGGCTCGTATAATCCCCGCCCCATGCCCGCGCCTCGCGTTCGCCGCCCCCCCGCCACGAAGAGGCCCGCGCGCGCCGCCGTCGTGCTCGTCCCCGACGCTCGGGGCAAGCGCCGCGCCACGGCGATCCTCGACCGACTCGAGGCCGCCCACCCCGAGGCCACCTGCGCCCTCAGCCATCGCAATCCCTACGAGCTGGTGATGGCGACGATCCTCTCCGCCCAGTGCACGGACGAGCGGGTCAACCAGGTGACCCCCGTGCTGTTCGCGCGCTATCCCGACGCCAACGCGCTGGCCGCAGCCGTGCCGGAAGACGTCGAGGAGATCATCCGCTCGACCGGGTTCTTCCGGGCCAAGGCGCGGAGCCTGATCGGCTGCGCCACGGGCCTCGTCGAGCGCCACGGGGGCCAGGTCCCCGGCCGGATGGAGGACCTCGTGAAGCTCCCCGGCGTCGGCCGCAAGACCGCCAACGTCGTGCTCGGCCACGCCTTCGGGGTCGAGTCCGGCATCGCGGTCGACACCCACGTCTTCCGGGTATCCCAGCGGCTGGGCATGGCCCGGGCCGAAACCCCCGAAGACGTCGAGGAACAGCTCATGAAGCTGATTCCGCAGCGGCGCTGGAGTCGCACCTCCGACCTGCTCATTTTCCACGGCCGCAAGGTGTGCGCCGCCCGCTCCCCGCGCTGCGGCGGCTGCCCCGCCTTCGACCTGTGCGCGTGGGACGACCGCGTCGCGATCGCCACAGGCGGCGCCAAGCGTTGACAGTGGGCGTGCCGACCCCTAAAATCACAGTTTCGGGCGCGCCCCAGGCCGGTGTCGGGACAACAGCGAGCCCCAATCAGAGGTCTTGATGAGCACCTATCTTCCCAAGAAGGACGACCTGAACCGCAAGTGGTTCGTGATCGACGCGGAGGGCGCCGTCCTGGGCAAGCTGGCGACGACGGTCGCCGACATCCTCTCGGGCAAGCGCAAGCCGATCTACACCCCCTTCCTCGACACCGGCGATCACGTCGTGGTGATCAACGCGGAGAAGATCTCCGTCAGCGGAACCAAGGAAGAGACCAAGCTCTACCGCCGCCACACCGGCTACCTGGGCGGTCTCAAGACCCGCAACGTGCGGCAGCTGCGCGAGTCGCGCCCCTCGCGCATCGTCGAGGAGGCGGTCAAGGGGATGCTGCCCAAGACCCGGCTCGGCCGCGCGATGTTCGGCAAGCTGAAGGTTTACGCCGGTCCCAAGCACCCCCACGACGCGCAGCGGCCGACGCCGCTGGCGGTCAAGTAGGGGGTAGGAGTTGAGCACCCAGCCCATGCAGTACTACGCCACCGGGCGCCGCAAGACCTCGGTCGCCCGCGTCTTCCTCCGTCCCGGCGGCGGCGAGTTCCGCCTCAACGAGCGCTCGATGGAGGAGTACTTCGGCGGCCACGAGGCCCTGAAGATGATCGTCCGCCAGCCCTTCGCGCTGACCGAGACGCTCGAGAAGTTCGACGTCGTCGCGCTGCTCACCGGAGGCGGCGTCGCCGCCCAGGCCGGCGCGCTGCGCCACGGCATCTCCCGCGCGCTGTGCGACTTCGACATCGAACTGCGCAAGAAGCTGAAGAAGGCGGGGTTCCTGACGCGCGACGCGCGCGCCAAGGAGCGCAAGAAGTACGGGCAGCGCGGCGCTCGCCGCCGCTTCCAGTTCTCGAAGCGCTAGTTCCCGTCGAACCGTAAATCTCGAGCCCCCGGCCGGGCGCCGATTGGTGGCGCCGCCGGGGGCCGGAAAGCCCTCCGGGGAACGCCCCGAGGGCTGTGATCGCAAGGAGGTCGTGCTTGAATACCGTTTCCCTGAAGGACCTGCTCGAGGCGGGCGTCCACTTCGGACACCAGACCCGCCGCTGGAACCCGAAGATGAAGCAGTACATCTTCGGCGAGCGCAACGGCATCTACATCGTCGACCTGCAGAAGACCCACAAGCTGCTGGGCGACGCGCTGCAGGCGGTGCAGGACCTGGCCGCGCAGGGCAAGACGATCCTGTTCGTCGGCACCAAGCGCCAGGCGCAGGAAGTCGTGGCCGAGGAAGCCCGCCGCTGCAACATGCCCTACGTCACCGAGCGCTGGCTCGGCGGCCTGCTGACGAACTTCGTGACCATCAAGCGCAGCCTCGACCGCCTGCGCGAGCTGGAGATGTACGCCTCCGAGGGCCGCTCGGTCCAGATGACCAAGAAGGAGGCCGCGCGCTTCGAGAAGGAGCGCGAGAAGCTGGACAAGAACCTGGCCGGCATCAAGGGCATGAAGAACGTGCCCGACGCCATCTTCGTGATCGACACCCGCAAGGAGGCGATCGCGGTCCAGGAGGCCAACAAGCTCCGCATCCACGTCTTCGGCGTGGTCGACACCAACTGCGACCCCGACGAGGTCGACTACGTGATCCCCGGCAACGACGACGCCCTGCGCGCGATCAAGCTGTTCACGGGCGCCGTCGCCGACGCGGTGCTGGCCGGCCGGGCGATGCGCGAGTCCCGCGCCGCCGAGGCCGCGCCGGACAAGGGCGGCGAGGAGGGCGGCGAGCGTCGCCGGCCCAAGTCGCGCCCCGTCGCGACGGCGGCCGACAAGGCCGCGGCGGCTGCCGCGGCTCCCGTCGCCCCGGGCGCCTGAGACCGAGCGCCGGGCGCCGCGAGCGCCCGGCCCGAAACACGCCCCGGGCCTTCGCGGTCCGGGGCTTTTTTTCGGGTACTGCGCTTCCCCATCCACAACCGACAATCCGAGAGAGACAATGACCGCGATTACCGCCGAGATGGTCCGCAAGCTCCGTGAAGAGACGGGGGCGGGCATGATGGAGTGCAAGTCGGCCCTGGTGGAGTCCCAGGGCGACGCCGAGAAGGCGCGCGAGCTGCTGCGCAAGAAGGGCCTGGCCGCGGCCGCCAAGAAGGCCGGCCGCTCGGCCAGCGAGGGCCTGGTCCACGCCTACATCCACCCCGGCGGCCGCGTCGGCGTGCTGGTCGAGGTCAACTGCGAGACCGACTTCGTGGCCCGCAACCCCGACTTCCAGGCGCTGGTGAAGGACATCGCGATGCACATCGCCGCCGGCTCCCCCGCGGTGCCCCTCTACGTCTCCAAGGACGAGGTCCCCGCCGACGTGCTCGACAAGGAGCGCGAGATCTACAAGGCGCAGGCGGCAGCGGCCGGCAAGCCCGCCAACGTCCAGGAGAAGATCGCCGAGGGCAAGCTCAAGGAGTACTACCAGAGCTTCTGCCTGCTCGAGCAGCCGTTCATCAAGGAGCCCAAGCAGACGGTCGGCCAGCTCGTGCAGGAGAAGATCGCCCTGATCAAGGAGAATATGGTGGTGCGCCGCTTCGTCCGCTTCAAGCTCGGCGATGCGGCGGGCCAGCCGGCCGGCGACGAGCAGTAGGAACGGGACGAGGAGAGGCGCCATGCCCCAGGCCAGGACTGCCGCCAGGAAGCCTGCGGCGGTCTACCGCCGGATCCTGCTCAAGCTGTCGGGCGAGGCGCTGCTCGGCGACCGCCAGTTCGGCATCGAGCGCGACTTCCTCGACTACCTCGCCGGCGAGATCCGCGACGTCCAGTCGCTGGGCGTGGAGATCGCGGCCGTGGTCGGCGGCGGCAACATCTTCCGCGGCGTCTCCGACTCCGCGCGCGGGATGGACCGCGTCTCCGCCGACCACATGGGCATGCTGGCGACCGTGATCAACGGCCTCGCCCTGCAGGACGCCCTCGAGCGCGCGGGCGTGATCACCCGCGTGCTGTCGGCGATCGAGATGCGCGAGGTGGCGGAGCCGTTCATCCGCCGCCGCGCCATCCGCCACCTCGAGAAGGGCCGCGTCACCATCTTCGCGGCCGGCACGGGCAACCCGTACTTCTCCACCGACACCGCCGCCGCGCTGCGGGCGATGGAGATCAAGGCCGAGGTCATCCTCAAGGCGACCAAGGTCGACGGCATCTACGACAAGGACCCGAAGCGCCACCCGGACGCCGTTCGCTTCGGCAGCATCACGTACATGGACGTGCTGAAGAAGGGCCTCAAGGTCATGGACAGCACCGCCATCTCGCTGTGCAAGGACAACGGCCTCCCCATCATCGTGTACGACTTGAAGAAGAAGGGGAACCTGCGCCGCGTCGTGCTGGGCGAGAAGGTCGGCACCCTGGTGAAGGAGTGAACATGGGCGCGAAGGAACTGATCGCGGACGCGAAGCAGCGGATGGACGCCACCGTGGACACGGTGCGCCGCGAACTGCTCGGGATGCGCACCGGCCGCGCGTCGGTGTCGATGCTCGACAACATCCGGGTCGACTACTACGGCACTCCCACGCCGATCAACCAGATGGCCAACATCCAGGTGCCGGAGCCGACGCTGCTCACGATCCAGCCCTGGGACCCCTCGAGCCTGCAGCCGATCGAGAAGGCGCTGCGCACCTCCGACCTCGACCTCAACCCGCAGAACGACGGCAAGCTGATCCGGGTGCCGGTGCCCTCGCTGACCGAGGAGCGCCGCAAGAAGCTGGTCAAGGTCGCCCACACCCACGCCGAGGAGGGCCGGGTCGCGATCCGCAACGTGCGCCGCGACGCCAACGACCACCTGAAGCGCCTGCTGAAGGACCACGAGATCTCCGAGGACGACGAGAAGCAGGCGCTGGCCGAGGTCCAGAAGATGACCGACGCCCACATCGAGAAGATCAACGACACCCTGAAGCACAAGGAAGCCGAGATCATGGAGGTCTGAAGGAGGCCGAAGATGCCCCTCACCCACCTCGAGTGCGCCCGCTGTGGCCGCCGCCACGAGGCGGGCGAGGTCCTTCACCTCTGCGTCGACTGCAACTCCCCGCTGCTGGCCCGCTACGACCTGCAGCGGGCCGCACGCGAGATGCGGCCGGGCCACCTCGCGCTGCGCGAGCCCACGCTGTGGCGATACCGCGAGGTGCTCCCGGTCGACGACCCCGACGCCCGCATCTCGCTCGGCGAAGGCATGACCCCGCTGCTGGCGCTGCCCCGCCTCGGCGAGTCGCTCGGCCTGCACCGCGTCTCGGTGAAGGAGGAGGGCGGCAACCCCACGGGCTCCTTCAAGGCCCGCGGCCTCTCGGTCGCCGTCTCGATGGCGAAGGCGCTGGGCGCCACCGACGTGTGCCTGCCCTCGGCCGGCAACGCGGGCAGCGCGCTGGCCGCCTACGCCGCCCGCGGCGGCCTGCGCGCCCACGTGTTCGTGCCGAAGGACATCAACCCGCTGTTCCTGATGGAGACCGCGGCCTTCGGCGCCGAGGTCGTCACGGTCGACGGCCTGATCACCGACGCAGGCAAGGTCTGCGCCGCGCGCGCGAAGGAGCAGGGCTGGTACGACTGCGCCACGCTCAAGGAGCCGTATCGGCTGGAGGGCAAGAAGACGCTCGGTTACGAGCTGGCCGAGCAACTCGGCTGGCGGCTGCCCGACGCGATCCTCTACCCCACCGGAGGCGGCACGGGCCTGCTCGGCATGTGGAAGGCGTTCGAGGAGCTGGAGGCGATGGGTTTCATCCCCGCCGGCGCCCGGCCGCGGCTCTACGCCGTCCAGCCCGAGGGCTGCGCGCCGATCGTCAAGGCCTTCACCGAAGGCCGCGACGACGCCCCGATGTGGGAGGGCGCCACCACGCTCGCCCACGGCCTGCGGGTGCCGAAGGCGATCGGCGACTTCATGATGCTGCGCGCGCTGCGGGCCAGCCACGGCGCCGGCGTGACGGTCTCCGAGGCCGAGCTGATCCAGGGCGTGAAGGACGCGGCGCGCCACGAGGGGCTCTTCTTCTCGCCCGAGGGCGGCGCCTGCGTAGCCGCCTTGCGCAAGCTCAAGGGCTCGGGCCACATCGCGGCCGACGACCACGTGGTGGTCTTCGACACCGGCACCGGCTACAAGTACTTCCACAACATGGAGCCCGCCTGGAACCTGGCGTGACCCGTCGGCTCTACCGCGACGACGCCTACCTGCTGGAGTTCGAGGCGCAGGTCGTCGCCCGCCTCGAGCACGAGGGGCGGCCGGCCGTGATCCTCGACCGCACCGCCTTCTACCCGGAAGGCGGCGGCCAGCCGTGGGACACGGGCGCGATCGGCCCGGCGCGGGTGATCGCCGTGATCGACGCGGAGCCGGGCCCGCTGCACGTCGTCGACGGCGACGTGCCGGAGGGGCGCGTGCGCTGCCGGGTCGACGCCACCCGCCGCGAGGACCATCGCCAGCAGCATCACGGGCAGCACCTGCTCTCGCGCGCCTTCGTCGAGGTCGCCCGCGCTCGCACCGTGGCCTTCCATCTCGGCGCCGAGGAGGTCACGATCGACCTCGATCGCGCCGTCGACGACGCGGCGGTGACCCACGCGGAGGACCTCGCCAACGAGGTCGTGGCGCGCGCGCTGCCCGTGGCGACGCGTTCGCTGAGTGCAGCCGAAGCCGCGGCCCACGGCTTCAAGCTTCCCCAGGACGCTGGCGACGACGTGCGCGTGGTCGGCGCCGCCGGCTTCGACGAGCAGCCGTGCAGCGGTACCCACCCGCGCAACACCGCCGAGGTCGGCGTCATCCGCGTGCTCGGAACCGAGCGCTACAAGGGCGGCACCCGGGTGCGTTTCGCCTGCGGCCGTCGCGCCCTCCAGCGCTGGCGGGACCAGTCCCGCGCCCTCGCCGAGCTGGCGCGCACGCTGTCGGCCCCCGAACTCGACACCCCGGCGGCGGCGCAGCGGGTCCAGGACCGGGTCCGCGAGCTGGAGCGCGCGCTGGCCGACGCCCGCGGCGCGCTGCTCGGCCACGAGGCACGCGCGCTCGCGTCCGAGGCGCCGGCGACTGCGGAAGGCCGGCGCGTGCTGTGCCGCCGCTTCGACGGGCGCGAGGCCGCCGAACTGCGCGAGCTGGCCCTGCTGGTCGCGGCGGCCGGGGCCGTCGCGCTCCTCGGTGGCGCCCACGACGGCCGCGCCCACCTCGTCTTCGTCCAGCCCCGCGGTTCCGGCCTCGACGTGCCGGCGCTGCTCAAGGCAGCGCTGCCCCACGTCGGCGGTCGCGGCGGCGGTCGCGGCGACGTCGCCCAGGGCGGCGGAGACGCCGTCTCGGGCCTCGACGCGGCCCTCGCCGCCGCGTCGGACGCGGCAGGGCGCGCCGGAGCCTGATCCCGTGAACCCCGCCGCTTCGCCCTACCTGGCGATCGGCGCCGCCGTGCTCTTCATCTCGCTCGGCTCGCTATTCGTGCGGCTGGCCGAGGCGCCGCCGCTGACCGTCGCCCTCTGGCGCGTCGCGCTCGCTTCCCTGCTGCTGGCTCCGTGGGCGGCGCCCGCGGCCCTGCGCTCGGTCCCGGCACTGTCTCCGCGGCTGCGGGCGGCGCTCGTCGCCTCGGGCCTCGCCCTCGCGCTGCACTTCGCGACCTGGATCGCGAGCCTGTCGCACACCACGGTCGCCGCCTCGGTGCTGCTGGTGAACACCGCGCCGATCTTCTCCGTCGTCTTCGCCGCGCTGTGGCTGCACGAGCGCACGGGCGCGCGGGAGCTGGCCGCGCTGGGGCTGGCGACGGCGGGGGCGGCGCTCGTCGCGTTCGACGACGCGGGCGGCGGCGCCCACTCGCTGTTCGGCGACGGCCTGGCGCTGGCGGGCGCGGCGACCCTCTCGCTCTATCACGTCGTCGGCCGCGGCCTGCGCGACGCGCTGCCGCTGCGCGCCTACGTCTTCGCGGTGTGGGCCACCGCCGCGGCCGGCCTGCTGGTGCTGGCGCTCGCTTTCGGCCAGCCGCTGGTCGGCCTCGCGCCCCGCACCTGGCTCGCGCTGGTGGCGCTCGCGGTGTTTCCCACGCTGCTCGGCCACGGCTTGGTCAACCGCGCGCTGCGCGGCCTGCCGGCGCCGACCGTCGGCCTCTTCATGCTGGGTGAGCCCGTGGGCGCGGGGCTGCTCGCCTGGGCGTTCCTCGGCGAGACCCCGGGCGCCTTGACGCTGGCAGGCGGCGCGGTCATCCTCGCCGCCCTGGTCGTGCTGACGCGGAGGGGCGAATGAGCCGCAAGCGGGTCCACGTGCTGTTCACGGGCGGCACCATCTCGATGCGGATCGATCCCGGCACGGGCGCCGCCGTGCCCGCGCTCTCCGGCGAGGAGATCGTGTCGCGGGTCAGCGGCCTTCGCCGCGAGGCGCGGCTCACGCTCGAGGACTACGCCCGCCTGCCCGGGCCCCATGTGACGCCCAACTGGATGTGGCGCCTGCGCGGCCGCGTCGCCCAGATCCTGGAGGACCCCGACGTCGACGGGCTCGTCATCACCCACGGCACGGACACTCTCGAGGAGACCGCGTTCCTGCTCGACCTGACGCTGCCGAGCGAGAAACCGGTCGTGTTCTGCGGCGCGATGCGCACCTCGTCCGAGCCGGGCTGGGACGGCCCCGCCAACCTGATGACCGCGGTGCGCACCGCGGTGTCCGACGGCGCCCGCGGCCGCGGCGTGCTGGTGGCGGTCGGCGAGCAGGTGTGGGCGGGCTGCGAGGTGCGCAAGTGGCACACCTCCAACCTCGACGCCTTCCGCAGCCCGTACGGACCACTGGCCGTCGTCGCCCGCGGCAACGTCGTCTTCCGGCGCCCGCCTTCGCGGCCCACCGTGATCCCCGCCCGCCGCGTCGTCTGCGAGGTGGATCTCCACACGACCGCCACCGGCACCGACGACCGGCTGATCCGCGCCTCGATCGAGCGCGGAGCGCGCGGCCTGGTGATCGAGGGCAGCGGCTGCGGCAACCTGCCGCCCGCGGTGCTGCCGGGGCTGCGAGCCGCGCTCGCCGCCCGGATCCCGGTAGTGCTCGTCTCGCGCTGCGGCGAGGGCACCGTGATGCCGACCTACGGCTACGAGGGCGGCGGCCAGAAGCTGCGCGAGATGGGCCTCATCTTCGGCGGCGACCTGACCGGGCCCAAGGCCCGGATCAAGCTGATGGTCGCGCTCGGCGTCGCGTCCGAGGCCTCGGACATCCGCCCCTGGTTCGAGTCCCCGGACCTCGACGGCGGCCTCTAGGCCGCGCTCACAGCTTTCCCACCGGCGCCCCACAACCTTTCCACAGCTTCTTCACCGATCCGTCCACAGGGAGGTCAGCGGGAAGCGAGGTCGCGGGCGGACGGCAGGCCCGGCAGGCCACGCGAGAGGCGGGCGGCGCGCAGGACCGCCTGGGCCAGCACGTCGGCGGCGATGGACCCGACGACGAGTTCCGGCTGCGCGATCTCGAGCTGCCCCGTGCTCAGCGCGAACACGGTGTCGCCGTCCCACGGCGTGTGCACGGGCGCGATCGTGCGGGCGAGACCGTCGTGCGCCATCAGCGCGACGCGACCGAGGCCGGCCTTCGGCAGCTTCGCGTTCGTGGCGACCACCGCGAGCGTCGTCGCTTCGCCGAGCTTCAGCGCGCCCGGCCGCAGCCCCGCGCGCAGCGCAGCCACGATGCCGCGCGGGCGGCGGCCGTCGTCGGTGCGCGCCCCGGCGATCGGGAGCCCCGTGGCGGGGTCGATCACGTCGCCCGCGGCGTTGACCGCGGCCAGCGCCGCGACGACCAGGCCGTCGGCCCCTCGCCAAGACGCGGTGCCGATGCCGGCCTTCATCGCCCGCGCGAAGCCGAACAGCTTGCCGACCGTGGCGCCCGCGCCCGCGCCCACGTCACCCTCGACGACCGGGCCGGCACTCGCGGCCTCCGCCGCCGCCAGGCCTGCCGCGGCGTCGGGGCGGATCCGCCAGTCGCCCACGGCCAGGTCGAACAGGATCGCGGCGGGCACGATCGGCACCTTGCCAGGGCCGACCGGGTAGCCGATCTCCTTGCCCTCCAGATAGCGGACCACGCCGGACGCCGCGTCGAGGCCGAAGGCGCTGCCACCCGCGAGCACGATCGCATGCACGCGGTCCATCATGTTGAGCGGGTCGAGCAGCGCGGTCTCGCGGGTGCCGGGCGCGCCGCCGCGCACGTCGACGGCGCACAGCGCGCCCTCCTCGGCCAGCACCACCGTGCAGCCCGTGGGCCGGCGCGGGTCCGTGAAATGGCCGACCTTCAGCCCCGCGACGTCGGTCAGCCCGCCCGCCGGGGCATCTTCGTCGCCGCCTGCCGTCCCGGCGGCCGAACCCGCGAGGCCCGCCGCGCCGACAGCACCGACGAAGTGGCGTCGCGACACGCCCGTCACACCTTCACCATCGGGTCGAACAGCCGCCGGTGCTCGTCGAGGGCGAAGCGGTCGGTCATGCCGGCGATGTAGTCGCAGACGACGCGGTGCCCGCCCTCGCGCTCCATGCGCTCCAGGTAGCGTGGCGGCATCAGCCGCGGTTCGCCGACGTAGGCCGCGAACAGGTCGCGCAGGATGCGGCCCGCCTTCTCGCCCATGCGCACCACCCGCCAGTGTCGATACATGTTCTGGAACAGGAACGCCTTCAGCTCGCGGACCCGCTCGGCCATCGGCTCCGAGTAGCCGACCAGCCGGCCGCCGGCCTGGCGCGCGTCCTCGACGCTGCGTACCCCGCTCGTCTCGATCCGCGCGACGCTCGCGTCCATCAGGTCCTGGGTGCAGCGGTCGATGATCGTGCGCACCACCCGGTGCCGCTGCAGCCGCTCGTCGTGCAGGCCGCGCGCGATCGCCTCGTCGTGGGCCTCGCGGAAGAGGTCCACGGCGCGGATCTGCTCGACCGTGAACATCCCGGAGGCGAGGCCGTCGTCGACGTCGTGGTTGTTGTAGGCGATCTCGTCGACGAAGTCGACGAGCTGGGCCTCGAGCGTCGGCGCCTCGCCCGGCAGGTACTCCGCGGGCGCGTGGGCGTCGCTGTCGGGCCGGTGCTTGATGATGCCCTCGCGCACTTCCCAGGTCAGGTTGAGGCCGGGGAACTCGGGGTAGCGCTCCTCGAGGTGCTCGAGGATGCGCAGCGTCTGGCGGTTGTGCTCGAAGCCGCCGTGGTCGCGCATCAGCTCGTCCATCACCCGCTCGCCCGAGTGGCCGAACGGGGTGTGGCCGAGGTCGTGGCCGAGCACGAGCGTCTCGGTCAGCTCCTCGTTGACCCCCATCGCCCGGGCCACGGTGCGCCCGATCTGCGCACCCTCCAGGCTGTGGGTGAGGCGGGTCCGGTAGTTGTCGCCCTCGTGGTTGACGAAGACCTGGGTCTTGTACTCGAGGCGGCGGAACGAGGAGGAGTGGATCACCCGGTCGCGGTCGCGCTGGAAGCGGGTGCGCATCCAGTGCTCCGCTTCCGGGTGGCGGCGGCCGCGACTGCGGCCGCTCTTCATCGCGTACGGGGCGAGCCGCTCCTCCTCGAAGCGCTCCTGGGCGAGGCGATCGACGTGGCCGGGCATCCCGCTGATTCTATCGGGGCCCGCTGCCGCCGCCGGTCAGCGGCCCGCGTCGAGGCGCGCCAGTTCGCCCAGGTTGAAGGCCAGGATGCAGTTCGACAGGAAGCTCGTCGCGAACACGCCGATGCAACAGAGCAGGATCCCGAACTGGGCGAGGAAGCCCGCCACCAGCATCGCGGCCAGCGTCAGCAGGTAGTTGACCAGGTGGCGCTTGATGAAGGCCAGGATCTCGCCGAACTCGAAGGCGGACCCGAATCGCCCGGAGAGCGAGACCCGGAGCATGGCGGCCGGGGTCCACACCCAGAGGCCGAGGCTCATCAGGAACACGAAGCCGTAGAAGGCGAACATCCCGATCACCATCACGGCGCCGCCCGCCGCCCCGCCGTTGTCGCCGCCGAGCATCGGGCCGAGGAAGGCCATCATGCAGAAGAAGGGCGAGGCCAGGATCGCGACGCCGAGCGCGTAGGCGAGATAGGCCCCGATCGGGGCCAGTCCGTCGGAGAAGATCCCGCCCAGGTCGTCCCACTCGGGCAGCGGCCGCGGCGCGCCGTTCGCGACGTTGCGGATCGTGCGCACCATGTAGCCCACGACGAAGAACACCCCGATCAGCAGCGCGCTCAGCAGCGCGAACACGCCGCCGATCGCGATCTTCTTGATCCAGTCCGGGTCCTCGAAGGCGAAGGTGAAGGCGCGGCCGAACTCGAAGGGGCGCTGGGAACCGTAGGCGGGGCTGCTCATGATGGCGGACTGTAGGACCGCCCCGGCCCGCGGTCAACCTCCCGCTTGACGTTTGTTTACCGCCTCCGGCCGTAACGCGGGGCCCCGGCTCCCGTCCAAGCGGTCGAGAGCGGCCCCGGGGCGGGCCGGAGGAGGACGAAGGTGAGCAGCGCCGCGGTCCGGCTGACGGCCGGCAACTGGGAGCAGGAGGTCGTCCAGTCCGACCTCCCCGTGTTCGTGGACTTCGGGGCGTCGTGGTGCCCGCCGTGCCGGGCGATCGCGCCGATCGTCGATGCCCTGGCGGTCGAGTACGCCGGCCGGGTCAAGGTGGCGACCGTCGACATCGACGAAGAACCGGAGCTGGCGGAGCGCTTCGGCATCCAGTCGGTGCCGACGCTGGCGGTGTTCCGTGGCAGCGAGGTCGTCGACGGCCGCCTCGGCGCCGCACCGAAGGCGGTGTTGAAGGAGATGCTGGACGGCGTCCTGGCCGCGGTGCCGGCCGCCGTCCGCGCCTGAGGGGCTTCGCCGGGCGTCGCCAGCGGGGTGGGCTAGAGTGAAGCGGTCATGGTCGACGCCCCGCTGCGCGACGCGCTGGCGCACCTGCTGCGCGACGAGGGCGACCGCCTGTTCGGGCTGGCCCTGCGCGTGACACGCGATCCCGACCTCGCGCGCGACGCGGTGCAGTCGGCCTTCGCCGCAGCCCTCGCCTCCGCCGACGGCTTCCGGGGCGACGCGGCGTTGTCGACCTGGCTGTACCGGATCACCTACAACAAGGCTGTCGACGCGCTGCGGGCGCGCGCCCGCGAGGTTCCCCTCCCGGAGGACGATGAGCCGCTCGACGCGCCCGGGCTCGCCCACGCGCCATCGCCGTGGGCCGACCCGGAGCGCGCGCTGGACGGTCGCCGGCTGCGCGCCGAACTCGAGGCGGCGCTGATCGAGCTGACCCCTTTGCAGCGCGCGGTGTTCGACCTGCGGGAAGTCGAGGGACTGCCGACCAGCGAGGTCGCGACGCGCCTGGGGCTCGGCGAAGGCGCGGTGCGGGCCCAGCTTCACCGCGCCCGGCTGCGGCTGCGGGCGCGGCTCGGGTCGCGGTCGGCGAAGGAGGAGCGGTGAACTGCGAAGAGCTGCTGACCCGCCTGACCGACTACTCGGAGGGCGCCGCGGACGCGGACCTCTGCGCGGCGATCGAGCGGCACCTGCGCGAGTGCACGAACTGCGAGGGGGTGCGCGCCGACCTGGAGCGTCTCTCCCGGCTGTGTCGCACGTGCGATCCCCCGCGCCTGCCCGACGACGCCCGGGCTGACATCGAGCGGCTCCTGCGGGGGGACCCGCGCTAGCGGCGTTCGTCGCCGAAGTCGGCGACCCTTCCGTCGGCGGTGAGGTAGAAGCGGTAGGCGTGGCGCGTCCGCTCCGTCTCCAGGACGTAGTGGGCGATGCGGGTCACGCGCTCTCCCCGGCGGTCGAGCGGCCGGGCGGCGAGGTCGTCGTCCTCGAGCCACTCGAAGCGCTTCAGCCCCGCGAGCTGTCGGACGACCTGCAGCCGGGCCCCCGTCTCTCGCGCGCTGCCGGACGCGGTGGCAGCGAGCCCCGTTCCCATCGCCGGGTCGACCCGGAAATCCGACCACGCCTTCAGCACCGAGCGCAGCCGCGCTGCGCGCTGCGGGTCCGCCTCCGGGCGCGAGGCCGCGGGGTCCGGCAGGCGCAGCGCCGGCACGATCCGCCCGGCGATCTCGTGGGCGATCGCCTCGACCCGCGCGCCGGCGACGTTCGCCAGCACCGACACCATCAGCCCGTCGTCCACGTATAGGGAGATCGCCGCGCGGAAGCCCTGCCACGAGCCGCCGTGCTCGATCAGCCGCCGCCCCCGCTGCTCCGTCACGTCCCAGCCGAAGCCGTAGTGGAAGCTCCCCCCCGAGCTGAGCGCGACAGGCGTCCACCACGCCTCGTAGGCTGCGGCGCTCATCAGCTTCCGCCCGCGCAGCCCCGCCTCCCACGCCGCCAGATCGCGCACGGTGAAGTAGAGCGCGCCGTCGCCGAGGCTGTTGGCCGACGGCGACACCCACTCCTGGTTGAACAGCGTGCCCTCGCGGTCGCGGCGGTAGCCCGCGGCGCGACCCGGCACGATGTCCGCCTCGCTGATCATGCGCGCGGTCTTCATGCCGAGCGGGGCGAACACGCGTTCCTTCAGGAACTCCGACCAGTGCTTGCCCGCCAGCTTCGAGGTCAGCAGGCCGAGCACGAGGTAGCCGGTGTTCGAGTAGCTCCACTGCGCGCCGGGCTCGAACTCCAGCGGCACCTTCTGCATCACCGCCAGCAGCTCGGCCTCGGTGTAGTCGCGTCGCAGGTCGAGCTCCTCGTCCCCGTAGTCCTTGAGCCCCGAGGTGTGGCTCAGCAGGTGGCGGACGCGGATCCGGTGCCAGCTCGACGGGCTGCCCGGGAAGTGCTTCACGAGCGGGTCGTCGAGCTGCAGCTTCCCTTCGTCCGCCAGCAGAAGCACGGCCATCGCGGTGAACTGCTTCCCGACCGATCCCGACTGGAACACGGTGTCGGCGGTGACCGGCACCTGCAGCTCGACGTTCGCGAGCCCGTAGCCCTGCAGCCGGGGCGGCGCCCCGTCCCGCACGACCGCGATCGCGAGCCCGGGAATCTGCTGCTCCTTCATCGCGGCAGCGACGACGTCGTCCACCTCGTCGGCGTGGACAGCGGTCGCGAGGAACGGGAGCAGGGCGAGGGCGAGGAGCGACCGCGGGAAGCGCATGCGCGATTCTAGCGTCGCGCCCCGCGGCGTCCGCCGACGAAGTGATGGACCGCAGTTCGTGACCCGTGTGAACATCGCTCGATGTCCCTTCCTCCCGTCGCGAGGAACATGCAGGGACCAGGGGCTAGGAACGGGATTGCGGAGAGACGCGGCGCTGGCGAGCGGTGACGACGGAGACGCCCGACTCTCGGTCGCCTATCAGGCGTTCATGCTCGTCGTCTGCGTCTACGCGATGGCGGCGCTCGCGGCCCAGCGCGTCCTCCCCCTGGACGCGGGCACGCGCGCGATCATCGACCTGGCCGACTGGGGCGTCTGCGCCCTGTTCTTCTTCGACTTCCTGTGGAACCTCTGGCGCGCCCCCAATCGCTGGCGCTACTTCGCGAGCTGGGGCTGGCTGGACCTGCTCTCTTCCATCCCCATGGTCGATGCGACTCGCTGGGGTCGGCTCGCGCGGGTCGCCCGCGTGATCCGCGTGCTGCGGGCCTTGCGGGCCGCCCGGATCCTGGCTTCGCTGATCATCCGTCGTCGCGCCGAGAGCTCGTTCCTCGCGGCCAGCCTGGTGGCGCTGCTCCTCGTGGTCTTCAGCAGCATCGCCGTCCTGCACTTCGAGGCCGATGCCGAGGGCAACATCAAGACCGGGGAGGATGCCTTCTGGTGGGCGCTCACCACGGTGACGACGGTCGGGTATGGCGACCGTTTCCCCGTGACCTCCGAGGGGCGATTGATCGCCGCGGTCCTCATGTGCGCGGGCGTCGGGCTCTTCGGCACCTTCTCGGGCTTCCTGGCGGCCTGGTTCCTCTCCCCGCCGGCTGGCAAGGAGGGCGAGAGGTCACTAGGGGAGGAGGTCGCGGCCCTGAGAACGGAAGTCGCCGACCTCCGGGGCACGCTGGCGCGCATCGAGGGCGCGGTGGTCGGAGAACGAGGCCCGTGACGAAGTGGCGATTGGTGGACCGCGCCGGGATCGAACCGGCGACCTCCTGATTGCGAACCAGGCGCTCTCCCAGCTGAGCTAGCGGCCCACAGCGGCGGGAAGGGAAATGTAGCAAAGCCCCGGACGCCGCGCAAGAGCGCGCGACGCCGGGGCTACTCGGGGCTCGAAAGGGCGGGGCCGCTACGCGTTCGTGCGCTGGAACTCCTTCATGAACGCCACGAGCGCTTCGGCCGCGGCCAGCGGCAGGGCGTTGTAGACGGAGGCGCGCAGGCCGCCCACCGAGCGGTGGCCCTTGAGGCCGTCGAGGCCCGCCGCCGTCGACTCCTTCGCGAACTTCTTCTCCAGGTCCTCGGACGGGAGACGGAACGTGATGTTCATCAGCGAGCGGCTGTCCTTCGCCGCGTGGCCGCGGTAGAAGCCGCCGGAGGCGTCGATCACGTCGTAGATCATCCCGGCCTTGCGCTCGTTGTGCTTCTGAATCGCCGTCAGGCCGCCTTCGGCCAGCAGGTGCTCCAGCACCAGGCCCACGGCCCAGATCGCGAAGCAGGGCGGAGTGTTGTACATCGAGCCGTTCTTGGCGAACAGCGCGTAGTCCAGGCTCGCGGGCAGGTTCGCGGGCGTTCGCTCGAGCAGGTCCTTGCGGATGATCGTGATCACGACACCCGCCGGACCGACGTTCTTCTGCGCGCCGGCGTAGATCAGGCCGTACTTCGAGACGTCGATCGGCCGCGACAGGAAGTCCGACGATGCGTCACAGACGAGCGGCACGCCGGCCGGCGCCGCCGGCTCCTCGCTCCACTCGGTGCCGTAGATCGTGTTGTTCGAGGTGAAGTGCAGGTAAGCCGCGTCGGCTGCGGCGTCGATCTCCGAGGCCTTCGGGATGCGCGCGAACTGCTCGCCCTCGGTGCTGCCGGCCACGCGGGCCGCTCCGCCCTTCTGGGCCTCTTTCAGCGCCGCCTTCGACCAGTGCCCGGTCAGCACGTAGTCGGCCGACTTCCCCGCCGGGCGCAGGTTGGCGGGCACCATCGTGAACTGGTGCGTCGCGCCGCCCTGCAGGAACAGCACCGCGTAGCCGTCGGGGATGCCCAGCAGCTTGCGCAGGTCCGCCTCGGCCTTCTGGATGATGGCCTCGAAGTGCGTCGACCGGTGGCTCATCTCGAGGATCGACATGCCGGCGCCCGCGGTGTCGACGATCTGCTCGCGGATGCGCTCGAGCACGGGCAGCGGCAGCACGGCCGGGCCGGCCGAGAAGTTGTGGACGCGGTGGGGGGTGGACAAGGGGAACCTCCAGGAGGATCCGGCGCGCGGGGCGCATCGCGCCCGCCAGGGCGCGGCCGGCACCCGGGGATTCTACGCCCGCTCGCCGAGCAGCCCGCGAACGGCGGAGAGCGCCCGCGCGTCGCGCTGCGGCCAGTCCCCGGAGATCTCCACGAACGGCCGCCCGCTGCGGCGGAGTTCCTCGCGGAAGCGCTCGAGCATCGGCGCTCGCGCAGTCGGCTGGTCGCGCAGGGGGTCGCCCACCCACGGCACGTCGACGTCGAGCAGCAGGCTCAGCGCGTAGCGCCGCGTCGCGACCAGGTCGGCCAGCCAGGCCGGCCGCTCGCCGAAGTAGTGCTCGTGATAGACGAGCGTCGTCAGCGGGTCGGTGTCGCACACCACGCAGCCGGCGCCGCGGGCCGCGGCCTCGGCAGCGGCCGCCTCTTCCGCCGCGATCTGCGAGCGCACGATCTCCGCCGAGTGTTCGGGCTCCACCAGCGGCTCGCCCTCCCGCAGGCTCGGCAGTCGCGCCTCGACGAACCCGCGCAGGAACTCGGGCACGACGGGCGCGCCGAACGCCGCGCCCAGCCGCTGCGCCAGCGTCGTCTTCCCCGTCGACTCCGGGCCGGTGACGACGACGCGGAGCGGCGCCGGGGTCACGCGACCGCGGGGCGCGGGTCGTCGGCCGGGGGATCGTCGGCGGGCTGCGGCGGCGCGGCGAGCAGTTCCTTGCGCCACTCCAGCAGGCCGGACAGCGCCAGGAACGTGTAGACCGTGTAGAGCACCACGGTCGGCTGCAGCCCCTTGATCCAGTAGATGCCGATCATGATCACGTCGGCCGCGATCCACAGGTGCCAGTTCTCGAGCACCTTGCGGGTCAGCAGCCACTGCGCGACCAGGCTCATCGCCACCGTCAGCGAGTCGGCCACGGGCAGCGCCGCGTCCGTCCAGATCGAGAAGTACGTCGCCATCGCCACCCAGCCCGTGATGCCGATGGCGGCGAGCGTCCAGCCGTCCTTGCGGGTCAGCCGCGTGACGGGCAGCCGCGGCCGGTTTTCGCCCGGGTGCAGCCAGTGCCACCAGCCGACGGCGCAGAGCACGAAGTAGATCGCGTTCAGCGCGGTGTCGGCGTAGAGCTTGGCCCCGTAGAAGATGTAGACGTAGAGGCCGACGTTGACCATGCCGATCGGCCAGCCCCAGATGTTCTGGCGGACCTGCAGGGCGACGCAGAGGATCCCGGTGAAGAGCCCGATCAGCTCGATCGGGCTCTGGACCCGGAACCAGTCGAAGATGGCGACGAGCAGCGGCAGGGCGGGCTCTTACGACCCCTTCTTGGCGTTCTTGATCATCGCCACGAACGCGTCGCGGTTGGCGTCTACGGTCGCGGCAGGGCCCACGAACTTGAAGAACCAGTTGGCGTCCGCGCCCTGGACGATGGCGCCGAGCAGCGCGGAGTTCTTCTGCGGCTCCGGCGTGGCGCTGCCGATGCCGCCCATGTAGGTGCCCTTCACCTCGACGAGCGTGGCCGGCAGGGTCGCGCCCTCGAGCTTGCTGGTCTTCAGCGCGGAGCGGGCCGACTGGCCGTCGGCGGTCGTGAACTGGTCGGCCCAGCGCTCGGCGTTCGCCTGCGCGTCGCCGCCTTCGCCGGGGCCGAAGTAGAAAACGACGCACTCGCCGTCGCCGCCGGGACCGGGCACCTTGTACTGGGCGCGGCGCATGCCGGAGGACGGCTTCTCGCTCTGCCAGGAGGACGGCGCGTCCCACGCCACGGTGCCGCCGCCCATCGCCGGCGCGCCGCCGTGCGGAGAACCGCCCATCGCGCCGGCCATCGCCGCGCCACCGTCCGTCGGCGGGTGGCCTTCGGGCATCGAAGCGGCGGGGGCCGCGCCGCCCGCGGCCGGGGTCGGGCTCACGGTGGCGAAGGCGTTGGCAGGCTTCGGTGCGTCGTCGCGGCAGGTCAGGCCGGCGAGGGCCACGGCAGAGACGGTCAGGATCAGGGCGTGTCGATTCATCGTTCTCCTCGAAACCTTGATGCTATCAGGCCGGCCCCGCCGTCCGGAGCCGAAGTCCCACTGTCCGCCAGCGGTCAGCCCGCGCGCCGCCAGGGCCCCTGAAGTCCCGCTTTCAGGCGCCGATCCCGGCTGGCACGGAGATTTCAAGGGTCCCCGCCATGAGCGCCGCGCTCGCCCTCGAGCCCGTCCGTCCCTACCGCGTGCTGGTCGCCGACGACCAGCCGGACGTGCTGCTGGCCCTGCGCCTGCTGCTCAAGGCCCACGGCTGCGAGCTGGCGACGGCCGCCGAGCCCGCGGAACTGCTCGCCCGGCTACGCCGCGAGCCCTTCGACGTGGTGCTGATGGACCTCAACTACAGCCGCGACACCACCTCGGGGCGCGAGGGGCTGGAGGCGCTGGCGGCCGTGCGCGAGCTGGCGCCGGGGCTGCCCGTCGTGGTGATGACCGCCTGGGGCACGCTCGAGATCGCGGTCGAGGCGATGCGGCGCGGCGCGGACGACTTCGTGCTCAAGCCCTGGGACAACGCGCTGCTGGTCGACCGCGTGACGCAGCACGCGCGGCGGCGCCTGCAGAGCGAAGCGGAAGCGCGGCGCCAGGAGGCCGACCGCCGCGACCTCGAGCTCGCCCGCCGGGTGCAGGCCGGGTTGTTCCCCGGCGCCCGCCCCGCGAGCCCGAGCCTCGACTACGCCGGCGAGTGCCTCGAGGCCGGCGCCGTCGGCGGCGACTTCTACGACTTCCTCGACCTCGGCCCCGACCGCCTCGGACTGGTGCTGGCGGACGTCGCCGGCAAGGGCGTCTCCGCGGCACTGCTGATGGCCTCGTTGCAGGCCTTCGTGCGCAGCCGCTGCTCGACCGTCGCCGGCCCGGAGCTGGGCCTGCGGCTCCAGGAGGTGAACCGCCTGTACTTCGCGGCGACGCCTCCCGAGCGCTACGCCACCCTGTTCGTCGCCGTGTGGGACGGCGCGGAACGCGCGCTCTGGTACGTCAACTGCGGCCACACGCCGCCGCTGCTGCGCCGCCGCTCCGGGCACTTCGAGACGCTGGCCGCGACGGCGACCGTGGTGGGCCTGTTCGAGACGTGGGAGGCGCCGGTCCGGCACCTCGCACTGGAACCCGGCGACCTGCTGGTCGCGGTCTCCGACGGCGTCACCGAAGCCGCGCGCGGCGACGGCGAAGAATTCGGGCTCACGGGCCTGCGCCGGGTGATGGAGACCGCCGCGACCCAGCCGGTTTCCGCGATCCCCCCGGCGGTGGTGTCGAGCACGCTCGCCCACGTCGGCTCGGCAGCGCGCGACGACCTGACGACGCTGGTCGCTCGGGTGCGCTGAAGCTCGAAGGGTCAGTCCAGCGCGAACAGCAGCAGCAGCGTGCGCTGCAGCGGGTTGAAGTTGTCGTCGGTGAGCAGCAGCAGAAGGGTTTCTCCCGCCGGGCCGCGCAACGCCTCGATCGCCTCGAAGTTGTCGACCGTGATCGGCCGCCGCAGTTCGGCGAGCAGTTCGCCCGCCAGCGTGCCGCCGGGGACGACCTGGTCGGCCTGGATGCGACGCAGGCGGGCGGTGACGCCGGTCAGCGGCGAATAGGATCGCTCGACGACGACGACGTCCCCGTTCGGCAGCAGGGCCGCCCCCGCGGGCCGCGGGTCGCCGTCGACCCGGTAGCGGAGCGGAGCCCAGCCGTCCTTGTCCCAGATCCAGCCGGCGACGTGGCCGTCGGCTTCCAGTTCTTCGGTCAGCGCGAGCACGCGGCCATCGGCGAGCGCGGTCATCGCCTCCAGTCCGCCGTTGCGCGGCGCGCCCTCGAGGCCGGGCGGCGTGGGCCACGCCTGCGCCGGACCGGTGAGCTCGGGGTAGCGCAACACGCGGTGGCGCTGCTCGAAGCCGACCAGGTACCCGCCGCCAGGCAGCGGCGCCATCGACTCCGCGTCCTGGTTGGCCTTGCCGTCGAGCTCGCTCCCCGTGGTGTCGAGCAGCATCCCGCCTTGCAGGGCGGAGCCGACGCCCGTCAGTCGCCCGTTCTCGATGCGGACCTCGAACTGGAACCGCCCGCCTTCGTCGCTGATGGCGAGCAGCCGGCGCCCGTCGAGCCGGAAATCGGAGAGCCCGCCGAAGCCGGCCTGCGGCGAGGACAACGCCAGCCCTCCGCGGAACTCGAGGCGCCCCACGCGGGTGCGTGTGGGGTCGCTGGCGTCGAGCGGAACCGGAACCGACTCGAGCAGCGACGCTCCAGCGGCGGTCGTCGCGGGCAACAGCAACAGTCCCATCGACAGCGCCCAGCTCAGCCGCCGGTTCTTCATCGTCCCCCGATCCTCCCCAGCGCCGTGCCTGCTGCGGCTCGCACGCTCGCGTCGGCGTCGTTCTCCAGCTTGTGCAGGTCGCCTGCCGCGGGCGCCGCCGCAGGGCCCGCTTCGCCCAGCGCCTCCGCCGCGCGGCGCCGGGCGGCCACGTCGGCGGCCTTGAGACCCGCGCGCAGCGGCGCGAGCCACTGGCCGGGCGCGCCGCCGAGGCGGACCAGCGCCGTCGCCGCCTCCACCTGTGCCAGCGCGTCGCCGGGCACCCTGGTCGCCTCCATCAGGTCCGGGAGCGCGCCGGCCGCTGCGACGCCGATCGCGCCGATCGCGCGCGCCGCTGCGGCGCGCAGCAGGCCGTCGGGATCGCGCAGCGCGGCCACCAGTTCGGGGAGTGCCGGCCGCGCAGTCGCGCCCAGCCGCGAGAGCTGGGACGCCGCCTGCCGCCGCAGCGCCGGCGTGCCCGTCTGCAGCGCCAGCCGCAGCGGACCGAGGTCGACCGGCGTCGCCATGGGTTCCGCGGCCGTCGCACTCGCGGCGGGGACCGCCGCCGGGGTCGGGGCGGTGAGCGGCGTCGGCGAAGGCGTCGGAGCCGGCGGGGGGATCGGCGCCGGAGTCGGTCGCGGCGTCGGGGTCGCGGTCGGCGCAGGAGTCGGAGCGGGCGTGGGCGTGGGGGTCGGGCGCGGCGTCGGGGTCGGAGTCGGAACCGGCGTGGGCATCGGTGTCGGCGCTGGAGTTGGTGTCGGTGTCGGTGTCGGTGTCGGCCGCGGCGTCGGAGTCGGAGCGGGCGTCGGAGCAGGAGTCGCCGCCGGGCGGGGCGCAGGCATCGAGGAGGCAGTCGGAAGCGGCGTCGGGCTCGGCAGCGCGGAGGGCGCGAGCGCAGCCACCTTGGCCGTTGCCGTCCGCTGCACGGGGCGCGGGCTCTCGACCGGCGTCGCGGTCGCCCTCGCCGCGGGGACCGCTGGGCCGCGCGTGTCCGCGCCCACGCGCTCGGCAGCCCACGCCGCCAGCAGCCGCAGGCGGGTGTCGCTCCCGGTGAGGAGCGGCACGAGGCTGGGCCCGGCCGACCGGGCCAGCGGTCCCGCTTCGCCCAGCGCCCGCGCGGCCTCGAGCCTGGCCAGCGGGTCGGGGTCCGAAAGCCCCGCCTCCAGCACCTTGATGGCCTCCGGCGCGCTCAGGCCGCTGCGCAGCAGCGCTCGCGCGGCAGCGCGCCGCACCTCGCGATCGCCGTCGCGCAGCGCGGCCCGCAACTCGGGCTCGGCGTCCCGCACCGACTCGGCGGGCAGCTCGAGGTAGGCCCGCGCGGCGTGGCGCCGGACCGTGCCGTCCGCATCGCCGATCGCGCGTCGCAGCACGGCCCCGGCCTCGCCGTCGCCCAGGGAGAGCAGCGCCGCGGCCGCCTCCACCCGGAGCAGGCCCTCGTCCTGCCCCAGCGCGGCGGCCAGCAGCCTGCGCGCGGCGGAGGCGTCCGGCTCGGGTGCAGTCACGACAGCGGCCGCGCCCTCCTTCAAGGCCTCGGGCGCGATCTGCTCCAGCGCGGCCTTCGCCCAGCCGCGCACACTCAGGTCCGGGTCCGCGAGGGCCCGCGCCAGCGCCGGCACGGCATCGACCGCTGCCGCGCCGCTGCGGGCCAGCGCGTTCGCCGCGTGCCCGCGCACGCTCGGGTCGGAGTCGGAGAGGGCCGCGACCAGCTCCGCCACCGGCGGCAGCGCAGGCGCGGGCACGCGGGCCAGGGCGTAGGCGGTGCGGCGGCGGACCTGGAGGTCGGGGTCCTTCAGCCCCGCGACGAGCGCGGCCCCGACTCCCGCCCGGCCCGGCTCGACGTGGGCGAGCGCGATCGCCGCTTCGACACGAAGGAAGGCCTCGCGCCCCGCCATCGCCCTGACGAGGGCTTCGGTGGCCGCCGCGGCGTCCGGCCCGATCTGGCCGAGCGCGCGGGCGGCTGCGAGGCGCACCATCGCGTCGCCGTCGGCGAGCGCATCCGCGAGCGCCGAAGCCGCCGCGGCCGCCGCGCTCCCCTGTTCGCCGAGCGCCTGGGCGGCCGCCGCCCGCTCGTACGCCTGGCGCGAGCGCAGCCGCTCGAGCTCGACCGCCACCGGGTCCTGCGACAGCCCGGCCGCGGCCCCGAGAAGGGCCAGGCCGGCGGCGACGACGCGGACGCGCGGTGACACGGGCGGCGAACGTAACACGCCGCCTCGGGGCCGTTCAAGGAAGCCCGTACACTGGCCGCGATGCCCCAGCCGGACCCGGCCCGCTTCCTCGCTCGCGCCCGGCGCGAGGCCGCGCGCTACGGCGGCGACCCGCTCGTGTTCCTGCGCGAACTGGTCCAGAACGCCCGCGACGCGGGTGCGACGGCCGTCGCGATCGACGTGGAGGCGGACTCGAGCGGCTGCCGCCTCCGCTGTCGCGACGACGGCGGCGGCATGACCGAGGCCCACGCCCGCGCCTACCTGTTCCGGCTCTACGCCTCCAGCAAGGGCCGGGTCGGCGAGGCCGGCCGCTTCGGCGTCGGCTTCTGGTCGGTGCTGCGCTTCGAGCCCGACCGGCTGGTCGTGCGCTCGCGCGCCGCGGGCCAGGCCGCCTGGGGCATGGCGATGGACGGCGCGCTGACCCGCGTCGAACCCGCGCCTCCGGGCCCCGGGTTCGCCGCCGGCACCGAGGTCGTGCTGGAGCGGGCCGCGCCGTGGCCCGGCCTGGCCGACGCCGTGCGCGCCGCGCTGCGCGAGCAGGTGCGCGACGTGCGGCGGCGCGACCGGCCGCGCGAGCGGCTCGCGATCCGCGTCGACGGCGAGGACGTCAACGCTCCGCTGGCGCTGCCGGCACCCTCCGCCCGCTTCGAGGCCGGGGCCGAGCGCGGTGCGGTGGGCCTCGCCGCGGCCCCGCGGGTCGACGTCTTCTCGCTGGGCCTGCGCGTGCGCTCGGCCCGGACCCTGGAGGAGCTGACGGGCGGCCCCGCGCCCCGGACCTGGTGCGCGGTGCCCGGCCTCGCGCCCGCGTTCGCCCTCGAGAGCGCTCGCATCGCGCCACTGCTCAGCCGCGCCGAACTGCGGGCCGACGCGGCGCTGCGGCGCCTGGAGCGGCGCGGCCGTGAGGCGCTGCGCCGCCTGGTCGACGCCGAGCTCGCGCGGCTGCAGCCGCCCGGCCTCCTCGAGCGGCTCGCCGGTCCCCTGCGCCGCTGGCCGGGCGCGACGACGTTCGCTCTCACGGTGGCCGTCGGGCTCGCGCTCGTGGCGCTCCTGGTGCCGGTCCCGGAGCCGGCGCCGACCCGGCCCGATCTCGCGAGCGCTGCCTCCGAAGCGGGCTCCCCCATCACGGCCAGGGTCCCGTCCGCGATCGCGGTCGGCGAGGCTCCGCTGTCGCCGCGCCTGGGCGAACCGCGCGCGCCGGGCCTCAACGTCCTGCACGGCGACGAGCCCGCGCTCGCCCTGCGTTACGAGCCGGCGTCGGAGGCCCCGCTCCTCGCGGTGCGCCGCACGGCGGCCGCGGACCTCCTGCGCAGCGCCGCCGCGCCCGCATCCGATCCGCCCGTCGCCCCGCACGATGCGCCCGCCCGCTGGCGGGTGCGCGTCCGGGTGGCGCCCGGAGCAGGCCCCGTTCCGTTGCCGACGACCGCGGGCACGCGCGCCACCGGAATCGAGCCGGAGCCCGCGCAGGTGGCGGCGCCAGCCGGCGGGCCGCTCCACGCCAGGTTCGCGGCCGGCTTCGCGGGCTGGGTGACGTACGAGCTGGTGCCCGCGCCCGACCCGCCACCGGCCGCGCGTGCCAGCGGCCTCCCGCCGCGGCTGGCGGAAGCGGCTCGCGCACTGCGCGAGCAGGCCGCGGAGGAACGGCCCGCTGCGGCGCTGGCGTTCGTCCAGGCGGCTCTGCGCGAAGCCCGCGACGCGGAGTCCGCGCGGCGGTTCGCGGAGGCCCCGGGGGCGGACTTCGCGAGCCGCGCGCTGGCGGCCGGCGTCGGCGACTGCGACGTGCTGAACGGCGTGCTCGCGCTCCTGCTCGACGCGGCCGGCGTGCCCGCGCGGCTGGCCGTCGGCGTCGCCGGGCACGGCGGCCGGGCGCTGCCGGGACTGCACGCCTGGGCCGAGTACCACGCGGACGGCGCGTGGAACGCGCTCGATGCCACCCTCCCCGCGGCGCGGGCCGTCGCCGCTGCGCCCGCCGGGGAGCCGCCGCCGCCCACCTTGCCGGTGGCGACGGCGGCCGTCGACACGCCGGCCAGCGCCGTCCCGCACCCGGCCGCCACAACCGGCCTCGCGCTCGTCGCCCTGCTGGCCACCGGCGCCGCCTTTCGCGCGCGAGCGCAGCGCCCCGAGGTGCGCACGGGCGGCACGACGCTCGACGACCTCGTGCGGGGCGCCTTGCGCCACCCCGAGGCCTTCGCCGGCGCACCGGCCGTCTTCGATCGTCCGCTGCTGCCCCGTGCGGGCGGGGGCGGCGCTTCGCTCGGCGCCGCCTGGCGCGAGGCCGCGGAGGGACGGCTGTATCGTTCGCGCGCGCCGGAGCGGCCGCTGGTCCGCGAGGCGCGCTCGCGCGGCGGCGTGGTGCTGGACGGCGGGGTCGACGTGGCGGCCGCCGTGGCCGACGCGCTGGGGGCGCTCGACCTCGACACCTGGGAGGACGGCTGGCAGGTCTCCCGCCCGCACCCGCTGCTGGCACGGCTGGCCGCCGCCTGCCGCCAGGCCGGCCTCGCGTTCGACGCGCGTCTGTGCCCGGGCGATCGCATCGACGTGCTCCCCTTCGCGGCTCGCGGTCCGCAACCGCGCGTGCTGCTCGGCAGCGGCAGCGCAGCCTGGACCGCGATCGCCGCGCTGCCTCCGGCCCGTGGTGCCTTCGAACTCGCCCGCGTCGTGCTCCCCGCGCTCGGCGCTCCCCACCCGCTGGCGCAGTCCGCGCTGCGCGCGCTGGCGCGCGCCGCGCTGCACGAGGCGACCGGATGAACGGCCCGCTCTTCGACCTCGACGACGCGGCCGAGTTGCGCGCGCTCGCGGCCGCCGACCTGCCCGACCCCGAACAGGTGGCGGTCGAGGCGACCCGTGCCGCGCTGGCGCTGGGGGCCCGCCGCGTGACCGTCGACTTCGGCCGGCGCGGGTTCACGCTCGTCGCGGACGGCGCGGCCCTGCCGGCGGCGGAGGCCGCCGCCTGGAGCCTCGCCCTCGACCGTGGCGCGGGCGCGGGAGAGCGCGCGCGGGCGGTCGAGTCGCTCCTCGGCAGCCTCGCTGCCCCGCTGGTCGCCCTGCTCCACGAGTCGGTTCAGGCGGTGCGCTGGAGCGTCGACCCGCTGCGCCTGCAGGTCGACCTGCGGGGCGCGTCGGCGGGCGTCGCGCGCGAGCGGCTGCGCGCCGCCTGCCGCTACGCCGTCGTTCCGATCCGGGTCGACGGCGTGGCTCCGTCGACGAGCGTGGCGCCGGGGCCGGCCCACCCCGCCGGCCTGCCTTCGCACGCGGCGTGGCGAGCGCTCTCCGCGCCGGACGCCGGGCTGCTGGCGCTGTTGCCCGAGGCGGAGGCCGCGCGGGCCACGCTGCTCGTGCACGGCGTCGTCCGTGCGACGCAACCGCTCCCCGCGGCGCTGCCTTTCGAGGCCGTCGTCGAGTGCGCGACAGGGGTCGACTGGCCCGACGCGGCCGCGCTGCGCGAACGCGCCGCAGCGCGAGCCACCGCGTGGGACGATCTGGCGCTGGAGCTGCTGCTCGCCGCTCTCGCGCAGCCGCCGTCGGACCCGGTTCGCGACGCCTCGCTCGCGGCGCTCTTCCTTCGCGCCGCGGAAGCCGGCCGGCTCGGCGCCGACTGGGGGGCACGCCCGGCGCTCGTGTCGCGCAGCGGCGCCCGCCGCGTGCGCGTCAGCGTCGACGCGGCCGCAGCCCGCGGCCCCGCCCCGCTGGCCGTCGTCGAGCCCGGCGGGCTGCCGCGGGTCGAGGCACTGGAACTCGCGGTGCCGGCCCGCGCGGCCCTCGCTCGCCTGCGCGGGCTGCGCTTCGAGGACGTCACCGACCACCCGGCGGGCGCCACCTGGCGGGCGCGCTGGCGGGCGCTGCTCGACCGGGCGCAGGCGGCTCTCGGCCGGGTCGCGGCCCGCGAGCCGCTGCCGCCGCGCGCGCTGACCGAGGACGAGCGCCAGCTCGTCGCGGCGCTGCAGCGCGAGTGGGGCGCCTCGTGCCACTTGGTCGAAGGCGGCGGACGGCCTCAGCGCTCGCGGCGCGGGGTGGCGCTGCCGCGCCGCTCCCCCGACGTCGCCCTCGCCGCGCGCGCGCTCGCCCGCGACCCCGGCCTCGCTCCCGCGGCGGCCGACCTGCTGCGACCGCCTCAGCGGGCGTAGCGCAACAGCGCTTCCGGAACGGCGATGCCGGCGCGCAGGTCCGGCGCCGGAATCGGCTCGCCCGCCCGGAGCGAGAGCGGGATCACGCCCGCCCAGCAGTCGAGCGCGAGGTCCTCCGGGTCGTCGCCCGGCGGACCGCTGCGGACCTTGGCGGAGCCCTCGACGATCGGCAGCTCCATCACGCTGGTGCCGCGCAGCTCGTTCTCGCTCGGCGGCCGCACCTGCGCCCAGCGCCCCGGCGCCACGTGCTCGGTGATCGCGCGCAGCGCCTCCAGCTTGCGCCCCGGGTCGTTCACCGCCTTCAGGCTGCCGAGCAGCACGACGGAGCGGTAGTTCATCGAGTGGTGGAACGCCGAGCGCGCCATCACCAGCCCGTCGACCAGCGTCACGCTCAGGCACGCGGGCACGCCGGCGTCCAGCGCCCGCAGCATGCGGCTGGCGGCCGAGCCGTGGACGAACACGGTGTCGCCCGCGCGCGCGTGGATGGTCGGGATCACGAACGGCTGCCCCTCTTGGACGAAGCCCAGGTGGCAGACGAGCGCCTCGTCGAGGATCGCGTCGATCGTCGCGCGATCGTGGCGGCCGCGCGCGGGCAGCCGCTGCGCCGTGGTGCGCGGGGTGGGGGTGAGACCGGGGCTCGACATCGCGACTCCTTTTGTTATAGTACGTACTGATGTCTGAACTAGTACGTTATCTGAAGGGGGCGCGGGGGGCAAGCGCGCTGGCGGCAGCCGTGGAGGGGGCGCTGCGCGAGGGGCGGGTCCGCCCGGGCGAGGCGCTGCCCCCGGTGCGGGCGCTGGCGGCGGAGCTCGCGCTCTCGCCGGCGACGGTGGCGGCCGCGTACCGCGAGCTCGGCCG
>JAMQGV010000049.1 GCA_025994075.1 Vicinamibacteria bacterium
CGACCTGCACACGACCGCGCTGCACGAGCTCTTCCACGTCGTGCAGAAGGAGTACTTCAACTGGACGAAGTACCTGAACTGGTCCCATTTCCGCGGCGGCGGCAAGTTCGCGTGGTTCGCCGAGGCGACGGCGGTGCTGCTCGAGGAGGAGGCCGAGCCCCACTACCTGCGCAACGGCTGGGTGCGCCAGTTCAAGAAGACGTTCGACCCCGGCAAGTTCATGGGCCTCTACAAGCTGCCGCTCGAGGCCCAGGGCGAGAGCGAGGAGGAGACCCAGCACAAGGGCTACGCCGCCAGCCGCTTCCTGCTCGACCTGCGCGACCGCTACTACGCGGCCAGCCGCGGCGAGTTCCTGAAGAAGCTGCTGGAGGCGTTCGGCAGCTTCCGCACCGGGGCCGTCGACGCGCTGGTCAAGGTCACCAGCCAGAGCGAGACCGTGCTGGGCGCCGACTACACCGTCTTCGCCGCGCGCGAGGCGTGGCCGATCTACAACTTCGTCCCGGTCCCGACGACGGGCGCGCTGACCCGCGCCGAGCCCCGCAAGACCTGGAAGGTGACCGGGCCGCTGTCCTCGCCAGGCGTCGAGCTGCGCTGGAACTCGGTGCCGGAAAAGGAACTGGCGGGCGCGAAGATCGTGCTCCGCACGCACGGGACCACGGCCCACGGCGTCACCCACCGCTGGGGCTGGGTGCGCGGCCCGGCCACCCAGTTCCGCCACGTCCCGGGCACGGCCGCGGTCGAACCGCTCTCGGCCGCCGGGCCGCAGCGGCCGACCCACCAGAAGCTGGCCGTGCAGCGGATCGAGAGCTATGCCAAGGCAGCGTGGTTTGGCGGGCCGTCCGACGCGACGACGGCGCTGCTGCTGTTGGCGCCGAAGGACCCGCCGCGGCTGCGGATGAGCGCCGATCGCAAGAAGATCCACGTCGAGGTGGCGGCGACGCCGCTGTGGCGGCTGGGCGAGTCGCGCGAGATCCGGGTCCGCTTCCACGGCTCGCTGTCCGGGAAGCGGCCCCTCGCCATCAGCCTCGGCCGCGACAACCTGGCGGCCGACATCGAGATGACCCAGGTGCTCGGCACCCAGGTCTCGGACGCGGAGCAGGCCGGGCTCGCGCGGCGCGTGCTGCAGACGGTGTCGCCGCGCGACATCCAGGACATGATGGCGATCGCCGAGTTCGTCGCCCAGGTCCAGGGCCAGCAGAAGAAGATCCGGGTGAGCTGGTTCGAGGTGGTGACGCGGGACCCCGCCGACCCCGACGCGCCGGGCATCGAGGGCCCGGAGAGCGAGATCTTCGAGGTGCCCGACGAGGCGCAGCCGGCGGGGAACCGGGGCTCCCTCGCCGGCTCCTGGAGCGGGCAGGTGCTGTTCCTGCACCACGCGGTGATCTTCCGTGTGGGCTCGCCGGGCCAGATCCTGATGGGGGGCGAGGAGCGGCTGTTCGAGGTCGCCGGTCCCGCCGAGCACGGCGGCACCCGGCTGCACATGCTGGAGCGGGTCGGCAAGGACGTCGTGCCGACCGGGTTCTCGGCGTTCGTGTACCCGTTGCCGGGTCGCAAGCTGTGGCTGACGGTTCCGCCCGTCGTGCTCTATCCCGAGGGTGCCCCTCCCGAGGAGCCCGAGGGTTGGTGGGAGGCGATGTGGAAGGCGACGCGCAACCCGGGCTAGCCGGCTTCTGGCGCCGCGCCTTCGCCTTCGCGGCCGACGCGCTGCTGCTGGCGCTGCTCGTGCTGCTGCTGCGCTGGCTCGCGTCGATCGCGTACGAGGAGGCGCTGACCCGCGCCGTGCTCGACGCCGAGGGCCGCACGTTCGCGCTGTACCGCGCGTGGCACGGCCTGGCCCGCGACGCGATCGGCCTCGGCGTGCCGTTCGTCTACTTCGTGCTGCTCGAGGGCGCTGGCGGCGCGACGTTCGGCAAGCGCCTTCTCGGCATCCGCGTGCGCGGCCCGGAGGGCCGCCGTGCCGGCTTCTTCCGCGCGCTGGTCCGCAACCTCGGCAAGCTCGCCTCGTTCGGTTGCTGCTGCGCCGGCGTGCTGCTCGTCGGCTTCACGGCCCGCAAGCGCGCGTTCCACGACTGGATTGCCGGCACGGACGTCCTCCGCGCCTAGTCGCCGCGCAGCACGTCGCTGGGGGCGACGTTCACCGCGCGCCGCGCGGGCACGAGGCAGGCGAGCGTCGCGGTGACGAGCAGCAGGCCGAGCGCCGCCGCGTGGGTCAGCGGGTCGGCCGGGGTGACGCCGAACAACGTGGCGCCCAGCGCGCGCCCCGCGGCGATCGCGGCCCCGGCGCCGGCCAGCAGGCCGAGGCCGACCGGGCGCAGGCCGCGCCGGACCACGCGGCGCACCACGTCCGCCGCCGGGGCCCCGAGCGCCATCCGCACGGCGATCTCGCGCCGGGTCTGGGCGACGGACTGGGCGGTGACGCCGAACACCCCGAGCCCGGCCAGCAGCAGCGCCGAGGCACCGAACGCGCCGACCAGGATCAGCAGCAGGCGCCGCGGCGCGATCATGCGGTCGAGCACCTCGTCGAGCCCCTGCACGGAGTACAGCGCCAGGTCGGGATCGACCGCGCGGGCGGCGTCGCGCACGGCCTGGGGCAGCGCCGCGTACGCGCCGGCTTCGGCGCGGACCACGAACAGCGGCGACGGCGACGGCCCCTGCAGCGCCGACTCGAACAGCTCCGGCACCGGCGTGGCGTCGAGGCCGGCGCGCCGCACGTCGCCCACCACGCCGATCACCTCGACCAGCTCGCGGTCCGGCCCGACGCGCAGGCGGCGCCCCACGGGGTCCTGGCCGGGGAAGAAGCGCGTGGCCAGCGTCTCGTTGACGAGCACGGCGAGTGGAGCGCCCTCGCCGTCGCGCGCGTCGAACAGGCGGCCCCGCCGCAGCGGCACCCCGATCGCCTCGAAGTAGCCGGGGCTCGCGCTGTTGTAGCCGACTTCCGGCGGCGGGGCGTCCGCGGGCTGCGGCACGCCGTCGATCACGAAGCTCGTGGTCGCCATGTTGCCGACGGGCAGCGTGTAACCGTAGCCGACGTGGCTCACGCCGGGCAGCGCCGCGATCCGGTCGCGCAGGCGGAGCGTCGCCGCGGCGCGGGCGGCGCCGTCGGGATAGCGGGCGAAGGGGAGCGACGTGCGGAAGCTGAGCACGCCTTCGGCGCGGAGGCCGGGGTCGACGTCGCCGAGGGCCACGACGGTGCGGGCGAGCAGCCCGCCGACGACGAGCAGGACGCTGGCGAGGGCGACCTGGACGCCGACGAGCGCCCCGCGGGCCCCGAGGCGGCCGCCGCGTCCGGCGCCGGGTATGGCCGCCCTCAGCACGCCGACGAGCTCGACGCGCCGCGACGCGAGCGCCGGGGCCAGGCCGCAGCCGAGGCCGACGAGCGTCGAGCTGAGCACCCCGAAGGTGAGCAGCCGCCACGACACCGCGGCGCCCGAGGGCGCCAGTTCCGGGCCCGCCAGGGCCGCCAGCCCGTCGGCGCCCCAGGCGGCGAGCAGGACGCCGAGCCCTCCGCCCGCGGCGGCGACCACCAGGTTCTCGAGCAGCGGCACCCGCGACGCCTGCATCGCGGAAGCGCCGAGCGCGCCGCGCACGGCCACGTCCTGCGGCCGCGCCAGCGAGCGGGCCAGGGCGAGCCCGGCGACGTTGACGGCCGCCAGCGTCAGCAGCAGGAGGACGGCGGCCGAGACCGCCCGCATCATCGGCCCGGCCGCCTGGTGCAGCGACTCGCGCAGCGGCACGGCCAGCGGGCGGTGGCCCCTGTTGTCGCGCGGGTGCGCCGCCTCGATCCGCGCACCGATCGCCTCCAGCTCGGCGCGAGCGGCGTCGAACTCCGTCCCCGGGGCCAGGCGGCCGACGACGGCGAGGAAGTGCATGCGGCGGGCGCGGTTCGCGTCCTGGAACAGCGCCTCGAAGTCGTCCGGGAGGTAGACGTCGGCCTCGAAGCCGATCGGCGAGCGGAAGCCCTCGGGCAGCACGCCGACGATGGTCGTCGGCACGGCATCGAGGGTGATCGGCGTCCCCAGCACGGACGGGTCGGCCCCGAACGCGCGCGCGTGGAGCCCGTGGGTGATCACGGCCACGGCCGCGGCGCCGTCGCGTTCCTCTTCGCCCCGGAACCCGCGCCCGAGCGCGGGCCGCACGCCGAGCACGTCGAAGAACGCGGCGGACACGCGCAGCGCCGGCAGCCGCTGGGCGTCGCCGCGGCCGGTCAGCGTCGCGGTCGAGACCCGGATCGCCGAGAGGCCCGAGAGGCTCCGGCTCGACGCCCGCCAGTCGCGGAAGTCGGCGATCGTGACCTGGCCGAAGCGCCGGCCCTCGACGGTGTCGTGCTCGTAGACGCGGACGAGCCGCGCGGCATCCGCGTAGGGCAAAGGTGCGAGCAGCGCGGCATCCACCACGGAGTACACGGCCGTGGCCGCGCCCGAGGCGAGGCCCAGCGTCAGGGTGGCGACGGCGGCGAACGAGGGGCGGCGGGCCAGGCCGCGCAGGGCCTGGCGCAGGTCGAGGACGAGGGAGCGCATGGAGCGCCTGCTATCAACCCCCGTGCCGCCTCCCGCCGGTCAACGTCCTCAACGACTTCCGACGGTGCTCGCGGTGCCGGGCCGGCCGCGCGCGGGACGCGGGCGTCCCACGCGCGCACAACCCGGGTCAGGCCCGCTTGCGGACGCGCAGCGCCTGCTCCAGCTCCTCGAGCTGCTCGCGGATGCGGGCGAGCTGCTCGGCGGGATCCGCCGGGCCCGCCTGCTCCGACTGGTGCTCGCGCTTGGCGTTCTCCAGGTTGTTGATCACGATCGCGATGAACAGGTTTACCACGACGAACACCGCCAGCACCACGAAGCTCACGTAGTAGACCCACGCCCACGGCGTCGCCGCGCTCGAGGCCTCCATCAGCTCCACCCAGCCCTCGAGCGTCAGCATCTCGAACAGGGTCAGGAAGGCGAGGCCCAGCGAGCTCCAGTTCTCCGCGTCCGCCTTGGCGAACAGCGTCACGCCGATCACGGCGTAGACGTAGAGGATCAGCGACAGCAGCAGCAGCACGTTGCCGAGCGAAGGCAGCGAGCGCAGCATCGTGGCGACCAGCAGCCGCAGCTCCGGCAGGGCGGAGACGATGCGCAGCGCCCGCAGCAGCCGCGCGAGCCGCGCGATGTTGGCGAGCGGCCCGGCCATCGGCAGCAGCGACAGCGCGACCACCGTGAAGTCGAACACGTTCCAGGCGTCGCCGAAGAAGCGGTCGACGCGGGGCGCGAACGCGACCAGCCGCACGACGATCTCGAACACGAAGATCACCTGCACGGCGACGTTCAGGGCGTGGAACAGGCCGCCCCAGCGCTCCCAGAGCGCGGGGGAGGTCTCGAAGCCGATCAGGGCCGCGTTGGCGACGATCACGGCCAGGATGAAACGCTGGAAGGTCGGGTTCGCGGCGAGCCGGCGGCAGGCGTCGATCATGGGTCGGAGAGTCTAGCCGCGTTTTTCTGCAACCCCAGGGGGCCGGCCGGCGTCTCAGGGAGCAACCCGGAGACCGCCCGCCATGCAAACCCTTGGACAGGACCTGCGCTTCGGCGCCCGCCAGCTTCTCAAGTCGCCCGGCTTCACGGCCGTCGCGCTGCTGACCCTCGCCCTCGGCATCGGGGCCAACTCCGCGATCTTCAGCTTCGTGAACGCGATCCTGCTGCGGCCGCTGCCGTACCCGGAGTCCGAGCGGCTGGTGTTCCTGACCGAGTGGTCGGAGCAGGTCCCGAACATGAGCTTCTCGGTCGCGAACTTCAAGGACGTGCGCGACCAGAACAAGGTGTTCGACAGCCTGCTCGCCTCCCGCGGCCAGAACTACGTGCTGACCGGCCACGGTGACGCGGAGCAGCTCCGCGGCCGCCAGGCGAGCGCGGGGATGTTCGAGACCCTGGGCCTGCAGCCGATGCTGGGCCGGGCCTTCACCGAGGCCGAGGACAAGCCCGGAGCCGAGCGCGTCGCGCTGCTCGGGGAGGGCTTCTGGACGCGGCGCTTCGGCCGCGACCCGCAGGTCGTCGGCCGCACCCTGACCCTGAACAACGAGTCGTACACCGTGATCGGCGTGATGCCCGGCACGATGCACGCGACGTTCCGCAACACCGAGGTGTGGACGCCGCTGCTGCAGCTCGAGGACCGCATCGGCGGGCCCGAGCGGCGCGGCAGCCACCCCGGCATCTACGTGCTCGGCCGCATGAAGCCGGGCGTCACGGTGGAGCAGGCGCGGACCGACGTGGTCGGCATCGCGAAGCGCCTGGCGGAGACCTACCCGAGCAACGCGCGGCAGAGCATGACGGTCGAGTCCGCGCTGGAGGCCGTGGTCGGCGACCTGCGCGCGGCGCTCGTGATCCTGCTCGGCGCCGTCGGCTTCGTGCTGCTGATCGCCTGCGCCAACGTCGCGAACCTGCTGCTGGCCCGGGCGGCGGCGCGGCAGAAGGAGATCGCGGTGCGCCAGGCGCTGGGCGCGGGCCGGGCCCGCATCGTGCGCCAGCTCCTCACGGAGAGCCTGCTGCTGGCGATGGGCGGCGGGCTGCTCGGCCTGCTGGTGGCGTGGGCGGGCATCCGCGGCCTGATCGCGATCAGCCCCGAGAACACGCCGCGCATCGACGAGGTCGCGCTCGACTGGACCGTGCTGGCCTTCACGTTCGCCGTTTCCCTGGCCACCGGCCTCGTCTTCGGCCTGCTGCCCGCGCTGCAGACCGCGCGCCACGACCACGCCGAGACCCTGAAGGACGGCGGCCGCGGCGGCAGCGCGGGGCCCGAGCGCTCGCGGGCGCGGGCGGCGCTGGTCGTCGCCGAGGTGTCGCTGTCGCTGGTGCTGCTGGTCGGCGCGGGGCTGATGGCGAAGAGCTTCGCGCGCCTGCTCGGCGCCGATCCCGGGTTCGACCCGAACGGCGTGCTGACGATGACGGTGGGCCTGCCCCAGGCGAAGTACCCCGAGGACGCCCAGCGCGCGGCCTTCTTCGAGCAGGTGTTGTCGCGGCTCGAGGGGCTGCCCGGGGCGAAGGCGATCGCCACCACGGCGCCGCTGCTCGGCGGCTGGCAGACCTCGTTCGCCGTGGAGGGCCGGCCCGAGGCGCTGCCCGGCCAGGCGCCGTCGACCGACATCACCCGCGTCAGCCCCGGCTACTTCGCGACGATGGGCGTGACGCTGTTGAAGGGGCGCGACTTCACGCCCCACGACCGCGCCGACCAGCCGCCGGTGATCGTCGTCGACGAGACGATGGCGGCCACGTACTGGCCGAACGAGGACCCGATCGGCAAGCGGCTGCGCTTCGGCGGCGGCCCCAACAACGAGGAGCCGTGGCGCACCGTCGTCGGCGTCGTGCGCCACGTCAAGAACTACGGCGTCGACGAGGACTCGCGGGTCGAGACCTATCTGCCGTACCTGCAGGACCCGGTCGGCTTCGCCACGTTCGTGATCAAGGCCGATGGCGGCGACGCCACCGCCCTGGGCGCGGCCGTGCGCACGGCGCTCAAGGGCGTCGACCCCGACGTGCCGCTGTTCCAGGTCCGCCCGCTCGAGGAGATCGTCTCCGACGGCCTCGCCAACCAGCGCCTCTCGGCCCAGCTCCTCGGCGCCTTCGCGGCGCTCGCCCTGCTGCTGTCCGCGATCGGCATCTACGGCGTGATGTCCTACGCGGTCACCCAGCAGACGCTGGAGATCGG
The DNA here is from genome assembly GCA_025994075.1 of Vicinamibacteria bacterium. GTDB lineage: Bacteria > Acidobacteriota > Vicinamibacteria > Fen-336 > Fen-336 > WYBL01. The sequence goes on from JAMQGV010000049.1 coordinate 7,669, forward strand.
CATCCGCGTGGCGCTCGGCGCCCAGCGCCCGGACATCCTGAAGATGGTGATGAGCCAGGGCATGAAGCTGGCGGGCGTCGGCGTCGCCCTCGGTCTCGCGCTGGCGCTGGGCCTCGCCCTCGGCCTCGGCCGCCTGCTCGGCGAGATCCTGTTCCGGGTCAGCCCCACGGACCCCCCGACCTTCGCGGCGGTTCCGGTGATCCTGACCCTGGTCGCCCTCGCCGCCTGCTTCATCCCCGCCCGCCGCGCCCTCGGCGTCGACCCGATCACCGCGCTGCGCTGGGAGTAGGCTCGCCCCGGCCCCGACCCGCGGTAGGCTTGCGCCACGCACATGCAAGCCAGGTTGCGAAGCGGGCTGATCCTCGTCGTGCGCGCGTTCGTCGGGCTCGTGCTGGGGCCGCTGCTCGTGTGGCTCGCGTGGCTGTCGGCGAAGGACAGCGTCGTCGAGCAGGCGCGGTTGTCTCGCCTGCCGGGCGAGGCGCATCAGGTCGTCGGCACGATCGAGCGGGTCGACGTCGAGAAGCGCCGCCCGATCCAGCTCGACGGCACCGAGGACCGGCGCAACTGGGAGCACTGGAAGATCGCGACCGTGAAGCACAGCTTCGGCGGGCGCGAGTACCCGTCGAGCCTGCGCGTGCGCCTGACGGGGCCGCAGGAGCAGAAGGGCGTCGGCGACACCCTGCCGCTGCTGGTGCTGCCGGACCTGCCTCACAAGCCCTACGCGCCCGACACCGTCGCCGGCTCGTGGATCGCGGTGTTCGTGCAGCCGGTCCTGCTGCTCGCGGTCGCGGCCCTGGCGTTCTTCTGCGCCTGGCGCCGGGAGCTCTGGACGCCCTGAGCGGCTCCCCCCGGCCGCGCTGGCGGCCGAGGGGAGCGGCGGAACGGGCTACTTCTGCAGCTCGGTGACGATCGTCGCGCCGCCCATCTGGGGCAGCGTCGCGCTGGTCTTCACGACCTGGCGCGAGTCGGTCGCGACCCACAGCGTGGAGGCGCCCGGCTCGCCTTCGGCCGACGAGATCTCGACCTTCCAGCACTTGAACGTGCCGGCCGGCACCGTGACCTCCTCGACGCCCGCGACCTTCAACTGCTTCAGCGTCGCCTTGGCGCGCTGCACGTCGAAGTTGCGCCAGGTCGTGGTGTAGCCGTCGGCCAGCGGGAGGCGGGCCAGCGAGTCGTGGGCGCCGGGGCCGTCGGCGAACAGCTCGCCGCCGAGGTCGGCCGTGATCTCGCGCGGCGCGCCGCCGGCCATCGACATCGAGCCCTTCGCCTTGCCGCCCTCGAAGCTGATCGAGATCGCGACCGGGCCCTGCTGGACCTTGCGCGAGCGCACCAGCAGCGTGCCCTTCTCCAGCACCACGGTGTCGATCGCCTCGCCCATCGGCAGCTTGGCGGTGTCGGTGACGACCCAGGTCGAGCCCTCGGCGACGACCGCGCGCGAGACCGACATCTGCATCGTCTGCGGGCCCGCGGTCAGCGTGCCCGCGTACGACGCCGTCATCGGCGCCAGGTCGAGCGCCGGCTTCGGCGCGCCGACCGCGGCCGCGTCCACGGCCTTGGCGAGCGTCACCGTCTTCGGGTCGACGGTGATCTCCTGCAGCCGCTTGGCGACGTCGTCGGGCATCTCGGCCTGGAAGCGGCCGCCGATGTACTTCGCGAAGAACTTCTCGGTCGCCGCGTACATGCCCATGTTGTTGACCGGGCGGGCGAAGCCGTGGCCCTCGTCGGGCGCCACGATGTACTCGACCGGGAAGCCGCGGTCGCGCAGCGCGATCACGATCTGGTCCGACTCCGCCTTCTTCACGCGCGGGTCGTTGGCGCCCTGGACGACGAGCAGCGGGGTCTTGATCTTCTGCGCCGAGTTGAGCGGCGACTGCTTCACGAGCTGCGCCTTGCCCTCGGGCGTGTTGGGGTTGCCCATCCGCTCGTGGAAGATGATGCGGCCGGCCTCCCAGTAGGGCGGGATCGACTCCAGCAGCGTGATCAGGTTGGACGGGCCGACGATCGAGACCGCCGCGGCGTAGACGTCGGGCGTGAAAGCGACGCCGGCGAGCGTCGCGTAGCCGCCGTACGAGCCGCCCATGATCGCCACCTTCTTCGCATCGGCGATGCCCTCGGCCACCAGGTGCTTGACGCCCCAGGTGATGTCGTCCTGCATCTTCTCGCCCCACTGGCGGTTGCCGGCGTTGAGGAACTTCTTGCCGTAGCCGGTGGAGCCGCGGAAGTTGGGCTGCAGCACCGCGTAGCCGCGGTTGGCCAGGAACTGCGCGGTGTTGTCGAAGCCCCAGTCGTCGCGCGCCCACGGCCCGCCGTGCGGGAACACCACCAGCGGCAGGCCCTTCGCGGGCAGGCCCTTCGGCAGCGTCAGGTAGGCCGGGATCTCCAGCCCGTCGCTCGACTTGTAGCGGATCGGCTTCATCTCGGCCATGTGCTCGCGCGGCAGCCGCTCGCGCACGACGTACTCCGGCGTCAGCTTCTTCGCGGCGCGGTCGAACAGGTAGCGCGAGCCGGGATCGACGTCGGACGACGCGCTGACGAACAGCACGTTCTCGTCCGCGGTCATCGAGCCGATCGAGATCTCGCGGTTCGGGAGCTGCTTCTCGAGCCAGCGGTAGTCCGCCTCGAACGCCTTGTCGCGGAAGTAGACGCGGGTCCGGTCGTCGGAGTAGGAGGTCGCGACCAGCTCGTCGGTCTTCTCGGAGAAGACGGCGTTGCCGAAGTCGACGCGGTTCTCGGGGTCGGCCTCGACCAGCTCCTCCTTGCCGGTCGCCGGGTCGAACAGAACGAGGCGGGTCAGGTCGACGTCGCCCTTGTTCGTCTCCATGTACACGCGCTGGCCGTCCTTGTGGAAGCGGACGGGCCCGCAGCTCTCGAACACCGTGCAGGTGTAGACCGGGCTGAAGCCCTTCTCGTCGACGCGCAGGATCTCCGTGTCGCCCTTGTCGGAGATGCGCGCGGCGAGCCGGAGCTGGCCCTGGAGGTCGAACACCCAGCCGGCGATGCGCTCGGTGTTCTGGCGGATCAGGGCGCGCTCGCCGGTCGAGATCTTGACCCTGTAGACGTCGTGCCACGCCGCGTCGCGGTCGTTGAGGCCGACGAAGAGGGTGTCGGGGTCGTTCTTCGGGACCCCGTAGATCATGGCGCGGGCGCCCTTGGCGGCGGTCAGGTTGCGGGCCGGAGGCGCGTCCGCGCCGGCCGGCGTCGCGGCGGCGGGATCGACGGCGTAGACGTTGTAGTTCTCGTCGCCACCCTGGTCCTGGACGAACAGCACGAAGCGGCTGTCGCGGCTCCAGAAGAAGCCGGGGATCGGCCGCTTCGTGTCGGCGGTCAGCAGCCGGGCCTTGTCGTAGCCCTCGCCGACCTTCTTGACCCACACGTTGCGGGTGTCCTTCCACGGCTTCAGGAAGGCGATGAAGCGGCCGTCCGGCGAGATCTGCGCGCCGGCGATCTCGGGGTTGCCGAAGAACAGCTCGCGGTCGAGCAGCGGCGGCAGCTCGGCGACGGCCGGCAGCGCCAGGCTCCCGGCCAGCACCAGCGAACACACGACTCTCTTCATGGATTTGAACCCTCCGCCAGAAGCATACGAGCCTGCGGCCGGAAAGTTCAGCGGGCCGGCGGCGGCTCGCCAGGCGTCCGCCGCCAGCGCCGTGCGAGGGGGCCTCACGCTTTCCGATATCGTCTCGGTCGATGGCGACCGCGGGCGTGACGAATGGCCAGCGCGACGGGACTGCCGGCCCCGAGGCCGCGAAGCGGGGCCGCCCCTGATGCCGTGGGGCCTCGTGGCGGCGACGCTGTGCGCGTTCGCCGCCAATTCGCTGCTGACCCGGGCCGCGCTCGCGGGCGGCCACCTCGACGCCGCGTCGTTCGCGCTCGTGCGGCTCGGCAGCGGCGCCGCGACGCTGTGGCTGATCGTGCGCCTCCGCTCGGGACGCGCGCCGGCCGCCGAGCCCCTCGCCTCCGCGCTCTGGCTCGCCGGATACACCGTGTGCTTCACGCTCGCGTACGTCCGGATCGGCGCGGCCGTCGGCGCGCTGCTGCTGTTCGGCGCCGTGCAGGTGACGATGATCGGCGCGGGCCTCGCGCGCGGCGAGCGGCCGGCGCGCATCGACTGGCTCGGGGTCGCGCTCGCCGGCGCGGGCCTCGTCGTGCTCACCCGGCCCGGGCTCGCCGCGCCCGATCCGATCGGCGCCGCGCTGATGCTGGCGGCCGGTGCCTGCTGGGGCGCGTACTCGCTCGCCGGCCGCGGAGGTGCCGATCCCGCGGGCCGCACCGCGCTCAACTTCGCCCGCGCCACCCTGCTGACGGCGCCGCTGTGGCTGGTGGCGCCGGGCCCGACCACGCTGACGGCGCCGGGTCTCGGCCTGGCCCTGGCCTCCGGCGGCCTCGCTTCCGGTGTCGGCTACACGCTCTGGTACGCGGCGCTGCCGCACCTCGCCGCGTGGCGCGCGGCCGTCGTCCAGCTCGTGGTCCCGGTGCTGACCGCGCTGCTGGCGGCGCTGCTGCTGGGCGAGGCGCTGACGCTGCGGCTCGCCGTCGCCACCGCCCTCGTCGCCACCGGCGTCTGGCTCACGGTGTGGCCGAGCCGGCATCGCTGAATGGCTGGCGCCATTCAAGGCGAAGATTGCGCTGAGGAGGGTCCCGTGCGCGAGCTTTATCCCGAGATCGAACCCTACGACGACGGCTTCCTGAAGGTGTCGGACCTGCACACGGTCCACTACGAGCAGGTCGGCAACCCGAAGGGCAGGCCCGCGCTGTTCCTGCACGGCGGGCCCGGCGGCGGGCTCGACCCCGACTACCGCCGCTACTTCGACCCGAAGCGCTGGCGGGTCGCGCTGTTCGACCAGCGCGGCAGCGGGAAGAGCACGCCGCCCGCCGAACTGCGCGAGAACACGACCTGGGACCTGGTCGCGGACATCGAGCGCCTGCGCGAGCACCTCGGCATCGAGAAGTGGATGGTGTTCGGCGGCTCGTGGGGCAGCACGCTCGCGCTCGCCTACGCGCAGGCCCACCCCCAGCGCTGCACGTCGCTGGTGCTGCGCGGCATCTTCCTGCTGCGGCGCAAGGAGCTGCTCTGGTTCTACCAGGAGGGCGCGTCGTGGATCTATCCCGACGCCTGGGAGAAGTATCTCGAGCCGATTCCCGACGTCGAACGCGGCGACCTGATGAGCGCCTACTACCGCCGCCTGACGTCGCCCGACCCGGCGGTGCGCGCGGCGGCCGCGAAGGCGTGGTCGATCTGGGAAGGCACCACCAGCAAGCTGATCCCGGACATGGGAATGATCGAGCGCTACGGCGGCGACGCCTTCGCCGACGCGTTCGCGCGCATCGAGTGCCACTACTTCGTCCACGGCGCCTTCTTCAGGAGCGACACGCAGTTGCTCGACGACGTGCCGAAGATCGCCCACCTGCCCGGCGTCATCGTGCAGGGTCGCTACGACGTGGTGTGCCCGGCGGCTTCGGCCTGGGAGCTGCACAAGCGCTGGCCGAAGTCGAAGCTGCAGATCGTGCCCGACGCCGGCCACAGCATGAAGGAGCCGGGCATCCGCAGCGCCCTGGTCCAGGCGACCGACGACTTCGCCGACCTGTGAGCACGTGACGTCGATGGCGGCCCGCATTCCGGTCCGACCGACCGACCTGCGTGGTGCGGCGCGCCTGGCCACCGAGGCGACCCATGGCCTGACCGACCTCGTCGAGGCGATGCACGAGCGCATCGCTCGGGTTCCGCTCGTGGGCCGCGCGTCGGCCGACGGTCGGCTCGGCGGCATCGGCGGGCTCGTCTACCGCAGCGTGCGCGGCGTCACGCGCGGCGTCGGCGGCGGCGTCGACGCCCTGCTGGGTCTGATCGCCGCGTCCCTGCCCGCGCCGGACACGAGCCCCGAGCGCGAGGCCGTCGTCACCGCCCTGAACGGCGTGCTGGGCGACCACCTGGCGGCGACCGCCAATCCGCTCGCGATCCCGCTGACGCTGCGGCACGGCGGTCGCGCGCTGGTGCTCGAGCGCGAGGCGCTGGCCGAACGCTTGCCCGACGCCACCTCCCGCCTGGCGGTGCTGCTGCACGGACTGTGCATGAACGACCTGCAGTGGACGCGCGACGGGCACGACCATGGCGTGGCGCTGCAGCGCGACGGCGGCTTCACGCCGCTCTACGCCCACTACAACAGTGGCCTGCACATCTCGACCAACGGGCAGGCACTCGCGCAGCAACTCGAGCGCCTGGTCGCGCAGTGGCCGCGGCGGCTGCGACGCCTGGTGCTCGTCGGCCACTCCATGGGCGGCCTCGTGGCGCGCAGCGCCTGGCACGCGGCGCGTGAGGCGGGTCACCGCTGGCCCGACCGGGTCGACGCCCTCGTGTTCCTCGGCACACCCCACCACGGGGCGCCGCTGGAGCGGGCCGGGCACGGCCTCAGCCTGGTGCTGCGAGCGACGCCCTACGCCGCGCCGCTCGCCCGCCTGGGCCGGGTGCGCAGCGCCGGCATCACGGACCTGCGCCACGGCAACCTGCTCGACGAGGACTGGGAGGGCCACGACCGCTTCGCGCGAACGGGCGACCGCCGCCGACCGCTGCCGCTGCCCGTGGGCGTGCCGTGCTTCGCGCTGGCCGCCACCACCGGCGCGCGGAAGGGCGATGCGCGGGACTGCCTGCTCGGCGACGGCCTCGTGCCGCTGGACAGCGCGCTCGGCCGTCACGCCGAGCCCCGCCACACGCTGGCGTTCGCTCCGGAGCGGCAGTGGGTCGGACACCGCATCAACCACCTCGACCTGCTCGGCCACCCCGAGGTGTACGCCCAGTTGCGGCGCTGGCTCGCCTGAGTCGTGCGAGCGTCGCGGGAGCGAGCGGCGTCCGCTGACAATCGAAGGAGTTCTCCACCGATGCAGGTCCCGCACGCCTCGTCCCTGGTCGCGGCTGCCGCTGCGGCCGTGATCGTCCTCGGTCCCGCCGCACCCGCTCGCGCGGACACCCCCGGGCCAGCGGTGCCCACCGGAAACGTCGTCTTCATCCACCCGGACGGCACCGGCCCCAGCCACTGGGGCGCGGCGCGCATGTACTGGTACGGCCCGGACGCGATCAGCCCCTGGGACCGCCTGCCGCACGTGGCGCTCTACCGCGGCCACATGGCCGACGACCTGGTGGCGACCTCGAACGGCGGAGCCACGACTCACGCCTTCGGCTACAAGGTCGCGGCGGCGGGCTCGTACGGGATGGACGGCCGCGGGCCCGCCGCGCGCCCGATCCTGGCGCTCTCGGGCTACCCGGGCAGCCTGCTGCGCGAGGCCGCCAACGCCGGCCATCCCACCGGGGTGGTGAACGACGGCGACCTGCCGGAGCCCGGCACCGGCGTCTTCTTCGCCGAGGTCGACGACCGCGACGAGTCGAGCGAGATCGCCCGCCAGCTCCTCGACGGCCGGCCGGGCTTCGGGGACCGGGACCAGGCGCCGGTCGTCGCGCTCGGCGGCGGCGAGGGCTTCTTCCTGCCGAAGGGCACCCTGCCCTGCACCGGAGAGGTGAAGCCGGAGTGTGCCGTGCACGTCGACCCGCTCAAGGGGTCGGGTCCTGCCCGCGACGACGGGCGCAACCTGGTCCGGGAGGCGCTGGCCCGGGGCTGGCAGGTGTTGCGGACCCGCGCCGAGTTCGAGGCCTTCCGTGCCCGGCTGGCCCGCGAGGCGGACTGGCGGCCGCGCGTGCTCGGGCTGTTCGCGCGCGACGACATCTTCAACGACGCGCCCGAGGAGGCGCTGCTCGCGAGCGGCCTGGTGGACGCCACGCGCGCTCCGGGCGACAGGCGCGGCCGGCTGATCAGCCACGGCAGCCTGCCCGGCAGCCTCGGCTACGACCCGCCCACCGCCGCAGAGATGACGGTGGTGGCGCTCGAGGTGCTCTCGCGCTGGTCGCGAGCCGCGGGCAAGCCGTTCCTGCTCGTCACCGAGGTCGAATCCACCGACAACATGTCCAACAGCAACAACGCCATCGGCACGCTGGCGGGTCTCGCGCACGCCAACGGGGCGATCGAGGCGGCGCTCGCCCACCTCGCGCGCGATCCGGCGACGCTCGTGCTCGCCGCGGCCGACAGCGACGCGAGCGGCCTGCAGGTGATCGGCGTGGACGCGCCGCGAGCGCGCTCCGAGAACGTCAATCCCGCCGCCACCCGGGACCAGGACGTGAAGGTTCCCCTCGACGGCATCGAGGGCCGCGAGAGCGCGAGCTTCGTGGCCGAGCCGGACCAGTTCGGCCAGCGGCTCGCCTTCAACGTCGGCTGGGCCAGCGGCAGGGACCTGGCGGGCGGCGTCGTCACCCGCGCGGCAGGGCTCCACGCCGAGCGCCTCGCCAGCGCCCACTCCGCGCGCTTCGACAACCTCGACGTCTACCGCCTCGCGTACCTGACGCTGTTCGGCCGCCACCTCGACTACCCGCAGGGCCGCCGCGCGCCCGGCCGGGACTGAAGCCCTCGGTTCAGGAGGGCGTCGGCACGTAGCGATGGCCGCGGGTCTGGGCCGGCACGCCCAGCGAAGCGGCGACCGCTTCGATCAACTCGGGGGTGAAGTAGTAGCAGCGCTGCCGCACGATCGCGCCCTCGGCGGTCTCGAGGGTCGACAGCCAGCCGAGCGCGCGCCCGCCTTCGGCCCCGCGGTAGAACACGAACACGGCGGGCCGCCCTTCGTAAGTGCCGAACTCGGCCCACTGTTCGCGGGGGTCGGTGGCCCACTCGGCGAGCGAGGCGCGGCGCACGATCTCCACGCCCCATTCGTCGCCGGCGCCGACGATCTCGACCTCGGCGCCGGGCGCGAGCAGGGCTGCGATCGCGTCCGGGTCGCGCCGCGAGAAGGCCTCGACGTAGCGGGCGACGACAGCGGCATCGGGCTCCGGGGCGTGGCGCGGGCGTGACTCCGCGTCCGTCGCCCGCCGAAGGGTGGTCCGCGCGCGGTGCAGCATCGCCTTGACGGCGCCCACCGTCGTGCCCAGCACCGCCGCCACGTCCGCCGCGGTGAAATCGAAGCCCTCGATCAGCAGGAAAGCGACCCGGGCACGCGGCGGCAGGTGGGTGACCACCACCCGCATCGCGTCCCAGCCGGCCTCGGGCGCCGGCGGCGCATTTCCCGCGTCCGGCACTTCCTCGACGAAGTCGAGCGCGCCTCGCCCGTCGCGCCGCCAGCCGTCGATCCAGGCGTTGCTGGCGATGCGGAACAGGTAGCCGCGGGTCTCGATCGGTTGCCAGAAGCGGGCGAGGCGGGCGAAGGCGCGAGACAGCGTCTCCTGCACCAGGTCCTCGGCATCCCACGCCGAGCCGGTGAGACGCAGGCAGTAGCGCCAGAGCGCCGGACGGTGCGCCTCGACCAGGCGGTCGAAGCGCTCGCGGACGGCCCGCACTTCTTCCTCGAGCGACTCCAGGTTGTCGGGCGGCTCAGGGATCTTCATGTCGGTAGGGACGCACGCCGTGGCCGGGAGGATACGCGACCGCCCGGCCGGGAGGCGCGAGGCGCACAGGCCCTGAGGCGGAGGCTCGAAAAGCGCGTGGCATACTCGCCGCGGAGTCGAGGGAGGCGATGAGCGAGCCGCTGCAGCGACTGGAAGTCGAGCGCGACGGGCCCGTGGCGCGGGTCTGGCTGAACCGGCCCGAGCTGCGCAACGCGTTCGACGGGCTCATGGTGTCCGAGCTGCGCAAGACGCTGTTCGACCTCGGCGCCGAAGACGGCGTGCGGGTGATCGTGATCGGCGGCCGCGGCAAGGCGTTCTGCGCGGGCGCGGACCTCGGCTGGATGAAGGCGATGGCCGGCTTCTCCCGCGAGGACAACCTGCGCGACGCGCAGGCGCTGGCCGACCTGTTCTTCACCGTCTACAACTCGCCGAAGCCGGTCGTGGCCCGCGTCCACGGCGCCGCGCTGGGCGGCGGTTCGGGCCTCGTGGCCGCCTGCGACATCGCGGTCGCGGCGCTCGGCACCACCTTCGGCTTCACGGAAGTCCGGCTCGGCATCCTGCCCTCGGTGATCAGCCCCTACGTGCTGGGCAAGATCGGCGAGTCGGCGGCGCGCGAGTACTTCCTGACCGGCGAGCGCTTCGAGGCGGTCAAGGCGCAGGAGATCCGGCTGGTCCGCGCCGCGGTGCCCGAGCCCGACCTCGACGCCGCGGTCGACGGCCGCGTGAACGAGCTGCTGCAGGCGGGCCCCCGCGCGATCGCGGAAGCGAAGGCGCTGATCCGCGAGGTCGCCTGGCGGCGGCCCGAAGACGTGCAGCGCTACACGGTCGAGCGCATCGCCGACGTGCGTGCCTCCTCCGAGGGCCAGGAGGGCCTGCGCGCCTTCCTCGACAAGCGCAAGCCGAACTGGGTTCCGTGATCGTCGCGCTGCTGGCGCTCGTCCTCGCGGCCGAGTCGCCTGCGGTCGCTGAGATCCGCGCCGAGCGCTACGACTTCCTGACCCACGGCGGCTGGCAGGTGCGGCGGCCCGGGCGCCTTGCCGTGGTCCCCGAAGGCCTCCGTTTTCGCTACGACGACGGCCTGGGCCAACGGGACATCCCGCTCACCGCGCTCCGCCGAGCCCTCATCCAACGGCAGGGCGTCCAGGGACCGGGCCCGCTGCTGCTGCTGGAGTCTTCCCCCCGCGAGGCCCGCAGCTTCCCGGAGGTCGACGTCTTCCAGATCGACGCCGCAGGTGCGAGTGGCTTCGAGAAGGCCGTCGCTGCAGCCGGGCTACCGCTGGCCGCGTTCGAGCCTGCCGCCGCGGCCCTCCAGGAGTACCGGCGCCCCTACGGGTGGAAAGAACTCGCCGGCGACCTCGTCGGGGCGGCCGTCGCGGGGCCTGCCGGCCTCGTCACCGGCATGGCGGTCAACGCCCTTCGCTCAGGTTTCTGGTACCCCGTCCCGCACGCCGCGCGAGCCGACGATCGCCCGCGACATCCCTTCCACTGGCTCGTCGGTTCGTGGATCGTGCGCCGGGACGGCAAGATCGTGGGGGCCGTGGACTGCGGTTGGCTCGACCCGCAGGAGGTCTTGTCGTGCCTCGGCTCGGAGCACGGAGGCGCGCGCCCTGTCTGGGGCGCGTACGTCACCTGCGAGACGGGTTCGTGCCTGATGCTGAGGCATGGGACGCGCGAAGGGATCGCGATCGCCGCTGCGGAGGAAGGGCCGGAGGCGAAGTGGTCGACGCCCGACGGTGCCTTCGTCGAGAGATGGAGCCGCCGTGGCGGCAAGCGCATCGCCGTCGAGACCACAGTGGGGGACTGGCGGGCTTCTTCCGAGTGGAGACGTGGCGAGCCCGAGGTTCGCGTGCGCCGCACCGGAGGCGCTCCCCCGGAGGGACACGTGCTGGCCCCTCTCGTCGCCTCGCTTGGATCGGCGCGCGCGCGAGCGACCGTGCGCTGGACGGCCACGGCGCCGCCCTTCGCCTTCTCCCGGGCCGAGCGCACCTGCCGCCTGCTCGATGGCGGAGAAGCCGTGACCTGCTATTCGTGGCTGGTGTACGACGGGCACCTCCGCGGTGTCCTGCCGCGGGTCTTCCTGTTCTCGGCCGACCCAGCGGGAGGACTGCGGCTGGATCTGCTGGAGGCGAACGGTCGTCGGGCGACGCTTCGAGGCCGGATCGACGGCGGTCTCTGGCGGTTCGAAGGCCGAGGGCGCGAGGGAGCGTACGAGGTGGACTGGCGGTACGAAGAGGCGCCGTGGCAAGGCGGGCGTGACGCCTGGCTGTGGAGCCGCGACGCCGACGGGGACTGGGTGCTGCGCGAAGCGTGGACCTACGCGCCGCCGGAAGTCGCCGCGAAGAAGTGAACGCGTGCTAGGTTTGTCGCCTCGACCATGACGCTCTTCCGCAAGCTGCTGATCGCCAACCGCGGCGAGATCGCCGTGCGCGTCGCGCGCACCGCGCGCACGCTCGGCATCCCGACCGTCGCCGTGTACTCCGAGGCCGACCGCGGCGCGCTGCACGCGCGGGCGTGCGACGAAGCCGTCGCCATCGGGCCCGCCGAGGCGCGCGCTTCGTACCTCAGCTTCGAGCGGCTGCTCGAGGCCGCGAAGCGCACGGGCGCGGACGCGATCCACCCCGGCTACGGGTTCCTCAGCCAGAACGGCGACTTCGCCGACGCCTGCCGCGACGCCGGCATCGCCTTCGTCGGCCCGCCCGGCGACGTGCACCGGAAGATGGGCGACAAGAAGGGCGCGCGGCGGATGATGGCGGCGGCCGGCGTCCCGGTCGTGCCGGGCTACGACGGCGACGACCAGCAGGACGCGACGCTCGCGGCCGAGGCGGCGCGCATCGGCTTCCCGCTGATGATCAAGCCCTCGCGCGGCGGCGGCGGCAAGGGCATGCGCGTCGTCCATCGGCTCGACGACTTCGCCACCGCGCTCGCCTCCTGCCGCCGCGAGGCGAAAGGCGCCTTCGGCGACGACACGATGGTGCTCGAGCGGTTCGTGCAGCGCCCGCGCCACGTCGAGGTGCAGGTGATCGCCGACTCCGCCGGCACGACGCTGCACCTGTTCGAGCGCGAGTGCTCCGTGCAGCGCCGCCACCAGAAGGTGCTGGAGGAGACGCCGTCGCCGGTGCTGACGCCCGTGCTGCGCGAGGAGCTGTGCGCGGCCGGCGTGGCGGCGGCGCGCGCCACGGGCTACGTCAACGCCGGCACCGTCGAGTTCCTGCTCGACCCCTCGGGCCGCTTCTACTTCCTGGAGATGAACACGCGCCTGCAGGTCGAGCACCCGGTGACCGAGCTGGTGACGGGGCTCGACCTGGTCCGCATGCAGCTCGAGATCGCGGCGGGCCGCCCGCTCGCCATCGGCCAGTCCGAGCTGTGCAGCCAGGGCCACGCGCTCGAGGCCCGGCTCTACGCCGAGGACCCCGCCAACGACGACCTGCCCTCCGCGGGCCGGGTGCTCGTGTGTGCGCTGCCGGAAGGGCCCGGCGTCCGCGTCGACACGGGCATCGCGCGCGGCAGCGAGGTCTCCGTCCACTACGACCCGATGCTGGCCAAGATCGTCACGTTCGGCCGCGACCGCGCCGAGTCGATCGAGCGCATGGCGGAGGCGCTGTCGCGCACCGCGGTGCTCGGCCTCGCCACCAACCTGGGGCGGCTGCGCACGCTCGTCGACCACCCCGAGTTCCGCGCCGGCAACCTGCACACCGGCTTCATCGAGGAGCACCTGGGCGAGGTCTCGCCCCACCCCTGCGCGCCGCCCGAGGCGATCGCGGCGGCGCTGGCCGCGTTGCACGCCGCGCGCGGCCGCGGCGCAGCGGCATCGCGGGCGGGCACCGCGGCCGTGCCCGACCCGTTCGCCGCGCTCGGCGGCTGGAGGCTGTCGTGATCCGGCTGCGCTGCCGCGAGCAGCTCCACGAGGCGCTCGTGCGCGAGACCTCGCAGGGCGTCGAGGTCGTGATCGACGGACAGGCCTCGCGACCCGAGGTCGAAGAGGCGGCGCCCGGCACCTTCGTGCTGCGCACGCCCGGGCCGGACGGCGTCGCCCGCGTCGAGACGTTCCACGTCGCCCGCGAGGGCGACGCCATCCACCTGTTCTGGCGCGGCGACGTCTACCGCCTCGACGAGGAGCGCGAGGGCCGCCGCGGCGGCGCGGCGCGCCACGCGGAAGGCGGCCTCGAGGCGCCGATGCCGGGCAAGGTGATCAAGGTGGCGGTCGCCCCCGGCGACGCCGTCGAGAAGGGCGCCGAGGTGCTGGTCGTCGAGGCGATGAAGATGGAGAACGCGCTGCGCGCGCCGAAGGCGGGTGTCGTGCGCTCGGTGGCGGTGAAGGTGGGCGACATGGTCGCCCCCGGCCGCGTGCTGGTGGAGATCGAGTGAGCGAGGAGACGCCCGCGGCGCCCCGCAAGCCGCCCCTGAGCCGGGTCCAGGTCGTCGAGGTCGGCCCCCGCGACGGGCTGCAGAACGAGCCCACCGCGCTCGGCGTCGACGTGCGGGTCGCGTTCATCGAGGCGCTGCTCGACGCCGGGCTGTCGGTCGTCGAGGCCGGCGCCTTCGTTTCGCCGAAGTGGGTGCCGCAGATGGCGGGCTCGGCCGAGGTGCTGCGGCGGGTGCAGCGCGAGGGCGTGCGGCTGCCGGTGCTCGTCCCCAACCGCAAGGGCTACGAGGCGGCGCGCGAGGCCGGCGCCACCGAGATCGCGGTCTTCACCGCGGCCAGCGAGAGCTTCAACAAGAAGAACATCAACGCCTCGATCGACGAGTCGTTCGCGCGCTTCGCGGAGTTCGTGCCCGACGCGAAGGCCGCCGGGCTGCGGGTGCGCGGCTACGTCTCGACCTGCTTCGGCTGCCCCTACGAAGGCGCCGTCGACGCGCGCAAGGCGGCCGAGGTGTGCGAGCGGCTGTTCGCCCAGGTCGGGTGCGACGAGATCTCGGTCGGCGACACGATCGGAGTCGCGGTGCCGACCCAGGTCCACGAGGTGGTCGGGCGGCTGGCGCGGGTCGTGCCGGTCGACAGGATCGCCGTCCACTTCCACGACACCCGGGGCACGGCGCTCGCCAACGTGCTGGCCGCGCTCGGCGAAGGCGTGCGCATCGTCGACAGCTCGGCGGGCGGCACCGGCGGCTGCCCCTACGCGCCGGGCGCCGCCGGCAACCTCGCGACCGAGGACCTCGTCTACATGCTGCACGGCATGGGCATCGAGACGGGCGTCGACCTCGGCAAGCTGGTCGTCGCCTCGCGCGGGCTGCAGACCCATCTCGGCCGCGAGCTGCCGGGCCGCTACCTGAAGGCCGCGCCGTAGGCGCGGCGGCTCGCGCCGCCGCCATCCATCGGCGTGGACGGGAACTTGTCGGGTGTTCCGGTCGTTGATATATCGGACACCGATATGCCGAAGACCGCCGCCGTCGCCCCGCTCCGCCCCGCCGGCCTGCCGACCGCCGCCCTGCACGTGCTGCTGGGCCTGGCCGACGGGCCCCGGCACGGCTACGCCATCAAGCAGGAGGTCGAGCGGGTCACCCGCGGCGCGATTCGCCTCGGCCCCGGCACGCTGTACGAGGCGCTGTCGCGGCTCGAGTCCCAGGGCCTGATCGAGGAGACCGCGAGCGAGCGCGGCGACGAAGCCGGCGCGCCGCGCCGCACCTATCGCCTGACCCGGCCTGGCCTCGCCCTGGCGCGAGCGGAGGTCGAGCGCCTCGAGTCGCTGGTCGAGTGGGCGCGCGAGTCGCGGCTGCTGGCCGAGCGGGGCCGGCCGTGAACGCCCCGCTGTGGGCGCGCCTCGCGCTGCGGGTCTGCGACGCGGAGTTCCGCCGCCGCCACGGCGCCGAACTGCTCGACACGGTGGCGCAGATGCGTGCCGAGCCGCGCTATGAGGGCCCTGCGGGAGCGCTGCGTCACTTCGCCGAAACCGGCGGCGACCTGGTCCGGCTCGCGGTCCGGCAGCGCTCGGCGGCGCTCACGGGTGTGGCGCGGTCCGGGTTCGACGCGTTCGCGGCCGGCCTGCGCGACCCCCGCTCCGCCGTCGAGGGCGTCGTCCACGACACCTGGCTCGCGGCGCGGGCGCTGCGCCGGCGCAAGGCGTACGCGCTGACGGTGGCCGCGACCCTCGCCCTCGGCCTCGGCGCCCACCTCACGATCTTCAGCATCGCCCACGCCCTGCTCGGCACGCCGCTGCCGGGCGCCGACGGCGAGCGCCTCGTGGCGGTGGGCCTGCAGTCGTCCGCCTCGCCGGCGCCCTCCGCGCTCTCCGCGCCCGACGTGCGCGACCTGGCCGCCGCTGCGCCGTTCGAGTCGGTCGTCGCGGCGGCGGCCGACACCCTGCCGCTACGCGCCCCCGGCCGCGAGTCCACCGTCGCCGCCGTGACGATCGTGAGCCCCGGCTACTTCGAAGGACTGCGAGTCCGCATGCGGGCGGGCCGCGGCCTGTCCGGGCACGACGACGGCTTCGACGCGCTGGTCCTCTCGGACGCCGGGTGGGAACGCCACTTCCACCGCGACCCCGCGGCCATCGGCGCCGTCGTGCGTCTCGCGGGCCGCGACTTCACCGTGCTCGGGATCACCGACCCGGCCTTCCCGGGCACGGTCGGTCCGGTGGAACTCGACGGCTACGTCTCGCTCGCCGCCTACGAGCGCGCCGTCCCGACCGCGCGCGACTGGGTCCTCGATCGCGACGCCCGCAACCTGCGCACCATCGCGCGGCTGCGCGAGGGCATCGGCATCGAACAGGCGCAGGCGGCGATAGCACCGCTCTCGGCGCGAATGGACGCGGAGCGCCGGCCGGCCTCGCGGGGCCAGCGGCTGGTGCTCCACCCCGAGCCGATGGCGCGGCTCGAGCCCGCGGCGCCCGTCTTCCTGCCCCCGGTCGCAGCGGTCTTCCTCGCCCTGGTCGGGCTGCTGGTGCTGGTCGCGATCGCCAACGTCGCGGGGCTGGCCCTGGCCCGCGTGCTCGACCGCCGCCGCGAGCTGGCGGTGCGGCTGGCGCTCGGCGCGGGCCGGCTGCGGCTGCTGCGGCCGCTGGTGCTCGAGTGCGTGCTGCTCGGGCTGGTCGGCGGCGGCCTCGGGCTGGGCCTCGCCTGGTTGGCCACGACGTGGCTCGGCGAACTGCGCCTCGCCAGCGACCTGCCGATCAGTTTCCGCCTGCGGCCCGACGCCCGCGTCTTCGCGGTCGGCCTCGCGCTGTCCGTGGCCGCGGGGCTGCTGGCGGGAGCGCTGCCCGGACTCGCGGTGCTGCGCACCGGTGCGGCCGGAGCGCTGCGCGAGCGGGGAGGCAGCGTGCTGCGCGGGCGCGCCCGCGCCGCCCTGGTCGTCGCCCAGGTCGCGGTGTCCGCCGCGCTGCTGGTCGCCGGGGCGCTCCTGCTGCAGAGCCTCGAGCACTTCCGCGGCATGGATCTCGGGTTCGCCCGCGACCATCGCGCGCTGGCCAACGTCAACGTGCGCCTGCGCGGGCTCGACCCGCAGCGCGGCGCGGCCTTCTTCGACGCCTGGCTCGAGCGGGCGAAGGCGCTGCCGGGCGTCACCCGCGCGAGCTACGCGAGCTTCGTCCCGATCGGCCTGAACAACGACGTGCGTGCGGCGCGGGCGGAGGGCGCACTCGCCGGGCGCGGCACCGCGGCCTGGACCAACGCCGTCGCCGAGGACTACCTCGCCGCGATGGGCATCCCGCTGCGCGCCGGCCGCGAGTTCGCGCCGACCGACGACGCCGGGGCCCCGCGGGTCGCGATCGTCAACGAGTCGCTGGCGCGCGAGCTGTGGCCCGGCCAGGAAGCGCTCGGCCGCCGGCTCGTGCTCGACGGCGAGGCCGAGCCGTTCACCGTGGTCGGCGTCGCCGCGGACTCGACCTACAACCTGCCCGGCGAAACCCAGCGCTGGTGCGCCTACCTGCCGCTGCGGCAGAACTACCGTGCCGAGCGCCACCTGGTCGCCGTGACCGCCGGCCCCCCCGAGCCGCTCCTGCCGGAGCTCCGGCGGCTCGCGGCGGAACTGGACCCGGAGATGCCGGTCACGGACCTGCGCACGATGGAGGCTCACGTGCAGGGCGGCAAGGCCGCCTTCCTGTTCCGCATCGCGGGCGCCCTCACCGGCAGCTTCGGAGCGATCGGCTTCGCGCTGGCGGCGGTCGGCCTCTACGGCGCGCTCGCCTATGCGGTCGGACAGCGGGTGCCGGAACTCGCCGTTCGGCTGGCACTTGGCGCGACTGCGCGCCAACTCGCGACGGCGGTCGTGCGCGACGGACTGGTCCTGTGCACGCTGGGCCTGCTGTTCGGCCTGCCGCTCGCCTTCGGGCTCGCCCGCGCGCTCGAGAACCTGCTGGTCGGCGTCGCCGCCACCGACGTCGCGACCTACGGCCTGGTCGCGCTGCTGCTGGCCGCCGGCGCGGCGCTGGCTGCGGGGCTGCCCGCGCTGCGCGCCAGCCGGGTGGATCCCGCGGTCTCGCTGCGCGCCGAGTAGCGGCGCTCTTATACTGTCGACTTCGCGCCGGACCGTGGGGGCTCCGCGCGCCGCAATCGCAGAGCCACGAGGTGACCATGGTCCGATCCGCGCGGGCGACGCTCGCCCTGTCGTCGCTGCTCCTCCTCGCCCCTGGCGCCCGTGGCGCCGAGCCGTTCCCGCTGAGCGTCGACTCGATCATGCGGGGGCCGAAGCTGGTCGGCCACGAGCCCTCGGGCCTGCGCTGGTCGGGCGACTCGCAGCGGCTCTTCTTCGAGTGGAAGCAGCCGGGCGAAGACGAGGCCGCGACCTGGGTCGTCGCCCGCGCCGGCGGCGCGCCCCGGCGGCTCACCGAGGCGGAGCGCCGGCTGGCGCCCCCGGTGCGCGGGGAGTGGGACGGCGCGCGGCGTCGCGTGCTGTGGATCGACGACGGCGACGTGGTCCTGCTCGACACCGTCAGCGGCGAGCGCCGCGAGCTGACCCGCACCGCCGAGGCCGAGAGCGACGCCCGCTTCGCGCGCGGCGGCCGCGCCGTCACCTTCGTGCGCGGCGGCGGCTTCTACCTGCTGCCGCTCGAGGGCCCCGCCGGCCTCGTCCAGCTCGCCGAAGCCGGGCCGAAGAAGGAGGAGCCGAAGCTCTCCGACAGCCAGCGCTTCGTCCGCGACGAGGAGGCGAAGCTGCTGCAGTGGGTGGCCGAGGCGAAGCGCAAGCGCGAGAAGCGCGAGGCCGAGGAAAAGGCGCGGGCGCTGCCGCGGATCGACCTCCTGCCGAAGCAGTCGATCGCCGACGCCGTGCTCGTCCCCGGCGACCGCTACGCGCTGTTCCTGGTCCAGGAGCGCGGCGACGGCAAGGTGGCCGACGTGCCGCGCTACGTCTCCGAGTCCGGCTACACCGAAGCGGTGCCGACCCGCACCAAGGTGGGCGACGCCCAGAACCGGCAGCGCGTCGTGATCCTCGACCTGCACGAGAAGAAGGCGACCTGGGTCGCGGCGCCGTTCGCGGCGGAGCTTGCGCAGGCCCAGGCGGTTGCCGCCGACGAGAAGGACCCCGCGAAGAAGGACGCGCCGCAGCCCGAGAGCCTGGTCCAGTGGCGGATGCCGCTGGTCGGCGCCGACGGCGCCCACGTGATCGCCGACGTGCGGTCGACGGACTACGAGCAGCGCTGGGTGGTCCGCCTCGACCTCGCAGGCGGCGAGCCGCGGGTGCTGTTCCACGACCGCGACGCGGCCTGGCTGCGCTTCTTCTTCGGCGGCGACGAACTGCGCCTGCACTCCGACGGGCGCCGCGCGTTCGTGCTCTCCGAGCGGACCGGCTTCATGCACCTCTACGCGCTCGACCTCGCGGACCAGAAGCCCGAGCCGCGGGCGCTGACCAGCGGCGACTGGGAGATCACCGACCTCGCGCTCGCCGCCGACGGCCGCACCTTCCTGCTCGAGAGCACCGAGGCCAGCCCCTTCGAGCGCCACGCGTACGCGCTGCCGGTGGAGGGAGGGCCGCGCACGCGGCTGACGACGAAGCGCGGGGCGTGGAGCGTCGCCGCGGCGCCCGACGGGAAGTGGGCCGGGTTCATCCACTCGACCGGCAACCGCCCGCCCGAGGTTCACGTCGGCGCGCTGAAGGCCGGCGCGGCGGCGACGGCGGTCACGAAGTCGCCCACGGACGAGTGGCTGGCCGGGCCGTGGCTCGACCCGGAGCTCGTCCACTACACGGCCCGCGACGGCGTGCGGGTGCCTGCCCGGCTCTACACGCCGGAGATGCTCGGCGCGCAGCGCGACCCGAAGCGGCCCGCGGTCGTCTTCGTCCACGGCGCGGGCTACCTGCAGAACGCCCACCACTACTGGTCGGACTACTTCCGCGAGTACATGTTCCACCACCTGCTGGCGAGCCGCGGCTACGTGGTGCTCGACGTCGACTACCGCGCGAGCGCGGGCCACGGTCGCGACTGGCGCACCGCGATCTACCGCCACATGGGCGGCAAGGACCTCGAGGACGTGATCGACGGTGCCCGGTACCTGGTCGAGGCCCACGGCGTGGCCTCGGACCGGATCGGCGTCTACGGCGGCAGCTACGGCGGCTTCATCACGCTGATGGCGCTGTTCACCTCGCCCGACACCTTCGCCGCCGGCGCGGCGCTGCGGCCGGTCACCGACTGGGCGCACTACAACCACCCCTACACCGCGAACATCCTGAACGAGCCGCAGCACGACGCCGAGGCGTACCGGCGCTCGTCGCCGATCCACTTCGCCGAAGGGCTGCGCGCGCCGCTCCTGATCTGCCACGGCCTGATGGACCTGAACGTGCACGCCCAGGACTCGATCCGGCTCGCCCAGCGGCTGATCGAGCTGCGCAAGGAGAACTGGGAGCTGGCGCTCTACCCGGTCGAGGACCACGGCTTCGTCGAGGAGACGGGCTGGGCCGACGAGTACAAGCGCATCCTGAAGCTGTTCGAGACCCACCTGCGGCTGCGTTGAGCGGGGCAGCGTAGAATCCGCCGCATCCATGCAGGCGTCCGACTACACCCTCCTCGTCGTCGACGACAACGACGAGAACCGCGACCTGCTCTCGCGCCGGCTCCAGCGCAAGGGTTTCAGGACCCTGGTCGCGGAGGACGGCGCGCGGGCCCTCGAGGTGATCGAACGCGAGGCCGTCGACCTCGTGCTGCTCGACATCATGATGCCGGGGCTCAACGGCTTCGACGTGCTCCGCATCCTGCGCGGCCAGCCGCAGACGGCGGACCTGCCGGTGATCATGGCGACCGCCAAGACCCAGAGCGAGGACGTCGTCGAGGCGCTCGAGCTGGGCGCCAACGACTACGTGACCAAGCCGCTCGACTTCCCGATCGTGCTGGCGCGGATCATGACCCAGCTCCGCGGCCGCCGGCCTGGCCCCGCGGCGGCCCAGGCGGCCTCCGCCGCCGAGCCGACGCCGGCCACGATCGGCCCCGGGACGGTGCTCGCCGACCGCTATCGGCTGGAGACGAAGCTGGGCGCCGGCAACTACGGCGCCGTCTACCGCGCGCTGCACCTCGACCTCGAGAAGGCGGTCGCGGTCAAGGTGCTGCAGACCAGCTTCGGCACCGAGCAGGAGGCGGTGGCCCGCTTCCGCCGCGAGGGCGTCGCCGCCTGCCGCATCAAGCACCCGAACGCGGTCGCCATCCTCGACTTCGGCATCACGCCCGGCGGCGTCGCCTTCCTGGTCATGGAGCTGCTCGAGGGGCGCTCGCTGGAGGACGAGCTGGCCGTCGAGGGGCTGGTGGCCGCGCGGCGCACGGCGGCGATCGTCGCCCCGGTGTGCGAGGCGCTGGCCGAGGCCCACCGCGCCGGCATCGTTCATCGCGACGTCAAGCCCGCCAACATCTTCCTGCACCGCGACGCGCGCGGCGGCGAGGTGCCGAAGGTGCTCGACTTCGGCATCGCCAAGCTGGTCGGCGAAGCGGCGCTCGCGCAGAAGCTCACGCTCGACGGCTACATCCTCGGCACTCCGGCCTACATGGCCCCCGAGCGCTTCCGCGCGAAGGGCGCCTACGACGGCCGCGCCGACGTCTACAGCGTCGGCATCGTGCTGTACCAGATGCTGACCGGGCGGTTGCCGTTCCCGCCCACCGAAGACGACCCGATGGCGGTGATGGTGCAGCACATGCGGCTGGCGCCGCCGCCGCTGCGCAAGCTGGCCGGCAACGTGCCGGCCGAACTCGACGCGCTCACCCTGCGCTGCCTCGAGAAGACCGCCGACCGCCGCCCCACGGCCGGCGAGCTGGCCCGCGAGCTGGCGCGGCTCGCCGAGGAGTTGCCCGACCGGTCGGCGGAGCCGGGGCCGTCGAGCCCCGGTACGCCGACGCTGCCGCGGCCGATCACGGCGCTGCGCACCGAGCCCGTCTCGCTCGACGCCCCGCTGCCGGAGGCGGCCGGCGCCGGAACCGAGCGCTTCGAGCCCGGTTCCGGCGAAGACGAGAACTAGAAGTACAGGCGCACGCCGGCGCCGAGCGCGAAGCCGCCGGCGTCGATCTCCAGCGTGCCCTCGGGCGGCGTGTCGAGCTCCACGGTGGCGCCGCTGAAGCGCCCCTGCACGCCGATGCCGAACTTCGCGCCGACCCGGTAGTCGACCGAGAGCCCCGCGTTGAAGCCCACCTTCGACGCCGAGCGCGAGACGGCCGTGGCCGGCAGCACGCTGACCGAGTCGTACGGGTAGGCGTGGGTGTACTGCGGGCGGTCGAGCACGTCGGCCTCGACGTTGAACAGCGTGGCACCCGCGAAGCCGACGACCTCCCACTTCGGTCCGCGCTTGCCGTAGACGAGGTCGAGGTGGATCGCCGTCTCGGTCAGCGAGACGCCGTCCTGCTCGCCGCTCGCCGAGCGGTGGCGGTTCAGGTACAGCGGGTGGGGAAAGGCCGCGGTGTAGCGCAGGCTCCCGTCGCGCGACCCGAACGCGGCGGCGAGCTGCAGCCCGATTCCGCTCTTCAGCCGGTACTCGATCCCGATCTCGCCGCCGGGCCCCGCGTCGAACGCGTAGTCGACGTCGACCGAGCCGTCCTCGGCGAACTCGCGGAAGGCGCGGCTCTCGCTGGCCTCGACCTTGGCCGTGTTGAACACGCCGCTCGCCCAGGCCCGGCCTTCGCCGGCCCGGGCGGGGGCGGCGACGAAGATCGCGACCGCCAGCGCGACTCCCAGATGCGCGCGCGTCATCACTGCACCCCCACCGCGGTCCAGGCGTCGCGGATCGCTCGTTCGACGTTGGAGCCGGCGCCGTAGAGGTCGCGCGCCGACTGCAGGGTGGCCGCGCGGGCCGCCGCGAAGTCCGCCGACGGCGGCAGCATCGCGGTGAAGGCGCGGAAGAACACCTTCTCCACCTGCTCGCGGTTGGCGAGCCCGACGCCGGTCACCGACAGCCCGGAGACGCGGTTGCGGCCGCCTTCGATCGCCAGGTAGAAGGCGTGGTTGGGAATGCCCGAGTTGATGTGCACGCCGCCGTTGTCCTCGCTGCCCGTGAAGCGCACCGAATAGTGGTCGGGGTCGCCGTAGGCCGCGGGGTTCGCCATCGAGCGGATGCCGCCGGGCGTGATCGCGTCTTCGGCCAGCAGCCAGTCGGCGCGCAGCAGCCCCGACCCGGCCTCCTGGTGGAAGAACTCGGCGCCGGCCGCGATGATGTCCGAGAAGCTCTCGTTGAGCGCGCCGGGCTCGCCGAAGTAGATCAGCGCCGAGGTGAAGTCGGTGACCCCGTGGGCCAACTCGTGGGCGACCACGTCGAGCGCGGCCGACCAGTAGTTGACCCGCTGGCCCGTGGTGAGCTGCAGGTTCGAGGGCAGGCCCTCGCCGTAGACCATGATCCCGTCGCAGCAGTAGAAGGCGTTCAGGTAGAAGGTGCTGATCACGGAATCGGAGTAGCCGAAGATGTCGCTGCGGTTGACCGGGTGGACCAGCGACAGGATGCGCCCGTTCTGATCGTCCAGGCCGCGGCGGCCGAAGCGCTTGTAGAGGTAGTCGTAGGTGTAGCCCGCGTAGGCGTGGGCGTCGACGACCGCGCCGTCGGTCCACACGTTGTCGGCGTCGGCGGCGAGGTCCGACTGCCCGAGCGCGACCTGCCCGTTCAGGAACTGCAGGGTGCGGCCCAGGTTGCCGCGCATGTCGAACGTGCGCAGCCGCGGCGGCCGCAACTGGTCGTCGGCCAGGAAGCCGCCGCTGCCCGACAGCACGCTCATCTTCTTGGGGTCGGAGAGCACCCCGGTGCCGTTGCCGACCGCCGACTGCCACTGCAGGTTCGAGTACTCGAACAGCGTCTCGCCGCTGATCGCGTCGAGGAACAGCATGCGGATGTCGAAGCCGCCGTCGCCCGTCGTGTGGGCCTCGGCGCGCCAGGCGAGCGCGTAGCCCGATTCGCGCGGCAGCACGGTCAGCACCGGCGCCTCGCCGACCGGCAGCACCAGGCCGCGCGCGGCGATCGCGGCCTCGGCGTCCCGCGCGCCGAGCTTCGGCGCCACGTCGAGCTCGATGCCCTCGTAGAAGGTGCCGAACACCGAGATCGTCTCCGCCTCGGTGCGCTGTCGGACCAGCTCGCCGCCCCACACCGGCACCCCGCGGTGGAGCTGGGCGAAACGCTCGTGGACGCGCCCGGGCATCAGCTCGTCGGCTCGCGACTGGCGCAGCCGCAACTCGCCCTGCGCCTCCAGCCGGCCGACCCGGAAGTCCCAGTCCGACAGGGCCGCGCCGCTGCCCGCGGCCACCCGCCGGGTGCCGGGCGGGTCGGCGGCCTGCGCGCTGCTGGCCCCGAGGGCGAGCGCGATCGCGATCCAGAGCGTCTTCTGCATGGCCTGGCTCCTTAGATGGACCTGCCGGCCCGCGACCGGGCAGGACTCCCGATCGTAACCGGAACGGCGGGCGGCCGGCTTTCCCGACCTGCCGCCCAGGACCTAAAATCCGGCTTTTACGCCCAGGCTCCCCCGGGGGCCGGCGCATCCCGTCCCCGGCTTCCGGCGCGAACCGGGACCGACACTTCCGAGGAACACGAAGACATGACGCCTGCCGAACGCTGGGTGGAAGAAGTCGCGGCGAAGACCCGCCCCGACCGCGTGGTCTGGTGCGACGGATCCCAGGCCGAGAACGACAAGCTGGTCGAGGAGATGGTGCAGGACGGCACGCTGCAGCGCCTCCACGAGAAGGAAGCGGCGGGCTGCACGTTGCACCGCTCCCACCCCTCGGACGTCGCCCGCACCGAGCACCTCACCTTCATCGCCTCGCGCGAGAAGGAGGACGCCGGCCCGACCAACAACTGGATGGCCCCGGCGGAGGCGAAGGAGAACGTCGGCAAGCTGTTCGACGGCGTGATGAAGGGCCGCACGATGTACGTCGTGCCCTACGTGATGGGCCCGCTCGGCTCGCCCTTCTCCAAGGTTGGCGTCGAGATCACCGACTCGAAGTACGTGGTCGCCAACATGCGGATCATGACCCGCATGGGGAAGGCCGCGCTCGACCAGCTCGGCGGCGGCGACGAGTTCGTGCCCGGGCTGCACTCGACCGGCGACCTGTCGCCCGACCGGCGCTTCATCGTCCACTACCCCGAGGAGCGGCTGATCTGGAGCGTCGGCTCCGGCTACGGCGGCAACGCGCTGCTCGGCAAGAAGTGCTTCGCGCTGCGGATCGCCTCGACCATGGCCCGCGACCAGGGCTGGATGGCCGAGCACATGCTGATCCTGGAGCTGACGCTGCCCGACGGCGAGGTCCACTACATCGCGGCGGCGTTCCCGTCGGCCTGCGGCAAGACCAACCTGGCGATGCTGGTGTCGCCGTTCGAGAAGCAGGGCATCCAGGTCCGCACCATCGGCGACGACATCGCCTGGTTGCGGCCCGGCCCCGACGGCCGGCTGTGGGCGGTCAACCCCGAGGCCGGCTTCTTCGGCGTCGTGCCCGGCACAGGCCCCGACACCAACCCCAACGCGATGGACACCATCCGCACCAACACGATCTTCACGAACGTGGCGGTGAGCCCGGACGGCATCCCGTGGTGGGAGGGCAAGGACAAGCACCCGCCTGCCGGCCTGATCGACTGGCAGGGCAAGCCGTGGGACCACAAGGGCAAGGCGGCGCACCCCAACGCCCGCTTCACCGTGTCCGCCCGGCAGTGCCCCTCGATGTCCCCGAAGTGGGAGGACCCGCAGGGCGTGCCGCTGTCGGCGATCGTGTTCGGCGGCCGCCGCGCGCGCGTGGCGCCGCTCGTGTTCCAGGCCCGCGACTGGAACCACGGCGTGTTCGTCGCCGCCACCATGGGCTCGGAGACGACGGCGGCCGCGACCGGCGCGGTCGGCGTCGTGCGCCGCGACCCGATGGCGATGCTGCCGTTCTGCGGCTACAACATGGGCGACTACTTCGGCCACTGGCTGAAGATGGGCACGAAGCTCAGCAAGCCGCCCGCGATCTTCCACGTCAACTGGTTCCGCACCGACCACGAGGACGCGTTCCTGTGGCCCGGCTTCGGCCAGAACCTGCGCGTGCTGCTGTGGATGGTCGACCGCATCCAGGGCCGGGTCGGCGCCAAGGAGAGCCCGATCGGCCTGCTGCCCGAGACCGACGAGATGCACCTCGACGGCCTGGCCCTCAGCCAGCACCAGCTCGAGATGCTGATGGCCGTCGACCGCGAGGAGTGGGCGGCGGAGGTGCCGGAGATCCGCGCCTTCTTCGACCGCTTCGGCTCGCGGCTGCCGCAGGAGATGAACGTCCAGCTCGAGGCGCTGTCGAAGCGGCTCGGCGCCGCCGTCGCGGTCTAGAGAGTCGAGGGCGCCGGCTCCCGCTCAGGGAGCCGGCGTCAGCCGCACGCGCAAGCCGTCGCCTTCGTCGCGGACGCTGTGCAACGCCGGCTGCGCGAGGTCGAGCACCACCCGCACCACCGGCGGCGTCAGCGAGTGGCGCGCGATCCGCACCCGCTCGACGATCGCGGCCGCGCCCGTGGCCGCCCGGACCGCGGCCGTGAAGCCGAGCAGGTCGATCACGATCCGCTCCGGCCCCCGCAGCACGAAGTCGCGGAACGTCGCGCCGGGGCCCGTCGCGAGCCACACCGCGGCGCCGCCGTCCTCCGCTTCCACCTGCACGGCGGCCAGCCGCGCTGGTGCCGGCGGCTTGGTCGGGAGCGCCGCCGACGACGCGGAGGAGGGCTCGGGGGAGGCGGCCGGGCTCGGGGCCGGGCTCGCCGCAGCCACGGGCGGGACCCGCTCGAACACCAGATTGAGGTTCGCGCCCTCGGGATAGACGCGCTGCCGCATCGGCGCCATCAGGCAGAACTCGAAGCGGGTGACCTGCCGTTCGCCCTGCTTCAGCGTCTCGACCAGCACGTGCTCGACCTCGGCCGAGCCGACGTCCACGTGGGCGCCCACGGCGCTGGCGTCGACCCCCTCCAGCTCGAGCACGGCGCCGCGCGCGTCGGGCGAGCGCCACGCGTAGCGCAGCGGCGCCCCGTCGCTCTCGATCACGATCCGCGTCGCGCCGGTGCGCCGCTCGGGCCGCATCAGGACCCGGGTCGGGACCGCGGCGCGGCCCTGGGCGGAACGCAGCAGCGGCTCGAACCACTCGGTCGGCAGCGCGAAGTTGAGGTTCTGCCCGCGCAGCGCCGAGTACGAGGTGATGCCGACCAGCGCCCCGCGCTCGTCGAACAGCCCTCCGCCGGACGAGCCCGGCGAGATCGCCGCGGTCGTCTGGATGCGGACCGAGCCGGCCTCCGGCCGGAGCTGGGCGACGAGGCCGTCGGAAATCGACAGCTCAAGGCCCTGCGGCGCGCCGATCGCGAACACCCGCTCGCCGACGGCCAGCTCCTTCGAGGCGCGGATCGACGCGGGCGGCGCCTTGAGCGGCGCCCGCAGCAGCGCGAGGTCGTGGGTGGCGTGCCGCTCGAGCACGTGCGCGGTGCGGGTGCGGCCCGCCTGCTGGAGGCGGACCGAGGCCGCGCCCTGGACGACGTGGCGGTTGGTCACCACCAGGCCGGGAGCCACGACCACGCCGCTGCCCTGGCCGGTGACGGTGCCTGCAGCATCGAGGGCCAGCACCACCACGACCGAAGGCGAGGCGGTCGCGAACACCGTGCTGGCGTCGCCGGGAGCGGCCGGCGGCGCCTGGCCCGCGGCCGCCGCGGCGCAGGCTGCGAACAGCAGCGACGCCGCGCGGGTCACGCCGCCGACTCCAGTTGCGCCGAGACGTCGGTCAGGTCCGACAGCAGTTCTTCGACCTTCGCGTAGCGGCGCAGCGGGCTCTTCTCGAGGCAGCGCAGGATCACCGTCTCGAGCGCCGCGGGCAGCCGCGGGTTCAGCTCGCGCGGCCGCGGTGGCGGCGACTGGATGTGGCTCAGCACCACGGCCATCGCGGTGTCGCCGCGGAAGGGCAGGGCGCCCGTGAAGATCTCGTAGAGCACGACGCCCAGCGAGTAGACGTCGGAACGGAAGTCGGCCGGCTGGCCCTGGGCCTGTTCCGGCGGCATGTAGTCGGGCGTTCCCATCACCGTCCCCGCGGTGGTCAGGCCGGAGTCGCCGCCCGAGCCCTGCTTCACGTTGGAGACCCGCGCGATGCCGAAGTCCATGATCTTCAGCTCGCCGGTCTCGGGCAGGATCAGCATGTTCTGGGGCTTGATGTCGCGGTGCACGACGCCCTGCTCGTGGGCGGCCTCGAGGCCGAGGCACATCTGCTTCGCGATCCGCATGCCGACGCCCAGCGGCAGGGCGCCCTTGCTGCGCACCAGGTCCTTGAGCGTGACGCCCTCGAGGAACTCCATCGAGATGTAGGGCGTGCCGTCCGCGTCCCCGAAGTCGTGGGTGCGCAGCACGTTCTTGTGGGTGATCCGGCGCGCCAGCTTGATCTCCTGCTTGAAGCGCTCGAGGTGGGTGGGGTCGTCCTGGATCACGTCCGGGCGCAGCAGCTTGAGCGCCACCTCCTCGTCGAGCTGGCGGTCGCGGGCGCGGTAGACGACGCCCATGCCGCCCTTGCCGATCGTCTGGTGGATCTCGTAGCGGCCGGCGAACACCGCGCCGGACTGCAGCGACAGAGCCTGGATCTGGGTGCCGACGGCGGAGAGCGCCGCGGTCGTCGCGGTGCCGAGGTCGAGCGCCGTGGCATCGGGCGCCGCCGGGGCGCGTTTCATCGCCGTCATCCCGTCGCGCAGGAAGCCGATCAACTGCTCCTTCTCGCGAAGGTCGGCGAGCAGGCTGTTGAAGGCGCGGGCCAGCACCCCGATCTCGTCCTGGGTGGCGACCGCGACCGCGCCCGAGTACGAGCCGTCGCGCGCCCGCTGCACCAGCGAGACCAGCAGCTTGACCGGGCCCGTGATCCGCGAGGCCATCAGGAACGCCGCGCCGAGGCCGAGGCCCATCACGATCAGGCCGACGACCAGCAGGCTGCGGCGGTACTGGCGGAAGGCCGCCATCTCGACCGCGAGGCTGCGCAGGGCGACCAGCGAGCCGACCACGTTGCCCCCGGCCGCCTTGAGCGGCACCCGCACGCCGACGAACGGCTCGCCGCCCAGGTCCAGCGAGAACGGCGTGGTCGGCGCCGCGGCCCCGAACTCGGGCTGCGCGAGCGCGTCGCGCAGCGGCTGCTCGCGCGGTCCCAGCGAGGACACGGCCAGCTCCGGGGTGGCCTGGCGGTGGGTCAGGAACGCGATCTCGGAGTGGGTCAGCTTGCGGATGCTGGCGGCCAGCGCCTCGTCGATCTCGTAGCCGGCGACCAGCACGCCCTTCAGCTCGCCCGTCGTCAGCATCGGCATCGACACGGTGTGGTACGGCTTGCCGCCCTGCAGCCAGACGGTGGCGAACTCCTCGCCTTCCAGCGGCCGCGCCACCACGTCGTCGCGCGAGAGGTCGTCGCCGCTGACCCCGGGCCGGTCGGAGCGGGCGATCAGCATCCCGTCCGGGTTGGTGGCCATGAAGAAGTCGGCCTGGATGTCCTGGCCGCGCTCCGAGAGCTGGTCGGCGACCGAGGCGACGTCCTCCGTCTCCACGAGCGGCTTGAAGTAGGGGTCGTTGGCCAGCGCCCGCACGCCGAGCTTGAGCTTCTCGTAGCGATCGGCCTGGAACGTCTCCCACACGCCGCGGGTGTCGACCAGCGCCTGCTCGATCTCGGCGCGGGCCAGGCGATCGGCCTGGAAGCTGGTGAAGCCGACGGTGGTGCCGACCAGCACGACCACCAGCAGGCTGGTGAAAGCCAGGATCTTCTGGGTCAGGCCCATCAGTACTTCTCGCCCCCGGCGTAGTCCTTGCCGAACTTGTTCTTGTGCTGGACGCGCTTGAAGCCGCGGCCGTCGAGCGAGAGCACCGCGTCCGCGACGCCCTTGTCGGTGACCGTCAGCTCGATGCTCGTCGCCTTCTGCGCCCGCTCGTGCCACGCGGTCAGCGTGTACCTGCCGGGCGGCACGCCCTCGATCGAGAACGCCCCGTCGCGGCGGGCCTGCGCGTACCACGGGTTGTCGCGGACGACGACGATCGCGCTCATCTGCGGGTGGATGTTGCAGTAGACGCGCACGATGCCCGGCTGCTCGAACGCCTTCTCGCCGACCTTGGGGCGCTTGTAGAGGTCGAGGTCGAAGCGGTTGTCGCCCGACACCGAGAACACGTTGTGGAAGATCGGGTCCTCGTTGGGAAAGGTCACCGTCGAGCCCACCGGCACGATCACCAGGTGGGGCCGGAACTCCTTGCCCTTCATGGTGACCGACACCTTCTGGGGCGTCGCGCGCGCCTTCGCCCCCTCGACGTAGACGACGGCCTCGGAGAGGTCCGCCACCGGCTTGCCGTTGCGGTCGGTCATCTCGACCCGGCCGGTCACGGTGGCGGCGGCGGCATTGCCGGCGATGGCCGCCAGCAGCAGAGCGGAGAGCACGACGCGCAAGGGCACCTCCGGGCTACGCGTGAAGAGCGGAAGTCTAGCACCTCATATAATTCCCGCCCCGCAATGGCTCTCTCCTTCCTCGCCGCCGCCGCGCTGCTCGCCGTCGTCGACGGAGAGGCGGCGCTGCGCCACGAGCGGGCGCTGGCCGCCCTCGGCCCCCACCCCTTCGGCGCTCCGCGCACGGCGTTCGCCGCCCAGTACGTCGCGGCCGAGTTGCGCGGGGCCGGCCTCGGCGAGGTGCGGCTCGAGGAGTTCGAGAGCGGCGGGCGGACCGGCCGCAACGTGATCGGCGTGCTGCGCGCCCCGGGCCCGGCGTTCGTGCTGATCGCCGCCCACCACGACTCCGCGCCCGGCGGCGACGGCGCGGGCGGCGGCCCGGCGGGCGTGCTGATCGAGATCGCCCGTGCGCTCCACGACGACCCGGCGCGGCCGCCGCGCACGCTCGTGTTCGCCTCGTTCGACGCAGGCGCCGCGCAGGGCGAAGACTCTGCCGCGGGCGCCCGCGAGTGGTTGCGCCGGCAGGGCGCCGACGCGCGCGCGCTGGCCGGCGCGCTGGTGCTCGGCGGGGCCGGCGCGGCGGGCGGCACCCCCACCCTGCACCCGCTGCCCCGTCCCGACCCGCTGCGCCCGGGCCGCGGCACGACCGCGCCGGGCTGGCTGGTGCAGGCGGCACTCACCGGCGCCGCCGCCGCCGGCGCGCCGTTCGAGGTCCACGGCCCGCTGCTCGGCCCGCTGCAGCAGCCGCTGGCCCGCGCGTTCCGCGTCCCGCTTCCCGGCGGCGACGCGCCGCTGCTGGAGGCGGGACTGCCGGCGCTGCTCGTCTCCGACGGGCCGCCGTCGATCTCGTGGCGCGAGCCCGGCGCGGCGGCCGGTCCGGCCGACGCCGTCGCGCTCGCCCGCGCGGGCCAGGCGCTGCTCGGCGCGACCCGCGCGGTCGCGGCCCGGGTCGCGCCGCCGACGCGCGAAGACGACTGGTTCGCGCTCGCCGGTCACGTCGTCGGCCCGGCCGGCCTCTGGCTCGCGGGCGCGCTCGCCGTCGCCCCGCTGCTGTGGAGGGGCCGGCGGGTCGGTGGCGCCCTCTTCGCCGCCCGGCTGCTCGCGGCCGCCCTGTTCGCGATCCTGCTCTGGCGTCACCCCGTGCCGGCGCTGTGCGCGCTCGGGCCGTGGCTGCTGGCCCTGCACGCCGGTCCGACCCGGCTCGCGCTCTTGCTCGGCGCGGCGCCCGCTGCGGCCCTCGCTGCGCTGGCCACCGGAGCCGCCCTGCGCGGCGGGCTCGGCGGGAGCTGGCTGGGCCCGCTGGACTGGGCGGCTGCGCTGGCGTGCGGGCTGCTGGCGCTCGTGCCGCTGCCCGCGACCGGCGGCGGTGGCGGCGGCGGCGCGCGCCGCGCGGGGCGCGGTCGCCGGGCGGGTCTGCCCGGCAAAGGGCGCTAGAATCGGCCCGGTTCCCGGGCCATGGAGAAGATTCTCGACGGTTCGCTGGCTCGCTTCGAGGTGCCCGACCTCCTGACCTTCCTCAACATGGGGCGCCGCACCGGCGTGCTGGTGATGGAGAACGCGCAGCAGGAGACGAAGCTGTTCCTGCGCGACGGCAACCCGGTGTTCGCCACCTCGACCAAGGAAGAGCTGCGGATGGGCGCGATCCTGGTCAAGCAGGGCCGGCTGGAGCCCGGCGATCTCGACCGCCTGCTCTCGCGCCACGCCGCCGGCAGCCACCGCCTGGGCCAGCTCCTGATCACCGAGAAGGTGCTGCGCGAGGAGGAGCTCGCGCAGTTCCTCAAGGTCCAGGTGTCCGAGGTGATCTTCGACACCTTCGAGTGGAAGGACGGCTCCTTCGCGCTCTACGACGCGGTGCCGCCGCCGGCCTCGGCGATCACGCTGGAGATGGACCTCCAGAACCTGATCATGGAGGGCGTCCGCCGGATCGACGAGCGCGGCCGGCTGAAGGACGTGTTCCGCGACCTCGACATGATCGTCGAGGCGGTCGCCAACCCCGAGCGCGTCAAGCAGAGCGTGACCTTCACCCGCGAGGAGTGGCAGGTCTTCTTCCTGGTCGACGGCCGCCGCTCGATCAACGAGATCTGCCGGCTGGTCGGCAACCCCGACGACACCGCGACGCTGCAGATCATCCACCGGCTGATGGCCGGCAACTTCGTCACCCTCGTGGCCTCGGCGGCGACTGGCGAGCCGCCGGTGCAGCCGACCCACGTGCCGCACCTGCCGCCGCGCGGCGAAGGCCACGGCACCGTCAAGATGGTCGACGGCCAGCCGGCCCCGCCGCCCGCGTCGGGGCGCAGCGGGCCGGTCTCGGTCGAGTTCGCGAACCCGGCCGGTGCCGGCCGCAAGAACCCCGACGACGACACCAAGGGCGTCGTGTCCTCGATGGCCTTCCGCTACCTCGGCGAGGCGGCGAGGGTCACCGTCAGCCGGCTGGTGCTCGTGCAGGGCGGCGACGAGCAGAGCTACCCGCTGACCCGCGACGCCTACACGCTGGGCCGTCACCGCAACAACGACATCGTCATCAACGACCCCAAGGTCTCCGGCTTCCACGCCCGCATCGACCGCACGCCGGAGGGCTTCGTGCTGGTGGACCTCAAGAGCCGCAACGGCAGCTTCGTCAACGGCCGCCGGGTCGAGACCGGGGCGCTGAAGACCGGCGACGAGATCCGGCTCGGCACCGCCCGCCTCGTCTACAAGGTGGACTACACCGCCTCCGCCTGAACGGCCGGGCCATCGCGCCAGGCCGCCCAGGCGGCTCTTCGACACCGCAGGAGGAACAGAAACGTGGCCGAGATCCGACCCTTCGCCGCCCTCACCTACAGGAACTCCACCCTCGAGAAGGTGCTGGCTCCGCCCTACGACGTGATCCCGCCGGCCTACCAGGACGAGCTCTACGCGCGCGACCCGCACAACATCGTGCGCGTGATCCTCAACCGCACGCCGGGCGACGCCGGCTACGCGGAGGCCGGCGAGACGTGGGCGAAGCTGCAGCGCGAGGGCGTGGTCGGGCCCGATCCCGAGCCCGCGCTGTACCTGCTCGAGCAGCGCTTCGAGGCGCTCGGCGCGCCGCGCGTGCGCTTCGGCCTGTTCGCCCGCTTCCGCGCCGTCGACGCCAGCGCGCGCGTGGTGCTGCCGCACGAGCACACCCGGGCGGCGGCCAAGGAAGACCGCTGGAAGGTGCTGAACGCGACGAAGGCCAACTTCAGCCCGATCTTCCTGATGTTCCCCGACGCCGGGTCCCGCTTCGCGGCGCTCGCCGAGAAGGTGTCCGCCGGCGCACCGGCCTGGACCTACACCGACGACGGCGGCGTCGGCCACCGCGTGTGGCGCATCGCCGACGCGGCGCAGGTGGGCGAGCTGCAGGCGCTGCTCGGCGGCGTCAAGAGCTACATCGCGGACGGCCACCACCGCTACGCGACGGCGCTGCGCTACCGCGACGCCAACGGCCCGGACGCCGCCTTCACGCTCGGCTACTTCACGCCGATGAACGAAGGGCTGCTGGTGCTGCCGTACCACCGCATCCTGACCGCGGGCCCGACGCCGACCGAGGCGCGGCAGCGCCTCTCGGAGCTGTTCACGCTGACCGACGCGAAGGACGCCGCCGAAGGCGCCCGCCTCGCGGGCGAGTCGAAGGCGCCATGGGCGTTCGCGCTGGCGTGGCCGCAGGGCGGCGCGCTGGTCGCCGAGGCGAAGCCGGAGGCGGCGTCGCTGCTCGACGAACAGGCGCCTGCCTGCCTGCGCGCGCTCGACACCTACTTCTTCCACAAGGGCGTGATGCCGAAGCGGCTGGGCCTGCAGGACGACGTGGTCAGCTACGTGCACTCGTTCGAGGAAGCGGCGGAGGCGCTGGCCCACGGCAAGTGCGCGATGGCGGCGCTGATGCGGCCGACGCCGGTGCAGCAGATCGTCGACGTGGCCGAGGCCTCGGAGTCGATGCCGGCCAAGAGCACGTTCTTCCACCCCAAGCTGCCGTCGGGCCTGGTCATCCACCCGCTGCTGGTCTGATCCGCGGCAGCGCGCCGCAGGAGGTCGCGATGGCGCACGGGCGCCGAGCGTTCGTGAAGGCCGGTTCGCTGGCGGCGGCCGGCCTCGCTTTCGCCCGCGGCGTCGCCGCGGCGCCGTCCGAGTTCGACCTGCTGCTGAAGGGCGGGCTCGTGCTCGACGGCACCGGCGCGGAGGCGTTCGCCGCCGACGTCGGCGTGCGCGGCGGGCGCATCGCGGCGACGGGCGCGATCGCCCCGGAGCGGGCGCGCCAGGTCGTCGACGTCGCCGGGCTGCACGTGGCACCCGGCTTCGTCGACATCCACTCCCACTCGGACGGCGACGTGCGCGTCCACCCCGGCGGCGAGAGCCGGGTGATGCAGGGCGTGACCACCGAGCTGACCGGCAACTGCGGCAGCTCGGCTGCGCCCTTCGGCGGCGTCGACGAAGCGTCGCTGCGAGCCGAGTGGGCGAAGGACGGCCTGCCGCAGGTCGACTGGAGCGACGTCGCCTCGTACGGCGCGAGCCTCGAGCGCGCGGGCGTCGCGCTGAACCAGGCGCTGCTGCTGGGCCAGGGCACGCTGCGCCGCCACGTCGTCGGTCTCGTCGACCGGCCGCTTTCGGGCGACGAGCTCGCGCGCGTGCTGCGCCTCGTGGAAGAAGGCCTGGAGCAGGGCGCGTTCGGCCTGTCCACCGGCCTCGAGTACACCCCGGGGCGCTACACGCCGACCGACGAAGTGGTGGCGATGGCGCGCGTCGTCGCCCGCCACGGCGGCCTCTACGCCTCGCACGTGCGCAACGAGGAGGCCCGGCTGCTGGAGGCCGTCGACGAGGCGCTCGCGATCGGCCGCCGCGCCGGCTGCCGGGTCCAGGTCTCGCACCTCAAGGCCGCGGGCCGCGTCAACTGGGACAAGCAGGCCTCGGCGCTGCACATGATCGAGGGCGCCCGCCGCGACGGCCTCGAGGCGCTGGCCGACGCGTACCCGTACACCGCCTACTCCACGGGTCTCAAGATCCAGTTGCCGGCCGAGGCGCTGGAGGGCGGCGACGCGCCGATGCTGGCGCGGCTGGCCGACCCCGCGCAGCGCACGGCGATCCGCGCGGCCGTCGCGCGCCAGATCGCGGCGGAGCCGGGCGACCCGGCGCTGATCGTGATCGCGCGGATGACGAAGGCCGAGGACCAGGCGCTGGTCGGCCGCTCGCTCGCGCAGATCGCGGAGGGCTTCGGCGTCGAGCCCGCCGAGGCGCTGCTGCGGCTGCTCGAGCGCGAGCAGGGCGACGTCTCCTTCGTCGGCCACGCGATGAGCGAGGAGAACGTGGCGCGCGTGCTGCGCCACCCGCTGGTGATGCTGGGCTCGGACGGCCGGGTGCTGGCGCCGGTCGGCGAGTGGGCGAAGACGAAGCCGCACCCGCGTTCCTACGGGGCGTTCCCGCGCCTGCTCGGCCACTACGCGCGCGACGGCAAGCTGATGTCGCTGGCCGAGGCCGTGCGCAAGATGACGTCGATGCCGGCAGACCAGATCGGCCTGCGCGACCGCGGCCGCATCGCGCCGGGCAAGGCGGCGGACCTGGTCGCCTTCGACGCCGCGCGGGTGCGCGACACCGCGACCTTCGACGATCCCCACCGTTACCCCGAGGGCATCGCCCACGTCTTCGTGAACGGCGTCGCCGTCGTCGAGCGCGGCCGCGCGACCGGCGCCCGCCCCGGCCGCGCCCTGCGCCGCGGGTAGCCGCGCGAGGGCGCCGTGAGCCTCCCGCGCGACGAGCCCGTCCCCGAGCGGATGGGCCACGTCCGCATCGAGGGCGTCGCCGGCCACGGCGGCATGGGCACCGTCTACGTCGGCTACGACGAGCGCCTCCTTCGACGGGTGGCCGTGAAGACGCTCCGGCGCGACCGCCACGCGAGCCCCGGCGCGCGCGAGCGGCTGCTGCGCGAGGCGCGCGCCCTCTCGCGCCTCGACCACCCCGGGATCTGCCGCATCCACGACGTCGTCGAGCTCGACGGCGCCGACGTGCTGATGCTCGAGTACGTCGAGGGCCGCTCGCTCGCCCAGGTCCTCGCCGGTCCGCGCCTGCCGCGCGGCGAGGCGCTGCGGATCGGGGAGCGGCTCGCGGAGGCGCTGGCCGCGGCTCACCGCGAGGGCGTGGTCCACCGCGACCTCAAGCCCGAAAACGTGATGGTGACCACGTCCGGCGAGCCCCGCATCCTCGACTTCGGGATCGCGCGGCTGCTCGGCGCCCCCGCACCCGCCAGCGCGGAATCACCCGATGCGCCGGGCGCGGGCGCAGACGCGACCGAGCGGGAGACCGCGCCGCTGGCCGCGGGACGCGCCGCCGCCGAGGGGACCGCGGTCGGCGCCGTGATCGGCACGGTGCGCTACATGAGCCCCGAGCAGGCGCGCGGCGCCGAGGTCGCCGAGCCCAGCGACGTGTTCTCGCTCGGGCTGCTCCTGCAGGAGCTGCTGACGTGGCGCTCGCCGAGACGGCCGGAGTCGGTGACGCTCGACCACGTCCGTTTCGGCGACACGGCGCCCTGCGACGAGCTCGGCCCGGACCTGGCCGCGCTGCTCGCGGAGATGAAGTCGGCGGACGCCGCGGCCCGGCCCTCCGCGGACGCCGTGGCGCAGCGCCTGAGGGCGATCCGCGAGGCGCCGCGGCTGCGTCGGCGCCGGCACCTGCGCCTGGCCGCAGTCGCCGGCCTGCTCGCGCTCGTGAGCGCCACCGCCGTCGTGTCGTACCGCCTCGCCCGTCCGCCAGCGATCGTGCCTCCGGGTTCCCACGCGCGCCTGCTGGTGCTCCCGTTCCACAACGGCAGCGGCGATCCCGCGCTCGACTGGACGCGCCACGGCCTGCGCGAGATCGTCGCCCAGTCCCTCGAGCGCCACGAGCAGCTCGACGTCGTGCCGCTGGGCTCGCTGCCGCAGGAGCTCGGGGCGCGGGCGCTGCAGGGCGAGAGCCCCGCGCCGGCCGAGCTCGAGGCGCTCGCGGAGCAGCTCGGCCAGCCGCTCGTGCTCCACGCCGCGGTGGTCCGCCGCGAGGCCGGGACCGCCCTCGCGTATCGCCTCTACCTCGGCCCCGGCGACCCGGTCACCGGCCAGGTCGAGGCGGGCGACCCGGCCCAGGCCGCGCGCAGCCTGGCGCGGGCCGTCTCGCTGCGCCTCGTCCCGGAGGGGCCGGGCGAGCTGCTGGACCGGCTGTCGGCGGACGCCTACGCGAACCTCAGCTACGCGATCGGCCTCGGCGAGATGGACCGCACGGGCCCGCGCGCCGCGCAGCCGTATCTCGAGGCGGCCATCGCCCGCGACCCGGGCTTCCTCGCGGCGCGCCTCGCGCTCGCCCGCGTGCTGCAGGCGGTGGGCGAAGGCGCGGAGAGCGACCGCCACGCGGAGGCCGTGCGCGCCGCCGCGAAGGGGCTGGGCGACGCGCGGCTGGAGGCCGCCGCCCTGCGCAACCTGGGCACCAACCTGCAGGAGCGCGGCGAGCACCCGCGCGCGATCGCGCTGCTCCAGCAGGCGCTGGCGCGCAGCCGCGAGGCGGGCGAGAGCTACGAGGCGATGGAGACGCTCAACAACCTCGCCAACACCCATTACCGGACCGGAGCGCTCGACGAGGCCGAGAAGGCGTTCGAGGAGGTGCTGCGGGAGGCGCGGCGGCTCGGCAACCGGCGCCGCGAGGGCGGCACGCTCAACAATCTCGGCGGCATCCATTACAACCGCGGTGACATGGGGCGGGCGGCAGAGTTGTGGCGCGCGTCGCTCGCGGTGTTCCGCGAACTGGGCAACCGCAACCTGCAGGCCGTGATGCTCGGCAACCTGGCGGTGATCGAGTCGAGCCGCGGCGACCTGGGCCGCGCCGAGGCCTACGAGCGCGAGCGGCTGGCCATCCACCGCGAGTCGGGCGACCGGCGCCTCGAGGCGCAGGGGGCGTCGAACCTCTCGGAGACGCTCTACGCCCGCGGCGACCTGGCGGGCGCCCGCACGCTCGCGAGCGAAGGGCTCGTGGCGGCCCAGGCCGCGGGCGACAACGACACGGAGGCCTTCCTGCGCTCCTCGCTCGCCGTGTACGCGGCCGAAGCGGGGGAGGCGGAGGCCGCGCGTACCCAGGTCGAGACGCTGCTCGCCCTGGCCGATCGGCTCGAGGCGCCGGACGCCCGCGTCGTCGCCTGGGTCGGGGCGGGACTCGTCCACCTCGCCCAGGGCGACCCGGCCGCGGCCCGCGCGCTGCTGACGCGCGCTCGCGCGCTCGGCCCCGAGGCGCCGTCGGTCGACGTGCTGGAGGCGCGCCTCCACGCGGCCGCGGGGCGATACCGCCAGGCGCTCGCCGCGCTCGACCGCGCCCGCACCCGCGGCGCCACCTGGGGCCCGCGCTGGGAAGACGAAAGGGCCCGCTACGCGCGGCTCGCCGGCCTTTGAGGGTTGTTCGGCGACGTAGAATCCTGAGCGTGAGCCTTCCCACCTACGACCAGGCCGCGCTGAAGGCACTCTGTGACCGCTGGGCTGTCAGTGAGATGTCACTCTTCGGCTCGGCGGTTCGGAGCGACTTCGGGGTCGACAGTGACGTCGACGTACTCGTCGCCTTTCAGCCGGAAGCTCCCTGGACCCTGCTCGACCTCGTCCGTATGCGGGACGAGTTGAGCGAGCTCTTCTCTCGCCCCGTGGACCTCGTCGAGCGGGATGCTGTGCGTAATCCCTTCAGGCGCAAGGCGATCCTCGAGTCGCGCGAGATCGTGTATGCCGCTTGATCGGGACCCGGCGCACCTCTGGGACATGCTCCAGGCCGCGCGGGCGATCCTCGAACTCGTACCGCCGAGCCCGGAGTGACTCAGGGTTCCACCGAGTAGAGGGGCTGGGCGAGGCCTTCGACGCGGTGGGCGCGGAGGCGGACGCCGAACGCGTTTGCGCACGCGTCACCGGTGAGCACCGTCTCCGGGGCACCCTGCGCCGCGAGCGTGCCGCGGGCGACGAGCAGCATTCGCTCGGCCCACGCCGCCGCGCGCGGCAGGTCGTGGACGACGGCCAGCACCGCCACGCCCTCGCGGCTCACTTCGTCGAGCGCCGCGAACAGCGCGAGCTGGTGGCCGACGTCGAGGTGAGCCGCGGGCTCGTCGAGCAGCAGCACGCGCGGCTGCTGGGCCAGGCCGCGGGCCAGGGCCGCGAGCTGCCGCTCGCCGGCCGAGAGGGTGCCGATGCGACGCGCCGCGAGGTGGGCGATCCCGGTGAGAGCGAGGGCGCGCTCGACCGCGCGGCGGTCTTCCGGGTCCAGCGCGCGGAACGGGCCGCAGTACGGGTAGCGGCCCAGGGCGACCCGCTCCTCGACCGTGAACGCGTCGGCGCCGCCTTCGTCGGGCGTCACCAGCGCCAGCCCGCGCGCCAGGCGGCCGCGCGGCAGCGTCGCGAGCGGCTCCCCCTCGAAGCGCACCTCGCCGGCCGACGCCGGCAGCAGGCCGGCCAGCGCCCGCACCAGCGTCGACTTGCCGGCCGCGTTGGGACCGACCAGCGCCACCGCCTCGCCCGCGCGCAGCGCGAGGTCGACGCCGCGCACGACGTCGCAGCCGCCGCGGGCCACCGAGAGCCCGCGCGCCTCGAGCCGCGGAGGCGCCGCGCTCAAGCGCGTTCCGGCGCGTGTCGCAGCGCCACCAGGAAGTAGGGCGCGCCGACCAGGGCGGTCAGCGCGCCGAGCGGAAGGTCGACGCGGTCGCTGAACGAGCGCGCGGCGAGGTCCGCGACCACCACCAGCAGTGCGCCGCCGAGGAACGAAGCCGGCAGCAGCCGCCGCGCCGCGGGCCCGACCAGCGGCCGCAGCGCGTGCGGCGCGACCAGGCCGACGAAGGGCACCGAGCCCGCGGCCGCAGTCGCGGCGCCGGCCAGCAGCGCGGCGGCGCCCAGCACGCCGAGGCGCGCGGCGCGCACCGGCAGGCCCAGCGAGGCCGCCTCCTCGTCGCCGAGCGAGAGCACGTCGAGCGGACGTGCCAGCGCCAGCAGCAGCGCCCCGCCGACGGCGACCAGCGCGGCGCACAGGCCGAGGTGGGTCCACGAGCGGCCCTCGAGCCCGCCCGCGAGCCAGAACAGCACGGCCTTGACGCGGAACTCCTCGGTGGCGACCAGCAGCACGGAGGTGCCCGCTCCCGCCAGCGCGGAGACGGCGAGCCCGGTCAGCAGCAGGCCCGCGAGCGACGAGCGCCCGATCAGCCCGGCCAGCGCGTAGACGAGCAGCACCGCGCAGAGCGCGCCCGCGAAGGCGGCGGCGGGCAGCGCGAGGTACACCTCGGAGGCCCAGCCGAAGCGGACCGCGATCACGGCGCCGAGCGCCGCGCCGCCGCCGACGCCGAGCAGGCCCGAGTCGGCCATCGGGTTGCGGAACACGGCCTGCAGCGCGGCGCCCACCATCGCCAGCGCGCCCCCGACCAGGGCGGCCAGCAGCACGCGCGGCACGCGCACCGTGGCGAGGATCGCGGTTTCGGCCGGCGGCAGCCCCGAGTCGAGCCCGACCACGTGGCGCAGCACGCCCGCGAAGGGCAGCGGCACGGCTCCCGAGGCGCAGCCGACGAGCAGCGCCACCGGCAGCGCCGCGAGCAGCGCCGCGAACGTCGCCCGCCGCCGCGAGGCCTCGTTCACCGCGGCGCCTCGGGGGCGCTCACGCGCGCGGGGTGGAGGCGATGGGCGAGCGCCCAGGCCGCGTCCGCGGTGTAGTGGCTGACGGCGACCAGCAGCCGGTTGGGCAGCGTGATCGCGCGGCCCTCGCGCACGGCGCGGAGCTGGCTGAGCAGCGGGTCGGCGGCCAGCGACTCGGCGGCCCCCGGCCAGTTGCCGAGCAGCACGACGTCGGGGTCGGACACGAACGCGCGCTCGGCGCCCAGCGGCACGATGCCCTCGAGGCCCAGCTCGGCGCCCACGCTTCGCCCGCCCGCGGCCTCGATCAGCGCGCTCAGCGTGGTGTTCGCGCCGGCGGTGACGCCCTGCGACCAGTACAGCACCCGCGGGCGCTCGGCGCCGGCCAGCGCCTGCGCCAGCGCGCGCAGCTTGCGGTCGTACTCCGCGACCAGCCGCTGCGCGCCCGCCCTCGCGCCGATGGCGTCGCCCAGGGTCAGCAGCGCCGCGCGGATGCCGGGCAGCGAGCCCAGGCCCCGCATCCGGTGGTGGCGGACGCCGGTGCGCTCGAGCAGGGTCAGGAAGTCGGCGTCGGTGTACTCCGAGACGACGACGAGGTCGGCGCGCAGCGCGACCAGCCGCTCCAGATCCGCCTTCGCGAAGCGGACCGCGGTCGCCGGCACCCGGCCCGCGACGTTCGAGTCCTCGGCGGAGTCCGCGAAGCGGGTGACGCCGACCAGGCGCGCGGGCGGCAGGATGTCGACCAGCACCTCGTCGGCGGAGAGGTTGAGCGAGGCCACCCGCTGCGGCTCCGCCGCCCGCGCGGGCGGCGCGCCCGCCGCGGCCAGGCCCAGCGCCAGCGCCGTCGCGACGAAGCGGCGCCGCGTCGGGTTCACGCCGCGGCCTCCGGCCGCACGTCGGCGAAGGCGAAGCCGTCGCGGGTGACGACCTCGCCGACGCGGACGCGCAGCGGCGCGCGGAACTCCGGCGAGTCCCAGACGAAGGTGTGGAACTCGCCGTTCTCGCCGCAGGGATCGGCACTCGCGGGCAGCTCCGCCAGCAGCGCGTCGTCGTACGCGCGGCCGACGAAGTGCGGGGGCAGGGCGCTGGGATCGACGCAGGTGAGCCAGGCGCGGGTGCCGGCGTCGATCACCTCGCGAGCGAACGTGCGGGTGTCGCGACCCCACAGCGGGAAGAGCGCCTGCAGCCCGGTCGGGGCCAGCTTCTCCTCGCGGTAGCGGCGCACGTCCTCGAGGAACAGGTCGCCGAAGGCGACCGCCTCGACGCCGCGCGCCTTCGCCTGCGCCATGGCCTCGGCCATCGCGGCCTCGTACGCGCCGTTCGGACACGGCCACGGGATCTCGACCTCGT
Source organism: Vicinamibacteria bacterium (assembly GCA_025994075.1). Classification (GTDB taxonomy): domain Bacteria; phylum Acidobacteriota; class Vicinamibacteria; order Fen-336; family Fen-336; genus WYBL01. The sequence goes on from JAMQGV010000049.1 coordinate 49,768, forward strand.
GCAGCGGCAGGCCGACAGCGTCGGCCTGCGCCCGCACCAGCTCCCGCCTCACGGCGTGCATGGCCACGCGGTCGTGAGTGGAGTTGAAGGTCGTGAGCAGCCCCACGACCTCCACGTCGTCGCGCTGGCGCAGGACGTGGAGGGCGTGGGCCGAGTCCTTGCCGCTCGACCAGGCGAGCAGCGCGCGCGTCACGGGCGGTCCGCCGCGACCCGCACGCCGAAGCGCAGCGCGCGGCCGAGCGCGGGATAGCCGAGCACCTCCTCGTAGCGGCGGTCGGTCAGGTTCTCGCCGGCGACGAACGCGGAGATCCCGCGCCCGAAGCTCCAGCGCGCGCGCGCGTCGAGCCGGGCGTGGCCGGGGTTGCGGGTGAGCCCGAGGCCGGCGAAGTCGCTGTCGGCGCGCTCGCCGACCAGCGCCAGCGTGACGCCGGCGGCGAGCCGGCCCGGCGTCGCCGTGAGCGTGATCGCGCCGGAGTGGCGCGGCCGCCGCAGCAGCGGCTCGCCGGCGGCGTAGACGGGGTCGAAGTCGGACGTGGACGTCACCACCTCGGAGTCGAGGAAGGTGTAGTGCGCGGAGATCGACAGGTCGGCGCTCGGCGCCGCGGCCAGCGACAGCTCGAGCCCCTGGGCCCGCGCCGCACCGACGTTCTCGTAGGTGCCGCGGAACGGCACGAACGAGGCGATCACGTAGCCGATCTGGTCGCGGTAGTCGTGGCGGAACGCGGTCGCCCCGAGCCGTGCGCGGCCGCCCGCGAGCCGCTGCTCGACGCCCACGTCGAAGGTCGTGGAGCGCTCCGCGAGCAGGTCGGGGTTGCCGGCGGCGAACACCGAGGCCCCGAAGCTCTCGAGGAAGGTCGGCTCCTTGATGCCCTTGCCCCACGACGCGCGCAGCGTGGTGGCGTCGTCGCCGCCGCGCGCGCGCCAGGCCAGCGCGGCGCGCGGCACGGCCTCGGTGCCGTAGCTGTCGTTGCGCTCGACGCGGCCGCCGAGCGTGAGGAACACGGACTCGCCGAGCACCACCCGGTCCTGCACGTAGGCGCCGAAGTTGGTGCGCTCGGGGCGCACGAAGTCGGCGGCGTTCTCGCGGCCCACGTCGCCCGTCTCGCGCTCGAGGTCGGCGCCGAACGTCAGCAGGTGCCGCCCGCCCAGCGCGCGCTCGACCTGGTAGCCGGCCGAGAGCCGCCGGTTGTCGTTGAGGAAGCCGTCCGCGCTGGCGCTGTCGGGATACCCGAAGCCCACGCGGTTGCCGAGGCGCGGCTCGAAGAAGCCGGAGTCCAGCGGGTTCTTCGAGAGCTGGTGGCCGTCGTGGTGGCCCACGCGCACGGTGTGGAGGAAGCCGCCGGCGCGGTGGGTGAGCGTGGCCGCCGCCAGCCACTCGTCGCGCTCGATGAACGCGTCGAGGTCGGGCCGGCCGTAGGCCGTCTGGCCGGGGGTGCCGGCGCGGCTGGTCATCGCGCGCAGCACCACGCGCAGCTCGGTCGCGGCGCCGAGCCGGGTCCCGAGCGAGGCCGCGGCGCCCGTCTCCTCGAAGCCGCCGTTGGGCACGTCGTTGTCCGACTCCACCCGCAGCGCGCCGAGGTTCCAGTCGGTCCCTTCGCCCGCGATGCTGGCGCCGGCCTCGAGGCGGCGGGTGTCGAAGCTGCCGGCTTCCGCCCCGGCGCGCCAGTCGGGGGCCTCGCCGGGCCGCGCGCGGCGGGTCTGCAGCGCGATCACGCCGGCGATCGCGTCGGTGCCGTACAGCGCGCTGGCGGCGCCACGCACGACCTCGAGGCGCTCCAGCTCCAGCGGCAGCACCATGCCGAAGTCGTAGGCGCCGCCCGGCTGGTTGACCGGCACGCCGTCGACCAGCACCCGCGCGTAGCGCGACTCGCCGCCGCGCACGAAGGCCGAGGCCTGGGTGCCGAGGCCGCCGGTGCGGGCGACCGCGACGCCGGGGATCTCCTGCAGCAGGTGCAGCACGTCGGACGGCGCGCGTGCGGCGATCGCCTCGCGGTCGAGCGCGTCGACGCTGACGCCCAGCGTGGACGGCGCGGCCTCGCCGCGGGTGGCGGCGACGACCACGCTCTCGCGGACGGGCGCGGGCTGCAGGGTGAGGTCGAGCCTCGCATCCTCGTCCGTCGCGAGCGTCGCGGCGGGCGCGCCCTCGAGGCGGAAGCCGGGGACGTCGACGTGGAGCGCGTAGCGGCCGGCGGGGAGGTCGGCGAAGCGGTAGTGGCCCGTGGCGTCGGTGACGGATCGCGCGGCGACGGCGTCGCCGCGCAAGTGGACGACCACCTGCGGCAGGGCTTCGCCTGCGGGTGAAACGAGCCGGCCGCCGAGCGTCGCGGCCTCGAGAACGGATGATCCGGGCAAGGCGAGCAGCGCCGCCGCGAACGCGGCGCGGAGGGTGAGGGTGGGCAAGGCGAGTCTCCTGACAGGAGGCTCGACGCGAACGGCAGGGAAACCGCGGCCGAGGTCCGGCGCGCCGGCTTTCCGCAGCTCCTTCACGCGAGGAAGCTCCACGGAACGGTACGTGCCGGGGCAGGTTTCCTGGCTCCCGGATCGTCGCCCGCCCCCGACCTTCCCCTCGCCCTCTCGGGCTCGAGTGGCGGACGCTGCTCGCGAACACTCGCGAGCGCGCCCCACGGCGGCGAACTCCCCGGCTACAGTGGCGGGACCGCGCAGGTTTTCGACCTGCTTCCCTTTTACCCCCTCGACGAGGGGCACCCCGACGGATGCGCAGGAGTCTGCGTCTTCACCCGAGTCGCTGTCAATCGGGCCGTGGCCGGTGTCGTGGTACCCGGGGGAGGAGGTGGACGAACCTCGAAGCGCGAAGACGAGAAGGACCGCTCGCGTTAGCCGGCGAGTCGCACTCGAACGAGGTGGGTCAGGCCCGTGGCGTCGCGGGCGATCTCGATGTCCAGCGCCTGATCGAAGGAACCCGCGACCAGCGACCGGATCTCGGCCTCCGAGCGCTCGATCAGCCGCCAGTCTGCGCAGTACTCGATCCAAACGCGGTAGGGGTTCCCGGTCGCGATGTTCGTGAAGAACAGGGTGCCGCCCGGCTTCAGCAGCCGGCGAAGGGTCTGGGAGACGACGAACGCGATCTGGCGGTCGCTCAGGTAGTCGAAGAGCCCGCCTGCCATCACGACGTCGAAGGGGCCCCGCTTCTCGACCGAGCGCACGCCCCGGAGGACATTGCCCTCCACGCACTCCACCCGCGCCAGGGGACGCGCCCGCTCCAGGCCCTCGCGCGCGAACGCCAGCGCATCCGCGTCGGCGTCGTTCAGCAGGATGCAGAGTTCGTGGACCGTGCTCACGGCTGCGTGGAAGACTTCCCCGGAGGAGCCGGCCAGATGCCGGAGCTGCTCGAGCTTTCGGGGCGCCATCTGAATGCTCTGGACCGGGTCCAGAACTGTGGCCGTGTCCGCCCCGCTTCCGATCGCCGCGTTCACTGGCCACCCCTCTCGGGACGGCGCGGTGCCTCGGTCGCGGGCTTGGCTCGGCCCACGCTCGCCAGGAGTAGAACGAGCAACGTTCCACAAGCTGCCAGCAGGGTCAGCCGCCCCGCCAGGAGTTCCGCGAGGGACATGCCCTCCACGATCTGACGCACTTCTTCGAAGCCCACTCGCGTGTCCCCCCTGCTGCATGTGATGGCGGACAACCTACCTGCCCTCCCGCGCCGGCGCGTCCCCCCCAGATGGGTGACTTCGCGAAGAAACTCCAACTCGGTCCGGACCGAGTTCGGGCAGTTCGGGGTTCAGGGCGTGGCGTGGGGCCGGGGCGACGCGAGCTCCGCGTGGAGGGAGTGGCGCCGCTGCCGGTGCCGGTCGATTGCAGCGCTTCCGTAGTCCCGCTCCGCTTCCAGCGCGTTGTGAGCCGGGCACAGCAGGCGGAGGTTTTCCACAGTGTGCTCGCCGCCGCGGGCCCAGGGCACGCGGCCGTGGTCGAACTGCAGGCTTCCCGTCGCCGGGCAGCGCCGGCCCGTCTCGTCGACGAAGCGGCAGCGGCCCCCGTCGCGCGCGTACACCGCGCGCCGCACCGCGGCCGGAACGTGGCGAGTGCGGGAGGCGTCGGCGGACGGCTCGCCCTTTCGGGGCCGCGCGGCGAGCCCGAATCGTCGCGCCTCGAGCCGCTGGAGCTTCTCGCTGACGGCCTGATCGACGAGGTCGGCCAGGTCGAGCCCAGGCCGCAGCGCCTTGAGGCGCTCCAGCTTCGCCCGCAGCTCGGCGCTCGCGGTGAACTGCACGAGGTACCTCGACGGCGCGAGCGGCGCCACGGTCTCGCTCCGTCTTTCGCAGCCTTGTCGACGATCGTGAGCCGCGCCGAGCGCGCGCTCGCCCGGCAAAGTCGCGCCGGCGCTGGCTCCATCCGGCTCGCCCGCCGGGGCCCAGGTCGCGGGGCCGAGCGAAACGGCATCCGTCGGCGGGGCGGCCGCCGCCGCCGGCGCGGCCAGTGCCCGTTCCGGCAGCTTCCGGATGCGGGTGGCCGCGTCCGGGAGGGGTGCGAGCGCGCGGACGAGTGCCTCGATCTCGCGCCTCGACCGGTGTGTCGCGCGTTCGAGCAACACCTCGCGCTCCGCGGCCTCGAGGCTCGGCAGCAGCGGCGCCAGCTCGGCCGCCCCGCTCAGGTGCAGGCGCCCGTCGGCCAGCATCGCGAGCAGGAGCGGGTACCGCCGCGAGGCCCGCGCGATCGTGATGCGCAGGTACGCCTCGTGCTCGGAAAGGTGGAGCGCGCCGGTGCAGTACGCGAACAGCGACGGGAAGGCCCGCCTGGCGTAGAGCCGCCGCTCGTCCACCGCGGCGAGGTGCGCGATCAGCTCGGCCTCGATCCTCCGCGACTCCCCGACGCACCGCGCGAGCCCCCGAAGCAGCTCGTCGTCGGAGAGCGATCGAAGCACCTCCAGGCGTGCAGCATGATCTTCCAATTCGACGACCTCCGACACGAATCATCGTCGAGTCCCCTGCCGCCCAAGGTCCGCCGGAACTCGGCCCGGACCGAGTTTCGGCGCGAAGTGAAGCCCGGTCCGAAGATCCTGGTCGCCGTCTTCTGCTCAGGTTTCAGTGGTGCGCTGTGCGAAGGGGTCACTGGCCCATAGGAGGCGCCACGCTTCCAAGAAGGGAAGCCGGTGGTAGGCGTGCGGATAGAGGCGCGTGAGGTGCTCGCTGAGGCGTGGGTAGTAGTCGGAGTTCATGGACGGAAAAAGGTGGTGCTCGGTGTGATACGAGAAGTGAAGGTGGAGGCGGTCGATCCATCTGTGCACGATCACTGACGTGCTGGAGCTGACGGGGTCCGTGGTGCCTGCGACCGGGTGAAGGAAGTGGTTCGTGAAGACGTAGGCCATGACCACCGACGAGGCCGACAGGAGCGCCAGCGGGCCGAGGCATGTGTACGCCCACCAGTCGAAGCGTAGGAACGCCAACAGGGCAAGGTGCAGTCCGAGGATGAAGCTCAACTCCGCCAGGACGCGGGATCGGACCCTTGTCAGATGGGGGGGAGGGGATGGCAGCAGTCCATGCCGTCCGTTGGTCAACGCGGCGATGACGATACGGCTGATGTAGCCCACGAACTGGAAGAGAACCAGAGGGTTCAGCGCATGCGCACGGCGATGCGGATAGAGGATCGTCGTGTATGCGCGGGTTGCCGGGGTGGCCTCCTCAGGCAACCACCGGCGATCGGGGTCGCGCGGGGTGTTGGTCTGAAGATGATGGGTCGCATTGTGGACCGTGTGCCAGAGAGTGGCAGGCACCGCGTTCATTCCCCAGCACAACAGTTCCAGTGCTCTGCACAACCTCCCGGGCGAGATCACCGCGTGATGGCTCAGTTCGTGCGCAAAGAACGCCAGGCAAGCCAGGCTATGACCAACGGCAATCCCTACCAGTGGATAGAACTCGGGGGCGATGACCGCTCGGCAGAGCGCGATGCCGACTCCGACAACCGCGAGATGGGCCGCTGCGTAGGCGAGCTTGGAGGGGCTCCGCCGGAGGGCCTCGGCAGGCAGGAGTGGGCGCAACTGATCGACGTACCCCCGATGAGGGGTGAGGGGTGGCCCCCATTCGGCGCGCGCCGTTTCGGGAGTGTGCCGCTCTGGTTCACAGGCCACGGCGTGAGCGATGGGTGGACGGCCCCTGGCCCCTGGTCACGACGAGGAACGCGATGTTCTGGTCCGGGTCGTGCAGGGTGCGGGCCTCGCCCTGAAGCTCCGTTGGGACCTGTTCCAGAAGGTCCCTCAGTTGGCGCTCCGTCCGGTAGCGCAGGTACCAGTCCATGCACGCCTCCATGTAGCCGACGTCTGGGATGTCGGGGACGAAGTTGGCGATCAGGACGCGCCCCCCGGGCCGGGCCGCCTCCAGCATGCGTGCGAGGAGCAGGGCTGCGACCTTGTCGTCGAGGTAGTCGAAGAGGCCGGCGGCGTAGACGAGATCGAACTCGGCGAGCGGGATCGACCGTTTGATGACGGCCTTGATCGATGCGGTATGGGCCAGCACTCTACAGTTGAGGCGCCGTGCGAGCTCCATGGCCACTTCGATGCTGTCGGGGTCCTGATCGAGGCCCACGATCTCGACGGCGTCGCCTCGGCGAACCGCCGCGGACAGCTCCAGCTCGCGCAGGTGGCCACAGGCCAACGCCAGAACTCGGCAGTGGCCGTGTCCTTCACCGCTGGCACGGTCGATGAGTTCTGCCAGGAGGTGCCGCCGGAATCGCACGGCGCGCGTTGCCGGGGAGGAGGTCGTGTAACGGTTGATGGCTCTGCCCAGCGGCTGCTGAAACTCGGGCCGCGCGACTCCGTAGATGTGGTCGATGAGGACGGCATCGCCGGCGTAGCCTCGCGGCTTGCTGAAGGCGCGACGCGTGAACGGGTCCTCGTGTATCTGTTCCAGCAGTGAATGACGACGCACCGCACCCACGGCGGCCGGCCAGCTCGCCGGCTCTGCCCTGCGCTGACGATGAAGCAGATCGACGAGGGCGCCAGTAGTCCGGTACGGCGATGCCGGCAATCGCTCGCTGATCTGCGAGAGCTGCTCGTGGAGCGGCGTGCCTCGCGTCATCGGTCCCGCACTCACGAGTGTCCACCATCGAGGGGCTCCGGGCGCCGTGCATCCAGGACCATCTGCTCCTCCCATGCGTGCCTCCACAGGAACGCGAGCCCAAGTACGAGTGTCAAAGAGGCCCCGACACCGAACCAGGGAAGCAGCCCGGTCAACAACTCGCCCGGTTGCGACGTCTCCACGATCCGCCGCACTTCCTCAAAGCCCATTCGGGTCTCCTGTGGATGCGATCCCGGCAAGTTACGGAGGGTGCCCCCGCCGCGCGTCCCCTAAATGAGGGACATTCCCCGGATTTCGGGCGCGCCGGGCCCGCTCCGGTAACATGGGGGGGCAATGAACGACCGCTTCCTGCGCGCCTGCCGGCGCGAACCCGTGGATCGCACGCCCGTCTGGTTCATGCGCCAGGCCGGGCGCTACATGGCCGAGTACCGGGCGCTGCGGGCGAAGCACTCGATGCTGACGCTGTGCCGCACGCCCGAGCTGGCCGTCGAGGTCACCCTCCAGCCCGTGAAGGCGCTGGGGATCGACGCCGCGATCCTGTTCTCCGACCTGCTGCTGCCGCTGGCGCCGATGGGCATCCCGTTCGACTTCCAGTCGGGCGAGGGGCCGGTGATCGAGAAGCCGGTGCGCTCGGCGGCCGACGTCGCGGCGCTGCACCGCTTCGAGCCGCGCCAGGACCTGGGCATGGTGCTCGAGTCGATCAAGATGCTGCGCAAGGAGCTGCAGATCCCGCTGATCGGCTTCGCGGGCGCGCCGTTCACGCTCGCCTCGTACGCGATCGAGGGCGGCCACTCCAGCCACTTCGCGCTGACCAAGTCGCTGATGTACGAGGACCCCGCGACCTGGCACAAGCTGGCGGGCCTTTTCGCCGAGATCGTCGCCGACTACCTGAAGGCGCAGGTCGAGGCCGGCTGCCAGGCGCTGCAGGTGTTCGACTCGTGGGTGGGCGCGCTCGACGAGGCCGACTACCGCGAGTTCTGCCTGCCGCACACGAAGCGGATCTTCGACGCGCTCGCCACGACCGGCGTGCCGACCATCCACTTCGGCACCGGCACGGGCCACCTGCTCGCGGCCCAGCGCGAGGCGGGCGGCGACGTGATCGGCGTCGACTGGCGCACCCCGCTCGACGAGGGCTGGAACCGGATCGGCGCCGACCGCGCCGTGCAGGGCAACCTCGACCCGACGCTGCTGTTCGCGCCGCGCGAGCGGCTGCTCGCCCGCGTCGACGACGTGCTGGCGCGGGCCCGCTCGCGCGTCGGCCACGTCTTCAACCTCGGCCACGGCATCCTGCCGGGCACCCCGGTCGAGAACGTGAAGGCGGTCGTCGAGCACGTGCACGCCGTCACGGCGCGATAGGCGATGTCCGAGACGCTCCCGGTCGCGATCGTCGGCGGCGGCATCTCCGGCCTCGGGGCGGCCCACGCCCTGCACAAGGCCGGCGTGCCGTTCCGGCTGTACGAGGCGGCCCCGCGTCTCGGCGGCGTGATCCAGACCGACCTGCACGAGGGCTTCGTGCTCGAGGGCGGCCCCGACACGATCCTGGCCCAGAAACCGGAAGGCCTGGCGCTGGCCCGCGAGCTCGACCTGATGGACCGCATGGTCGGCACCAACATGGAGCAGCGCACGCTCTACATCCTGACCGGCGGCCGCCTGAAGCCGATGCCGGAGGGCCTGGCCCTCGCGATCCCGACGAAGATGTGGCCGTTCGTGCGCAGCGACGTGTTCTCGTGGCCGGGCAAGATCCGGATGGGGCTCGACGCGGTGATCCCGCCGCGCCGCGGCGAAGGCGACGAGTCGATCGCCTCGTTCATGCGCCGCCGCCTGGGCGGGGAGGCGCTGCGGCTGCTCGGCGAGCCGCTGCTCGCCGGGATCCACGCCGGCGACCCCGAGCAGCTCTCGATCAACGCGACGTTCCCGCGCTTCGTCGAGATGGAGCGCAATCACGGCAGCCTGCTGCGCGCGATGCTGGCCGCGAAGAGGGCGGCCCCCGCCGCGGGCGCCTCGCACGGCCCGCCCAGCGGACAGGGCGGCCAGGGCGGCAACGGCCGCGGCCCGATGGCGCCGTTCTTCTCGTTCAAGGCGGGCCTCGGCGAGCTGGTCGACGCGCTGGTCGCGCGGTTGCCCGCGGACGCGCTGCGCACCGGCCGCGCGCTCGAGTCGATCGCGCGCGACGAGAGCGGCTGGACGCTCGCGTTCGCCGGCGGCGAGAGCGTGCGCGCGCGGGCGCTGGTGCTGGCGATCCCCGCGCCGAAGCTCGTGCCGCTGCTGCAGCCGCACGCCCGCGACCTCGTGCAACTGCTGGAGACGATCCCGTTCGTCTCCTCCGCGACGGTGCTGATCGGCTACCGCCGCGAGCAGGTCGCCCACCCGCTCGACGGCTACGGACTCGTCACCGTCGCCGGCCAGCGGATCTCCACGATGGCGCTGAGCTTCCTCTCCACCAAGCGCCCCGGCAGCGCCCCCGAGGGCCACGTTCTGCTGCGCGGCTTCCTGGGCGGCGCCCGCGACCCCGACGTGCTGCGCATGGCCGACCACTCGCTGGTGGCCGCGGTGATCGGCGACATGAGGTCCCACCTCGGCCTGTCCGGCGCGCCGCTGTTCAGCCGCGTCTACCGCTGGCCGCAGACGACGCCGCAGATGACCGTGGGCCACTTCGGCCGCATGGAACAGATCGACCGCCTGACGGGCACGCTGCCCGGCCTGTTCCTCACCGGCGCCGGCCTGCGCGCGACTGGCATCCCCGACTGCTACGGCGACGCGGTGAAGACCGCGGACGCGGCCCGCGCCTTCCTCGAAAACGCGGGGTGACGCCGCTCACCCGGGCCTGAACCCGGTTGTTGACTGCGCCTGCGGCCCGGGCGTAGCGTTGAATCTCTCCACACCAACGTCCGGCCGGCGTCCACGAAGCCCAAGCTCCAGGGGCGGGGGGAGGGGGTCTTCGACCGCCCATGGATCGACTCGACGACTTCGCCGACGCGCTGCTCCAGGCGACGCCCGAGGGCCGGGTCCTGGCCTGGAACCGCGAAGCCGAAGCGCTGTTCGGCGTGCCCGCCGCGCAGGCGATCGGCGAAGACCTCGGCCACCTGCTCGGGCTCTCCGAGGCTCCGTGGCTGGAGGCGCTCTCGGCGCCCGACGGGCGCCTGCGCCTCGACGTGGCCGTCGCCATCCGCGACGGCACGCTGCTGCGCGTCGAGCTGGCCGTGCGGGTGGCCCCGGCCGCCGGCCCGCACCCCAGGCGCCTCGCCATCAGCGCCCGCGACGTCACGCTGACCCGCTGCCGCGAGCAGGCGCGGGTGCTCGAGACCCGATTCCGCGGGCTGCTCGACGCCGCCCCCGACGCGCTGCTGATCGTCGGCCCCGAGGGCCGCATCCTGCTCGCCAACCGGGAAGCGCTGCGGCTGTTCGGCTATCGAGCCGAAGAGGTCACCGGCCTCAGCGTCGACGCGCTGGTGCCCGCCGCCGTCCGCGGGCGCCACTCCGCGCACCGTTCCGCCTTCTTCTCCTCCCCCGAGACGCGGCCGATGGGGGCCGGCCGCGAGCTCTCCGCGCTGCGCCGCGACGGCAGCGAGTTCCCCGCCGAGATCAGCCTCTCGCCGCTGCAGAGCGAGGTCGGGCCCCTCGTCGCGGCGGCCGTGCGCGACGTCACCGCCCGGCGCCGGGTCGAGGCGCGCTTCCGCGGGTTGCTGGAAGCGGCTCCCGACGCCATGGTGATCGTCGACGAGGCGGGGCGCATCGTGCTCGTGAACTCGCAGACCGAGCAGATGTTCGGCTACCGCCGCGACGAGCTCCTCGGCCAGAGCGTCGAGGTCCTGATTCCCGAGGGGCGCCGCGCCGGGCACGCCGCCTTCAGGGAGTCCTACTTCGGCGAGCCTGTGACCCGGCCGATGGGATCCGGGCGCGACCTGGCCGCGCGGCGCAAGGACGGCTCCGAGTTTCCGGCGGAGATCTCCCTCTCGCCGCTGGAGACCGAAGAAGGACGCCTGGTGAGCGCGGCCGTGCGCGACATCACCGAGCGGCGGCGCTTCGAGGAGCTGCGGCGCAACGCCGCGGCGGAGGCGGAGGGGCGGCGCCGGGCCGAGGAGCAGAACCGGCTGAAGAGCGAGTTCCTCGCCAACATGTCGCACGAGCTGCGCACGCCGCTCAACTCGATCGTCGGCTTCGCCGAGCTGATCCACGACGGCAAGGTGGGACCGGTCAACGGCGAGCAGCGCGAGTACCTGGGCGACGTGCTCTCCGCCGCGCGTCACCTGGTGCAGCTCATCACCGACCTGCTCGACCTCTCGAAGGTCGAGGCGGGCCGCCTCGACTTCGTCAGCGAGCCCGTCGACCTGGGCGCCCTGGTCCACGAGGTGTGCGACACCGCGCGGCCCCTGGCCCGCGCGCGCCGGCTCGACGTCGAGGTCGAACCGGCCGCGCGGCACGTCCGCGGGGATCCCGGCCGCCTGCGCCAGGTGTTGTGGAACTACCTCTCGAACGCCCTCAAGTTCACGGCCGACGGCGGCCACGTGTGGGTCCGGGTCGTCGCCGACGGCCCGGAGCGCATCCGCCTGGAGGTGGAGGACGACGGCATCGGCATCGCGACCGCCGACCAGCCGCGGCTGTTCCAGGTCTTCCAGCAGCTCGACGCCGGGTCCGGCAAGCGCCACCCGGGCACGGGGCTCGGGCTGGCGCTGACCCGGCGCCTGGTCGAGGCGATGGACGGCCAGGTCGGGGTCGACAGCGCCCCGGGGCGCGGAGCCCGCTTCTTCGCGACGCTGCCGCGCGAGATGCCCGCCGCCGGGGGAGGCTGAGACTTGGCCGCCCGCGTCCTGGTCGTCGACGACAACGCCGCCAACCTCAAGCTGCTGGGCGCGGTGCTGCGGCTGGCCGGCTACGAGGTCGCGACCGCGCGCGACGCCGTCGAGGCCGAGGTCGAGCTCCGGCGCCGACCCCCACAGGCGGTTCTGCTGGACCTCCAGATGCCGGGGATCGACGGCTTCACCCTGGCCCGCCGCCTGCGCTCGGAGCCGAGCACGCGTGGGCTCCCGCTGATGGCGGTCACGGCCTACGCGGGCGAGCACGACGAGCGCCGCGCGCGCGAGGCCGGCTGCGACGACTTCGTCGCCAAGCCGATCGACACCCGCACGCTTCCGGCGCGGGTCGCGCGCCTGCTGGAGGCCTGTCGATGAGCACCCGGGTCCTGGTCGTCGAAGACAACCCGACGACGCTCAAGATGCTCTCCCTGGCACTGCGCACCGCGGAGTTCGACGTGATGGCGGCCGCCGACGGCGAAGCCGCCCTGGCGCTGGCCCGCGAGCGCCCGCCGGACGTCGTGATCCAGGACCTCGTGCTGCCGGACATGGACGGCTTCGAGCTGCTGCGGCGGCTGCGCACGCTGCCCGGCGCCGAAGGCGTGCCGGTGCTCGCCCTGTCCGGCTTCCTCGCGCGCATGGAGGAGGCGCGCGACCGCGACCTCGGCTTCACGGCCTTCGTGGCCAAGCCGATCGAGCCGTCGCGCCTGGTCGAGATCGTGCACCGCTGCCTGCCGGGCACGCCGCGCGCTTCGCCGAGGCCGGGCCAGGGCCGCCGGATTCTCGTCGTCGACGACGAGCCGGCGGGCCGCAAGCTGCTGAGCGTGCAGCTCGGCCTGCTGGGCTACGAGGCCGAAGAACACGCCGCGGCCGGCAGCGCCCTGGTCCGCGCCCGGGCCGGCAACGTCCACGCCGTGCTCTCCGACCTGGTGATGCCGCTGATGGACGGCTTCGAGCTGTGCGCCGCGCTGCGCCGCGACCCGCGCACGGCCGCGCTGCCCGTGGTCCTCTACTCGTCGCTGCTCGGCGAACCCGAGGACCACCGCGAGGCGGCGCGGGTCGGCGCCTCGGCGCTGCTCGCGCGCGGCGCCTCGGTGGACGAGCTGGTTCACGCGCTCGAGGCACCGGCGCGACCTGCCGAGCCCGACCGCGAGCGGCCGTGGCCGCGGCTGCGCGAGCGCCTGGCGGAGGCCGCACTGCGCGTCGCCCACCTGGAGAAGCGCAGCGCGCTGCACCGCGCCGAGCTGTCGCTGCTCGGCAGCGTCGTCGAGGCCGTGACCCACGAGCGCCCGCTGGCCGAGGCCCTGCGCGAGATGCTCGCCCGCTGCATGAGCGCGGCCGGCGCCACCCGCGGGCTGGTGGCGCTGCAGGGAGCCGGGCTGGTGGCGGCTCACGGGCTTCCGGCCGAGGCGGCCGGGACCCTGGCGGCCGCGCTCGCGGCGGAGGTCCCGGCCTCGCCCGCGGAGCCTCGCATCGCTCACGCCAGCGGCGCCGGCGGGCCGGACTGGCTGCGCGCGGCTCGTGCCGACGCCGCGCTGATCGCGCCCTTCGCGCTGCCGGACGGCGACGGCGGACTGCTGGCCCTGTTCGGCCGCGAAGGCGACTTCGACGAGGACTGGGAGGACTTCGCGCGCGCGGTCGCCGCCCAGATGAGCCAGGTGGTGGCCCTGACCCGGGCTTTCGGCGAACGGCGCGCCGCGGAGGCGGCGCTGCGCGACGCGCAACGCCGACTGGAGCACGTCTACCGCTCGAGCCCGGCGGTCACCTACGTGTTGCGCCTGGCCGACGGGCAGGCCGTCTCCGTCTGGGTCAGCGACAACCTCGAGCGTCTCCAGGGCAGCCCGTCGGCCGCGGCCCTGCGCCCGGGGTGGTGGGAGGAGCGGGTCCACCCCGACGACACGGCGCTCGCCTCCGATTTCGGGCCGCTGCTGGCGACCGGCGAGCAGCGGCGGGTCTACCGCTTCCGCGACGAACGCACCGGGCTCTACCGCTGGGTCAGCGACCGGCAGCGGCTGGTGCAGGTGGACGACGGCCCGCCCGAGGTGGTCGGGACCTGGGTCGACGTGACCGACCAGGTCGAGGCCGAGAACGCGCGCCGCGCGAGCGAGGAGCGCAACCGCGAGCTCGAGGAGCAGTTGCGCCACGCCCAGAAGCTGGAGGGCATCGGCCGGCTGGCGGGCGGCGTGGCCCACGACTTCAACAACCTGCTCGGGGTGATCGCGGGCCGCGCCGAGCTGCTCCGCCGCCAGGCGCCCGCGGGCAGCAGCCTCGACGCGGGGCTGGCCGAGATCCTCGACACCGCGCAACGGGCCGCGGAGGTCACCCGCCAGCTCCTCGCCTTCAGCCGCAAGCAGGTGATGCGGCTCGAGCCGATCGATCTCGCCGCGGCGATCGGGCAGACCGAGCGGCTGCTGCGCCGCCTGATCGGGGAGGACGTGGAGCTCGTGACCCGGCTGCCGCCCGATCTCGGCGTCGTGCATGCCGACGCGGGCCAGTTCTCGCAGGTGCTCGTCAACCTCGCCGTCAACGCCCGCGACGCGATGCCGCGCGGGGGGCGCCTCACCCTCGTCGGCAGCACCGTGACCTGCGACGAGCAGTGGTGCGCGAGCCGCCCCGGCACGCGGCCTGGTCGCTACGCCTGCCTCGAGGTGAGCGACACCGGCGAGGGCATTCCGCTCGACGTGCAGGCCCGGATCTTCGAGCCGTTCTTCACGACCAAGGAGCCCGGGCGTGGCACCGGCCTCGGCCTCGCGATGGCCTACGGCGTGCTGGCCCAGCACGGAGGCTCGATCGAGGTCGAGAGCGAGCTCGGCGTCGGCAGCACGTTCCGGCTGTGGCTGCCGCTGCTCGCGGATGCCGACGCGGTCGAACCCGGGCCTGCCGCGCCCCCGGCGGAGGCCCCGCAGGCCGTCGGCGGCGACGAGGTGTTGCTCGTCGTCGAGGACGACGTCGCCCTGCGCGGCCTGCTCGAGGAGATCCTCGACGAGGCGGGCTACACGGTCCACGTCGCCGCCACTCCCGACGAGGCGCTGGCAGCGGCGCTGAGGCCGCCTCCGGTCGCGCTGATCACCGACGTCGTGATGCCGCGCCTGAGCGGGCCCGAGCTGGCGCAGCGCCTGGGCACCCGGCTGCCCGGCCTGCGCGTCCTCTTCATCTCGGGTTACAGCGAGGCCCTCACGGGGCGCGAAGGCCTGGGGCCGGGAGTCCGCCTGCTGTCGAAGCCGTTCGGGGCCGACGAGCTGCTCGCCACCGTGCGAGCGATGCTCGACGAGGCCTGAACCGAGGCCGAGGGCCCCACGAGGCTTGACGAGTGGGTCGGCGCGACCTCTGAGACAATGCGCGCCGCCATGCGTCACCGCACCCCGCATCCGTGGGTCGCCGCGCTTCTCGCCCTCGTCCCCTCCGTCGCAGCGGTGGCCGCGCCCTCCGAGCCCGGCCTGGTGCCGCCCGTCGCGCTCGCGGTGCCGCTTGCGGCGCCGCCCGCCCTCGACGGTCACGTGCTCGGCGATCCCGCCTGGAGCGCGGCGCCGGCGGCAGACGGGTTTCGCCAGACGACCCCGCAGGCGGGGGCGCCGGCCTCCGAGCGCACCGAGGTGCGCTTCGGCTTCACCCGCGACGCGCTCTACGTCGCGATCGTGTGCTACGACTCGGAGCCGAACCGGCTGGTCGTCTCGGACAGCCGCCGCGACGCCTCGCTCGACGACACCGACAGCGTACGGATCGCGCTCGACACCTTCTTCGACCGCCAGAACGGCTTCGTGTTCGGGACCAACCCGGCGGCGGTCGAGTACGACGCCCAGTTCTCGCGCGAGGGCCAGGGCGACGGCGACTTCAACCTCAACTGGGACGGCGCCTGGCGCGTGCGCACGACGACGGGCGAGTTCGGCTGGAGCGCGGAGTTCGAGATCCCGTTCCGCACCCTGCGCTACCCGTCGCAGGAGGGTCCCCAGGCGTGGGGGCTGCAGGTGCAGCGCAACATCCGCCGCCGCAACGAGACCGCGTACTGGGCCCCGATCCCGCGCCAGTACTGGCTGACCCGCGTCTCCGCCGCCGGCTCGCTGCAGGGCGTGCAGCCGCCGCCGCAGCGCAACCTGACGCTGACGCCGTACGTGCTCGGCCGCGGTGACGAGCGGGCCGGCGTGCCGCGCGACGAGGACCTCGACGTGGGCGGCGACCTCAAGTGGAGCGTGACGCCGTCGCTGACCCTCGACGTCACGGTCAACACCGACTTCGCGCAGGTCGAGGTCGACGAGCAGCAGGTCAACCTCGACCGCTTCTCGCTGTTCTTCCCCGAGAAGCGGCCGTTCTTCCTCGAGAACGCCGGCTTCTTCTCGATGGGCTCCTCGGGTGCGACCGAGCTCTTCTTCAGCCGCAGCATCGGCCTCGCCCCCGGCGGCCAGGTGGTGCCGATCCTGGGCGGCGCGCGGCTGTCCGGCAGGCTCGGCGGCTTCAACGTCGGCGCTCTCAACATGCAGACGCGGCGGGTGGCGGGGCTGACGCCCGCACTCAACTCGACCGTGCTGCGCGTCGAGCGCGAGCTGCCCAACCGCTCGGGCGTCGCGGCGCTCTTCACCCACCAGCAGGCCACGGGCGACGGCGCCCCGGACTCGCTGCGCGGCCAGACGTACGGCCTCGACGCGCGGCTGGGTCTCGGGCGCTACGGGCTGTTCTCGGGCTTCGTGGCCCGCACCGACGCGCCGGGTGCGGGCCGCGCCGAACATGCCCTGGACGCGACGCTGTCGCTGAACGCGCCGGGCTGGGAGGCGTTCGTCTCGTACACGGAGGTCGGCGCCGGCTTCGCGCCGCGGCTCGGCTTCCTGCAGCGCACCGACTTCCGCAAGCCCGCGGCGCTGCTCTTCCACAGCAGGCGCATGAACGGGTGGCTCGGCCTCCACGAGATCCGGCCCCACGTCTCCTACAACGGCTACTGGAAGCCCGACGGCTTCCAGGAGACGGGCTACCTCCACGTCGACAACCACTGGGAGTTCACGAACGCCTGGGAGGTCCACACCGGGGTCAACTTCCGCCGCGAGGGCCTGCGCCAGCCGTTCGAGATCTACCCCGGCGTGATCGTGGCCCCCGGCACCTACGACCACGCGGAGCTGCAGCTCGTCTTCTACACGGACCAGGGCAAGCCGCTGAGCTTCGAGAACACGCTGATCCGCGGCGGCTTCTTCGGCGGCCGCCGCACCACGCTGCGGCCGACGCTGAAGGTCCGCCGCGGCGAGCAGGTCAGCGTCCAGCTCCGCTACGAGCGCAACGACGTCGACCTGCCGACAGGCGCCTTCGTCACCAACCTGGTGCGCGCGCGGCTCGGCTACAACTGGAACCCGCGGCTGTTCGTGCAGGCGCTCGTGCAGTACAACGACCGCGCCGACCTGTGGTCGACCAACGTGCGCTTCGGCTGGCTGCGCACGGCCAACACCGGGCTGTTCGTCGTCTACTCCGAGAACCGCGACCTCGACGAGCGGCTGCCCGGGCTGCCGGTGCGCGACCGCAGCCTGGTCGTCAAGTGGAGCCGCCGCCTCGAGCTGCTCGACTAGGCCCGGCTACTTCAGGGACTCGAGCGCCTTCCTCGCCATCTCGCCCATCGGCGAGTCGGGCGCGAGCGCGATCACCTTCTCGAAGTCGGCGCGGCACTCCTGCTGCTTGCCCAACTGGAGGTACGCGAGCGCGCGGCGGTAGTAGCCGTCGACGTAGGCCGCGTCGCGCGCGATCGCCAGCGTGAAGTACTTGATCGCCTCGTCGGTGGCGTTGGCGTTCAGGAAGTTGACGCCCATGTTGAAGAACACGTCCGCGCTCTGGATCGTGCTCTCGTCGAGCGTCGCCAGCAGCTCGCGGCCGCGGTCGAGCGCCCCGCCCTCCAGCGCGGCCTGGGCGGCGATCGCCCGGATCTGCTGGTTGTCCGGCTGCGCGGCGAGCACCTTGCCGAGCGACTCGAGCGCGGCCGGGTAGTTCTTCTCCTGCAGGTGGCACAGGCCGATGCGCTGGTGGATCGTGGTGGCGTGCTCGGGCAGCTCGCCGAGCAGGCGCTCGAACTCGGCCCGCGCTTCGGCGAAACGGCCGGCCTTGAACGCGGCTTCGGCGGTGTCGAGCGCGGCCACGACCTCGACGCCGGGGCCCTTCGGCTTCGCCTTCTCCAGCGGCACCACGACCGGGCTGAGCCGCACCGACTCGCCGGGCAGGTTGACCGCGATCGCCCGCGTCTCGTAGCCCTCGGCCTCGATGTCGATCTGCCAGTTGCCGGCGGCGATGCCGCCGAGCGCCCACTTGCCGTCCTTGCCGGTGGTGACGGTGGTGCCGCCGCCGCGCTCGGGCAGCATCAGCTTCACCTTCGCGCCCTGGATCGGCGCGCCGTCGGCGTCCGTCACGCGGCCGGCGATGCGCCCCAGGCCCTTCCAGTCCTGGGCCTGGACCGGCACGCAGGCCACGCCCACGAGAAAGAGGAACACCGCCAGCCGCTTCAGCATCGACATCGACACCCCCGGGGAAGAGACTCCGATTATAGGCAGCCTCGCGCACGCGCCCTTAGAATCACCGCTTCACCCCACCCGAGGAGGTCGTCTGGGTCGCAAGAAGCGCAACCGGGCCGAGGCCGTGCCATCCGGCTCGCCCGCTCCGGCTCCGTCCCCGCGGGCGTCGCGCCGAACGGTCCTGGCCGGGGCGATCGGGCTGGCCGCGCTCGCGGCCGGCGGCTTCGCCTGGTGGCAGCAGGCACGGCCGCTGCCGCGCGAGCGCGGCCTCGACGTGCTGCTGGTGTCGATCGACACGCTGCGGGCCGACGCGCTCGGATCGTACGGCCGCGCCGGCGCCGACACGCCGCTGCTCGATCGCCTCGCCGCGGGCGGCGCCCGCTTCGAGCAGGCGCGCTCCCACAACGTCGTCACGCTGCCGGCGCACGCCAACCTGCTGTCCGGGCGGCTGCCGCTGGGCCACGGCATCCGCGACAACAGCGGCTTCCGCTTCCCGGCCGACGTGCCGACGCTGGCCACCGTGCTGAAGGACCAGGGCTACCGCACGGCGGCCTTCGTCTCCGCGTTCGTGCTCGACTCCCGCTTCGGGCTCGACCGCGGCTTCGACGTCTACGACGACCGCCTCGGCGGCACCGAGGTGCGCACCGAGTTCCTGGTCCCGGAGCGGAGCGCGACGCGCACCGTGGCCGCCGCCGCGGAGTGGTGGCGGCAGCACGAGGGCTCGCCGCGCTTCGCGATGGTGCACGTCTACGAGCCGCACTTCCCGTACGAGGCGCCGGAGCCGTTCCGCTCCCGCCACGCCGCGCAGCCCTACCAGGGCGAGGTGGCCGCGGTCGACGCGGCGCTCGCGCCGCTGCTGGAGCCGATCCTGTCCCAGGGCGCCTCGGGTCGCACGCTGGTGGTGGTCACCGCCGACCACGGCGAGTCGCTCGGCGAGCACGGCGAGATGACCCACGGCATCTTCGCCTACGAGCCGGCGATCCACGTGCCGCTGATCGTCTACGGCCCGCGCCTGCTGAAGCCGCGCACCGTCGACCAGCCGGTGAGCCAGGCCGACCTGATGCCGACCCTGCTCGACGCGCTGGGCGTCGCGGTGCCGGAGGGCGTCGACGGCCGCAGCCTGTGGCCGCTGATCCACGGCCGGCGGCTGCCGCCGGCGCCGACCTACTTCGAGTCGCTGTCGTCGGCGCTGAACCGCGGCTGGGCGCCGCTCTACGGCGTCGTCGACGCGCCGCTCAAGTACGTCGACCTGCCGATGCCGGAGCTCTACGACCTGGCTGCCGACCCCCGCGAGACCCGCAACCTGGCCCCGTCGCGGCCGCAGGACCTCGAGCGGATGCGGGCGTTGCTCGGCCGCCTGCGCGCCGCCGACCGCGGCATCAGCCGCGTCGCCGAGGAGCAGGCGGCGCTGGAGCGCCTGCGCGCGCTGGGCTACGCGGCCGGAGGCGCGGCCGAGATCAAGCAGCGCTACACCGACGCCGACGATCCCAAGAACCTGATCGCGATCGACACCCGCATCCGCGAGGTGATCCGCCTGTACCGCGCGGGCGACTTCGAGGGCGCGCTGCGGCTGTGCCTCGAGAACATCCGCGAGCGCCCCGAGATGCCGATCAGCCACCTGCACCTCGCGTTCCTGGAGCGGGCCCGCGGCAACATGAAGGCGGCGGTCGCAGCGGCCCGGCGCTCGTTCGAGCTGCGCCCGCTCGACGGCGAGGCGGTCGCCCTCTACGCCGTGTACCTGACCGAGGCGGGCGACGCGGCGGAGGCGGTGCGGGTCACCGAGCCGTACCTGGACGCCATCGCGCCCGACCTCGACGTGCTGACCGCGCGCGGCATGGCGCTGGCGCGCACGGGACGCTTCGCCGACGCGCTCGCGACCTTCGCCCGCGCGCGCCAGGTCGACGCCACCAACGCGCTGACCCGCGTCAACGAAGGCACGGTGCACCTGATGCAGGGCGACGGCGCGCGCGCCCAGGCCGCGTTCGAGGCGGCGCTGGCACTCGACTCCGACGTGGCGCGCGCCTACAACAGCCTGGGCGTGATCGCCATGCAGCGCAACCGGCCCGCCGAGGCGGTGGAGCTGTGGCAGCGCGCCGTGGAGCTCGACCCCCGCGACTACCAGACGCTGTTCAACCTCGGCCTGACGCTGCGCCGCATGGGCCGCGTGGCCGAGGCACGGCACTACCTCGCGGCCTACGTGCGCGAGGCCCCGCGCGCGCTGGAGGCGCGCGACATCGCGCGGGTCGAGGCCTGGCTGCGCGAGGGCGCGTGAAGCGACGGCTCGCGGCGTGCGCGGCGCTCGTGCTCGTCGCCGCGGGGTGCCGCGAGCGGGTGCCCGAGGCGTGGCCGCAGGCGCCGGTGATCCTGGTCTCGATCGACACCCTGCGCGCCGACCGCGTCGGCGCCTACGGGTACGGGAAGGGCACGACGCCGCACCTCGACGCGCTGGCCCGCGAGGGCGTCGTCTTCGAGCGCGCGATCAGCCCGGTGCCGCTGACGCTGCCCGCCCACGCGACGCTGCTGACCGGCCGGCTGCCGCCGCGCCACGGCGTGCGCGACAACCTCGGCTTCGCGCTGCCCGCAGCGCAGTCGACGCTGGCCACGCGGTTTCGGGCCGCGGGCCGGCAAACGGGGGCAGCCGTCTCGTCCTACGTGATGCGCGCGGCCACCGGCCTCGCGGCCGGCTTCGAACTCTACGACGACGCGCTCACCGTCGACGCCGCGACCGCTTCGCTGGGCGCGCAGCAGCGCGACGGCGCCGTGGCCGTCGAGTCGCTCGCGCGCTGGATCGAGACGCAGCGCGAGAGGCCCTTCTTCGCCTTCCTCCACCTTTACGAGCCGCACACGCCGTACGCGCCGCCGGAGCCGTTCCGCTCCCGCTTCGGCGACCCCTACGACGGCGAGGTCGCCTACGCCGACGAGCTTCTGGGCCGGCTGCTCGCGCGGCTGCGGGCCGCCGGCCTGCACGACAGCGCGGTGATCGTGGTCACCTCGGACCACGGCGAGATGCTGGGCGAGCACGGCGAGCAGGAGCACGGTTTCTTCCTGTACCGGGCGGCGCTCGAGGTGCCGCTCGTGCTGCGGCTGCCGGGCGGCGCCCACGGCGGGCGGCGCGTGGCGGCCCCCGCCGGCCTCGCCGACGTGGCGCCGACGCTGCTCGAGCTGGTCGGGCTGCCCGCGGGCGAGACCGACGGAGCGTCGCTGCGCCCCGCCATCGCCGGCGCGCCGCAGCCCGCGCGGCCGCAGTACTCGGAAACGCTCTATCCCCGCCTGCACTTCGGGTGGAGCGAGCTGTTCGCGGTGACGGACGAGCGCTTCCGCCACGTGCGCGCGCCGCGGCCCGAGCTCTTCGACCTGAAGACGGACCCGGCGGAGAGCCGCAACCTGGCGGCGGAACGGGAGAGCGTCGTGGCGGCGATGTCGGCCTGGCTCGACGGCATCGGCACCGCGGGCGAGGCCGCCGCGCCGGCGCCGGTCTCGGCCGAGGCCGAAGAGGCGCTGCGCTCGCTCGGCTACGTCGGAGGCGGTCGCGCGCCGCAGCCGGCGCCGGGTTCGACGCTGGCGGACCCCAAGGACAAGATCGGCGTCTACGAGGACTTCCGCCGCGCGACCGGGCTGCGCCGCGCCGGCGACGAGGCGGCCGCGATCGCCGCGCTGCGCGACGTCGTGCGCCGCGAGCCGGGCATGCTCGACGCGTGGGAGGCGCTGGGCACGGCGCTGCACGCCGCGGGCCAGGAGCGCGACGCGATCGCCGCGTTCGACCGCGTGCTGCGCGGCGATCCGGGCCGTGCCGCCGTGCACCTCGCGCTCTCGCGCATCCACGCACTCGGCGGCCGCGTCGAGGTCGCGGCACGCCACGCCACGGCCGCGGCGAGCGGCGATCCCGGCCGCGCGTTCGAGACGCTCGCCGAGCTGATGCTGCAGCGCGGCCGCCTCGCGGACGCGGTGCAGTACGCGCAGCGCAGCGTCGCAGCCGACCCGCAGCGTGTCGCCGCCCACTTCGTGCTCGGTGTCGCGGCTCGCCAGGCGGGCCGCTGCGCCGACGCGCTGCTGGCGTTCGATCGCGCCGAGGTCGCCCGCGCTCGGCACAAGGGCCTGGTCGTGCCGGGCCTGCACGCGGGCCGCGGCGACTGCCTCGCGCGGCTGGGCCGCGAGGCCGAGGCCGAGCAGGCGTTCCGCGAGGAGCTGGCCGCGCTGCCGTACTCGCGCGAAGGCCGGCTCGGGCTGGCCCTGCTGCTCAAGTCCGCGGGTCGCGACGCGGACGCCGCCGAGACGCTCGTCGGCCTGGTGCGCGAGCACCCCGCCCCGGCGGCGGACGACTACTGGACCGTGGTGCGCACGCTGGCGGCGTTCGGCGAGCGCAAGGCGGCCAGCGGCTGGGCCGAACAGGCGCGCGCGCGTTTCCCCGCCGACCCGCGCTTCCGCGGCTGAAGCGGGAGCGGGAGGCGGCGCTCAGCGCTCGCGCGCGAGGATCACCCAGCCGCGGCCGGTGTCGACCGGCGCCGAAACCTCGCCGGGCCCCAGCGCGGCGGCGGCAGCGCGCAGCGGCTCGGCGAGGTCGGTGACCCGCACCGCGCCCAGCGCGCCGCCCGACGCGGCCGAGGGGTCGCTCGAGAGCTCTGCCGCGACGCGCGCGAAGTCCTCGCCTTCCGCGAGGCGGCGGCGCGCCTGCGCGGCCGTCGCCGCGGCCGCGACCCGGATCAGGCGCAGGCGCACGGTTCCCGGCTCGGGCGGCGCGGCGGTCTCGGCGCGGGACGCCGCCAGCGCCGCCGCCGCCCCGGGATAGCCCGGGGCGGCGGCAATCAGCCGCTCGAGCAGCGGCGTCGCCTCGCCGCCGCGCCCCGCGCGGCGCAGGATCGCGGCGCGGAAGAACAGCGCGTCAGGGTGGCGCGGGTCGCGCCGCAGGGCCTCGGCGAAGGCCTCGCCCGCCTCGGCCTCGCGCCCGGCCGCGCCGAGGGCCAGGCCGCGCGCGACGTGGCGACCCGCCGCGGCGGGCTCGAGGCGAACTGCGGCTTCGGCCTCAGCGAGGGCGCGGCCCGCCTCTCCGCGCGCGCGGTAGAGGTCGGAGAGGGCCGTGCGCACGTCGGCGTCGTCCGGGGCCGCGCCCCGCGCGGCTTCGAGGTCGGCGGCGGCGCTGGCCAAATCGCCGGCCTCGAGCGCCAGGCGTCCGCGCGCGAGCCGCAACCCGGCGTGACCGGGCACGGCCGCGAGCCCGCGGCGGATCGCCTCGGCCGCTTCGGCGGCCCGGCCTGCGGCGCGATACGCCTCGGCGAGATAGGCCCACGCCGGGCCGACGGCCGGCGCCATGCGCACCGCCTCCTCGAGCGGGGCGCTCGCTTCGGCGAAGCGGCGCAGGTCGACCAGCGTGCGCCCCAGGTAGTAGGAGACGTTGAACGCGGGGATCGGTGAACGGGCCAGGCGCTGCAGCAGCGCGAGGGCGCGCGGCAGGTCGCCCGCGGCGTAGAGCCGCACCGCCTCGCGCGAGTCGACCTGCCAGGCGCTGAAGGCGCGGACCTGGTCCTTGGGGTCGGCGCCCGAGGGCGAACCCGCGAAGCCGCTGCCGCCGACGTAGCCGAGCGCGGCCAGGCGCTCGGCCGCCGCGGAATCGGTCGCCGCCGGTGCCGCGCCGCCGTCCGCCCGGTGCCGCGCGAGCGCCGCCGCCATGCCCGCCGCGAGCGGGGGGCGGGCATCGGCGAGGTTGCGCGTCTCGCGAGGGTCGTCGCGGAGGTCGTAGAGCTCCGGCCGTGGCGCCGAGACGTACTTGTACCCCTCGCCGCGCAACGCCCGCAGCGGCGCCCACCCGAAGTGGATCTGCCCGTAGAGGCTCTCGGCGTAGGCGGGGGCGTCGGGCAGCGGCCGGCCCGCCTTCAGCTCGGCCGCGCGCGACGCGCCGCTCGTCGCGACCGGCGGCCGGCCCAGCAGCTCCAGCAGCGTCGGGAGCAGGTCCACGGCGCGGAACTGGCCCGCGACCTTCGCGCCGGCAGGCAGCGCTCCGGGCCAGCGCAGCAGCAGCGGCACCTTCAGCGTCGTGTCGTAGACGAGCAGCATGTGCTCCGCCTCGTCGTGTTCGCCGAGCCCTTCGCCGTGGTCCGAGGTGACGACGACCAGCGTGCCGCTCGCCAGCCCGGCCCGGTCCAGCGCCATCAGCAGGCGGCCCACCTGGGCGTCGGCATAGGCGACCTCGCCGTCGTAGGGCGAAGCCGCGAAGCGACTGCCGAACGGCTCGGGCGCCTCGTACGGCGCGTGCGGGTCGAACAGGTGAACCCAGGCGAAGAACGGGGCCTGGCGCGACTGCGACAGCCAGCGCAGGGCGGCGTCCACCACCTCGGAACCGCGTCGCTCGGAGCGCGGCTCGCCGCGGGTCGGCGGAGCGGAGAAGGGGTCGTCGTAGACGTGGAACCCGCGATCGAGGCCGGACGAGCGGGACACGGGATAGGCGCCGACGAACGCTGCCGTGTCGTAGCCCGCGGTGCGCAGCAGCGTCGCGAGGGTCGGCCAGCGCGGCGACAGCGGCCCGTGGCCGTTGTCGCGCAGCCCGTGCTCGAAAGGGTGGCGTCCGGTGAACAGCGTCGCGTGCGACGGCCGCGTCATCGGCGCCGCGACGATCGCCTCCTCGACGCGGACGCCCTCGCGTGCGAGCCGATCGAGCGCCGGCGTCGCGGCGCCCGCGTGGCCGTAGGCGCCGACGCGGTCCGCCCGCAGCGTGTCGATCGTGACCAGCAACAGGTTGGGGCGAGGCGGAGCTTGTGCCGACGCGGACCACGCGAGCAGGAGGGCGGCGGCCACCGTGAGCGGGCGCGGCATCGGCGGGCATTATCGACGGGAAGGTCGACTCGCGTGCGATACCATGGCGGCCACTCCACCGACTTCGACCCGGAAGACGAAACTTGCCCATCGCTGTCCCCAGGCGCGCTCCCGCGACCTCCACCCGGTCCCGACGCCTCCTCTTCGTCGGCGCGGTGCTGCTGCTGGCCGCGGCGGCGGGACTGGTGCTGAACCGGCGCTCCCCGCAGCGGCCGAACGTCCTGCTGATCACGATCGACACCCTGCGGGCGGACCGCGTGGGCGCCTACGGCCATCGCGAGCCCACGACGCCCGTGCTCGACGCGCTGGCCGCCCGCGGGGTGCGCTTCGCGAGCGCGCAGAGCGCCTCGCCTCTCACCGGGCCGTCCCACGCGACGCTCCTGACCGGGCACTATCCGCCGGTCCACGGCGTGCGCGACAACGCCCGCTTCACCATCGGCGCGCGCAGCACGACGCTGGCGGAGCGGTTGAGCCGGCTCGGTTACCAGAGCGCCGCTTTCGTCGCTGCCTTTCCGCTGGCCGGGGCGTTCGGGTTCGGGCGCGGGTTCGCGGTGTTCGACGAGGGCCTGGTCCCCGCGGCCCAGTCCGGCCAGGTCGCGGAGCGGCCCGCGGACGCGGTGGCCGGTGCCGCGCTGCCCTGGCTGCAGGCAGCGGCCGCTCGCGACGACGCGCCCTTCTTCGCCTGGGTGCACTTCTTCGACCCGCACCAGCCGTACGCGCCGCCGGAGCCGCTGCGAGCCCGCTTCGCGGATCCCTACGACGGCGAGATCGCGTTCGTCGACTCCCAGGTGGGACGCCTGCTCGAGGTCCTGCGGCGGGCGGGGGTCGAGGAGCGGACGATCGTGATCGTGGTGTCCGACCACGGCGAGAGCCTCGGCGAACACGGCGAGTCGACCCACGGCCTGCTGCTCTACGAAGCGACGCTGCGGGTGCCGCTGCTGATGGCCGGTCCCGGCGTGCCCGCGGGGCGCGTCGTCGAAGAGCGCGTCGGCACCATCGACGTCCTGCCGACCCTGCTCGGGCTTCTCGGGCAGCCGCTCCCCGAGGGGCTGCACGGGCGCGACCTGCGACCGTCGCTGGCGGGTCGCGAGTTGCGCCCCGAGCCACTCTACGCGGAGAGCCTCTACGGGCGCCTCAACTGCCGCTGGGCGCCGCTGCGGGCCTGGACGCACGGGGACCTGAAGCTGATCGCCGGGCAGCGCGACGAGCTGTTCGATCTCGCCACCGACCCGGCCGAGCGCGACGATCTCGCCGCCGTCCGGGCCCCGGACACGACCCGCCTGCGCGGCGCCCTCGAACGCGCGCTGGCGGCGATGGCCCCCGGGGGCGATCGCGCTTCGCCGGCCGCGCTGTCGGCGACGCAGGCCGAGTCGCTGCGGGCGCT
This sequence comes from Vicinamibacteria bacterium, assembly GCA_025994075.1. Taxonomy (GTDB): domain Bacteria; phylum Acidobacteriota; class Vicinamibacteria; order Fen-336; family Fen-336; genus WYBL01. The sequence goes on from JAMQGV010000049.1 coordinate 76,247, forward strand.
GGGCTATGTCGCGGGTGGTGGTGGTGGCGGAGCGCTCGACGCGCCGGGGCTGCCCGACCCGCGGGATCGCGTGGCCACGCTGGAGCGCCTCCGCGTCCTCGGCGGCGCGGCCGGGGAGGCGGCGCCCGCGGCGCTCGCCGAGGCCCTGTCCCTGGCCCGGTCGGACGCGGACAACCCGCTGGTTCACGAGCTCGTCGTCGGGCTCGCCGTGCGGACCGGCCAGCTCGCCCTGGCTGCCGAGGCGCTGGGGCGTTTCGTCGAACTCGTCCCCGAACGCGTCGAAGCCCGCGAACAGCTCGGCAGCCTGCTGCGATCGCTGGGCCGGCTCGAGGAGGCCGAGCGCGAGCTGCGCCGCGCGGTCGCGGAGAGCCCGGCCGGCGCCACCGGCGTTCGAGTCGCCCTGGCCGACACGCTGATCGCGAGAGGATCGCTGCCGGAGGCGGAGGCGCTGCTGGACGGCGTCCTCGCCCGCGAGCGGGACTCCCGCGCGGCCCTGCTGGCCCAGGCGCGACTGAAGCAGGCCCAGGACCGGGGCGGCGAAGCCCTGGCACTGCTCGAGGCCGTGGCCGAAGCGGGCGGCAACGACCAGGAGGCGTTGCTGGCGCTGGCCGAGGCGTACGCCCAGGCCGGTCGCCCGCGGGCGTCCTTACAGGTGGCCGAGCGGGTCCTGTCCGTTTCGCCGGCGCACCCCTGGGCGCTCGGCCTCGCGGGGCACGCCCTCGCGGTCGAGGGGCGCCGCGCCGAGGCCCTGGCGCTGCTGCAGGACGCGCTTCGCGCGGGCCCCCGGCGCTCCCAAGTGTGGTCGCGGCTGGCGGCCGGCTTCGAGGCCGCCGGCGAACCCGGGCTGGCCACGCGCTGTCGCGTCGCGGCGCGCACCGCCCCCTGACGGGCGGAAAAAGAAACGGCCCCGGGGGCGGGCGCCCCCGGGGCCGAGTGAGCGACGGAACGCGCTAGAAGGTCAGGCGCGCGCCGAAGCGGATGATGCTGGGCGAGAGGATCTCCTCGATGCGGCCGAGGCCCGGCTCCGCGCCCTGCGACGTGTTGGTGAACAGCGTCGAGTTGGCCCAGCGGTAGCGCGCGAGCACGGTGCCCGCGTTCATCACGTTGAACCACTCGGCGCTCAGCGTCACGTTCGCGCCGCCGAGCTTGACGTTCTTGGCCAGGCGCAGGTCGAGGTTCCAGAGGTTCGGGTAGCGGTTGGTGTCGACCTCGGGAGTCGCCAGCGCCGAGACCGTGCCGTCACGGCCGGCCGCGAGGCGGAGTGCGGTCGGGTAGGGGCCGCCCTGGCGGCCGAACAGTGCGCCGGAGACGTCGAACCCGGCGGGGAGCTGGACGAGCCCGTTGGCGTAGACCTGCCACTTGACGCTGGAGTAGAACGACGCCTTGCCGGAGCCGCCCGAGAGCAGCGCGACCTGGCCGCCGTCGACCAGCGGGTCGGTCTCCGTCGCGCCGGGGTTGCCGAGGAAGCTGACCGGGGTGCCGTCGAAGTTCTCGACCCAGTCGTTGAGCGAGAAAGCGACGCGGCCCATCCACTTGTTGGAGAGGCGCTTCACCGCGGTCAGCTCGAGGCCGCTGAACGTCGTCGAGTAGTCGGGGCGGTTGGTGCGGATGCGGCCGCCGCCGCCGGCGGTCACGAGGGCGGCGTTCGGCGACGCGGTGCGGGCCGAGAAGCCGTTGGCAGAGGTCACGGCGCCGAACGTGTAGTCCGACGGCCCGATGATCGGGCACGAGCCGATCGTCGGCTCACCGGAGCAGGCGCCGGCGAGGCGGGGGCGGTACTCCCAGTCCAGACCCTTGCGCCAGGTGTAGGCCGCGCCGACCGCCAGGTTGGGGCCGATCTCGCGGTCCACGCCGATCACGACCTCGTGGTCGCGGCGCGGCTTGAGGTCGCGGTCGATCTTGTTGACGGTCGAGCCGACGGCACCCGGGTTGCGGGGGTCGATGTTGACGTTGTACTGGAAGTTGCCGAGCTGGACCTCGTTCGGCTGCACCACGCGGTCGCGGTTGGCGTCGTTCCAGCCGTAGGCCAGGAAGCCGTACTGCGACGGGTTCTCGTTGGCGACGTTGCCGAACGAGAGCTGGTCGGCGTAGTAGGCGTACGACGCGCGCGCCACGGTCTTGCGGGACTCGTCGAGCGCGTAGCTCATGCCGAAGCGCGGCGAGATCGTCTTCCAGTCGATCAGCACGTCGGAGCCGCCGTACTTGAGGGCCGGCACCACGTTGGGGAGCGACGGGTTGGCGCCCGCCTCGGAAGGCAGATTCTGGGCCGTCTGGCTGTCGTAGCGCACGCCGAAGTTGAAGGTGGCGCGGTCCTTGGTGAGCGTGTCGCCGACGTAGGCGGCGACGTACTTGCCGCCGTACTTGATGACGCCGTCACGCGCGACCCAGGCGACGTAGTCGTCGGCCGCGTTGATCACGCCGACCAGGCCGTTGCCGCCGTAGTGGGTGATCGAGGTCGTGGTCATGTCGCGGTACGCGAAGCCGAACTTCAGCTCGTTGTTGCCGCCCATGCCGTCGAAGAAGTAGCTGCCGTCCCAGTTGAAGTGCCACTGCGGACGCACGGCCGTGTAGTCGATGTAGGAGCCCGTCGCCACGCCGCGCTCGTAGTCGAGCGTGAAGCTCTGGTCGGTGCCGCCCGCCGGCGAGAGGGTGAAGCCGGTGTTGTAGTAGGCGCCCTTCACCGACATGAAGAGGTTGGGCGAGAACGTGTGGTCGACCGTCAGCTTCCACAGGCCCGGCGGGTAGTTCTTGCCGCCGACCTTGTCCTCGTAGGCGTTGTCCTGGTTCCAGTTGAAGCTCGACGGCGTGTTGAGCCCGAAACCGGCCAGGCGGCCGAACTTCTTCTTCTTGCCGTCGAACCAGAAGGCCGACACCATCGTGTTCGACGACGCCTGCCAGTTCAGCTTGGCGTTCATCGACTCGAGGATCGTGTCGTCCTTGGTCTGGGTCAGCGTGAAGAGCTTGATGTCCTGCTTCCCGTACGTGAAGTAGAACCACAGCTTGTCCTTGAGGACCGGACCGCCGAGGTCGAAGCCGTAGTCGGAGATCTTGTTGATGTGGTTGGCCTTGTCGCTGCCCTGCAGGCGCGAGTCGTTCTTCAGCGAGTCGGGCACGTTGCCGAACGAGGTGTCCTTGCCCGAGTAGAAGAAGCGGCCGCTGCCGGAGAAGCGGTTGGTGCCGCGCTTGGTCGTCATGTTGATGCCGATGCCGGCGCCGGCCTGGCTGACGTCGAGGCCGCCCGTGGTCACCGAGATCTCGGAGAAGGCGTCGAAGTCGAAGTAGGTCGGCGAAGCGCCGGTCGCCGACATGTCGGTGATGACGATGCCGTCGAGGTTGAAGTTCTTGTCGGAGGAGTCGGTGCCCTTGCCGCCGGCGGCGGCCTGCTGGCCGTTCTCGTTACCCGCGATGTTGACGCGGTCGATCAGCACGCCCGGCACGTTGCGCAGCACGCCCCAGGGGTCGCGCGCGTTCGGCACCTGCTGCAGCTCCTCGTTCGTCATCGTGGTCGCGGTGCCGCGCTTCTTGGTGTCGACGAGCGGCGTCTCGCCCATGACCTCGACGGTCTCCTCGACGCTCGAGACCTTCATCGGGATCGTGAACTCGATGTTCTCGCCCGTGGTCACCTGCACGTTGCGGGTGACCGTGGCGAAGCCCGAGAGGCTCGCCGCGACCGAGTAGCGTCCGCGCTCGAGGTTCAGGAAGCGGAACGCGCCCTGCGGGCCGGTGACCGCCGTGCGGCTGCCGGTGTCGCCGCTCAGCGTCACGCTGACGCCGGGCAGCACCGCGCCGGATTCGTCGGTGACGGTGCCGTAGATGTTGCCGCCGGAAATCTGAGCGAACGCGGCGGGCGTCAGCGCCAGCAACAAAGCCAGCACCAACCCTGTGGCTCTTCTCATCAGAGTCTTCCTCCTACTGGGAACGGTTGCGGTACGAACGGGGAAAGGGTGCACATCGTTTTGCAAGCGCTCTGCCAGAAGAGTCCGCGGTGTCGAAATACTCCACAAGCAGCTGAAAACAAAAGGAATGTCTATCGACCTGCTCGGCTGCACACGGATCGATAGATTCGAATTGTTGGATTTTCATACGGTCCAGTGGATGACCTTGCGTCCCGTGGAATACTGAACGCCTTTCCACGACTTTCTTCCGGGAGGGGTTCGATGAGAGCTGCCCCGCGCATGGCGCTGGTTGCCGCGGTCCTCGCCTGCGGCCCGGCCGCCGGGTCCCAGGCGCCGCCGGCCCCGGTGTTCGGCACCGACGTCTCGCTGGTGCTGCTGCCGGTGTTCGTCAGCGACGCCCGCGGCCGCGCCGTGCGCGGCCTGCAGGCTTCCGATTTCGTCGTGGAGGACGACGGCCAGCGCGCCGAGGTCGTGCTGTTCCGCTACGTCGACGCCAGCGAGCCGGTGACCGGTTCCGACGACCACGAAGGCGCCCCGGCGCTGACGTCGGCGGCCCGCCGCCGCTTCCTGCTGCTGTTCGACAAGACGTTCACGACCGTCGCCGGCCTGACGCGCGCGCAGAAGGCGGCCCACGAGTTCGTCACCCGCCGCCTCGCGGACACCGACCTGGCGGCCGTCGCCACCTTCGACGTGTTCCGCGGGCTGCGCCTGGTCGCCAACTTCACCGAGGACCGGGCGCTGCTCGCCCACGCCATCACCACCCTCGGCGTGCCGCAGCTCACCCGGATCGCCGACCCGCTCGGCCTCGCGCTCGACCTGCAGGCCACCGACATCGCCACGGCCGGCCGCAGCCGCGAGACGGAGACGCCGCAGGCGCTGATCGACAGCGTGACGGCCCTGGTCGCCCGGCAGATGCGGGCCGCCGACCGCGAGCAGTACCGCGGCCACCTCGACACCCTGGCCACCGGCCTCGAGGATCTCGCGCGCGGCCTGCGCCACGTCGAGGGCCGCAAGCAGGTGCTCTACTTCTCCGCTGGCTTCGACAGCGAGCTGCTCGTCGGTGCCCGCGACTTCGCGGCCACCAACTCCTCGGAAGCGATCGCCTCGGGCGCCCTCTTCGAGGTCGACGGCCAGGCCCGCCACGGCGACCCGCGCACCCGCCAGCGCTTCGCCGACGTGACCCGCGCCCTCTCCGCGGCCGACACCGTGCTGCACTCGGTCGACGTCACCGGGCTCGCGGCGGACACGGAGCTCGCGTCGATGCAGCCCTCGGCGCTGCGCGTGCGCGAAGGCGCGGGCCGCGAGTCGCTCAACCTGCTGGCCAGCGACACGGGCGGGCGATTGTTCAAGGATGCCAACGACCTCGGCACGGCGCTCGACGAGATGCTCGAGCTGACCTCGCGCTACTACGTGCTGGGCATCCAGCCGCGCGACGCGAAGGCGCCGGGCGAGTTCCACAAGCTGAAGGTGAAGGTCGAACGCCGCGGCGTGCGGCTGTCGCACCGCCCCGGCTTCCACGAGCGCGCTCCCGCCGCGGCACGGCCGGCGCTGCAGCGCCAGTTCGAGGCGGCGCAACTGCTGATGACCGGCGCGGGCGACGCGCAGATGCCGTTCGCGAGCTTGTGCCTGCCGTTCCCGGAGACCGCAGAACAGCAGACGCTCGGCCTCGTGGTCCAGGTGCCGCGGGAGTCGCTCCGCTGGGAGGCCGGCAAGCCGGAGGCGCTGGAACTCTACGCCTACGCGGTCGATCCGGACGGCCGGGTCCAGGACCACATGGCCCAGCTCGTGCGTCTCGAGCCGGGCGACGCCGAAGCCCGGGGGGCCGCGCGCGGCGTGTCCTTCTTCGGGAAGCTGCAGGTGAAGCCCGGGGCCTACACGCTCCACGTCATGGTCCACGAGCGCGACAGCGGTCGCTCGGGCTTCCAGTTCCTCGACGTGGCCGTGCCGCCGCGCGACGCCCGCACCGGCTTCCTGCTGCCGCCGGTGCTGGTCGAGGACCCCGGCGCCTGGGTCAGCGTCGAAGTGGGGAAGGCGGGTTCACCGTTCGACATCGACGGCCAGAAGTTCCTGCCGCGAGCCAGCGGCACCGTGCGCAACGGCGCCGCCGAGAAGATGGTGCTGATGGCGTGGGAGCCCGGCGCGGCGGGCGACCCGGCCGCCGACCTGCAGATCTGGACCTCGCTCGTCGACGGCGACGGGCAGCGCCGTGCGCCCGGCGCCGTGCGCGTCGAGAAGGTCCTCCACGAGGCGGACGGCCGCCGCACCTACGTGCTCGCCTACGAGCCGCAGGTCGCCGAAGCGGGCGACTACACGCTGCGCGTCAGCGTCGGCGAGGCGCGCTCGATCCTCGAGTCGTACGCGCGCCTCAAGGTCGTGAACTAGACGCTCGCCGATCGGCCCGTCAGCCCGCGCAGGGCCGTGCGCGCGGACCAGACGCACAGGCTGCCGAACAGCACGAGCAGCGTCTGCGTCGGGGTCGCGTACCAGGCGCCGAGGTCGAGGCTGTGTGGCACGTTGACGAGCATGCCGACCGCGAAGGTGGTGACGGCCAGCGTGAGCAGCCCCTCGCGCAGCAGCGCCAGCACGAACACGCCGAACATCGCCAACGTCAGCGGCACGGCGACCAGCGGCGAGAGGCCGGACTGCAGCGAGTCGGGCAGGCTGATCACCAGCGCGACCGCGAGCCCGGCCAGCCACTGCCGCCGCAACGCCGCGCGGGCGCCCACGAACAGCAGGACCATCGCCATCGACGCGAGCCCCGCGAACACGGCGCGGTCGAGCAGCAGGCGCACGTTGTCCGCGACGCCGCGCAGCGCGTCGAGATGGAAGGCCCGCGGGAACGGCGGCGGTTCGCCCAGCGCGTGGAGGACGGCGTTGACGCCGGCGATCGTCAGCGCCATGAATGCCGCGTAGGCGAGGCCGGACAACACGTGATGGCCGACGAGCGGGTCGGAGACGCGGCCGGCCAGCAGCCGCGTCCACGAGATCAGCGCGTCCGGCCAGTGCCGCCGCACGAACGGCTCGAGGGCCAGGTAGACGAGCCACAGGCTGCCGGCCGCGACCAGCGCTTGCCCTGCTCCGCGCACGGCCAACCCCAGCTCGTCGTTCAGCGAGGCGACGTGGTCCGCCTCCAGCAGCCAGGAGACGACGCCGATCGCGAACGTCGTCGCGGCCAGCGCGCCTGCCCCGCGGCGGTCCACCCGCCCGAGGCGGAGGTTGCGCCGCGCGAGCAGCGCGCTCGCGCACAGCGCGCTCACCAGCAGCGCGACGCCGACCCGGTTGGCCCAGAGCTGCCCCGCGTCGAGCCGGAAGGCCTGCTCGCGCCACGGCCGCGTCCACGGCATCACCAGCTCGAACGAGACAGGGCGGCCGCGGTACGAGGCGGCTTCGATCCGGATCGGGATCTCCGGCCGCTCCGGGAACACGCCCTCCCACGCGAAGCGGCGGTCGGCGTGGAACGGCGGCGTCCAGCGCGGGGGCACGGCTCGGAACGCGGCGAGGTCCAGCCGCGCTTCGTCGAAGAGTGGCAGCCAGTCGGGCTCGGTCGGCGCAGGGGCGTCGTCCGGCTCCACCTGCGGCGGCACGGAGTAGAAGTCGACCAGCCGCCCCAGCGTGTCGTACTCGACGCCGGCCATTCCCGATAGCACGACCGGCGGGTTGGCGGAGAACACCCGGCCGCCGGCCGCCGAGGAGACCAGAGGCCGCGGGCTCTCCCGGTGCCACAGGCGCACCACCGGAGGCCGGCCCGTGTCGAGCCCCTGCCAGCGCTGCGGCGATCGGTCGCGGGCGGCGACGTGCTGCACGTACTCGTAGTCCACCAGGAAGCCCCAGGCCGAATCCGCGCGCGGGGTCGCGTGGCCCGTGCGGGCGAGCAGGTCGCGTCCGCGGTCGACCAGCGCCTCGGGCGGCCGCTCGAACGGGACCACCTGCAGCACGCTGCTGGGGCTGAAGGCGACGACGAACGCGAGTGCCCCGAGCACGGCGATCGCGAGGCGCGCGTACACGCCGCGCGGCGTCAGACCGGAGAGGCCGCCGGCGGCGGCCACCATCTCGGGCGACGGCGTCTCGCCCGCGGCCAGCGCGGCGGCCAGCGGGTCGCCCCCGGGCAGCGCCGCGGCCACGGCCAGCGCCGAGGGTGGCCGGCGCGCCGGATCCTTCTCCAGGCAGCGCAGGATCACGCGCTCGACACCGGGGTCGAGGTCGGTGACCAGCTCCGACGGGCTCGGCGGCTCCTGCGACTCGTGCTGACGCACCAGCTCGATCAACGTGCGTCCGCCGAACGCGCGGCGGCCGGTGAACAGCTCGTAGAGCACGAGCCCGAGCGCGTAGACGTCGCTGCGCGCGCTCACCTCGCGGCCGACGAGCTGCTCCGGCGACATGTAGGCGGGGGTACCCGAACGCACGTCGGCGATCGTCTCGGCGATGCCCGCGAGGCCGAAGTCCGTGATGCGCACCTTGCCGCGGCCGTCGAGCATCACGTTCTCGGGCTTGAGGTCGCGGTGCAGGACGCCGCGCTCGTGGGCGGCGGCGACGCCCGCGCAGAGCTGGCGCGCGATCTCGATCGCCTTGTCGCCGGGCAGCCGTCCGATCCGCCGCAGCAGCGAGGCGAGGTCCTCGCCGTCGACGAACTCCATCGACAGGAACTGCTCGCCAGCGATCTCGCCGACGTCGTACATGCGGCACACGTTCGGGTGCGAGACCTGGCGCGCGACCCGCACCTCGTTGAAGAAGCGCTCCAGGCGGTCCGGGTCCTGGGCCAATGCGGCGGGCAGGAACTTGAGGGCGACCGGCTGACCCAGCTTCAGGTCGTCGGCGCGATAGACCTCGCCCATGCCGCCGCGCCCCAGCAGGCCGACGATGCGGAAGCGCTCGCCGACGATCTGGCCCGGCGCGAACCGCCCGCCGCCGACGTCGCTCGAGGTGCGCACCGCCCGCGAGCCGGCGGCGGGCGTCGGCGGCTGCGCGGGCGTGGGCCGCGGTGCCGTCCCCGTCGCCAGCCCCGACAGATCGAGGCCGCAGGCGGTGCACGTCGCGGCACCAGCGGCGAGCGCCGCGCCGCAGCGCGAACAGGAAGGCATGCCCCATTATCGCCGTGGGCGGCGCACTCACGAGCCGTTCCCCTCGGCCGCGAATCAGGGCATGCTACGTGCCGATCCCTCCGAGGCATCCATCCCTTGAGCGCCGCCCCCGCGATCCACGCTGCCGTTCCCAGAGCGCTGCAGTTCGTCGGCTGCGAAGCGCTGGCCGCGCGCGGCTGGGCCCACGTCGCCGCGCGCTGGCCGTCTGACCCGGAGCCGCTGCGCGAGGCCGCGCTGTGCCTGATGAAGCTGGGCCGCTTCGAGGAGGCCGCCGCGGTGTGCGCGCGGCGCACGCTGCTCGCGCCGGCCGACCCCGACGCCTGGGGCGCGCTGGCGCTGGCCGCGCTGCGCGCGTCGCGCGCGCAGGAGGCGGAGCGGGCGCTGCGCCAGGTCGCTCGGCTGTGCCCCGAGGACCCGCAGCCGCGGATCGCGGTGGCGCTGGCGCTGCGCCGCCGCCACCTCACGCTGGACGCGCTGCGCGAGCTGCGGGCGGCGGTCGCGATGCCCGTCGCACGGATGGAGCGCCGTTTCCTGCTGGGAGAGACGCTGTTCGGCGCGGAGACCTGGCGCGCCGCGCTCGCCGACTGGGAGCACGCGCGGTGGCAGGGAGAGACGGAAGCGCCGCGCGCGGGTCGCAGCGCGCTCGACTCGGCGCGCGCCGCGGATTGCGACGTCCGCCCGCTCCCGCTCGTGCAGCCCCCCGCGCCTGGGGCGGCCCGCGCGCTGCTCGCGACCCTGCTGCGCCGCACCGGGTTCGGCGGCGACGGCCCCGAGGCCTCGCTGCGGGTGCTGCGCCAGGGCCTCGGAACGCTGCTGCCGCTGCCGCGCCTGCGGCGGTCGGGCCCCGGCGGAGTCGACCTGCCGCCGGGCCGGTCTTCGGCTCCCCCCGCCGCCCGGCCCGCGCCCCGCTCCGGGGTCGCCTTGCTGCTGCTGATGCTGCTGCTGCTGCCGCTCGCGGGCCTCGGCACGCCGGCATCCGCCGCAGAGCCGCCTGCGCTCGCCGTCAAGGTCCTGCCGCCGGCCTACGAGACGCGTGCCGCACGCGACGCGCAGCGCGCCTGCTTCGCCGTCGTCGCCGACGAAGCGGTGCCCGACTGCGAGCGCGCGCTGGCGCTGGGGCTCGCCGTGGGCAAGGCCAGCGGAGTGGCGCGCCGCCTGGCCCTGCTGCACGCGCGCGAGTACCGCTGGGAAGAGGCGGCGCGGGCGTGGGCCGCGCTCGTCACGATCCTGCCCAGGGAGGCCGGTCCGCGCGTCGCCCACGGCCACGTGCTGTCGCTGCTCGGCCGCCACGAGCCCGCGCTGGCGGAGTTCGACGCCGCGCTGGCGCTCGATCCCGACGATGCCGAGGCGTTGCTCGGCGCCGGCACGGCGCTCGCCCGCCTCGGTCGCACGAACGAAGCCATCCAGCGACTCGACGCGGCGATCCGCCGCACGCCCGCTCTGCTCGACGAGCGCCCCGCCCTGGCCGCCCTGCGCGAAGCCCTGCGCGTCGGCAAGCCCTGGCCGTGATCCTCCGGGTCGGTGGGCTCGACCTGGCCTCGAGGTCCTGGGGCGCCAACGGTACGGCGCAGATCGCCTTCGAAACCGGGATGCCCGCGGCCTGGGTCTCCTGCGACGTCGACACCGTGCGTTGGCCGAGCGGCAGGACGCTGACGCCCCAGGAACTGGCTGGCGTGATCGATCGGTGGGCGCTCGACTCCGCGCTCGCCGCCGTGGCGATCGATGGACCCCAGGCATGGCGCGACCCCGACGCCGGGAGTCGACCTGGCGTTGGGCGGTGGTGCGAGCTCGAGGCCCGCACGCCAGGGAAGACCGGACGCTTCGGGCAGTGCTTTCCGGCCACCTACACTGCCTGGGTACAGTTCAGCATCGAGGTGTTCGAGCTCTTGCTGAGGCGTCCGCACGTCATCAGCGTGGACAACTCCGTGCCGACGCCTCGGGAGCCGCCCTCGCCGGGCCGCTACTACGTCCTCGAGTGCTTCCCGACTTCGACCTGGCGCGCGAGCGGACTGCTGCCGCTTCCGGGGCACGCGAAGGCCGACGCGAGCCGGGTGCGGGCCAGCGCGGCCACGCTGTGGCGCCGGTTCGGTCTTCCCGATTGGAGAGAGCTCGACCACCACGACCACCTTCAGGCGGTCGTGGCGGCAGTCGCGGCCGCGGCCGTTGTCGGGGGGCCGGCCCGTGCGCTGCCACGCGGCCTGCCGCTGCGCCGCGCGTCCTCGCGTCCAGGGCAGTGGCCCGAGCACTGGATCGAGGGAACGATCTGGGATGCCCGGCCGGCTGGCGATGTCGTTCCTCGCGGGGAGAAACTCGATGCAGTCATGGCCGGCGAACGAGCTTCGGAGCTGGTGATCGAGCGCGGCGTGGCCCTGTTCCGCGAACTCGCCGAACGCGCCAACGCGGGCGAAGCCGTCGGCGTCGGCTACGCCCAGTTCGCGTGCCTGCTGCACGGGGTGAGCGATTTCGCGCACGTTGCAGGGCACGCCTTCCGGCCGTCCGACAGCACCGTTGTCATCGAGCTGGCCCACGAGGTGACTCGGGCGGCGGGCGGCAGGATCGTCGTCACCCGCGGCGCGACGAGCATCCTCGCGGGCATGGACTCGTTCGTGTGGAGTGCGCAGCCGCCCCACGAGCGCCCCATCAAGGCCTGGAGCAGCCGTTGGGGGGCGTTGCCCTACACGCCCGAGCAGTGGCGCCGCGTCTTTCCCGACGGCCTGCGGCGGTTGTACTCCGACGGAGTCACAAGGCCAGCCGGCGGGCGCTCGAGACGGTGATCGGCGAGCCTTCGGCGAGGAAGGCGGAACTCGGCGGGCCCGCCAGCGCTGGCGCGAACTGCGGGCCGTAGACGCGCGCGACGTCGCACTCGAGACGGGCCTCGGCCGCCGCCGCCGCGCGCCACGGCGGGTGGCGCACTTCGTACTCCACGGTGCCGCCGTCGCGCTGGGCCGTGTAGCCCCAGTAGTGCTCGGCGATGAACTCCGCCTCGCTGCCGGGCACGAGCGGCGCGGGCGGACCGTCGGCGGCCAGCGCGACGCGGTGCGTGGTTCCGTGCGCGCGCCACTCGTAGGCGGCGCGGCTCGCGTGGCCGGCCGGGGCGGTCTCGATGCGGTGCGACGTCGGCCACGCGACGTACGGCTCGTTGTACAGCGCCCGCGCGGTCCAGGCGATCGCCGCGCGCGGCACGATCTCCTTCACGAACGCCACCGCGCGCTTCTCGCCGCGCCGCACGTAGAAGCGCAGGTTGATCTCCTCGAAGTCGCGGTGGAACGGCACCGGCACGCCCAGCACGCGGGTGTCCAGGAACAGGAAGCCGACGACGCTCAGGTAGGTGCGGCCCTGCCAGAAGTCGAGCTCGGTGCCGCGCGGCACGAGCGGCGCCAGGAGGGCCGGGTCGACGGCCCAGTTGAGCATCGCCAGGTGGCGCCAGGTCGCCGTCAGGAACGGGCGCGACACGCGCGAGGTCCCGGCGCTCAGCGGCCCGCGGCGGCGGAGTCGGCCCAGCGGCGGTCGGCCGCGCCCTCCAGCACGCCCTTCTCGCGGTCGAACGCGATCGCCGCGACGACGCCCTGGATGCCGATCGGCTCCAGGCGGTGCCCGCGCTCGGCCAGCAGCGCGAGCGTGTCGGGCGAGAGCCCGTGGCGCTCGTAGCGGACCACGTCCGGCAGCCACTGGTGGTGGAAACGCGGCGCGTCGACCGCCTCCTGGACGTTCATGCCGTAGTCGACGACGTTGAGGATCGTGTGCAGCACGGTGTTGATGATCGTGCGGCCGCCGGGCGTGCCCGTCACCAGCCGCAGCGTGCCGTCCTTCGCCAGGATCGTCGGCGCCATCGACGACAGCATGCGCTTGCCGGGTGCCGCCAGGTTGGGCTCGGTGCCGATCAGGCCCGTCTCGTCGGTCAGCCCGGGCCCGGCGTTGAAGTCGCCCATCTCGTTGTTGAGCAGGAAGCCGGCGCCGGGCACGACGATCTTCGAGCCGTAGCCGGCCTCGAGGGTGTAGGTGAGCGCGACCGCGTTGCGCTGGTCGTCGACCACCGAGAGGTGGGTCGTCTCCTCGCTCTCCGCCGGCCACTCGAAACTCGACGGGCTCGACACGGACGCGCGCTGCGGATCGATCGTGCGGCGCAGCTCGCGCGCGTAGTCCTTCGAGAGCAGCCGCGTCATCGGCATGTCGGGGTTGTGGTCGGGGTCACCCATGTGGCGGGCGCGGTCGGCGAAGGCCCGCCGCATCGCCTCCGTGATCAGGTGCACCGAGGCCGCCGAGCGGAAGCCCATCGCGCCCAGGTCGTCCTGCTCCAGGATGTTGAGCATCTGGATCAGGGCCGTGCCGCCGGAGCTCGGAGGCGGCATCGAGATCACGTCGTGGCCGCGGTACTGGCCGCGCACCGGGATCCGCACCTTCGGCCGGTAGGCCGCGAGATCCGCCAGCGTGACGAGGCCGCCGCCGCGTTCCATCTCCTTCACGAGCAACCGCGCGGTCTCGCCTTCGTAGAAGCCCGCGGGGCCCCGCTCGGCGATCCGCTTCAGCGTGCGCGCGAGGTCCTTCTGGACCAGCAGGTCGCCCGCCTCGTACGGCTCGCCCTCGCGGGTGAAGGCCGCGCGCGAGGCCGGGTGCTTCAGCAACGCGGGCAGCACGCGCCGCAGGTCGCGGGCGAGCTCCTCGGTGACCGGGAAGCCCTCCTCGGCGAGGCCGATCGCCGGCGCCACCAGCCGCTTCCACGGCAGCGTGCCGTGCTGCTTCCACGCGAGGTGGAGGCCGGCGACCGTGCCCGGCACGCCGGCCGAGAGCAGCCCCTCGTGATGGCGCTCCTTGTCGTAGCGGCCCTCGCTCAGGAACATCGTGGGCGTCGCCCGCGCGGGCGCCGTCTCGCGGAAGTCGTAGGCGATCGGCTCGCCTTTCGCGGGGCGCAGCAGCAGGAAGCCGCCGCCGCCGACGTTGCCCGCGGAGGGGTGCACGACCGCCAGCGCGAACGCCGTGGCCACCGCCGCGTCGACCGCGTTGCCGCCCTCCCACAGCACCTCGACGCCCACCTGCGAGGCGGCGAACTGCTGGCTGACGACCATCCCGTGCTTCGCCCGCAGCGGCTGCGAGCCGGCGCGGGCGGCGCCGGGCGCGACGAGGATCGACAGGGCGGCGAGCAGGGCGGGGGCGTGCGTGCGCATGGGCCGAGTCTAGACCCGGCTCCGCTCTTGACCCCGGGGCCCGTTCGTACTACCAAGCCGCTGAACGCGCCGAAGACGCAAGGCTCGCCAGGCGCGCGGGGGGAGCGAGGAACTCATGCGCACGATACCGGTCGGCGTCGGTGGTTTCGCGCTGGCGGCGGTCCTGGCGGCGCAGTCGCCGCCGGCCGTCGAGGTGCGGGTCGCGGGCGAGATGCGACGCGTGATGCGCGACGGCGACCTGCGCGCGACGATCGACCTGCGCGAGCTGGCCGCGACGCCGAACCTGTGGGCGCTGGGCCCGATCGAGGGCCTGCGCGGCGAGATCACGGTGCTGGACGGCGTGCCGTCGATCGCGACGATCCGTGACGGCGGCATCGAGGTCGCCGCGAGCTTCGACGTCAGGGCGGCGTTCCTCGTCCACGCGCAGGTCTCCTCCTGGCAGGAGGTGCCGATCCCGGCCGACGTCGTCGACGACGCGCAACTCGAGCGGTTCGTCGCCACGGCGGCCGCCGCGCGCGGGCTCGCTCCCGATCGGCCGTTCCCGTTCGCGGCCCGGGTCACCGTGCGCGCGGTCGCATTTCACGTGGTCGACAAGACGGACGCCGCGCCCCACTCGATGGAGAAGCACGACGCGATCAAGGTCCGCTTCACGCTCGAGGACGCGCCCGTCCGCCTCGTGGGCTTCCACTCCGACCGGCATCACGGCGTCTTCACCCACCACGGGACGAACGTGCATGTTCACCTCGTGACGGAGGACGGGCGGCGTTCGGGCCATCTCGACAGCGTCCGTCTCGCGCCGGGCGGCACGCTGCTGCTGCCCGGGCGCAAGGAGGCGGGAGCGCGATGAGGGCCACTCTCCTCAAGCTGCTGCCCTACGCCGTGGGCCTGTTGCTCGCGTGGGTGCTGCTGCATCCGCCGGAGTGGCTTGGGCCGTGGCGCTACCCGGCGGTGGCCGCCCTGGTCCTGCTCGCGCTGGTGGCCTTCACCGCGGTGCAGATCCTGATCAACCTGCCGGCGGACATCTCGCTCGAGCCGGACCCGGCTGCGGCCACGGTTCCCGAGATCGATCGACTCGTGACCGAGGCGGAGTCGTGCGGCTTCGAGCGGGTCGGCGGCTGGCGCGTGGGCGTCGCTCCGCCCGCCCGGATGGTCGCGGGGGTTCACGGCGCCGAGCGGGCTTACGTCGCCGTCTACCGCACCGACACGATTCCCGCCCGCACCGTCTTCGACTTCGTGTCGATCTTCGAGGGCGAGCGCGGCGGGCTGACGACGACCTCGGCGATCGAGGGCGTCGCCCTCCCCGGAGCTCCCGGCAGCCTGCGCCAGGCGCTGCCGGGCGAGCCGCTCACCGCGTGCTGGCAGCGCCATCGCGAGGCGCTCGCCTTCCTGTCGGAGCGAGGCCTGCCGCCGCGCTCCGTCCTGCCCTCGGCGTTCGTCGGCGACTTCCGCGAGAGCTTTCGGCGCCAGCGCGCGGCGTTCCTGGCGCGGCCGCTGGGCACGACGCTCGTCACGCTGTTCCGCGCGGCGTTCCGCACGAGCCCCGAAGTCGGCCCGCTCGTGTCGCGCCGAGGCATCGAAGCCGCGGCCGCGCGGGTCCGGGCCGGCGCGTGATCCGGGAGGCGGACCCGACGCTTTAGACTTGGACGCGATGCGCCTGTCAGGAGTCGCTGCCACGCTGGCGGCCGCCGCGATCGCGCTCCCGCTGTCCGCGGGCGAGGTCGTCGGCGCGCTGATCCAGCTCGAGACCTTCACCCCCTTCCGCGACACGCAGTGGAGCGAGGCGGCCCCCGTGCGCTTCGCGCTGCTGCCGGACGGCACGTTGTTCGTCGGCGGCTCGGCCGTGGTGTTCGAGGGCCGGCTCGACAAGAAGGAGATCAAGGAACTCGAGCGCCAGGCGGACGCCGTGCGCAAGCTGAAGGGCCTGGGGCCCGAGGTGCGCTGGGGCGGCGACGCGGAGCGCCGCTACCTGCTGCGGCTGGGCGGCAAGAAGCCGCTGAAGCTCGAGGCGCGCGGCGAGCCGGGCCGAGCGCCCGCGGCGCAGCGCGCGCTGGCGGCGCTGGTGGCGCGACTCGAGGAGTTCGTGCACCCGTCGCTGCGCTTCCACCGTTCGACCGCCTTCTGGGCGCGCGGCCGCGAGCAGGCGCTGCCCGGCGGCTGCAAGCCGTGGACGCTGCCGCTGCCGCTCGCGCAGGTCACGGGCGCGGGCGCGGGCGCGACCTGGGAGCAGTTGCGCGACTGGCCGCACGGCGCCGACCCGGCGTCGGTGTGCCACGACGGGCGCCGCTACGCGGTGTGGTTCAAGCCGCTGCTGCCCGGCGAGCAGCCCTGACGCGTCGCGCGCCGCGCGCGGGCGTGAGCCATTGCACTTGACGCGGGGCCCGTTCCGCGGTCATAGTCTGGCTCGGAGGTCACGATGACCGGATCGCGGAGGGCGGGCCGCCCGTGAGGCACGGCCCGCGGCATTCGCGGCGCCATCGACACCCCCATCACAATCGCCCGGGCGGACCCCAGCAGCAGTTCCAGGGGCCGCGAGGTGCGAAGGACCCCCGACAAGTCCCCATCCCGACCACGGGACCGACGACGCCGGTCGCTGGCGTCGCGGAGATCACAGAGGGCGTCGGCGGGTATGTGAGGCTGGTCAGTAACAACTACCTTCAGCACCGGGACGACGTGGTGATCCCGGCCCAGGTCGCGCGCGACTTCGCGTTGCGCGACGGCATGGAGATCGAAGGACTGGCCCGCGACGGGGGCAACGGTCGCCGCGTACTCGTTGAAGTGGAGAAGGGAAGCGGGCTCAGCGTGGAGCAGTACCGCGCGCTGCCCCACTTCGCCGATCTCGTTTCCATCAACCCGAACAAGGCGTTCCGGCTGTCCGCAGAGCAGTCCGAGACCTCGCTGCGGGTGATCGATCTCGTCGCGCCGGTCGGCTACGGCCAGCGCGGGCTGATCGTGTCGCCGCCCAAGGCGGGCAAGACGACGCTGCTCGAGCACCTCGGTCGCGCCGTCACGAAGCACCACCCCGAGGTGCACCTGATCCTGCTGCTCGTCGACGAGCGGCCGGAGGAGGTGACCCACTTCCGGCGCGCGGTGCCGGCGGAGGTGCTGGCGTCGTCGTCCGACTCGGCCGCCGACTCCCACCTCAAGCTGGCCCGGCTCGCGATCGAGCGCTCCAAGCGCCTGGTCGAGGCCGGCCGCCACGTCGTGATCCTGCTCGACTCGCTGACCCGGCTCGGCCGCGCCAGCAACCGCGAGATCGGCCCCGGCGGGCGCACCATGTCCGGCGGCGTCGACAACCGCGCGCTCCAGTTCCCGCGCCAGTTCTTCGGCGCGGCCCGCAACTGCGAAGGGGCCGGCAGCCTCACCATCCTCGCGACGGCGCTGATCGAGACCGGCTCGCGGATGGACGAGGTGATCTTCCAGGAGTTCAAGGGCACCGGGAACATGGAGCTGATCCTCGACCGCAACATCGCGGACCGGCGGATCTTCCCCGCGGTCGACGTGCTGAAGTCCGGCACCCGCCGCGAGGAGCTGCTGGTCCCGGCCGAGGAGTTGAAGCAGCGCTACCTGCTGCGCCGCGCTCTCGCCGAGCTGTCGACGGTCGACGCCGCGCAGTTCCTGATCGACAAGATCCAGAAGACGCCGTCGAACCAGGCCCTGCTGGGCGCCCTGGGCTCGGCCGCGCCGCAGCGCCGGGTGCTGCGCTAGCCACACTCCGGCGCGCGACGCGGGCAGCCGGACCGCCCCGCGTCGCGCGCACCGTTCCCGCCACTCTCCTCCACGCCGCAACCTTTCGCGGGCGGCCGGCGTCCCAGCACCCGGGAGGTTCCGGTGGGGAACTGGGCTGCGGAGTTGCGGACGGCCGTGCGACACCTCGCGAGGGGCCGCGCGACCACGCTGGCGGGGGTGCTCGCCCTCGGGCTGGGGATCGGCGTCGCCACGGCGCTCTTCAGCGTCGTCCACGCGGTGCTGCTGCGCCCGCTGCCGTACCCGGACAGCGAACGCCTGGTCCGCGTCCAGCCGATCAACCCGAAGGGCGCGCGCATGAACAACTTCTCGGAGCCCAACTTCGAGGACGTGCGCGACGCAACCCGCTCCTTCGAGGCGCTGGCGCTCTACTCGTCGTGGACGCAGTCCGTGGCGGGCGGCACGGAGCCGGTGCGGGCCGACGTCGCGGTCGTCTCCGACCGCTTCTTCGACGTGCTGGGCGTCGCGCCGCTGCTGGGGCGGCCGTTCTTGCCCGAGGAGCAGGCGCCGGGAGCTGCCCCGGCCGCCCTCGTCAGCCACGGCTTCTGGCGGCGGGCGCTCGCATCCCGCAGCGACCTGGCCGCGCTCACGCTGCGGGCCGACGGCCGCAGCTACGCGGTGATCGGCGTGCTGCCGCCGGGCCCGGGCTTCCCGGTCGGCGCCGACGTGTGGGTGCCCAAGAACCAGTTCCCGGCCAGACCCAGCCGGACCGCGAACAACTGGCGGGTGGTCGGCCGCCTGCGCCCCGGCGTGTCGGTGGAGCAGGCGCGCCAGGAGACGAGCGGCGTCGCGCGCCGGCTGCGCGAGCGCTACGGCGACGACACCTGGATGGCCGACGCGGACGTGCGCTCCCTGCGGGAGTCGCTGACCGGCGACGCGCGCCCGGCGCTGCTCGTGCTCTTCGCGGCGACGGGCGTGCTGCTGCTGGCCGCCTGCGCCAACGTGGCGAACCTGCTGCTGGCGCAGGCCGCGGCGCGCGAGCGCGAACTCGCGGTCCGGATCGCCCTCGGCGCCACGCGCGTGCGCCTGCTGCGGCAGCTCGCCACCGAGACGCTCGCGCTCGGGCTCGCCAGCGGCGTGGCCGGCGTCGCGTTCGCAGCGGTGGGAGTGCGCGTGTTGCTGGCGTTCGAGCCCGGCCGGCTGCCCCGCGTCGACGAACTCGGCCCGAGCCCTGCCGTGTTGCTGTTCGCGCTCGCGACGTCGCTGGCGACAGCCGTCGGCGTGGGGCTGTTCACCGGCTGGCGCGCCGTGCGCCGCGCGGGCCACGCGTCGCTGGTCGACGGCTCGCGCGGCGCCGCGACCGGGGCCAGCCGCCGGCTGCTGGACGCCCTCGTCGCATCGCAGGTCGCAGCCGCGGCGACCCTGCTGGTCGGAAGTGGCCTCCTGGGGCGCAGCCTCGCCGGTCTGCTCGACGTCGACCTCGGCTTTCGCGCCGAGCACCGCGTCGTGCTCGACGTGTCGCTGCCCCAGGTGTCGTCGCCCGCCGCCCTCGCCGATCGCGTGCGCTTCCACGACGAGGTCGTCAGGCGCCTGCGCGCCCTGCCCGGCGCCACCACCGTGGGCACGGTGAACACGCCCCCGCTCGCCGGCGGCGGTGCCGACGGAGCCTTCCTGGCGACCGAGCAGCCCGTGCCGGACTTCGAGACGTTCAGCCGCCTGGCGAAGGACCCGGCGATCACGGGGCACGCCGAGTTCCGGGGCGCAGGGCCGGGCTACCTGGCCGCGCTCGGCATTCCCCTGGTGCGCGGCCGCGACTTCGACGAGCGCGACGCCGCGGACTCCCCGCACGTCGCGCTCGTGTCGGAGTCGCTCGTCCGCGCGCGTTTCGCGGGCGTCGACCCGATCGGCCGCCAGATCCAGTTCGGGAACATGGACGGCGACCTGCGCCCGTACACGATCGTGGGCGTGGTCGGCGACGTGCGCGACGACGGCCTCGACGCCCCGCCGCGGCCGACGTTCTACGCCGGCCTGCGGCAGCGCCCCGGCGCCTTCGGCGCGCTGAGTTTCGTCGCCCAGGTCGAGGGCGACCCGGCGGCGTTCGCGGCCGCTGCCCGCGGCATCGTGCGCACGCTGGCTCCCGACCTGCCGCCGCGCGTCCGCACGCTCGCTTCGCTGCGCGACGCCTCGCTTGCCGAGCGCCGCTTCGCGCTGCTCCTGCTCGGCGTCTTCGCAGGCGGGGCCCTTGCGCTCGCCGCCCTCGGCGTGTACGGCGTCGCCGCGTACACGGTCGCGCTGCGCACCCGCGAGATGGGGGTGCGCCTCGCGCTCGGCGCACGGCCCGGGCAGGTGCTCGGCCTGGTGGTCGGCCAGGGGACTCGCGCGGTCGCGATCGGCGGGGCACTGGGCTTGCTCGGCGCGTTCGCCCTCGGCCGCGCGCTGTCGAGCCTGCTCTACGGCGTGCGTCCCGCGGACCCCGTCACGCTCGCCGGGGTGGCGCTGCTGATCACCTCGGCGGGCGTGATGGCGAGCTACTTCCCCGCGCGGCGCGCCGCCCGCCTCGACCCGGCCCACGCCCTGCGCGACGAGTAGGCGCTTCAGCGACCGAACACGACATAGAATCCCGCGCACCGTCCACTCGGGAGAGGAGCGCGCCATGCACGTCGAGCAGCACCGCTGGTTCAGCCACCGCATGGGGCGCGAGATGCCCGTGCGCGTCTACGGGCACTACGGCGCGCCGATCCTCGGTTTCCCGACCAGCGGCGGCGACGAGCGCGAGCTGGAGGGCCAGGGCCTGATCGGGGCGCTGGCCCACCACATCGACGCCGGCAAGGTGAAGTTCTACTGCATCGACACCGGCAACAACCAGAGCTGGTACGACAAGCAGGCCCACCCCCGCCACCGCAGCTACGTGCAGGCGATGTTCGACGCCTACGTGGCGAGCGAGGTGGTGCCGTTCATCCACGACCACTGCAAGGGCGCGCAGCCGATCACGACGATGGGCGCCTCGTTCGGCGCGTACCACGCGGCCAACACGCTGTTCAAGCATCCCGACGTGGTGAAGCGCTGCCTGGCGCTGTCGGGCGTCTACGACATCCGCAAGTTCATGGACGGCGACTACGACGACAACTTCTACTTCAACAACCCGATCGACTACGTGCAGAACCTCGACGACGGCTGGTTCCGCCAGCACCTGGCTTCGTGCGACATCCGCCTCGCCACCGGCACCGGCCCGTGGGAGGACAGCGGGCCGACTTACCGCTTCTCCGAGGTGCTGAAGCAGAAGGGCATCAATCACTCGCTGGACGACTGGGGTCCGGACGGCGGCCACGACTGGCCGTACTGGAAGCGGATGATGGATCTCTACATCCAGAGACTCTTCTAGACATCCGCGCGCACGGGCCGGGGGTACCATCGCACGATGGCGACCGATCCCCGGCCCGGCGCGACCGCCCGCGATCTCGATGCGACGCCCGACGACGGGCGCATCTACGAGATCCTCGACGGGCAGATGGAGGCGCAGCCGCGCCCGCGGCCCGAGCACGGCCGCGTCGAGGCCGGGCTCTCCTCGGGCCTGTTCGGGCCCTACGATCGCGGGCAGGGCGGGCCGGGCGGCTGGTGGCTCGTCGTCGAGCCGGAAGTGGCCTTCGGCGCTCGCGACGTCGTCGTCCCGGACCTGGCAGGCTGGCGCCGCGAGCGGCTGCCGGAGCTGCCAGCCGGCCGCATCGAGGTCGTGCCGGACTGGACGTGCGAGGTGGTCTCGCCCTCCAGCCGCTCGCGTGACCGCGTGCACAAGTCCGACCTGTACCTGCGGACCGGCGTGCGCCACTACTGGATCGTCGACCCCGAGGCCCGCACGCTCGAGGCGCTCGAGGCCCGGGAGGGCGTCTGGGTCCGGCTCGGCGGCTGGACGGACGGCGACACCGCCCGCGTCGCTCCTTTCGAAGCGGTGGAGATCGACGTCGGCGGCCTGTTCGTGCCGCTGCCGCCCGCCCCTGCGCCGGAGGCTCCGTGACGCGTCTGCGAGCGGCGCTCGTCGTCGCACTCTTCGTGTTCGCCGCCTGGGAGCCGGGCGTGGTGATCGGCGAAGACGGGTGGCAGGCGCTGAAGCTGCCCGCGCCGAAGTTCGAGCTGAAGGACCTCGAGGGCCGCACGCTGCGTCCTGCCGATCTCGCGGGCAAGGTCGCGGTGGTCGACTTCTGGGCCACGTGGTGCGCGCCCTGCGTGGTCGAGATGCCCGATCTCGTGGAGTTCCACGAGTCGCTGGCCGGCCGCAGCGACGTGGCCTTCCTGAGCTTCAACGTCACCGAAGAAGCCGAGGTCGTCGCCGCGTTCGCGAAGAAGCGCAAGCTGCCGTTCCGGATCTTCCTCGCCGACACCGTGCAGGACGCCTTCGGCGTCGAGTACTACCCGGCCAAGTTCGTGCTCGACTACCGCGACCCGGCAAGGCCGCTGATCCGCTTCCGTCGGGACGGCACCGCGACCGGCGCCGAGCTGCACGCGAAGGTCAAGGCGCTGCTCGCCGAAGGCGCGCCCCGGAAGGCCGCTCCCGCGAAGCCGTGAAGCCCGACCCCGAGTTCGACCTGCCCGCCGACGAGATCCGCCGCCTCGGCCGGGTGGCGGTCGACCTCGTCGCCGACCACCTCGGGGGCCTCGCCGCGGGCCCCGTGTTCGGCAAGATCGGCCCCCGCGCGCCGTGGTTCGACGAGCCGCTGCCGGAGCAGGGCTGCGACGCGGACGCGCTCCTGGCGCGGGTCCGCGAGCAGGTGATGCCGTTCCCGTTCGGCAACTCGCACCCGCGCTTCTTCGCCTTCATCAACGCGACCGCCGACCCGGTCGGCATCCTCGCCGACCTGCTCGCTTCGGCGAGCAACCCGAACTGCTGGGGCGGCGACCACGCGGCGATCCACGTCGAGCGCCAGGCGCTGCGCTGGATCGCGGAGCTGCTGGGGTACCCCGCGGACGCCGAAGGCGTGCTCACCTCCGGCGGCTCGATGGCCAACTTCACGGCGCTCGGCGCTGCCCGCCGCGCGGTCTGCCCGCAGGTGCGCGACGAGGGGCTGCCGCACGACCCGCGGCCCGTCGTCTACGTCTCGGACCAGGTCCACCACTGCGTCGACAAATCGGCCGACCTGCTCGGCTTCGGCCGCCGCTTCGTGCGCCGGATCGCGACCGACGAGGGCTTCCGGATGCGCGTCGACGCGCTCGAGCAGGCGATCGTCACCGACCGCGCGGCGGGGCTGCGGCCGGCGATCGTGGTCGGCTCGGCGGGCACCGTGAACACGGGCGCGATCGACCCGCTCGACGCGATCGCCGACGTCGCCGCCCGCGAGGGGCTGTGGTTCCACGCCGACGGCGCCTACGGCGCGCTGGCCGCGATCGCGATCCCCGCGGCGTTCGCGGGGCTCGCCCGCGCGGACTCGATCGCCGCCGACCCGCACAAGTGGCTCTACGTGCCCTACGAAGCGGGCGCCACGCTGGTGCGTCGGCCCGGCGGGCTGACCGACGCCTTCGCGCGTCCCGCGGAGTACCTCGACCAGGACCCGGAGAGCCCGCTGCTCGGGCCCGTGCTCTTCTCCGAGCGCGGCCCCGAGCTGTCGCGCCGTTTCCGCGCGCTGAAGGTCTGGCTCGGCATCCAGCGCCACGGCCGCGCGGGCTACGCGCGCGCGATCGGCGCCGACCTGGCCCGCGCGCGGCGCCTCGCCGGACTCGTGAAGGAGCGGCCCGACGCGCTCGAGCTGGCGGTGGAGCCGACGCTGTCGATCGTCTGCTTCCGCTACGCGCCGCGCGGCAAGGGCCTCGACGAAGCGCGGCTCGACCGCCTCAACCGGCGGATCGCCAACCGCTGGATCGCCGACGGGTCGTTCTTCCTGGCCCCCACCGTGCTGCGCGGGCGCACGTACCTGCGCGCCGCGATCGTCAACTTCCGCACGTCCGAGGCCGACCTGGTCGCCCTCCGCGACGCGACGCTGCGCACCGGGGCCGAACTGGAGGAGACGACATGAGCGCGCCGCTGGCGAACGCGCCGGCCGAGCCGTGCGCCGCCGATCCCGCTTCCGGGGCCCGCCTCGAGCCGCTGCCCGGCCGCGCCAGCGACCTGATGGGGCTGCCGATCCGCCGCCTGCTGCCGACGAAGGGTCGTCGCATGATCGGCCCCTGGTGCTTCCTCGACGGCTTCGGGCCACGCTCGTTCGCTTCCGGCAAGCCGATGGACGTGGCGCCGCACCCTCACATCGGACTGCAGACGGTTTCGTGGCTGCTGGCTGGCGAGATCCTGCACCGCGACAGCACGGGCGCGACCGGTGTCGGTCGCCCCGGCGTGCTCAACCTGATGACCTCGGGCCGCGGCATCGCCCACTCGGAAGAGACGCCGGAAGCGCACACCGGGTCGCTGCACGGGGTGCAGCTCTGGGTCGCGTTGCCGGAGGCGTCGCGCCACGTCGCGCCGGCGTTCGAGCAGCACGAAGCGGGCGTCGTCACCGAGGACCGCGGCGCCCGCGCGCGGCTGGTGATGGGCGAGCTCGCCGGCACGCGCTCGCCGGCGACGGCCCACTCGCCGCTGTGCGCCGTCGACCTCGAGCTTCCGGCCGGCGCGCGCCTGGTGTTGCCCCTGGAACCGGGCTTCGAGCATGCGCTGCTGCCGCTCGCGGGCGACGTGGGGGTGGGCGACGCGCCGCTCGCCGTCGACACCCTGTACGACCTCGGCACGGGCCGCCGCGAGCTGTGCGTGACGGGCGGTGAGCGCCCGGGCCGCGCGCTGCTGATCGGCGGCGCCCCGTTCGGCGAGCGGATCGTGATGTGGTGGAACTTCGTCGCCCGCGACGCCGACGAGATCGTCGCCGCCCGCGAGGCCTGGCAGCGCGGCGAGCGCTTCGGAGAAGTTGCGGGCTACCCGGGCGAGCGGCTGCCTGCGCCCGAGATGCTGGCGCGCCCCGCGCCGCGTTGAGGCGGACGCGCCTCTTGTACCACGGGCGCGGCCCGCGCTCGTCACTTCAGGCGGCGGGCCTGGGCGTGGAGGGCCGTGAACTCGGTCGCCACCGCGTCGGAGAACAGCACGATCTGCTCGGAGGCGCCGGCCGCGGGGTCGTAGGTCTTGCCCGTGACCTCCTTCACGAAGGCGATCAGCTCGCGGTTGACGATGTCCGCGAGGATGTCGCCCGTGTCCGTGATCAGCGCCAGGCGCAGCACCCGCAGCATGCGCGCGTAGCGGGCGTGGAACTCGCGGTCGAACACGCCTTCCCGCAGGCAGGCGCGGCCGTCGAGCGCGAGGTTGGAGAGCTCGTCGGCCAGCTCGCGCTCGCCGGAGGTGCTCATGCGATCGAAGACGCCCTGCAGGCGGTCGAGGAGCTCGACCGCGACCTCGGAGCGGGGGCGCGGAGTCGAACTCGGGGCCGGGGGCGGGGGCGGCGGCGGCGGCAGGGTCTGGCTGAAGGCGGGCACGGCCACCAGCAGGGCGGCCACGGCGAATCGGGCGCGCATCGCATCCTCCCGGTCGGTTCTCGGGGGAGTCGGGCGCGGCGACGAGAGCCCCGCGCCGGCTCACTCGCGCATCGGGATCACGCTAGCACGGGGCGCGGGGTGGCCGCGACCTTCAGCCGCGCAGCAGGCCCGGCGGCGCGAGCCGGTGGCCGGGGAACACGGTGGACAGGTCGCGCGCCCCGAGGTGGCCGACCAGCAGCTCGCCCAGCAGGTCGCGGAAGTCCGTCGTCACCTCCAGGTCGCGGCCCTCGAACAGCGCCTCGTCGCGCAGCCCCGGCCAGCGGCCGACGACCCGCCCGCCCCGCACCGGCCCGCCCAGCACCAGGGCGACGCTGCCGTGACCGTGGTCGGTGCCGCGCGCGCCGTTCTCCTTCAGCGTGCGGCCGAACTCGGTGAGCACGACGACCGCGACGTCGCTCGTCCTCGAGCCGAGAGCCTGGTGGAACGCGAAGAGCGCCTCGCCCAGCTCGCGCAGGCGCTGGGCGAGCTGGCCGCTGGCGCCGCCTTCGCCGGAGTGGTGATCCCAGCCGTCCATCTCGACGAACGCCAGCTCCACGCCCAGGTCCGAGCGCACCAGCCGCGCGACCTCGCGCAACGCCGCGCCGACGCCGGGGCTGCGCCGCCGCGCGCCGAGGGGTCCCATCGCGCGCTCTCCGCGTGCCGTGCGCGGCTCCGCCATCGGCTCGACGTCGGCCAGCGCGTCGATGGCGCCGAAGGTCTCGCGCGCCGCGCCGCCCAGCGCGTCGCGCGCCGCCGCCGCGTACATGCCCTCGAACCCGGCCGCCACCCGGGTGCCCGCGGCCTCGCGCAGCTCGAAGCTCGCGGCGTCGGTCAGCGCCACCGCGCCGGCGCGACCCTGCAGCGCGCGGGGAAGCGTCGGCGAGATCGCGACCGCGCGCAGCGGGCTGGCCGTCGCCGCCGGCTGCGCCTGGAGGTGGCGGTTCATCCAGCCGTCGCGGGTCGACTTCACGCCTGGTGTGCCGCTCTCCAGGAAGTCCTGGGCGTCGAAGTGCGAGCGCGTCGGGTGCGGGCTGCCGACCGCGTGGACCGCCGCCAGGCTTCCCTCGCGCCACAGCGGCAGCAGCGGCTCGAGCGCGGGGTGCAGGCCGAAGTGGCCGTCGAGGTCGAGCGCGCCGCCCTCGCGGCCCGGCGCCGCCAGCGCGATCGTCGGCCGCGCCTGCGCGTACTCCTTCTCGGCGTACGGGATCACGACGTTGAGGCCGTCGCAGGCGCCGCGCTGGAGCAGCACCACCAGGGTCTTGCCGCGGCCGCCGGGCACCGCGGCGGCGGCCCGCGCCAGCGCCCGCGGGGCCAGCCCGAAGCTGGCGAAGGCGAGACCGGAACCGCGCAGGAAGAAGCGACGGGTCGGCATGGCTTACCTCCGCTGGAACTCGGGCGAGCCGAGGGCGAGGCCGGCGACGCGGGCCGGCGGCAGGTCGAGGCTCTCGGCGAGCGTTGCGCGGGTCGCCTCCGAGAGCGGCATCGGCAGCAGCCGGGCGAGCAGCGCCTCGCGCGACGGCTCGCCGCCACCGAGCGAAGCGAGGTCCACGCGCACGCCGGCGACTTCGCCGGCCACGAGATCGAGCGCGAAGTTGAGCCGGGCCAGCAGGCCGCTGGTGGAAACCCAGGCGTCGGCCGTGTCCGCATAGCCGGTCGGCGGCTGGCAGCCGTAGAGCGGCATCCCCATCTCGCCGAGCCGGCGCGCGAGGTCGGCCGCGGAGCTCACGTCGGCGCCCGTCGCGCGCAGCGCCGAGGCGACGAACTCGAGCGGCGTCTTCACCTTCGCGTGGCGCACCGCCGGGTCGAAGAACTCCGGGGCGGTGACGATCGAGCGCACGACCTCGCGCAGGTCGCCGCGCGTGCGGGCGAACACCGCCGCGGCGCGGTCGACGATCGACGCGGGCGGCTCGTCGGCGACCAGCCGTCGCGACAGCTTCAGCGCGATGTGGCGCGCGGTCGCGGGGTGCGCCGCCAGCCGTTCGAGGAGCCGCAGCCCCTCGTCCACGCCTTCGCCGGCCACGCGCTCGCCCAGCACGGTCTTGGGCTTCGGGTCGTGCATCCGCGCGTCGAAGCCGAAGCGCGGCTGCTGCTGGAGCAGGCCCTGGACGGTCCAGCCGGTGAACACGCGCGCGACCTCGACCACGTCCTGCTGCGTGTAGCCGCCGTCGACGCCGAGCGTGTGCAGCTCCAGCAGCTCGCGGGCGTAGTTCTCGTTGAGGCCGGTGCGGCGCTGGGCGAGCAGGCGCATCTCCGCGGTGCGCGCGTCGTCGCCGCGGCCGCCGGCCTTGCCGCCACCCGCCCCGCCCCGCATCCGCCCGCCGCCGAAACCGCCCGCGCCACCGCCGAAGCCCCCGCGGCCGCGCATCGCCGGGTCGCCCCCGAAGCCGCCGCGGCCGCCCATTCCCCGCCCGCCCGCGCCGCGGCCCGACTCCATGGACTCGCGCAGGCGCTTCGCGGCCTCGGGGTCGACGGACAGCGCGTTGTCGAGGTAGACGAGCATCGCCGGGCTCTGCGCGGTGGCGACGAGCAGGTCCTGGAAGCGGCCCCAGACGTGGCGGCGGATCACGTCGCGCTCGTACTCGGCGATCAGGAACGAGACGGGCCGCTTGCCGGAGAACACGTTGAAGTGGTTGAACCAGAAGTCGACCAGCACCTCCTCGAGCTGGCGCTCGGCGTACACGGCGCGCAGCAGCCCGGCCTGCTGCAGCTCGTCCGCGACCTGGCGCGGCTGACCCCGCATCTGGCTCGCGTAGCGGCGCACGACCTCGCGCCGCGTGCGCTGGCCAGCGTCCGACTCGTCGCGCTCGGCCACGGCCTGGCGCAGCTCGCGGCGGGCCTCGGGCGGCACTTCCCAGCCCGCCATCAACTCGGCGCTGGACAGGCCGTGCGTGCGCAACCCGCGCAGGCGGGCCTCGAGGGCGTCTTCGTCGATCCCCCGCGGGTCGAGCTGGCGTTCGATCCAGCGCTCGACGCCCTCGCGGGCGACCCGCTCGACCTCGCCAGGGCGGGCCCCGAACGACAGCCGCGCCAGCACGTGGGCCGCGCGCTCCGTGGCATCCGGGGCGGCGGCGGCCGGTGCCAGCGGCGCGGACAGCAGGGCGATCAGGGTGGCGGCCAGCGCCCGCCGCCCGGGGCTCGGGTTCTTCATGTCTCCCTTGGACCGGCCGCAGGCGTGAGGGGTTGAACGTCAGG
This sequence comes from Vicinamibacteria bacterium, assembly GCA_025994075.1. GTDB lineage: Bacteria > Acidobacteriota > Vicinamibacteria > Fen-336 > Fen-336 > WYBL01. Next base: position 104,735 of record JAMQGV010000049.1, read on the forward strand.
ACGCCGGAGTGAGGCGCGCCACAGCCCGAACGCCACGAGCCCCGCCAGCTCCAGCCAGACCAGGCAACCGAGGCCGAGCTGGCGCGCATCGACTGCAATGGTAGAATTTCTGCCATGAAAGCTACCATCGACAGTGCCGGCCGGATCGTCGTGCCCAAGGCGCTGCGGCGGGCCGCGCGGCTCGAGCCCGGCACGGAGCTCGAGTTCCGGCTGGTCGGAAGCCACATCGAGCTGGAGCCCACCGCAGCCTCCGTTCGGCTCGAACGTCGTGGTGGTCTGACGGTCGCCGTACCGGTCGAGCCGAAGGAGACCGTGACGCAGGACGAGACGGATGCCGTCCTGCACTCGATCCGCTCGGGCCGAGCGCGCGGATGACGTCCGTCCTGCTCGACACGAGCTGCCTCGTGGCCGCCGCGTTGTCGTGGCACGAACACCACGCCGCCACCCGTGACGAACTGCGTCGCCAGGCACGCAGACGGGCCAGGACCATGGTGGCCGCTCACGCGCTGGTCGAGGCGTACTCGGTCCTGACCCGGCTCCCGAAGAACAAGAACCTCGCCGCGAGCGTCGCCTTCGAGGTGCTGCACGCGAACTGGGCGAACGCCGAGATCGTCACCCTCGACAGCGGCGAGTACTGGACCTACTTGCGGAGGGCGGCGGCCAGCGGCGTCGTCGGCGGCCAGCTCTACGACGGCCTGATCGCCGCTTGCGCCCGCAAGGCGGGGATCGATCTGCTGCTCACCTGGAACGACGCCCATTTTCGCGGCTTCGCGGACGGGTTCGAAGTGCGGCGGCCGAAGGCGTAGTCCTTGCCCGGGCCGCCGGGCCGTCGGCGCCCTGCAATGAGACAATCGGCCCCGCCATGGCGATGCCCCCGCCCGAAGTCCTGGAGCAGCACCGGCTGACAGCCGAGGAGTACGAGCGCATCGAGCGCCGGCTCGGCCGCGAGCCCAACCGCACCGAGCTCGGCCTGTTCTCGGTGATGTGGTCGGAGCACTGCTCGTACAAGAGCTCCAAGAAGCACCTGCGGGGCCTGCCGACGACCGGCCCCCGCGTGCTGCAGGGCCCTGGCGAGAACGCCGGCGCCGTCGACATCGGCGACGGGCTGGCCGCCGTCTTCAAGATCGAGTCGCACAACCACCCGTCGTTCATCGAGCCCTACCAGGGCGCGGCGACCGGCGTCGGCGGCATCCTGCGCGACATCTTCACGATGAACGCGCGGCCGGTGGCGGTGCTCAACTCGCTGCGTTTCGGCCCGCCCGCAGATCCCGCGAACCGCCGGCTGCTCTCGGGCGTCGTCGCCGGCATCGGCGGCTACGGCAACGCCTTCGGCTGCCCGACCGTCGGCGGCGAGGTCGTGTTCGAGCCGTGCTACCAGGGCAACCCGCTGGTCAACGCCTTCTGCCTCGGCCTGGTCAAGGCCGACCGCATCTTCAAGGGCCGCGCCGACGGCATCGGCAACCCCGTCTTCTACGTCGGCGCCAAGACCGGCCGCGACGGCATCCACGGCGCGACGATGGCCTCTGCCGAGTTCGGCGAGGGCTCCGAGGAGAAGCGCCCGACCGTCCAGGTCGGCGACCCGTTCATGGAGAAGGTGCTGCTCGAGGCCTGTCTCGAGGCGATGAAGACGGGCGCGGTGATCGGCATCCAGGACATGGGCGCGGCAGGGCTCTCGTGCTCGACCTCGGAGATGGGCGCCCGCTCCGGCACCGGCGTCGAGATCGACGTGCGCAAGGTGCCGCAGCGCGAGACCGGCATGACCGCGTACGAGGTGATGCTGTCCGAGTCGCAGGAGCGGATGCTGCTGGTCGCGGCGAAGGGCCGCGAGGACGAGGTGATCCGCGTCTTCGAGAAGTGGGACCTTCACGCCGAGGCGATCGGCCACGTGATCGCGGAGAAGCGGTTGCGGGTCTGGAACGGCGCGACGCTCGAGGCCGACGTGCCGAACGAGGCGCTGACCGACGAGGCGCCCGTCTACGACCGCCCGTGGGTCGAGCCGAAGAACCCCGCCGCCGACGCGGACCTCTCGGCGCTGGCGCAGCCCGCGCACCTCGGCGACGCGCTCCTGCAGGTGCTCGCCGCACCGACGATCGCCAGCAAGCGCTGGGTCTACCGCCAGTACGACTGCTCCGTGCGCGGCTCGACGGTCGTGGGCCCGGGCTCGGACGCGGCGGTGATCCACGTCAAGGGCACGCGGAAGGGCCTCGCGATGTCGGTCGACTGCAACGCGCGGCTCGTCTGGCTCGACCCCTACGAGGGCGCGCGGCTGGCGGTCGCCGAGGCCTGTCGCAACGTGGTCGCCTCCGGGGCGGAGCCGATCGGCGCCACCAACTGCCTCAACTTCGGCAACCCCGAGAAGCCCGAGATCATGGGCCAGCTCGTGATGGCGATCCGCGGCATGGGCGACGCGTGCCGCGCGTTGCAGGTCCCGATCACGGGCGGCAACGTGTCGCTCTACAACGAGACCGACGGGGTGGCGATCTACCCGACGCCGACGATCGGGATCGTCGGGCTGCTCGAGGACGTGTCGAAGGTGCTGGCGCGCTCCTTCCGCGCGGCGGGCGACGAGGTCGTGCTGCTCGGCGCCTGCACCGGCGAGCTCGGCGGCAGCGAGTACCTGAAGACGGTGCACGGCCGCGTCGAGGGCCGCCCGCCGCGGCTCGACATCGAGGCCGAGGCGAAGCTCTACCGCTGCGTGCTCGAGGCCAACGCCGCGGGCCTGCTGCGCTCCGCGCACGACTGCGCGGACGGCGGCCTGGCGGTCGCGCTCGCCGAGTCCTGCTTCGCCGGCGAGGAGCCGGGTCTCGGCGCGACGCTGGATCTGCCCGCTTCCGGACTCCGCACCGACGCGCTGCTCTTCGGCGAGGCGCCCTCGCGGATGGTGGTGACCACCGGCGACGCGGCCGCGCTGGCGGCGGTCGCCACGCGCCACGGCGTGCCCTGCGCGCGCCTCGGCACGGTCGGCGGCGACAGTCTGCGCCTCGCGATCGGCGGCGCGCCGGCCCTCGACGAGCCGATCGCCCGCCTGCACGGGGCCTGGACGAGCCTCGAGCGACTGCTGGGCTAGCATCGGCCATGACCTCCGCGCGCTTCGGGCGCACGCCCCTCGAGACCGACCGCTTCCACGACCAGTGCGGGCTGTTCGGGATCTTCGGCCACCCGGAAGCCGCGCACCTCGCCTATCTCGGGCTCTACGCGCTGCAGCACCGCGGCCAGGAGTCGGCCGGCATCGTCGCCACCGACGGTCGCCGGCTGCGCACCCACAAGGGCATGGGCCTCGTCAACGAGGTGTTCGAGGAGGGCCACCTGCAGGCGCTCGAGGGCGAAGCGGCCATCGGCCACGTGCGCTACTCGACGGCGGGCGACACCGTGGCCGCGAACGCCCAGCCCTACGTGATCGACTGCCACCGCGGGCCGATCGCGATCGCGCACAACGGGAACCTGACCAACGCCCACATGCTGCGCCGCGACCTGGAGGCGGCCGGCTCGATCTTCCAGTCGACGTCGGACACGGAGGTCGTGCTGCACCTCTACGCGCGCTCGCACCGCGAGCGGCTGGAGGACGCGGTGGCGGCCAGCCTGTCGAAGGTGATGGGCGCCTTCTCGCTGCTGTTCCTGACCCCCGACGCGATGGTCGCGGCGCGCGACCCGTGGGGCTTCCGGCCGCTGGTGCTGGGCCGCCTCAACGGCGCGCCGATCATCGCCTCCGAGACCTGCGCGCTCGACCTGATCGACGCAGAGTACGTGCGCGACGTCGAGCCCGGCGAGATGCTGGTTTTCGACCGCGACGGCATGCGCTCGTTCCGCCCGTTCCCGCCCGAGCCGGTGCGGCAGTGCGTGTTCGAGCACGTCTACTTCGCGCGGCCCGACTCGCGGGTGTTCGGCCGCAACGTGCTGCTGACCCGGCTGGCCCTCGGCCGCCAGCTCGCCCGCGAGGCCCCGGCCGACGCCGACATCGTAGTGCCGGTGCCCGACAGCGGGATGGGCGCGGCGATGGGCTACGCCGAGGCGGCGGGCCTGCCGTTCCAGTGGGGGCTGATCCGCAACCACTACGTCGGCCGCACGTTCATCGAGCCCAAGCAGAAGGTCCGCTCGTTCGGCGTCAAGATCAAGCTCAACCCGGTGACCGAGATCCTGGAGGGCAAGCGGGTGGTGCTGATCGACGACTCGATCGTGCGCGGCACCACCTCGCGCAAGATCGTGCGCATGGTGCGCGCCGGCGGCGCGAAGGAAGTCCACCTGCGGATCTCCAGCCCGCCGACCACCGGTCCCTGCTACTACGGCATCGACACGCCGCTCAAGAGCGAGCTGATCGCCGCCAACGCGACGGTCGACGAGATCCGCGCCCACGTCGAGGCCGACTCGCTGGCGTACCTCTCCCACGACGGGCTGCTGGCCGCGGCCGACGACGCCCCCGGCCAGCGCCACTGCACCGCCTGCTTCTCGGGGCGCTACCCGGTGGCGGTCGCCCAGGCGCCGCAGAGCTCCCAGATCCCGCTGTTCGAGAAGCCGCGGGCCTGACGAGGCGTCGTGCCGCGGCTGCTGGTCGCCGGCCATGTGACGTGGGACGAGGTCGCCGGCCGCGACGTGCTGGGCGGCGCCGCGTCGTACGCCGCGCTGTGCGGCCGCAAGCTGGGCTGGGAGGTCGCGGTGCTGACCTCGGCGGGGCCCGAGTTCGACCCGGCGCGCGAGCTGCCGGGGATCGAGACGTTCGTCCAGCGCGCGGCCCGCACGACCCGGTTCGTCAACGTCTACGAGGGCGAGGCTCGAAGCCAACGCATGCCGGCGCGCGCCGACGCGCTGGACCCGGGCCGCGTGCCGGACCCGTGGCGCCGGCCCGAAGCGTTGCTGCTGGCGCCGGTCGCGGGCGAACTGGGCCCCGGCTTCGCCCGCGCGTTCGAGGCCGACGCCGTCGCGGCGATCGCGCAGGGCTACGTGCGGGCCGTCGACCTCGAGGGTGCAGTGCGGCCCGCGCGCTGGCGCGACCCCGGGGCCGACCTGGCCGGCGTGCACCTGCTGGCCCTCTCCGAGCGCGATCTGGCCGAGGGCGATTCGCCGCAGGCGCTGCTGCGGCACGTGCCGCTCGTGGCCGTGACCCGCGGCTGGCGCGGGGTGGACCTGCTGTCGCGGGCCGGGGTCCAGCCGGTCGCCAGCCTGCCCCGCCCCGAGGTCGACCCCACGGGCGCGGGCGACGTCTTCGCAGCCGCCCTGCTGCTCCGCTACCATGAGACGGCAGATCCGCTGGAGGCGACGGCGTTCGCCTGCTGCGCGGCGTCGTGCGCGGTCGAGGGCGCGGGCGCCTCGACCCTCGGCGATCGCGCGGAGGTCGAGCGTCGCCTGGCGGCCCGCGAGCGCTGGCTCGAAGAGGGAGAGTGGGATGAGTAAGGCGACCGGCAAGCGCGTGCTCGTGGTCGACGACGAGGAGGACGTCCGCGTCCTGCTGGTCGCCGTGATGCGCGGTGCGGGCTACGAGGTGGCCGAGGCCGAGCACGGCGCGGCGGCGCTCGAGAAGCTGCACGGCTCGCCGTTCGACCTGATCCTGCTCGACGTGATGATGCCGGGACTCGACGGCTGGGGCGTGCTCGACAAGCTGGGCGAGCTGCCCGATGCGCCGCCCGTGATCCTGGCCACCGCCCGCAACGACGAGGAGACCTTCCAGCGCGGGGTCAAGGCCGGCGTCGCCGGGCTGGTCGGCAAGCCGTTCGCCTTCCAGGACCTGCTGGCCGCCTGCGAACGCGCGCTGCTGGCGCCGCGCCCGCCGCGCGAGGAGCCGGAGCGGCGCCGCCAGCCGCGCCGCGAGCTGATGGTCAAGGTGCGGGTGTTGTCGCAGGAGAGCGCGCCGCTGGCGCTCGGCGAGCTCGTCAACCTCAGCTCGGGCGGCGCCCAGGTCAACCTGCTGGTGCCGCTCGAGCTCGGCACCCGGATCCGGGTCGGCCTCCACGTCTCGGCCTCCACCCACAACTTCCTCAAGTTCGAGGGCACCGTGCAGTGGCGCGAGTCGCAGCCGCTCGGCTACGCCCACGGTCTCTCGTTCACCGACCTCGAGCCGGAGGTCGCGAACGAGCTGAAGACGCTGTTCGAGGGCGCGGCGTGAAGGGAGCGGCGGCGCTGGCGCTGAGCCTGCTGCTGGCCGCGCCGGGAGCTGTCGCCCAGGAGCCGCCGCCGGCCGCGGAGCCCGCCGCCACCGCCACGCCCGACGCGACCGCCTCGTTCCCCCGCGCGCGGATCGAGACGGCGAAAGGCACGATCGTGATCCGGCTGCGGCCCGACCTCGCGCCGCGCCACGTCAAGGCCTTCGTCGCCACCGCGAAGGCGAAGGGCTACGACCGCACCACCTTCCACCGCGTCATCAAGCACGCGATCGTGCAGGGCGGCGACCCGATCTCCGCGAAGAAGGGCTTCGAGTCGCGCTACGGCACGACGGGGCTCGGCACGATGCGCCCGGAGTTCACGCAGGCGTCGTTCGAGCGCGGCGTGGTCGCCGCAGTGCTCAAGCCCGGCGTGCCGGCGTCCGCGGGCCAGCAGTTCTTCATCTGCCTCTACCCGCAGCCCACGCTGCAGGGGAAGTTCACGATCTTCGCGGAGGTCGTCGAGGGGATCGAGGTCGCCGACGCGATCAGCCTGCTTCCGGTCGACGGCGAGCGCGCGCTCGAGCGCGTCGAGATGAAGGTCACGATCGAGGAGCCGCCGCCCGTCTCCTGACCCCGCTTCAGCCGATCGCGGCCAGCACGGCGATCGCCAGGAAGGCGATCCAGGCGAGATGGCGACCGCGCGAGGAGCCCAGCGTGATCGCGGCGTGCACGCCGAAGGCGACGGCGACGATCGCGCGCAGCGTGTCCGGGTTCGGCGGTCCGGCCGCGAGCGCCAGCAGCAGCGCGCCGAAGCCGAGCCACGCCACGCTCGTCAGGTGCCACGCGAAGCGCAGGACCTGCTTCGTGAACTCGGTGCCGCCGCGCAGCTTCGGCAGCTCGCGGCGGAACAGCCGGGTCAGCACGTAACGCTCGCCGAGATACGAGTGCGCCAGCGCCACCAGCGCGCACAACGCCGCCGCCACGACCAGGGCCGCGTTCACGCCGCGCGCCGCCCCCGGCGCCGGATCGTGAGCAGCTTCTCGCAGCTCGCATGGACCTCGCCGCCCGCGTCGACCAGGTCGACGTGCAGCGTGCGCTCCGTGCGGCCGTCGCGCAGGGCGTCGGCGCGGATCGCGTCGAGCAGCGCGTCGTCGACGCGGAACGTGGCGTGCAGCGTGCTCCGCCCGGGGCGCCGGAAGCGGATGCTGGCTGCCTTGTCCCACACCTCGTAGTCCGGGCCCAGACGCTTGATCAGCATCACCATGTAGATCGGGTCGAGCGCCCCGTACATCGAGCCGCCGTAGATCGTGCCCACGTAGTTTCGCGTGCGCCAGTTGAGCGGCAGCGCGATCCGCACCTCGCTCCAGTCGGCCGCGATGTAGCGGATGCGCCCGCCCGTGCCGCGGTAGGCCGGGAAGAAGTTGAGCAGGGTCCGCTCCAGCCGTGTGCGCAGCGACTCGGCCATCGTCGCCTCCCGCGCGATGCTACTCCGTGCGCAGCAGCTCGAGCGGGGTGCGGCGGAAGGCCTCGGCCGCCGTCAGCACCCCGGCCAGACCCGCGCCGGCCGCGAGGCCCGCCGTCAGGCCCGCGAGCGGCGCCCACGGCACCGCCGGCGCCACCTCGAAGAAGCGGTCGAGCAGCGGCAGGCCGAGGCCGAGCGCGAGGGCCGCAGCCCCGAACGCGGACAGCAGACCGAGCGCCATGCCCTCGACGACCGCCACCGTCCGCACCTGGTGCCGCGTCGCCCCCAGCGTCTTGAGCAGCGCGGCCTCGCGCAGCCGCTCCCGGCGCAGCGCCAGCAGCGCGGCCGACAGCACGACGATGCCGACCGCGAGCGAGAAGCCGGCCATGAAGCGCACGGCCAGCGCGAACTGGGCGAGCAGGCCCTCGACCGACGCGCGCACCGCCGTCACGTCGAGCACGGCCAGGTTGGGGAAGCGCTCGAGCAGCTCGCGCTGCGCGCGGCCGCGGTCCTCGGCGCTCTCGATCCGCGCCAGCGTGACGAACGTGCGGGGCGCGGCCTCCAGCGGGCCCTCGGGGAAGACGGCGAAGAAGTTGGGCTCGATCCGCGACCAGTCGGTTCGCCGCAGGTGGGTGACCCGCGACGGCAGCGGCACGCCGGACACGTCCCACACCAGCTCGTCCCCGATGCTCACGCCGATCTCCTCGGCGAGGCCCGCGTCGAGCGAGACGGGCACCGGCTCGCCGGCCGCGAGCGCGCGCGCCGCGCCCGGCGCCCAGCGCTCGCCCGCGGTCGTGGTCTCGGCGGGCGTCGCGTGGTCGCGGTAGGAGCTGCGGTACTCGCGACGCAGCAGGCCACGCGGGCGGCGATCTTCGCCTTCGGGATCGGTCTCGCCGAGCGCCTCGGCGACGCTCTCGCCTTTCACGCTGGCGAGGCGCATGGCGACGATCGGCACCGCCGGGGCGGGCGCTGCGCCGCGCGCGTGCAGGTCGGCGTCGACCTGCGCCACCTGGTCGGGCTGGATCTCGAACACGACCACGTTGGCGCGGCCGGCGGCGTCGCCGAGGTCGAGGCCGCGCACCAGGTTCGCCTCGACCAGCGCCATCAGCGCCAGCAGGAAGCCGCCGAAGCCGAGCGCGACGACGACCGGCGTCGTCTGGTGCCCGGGCCGCTGCAGGTTGGCGAGGCCCTGGCGCAGCGGGTACGGCAGTGCCGACGGCAGCGGCCGCGCGAGCGCCCGCACCAGCAGCCGCGCGAGCAGGGCGAGGACCAGCGCGGCCGCCGCCGCACCGCCCGCGAAGGCGAGCCCGGCCCCGAGCCGGCCGGCCTGGACGACCGCCAGCACGGCGAGCGTGAGGGCCACGAGCAGCGACAGCCCGAGGCGCGCGGGATCGCGCCAGGCCGGTCGCGCCGGCGCCGCGAGCCCCTCGCGCAACACGGCGAGCGCGGGCACGTCGCGGATCGCCAGCAGCGGCAGGGCCGAGAACGCGAACATCGCGAGCAGGCCGGTGGTCAGGCCCGAGGCGATCGCCAGCGGCGCCGCGGCCGGTTCCACGGCCACCGGCAGCCAGGCGCCGAGCAGCCGCGGCAGCGCGCGCGCGACGAGCAGGCCGAGCGCGGTGCCGGCAATTCCCGCCAGCGCCCCGGCGAGTGCCACCTGCACGCCGAGCGCCGCCGCCAGGTCGCGCCACGAGGCGCCCAGCGCGCGCAGCACCGCCAGGCTCGGCAACGCCCGTCGCACGAACGCGTGCACGCCGGCCGCCGCGCCGAGGCCGCCGAGCAGCAGCGCGGCGAAGCCGACCAGGCCGAGGAAGCGGCTCATGCGGCCGAGCGCCTCGCCCGCGCGCTCCTCGTCGTCCCGTGGCGAGCGCAGCGTCACCCGCTCGCGCGCGAGGCGCGGCCGGTACGCGCTCACCAGCGGCACGGGATCGCGGCCGTCCGCGAGGGCCAGGTAGGCCTCGTGGCGGACCCGCGCACCGAAGCCCATCAGGCCCGTGGCCGCGACGTGGCGGGCGTCGATCGCCACCCGCGGCCCGAACGCGGTGCGGAAGGCGAGGTCGCCGGGCCAGCCCTCGAACGTGCCCGCGACCTCGAACGAGACGGCGCCGAGTTCTACCCGGTCGCCGACCGCCACGTTCAGCGAGGCCAGCAGCGACGGGTCCACGAGCACGCGGGGCGCACCCTCGGCGAGGCGCTCGCGGGCCTCGACGGGCGTCGCGCGGAAGCCGCCGTGGAACGGGTAGCCGCCCTCGATCGCGGACACCTGCACGAGCCGCGCCCCGTCCCGGCCCGCGACCCGCGCCATCGCGCCGAAGCTGGTCACGCGCGCGACGCGGGTGCCGGGCCCCGCCTGCGTCCGCAACTCGTCGAGCAGCGCCTGCGCCGCCGGCGTGAAGGGGCGGTTGGCGCCCAGCGCGAGGTCGGCGCCGAGCAGGCCGCGGGCCTCGCGGCGCAGCGCGTCGCGGGCGCCGGCCTCGAACGCGGCGACCGAGACCAGCGCGGCCACGCCCACCGCCAGCGGCAGCGCCAGCAGCAGCAGGCGCCGCGGCTGGTGCCGCAGTTCGCGCCGCGCCGTCTCCAGCGCGAAGCGCCAGCGCACGGCGGTGCTAGCCACGGGCCTCGTCCCCGACCAGGCGCCCGTCGCGCAGCCGCAGCACGCGGTCGGCACGGTTCGCGAGGTCCATGTCATGGGTGACCAGCACCAGCGTGGTGCCGCGCTCGCGGTGGATCTCCTCGATCAGCTCGATCACGGAGGCGCCGGTGCGCGCGTCGAGGTTGCCGGTCGGCTCGTCGGCGAACACGACCCGCGGGTCGGCGGCGAAGGCGCGGGCGACGGCCACCCGCTGCTGCTCGCCGCCCGAGAGCTGGGCAGGGTAGTGGTGGCCGCGCTCGCCGAGGCCGACGCGGGCGAGGAGTTCGCGCGCGCGCTCGCGCGCGGGGCGCCCCAGGAGTTCGAGCGGCACGCTGACGTTCTCGAGCGCCGTCAGCGTCGGCACCAGGTGGAACGACTGGAACACGAAGCCGACCTTCAGGGCGCGCAGCCGCGCGCGGGCGTCCTCGTCGAGCGGCCCGAGGTCGACGCCGTCGAGCGCGACGCGGCCTGCCTTCGGCCGGTCGAGCCCGGCCAGCAGGCCCAGCAGCGTGCTCTTGCCGCTGCCCGACGGGCCGACGATCGCGGTCGTCGACGAGGCCTCGAGGGCGAACGTGATAGCGTCGAGAACGGTCAGCTCGCGGCCGCCGGAGGCGTAGGACTGCGTGAGCGAGACGCACTCGATCATGGGCATGGAAGAAGATCCCGGGAAAAGGACGGTGGGGGCCGCGGGGGGCCGTCGTTCGATCTTAGTCGGGATGGCCGGCCTGCTCGCGGCCGGCTGCAGCCGCCCCGACGAAGCGGGCGGCGCGGCCCGCCCGGCGGCGACTCCGGACCCGCGCGGAGTCGTGCTCTGCGTCGGCACCAGCCTGACGGCGGGCTACGGCCTCGACCCACAGCAGGCGTGGCCCGCGCTGGTCCAGCAGCAGGTCGACAAGGCGAAGCTGCCGCTGCGGCTGGTCAACGCCGGGGTCAGCGGCGAAACCTCGGCCGGCGCCCTCGGGCGCATCGACTGGTTGCTGCGACAGCAGCCGCGGGTGCTGCTGCTCGAGACCGGCGCCAACGACGCCCTGCGCGGCCAGGACCTCTGCGCACTGCGGACGAACCTCGAGGCGATCCTGGCGAAGGCGAAGGCCGTGACGCCACCGCCCGTGCTGGTGCTGTTCGCGATGGAGGTGCCGCCCAACTACGGCGCCGAGTACCAGGCCGAGTTGCGCACGCTGTACCCGGAGGTCGCGCGGAGGGCCGGCGCCACGCTGATGCCGTTCTTCCTCGACGGCGTGGCCGGCCACCCGGAGCTCAACCTGCCCGACGGCATCCACCCCAACGCCCTTGGCCAGCGCCGGATCGCCGACAACGTCTGGCGCCATCTCGGCCCGCTGCTGCGCGAGGCCGTCCGCTAGCCGCCGGCCTCCAGCCGCCCGGCGAAGAAGTCCGTCACCCGCCGCGCCGCCCAGAAGCGGCCCGGGGCGTCGGCGCGGCCGACGAAGCCGACGTGGCCGCCGGTGGGCGCCACCTCGCGCACCACGGTGCCGCTCGAGGGCAGCGGGTGGCCGGTGACGCTGTGCGCGGGGATCAGCGGGTCGTCGGAAGCCGTGAGCAGCAGCGTGGGGCGCTCGATCGACGACAGCCACGGCCCCGCCGACGAGCGCTCGTAGTACTCGCGCGCGCTCGCGAATCCGGCGTAGGGCGCCGTGATGCGCTCGTCGTACTCGCGCACGCTGCGCACCCCGCGCTCGCGGCCGGCTTCGTAGAGATCGGGGCGCAGCGACTGGCGCCAGCGGTACGCCTCCTGCAGCTTGACCACGAAGTAGCGCTGGTAGGCCAGGTTGGCGGGCCGCTCCAGGGCCTCGACGCAGGCGAGCAGGTCGACCGGCGGTGACACGGCGGCGACGGCGCGGACCGCGGCCGGCACCGCGGCCGCGCGGCGGCCGGCCATCAGGAGCGCCATGTTGCCGCCGAGCGAGAAGCCGCACAGCGCGATCCGCGGCACGAGGCCGGCGAAGTGGCGCAGCACCGCCAGCAGGTCGCCGTCGAGCCCCGCGTTGTAGAGCCGCGCGCAGACCAGGGCCGCGTCGCCCGCGCTGCGCATGTTCATCCGCGCGACGTGCCAGCCGCGGGCCCAGGCGACCTGCCCGGTGGCGAGGCCGTAGGTGGCCGCGTCCCAGCCGCCGAGGCCGTGCACCGTGACGAGCAGCGGCCGCGCCTCGCGCGGGCCCGGCTGCCACGACGCCCGCACCAGCAGCCGCACGTCGTCGCCGGCGTCGACCACCACGTCCTCGACCGGGTGCGGCCAGTCCAGGTGGCGGCGGAAGAAGAAGCCGGCCAGCGTCTGGCGGTGGCCGCCGCGCAGGCCCGGCGGCGGGTTGAAATCGTGCAGCGACCCCGGCATCGTTCGATGATCCCATGCGGGCCCGATGATCCAGGCCTTCCACGTCGCCAAGCAGTACGACCGCGAGTCCTCGGCGCTGGCCGACGTGACGCTGCACGTCAAGAAGGGCGAGTTCTGCTTCCTGACCGGGCCCTCCGGAGCGGGCAAGACCACGTTCCTCAAGCTGGTGTTCCGCGAGGAGATCCCCTCCGCGGGTCAGATCCTGGTCGCCGGCCGCAACGTGACCGCGATCCCCGAGGCGCAGATCCCGGAGCTGCGGCGCCAGGTCGGCGTGGTGTTCCAGGACTTCAAGCTGCTCAAGCGGCGCACGGTGCTGGAGAACGTCGCCTTCGTGCTGCGCATCCTCGGGGTGCCGGCGAAGGAGCAGAAGCGGCGCGCCTTCGCGGCGCTGAAGGCGGTCGGCCTGCACCACAAGCTGCACGCTTTCCCGCTGCAGCTCTCGGGCGGCGAGCAGCAGCGGGTGGCGATCGCGCGCGCGCTGATCAACGAGCCGATGCTGCTGCTGGCCGACGAGCCGACCGGCAACCTCGACCCGGAGATGGCCTCCGAGATCATGAAGCTGTTCGAGGAGGTCAACGCCCGCGGCACCACGGTGCTGGTCGCCACCCACGACCGCGAGATGATCCAGCGCATGGGCCGCCGCGTGATCACCATCGAGCGCGGCCGCGTCGCAAGCCAGTAGCGCCCCCCGCCCCATCCGTCACGAATCGTCGTCGTCGTCCGTCCTTGGTGCAGGAGGACGGGAACCATGGCGCGAGTGGTGGTGGTCGGCGGCGGTTACGCGGGGCTGATGGCGGCTTTTCGGGCCGCGCGGGAGAAGCGTGCGGAAGTGACGCTGGTCGACCCCAAGCCCGTGTTCGTGCAGCGCATCCGTCTGCACGAACGGCTGGCGGGCGGCCGGCCCGAGACGATTCCCTACCCGCGGCTGCTGGCCCGGGCCGGCGTGCGGTTCGTGCAGGGTCGCGCCGACGAAGTCGACATCGCACGTGAGGAGGTGGGCGTGGGTGGCGAGCGCCTCGGCTACGACCACCTCGTGCTCGCGCTCGGCAGCCGCACCGCGCCGGCCGTGCCCGGAGTGACCGGTCACGCGCTCACGCTCGACCTGGCGGAAGGCGACGCCGATCCGCTGACCGAGGCCGCGCGACGCTGGCCCGCCCTGGCGGCGCGGGGCGCCCGGGTGCTGGTCGTGGGGGGCGGATCGTCCGGGCTGGAGACGGCCAGCGAGCTGGCCGAGCGCTGGCCCGGGCTGCGGGTGACGCTGCTGACCCGCGCGCCGCTCGGCGAAGGCGGCTACCGGCCGGGAGCCGTCCGCTACCTGCGCCGCCGGTTCGAGGAACTCGGCGTCGCGGTCGAGTCGGGCGCGACGGTGCGGGCGCTGGAGGCGGCCCACGCGGTCCTGGCGGACGGCTCACGCCGCGCCTTCGACGTCGCGATCTGGGCCGGCGGGATGCAGCCCTCGCCGTTGCCGCGCCAGTGGGGCCTGCCGACCGATCGCGAGGGCCGGGTTGTCGTCGCGCCCACGCTGCAGGTGGCCGGCCACCCCGGCCTGTGGGTCGCGGGCGACGCCGCGGCCGCGCCGGCTCCTGGCGGCGTCGCGCGCCTGTCCTGCCAGGCCGCGCTGCCGATGGGCGCCCACGTCGGCGACCAGCTCGCCCGCCTCGCCCGCGGCGCCTCGCCACGCCCGTTCCGCTTCGGCTTCACGCTCTCCTGCGTCAGCCTCGGCCGTCGTGCCGGGCTCGCGCACCTGCTGAACGCCGACGACTCGCCGGCCGCGACATACTTCACCGGCCGGTGGGGCGCGTTCGTCAAGGAGGCGGTGTGCCGGATGACTACGACCGTGCTGAAGCTGGAGGCGCGCGGCGTGCGCGCGTACCACTGGAAGCCGGCCATGCCCGCGGCCCCGGCGCTGGCGGAGGCGGCGTGAGTGAGGCGCTCCGCGCGTTCGAGGCGCAGCGATCGCGCCTGCAGCGGATCGCCTACCGCATGCTCGGCACCCGGCGCGACGCGGAAGACGTGGTCCAGGAGGCGTGGCTGCGCTTCTCGCGCGTCGACCTGTCGGAGGTGCGTGAGCCCGAGGCGTTCCTCGTGCGCACGGTGACCCGCCTGGCGATCGACGCGCTGCGTGCGGCGAAGGTGCGACGCGTGGACTACGTGGGTCCCTGGTTGCCGGAGCCGGTGGTCGGCCCGGCGGCGCCGGCACCGGACGAGGTGCTCGCCCTCGGCGAAGAGCTCTCGCTCGCGTTCCTGCTGCTGCTCGAGCGCCTCACGCCCCACGAGCGCGCCGTGTTCCTCCTCCGCCAGGGCTTCGACCTCGCCTTCGCCGAGATCGCCGAGGTGGTGGGGAAGAGCGAGGCGGCCTGCCGCCAGCTCGATCGCCGCGCCCGCCTCAAGCTGAAGGGAGCGCCGCCGACGGAGGCGGCCGGGGACGAAGCCCACGCGCGGCTGCTGGCGTCGTTCCTCGCCGCCGCCCGCGACGGCGACCTCGCGGGCCTGACCCGGCTGCTGGCCGCGGACGCGGTCGCGCAGAACGACGGCGGCGGCGTGGTGACGGCCGCGCTACGCCCGATCGTCGGCGCCGACAAGGTCGCGCGGATGATGATCGGCCTCGCCCGCCGCGACCCGGGCACGACGCTCGAGTGGCGCAGCGTCAACGGCCGCCCCGGCGTGCTCTTCACCCTCGGCGGCCGGCCGTTCGCCGTGCTCGCGATCGACGTGGAGGCCGAGCGGATCCGGCGCGTGTTCCTGCTGGTGAACCCGGAGAAGCTGGAGCGAGTGGCGACGGCCTGAGTTCAGCCGAGCAGGGTGAGGACGCGGGCGACCACCGCCTCGAGTGCGACGCGGTTCTCGGCGCCGTGCGGCACGATGATGTCCGCGTAGCGCTTGGAGGGCTCGACGAACTCGAGGTGCATCAGCCGCACCGAGTCGAGGTACTGGCGCTCGACCGACTCGAAGCTGCGGCCGCGCTCCTTCAGGTCGCGGCGCAGCCGGCGCAGGATGCGCACGTCGGCGTCGGCGTCGATGAACAGCTTGATGTCCATCAGCCGCCGCAGCTCGGGCTCGGCCAGCGCCAGGATGCCCTCGAGCAGGATCACGGGTCGGGGCAGCAGCGCGTCGGGCAGCACCCGCCGCGAGTAGCTCGCGTGGTCGTAGGCGAGGCAGGGCACCGGGCGCCCCGCCTTGAGGTCCATCAGGTCCTGGACCAGCAGCGGCGTGTCGAAGGCGTCGGGGTGGTCGTAGTTGATCGCCGCCCGCGCCTCGGCGCTGAGCTCGCGGCCGTCCTTGTAGTAGGAGTCCTGGGCGATCGTCGCGCAGCGGTCGGGGCCGATGCGCTCCGCGAGTCCCGTCGCGAACGACGTCTTGCCCGAGCCAGTGCCCCCCGCGATGCCGACCACGATCGCCATGGCGCGCGCATTATAATCACGCCTTCTTGCGACACATGGCGTGGTCCCGGGCGCTCGTCTACTTCCTGGAGGAGGCGCTCGTCAGCCTCTGGCGCAGCCGCCTGATCCACGCCCTCTCGATCGCCACCATCGCGGTCAGCCTGTTCGTGCTGGGCGCGTTCCTGACCCTCGCCAGCAACCTCGACGGCGTGATCGACCGCTGGACCCGGCAGATCCAGGTGACGTTCTACCTGCAGGACACGGCGCCCGACGAGGTGGTCCGCTCGCTGGAGGCGCGGCTGCGCGCCGAAGGCGGCGTGGCGGAGGTCGAGCGAGTCACCCGCGAGCAGGCGCTCGAGCGCTTCCGCGCGCTCTTCCGCGACCTGGCGACGCTGCCCGAGGACCTGCGCGAGAACCCCTTCCCGGCCTCGCTCGAGGTGACGCTCTCGCCCGGCGCGGATGCCCGCGGCCAGGCCCTGCGCCTCGCCGAGCGCTACCGCGAGGCCCCGGGCGTCGAGGACGTGCTGTTCGACCTGCTGTGGATCGAGCGGCTCTCGACGGCGGTGCGCCTCGTGCGCGGGGTCGGCGCGCTGCTCGGAGGCGTGCTGGTGCTGGCCGGGGTGTTCACCATCTCCAACGTGATCCGGCTGACCGTCTACGCGCGCCAGGACGAGCTCGACATCATGCGACTCGTCGGCGCGACCCGCGCCTACATCCGCGGGCCGTTCCTGGTCGAGGGCCTGCTGCAGGGCCTGCTCGGTGGCCTCGTCTCGCTGGCGCTGCTGGGCCTCGCGTTCCGCTTCGTCACTCGCGAGTCGGAGGCGATCGCCGGCCTGCTCGGCCGGCCCCTGGCGTTCCTGCCGTTCGAGGCCGCCGTGGCCCTGGTCCTCGGCGGAGCGACGCTCGGCCTCGTCGGCAGCCTGGTTTCCCTGGGACGCTCCCGGCTCTAGCTCGTTGCTGCAGCCGCGCCCCGCCTGGCCTCTAGTTGCCGTCCAGCTTGCAGATCCCGGCCGGGCTCGGGTGGATCACCCCCCAGGCCGACTCCTCGATCACGCAGACGCCGCAGCTCCCGCTCGCCGAGCAGGCCCGGTACTTCCCGGGCGCCGTGATGTCGATCATGTACTGCGTGATCTCCTTCAGCACGCAGGCCGCCCCCTCCGAGGGCAACCCCAGTCCGCCGCAGCGCACGTTCTGGTCGTTGACCACCTGGTACCAGTTCGGTCCCGGACGCCCGCTGTCGGAGACGCCCGACAGGTAGTGGTCGCAGGCCTCGCGCTGGGGGTCGGTCTCGAGCCGGGTGTTGCAGAACGTCCCACCGAGCCCGACGGCCGCGCAGTAGGCCGCGTTGCGGACCTGCGGGCTGGCATTGAGGATCTTCCGGTTGCGGGACGGCTCGAGCTGGACCTTGATCCGGTAGCCGTAGATGTCGGCGGGGTTGGGCAGCGGCGTGCCGCACGCCGCTGCGTAGGGGTTCGGCGTCGGCGTGGGAGTTGGCGTCGCTGTCGGCGTGGGGGTCGCTCCACCCGTGGGCGGCCCCGGGGCCACGGGGCTGTCGCCCCCGCCGCAGCCTGCGAGCAGCGCAAGGCCGAAGCCGGCCGAAACCAGAGTCCGTCTCATCGATCCTCCTTCGTCACCAGGTGGATTCTGGGCCCTGCCCCGTGCGGCTTGGCGCACGGGGCGTTCAGCGGCAGCGATCAGCGGGGCGCGGGAGCGCCGCCCCGGATCAGGTGACCGCCACGAGCAGCACCCTGACCCGTGCGTGCGACTCGTTGAGCCACAGGCGGTTCTCGCCGCGCAGGATGGTGACCGAGTCGCCCGGCCCGAGGTCGAACGAGTCCGGTCCCAGCCGCAGGCGGACCTGGCCCTCGACCACGAGCGCGAATTCCTCGCGCGGCTGGGCCGTCGGGTGCTTGCCGCTGCGTCCGCCCGGCTCCAGGGTGATCATCAGGGGCTCCAGCAGGCGCCCGCGGACCATCGGGCTGAGCGCCTCGATCGTCGCGCTCGACCACTGGCTGAGCAGCTCCGTGCGCTCCGTCGCGCGCACGACCACGCCGCCTTCGGCCGAGCCGAGGGCGGCGAAGAACTCGCCCAGGGTGACGCCCAGGGTGCTGGCGATCCGTTCCATCGAGTCGATCGAGGGCGAAACCTGGCCGTTCTCGAGCTGCGAGATGAAGCTCGGGGAGAACCCGGTGACCGCGGCGAAGGCGCGCAGGCTCTGGCCGCGCTGCTCCCGCAGTCGGCGGACCAGGTCCCCGATCGCCTGCTGCTTGAGCCGTGCCATGGGCCCGATGCTAGCAGGGCGCCGCGCCGTTCACTGACGTCGGACAGCGCGTCCACCAAGGCGCACGACGGGCGAGCCAGTCTGAAGTGTGGTCCGGAGTCCCTGGCGCGATCGTGCAGCACGGGCGGCCCGTCTCGGCGCCGTCGTCATCGGGGCGGAAGGACTGTGGCGGCTCGCGTCCGCGGGCGCGGCCTACCTGCGCTCGCCCTACTCTGCCGACTACGGGGAAGGCACCGTGCTGGTCCTCGCCAGGCTGCTGGCCGAGGGCCGCTACTTCGGTACCGTCGACGCCTACCCGATGGTGCACGCGATCTACCCGCCGCTGTTCCCGGCCCTCGTCCACGCGGGCTTCGCCGCGCTGGGCGAGCCCGTGTTGTGGCTGCCGCGCCTGTTGTCGCTGCTGGCGACCCTCGCCGTCGTGCTGCTGCTGGCGGGCCTGCTGCGCGAGGAGGGGCACGGCCGCCTCGATGCCGCGTTGTGGGGGACGGCCTTCGTGCTGCCGTGGTTCGTGCAGACCTGGGCGCCGCGCGGCCGTGTGGACTTGCAGGCGCTGGCCTTCACGCTGGCCGGCCTGGCGCTGCACCGGGCGGCCACCCGCGAGCGCCGCCACGGGCGGCTCGTGGGTGCATGGCTCTTCTTCGCATTCGCCTTCTTCACCCGCCACAGCGCCGTGCTCGCGCCCTGCGCCGTGCTGCTGGACGGCCTGCTCGATCCCACCCGCCGGCGGCGGGTGCCGGGCGAGGCCTGCCTCGGGCTGGCCCTGATCGGCGGGCCGTTGCTGGTGCTCCACCTCGCAACCGGCGGCGCGTCCAGCCGCCACCTGTTCGTCTACACGGTCGACGTCCACTACGAGTGGGGCCGCGCGCTGTCTTCGCTCGGCCAGTTCGCCTCCGTCGCCGGGGGGGTGGCTGTCCTGGCGCTGGCCGTCGTCGCATGCCGGGGGCCGCACGCCGTCTTCCGCCAGGGGCGGGCGCTGGTCCTCTACGGCGCGATGGCAATGGGATCGTTCGCCGCCATCGCCAAGTCCGGGGCCGCCCAGAACTACATGATCGAGCCGTGGCTGGGCCTGTTGCTGATCGCGTCGGTCTGCTGGCGCACGCTGGACCGACCCGGGCTGTTTCCGGGCCTGCTGCTGCTCGTCGCCCTGGCTGCGGCCTCCTTCGCCGGCCGGGACCTGGAGCGATTGCCGCGTCCCATCCGGGCGCCGCACAACGCCTGGGAATCCGCCGAGCTGGACCGCCTGATCCGGGACGCGCGAGGGCCGGTGCTCTCGGAGAACCTCGCGGCCCTGGTGCTCGCGCGGCGCCAGGTCTGGGTCGACCCGGTCAACCTCCCCCACATGGAGCGCCGCGGCCACGCCGACCTGTCGTCGTTGCGGACCGACTGCCGCGCGCGCCGCTTCGCGCTGGTCGTCGACGAGTACCGGCTGCGGGCGATCCCGGGCTTGCGCGAGTGCATGATCGAGCACTACGAGCCCGTGCGCGACCTGGGCCGTTACCGCGTCTCGCGCCCCCGGCCACGGGTTCCGGCGCCGGAGTGAATCCGCGTCCTGCTACAGCTCGTAGGTGCGGCCCTGCTCCAGCAGCACGAGTCGCGGGTCGGACAGCGCCTGCACCTGCTCGGTGAGCACGGGGATGAAGCGCGGCTTGAAGCCGTAGAGGAAGATCGGCACGTCGCGCTTGATCTTCTTCACCTCCTCGCCCAGGGTCTGCGGCGAGAGGTGGCCCGAGATGTCGGCGATCCGCTGCAACTCGTTGGGGAACGAGCACTCGGTGATGATCGCCTTCAGGTTCTGGGTGTCGTTGACGATCTCCCAGAAGCGGTGGGTGGGGCCGGTGTCGGCCGAGAACGCGAGCGCGGACTGGCCGTCGTCGACGATGAAGCCCGCGGTCGGCACCAGGTGCGAGACCCGGATCGCGCGTGCCGTCAGCCCGGCGACGTAGAAGGGCTGCTCGTCGTGCACCTCGAGCAGCCGCAGCACCGGGTTCTTGTCGTTGGGCAGGCAGGTGAAGTCGGGCCAGGTCGAGTTGTTGAACAGGTGGTTCTGCAGCGCGTCCACGACCTCGGGCAGGGCGTGGATGCGCAGGCAGAAGCCCGGCACGGCGAAGTTGTTGTCGACGATGAAGGGCAGGCTGCAGGTGTGGTCGAGGTGGGCGTGCGAGATCAGGATGTCGCGCACCTTCTCCTGCTCCGGCAGGCTGAGCGCGCCGGTGACCCACCCGCCGTCGAGGCCGAGCACGTCGTTGACCAGGAACGCCGTCATCCCGATCGTCTGGACGTTGCCGCCGTAGCAGCCGAGGACCTTGAACTTCATCGTTGAAGCGCTGCCTTCGGCTCCAAGTGATTCAGGGCGTTGATTTTGGAGGAAAGCGCGTGCGAGGAACGTAACACGCTCCTCGCACGGCTGTCAAACCCAAATCCCGCCGTTAGAGCGGCTTGCGGGCGAAGTGGTAGAGCGAGTACGCGAGGCCGAAGAAGACCAGCAGGCCGAACAGGTCGCTGCCCGCCAGGCCCAGCGCGGGGCCGAACTTGATCGCGTCCTTGGGAATCAGCTCCTGGGCTTCCATCAGCTTGATCCCGATCGCCAGCAGGCCGACGATGCCGCCCGCCGCGATCAGGCCCGAGGCGTAGAGCGCGCCGGGGCTGGCTTCTCCCTCGTCCGTCTGCTTCATGCCGCGCTCGGCCAGCGACTTGACGAGGCCGCCGCAGAAGATCGCCGCCGTGGTGCCGATCGAGAGGTAGGAGCCGACCGCGAACGACAGCGAGCGGATGCCGAGCAGCTCGATCGTGATCACCAGGAACACCCCGAGCAGCACCAGGCCCCAGGGCAGCTTCTGGTTGAGGATGCCGTTGATCACCACCGACATCAGGCGCGCCTGCGGGGCCGGAGCGTCCTGGCTGCCGATGCCCTGGGTCCACAGGTAGGCGATCTCGCCGGTCGTCTTGTCGGCGAGGTACTTGCCCTCGGGCACGGTCTTGGAGCCGATCACGTTGATCAGGGTCCAGGTCTGGCCCGCGTGCTCCTTCTCGCCCTCGATCACGGCGCCCTCGGTGAGCGCGTTGGCGTTCATCGCGATCGAGACCTTGTCGAACTTCTGCAGCCCGGTGTTCATCGCGATCAGGGTCAGGCCGATCACGACCGCCGAGGCGGTGACGCCCGCGGCCAGCGCGATCTGCTGGTAGGACGGGGTGGCGCCGACCAGGAAGCCCGTCTTCAGGTCCTGCGAGGTGGCCCCCGCGTTGGCGGCCGCGATGCAGACGACGCCGCCGATCGAGAGCGCCAGCGCGCCGTAGGCCGGGGCCGTCCAGCCCGCCGCGAAGAACAGCGCGCAGGTGGCCATCAGCGTCGCGATCGTCATGCCCGAGACCGGATTGGCCGAGGTGCCGATCAGGCCGCAGATGCGCGAGGACACGGTGACGAACAGGAAGCCGAAGATGACCACCAGCAGCGCCGCGACCGCGTTGTGGAACCACGAGGTCATGGCGCCCGGCACCGGCTTGAACGTGAGCAGCGACCACATCAGGAGCACGATCAGGGCCGAGCCGCCGAGCACCACGGTGCCCGGCAGGTCGCGGTCGATGCGGGCGCCGACCGAGGCCCCCGCCCCCGCCGCCTCGTCCTTCTTGGCGAAGCCCGCCTTCAGGGCGCCGACGATGGTGGGGATGGTCTTGACCAGCGTGATCAGGCCCGCGGCAGCCACGGCGCCGGCGCCGATGTAGCGGATGTAGTAGTTCCAGAGCTGGTCGGAGGTCATCTGCGCGATCGGGATCGGGCTCGGGTAGATCGGCTCCGGCACCATCGAGCCGAAGAACTTGATCGCCGGCATCATCACCAGCCACGAGAACACGCCGCCCGCGAAGATCACGCCCGCCACCTTGGGTCCGATGATGTAGCCGACGCCGAGGTACTCGGCGGTGATCGAGGCGCGCACGGAGGCGCCGGGCAGGAAGGCGGGGTTGTAGGTCGGCGTCTCCTTCAGCAGGCCGATCGCGTTGCCGTTCTGCAGCAGCGTGTAGACGCCGCCGAGCCCGAGGCCGTAGAAGACGCGGGAGGCGAAGCTGCCGCCCTTCTCGCCGGCGATCAGCACGTCGGCGCAGGCGGTGCCCTCCGGGTAGAGCAGGTTGCCGTGCTCCTGGACGATCAACTGCCGGCGCAGCGGGATCATGAACAGCACCCCGAGCCAGCCGCCGATCAGCGCCAGCAGGAAGATCCGCGAGTACTCGAGCTCGAAGCCGAGGAAGATCAGCGCAGGCAGCGTGAAGATCACGCCGGCCGCGACCGACTCGCCGGCCGAGCCCGTGGTCTGGACGATGTTGTTCTCGAGGATGGTGGCCTTGCCCAGCGCCCGCAGCAGGCTGATCGACAGCACCGCGATCGGGATCGAGGCCGACACGGTGAGGCCGGCGCGCAGGCCGACGTAGACCGTGACCGCGCCGAAGATGATGCCGAAGATCATGCCGACGACGATGGCGCGCGGGGTGAACTCCGGCACCGGCGACGCGTCCGGGATGTAGGGCTTGAAATCGGCGACGGCTCGCTCCTGGGACATTCGCTCCTCCGGCCGTGGACCTGCGGGGTCGAGGCGCCCCGGAAAGGGGCGCGGACGCGGGATCGTAGCCGCGGGCCCCGGGAGGCGCAACGCGGCGCGCCGGCAACCCTATACTGGCCGGGATGGTCCCCGCCGCGCGTCTCCTCGCCGCCCTGGCCTTCGCCGCCGCCTGCGCCGCAAGTCCGGCCGCCGCACAGTCGGGCTACGACGGCTACGAGGGGATGTACGGGCGGCCCGCCGACGTCCACCTCGACGACCTGATCAGCTCCGGCGCGGCCTACGAGGGGCGCGCGATCCGCACCAAGGGGCGGCTCGAGCTGATCGAGCTCGGCCGCTACGCGTTCCGCACGCTGATGTTCTCGCAACTGATCCAGCTCTACCCGGTCCAGGAGATCCAGTTCGACTGGGAGCAGGCCGCGCGCGCGTGGATGGGCAGGGAAGTCGAGGTGGTCGGCGTCTTCCAGCAGGCACAGGCCCAGAGCAGCGCCGGGGATGCCCGCTACTACATCCAGTTCTGGCGCTTCACCGGCCCGCCCGAGGACGTCAGGGGCGAGATCCGCGCGGAGGACGTGTCGCTCGAGCGCCTCGCCGACAACCCGGGGCGCTGGGACGGGAAGATGGTCCACGTGCGCGGCCAGTTCCGCGGCCGCAACCTGTACGGGGACCTGCCCTCGCGCTCGATGCGCGACCGCAAGGACTGGGTGATCAAGGACGACGTGTGGTCGGTCTGGATCTCCGGCCGCAAGCCGAAGGGCGACGGCTTCGACCTCGACGTCGAGTCGAAGCGCGACACCGCGAAGTGGGTGCAGGTGTGGGGGCGGCCGACGACGCGCAACGGCATCGTCTACCTCGACGCCGTGCGGGTCCTGCTCGGGACCGCGCCCTCGGCCGACAAGGCGAAGGCCCAGGCGGCGCCCACGCCGCCTCCCGCGCCGCGGCCCGCGCTGCCGGCAGCCGTCGTGTTCACCCTCCCGGTGGAAGGCGAGCCGATCGCGCAGGACGGCCAGCCCGTCCTGCAGTTCAGCCGCGACATGGACGAGCGCACCTTCGCGGGGCGCGTCCTGCTGCGCTACGCGGGGCCGCCGCGGCCGGGTGACCGCGCCTTCGTCGGCCTGCGCCTCACCTACGACGGCGGACGCAAGGCGCTCACCGTCGACCCCGGCGACGCGCTGCTGCCGGGGCGCGTGCTCGAGGTCGTGCTGCTGCCGGGCATCACCGACGTCGCGGGCCAGCCGCTGGTCGCGCGGCCGGGCGGCACCCGTCCGCCCGACGTCGCCGAGCTGTTCCGCTTCCGCGTGGCGATGTGAACGCCGCCGGGCGCGAGTGCCCGGCGCGGCTTGTCAGCGGGCGGTGGTGGCCCCGAGGCGGGCGATCGAGCGGGCGCCGATGTCCTTGCGGAAGGCCATCCCGTCGAACGAGACCTTCGTGGTCGCCTCGTAGGCGCGCTGCACCGCGGCCGGCAGGCTGGCGCCGAGCGCCGTGATCCCCAGCACCCGGCCGCCGACCGTGACCACCTTGCCGTCGCGCTGCGCCGTGGCGGCGTGGAACGCGAGCACGTCGGACTGGCCGTCCAGCGCCTCCAGCCCGCGGATCTCCTGGCCGGTCTGCGCCGCGTCGGGGTAGCCCGCCGAAGCCAGCACCACGCAGGCCGCGGCCTCCTTGGCCCACTCCAGCTTCACTTCCTTGAGCTGGCCCGCGGCCACGCCCTGCAGCACCGGCACGAGATCGCTCTTGAGCCGGGCCAGGATCACCTGGGCCTCCGGGTCGCCGAAGCGGGCGTTGAACTCCAGCACCCGCGGCCCCTTGTCGGTGATCATCAGGCCCGCGTAGAGCACGCCCTGGAAGCGGCGGCCCTCCTTCTCGAGCCCGCCGATCGTCGGCAGGATCACCTCCGCCATGATCTGCTTGTGCAGGTCGAGCGTGAGGTGGGTGGCGGGCGAGACGGTGCCCATGCCGCCGGTGTTGGGGCCGGTGTCGCCGTCGCCGATCCGCTTGTGGTCCTGCACCGAGACCATCGGCAGCGCCTTCTGGCCGTCGGAGAAGACGAGGAAGGAGACCTCCTCGCCGGGCAGGAACTCCTCGATCACGATCTTCGCGGTGGCCTGCCCGAGGCGCTTGTCGCTCATCAGAGCTCGGGCGGTCGCCTCGGCCTCGGCGCGGTGGTGCGCCACCACGGCACCCTTGCCGGAGGCAAGGCCGTCGGCCTTCAGCACGAGCGGGAAGCCGAACGGAGCGCGCGCGCAGCAGTCGAGCGCCTCGTCGAGGGAGTTGCAGACCTCGTAACGCGGCGAGGGGACCTTGTGGCGGGTCATGAACTCGCGGGCGAACGCCTTCGAGCCCTCGATCTCCGCGGCGGCCCGGGTGGGCGAGAAGATGGGCAGCCCGCGGCGGGCGAACTCGTCGGCGATGCCGAGCACCATCGGCAGCTCGGGGCCGACCACGGTCAGCCCGACCCGCGCGTCCTGGGCGAAGTCGGCCAACTCGACGATGTCCGAGGTCTCGATCGGCAGGCAGGTGGCGACCTTCGCGATGCCGGCATTGCCGGGCGCGCAGAACACTTCCTTGACGAGCGGGCTCTGGCGGATCTTCCAGACGAGCGCGTGCTCGCGCCCCCCGTTGCCGACGACGAGAACCTTCACGACCCCCCCACGGACGTATGACCGATGGCCCGAAACGTCTCACGGCGGAGCCGCAGTGTCAACGGTCGGGTCGGGCTCCTTTGTTATCCTGCGCCGGAGCATGCGCCGCATCCAGCCGCTCCAGCGCAGCGTGGACCTCGCCTGGCGCCGGGCCACGATCGACCTGCGCACCCGGGTGCGGGACGCGGAGCGCCACGTCTTCACGCTCGACCTCTACTCCCACCTCGACGAGCGCCACCCGGAGACGCATGCCGGCTGGTGGGCGCTGCGGCTGCCCGAGGGCGACGCGCAGGTCCGGGTCGGGCTCGACCTCACGACGATCGGCCCCCACTCGGTCTGGCTCGAGCAGGGCGGCCGGCGCGAGGCGGCGATCGACTCCTGGACCAACCCCGACTACCGCTTCGCCCCGCTGATCGGCATCCAGTGCGTGCTGCGCTCGCCGCAGGGGAAAGTCCTCGAGAACCGCTTCGTCACCGGGAAGGTCAACGACCCGGCGGTGATGGCGGGCTACTACAAGAAGGTCCACGCGGAGGGTGGCTACACGCCCACCGAGCCGTTCCTGTTCGAACTGCACGCCGAGATGCTGCGCCGGCTGGAGCCGATGTTCCTGCGCCACGTGCCGCGAGGCGGCGTGGTGCTCGACGCCGGCTGCGGGCGCAGCCTGTTCACCGAGATCCGGCCCGACTGGCCGTTCCGGATCGTCGCGTCGGACGTCGACCTCGACCTGCTGAAGGCGCGCCGCGACGCGTTCCCGCAGGTGCGCTGGGCGGTCGGCTCGGCGCACCCGCTGCCGTTCCGCGACGGCGCCTTCGACGCGCTGTTCGCGGGCGAACTGATCGAGCACCTGGGCGACCCGGCGCCGGCGGTGGCCGACTTCCACCGCGTGCTCAAGCCGGGCGGCACGCTGATCCTGACGACGCCCAACCGCCTGCGGCTCGCCAACCTGGTCGACGGCTCGGACCGCCCGTACAGCCCCGATCACCTCTCCGAGCTCTCCTACGACGAAGTGGCGGCGTTGCTGCGCGCGGGCGGCTTCGAGATCGCGAGCGCGACCGGGCTCCACCTCGAGCTGTTCCTCAACTGGCTCTCGCCGCTGCCCAAGCTCGACTGGCTGCAGCGCTACTGGAACCGGCCGTGGGCGGTGCCGCTGATGCGGCTGATGCTGAAGGCGGGCGCGCTCGCGCCGCGCTACGCCGTCGACCTCGTCTTCGTGTGTCGCCGGCTCGCGCCGTGAACGTGCGCGGCCTGGGCGCGCTCGCCGCGGCGCTCGCCTGGGTCGCGGCGCTGCGCTGGTTCCCCGAGGGGCTGCCGTACCGCCCGGGTTGGCTCGACGCGTTGCCGGCGCTGCCGCTGCTGCTCGCGGCGCTCGCCGCCGGTGGCGCGTGGCTGTGGCGTTCCGCGGCGCTCGCCCCGGAGCGCCCGCTCTCGCGCGAGGAGCGCCGCGCACTGCTGCTGGCCGTCGGCCTCGCGCTGCTGGTGCGGCTGCCGATGGCGTGGCAGGGCGGCGCAGGCTTCCTGACCCCTGACGGCGCGCTCTCGGGGACCGTCGCCCTCCACGTGCACGACGGAGGGCGGCACCACGTCTTCGTGCCGCACGTGCCGTACAGCGGCTCGATGAAGTCGCACCTGGCGGCGGCGCTGATGGCGCTCGTCGACCCCGTGCGCGCGTTCGCGCTGGCATCGCTCGCCTTCGTCCCGCTGTTCGTCGCCGGAGCCTTCCTGCTGGCGCGGGCTGCGGTGCCCGCAGCGCCGCTGCCTGCCGCGCTCGGCGCCGGCCTGTGGGCCGCGTTCGCACCCGCCTTCGTCACCCGCTACACGCTCTCCAACGACGGCAACTACGTCGAGGTGCTGGGCCTGGGCGCGATCGCGCTGTGGGCCTGCGCGCAGTCGCTCGGCGATCGGGCGGACGCCGCGCGCTGGGGGGCGATCGGCGCCCTGCTCGGGCTCGCGTTGTGGTGCCACATCCTGGCGGTGATCCCGCTCGCCGCCTGCGGCCTCGCGCTGCTCGCGTGGGCCCCCGCGCGGCGCTGGCCAGCCGCGGGCGGCGCGCTGGTGGCGGGCTGGGCGACGGGCTACGCGCCCGGCGTGCTGTGGAACCTCGCCAACGCGGGCCTGTCGTTCCGCTACCTGCTGCCGGGCGGCGAGAAGGTGGCGGGCGCCGAGGCGGCTCCCGGCTGGGGCGAGCGGCTGGCGCTGCTCGCGACCGACCAGTGGCCGGTGCTGCTCGGCTACGACCCGGGCTGGCCCGCGTCGATCGACGCGGCGCTGCGCGCGGGCGCGTTCGCGGCGGTGGCGCTGGCGCTGCTGGCCCTCGCCCGCCTCGCCGTCGCGCCCGCCGACCCGGGCCGCCCAGCGCGCCGCGTCGTGCTGCTGTTCGCCGCGGTCAACACGGCCGTGGCGCTCGTCGCGCTGCCGCAGATCCCCGGCAACCCCCGCTACATCCTGTTCCTGGCGATCCCGGTCGCGGTCGCGATGGGCGCGCTCGGCACCAGCCGCGGGGGGCGACTGGCGCTGGGCGGCGCGCTGGCGTTCGGCGCGCTCGGCTCGATCGCGCAACTGCCGGCCGCCGCGGACGCCGACGCGAAGTGGCGCGACTTCGCCGCCGAGCTGCAGGCGGCGGGCATCCGCCACTGCCACACCGACTTCTTCATCGCGGCCAAGCTCAACTTCGTCTCCGGCGGGGCGCTCACCTGCTCGTCGAAGCTGGGCCCGACCACGACCGAGTACTTCTTCGAACACCGCCGCGCGGCCGACGCCGCCCCCGACGCGGCGCTGATTGCGGTCAACGCGACGAACGCCGAAAAGCTCGAGCGCCGCCTGCAGCGGCTGGGCGTCGCCTATCGCCGCCTGGACGCGATGAAGCCGGTGCTGTTCGCGTTCTCCCGCCCCGTCGACCCGGCCGAGCTGTTCCCGCAGCAGACCTTCCCGTTGCGCTGACTCTCGTCGCAACTGGCCGATCATGCGGGCGGTGCCGGCCGCGGGCGGCTGCGCGACGACTGCGGCAGCGACCAGGGTCGCCAGCGCCAGCATCGGCGCCCGATCAGAATCGACCCTCTTACCACACACAAAACGTTCTTAAGCGCCATTGCTCTACGTTTTGTGTATACTTCGTTGGTCTCAGGAGGGACGATGAAGATCTTTCGAGCTTTCTTGACGGGTTCGGCGCTGGTCGTGGCTCTGGTGGGCGCCGCCGCCTCGATTTCAGCCACCGATGCATGGGCGTGCCGCGATGGCAACAGCTGCACGCCGGCATGCGACGGCCTTTCGTGCACGAAGAAGAGTGACTGCGGCTCCAAGTGCTTCTGTAACAACCCCCAGAACAGTGGCGGGACCTGCTACGTCGACTAGCCCTTCCCGACCTCGCCGGACCGAGCCGCCCGTTGGCCGACTCGGTCCGGCCCGATAGCGGTGCAGATTGGAGAACACTACCGACTCGCCCACGAGAAGAACCTGGCTGGCCATCGCGCTCTCCGTTCTTCTACTCACCGTCTCCACGATCTCTCTGGTGTTGACGCTTCGCGAGACTCGCGGCGCGTTGGCCGAGTCCCGACTCGACCTGCTTGGCGCGTACCAGCCACTCGTTGGTGCCACCCTCCCGCCCCTGATCGAGGACGCGTCCCGACCAGTCCTGACTCTGGTGGTGTCCGAGACTTGTGGAGTCTGCGATGAGACCTGGCCCTTGTGGGAGGGGCTCGTCGCAAAGGGCAACGCTCATGTTGTCGTCGTCAACTTGACCGAGCCGGCAAGCGTCGACTACGGTCGTCACCACAACCTCGCTCGATTCACAACCCTCGGGAGACCGGGACGCGACATCCAGAATGCCTACCGCATTCGCTATACGCCGCAGACGATTCTCCTGTCGTCCGATTCGAGGGTCTTGTTCGCAAAGACGGGAGCCCTCTCCGCTGACGACCAACACCGATTGACCGAAGAACTGGCTCGCGCATCGCGATGATCCCCCTCCGCAGTCGGCTCCAGAGAGCCACTCTGGCCCTTCTGCTTCTCGCGCTGGCGCTCTTCGCTTGGCGCGCCGCGGAGGAACCCTCATCCCGACAGTTGCCACGGTGTGACGGTCTGGCATGCAACGACCAGGAAGACTGTGGCCGGCGTTGCCGATGCGAGATTCCGCCCGGCGCGGAACTCGGCCGCTGCAAGGCCAGCGACCGTGGCGAAGAATAGTGCACCGACGGGCCAGCCGCTGGCTCGCGAACGGCCTCGTTGGGGCATCCCTGGCCGTCTGTCTGAGTGCGGCGGCCGTCGTTCGTGGGCTGGTCGCACCAGACGTGCCCTACGCGGAACCCGAGGAACTCGTCGAGATCTGGGAATCGCACCCGACCTACGGATCCCTGCTCGAGGTCAGCCACGGATCGTACGCCTGGTGGCGAGAGAAGAGTCGGAACCTCGCGGCTGTTGCCCACTTCCAGTGGCTCCCGGCGACTCGCCTCCTGGAGTTCGAGGATCGGCGCCTACCCATCACGCTGGCGGCGACGACACCGGGGTTCCTGGACCTGCTCGGCGTACCGCTGATCGCTGGTCGGCCTCCTGCGCCCGACGAGCGAGATGCCGAGGCCGACGTCATCGTCCTCAGCCAACGCCTCCTCGAGCCCCTCGACGTGGGATTCGAGATTCTCGGCCGCGATGTGCGCCTCGACGGCCGCCCGTTCAGGGTCGTCGGCATCACTCCCAGGGAGCTGGAACTCCCCGGCCGCGCCGGCGCCTACACGTTCTTCGTCGTGCCCGACGACATGGGCCGGCGCCAGCGAAACCAGCGCTACCTGAAAGTCGTCGGGAGGCTGGCACCTGGAGCCACTGTCGCTGGCCTGCAGTCTGAGTTGGAGGGTCTCTCTCGCGACCTTGGAAGCCAGTTTCCGGAAGTTCACGGCGGCTGGCACCCGGTCGTCCGCCCATTGATCGCGCGTGGCGTCGGCCCGCTCTGGTGGCCGGCCCTCCTGGTCGCGCTGTCCTCGGTTGCCACCTACCTGCTCGGCCTCGTGGGATTGGCTGGGGTGTTGATGGCAGAGACGGCCGCCCGCGGCCGGGACTGGCAGGTACGGATCGCGCTCGGAGCCACGCCGTCCCGAGTGGTCGCCGAGCAGTGTGTCGTCGCGAGTGGCTTCGTCGTGCCCGGCGCACTCCTCGCGGCGTTCGTCGCCGGCGTTCTCGTGGCGAGACTGCCGGCTCTCGTGCCGTTCTCCGA
Organism: Vicinamibacteria bacterium; assembly: GCA_025994075.1. GTDB lineage: Bacteria > Acidobacteriota > Vicinamibacteria > Fen-336 > Fen-336 > WYBL01. The sequence continues at coordinate 135,297 of JAMQGV010000049.1, forward strand.
AGGCGCGCACCCGCGGATCGACAGCTCGATCCTCGCGCTCTGGCTGGTCCTGTCGGTGACCGCGCTGGGGCTGTCGGTTCTCTCGATGGCGGCACCTCTTCGCTGGCGGGACCCTGCTCGTGGCTTGCTCGACGGCGGCAACGTCGGCGGGCGTGGGGCGATCCGGGCGGTGAGCGCGCTGCGCTGGGTGGCGGTCGTACAGATCGTGGGGGCCGTGCCGTTGCTGCATCTCGCCGTTGGCCTCCAGGGCTCCCTCCAACGTCTGGCCGCGTCGCCACTCGGATTCGAGCCCGGGGACAAGGTCACCGCCGACCTCCCGGTTTCTGCAGCCCAGCGCCAGGAGACCCTGTTCGCGGACGCGACGGTGGACCGATTGCGCGCCGGGGGCGTGGATGCCGTTCTGGCCAGTTCGGCCCCGCTGCGATGGCCGGAGGTGCTGTGGTTCGTCTCGGCCGACAACGCGAACCGGACCTGGACGGCGGTCGTCGACGCGATGCCGGGGTACCCGGAGCGCCTCTCCATTCCTCTTCTGGCGGGGCGGACGTTCTCCGTGGAGGATCGGCGAGGGGCTCGCCCGGTGGCGATGGTCAGCGCGCTCCTGGCGCGGACTCTGTGGGGCGACATCGGCGTCGCCGTGGGTCGCCGTCTCAGGCAGGAACTGGATGTCGAGCGTGAGGTCGTCGGCGTGCTCGCGGACGTGGAGGCCTCTGCTCGAGGCGGTCCCGGCGTGCCTGCCTTGTATGTGCCCCTCGCACAGGGGCGAGGCGGCCTGCTCCAGGTCATCCTGGCCGAGAAAGACCTCCCGACGGCCACGGCGGTCCTGCGCGAGACCGGGCCAGGGCTCGCACTCCAAAGCCCGATTCGCTTGAGGGACCTGGCCAGCGAACGATTGGCCGCCCTCCGCCTCGCTGCCGGCGTCGCGGGCGCGCTTGCCGTCGCGGCCGCGGCGCTGGCGCTCGTCGGCGTTTCCGGCGTCGCGAAGCTGGTCGCCACTTCGGGGACGCGGGAGTTCGCCCTCAAGGTGGCCCTCGGGGCCACTGCCGAAGGTTTGCTCCGGAACCTGGTCTGGCGCTTGGGTGGCTGGATGGCGCTCGGCGCGCTCGGCGGGATGACCTTGAGCGCCGCGGTGGCGGTCCTGCAACCGGCCTTCACCGGATCCGAATCGGCGGGCGCAGGCTGGGCAGTCGCGATCGGCCTGGCGCTGCCGGCCGTCGCGCTGACAGTGGGCTCCCTGCAGTTGGCGTCCATCCGGGGCGTCGCCCCGGCCGAGCTGTTGCGACGCCCCTGAGGCTACTCTCGGCCGGGCCACAGGTCGCCGCCGCGCCGCGTGAGACACTGGCCGCGATGGCCGGGACGCTCTACGTCGTCGCCACGCCGCTCGGCAACCTCGAGGACCTGAGCCCGCGGGCGGTGCGGGTGCTGCGCGAGGCGGCGCTCGTCGCCTGCGAGGACACGCGGCGCACGGGGCGGCTGCTGGCGGCTCACGCGATCGCCACGCCGACCACGTCCTGCTTCGAGCACAACGAGCGCCACAAGGTCGAGCGACTGCTCGCCCTGGTGCGCGAGGGCAAGGACGTGGCGCTGTGCTCGGACGCCGGCACGCCCGGCATCTCGGACCCGGGCTACCGGGTCGTGCGAGCGGCCCGCGAGGCGGGGCTGCCCGTGGTGCCGATCCCGGGAGCCTCGGCGGTGGTCGCCGCGCTTTCGGTGTCCGGCCTGCCCACCGACCGCTTCCTGTTCGTCGGCTTCCTGCCGTCGCGCGCCAGGCCGCGGCGCGAGGCGCTCGTCGAGCTGCGCTGCCGGCGCGAGACGCTCGTGTTCTACGAGTCGCCGCTGCGGTTGCGGGAGACCCTCGCCGACCTGCGCGAGGAGTTCGGCGAGCGCGAGGCGTTCCTGTGCCGCGAGGCGACCAAGATGCACGAGGAGTACCGCCTGGCGACGCTGTCGGCGCTGCTCGTCGAGGTCGAGGCCCGCGGCGAGCTGCGCGGCGAGGTGGTGCTCTGCGTCGCCGGGGCCGACCCCGACGCCGCGGCCGCGGCGGAGCGCGAAACGGGAGAGCCGGCCGAGGAGCTCTACGCCCGGCTGGTCGCCGAAGGCCGCACCCGGCGCGAGGCGGTCAAGGAAGTTGCCCGAAGGCTCGGGCTGCCTGCCCGGGCCGTCTACGACCGGGTGCTGGCCGCGGAAGCCCCCGTTTTGCCCCCGGACCCCGAGACGCCCTAGAATGCCCCGTTTGCGCCGCGCCCGACGTTCCGGGCGCACCAAGGCGCGAACCCTGACGTCGCGCGACCCCCGGCAGGCCTGTCTGGCGGCGGAGTAGCGCCAGCCCAGGCTGAAGGGAGGCGATTTTTCTGGCCGAGATCAAGCTGCAGGAAGGCGAGTCGATCGAGAACGCCCTCCGTCGCTTCAAGCGCAAGGTGCAGCAGGAAGACATCATCAAGGACATCAAGAAGCACAGCTTCTACCTGAAGCCCGGGGACAAGCGGCGCGCCAAGGAGGCGCTGGCCCGCAAGCGCAACCGCAAGAAGGCCCGCCGCGAGGCGGAGTAGCCAGGCGGCGACGTCCCGCGAGGCCGGTCCGGTGGCGATCCGACGCCCCGGGGCGGCCTCGTTCCTTTTTCGGGGCTACTCGCCGGCCTGAAGGCCGGTGATCGCGATCGCGTCGACGACGTCGTCGACCGAGCAGCCGCGGGAGAGGTCGTTGGCCGGCTTCGCGAGACCCTGCAGGATCGGGCCCACCGCGCGGGCGCTCGCGATGCGTTCGACCAGCTTGTAGCCGATGTTGCCGGCGCCGAGGTCGGGGAAGACCAGCACGTTGGCGCGGCCCGCGACCTCGCTGCCGGGGGCCTTGGAGCGGCCGATCGCCTCGACCAGCGCCGCGTCGGCCTGCAGCTCGCCGTCGACCAGCAGCCCCTTCGCGCGGGCCCGCACCAGCCGCGCCGCTTCGGCGACCTTGCGGCTGCGCGGGTGATCGGCCGAGCCCATCGTCGAGAAGGAGAGCAGCGCCACCCGCGGCTCCACTTCCAGGAAGCGGCGCGCGTTGTCGGCCGCGAGGATCGCGATCTCGGCCAGCTCTTCCGCGGTCGGGTCGGGGTTCACGCCGCAGTCGGCGAAGACCAGCGCGCCCCCGGAGCCCAGCTCGGCGCGCGCGGTCTGCATCAGCATGAACGACGACACCTTGCGCACGCCCGCGCGGGGCCCGATCCCGCGCAGCACGGCGCGCAGGGTGTCGGCCGTGGTCGCTCGCGCGCCCGCCACCAGGCCGTCGAAGGCGCCCATCCCGACCTGGACCGCGCCCCAGAGGAGCGGCTGCTTCAGCGCCTCGCGGGCCTCGGTCGGCGTCAGCCCGCGCGCCCCCATCCGCTCCAGCAGGTAGCGCACGGCCGCGTCCACGCCGCGTTCGTCCCCACCGGGAGCCGCCAGCTCCACGCCGCCCAGTTCCACGCCGCGCTCGCGGGCAGCCGAGCGCAGGGCGTCCGGGGCCCCCAGGACCGTCGGCTTCGCGAGTCCGGCCGCGGCGACCCGCACCGCCGCTTCGAGCGTCCGCGGCTCGTCGCCCTCGGGCAGCACGATCCGCCGCGGGCGGGCCGCGGCGCGGGCGCGCAGGCGCTCCAGGAGGTCCACGGCGGCGACCCTAGCACGCGCCCGCCGGCGGCCGGAAGACCTTGGCCCCCAATGCGTTGACACCCCTGAAAACGGTGTGGTAGCGTCGCTTTCGCTTCGAAATCGTTTCGATCCAGAGTCGCGGAGGAACAGGACGCCATGAAGATCGTCGAGCGCACGGTCGGAGACATCATCATCCTCGACCTCCACGGGAAGATCCTGATCGGCGAGGGCGACGACGCGCTGCGCGAGGCCGTCACGAAGCTCGTCGACTCGGGCGCGCAGAAGATCCTGCTGAACCTGGCCGACGTGCCGTACGTCGATTCGGCCGGCCTCGGCGAGATCGTCCGCTGCTACACGACCGTCAGCCGCAAGGGCGGCCGCCTGAAGCTGATCAACCTGACCAAGAAGATCCAGGACCTGCTGGCGATCACCAAGCTGCTCACCGTCTTCGAGACCTACGAGTCCGAGGACGAAGCGGTCAAGAGCTTCTAGGACCGCAGGACCGCGCGAGCGGGGCGCCGCCCAGGGCGCCCCGCCGTTTCTTTTTCCGGGGGAACCGTGCCGCCGCTCCTCGCCGCCCTCCGGCCCCACCAGTGGACCAAGAACCTGGTGGTGTTCGCCGCCCTGGCCCTGTCCAAGCACCTGTTCGAGGCCGGGCCGCTGCTGCAGGCGACCCTCGCCTTCGTCTGCTTCTGCGCGCTGTCGGGCACCGTCTACCTGGTCAACGACCTGGTCGACGTCGAACGCGACCGGCTGCACCCCGAGAAGAAGCGGCGGCCGATCGCCAGCGGGGCGGTGTCGCTGCCGCTGGCCCGCGGCGCCGCGCTGGTGCTCGGCGCGGGCAGCCTGACGGTGTCCGCGGCGTTGTCGCGCGAGTTCTTCGCCTGCGCGACGGCCTACCTCGCCCTCAACCTGCTCTACTCGTTCCGGCTGAAGAACGTCGTCATCCTCGACGTGCTGTCGATCAGCCTCGGCTTCGTGCTGCGCGCGGTGGCGGGCGGCGTGGTGATCGCGGTGCCGATCAGCGACTGGCTGCTGGTGTGCACCATCCTGCTGGCGCTGTTCCTGGCCCTCGCCAAGCGCCGCGCGGAGATCACGGCGCTCGAGGCCACCGCCAGCGGGCACCGGGCGATCCTGGCCGAGTACAGCCCCTACCTGCTCGACCAGATGATCGCGGTGGTCACCGCCTCCTGCGTCACCGCCTACGCCTTCTACACGCTGGCCCCCGAGACGGTCGCCAAGTTCCAGACCAACCGCCTGTCGTGGACCATCCCCTTCGTGATCTACGGCATCTTTCGCTATCTTTACCTGGTCCACCAGAAGGAGCAGGGCGGCAGCCCGAGCGACGTGCTGCTGGCCGACCGCCCGCTGCTCGTGAACGTGTTCCTGTGGGCGGCGGCCGTGGTCGCGATCGTCTACTCCGCCGCGGGCGCGCCGGCGCCGATCGGGCACTGAACGACGGGCGAAGGAACCGCGATGAGCATCGAGATCCGCGCCGAGGACGTGAACGTCGAGGAGATCATGCGGCAGATCCGCCGCCGCATCGACGAGAAGCGGCGCGGGCTGTACTCGGACGAGGAGCTGCGCGAGATCGCGGAGCACCGCCTCGACGCGGTGCTCGACGCCGGCGAGTTCAACCCCGACTTCGTCTCCGACTTCCGCCAGGGCGCCGCGCGCTGGAACTACTCGTTCCACACCGAGACGATCTACCGCAGCAGCCGCGGCGCCGTCGGCCGCACGCTGGAGGCGATCCGCCGGCTGCTGCAGCCGGTCCAGAAGCTGTTCTGGAACCCGAACCCGATGATCTCGGCGCTCTCGCGGCAGTCGGACCTGAACCTCTACTACGTCGAGCTGTTCCACAACCTCTCGCGCGAGCTGACCCGCCTCAACCTCGAGAACCAGGAGCTGAAGAACCGCGTGCTCACGCTGCAGGGGCGGCTCGACCTGCTGAGCCGGCGCGAGAAGACGCTGGAGGACATGGTCGTCTACCGCGACGACAGCGGCGCGGAGGGCCCGGAAGGCGCCCGGTGAAGCTGGCCTTCGTCGTCCAGCGCTACGGCCTGGACATCGCGGGCGGCGCCGAGTACCACTGCCGCCTGGTCGCCGAGCACCTCGCGCGCCACGCGCAGGTGGAGGTGCTGACCACCTGCGCCACCGACTACGTGAGCTGGGCCGACCACTATCCCGAGGGAGTGGAGACGCTGAACGGCGTGCCGGTGCGCCGCTTCCGCGTGAAGCGCCCGCGCGACGTGAACCGCTTCCGCGACTGGTCGGAGAAGGTGCTGGGCGGAACCCACGAGCCGGCCGACGAGAAGGCGTGGCTCGAGGAGGAGGGGCCCTACAGCCCGCGGCTGCTGGCCCACGTCCGGAAGCACGCTGCCCTGTTCGACTTCGTGATCGGCTTCTCGTACCGCTACTGGACGACGCGCGAGGCGCTGCTCGCGGCCGCCGACCGCGCGATCCTGGTGCCGACCGCGGAAGACGACGGCGTGTACCGCCTCGGCATCTTCGGGGAGCTCTTCCGGGCGGTGAAGGGCGTCGTCTGGAACAGCCCGGAGGAGCGAGACATGATCCTCGCCGCGACGCCGGGACTCGACGTGCCCGGCGACGTCGTCGGCGTCGGCTCCGCGCTGCCCGAGCGGCTCGACCCCGAGGGCTTCCGCCGCGAGCGCGGCATCGACTACCCGTACCTGATCTACGTCGGCCGCATCGACCTCAACAAGGGCTGCCGCCAGCTCTTCGACCACTTCCTGCGCCACCGGCGCGAGCGCGGCTCGAAGCTGCGGCTGCTGCTGGTCGGCAAGCCCGTGCTGCCGCTGCCGCAGGACGAGGGCGTCGTCCACCTCGGTTTCCTCTCCGACCAGGAGAAGTGGAACGCGATCGCGGGCGCCGAGGCGCTGGTGATGCCCTCGCGCTACGAGAGCCTGTCGATGGTCACGCTCGAGGCCTGGTGGGCGCGGCGGCCAGTGCTGGCCAACGCCCGCTGCGCGGTGCTGCGCGGCCAGTGCGTGCGCTCCAACGCCGGGCTCTTCTACTCGGAGTACGCCGACTTCGCCGAGGCCCTCGCCCTGCTCGAGCGCGAGCCGGCGCTGCGGCGGGCGATGGGCGAGAACGGCCGCCGCTACTTCGACACCCACTACGCGTGGGACGTGGTGATCGGCAAGTACCTCGCGCTGTTCGAGCGGCTGCGCGCCGCGCGCGCCGGGTCGGGCGTCGTGGCCGGGGCCTCGGCGTGAGCGGCGAGTTCGCCGAACTGCCGCCGATCGGCGAAGGCGAGCTTGTCTCTGCGGCCGCGGTGATGGCGCTGGTGCGCGAGCGCTCCGCTCGCCGCCGTGCCGCCGGCCGGCTCACCGACGACGAGGTCGAGGCGCTCGCCCGCGAGCGCTTCCGACGCTACGGCCAGGAAGCGCACATCGACCCGCGGCTGCTCGACCGGCTGCTCGACTCGGGCGTCGCCCACGACTGGAACATCGCCACCGACTACGTGATCCGCACCCACCGCACCGGGCCGGCGGCGGCGCTGCTGGTCGCGCTCAAGCGGGTGGTGGCGCCGATCGTGCGGCTCTACACCGACCACGTGCTCGACCGGCAGACCCAGGTCAACCAGTACCTCTACCGGGTGCTGCACGCCTCGGTCCGCGACGTCGTGCGGCTGGAGGCCCGCCTCGAGGCGCTGGAGAAGCGCGGCGACACCGGCGGGAAGTGGCCCGGTGGGGGTTTGGGGGCGGAGGAGGCCGGAGTCGTCCGACGTAGCCCCCATGGGACCGGCGACGGGCTTCGCCCGGCGCCGGAACCCGAACTATGAAGTTGGCGTTCGTGGTCCAGCGCTGCGGCGAAGAAGTCCAGGGCGGCGCGGAGTCGTTGTGCCGCGCCTGGGCGAAGCGGCTCGCGGCGCGCCACGAGGTCGAGATCCTGACCACCTGCGCGCTCGACTACTCCACGTGGACCGACCACTACCCGGCCGGTCCCGCGACGGTCGACGGCCTGCGCGTCACCCGCTTCCCGGTGATCCGCGCCCGTGACCCGCGCCGCTTCGCGCTGTACTCCGACATCGTCCTGCGCGACCACCACACGGCCGACGAGGAGCGCGCCTGGATCGAGGAGAACGGCCCGGTGGCGCCGGCGCTGGTCGAGGCCGTGCGTGCCTCGTCCGCCGAGCTCGTGCTCGTCTTCTCCTACCGCTACTGGACGAGCTTCCACGCGGCGGGCGCGGCCGGCTCGCGCGCCGTGCTCGTGCCGACCGCCGAAGACGACCCGGTGCTCGCGATCGGCGCCTTCGCGCCCGTGTTCCGGTCGGCCCGCGGCCACCTGTTCCTGACCCCCGAGGAGCGCGACCTGGTCCAGCGCGTCGCCGGTGACGGCGTGCCGCACGCGGTGACCGGCTCGGGCGTCGAACTGCCGGAGAGCGCCCCGCTGGATCTGGACGCGCGCTTCGGGCTCGACGCGCCGTACGTGCTCTACGTCGGCCGCCTCGACGGCGGCAAGGGCGTCGACGTGCTGGCCCGCGACTGGCTGCGCTTCTGCGCGAACCACGCCGACGCGCCGGTGCTGGCGCTGGCCGGCCGCTCCCACCTGAGCCTGCCGGAGCACCCGAAGCTGCGCGCGCTGGGGCCGGTCGACGAGGCGGAGAAGCGCGCGCTGCTCGCCGGTTGCCAGCTCTTCGTGCTGCCCTCGCCCCACGAGAGCCTGTCGATCGCGGTGCTCGAGGCGTGGGCCCTGGGCCGCCCCGTGCTCGCCAACGGCCGCTGCGCCGTGCTCGCCGGGCAGTGCGCGCGCTCCGACGGGGGGCTCTGGTACGAGGGCTACGGCGAGTTCGAGCAGGCGCTGCGGCTGCTGCTGGAGCGAGCCGACCTGCGGGCGGCACTCGGCCGCCAGGGCCGGGAGTTCGTGGAGCGCGAGTGCGCCTGGTCCGCGGTCGACGGCCGGCTCGAGGAGGCGCTCGCGCGGTTCGCGGCGGCGCCCGGCCGCGGATGAGCCGCCACGTCCACCAGTTGCTGGCGGCGCTCTCCTACGGGGACGCGATCGGCAACGAGGCGCTGGCGATCCGCGCCCAGTTGCGGGCCATGGGCTTCCAGTCGGAGATCTACGCCGAGCACGTGCACCCGCGGATGGCGCCGGAGGCCAGGCCGCTGTGGCAGTACGAGAAGGTGTCGGGCCCGGACACGGTCTGCGTCTACCACTTCTCGATCGGCAGCGCGGCAGGCCGGCTCGCCTTTCACGCGCCGGACCGGCTGGTCGCGATCTACCACAACATCACCCCGCCCGAGTTCTTCCTCGGCTTCCACTCCCACCTCGCCGGCCTCACCTATCACGGCCGCCGCGAGCTGGAGACGTTCGCGCCGCGGGTCGCGCTGGGCCTCGGCGACAGCGAGTACAACCGGGCCGAGCTGGAGCGCGCCGGTTTCGCCCGCACCGGCGTGCTGCCGATCGTGCTCGACTGGAAGGCCTACGAGCGCCGGCCGAACCCGGTCGTGCGCAAGATGTACGGCGACGGCCGCACCAACTTCCTGTTCGTCGGCCGAGTGATCCCCAACAAGCGGCTGGAGGACGTGATCCGCGTCTTCGCCGTCCACAACCGCTGGACGGACCCGGCCAGCCGCCTGCTGCTGGTCGGCGACTACCGGGGATACGAGCGCTACCACCGCCGGCTGATGGAGATGGTGAGCGCACTCGGCCTCGACGGGCGGGTCGTCTTCACCGGCCACGTCGACGACGACGACCTCTACGCCTACTACTCGGTCTCGCACCTGTTCCTGTGCCTGTCCGAGCACGAGGGCTTCTGCGTGCCGCTGCTGGAGGCGATGCACTTCGGCCTGCCGGTGGTCGCCTTCGACCGCGGCGCGGTGCGCGAGACGCTGCGCGGCGGTGGCGTGCTGCTGCGCGAGAAGCGGCCCGAGGAGGTCGCGGAGTTGTGCCAGCTCCTGCTGACCGACGGGGCGCTGCGCGCCAGCGTGCTGCGCACCCAGGCGCGGGCGCTCGGCGAAGCCCGCGGCCTCGACTTCGGGGCGCTGCTGCGCGAGCAGCTCGCGCCGGTGCTGACGTGAGCGCGGACCCGCAGGGCGACCTCGACGAAGGACGGCGGATCTCCGACGAGATCCGCGCGCAGGCCCGCGAACTGCGCGCGCGCGGCGTCTACACCGAAGAGGATCTGCGCGCGGCGCTGCGCGTGCGCCGGCTGCGCCACTTCGAGCAGGGGAAGATCGACCCGCGGCTGGGCCGCGCGCTCCTGCACACGAGCCACGACTGGAACGTCGACCCGGCGTACGCGATCCGTTCCCACCGCGGCGGGGTCGCCGGGGCGGTGCTGCCGGCGCTCAAGCGGCTGATCGCGCCGCTGGTGCGGCTCTACACGGACCACGTCGTGCTGCGCCAGGCCCAGATCAACCTCGCGGTCCACTACGCCGTCGTCGACCTGCTCGAGCAGAACGAGCGGCTGGCGGCGCGCGTGCGCTCGCTGGAGGCCCGGGTCCGCGAACTGGAAGCGGGGCAGCGGTGAAGCTGGCCTTCGCGATCCAGCGCTACGGGGAGGGGATCGCCGGCGGGGCGGAGGCCCACTGCCGGGCGCTCTGCGAGCGCCTGGCGCGCGACCACGAGGTGCAGGTGCTGACCACCTGCGCCCGCGACTACGTGACCTGGGAGAACCACTTCCTGCCGGGCGAGAGCGCGCAGGGCGGCGTGCGGGTGCGCCGTTTCCCGGTGCGGCGGCCGCGCCACCCACGCGACTTCGCCGAGGCCTCGGACCGCGTCTTCGGGGACGAGCCGCACGGCCTCGCCGACGAGCAGGCGTGGGCCCGTGAAAACGGCCCCGACGCGCCCGCGCTGCTCTCGGCGATCGCCGCGGAGCGCGACGCCGACGCCCTGGTCTTCTACTCGTGGCGCTACGCGCAGTGCCTTTTCGGGCTGCCGCCGGTGAAGGCGCGGGCCGTGCTGGTGCCGACGGCGGAGGCGGAGCCCGCGGTCGAGCTGGAGCTGGCGGGCCGGCTGTTCACGCAGCCCGCCGGTTTCCTGTTCCTCACCCCGGAAGAACAGGCGCTGGTCGAGCGCAGCGCCGCCCGCTTCGGCGGCCGCTCGGGCCTGGCGGCCGTGATCGGCGGCGGCGTGGAGATCCCGGCGGGACACGCCGCGGTCGCCCCCCGCGCCCGCTTCGGCCTCGGCGAGCCGTACGTGCTCTACCTCGGCCGCCTCGACCCCAACAAGGGCGTCGACCGGCTGCTCGAGTACCACGAGTGGATGGGCGCCGACGCGCCACTGCTGGTGTTGTGCGGCCACGACGCGATCGGCGTCCCCGAGCACCCGCGGCGGCGCAAGCTCGGCTTCGTCGCCGAGGAGGAGAAGTACGCGCTGCTGCGCGAGGCCGCGGCGCTGCTGATGCCGAGCCGCTACGAGAGCCTGTCGCTGGTCGTGCTCGAGGCGTTCGCGCTCGGCCGACCCGTGCTGGCGGATGCCGCCTGCGCGCCCGTGCGCGGCCTGGTCGAGCGATCCGGCGGCGGCCTCACGTACGACGACGGCCTCGGCTTCGACCTCGCCCTGCGCCGGCTGACGGCCGACGCGTCGTTGCGCGAACGGCTCGGCGCCCGCGGCCGCGCCTTCGCCGAGCGCGAGTGCGACTGGGACCGCGTGGCAAGCGCCGCGGAGGCCCTGATCGCCCGCGTCGCCGCGCAAGCCCGGAGCGCACCGTGACCCGCTGCGATCAATGGGTGCCGGCGTTGCATGCCGGTGACGCGATCGGGGATTCCGCGCGGCTGCTGCGCGACGCGCTGCGCGCCCGCGGGTTCCAGGCCGACGTCTACGCCCTGCACCTCGACGAGGGACTCGCGGGCGACGGCCGCCGCTTCGACGAGTGGGTGCCGGGCGGGCCCGACGACCTGGTGCTGCTGCACTACGCGATCGTCTCCCCGCTCACCGCGGCCCTCGGGGAGCAGCGCTGCAAGCGGGCCCTGATCCACCACAACCTCACGCCGCCGGAGTTCTTCGAGGAATACGACCGCGAGATGGCGCGCATCCTGCGCCTCGGCCGCGAGGAGCTCGCGACCCTCGCGCCGCACGTCGACCTGGCGCTGGGCGACAGCGAGTTCAACCGCCGGGAGCTGGAGGCAGCCGGCTTCGCGCGCACCGGCGTGCTGCCGATCCTGCTCGACTTCGACCGCTACGACGAGCCGCCGAACCCGGTGCTGCTGCGCCAGCTCCGCGACGGCCGCGTCAACGCGCTGTTCGTCGGCCGCGTCGCCCCCAACAAGCGGCCCGACGCGCTGATCCGGATGGCCGCCTACTGGAAGCGCTTCATCTCGCCCAACTTGCGCCTCGTGCTCGTCGGCAAGCTGCCGCGGCGCGAGACGGGCAGGGGCGAGCCGCTGCGCGGCCACTACTTCGACACGCTGCAGCGCTTCTTCTACGAGCTCGGCTTCTCGTCCGACGAGATCGTGTTCACCGGCCACGTCGACCACCGCGAGCTGCTCGCCGCCTACCGCGCCGCGGACGTCTTCGTCTGCGCCTCGGAGCACGAGGGCTTCGGGGTGCCGCTGGTCGAGGCGATGCGGATGGACGTGCCGATCGTCGCGGTGCGTGGCACCGCCGTCTCCGACACGCTGGGCGATGCGGGCGTGCAGCTCGACGACGCCGAGCCGGCGCGGATGGCGGAGGCGGCGCACCTCGTGGCCACCGACGAGGCGCTGCGCGCCGCGGTGCTCGCCGGCCAGCGCCGGAGGCTGCGCGCGTTCGCGCCGGACGCGGTGCTGGCGACGCTCGACGGGCACCTGCGCACGCTCGGGGTCGCGCCCTGATCATGCGCGTCCGGGTCGCCGCGCGGGCCGCCCTCGGCGTCGCGGTGGCGCTGTACGTCCTCGCGCTGCTGCGGCTGGCCCCCGTGTTCCTCGATCCTCTCGTCGACGTGCGGGCGCTGCCGCTCGTGCCGTGGGTGATCGCGCTCGCGATCCTGGTCGCGCTGTTGCCCGCGACCGACCGCGCTCCCCGAGGTGTCGCCCGTCTCGGCATGGCCGCGCTGGCCGTGGCCGCGGCGCTCGCGACATCGGTCCTGCTCCGCGGAGCGGCCGGGCTGAGCGCGAAGGTGTCCGGTCCCCAGGGCCCGATCGCCGAACTGGGCCCCGGCCCGCTCGACCTCGCCGGCCCCGACCTGCGCGGGCTGCCGGCGCCGCGGCGGCGGATCGTCGAGTGGTCGGGGACGCTGTCGGTGCCCGAGAGCGGGCGCTACCGGCTGTGGGCGGACGGCCGCGGCGCGGTGAGCGTGCGCGTCGACGGCCGCGTCGTGCTGGAGGCCGAAGGGGAGCGGTTGATCGCGGGCGCGGACGTGAACCTGGGCCGCGGCGAGCGGCAGCTCGCGGTCCGGCTCGAGCGGGTGGGACCGGGGCCGCGGCTGCGGCTCGGCTGGATCACGCCCGCCGGCCGCGCCGAGATGCTGCCGCCGCGCCGGCTCGCGCCGACTTCGGAAGCGGCGACGCCCGGCCTTCTGTGGTCGCTGACGGACCTGTTCGGCCACGTGCTGGCCGCGCTCGCCGGGGGCCTGGCCTTCGCCCTCGGCGCCCGCACACCGCGCGACGCCGAAGACGCCACGGGAGACGCCACCGCGCCCGAGCCGCCGGGCTGGCGCGAAGGAACCCTGGCCACGGCGGGCTTCGCCGCGCTCGCCGTCGCGATGAGCTGGCCGCTCGCCGCCGACCTCGCCGGCAGCAGCCTGATGCAGTACCCGGACGGCCGCCTCAACGCGTGGATCCTGGCCTGGGGCGCGCGGGCGCTGGTCACGGCGCCGACCCAGGTGTTCCAGGCGCCGATCTTCCACCCCCTGCCCGACGCCCACGCCTTCACCGAGAACCTGTTGCTGCCGGCCGCCCTGGCCGCGCCGTTCACGCTGTCGGGCGGCCCCGCGCTCGGCTACAACCTGGTGCTGCTCGCGAGCCTGGCGCTGTCGGGCACCGGCGTGTTCCTGCTCGCCCGCCGCGCCACGGGCGACCCGGTCGCCGCCTTCGTCGGCGCCGCGATCTTCGCCGTCGGCGTCCACCGCTGGGTGCGGCTTGCGCACCTGCACGCGCAGGTGACCGTGTTCCTGCCGCTCGCGCTGCTCGCCCTCGACCGCTTCTTCGCGCGGCGCACGTTCGTTCGCGCGCTGGCCGTGGCCGCCTGCGTGATGCTGCAGGGCCTGTCTTCGGTGTACCTCGGCGCGATCACGGCCACGGCCGTCACGACTTGCGTGGCGCTGGCCGTGGCGACCCGGAACGTCGGCGGGCGCGACCTGCTGCGGCTCGCGGTGGCCGGCCTCGTCGCGCTGCCGCCGCTCGTCGCCGTGGCCGCTCCCTACTTCCGGATGCGCGGCTTCCAGGGGGTGGAGTTCACGCTCGAGGACCTGCGCGTGTACGCGACGACTCTCGAGTCGTGGGTCGCCTCGGGCACGCCGCTCTGGGGGCCGCTCAGCCAGCGCCACCTCGATCCCGACCGGGTGCGCGACGGGCTGTTCCCGGGCCTGGTGCCGCTGCTGCTGGGCCTCGCTGGCCTGGCCCGCGCCCCCCGCCGCTGGCAGCTCGCCGCGGTGTCGCTGTGCGGGCTGTCGGTGTGGATCTCGCTCGGGCCCGAGACCGCCGCCTTCCGCTTCCTGCACGAGCAGGTCGTGCTGTTCCGCGCGATCCGCGCCTACTCCCGCTTCGCGCTGCTCGTGATGCTGGTGCTCTCCGTGCTGTCCGCGCTGGCGCTGGCGGGGCGCGGCCGGTTGCGCTGGCTGGCGCTGGCGCTGCTTCTCTTCGAGGCCCGCCACGCGCCGATCGGCACCGCGCCGCTGGTCGTGCCGGGCGAAGTCGAGCGCTGGCTCGCCGGCAAGGCCGGCGCCGTCGCCGTGCTGCCCGTGGGCGAAGGCGACACGGCCGCGATGCTGCGCCAGCTCGGCCACTGGCGACCTCTCGTCAACGGCGACTCCGGCTTCATCCCGCGGCCCCACGACCGGGCGATGGAGCGGCTCGAGGGAACGCTCGACGCGGACGCGCTGCGTTACCTGCGCGCGATCGGGGTGCGTCACGTGGTCTCGCCCGATCCGCAGCCGCAGCTCGTCGAGGCCGCGCGCTTCGGGGCCGACGCCGTCTACGAGGTGCCCGCGGGCGAAGCCGCCGCGAGGCCGGCGGTCGGCGAGCCGACGCCGACGCTGTGGGAGCCGCGCGGCGCCACGCTCGACCTCGGCACGCCACGCCAGGTCGCCCGCGCGACGTTCGAGCTCTCCGATGCTCCGTGGCTGGCCCGGCCGCGGCTCGAGCACTCGCCGGACGGCCGCACCTGGGAGCCGCTCGCCGCGCAGGCGAGCCTCGCCGACGCGATCCTCGGCCTGCTCGCCGACCCGCGCCAAGGTCGCGGCGAGGTGCGTTTTGCGCCGGTGACCACCCGCTTCCTGCGCTTCGACCCTGCGCTGCCCGCCCGCCCGGGGCTGATCGAGGTCGGATCGTGACCGGCGTCCACCAACTGCTGCCGGCCCTGCACGCCGGCGACGCCGTCGGCAACGAGACGCTGCTGCTGCAGGCCGCGCTGCGCCGCGCCGGACTCGCGTCGGAGATCTTCGCGGGCCACGTCGACCCCGCGCTGCTCGGCCGCTCGCGGGCGCTGCGCGAGGCCGAAGCCGCAGGCGAGGCGACCTGGCTCTTCCACTTCGGTCCCGACTCGCCCGCGGGTCGGCTCTTCCCGCACCTGGCCGGAACGCGGGTCCTGCGCTACCACAACGTCACGCCCCCTGCGCTGCTGGCCGAGCACGCGCCGGCGCTGGCGCGGCTGTGCGGGGCGGGGCTCGCCGAGGTGCGGGCCCTCGCCGCGAGCGCGCACCTCGGCCTCGGCGCCTCGGAGTTCAACAGCCGCGAGCTGCACGCGATGGGTTATGCCCGCACCGCCGTGTTGCCGCTCGTCGCGGACCTCGAACGCGTGCGGACGGCCTCGCCCAGCCGCGTGCTCGCGCGCCTGCTGGGCGACGGCCGCCGCAACCTGCTGGTCGCCGGCCGCCTCGCCCCGAACAAGCGGGTCGAAGACGCGATCGCCGTCTTCGCCGTGTTCCAGCGGCTGTTCGACCCCCGCGCGCGGCTCCTGATCGCCGGCGGCTGGGAGGGCTTCGAGGGCTACCGCGCGTCGCTGGAGCGCCGCGCGAACGCGCTGCGCGCCGAGCGCGTGCTATTCCTCGGCCGCGTCGCCGAAGACGAACTCGCGGCCTGCTACCAGTCCGCAGCGGCCCTGCTGTGCACCTCGGAACACGAAGGCGTGGGGGTGCCGCTGCTGGAGGCGATGGCCTGCGGCGTGCCCGTCTTCGCCTACGATGCGGGCGCGGTGCGCGAGACCCTGGACGGCGCCGGCGTGCTGCTGGCCGACAAGCGACCGGAGGAGTGGGCAGGCGCGCTCGACCGCGTGCTGGCCGACCGCGCCCTGCGCGCGGCCGTGGTCGCCGGCCAGCACGCCGCCCTGCGCCGCCGCGCGGCCGCCGACCCCGTGGCGACGTTGCGGGCGGTCCTGGCAGGGAAGGCATGAAGCTCGCCTTCGTCATCCAGCGTTACGGGGCGGACATCACGGGCGGCTCCGAGTCGCTCGCCCGCGCGCTCGCCGAGCGCTTCGTGCGCGAGGCCGAGGTGACCGTCTTCACGTCCTGCGCTCGCGACTACGTGACCTGGCGCGACGAGCTGCCCGCGGGCCGCAGCGAGGAGGCCGGCGTCGAGGTCCTGCGCTTCCCGGTCGCCCGCGAGCGCGACCTCGCCGCCTTCAACGCGTACTCCGAGCCGTTCTACCGCCGCGAGGACCGCACGCCGTCTGAAGAGCGCGAGTGGCTCCTGCGCCAGGGGCCGTTCGTGCCCGGGCTGGTCGAGGAGCTGGCGCGACGCAAGGACGACTTCGACGCCGTGCTGTTCTTCACCTACCTGTACTACCCGACCTGCGAGGGCCTGCGCGTGGCACCGGAGCGCTCGGTGCTGGTGCCGACCACCCACGACGAACCGCCGCTGCGCTTCTCCGTCTTCCGCGAGGTCTTCGCGGCGCCGAAGGCGTTCGCGTTCCTGACGCCCGCCGAGGAGCGCCTGGTGCGCGAGCGCTTCGCGCTCGGCGACCGACCCGGGCTGGTCGCCGGCATGGGCGTCGAGGCGCCGCCCGCCACCGACGTGCTGGCCTTCCGCACCCGCCACGACCTGCTGCGCCCGTACGCGCTCTACGCGGGCCGCATCGACGCCGGCAAGGGCTGCGACCGGATGCTCGACTTCCACGCCGCGTACCGCCGCGAGCACGCGGGCGGCCTCGACCTCGTCCTGCTCGGCAAGCTGGCGATGCCGGAGCCGCGGCAGCCCGGCGTGCGCCACCTCGGCTTCGTCAGCGAAGAGGAGAAGTGGGCCGCCTACGCGGGGGCCTCCGCCGTGATCTGCCCGAGCCCGTTCGAGAGCCTGTCGATCGTGCTGCTCGAGGGCATGGCGCAGGGCGTACCCGCGCTGGTCAACGCGCGCTCGGACGTGCTCGTCGAGCACTGCCGGCGCTCCAACGCGGGCCTGTGGTACGAGAACGCCGAGGAGTTCGCGGAGGGGCTCGACCTGCTCGCCCGCGGCGACGAGCTGCGCGCGGCGCTCTCCGACAACGCGCGCCGTTACGTCGCCGCCGAGTACCGCTGGGACGTGGTGATGGAGCGCTACCGCCGGCTGATCGCGGCGGCCCGCGGAGGGGCGCGATGAACGAGGCCGCCCGCGCGCTGCCGGCTCCGGCCCGCGCGCTGGCGCTGCTCGCCGCATTCGCGTTCCTGGGCGCGACCGCCGTCGGCGCCGGCGAGGCGCGCTTCTGGCTCAAGCCGGTGCCGGTCCTGGTGCTGGCCTGGGCCACGCTGCGGGCGGCGGGCGGCGCCCGACCGGAGTCGGCTCCCGGGCCGCGCTTTGCGCAGCTCGTCGCGGCAGGGCTCGGCCTGTCGGCGATCGGCGACATCCTGCTCGAGTTCCCCGCGGGGTTCGTGCGGGGCCTGTTCGCCTTCCTGCTCGCCCACCTCGCCTACGTCGCCGCGTTCACGGCCGACTGCCGCGCACCCGCGCTGCGCCGCGCGTTCCCGTGCCTGCTGTACGGGGCGTTCGCCTTCGGCGTGCTCCGCGCGCGGCTGGGCCCGCTGGAAGTTCCGGTCGCGCTCTACGTGGCGGTCATCTGCGTGATGTTGTGGCGGGCGCTGGCGCGCGCGGATCGCGGCACGTCCGGCGTGCTGGCAGCGCTCGGCGCGCTCTCGTTCGCGGTCAGCGACTCGCTGCTCGCGTGGAACCGCTTCGTGGCGCCCTTCGCGCTGGCGCCCTACGCCGTGATCGTCACCTACTGGCTGGGCCAGGCCGGGATCGCGGCCGCGGCCTGGCACGGCGTCTACTCGGATTCCTCGTCCGCGGGCGGCGGTTCCGCCCGCGGCACGACGTAGGCCCGCGCTTCCTCCACGGGGAGCGGCGGGCGGAGGCCGCGGAAGACCACGACCGGGCCGTCGAGCCGCTCGAAGCCGATGCCCAGCGCCCGCAGCCCGTCGGCGAAGGCGTCGGCATCGTCCTGCGGGCGCAGCACGAAGGCCTCGCCGCCCCGCTCGCGCACGCCGCGGGCATGGCGGTCCGAGACGTAGTAGGGAGTCGGACCCAGCTCGGGCGAGAGCAGGACCCGCTCGCGGGTCAGCATCGTGACCGCCGAAGACAGCGAGAAGTCCGCGTACCCGGCGCGCACGCCCGCGCCCTCCACGAAAGCGACGATCGCGCGGTACTGGCCCTCGCCTCGCCCTGCCGCCAGCATTCTCGGGGCGGTCCCGGCGGCGTGGGCCGCGAGCAGGACGAGCGCGAGGACAACGGCGGGCAGCCGCGCCCGCTGCCACAGCCGGCCCAGCGCGACGCCCCAGAACAGCGCGCCGCAGGCGACCAGCGGCAGCAGGTAGCGCGGCCGCCAGTGCAGCGCCTCGCTGGGCACGGCCCAGAACTGCGCCAGCACGAAGGCCGCCAGCAGCAGTGGCAGCAGTGCGGGCCGTGGAGCGAGCGCGCGCAGGCCGAGGCCGCCGCGAGTGACCCACACGCAGGCGAGCGCTCCCGCCGGAAGCAGCACCGCAGCGCCCCAACGCAGTTCCCGCCAGGCGGCAAGCCAGGGGTGCTCCGGGCTGAACCCGGCCAGGATCGGGAACGAGATGCGGAACGTGCGCCAGACCTGGTTCGGCAGCGTGGCCAGCCGCTCGAGCCCCGGCGAGGCGGCGCTCTGGCCGAGGATCTCGCGGGTCGCCCAGTCGTGCTGCACGTTCCAGGCGAGCGCGGGCAGCGCGCCGAGCAGGACTCCGACCGGCACCAGCAGCGTCCACGGGTCGCGCCAGGTGCGCCGGCGCAGGACCAGGGCGGTGGCGCCCGCCGCGAGGTACGACAGGGCCACCGGCTGTTGCCACACGGCCGCCCCCAGCGCCGTGCCGGCGCCGAGATAGAGCCAGCGCGCGCCGGCGCCGTGGCGGTCGTCGTCGAGCAGCCGGGCGAGCAGGGCGAGCGCCAGGCCGCCGAGCGCCATCACGTCGACGTACTGGCCCACGGCGTTGAGCTGGAAGACGGTTGCGAACTTGGGGCCGATCGCGAGGTAGAGCCCGGCCAGCAGCGCGGCCGGCGGACCGCCGATGCGGCGGGCCAGCGCCATCGTCGCCGCGATCAGCAGCAGGGTGAGGCCGAGGCCGACGGCGACCAGCAGCAGGGCGTCGTCGCCGACGGCCACGCCGGGCAGCGCGGCCAGGTGGGCCTTGAGCGTGCCCTGGTAGTTGGCGCCCTCGGTGAAGGCCGGCGCGGGCCGCTCGCCGAGCCGCAGCGAGGCCGCGGCGAACGCCATGTAGGCGCCGTCCTTGTTGACGAAGCCCGCGGGGTGGACGAGCGCCGGCGCGCGGTAGGCGACGGCCAGCGCGAGGCAGGCGAGCGTCTCGGGCCGCGGCCGCCACAGCCAGGTGGAGGGGGACACGCCCCGCAGCAGGGTGGCGCCGAGCGCGCAGAGCGCGAGGCCGGAGATCGCCACGGGCCCGAAGGAGGTGGCAGCAAACCAGCTCCAGGTGAACGCGAAGGCGGCTGCCAGCGCCGCCGCCTCGAGGTGCGGGCGCAGGCGGAGGCTACTGGATCGCGCGGAGCTGCTCCTGCAGCGCCTCGGTCGCGGCCGGCCCCTTCAGGATCGAGGCCGCGCGCACGATCTGGTGGATCGCCTCGTCGACCGCCTCGTTGCCCGCGCCCTTCTCGATCTCGCCCTTGGCCTTGAGGTAGTGCTTGTTGACCACGCTCTCGCCGACGGCTCCGAGCTGGGCGCTGCACACCTCGCGGACCCTGTCGAGCCGCTGGAGCGCCGCGCCGCCCACGGCAGGCACGCCGCCCGACTTGCCCATCGCCTTCGCCGGCGCGCCCTCGCGCAGCCGGATCAGGCCCGTCGTGATCAGGCCGTAGAGGATCTTGGCGGCGTCGAACACCGACAGCCCGGCGGCCTGCGCGATGTCCTTGATCGAGCGCGCGCCGTCGATCTTGGACAGGATCAGCCACTCGGAGGTGTTGAGGTTGATCTGGCCCTCGCGGTTCTCCTGGACCACGAACTCCGGCACCAGGTCGGTCGAGGGGATCTTCTTCGACAGCACGCGCCACTCGTCGAGCCGGCGCGCGGCCTCCATCAGCAGGTTGGTGTTGCTCTTCGAGATCGTGCGCAGCGGCGTGGCGATGCCGGGCTCGAACTTGAACTCGCCGCGGCTCCAGATCGCCAGCGCGTAGACGGCCTCCTCGCCGGTGGCCTCCTCGAGCTGGGCGTGGACGATCTGGCCGTCGGCGAGGAAGATCTCGCCCTTGAGCGGCCCGTCCTGCAGGTGGAAGACGCCTGTCTTCCCGCTGACGCTGATCAGCTGGATGATGTCGGGCAGATGGAGCTCGGCGAGCGATCCCTGAAAAGCCATCCCTCTAGCTCACACCTTCCGCCCGAAACCCTTCATCTGCATCGACTTGAACGAGGCTGAACCTAGCAAGGGAGCGCAGCGCAGTCAACCACGCCGTTGCGGCCCCGAAAATCAGGCCCCGGGGGCCTCCTCGGCCTCGCGCCCGCGCCGTTCGCCGCGCGGGATGGCGATCCCGTGGCGCTTGATCATCTCGTTGAGCGTGGTCGGCTTCAGCCCCAGCAGCCGCGCCGCCTCCTTCTGCACGCCGCCGGTGCTGTCCAGCGTGTTCTCGATGATGCGGCGCTCGAAGTCGGCGATCACCTCGCGCAGCGAGATGCCCTCGGCGGGCACGGACATCGAGGGCAGCGCGTAGCGCGGGGCCTGGCGCACGTGGTCGGGGATCAGGTCGCGGCCGATCCGCGACTCGGTGGTCAGCACCACGCCGCGCTCGATCACGTTCTCCAGCTCGCGCACGTTGCCGGGCCAGTCGTAGTCGAGCAGCGACTGCATGGCCTCGGGGGCCACGCTGGTGACCGGCTTGCCGTTCTCCTCGGCGTACTTCTTGACGAAGTGGTTGACCAGCGCCGGCACGTCCTCGCGGCGCTGGCGCAGCGGCGGCAGCGCGATCGAGATCACCGCCAGCCGGTAGTAGAGGTCCTCGCGGAAGCGGCCTTCCTCCACCGCGCGCTTGAGGTCGACGTTGGTGGCGGCCACGATCCGCACGTCGACCTTGATCGTCTCCACGCCGCCCAGGCGCATGAACTCGCGCTCCTGCATCACCCGCAGCAGCTTGGCCTGGGTCTCGAGCGGGATGTTGCCGATCTCGTCGAAGAACAGCGTGCCCTTGTCCGCCAGCTCGAACAGCCCGCGCTTGGCGTACACGGCGCCGGTGAAGGCGCCCTTGACGTGGCCGAACAGGTTCGACTCCAGCAGGTCGTGGGGCAGCGAGCCGGAGTTGACGACGATGAAGGGCTTGTCGGCGCGGTTGGAGTTGGCGTGGATCGCCTTGGCCACCAGCTCCTTGCCGGTGCCGCTCTCGCCGACCACCAGGATCGTCGAGCGCGACGGCGCCGCCTGCGCGATCAGGTTGAACACCTGCTGCATGCGCGGGCTCTTGCCGACGATCTCGGTGAAGCGGCCCTGGTCCTTGAGCGCCGTGCGGAGCTGGCGGTTCTCGTCGGTCAGCCGCTTCTTCTCGAGCGCGTTGCCGAGGATGTGCAGCACTTCTTCGTGCTTGAAGGGCTTGGCGACGTAGTCGAAGGCGCCCTTCTTCATCGCCGTCAGCGCCGTCTCGACCGAGGCGTAGGCGGTGATCATCAGCACCGGCAGGTCGGAGTCGATCCGCTTCAGCTCGTCGAGCACCGACAGGCCGTCCATCTCCGGCAGCATCACGTCGAGGATGGCCGCGTCGAAGCCCTCGCGCCGGGCCGCGGCGAGGCCCGCCGGGCCGTCGGCGACCAGCGTCACCTGGTAGCCCGCGTCGCGCAGCAGCGTGCCGAGCACGTCGCGCATCACCTCTTCGTCGTCGACGACGAGGATCGATTCCCTCTTCATCGGCCGCTGGCCCCCTGGTCCCCTGGTCCGGACTTAACCGCGCTTCGCGTCGACGCCCGGGAGCGCGGCCAGCGCCGGCAGCGCCACCTGGAAGGTGGTGCCCTTGCCGGGCGTGCTCTCGACGAAGATCGCGCCGCCGTGCTCCTGCAGGATGCCGTAGGAGACCGCGAGCCCGAGGCCCGTGCCGCGACCGATGCCCTTGGTGGTGAAGAACGGGTCGTAGATGCGCTTGACGTCCTCCGGCTTGATGCCGTGGCCCGTGTCGCGCACCTCGACCACCACCGTGTCCTCGTCGGCGTAGCTGACGAGCGTCAGCCAGCCGCCGGCGGGCATCGCGTCCTTGGCGTTGAGGATCAGGTTGAAGAACACCTGCTGCAGCTTGTTCTCGTGGCCGCGCACCAGCGGCAGGCCCTCGCCCAGCTCGCGCCGCACCCGCACCTTGGAGCGCTCGAGCTGGTGCTCGAGCAGCGACAGCACGTCGCCGAGCAGCTTGTTGAGGTCGATCGTCTCGTACTCGGAGGGCGCGGAGCGCGAGAAGTTGAGCAGCGAGTTGATGATCTTGGCGGCGCGGAAGGTCTGCTTCTCGATCTTCTCGAGCATCTCGCCGCGCGGGTCGTCGCCGGGCGTCTGCTGGCGCAGCATCTGGGTGTACGAGGAGATCCCGGTCAGCGGCGTGTTGACCTCGTGGGCCACGCCCGCCGCCAGCAGGCCGATCGAGGCCATCTTCTCCGAGTGCTGGAGCTGCTCCTCGAGCCGGAAGCGGGCGGTGACGTCGTCGAGGATCAGCACCGTGCCCGCGCGGCGCCCGCCCTCGACCAGGAACGGCGCCACCGAAACGTTGACGAGCAGCGCGCGGCCGTCGGCCGAGGGCAGGTGCAGCTTGTAGATGTTCGAGATCTCCTCGGAGCTGCCGAGCGAGAGCGACCCGCGCAGCGCCTCCAGGAACGGCCCGGGGAAGATCTCGTCGAGCGCGCGGCCCAGCGCCTCGCCACGGCGGCGGCCGACGAGGCGCTCCATCGCCCGGTTCCAGCGCGCGATGCGGCCCTCGAGGTCGAGCACCACGATGCCGGCGTCGATGCTCTCCAGCACCGCGACGTTGTACTCGGTGAGCCGCTCGAGGTCCTCGGCCTTCTCGCGCAGGCGGCCGTAGAGGCGCCCGTTCATGAACGCGGTGGCGGCCTGGCCGGACAGCGCCTGGACCAGGTCGACTTCTTCGCTGTTGAGCGGGTCGAAGCCGTCCTTGCGGCCGACGGCGACGATCGCGATCAGCTCGCCGCCGACCCGGCACGGGAAGTAGTAGGAGAGGTCGAGGCCGCCGGCCTCGGGGAACGGCTCGCTGGCGGTGTCGGCGTTGAGCGGCGTGCCGTCGTTCAGCCGCCGGGCCAGCGCCCCGTCGGGCGGCAGTCGCAGCGCGTCGGCCGCTTCGGCCGGCAGCGCGCCCTTGCGGCGGAACACGGCGAAGCGGCCGTCTTCGCCGGGCAGGAACACGGCGGCCGAGTCGACGCCGAGCGCCGCCACCACGCCGTCGAGCAGCCGCTCGGTCATGCGGCCGAGGTCGAGGTCGGCGTTCAGGTCCTGCGACAGCCGCAGCAGCGCCCGCCGCGACAGGTAGCGCTCGCGGAAGAACAGCTTGTCGATCGCCACCTGGATCCGGCTCTTGACCGGCGTGAAGAGCAGGATCACGACCAGCGTCGAGAGGATCGCGATCGCCGGCTCGTGCGGCTCCTCGTCGCCGAACAGCGAGCCGACGAGGCCCATCGACAGCAGCGAGATGCCGACGATCGCCGCGGTCGCCAGCACGTAGACGAGCGAGCGGCGGAAGATCAGCTCGACGTCCATCAGCCGGTGCTTGACCACGGCGTAGGCGAGCGAGAGCGGGATCAGCGCCAGCGGGATGTAGCCGGCCAGCTCGCCGACGGCGCGCGGCTCGCGGCCGAGCGCGAAGGGCAGCGCGTAGAAGGCGAAGAAGGGCAGCACCCCGGCGCCGGTGCCGAGCACCAGCCACTTCATCTGCTTGCGGGCCGTCAGGCTGCGGGTCTGCGAGTAGCTGTCGAGCAGCACGGCGAACGAGATCGCGAAGCCGACCGCGAAATACAGCGGCTTCCAGCGGTCGATCGCCGCCGTCACGTGCCACAGCAGGTCGTTCTGGCCGCCGCTCTGCACGAACATCGCCTGGCTGAAGGCGGCCAGCCCGGCCAGCAGCACCGCCGGCGCGTAGGCGACCGGAACCACCCAGGCCCGCGCCCGGGGCAGCCGCCGCTCCGGGAACGACAGGCAGAAGTGGAGGAAGGCGACCGGCAGGAACAGGATCGCCAGGTGGTCGGTCCACAAGAGCGCCCAGTCGGTGGCGTCGAGCTTGCCCGTGTACGACGTCGAGTACATCAGGAAGAACAGCAGGCAGATCGCGTAGAAATGCACCGCCGCCGCGTCCGGCGGCCGCCGCAGCATCACGATCGTGCCGACGGCCAGCGAGAAGAAGCCGACCAGCGACAGGTAGTAGAAGAGGGTGACGTTGCCCTGGCCCAGCGGTTCGACGGTGACCCGCAGCGCCCGCTGCTCGCCGACGCGGAGCAGCGAGTACTCGGGGCGGGCCCCGGGCGCCATCGCCTGCAGCCGGGCTTCC
This sequence comes from Vicinamibacteria bacterium, assembly GCA_025994075.1. Taxonomy (GTDB): domain Bacteria; phylum Acidobacteriota; class Vicinamibacteria; order Fen-336; family Fen-336; genus WYBL01. The sequence continues at coordinate 159,943 of JAMQGV010000049.1, forward strand.
ACCTCCACCGCGGAAGTCACCGACTCGCCGTCGAGGCCGAGCACCAGGTCGCCGGCCTCGATGCCGGCCAGGTCGCCGGGGCTGCCCGGCGCCACCCGCGCCGCGATCACGCCCTCGTTCGCGTCCTTCCAGAAGACCCCGTCGTCGGGCAGCGAGAAGGTGGCCTTGAGGAAGATGTTGTACGCGCCCAGGCAGGCGAGCGCCAGGGCAATGCCGAGGACCAGCGCGTTCTTGAGGTGTGCCCGGCTCAACACTGGAGTGGTTTTTCGTCCCACGGCGGGCGCGGCCCCCACGGCCTCGCGAACCGGGATTCCTGAGCAGGGAGCAAGCCCCGTGCCGTGTCCGGCGTCATCGGACACGACTCAAAGCGCTGAATTCGTGGCACTTGCTCGCCGGTCCGATACCCCGGATTCGGAATTCCGAATCCATGAAACGGTATCATGGATCGCCATCCATGAGGGCCTGGAACCTTCAGAAACGGACGGCGACGCCTCCGAGCATCCGGCGGGGCGGCTGGATCACCGCCAGCTCGTCGAGGAAGCCGCCCTCGGCCGGCTCGTAGAACACGTTCCGGAACGCGAAGAGCAGGTCCCAGTCGGCGCGGGTCAGCGACCCGATGTAGGGCAGGCCCTGGCTGAGCTGCAGGTCGAAGCGGGTGCGCAGCCGCCGCTCGCCGTCGCCCTCCGGCGCCATCGCGTTCACCCGGTAGTAGACGGCGACCCGGGTGTCGCTGCGCAGGATCGCCGTCTCCAGCCGGGCCACGACGTCGTGGAAGTCGCCCGTGGGCGCGCCGACGAGCATCGCGGGACTCTGGGCGCGCAGGGCGACGCCGCGCGTGTAGTCGACGGAGGCGCGGGCGAACCCGCCCAGCCGCCGCTCGACGCCGAGGCCGGCGCCGCGGGCGAGCGCGCCCGGCCCGTTGAGGATGCGCAGCCGGGCGTCGCCACCGCGGCCGCTGAACGCGTTGACCAGCCGGTCGCGGGCGCTCTCGTGGAAGCCGTGGGCGCGCAGCCGGAACCCGCCCGCGTGGGCCTCGGCGGCCAGGTCGTAGCGCAGCACCTTCTCCGGCCGCAGGTCGTCCGCCAGCAGCGCCCAGGCGATCGCCGGCGTCGCGGACAGCGTCGACAGGGCGAGCAGGTCGCCGCCTGGAGTCAGCGTCCGGGTGCGGGCGCCGCCGCGCAGCGCCACGCCCGGGCGGGGCCGGAACTCGACGGCGACTGCGGGGTCGAGGTGGTGGCGGTCCTCGACGAAGCCGACGTAGGCGTAGCGGGCGCCGAGCGTGGCCGTCGTCCGCTCGTCGAGCTGCCAGCGGTCCTCGACGAAGATCGCGCCCACGCTGCGGTTGTCCTGCTCCTTGTCGAGCGGGGCGATCGCCGGCACGACGTGCGAGCCGTAGCCGGAGCCGATCTGGATCTGGTGGCCGCCGCCGGGCTCGATCACGAACTCCGCGGCCATCCGCCAGGTGTCGTTCTCCGCCTCCGCCACCAGCCCGCCGAGGCTCCAGCGGCCGTAGTCGGAGAGCGCGCCGGACAGCCGCACCGCGCCGAGGCTGGTCGGCATCGTGCCTTCCGTGTCGCCGATCGCCGCGGGACTGGCCAGCACCTCGAGCCGGCCCTCGAGCAGGCGGACGTGGGCGAGCGCGTCCTCGGCCTGGGGAGGCGCCGTGTGATCGACGGCCAGCGCCACGCCCTCGCGTCCGTCCTCGAGCACGGTCCGCTTCTTGTGGCGCGTCAGCCAGCGCCACTCGCGCGCCGCGCTGTCGCGCTCGGCGCGGGTCGAGGCCGGCACCAGCGCGTCCGCCGCGTCGGCGGCGGCGAGCAGGCTCAGCGTGAACAGCGAGTGGTGGTTCGGCAGCACCGTGACGGTGCGCGGCGGCGCCACCATCCCGTCGCCGGTGATCGCCCGCAGCGTGTAGGAGCCGGCCGGGAGCTGGGGCACGCTGAAGCGCCCGGTCTGGTCGGAAACCGCGACCAGGCTGCCGCCGGCGAGGCCCTTGCCGAACAGCGAGACGAGCGCGCCCGCGACCGGGGCGCCCTGGCGATCCTCCACCCAGCCCATCACGGCGCCGGGACGCTCCTCGGCCGCGACCCCCTGCGGCAGCAGCGCGAGGGCGGCGAGAGCCAGGGTGCCGGGACGGAACCTCGTCAAGCGGCAGACCTCCACGAGTGACACTTCAAGCCTTCTGGCAACCTAGCAGCCCCGGACAAGCCCTGTCAATGGGACCCGCCGCCCTGCTGTGCTATAGATAGCCGCTGGAACCACCCCATGTCCCGCTACATCGACGTCACCGTCCCGCTCTCGTCGGCGGTGCCCACCTTCCCCGGCGACCCGCGCTTCGAGATGGACTTCCCGCACCGCATCGCGGACGGCAAGCCCTACAACGTGGCGCGCATCAGGATGGGCGTCCACTCGGCCACCCACGTCGACGCCCCCTTCCACTTCAAGGCGGACGGGGCGACGGTGGACGCGCTGCCGCTCGAGATCCTGATCGGCAAGTGCCGGGTGCTGGAGATCGCCGACCGCGAGCGCATCGAGCGCGCCGAGCTGCAGAAGGCCGACCTGCGCGACGACATCCGCCTGCTGCTCAAGACCCGGATGTCCGGCCAGCTCAGGAACCCCGAGTTCCAGGAGGACTTCGTCCACCTGGCCCCGGAGGCGGCCGAGTACCTCGTGCAGGCGGGCATCAAGCTCCTCGGCATCGACTACCTCTCGATCGAGAAGTTCGGCTCGGCCGGCTTCGAGGCCCACCACGCCCTGCTCGGCGCCGGCGTGATCGTGATCGAGGGCCTCGACCTCAGCGACGTCGAGGCCGGCGACTACGACCTGATCTGCCTGCCGCTCAAGATCGCCGGCGCGGACGGCGCCCCGGCCCGCGTCGTCCTGAAGCGCCGGGTGTAGGGAGCGCCATGGGGGTGCGGGGGCGGAGGAGGCTGCGCTGTCCGACGGAGCCCCCGCGGAGCGCGGCGACGGCCTTGGCCGGCGCCGCGACTCCTGAATGAGCCTGCTGCTGATGCGCGACCTGGTCACGGTGCTGCTCGCCGGCGGCGCGGGCGAGCGGCTCTACCCGCTGACCCGCGACCGCGCCAAGCCCGCGGTCACCTTCGGCGGCCCGTACCGGATCATCGACTTCACGCTCAGCAACTGCATCAACTCCGGGTTGCGCAAGATCTTCATCGCCACCCAGTACAAGGCGCAGAGCCTCAACCGCCACATCCGCCTCGGCTGGAGCGTGGTCAACACCGAGCTCGGCGAGTTCATCGAGATCCTGCCGCCGCAGAAGCGCACCGGCGAACACTGGTACCTCGGCACCGCCGACGCCGTGTACCAGAACCTGTACTTCGTCGAGCGCGAGAAGCCGCGCTTCGTGCTGGTGCTGTCGGGCGACCACATCTACAAGATGGACTACGGCAAGATGCTCGACGCCCACATCGCGCGCGGCGCGACGCTGACCGTGGGCGCGATCGAGGTGCCACTCCCCGACGCCCGCCGCTTCGGCGTGCTCGAGGTCGACGAGGACAACCACGTCACCGGCTTCCAGGAGAAGCCGCTCAGCGCGAAAGGCGCGCCGTGGAACCCCGAGGCGTGCCTGGCCTCGATGGGCATCTACATCTTCGACTTCGCGCTGCTGCAGCAGGTGCTGCTGCAGGACGCGGAGATCGACAGCTCCCACGACTTCGGCAAGGACATCATCCCGGCGCTGGTCGCGGCCGGGGAGCGGGTGTTCGCCTACTCGTTCTGGGACGAGAACAAGAAGGCCTCCAAGTACTGGCGCGACGTCGGCACCCTCGACGCCTACTTCGAGGCCTCGATGGACCTGATCCAGATCGACCCCGTGTTCAACCTCTACGATCCGGAGTGGCCGCTGCGCACGTACCAGCCGCAGTTCCCGCCGGCCAAGTTCGTGTTCGAGGAGGACGGCCGCCGCGGCAGCGCGATCAGCTCGATCGTCTCCCACGGCTGCATCGTCTCCGGCTCGACGATCAACCGCTCGATCCTGTCGCCCAACGTGCGGGTCCACTCGTACTGCGAGATCGAGGACTCGATCCTGATGCCGAACGTGACCGTCCACCGCCACGCGCGCATCCGGCGGGCGGTGGTCGACCGCGACGTCGAGCTGCCGCGCGGCGCGATCGTCGGCCACGACCCGGCCGAAGACCGCCGCCGCCACACCGTGTCCGAGGGCGGGATCGTGGTCGTGACGCCGGGCGAAGAGTGCCTGGTCGACCCCGCCTACCGCTGACCCCTTTGCAAGGAGAACCCCGATGACCACGATCGACTCCGTCTTCGCGCGCGAGGTGCTGGACAGCCGCGGCAACCCGACCGTGGAGGTCGAGGTCGTGCTGGAGGGCGGCGCCATGGGCCGCGCGGCGGTGCCGTCGGGCGCCTCCACCGGCGAGCGCGAGGCGGTCGAGCGCCGCGACGGCGACAAGAAGCGCTACCTCGGCAAGGGCGTGCAGAAGGCCGTGGCGGCGGCCAACGACCTGCTGGCTCCGCAGCTCGAGGGCGAAGACGCGCTCGACCAGGCGCTGTGCGACCAGCTCATGATCGAGCTCGACGGCACGCCGACCAAGAAGAAGATCGGCGCCAACGCGATCCTGGCCTGCTCGCTCGCCGTCGCCAAGGCCGCCGCAGAAGCCACAGGCATGCCGCTCTACCGCTACGTCGGCGGTGTCGGCGCGCGGGTGCTGCCGGTGCCGTTCATGAACATCGTCAACGGCGGCGCCCACGCCGACAACAAGCTCGACCCCCAGGAATTCATGATCGTGCCCCACGGCGCCAAGAGCTTCGCCGAGGCGCTGCGCGCGGGCGTCGAGGTCTTCCACAACCTCAAGGCGATCCTCAAGAAGAAGGGCCAGGCCACGTCCGTCGGCGACGAGGGCGGCTTCGCTCCGAACCTCGCCTCCAACGAGGAGGTGCTCGAGACGATCCTGGCGGCGATCGCGGCCGCCGGCTACAAGGCGGGCAAGGACATCTCGCTCGCGCTCGACGTCGCCGCCTCCGAGTTCCACGAGGGCAAGAAGTACGTCTTCAAGAAGAGCGATGGCGCGGTCAAGACCTCCGACCAGATGATCGCGATGTACGAGAAGTGGGCGAAGGACTACCCGATCGTGTCGATCGAGGACGGCCTGGGCGAGAAGGACTGGGACGGCTGGAAGAACCTGACCACGGCTCTCGGCTCGAAGCTCCAGCTCGTCGGCGACGACCTGTTCGTCACCAACCCCGCGATCCTGAAGGAAGGCATCGACAAGGGCATCGCCAACGCGGTGCTGGTCAAGGTCAACCAGATCGGCAGCCTGACCGAGACCCTCGACTGCGTGGCGATGGCCACCCGCGCCAGCTACGGCTCGATGATGAGCCACAGGAGCGGCGAGACGGAGGACGTCACGATCGCCGACCTCGCGGTCGCCACCAACTGCGGCCAGATCAAGACCGGCTCGGCGAGCCGCACGGACCGAGTGGCCAAGTACAACCAGCTCCTCAGGATCGAGGAGGAACTGGGCCCGATGGCCCGCTACGCGGGCGGCAGCATCCTGCGGAAGTAACGCCCGCTTCCGTTCCCGAACCGCGCGGCGCCGGGAACCCGGCGCCGCGTTGCTTTGTCGGGCCACGGCGGAGGCGGGCTAAACCGAAGTCGAACCGCGCGGCCGACTGCCGCCGCACCGCCATCGAACCAACGCTCCGCCGCCAACCGGCGGAGCCCCGAGTCGAACCTCCCACGAGCGCATGTTGGCTCTCGGCCATAATGGGGCACCACCCCAGCAGCCCCGCTTGGTTGGACTTGGGAGGGACCCGGGTTGACCGTCTCCCTGTACTTCTCGGACCACTTCGGAGTACCAAGGCGCGTGATCGAACGGTACGGTGCGTTCGACATTTCCCTCGTTGGCGATCTGCCGCTCTTTGTTGACCCTTTTCTTCTGTTCCACTCGCGCAAGCCCGAGTATCGAAAGCTTCACGAAGCCATCATCGACTATCTCCTCTTTCTCAGAGATCGGGCATCTGCAAGCGAGTCGGACACTGAGCCCCCCTTGGACCTCTATGCCTTTCCGGAGGTGTGCCAAACCTGGCTTGGCTTTTCTCGCCGTGGCAACAAGGGCGCAGGACTCGGCATGGGCTTCGCCACCGCCCTGCATCGGAACCTTGGAGGCGTTCTTCGGAACTTCGGCGACGAGTCGATCACCAAGGGGGCCCACCTCGAGAAGCTCTGCCTGATCGAAAAAGGTGTAGGTCGGGACAAGATCAGCGACTTCACCACGAGGCTGATCCTCAACTACCTGTGCAAGTTCACGCATGAATTTGCAGTGAAACACCTGCCGCGAAGGCACCGCAAACGTGTCGCGGTTGCTCGCGCAGTGTTCGACAAGCGACTCGGGCAATGGATGTCCAAGTCGTTCACGTTGCCGTTCAGGGACGGCGACTATGTTCTCTTGACTCCGCGAGATCTCCTGACAAGAGACGAAAACTGGATCAGCCACAAAGGCCTGCGCGACGACTTCGAACGGGTTATTCACGAGATTCCGATCGCCAAGGACGGCGGTTCGTTGCGAGCGGCAATCGACAGGTACTTTCGCTCTAGATTGCCGCGGCGTCGCTCGCGGCAACACTCTGAGAAGGCCCGCCACGCGGCGATTGACGCGACTCTTCTCGAGTACCCGGTGATCATCGATCACTACATCCGCTTCAAGGAGGACTCGGGGCGCGAGGCGGTACGGCTAAGTCAGGTCAGAAGGGACTACTCTCAGCATTTCTTCTTGGAGCAAGCCAAGAAGCTGGCCCACGGGCTAGAGATGGAGGGTTTCTACGGCGTTCCCAGGGGCACATACGATGAAGCCCGGAGACGCATCGACTACCTGAAGCACCAGATCGAGCAACGGGGTGGATATCGCTTGTTCTACGACCGATCCGGGTGCCCAATCAGTCGAGAATCTGACGTTCACACTATGTTCGACTTGGTGTGGATTGACGCCGGAGTTGACGTCAACCGGGAGGCAAACAACGGCCGTGGGCCGGCAGACTTCACGCTCTCCCGAGGTGCCCAGGATAAGGTGGTTGTCGAGTTCAAGCTCGCGGCTAACCCAAAGCTGAAACAGAACCTCGCTCGCCAGGGAGCCACCTACAGGAACTCATCGCGCGCCCAAGCCGCAATATCAGTCGTGCTCGTCTTCACCAAGGCCGACCAGGAACGGGTCGCAAGAGTCCTAAGGGACTTGCCCCCCAACGAGCGTGACGCCGTGGTTGTCATTGATGCGCGCGCGGACAACAAGCCCGCGGGATCGCGAGCGTAGGCGCCGCGTCTGAGTCCCTTGCCGGGCACCTGCAGAAGGTAGGTGCCGGCGTTACCATCCCTGACCCGACTAGAGAGCCGTCGTTCCTCGTGGATCTGGCGGACCGGGCCTGTGACAACTGAGGTGTCCCGGCATGGATCTCTGGCACGGCTCTGCCTCCGACTTCTTGAGACTCGCCTCGACGGGCGCGCTCCCGAAGCACATGCTGGGCAACTTCTACGGGCTGCACGGAGCGCAGCCCAGCCCTGCAGAGGTTCGGAGCTGGGAGTACTCGCTGGCCGAACTCGCGCAAGCTGTGCGACCCCTGGCCGAGCGGGCCGATGTGGGCGTTTCCATCGCGGCTGATGGCGTGACCGGGTGGAACCACGGCGCTGGCCTGACGACGGCCCGTGGACCCCTCGGAGTGGCACTCGAATACCACCTGCCGTTGAGTGCCAAGCGCCTGGACGCGGTGTTCACGGGGCACGACGAGGTGGGCACGCCCGGCGCCGTCGTGATCGAACTCAAGCAGTGGTCCGACGTCGACCTCGAAGACGAACACGCCGAGAACGTGCTCGTGGGCGGCGTGGAGCACGTGCATCCCTCGGAGCAAGCCCGCGACTACGCCTCGTGGCTGGCGGAGTACCACAGCGCGTTCGTCGACGGCGCCATGGTGGCTGCCTCGGCCGCGTACTGCCACAACCTCGCGCCCAGCGCTGCCGCCCCTCTGCGCGACTCACGCTTCCGCGACGTCCTCGAGGAGAGCCCGCTGTTCGTCGAAGGCCAGGGCGGCGACTTGGCCGGATTCCTGGGCTCCCAGGTGGGGGCTGGTGGCGGTGTCGCGCTTCTCGACCGTCTGTTCGGGGCGTCGTTCCAGCCGAGCAAGCGTGTTCTGGATCGACTCCAGGCCGTGCTCGACGGCGACGAGCGCTGGAAGCTTCTGGACGAGCAACGTCTGGCCTACAACGCGATCCTCGCCGAGGTGCGCCGACAGCGGGCGCGCGTCGGCCGGTCCACCGTCCTCGTTCGGGGCGGTCCCGGCACCGGCAAGACGGTCGTCGCCGTTCAGCTCCTGGCGGCTGCGCTGCGCCTAGGCTGGAAGGCTGCCCACGCGACAGGCGGCAAGGCCTTCACGACGGCCCTCCGCTCAGCGTTCTCGGGGGCAGACGACCTGTTCATCTGGAACATGAACGTGCGCAACGCTCCAACTCAGGGGCTCGACCTCCTGCTGGTCGACGAGGCCCATCGGGTTCGGGCGACGAGCGACACCCGCTGGACCCGGGCCGCGGAGCGTGGCAAGCGCAGCCAGACCGAGGAGCTGATGAACGCCGCCAAGGTCACCGTCTTTCTGCTCGACGAGAACCAGTTCGTGCGGCCCGACGAGATCGGGTCGAGCAGCGTAATCCAGGAAGAAGCGAAGCGCCTGGGTGTCAGGGTCAAGGCTGTCGATCTGGCCACGCAGTTCCGATGCGGTGGGTGTCGCGAGTACACGCAGTGGGTCGACTGGCTCCTGGGCTTCGTGGACGGGCGCCCGGAGCCGTGGGGCGAGAAGTACAGCGTCTCCATGGTGGACGACCCCGAGAGCCTCGAGCGGTTGATCGCCGAAACCCAGGCTCCCGAGACGGCGCGCCTCGTTGCTGGCTTCTGCTGGCCCTGGAGCGACGCTACGGCCGATCGGCACCTTGTGCCCGACGTCGAGATCGGGAACTGGCGTCGCCCCTGGAACGAGAAGGCCAAGGACAAGGCCTACCCGCCCGCGAGGCACCCGTACACGCGCTGGGCGATGACGCCCGAGGGCGAGAAGCAGATCGGATGCATCTACAGTGCTCAGGGGTTCGAATTCACGCGCGTCGGCGTGATCTGGGGTCCAGATCTGGTCTGGCGCGACGGCCAGTGGGCGGCCAACCGCAGCGCGTCCTACGACAAGCCGGTGAAGTCTCGCGGCGCCGACATGCTGACCCTCGTGCGAAACGCCTACCGCGTCCTGCTGACGCGGGGTCTCCGAGGATCGCGGCTACTCATCCTGGACGAGCAGACGCGAGCCCACGTCGCGGACGCTCTGGCGGGCATGCAGGGGCCACAGCCACCCGCCCGTTAGCTGCGGTCGGACCCTCGGCGCAGGCTGAGGGCCGCCGCGTACTCCGCGCTGAGATCGAACCCTGCGTCGAGCTTTGGGTCGATCCGCTTCAGCCCGACGTACATCATCGACACGAGCTGCAACCCGCTGAAGGTCTTGTTCGGGATCGCCTTGAGTGTGTACTTCCGCTCCGGGTCGCCGACGTCGAGGCCGCTGCGTCCGAGCATCGCGATCTCGAAAGTGATCTCCTTGGTTTCCCGCAGTGGAAGCTCATCGAACAGTTCCAGGGCCGACAAGCAGTACGCCATCGCGTCGGGACGCGGCCCGCTCGCCCGGAAGCCCTTCTGGGCGAGGGCGCTTCGATCCGCGCGCAGGATCTCTGCCAGCGGCGTATCCGGTGCGAGGCCGATCGCGGTCCCGAGGGCGGCATCGGCGTCCTCGACTCGATCCGCCGCGAGCAACGTGCGAGCCAGGCCTGCGGCGGCCTGCTGATCCCGAGGCAGCAGTTCCACAGCCTTGCGGAACAGACGTTCAGCCTCGGCGAGGTTGCCGTTGTTGCCCTCGATGGCTGCGAGGTTCCGGTAGGCATACCCATCGGTCGCGTCGAGTTTGATCGCGTAACGCAGGGCCTTTGCTGCCTCGGCCGGGCGATCGCCGCGGAAGTACGCGACGCCCAACGCCACGTACACGCTGGCGCGGGGTGGGCCCAGGCGCGAGGCCTTCTCGAGCAACTCGGTGGCCCGCTCGATGCGCCCCGTGTCCGAGCAGGCCATTCCGAGATTGAAGAGCGCGCGAGGATCTTCCGGGTCGATCCGCAGCAGCTCTTCGAGGATGGGCATCGCGGCCGCGTAGTCGCCCCGCTGGAGCAGTTCGACACTGTAGTCGAGCGGGCTTGCGGCGCCGTCCGCCGGCAGCCACGACACGGTCAGCGTGTCGCCTTCGATCGCCACGGTGACCCGTCCGCCATTGGCCGCGAGGCGGTCCTCGAAATACCGAGCGACCGCGACCTCGAACTGCTCCGAGCCAGGCTCACGAGCGCCTTCAGGCAACTGCGACCGGTCGAAATCGGCGATGCCGAGAGTGAACGTGAAGGGCCTGGTGCTCACTGCAGGGGGACCCACCGATACCAGTCGGTCACGCCGAGCAGCCCGGCCCAGGAGTCCACCCGCTGGCGATCGCCCTCCGAGCCTTCCGGGATCGCGTTCCAGGCGTCCAGAAGCTCCTGCCCTCGGCGATCGAAACCGCGGGCGGCGTAGGGAACGCCGAACCGCGAGATGCCCAGCAACAGGTCCGCGAACAGGGCCGTCGCCGCGTTCATCGACACGCTCGCACGGTAGACGTCGCGCGGCGCGATGGCTTCCACGTTGGGTGCCAGGGCTTGCGCCGCTTGGCTCTGCTCCTGGGCGATGGCCTCGGCCTGCTGCTCGGCCAGTTTCGGATGGGTCACGCGAAGCCTCTCGTTGATCCGCATTCCGATCGGCTGCGAGCGAAGCTGCGTCAGCAGGCCGTCGTGGAGCTGGGTCGCGAACTTCTCTCGGACTCCTTCGGGAACGGTGTCCGGAAGCGCCCCCCGGATCGCGTCCAGGCCACGTCCGGTCGAAGCGAACAGCTTCCGTTCGCCGTCCGGCAAGGAGTAGAGGCGCAACGTGAAGCTGGCCTCGAAGGCGAGGTGGTACTCGGCGGTTGGGCTGGCCGGGTTGTAGGTGGCAACGTGAGTCCGGGCGCCCGAACGGGCCATCTTAAAGCGCCCTGGAACCGCCAGGGCTCCGTCACGTTCCACGGCCACCGGCATGCCGGTCAGCCGCTCGACTTCGGCGAAGAGTGCGGTGAGTTGCGGGGAGAGGCTCACGCGCCGATCTTACCGGCTGATCCGACACGGCCCGTTATCCGGCCTGCTTCCGCCAGAGCCCGGTGGTCGTTTGCACTACTCGCCGCAGCACCCGCCGCGCCTCTGTGACGTCCACGTCCGCCTCCAGCAGATCCAGGATCGCCACGCACTCCAGCGCCGACCCCCGCGCGATCGCGGTGAACCGCGCCTGCTCGCCGCGCGAACCGCGCCCATACCCCTCGGCCAGATTCAGCACCACACTGGCCGCCGCCCGCCGAAGCTGATCCCCCAGTCCGCTCCCGTGGGGAGCCAGATTCGCCACCCTGCGATGGAACTCGACCGCCAGCCGATAGCAGTCGAGCCGATGAACCGTGCCGTCGTTGCTGTTGGGGACCGTGTAAGCCATCGCGCCACCTCCTCGGCGGGGGCCCCGAGCCCCCCCAAAGCGAAGAGGGGGGGGGCAGGGGCCCCCCGCGAAGGAGGGGGGGGGCCCCACCCCC
>JAMQGV010000010.1 GCA_025994075.1 Vicinamibacteria bacterium
CCGTGATCTCGCCCAGCTCTTCCGAAGACTGGAGTCCTCACCCATGAGACTCGTCGCGTGAGGTTACGTCACCGAACTTCCGGGCCAGAGGACTAGTCGGGCTTCTTCAGGCAGGCCGCCGCGAGCTCGGCGGCCTTGTCGGCGCCCACGTAGGCGACCAGGCCCCGCCGCAGGAAGTCGGCCAGCTTCGGCTGGTCCTCCTCGGCCACGTCGCCGTTGCCGCCGGCGCCGAACTTGGCACAGACGTGGATGGCGACGGCGGTGGCCGTCGCCTGCCCCATGTGCGGGGCGAGGACCTGCGCGATGTGCTCGCTGAGCGTCACGGTCGAGGCGTCCTCCAAAGCGGGGGAGCCATAGTGTAGCCTCGGCGTGCCTTGGACGACCAACAGGACCTCCGCTTCGCACTCGAACGCGCCCTCGCCCACGCCGAGGACGCGATCGCCCTGCTCGCCCCGTTCGGCAAATTGGATGGACCTCCCGATGATGCGCTGGCGCAGGCCGCGGTCGACGTCGCGGGCGAGCTGGACGGCTTCGCCGGGGCCGTGGAGCTGGCGCGGGGACGCGGTGGGCGCCGCGCGTTCCCCGAGCTGCCCTGGGACCTGATGTCGGCCGTGGGGCCCGAGGCGCTCAGCTTCGACGACGAAGGGCGCGCCGGACTCGATCCCGAGGCCGCGGTGCGGGCCGGGGCCGAGCTGCTGCCCGCCTTCGTCGCCGCGATCCGGCGCGCGCTGTCCGCCCCCGCGCGGAAGGCCTCCGCTACGCCCGCTCCAGCTCCGCCGCGATCGCGTCCGCGGCCGCGGCGGGATCGGCGCCCGCGGTGATCGGGCGGCCGACGACGAGGTAGTCGGCCCCCGCGCGCAGCGCCGCAGCGGGCGTCGCCACCCGCGCCTGGTCGTCGCGCGAGGAGGCCGCCAGCCGAATGCCTGGGGTCACGATCAGGAAGGCCGGGCCGCACTCCGCGCGGATCAGGGCGATCTCCTCGGGCGAAGCCACGACGCCGTCGGCGCCGGCGTCCTGCGCCAGCCGCGCCAGGTGGCGCACCGCCTCGGGAATCGCCATCGGCAGCCCGATCTCGCGCAGCGAGGCGGCGTCGTGGCTGGTCAGCACGGTGACGGCCAGCAGCTTCGCGTCGGAGCCGGCGCAGGCCTTCGCGGCGCCCGCCATCATGGCCCGGCCGCCGAGCGCGTGGACGTTGACCAGGCGGCAGCCCAGCGTCGCGGCCGCGGCGACGGCGTTCTGGACCGTGTTCGGGATGTCGTGGTACTTGAGGTCGAGGAACACGCCATGGCCGGCGCCCGTCAACTCGCGCACCAGCGCCGGGCCGGCGGCGGTGAAGAGCTGGTGGCCGACCTTGAACATCCCGACCCGCCCCGCGAGTCGGGCGACGAGGGCGTGGGCGGGCTCCGCGCCGGGCACGTCGAGGGCCACGATCAGGCGTTCGCGCGGCGACAGGCGGATGTTCATGCTCGCTCCGGCATCTGCAGCGTGCCCACGACCTCGCGGACATCGCCGAGGCCGTGGCGCACGAGGTAGTCGCCCAGCCCGGCCAGGATGCGGTCGTAGACGCCGGGATCGACGAAGTTGGCGGTGCCGATCTGCACCGCGGTGGCGCCCGCGATCAGGAACTCGAGGGCGTCGGCCGCGCTCGAGATGCCGCCGATGCCGAAGATCGGCAGCTTCACGGCCCGCGCGACCTGCCACGTCATGCGCACGGCCACGGGCCGGATCGCCGGCCCGGACAGGCCGCCCGTGCCGAACGCCAGCTTCGGCCGCCGCGATTCGACGTCGATCGCCATGCCGAGCAGGGTGTTGACGCACGAGAGCCCGTCGGCGCCGGCGTCGGCGCACGCCCGCGCGAAGGTGGCGATGTCGGAGACGTTGGGGGAGAGCTTGGGGATCAGCGGCCGCTTCGTCGCCTTGCGCACCGCGGCCACCACCGCGTGGGTCATCGCCGGGTCGTTGCCGAAGGCGAGGCCGCCCTTCTTGACGTTGGGGCAGGAGATGTTGACCTCGAGCCCCGCCACGCCGGGCGCGTCCTCCAGCACCGCGGCGACCTCCGCGTACTCCTCGACGCTGTCGCCGCAGACGTTGACGAACACCGCGGTGTCGTGGCGGGCGAGGCGCGGCAGCACGTCGCGGGCGAACGCGCGCACGCCGACGCCCTGCAGGCCGATCGCGTTGAGCAGGCCCGACGGGGTCTCGGCGAGCCGCGGGGTCGGGTTGCCGTCGCGCGGGGTCATGTAGAGGCCCTTCGAGACCAGGCCGCCCAGCTTCGAGAGGTCGAGGATGCCCTCGTACTCGACGCCGTAGCCGAACGTCCCGGAGGCCGCGACCAGCGGGTTCTTCAGGCGGATGCCGGCGAAGTCGACGGCCAGGTTCGGCGCGCTCATCGCCCGCCTCCCGCCGCCGCGCTGCGCTCCTCGCCCGGCCACAGCACGTGCGAGGCGTCGAACACCGGGCCCTCGGTGCAGGCGCAGCGGTACTTCCAGCGCTCCTGCTCGGGCGCCTGGATCTTGACCACGCAGCCGAGGCAGGTGCCGACGCCGCAGCCCATCCAGGGGTCGAGGCTGACCTCCGCCCGCAGCCCGCGGCGCTGCGCCAGGCGGGACACGGCGTGCAGCATCGGGTCGGGCCCGCAGGCGTACAGCCGCGGCCGGCGCCCGTCGCCGCCGCGGTCGAGGTGGGCCTCGAGCGCGCCGGTGACGCGGCCGTGGAAGCCGAGGCTGCCGTCGTCGGTGGCGAGCTCGAGCGGCACGCCGGCTTCCGCGAACGGCTCGCGGAGCTGCAGCTCCGCCGCGGTGCGCCCGCCGTAGAACACGCGGGCGGTCGCGCCGCGGGCCCGCAGCTCGCGGCTCATCAGCAGGAACGGCGCGATGCCGTAGCCGCCGGCGACGAGCAGCGGCTCCTCGTCGTCGGCTGGCGCCGTGAACGGCCGGCCGAGCGGGCCCAGGCACTGCGCGGGCTCGCCGGGCTCGAGGGCGCACAGGGCGCGGGTGCCCGGGCCGATCGCCTTGACGAACAGGCTGAAGCGCTCGCGCTCGAGGTCGACGGCCAGGATCGAGAACGGCCGCCGCAGCGGCGGCTCGGCGGAGAGCCCCGCCTTGATCATCACGAACTGGCCCGCGCGGCCCTCGCGGGCGACCTCCGGGTGACCGAAGGTGAGCACGAAGTAGGGGCCGCCCAGGGACTCTCTCCTGACGAGCAGCACGTCGCGGTTGGTGGGCATCCGGTCCCGCTACTTCTCCCGCGCCTTGCGCAGCACCTCGGCGGCCTCGTCGCCGAGGTACTTGACGACCAGCCGGCTCCAGCTCGGGCTGCGGCGGAAGTTGTCGAGGTACGACGACAGCTCGGCCCGCAGCGCGGCATCCGCCTTGCGCAGGCCGAACGCCAGCGAGCCCGGCTCGCCGAGGAACACGCCGAGCTGGATCTGCGGGTCGCGCTGGCGCTGCACGATCACGTGCTCGACGCCGAGCACGGCTGCCTCGCACTGGCCCGCGCGCAGCGCGTCGGGCATCGTGCCGGAGGGCACGAAGACGACGTTCGCGGCCGGCACCTGGGCCGCCGCCACCTCCTGCGCCATGCTGGTGCCCTTGACCGTGCACACCTTCAGGGCGCGCAGCGCGTCGAGGCTCGCCACGGGCGGGGCCGGCCTGCGGTTGAAGGCCACCTTGCGCGAGGGAAACGCCTCGCTGCTGAACGCGATCCGCGTCAGTCGCTCCCCCGTGATCGCGTAGCCGCCGGCGATCAGGTCGCCCTTGCCCGCCTCAAGGCTCGGGATCATCGCGTCCCAGCCGGTGACCTCGACGACGTCGAGCTCCAGCTTGTGGAGGGCGGCGAAGCCCTGCAGCAGCTCGCGGTCGAAGCCGGGGCGCTGGGGGTCCTTCAGGTTGAAGAACAGGTCCTCGTGCACCGCCAGCACGCGCAACGTGCCGCGTTGCTTGATCTCGGCCCAGTCCGCGGCTGCCGGGGCCGCGGCCCACAGCGCGGCCGCCGCCGCGAGAGGGAGAGCAAGGCTTCGCATCGACACCTCCGTTCCCAGCCGCGGCAGTCTAGCAACGCTTTCGCTTTTCGCCCCGGATCGCGGAGCATTGGCCGCGATGGCGCGGCGCACGGCGATCTCGGCGGCGGTGTCCGCGGGCCTGCTGGCCCTCAACCTCGTCACCCTCACGCTGTTCCTCAACCCGGGGCTGGGCCTGTTCGCCGAGCTGCCGGGACTGCTGCGCGGGCTGTTCCTGCCGTACTTCGCCGGCGCCTTCGGGCTGCTGCTGGGCGCGGCGCTGCTGGCGGCCACGTTCCGCTTCTGGCCCGAGGTCACGCGTCCGCCCGTCGAGAGCCTGCCTTGGTTCGGCTCGCTGAACATGGTCGCCTGCGCGGCCGCCGCCGCCCTCTACTGGCTCAACCTCCTGAGCTATCGCTGGTCGATCCCGCCGGACTCGGTGCGCGCGCTCGCGACGGCTGCGGCGCTGCTCCTCGTGCTGGTCGTCGTGCAGTTGCTGATCGGCGTCGACGCCGTGCTCTACCCGCTGCGCGGCCGCGCGCTCTCCGCGGCGCTGTCGGTGCTGGCCGCGGGGGCCAGCGGCGTCGGCCCGATGGCGCTGGTGCCGCCGCCGCCCGCGGCGGACCCGGCGCCGGTGACCGCCGCGCTCGAAGCGGTGCGGCCGGCGCGCCGGATCGTGCTGGTGGGCGTGGACGGCCTGGGCCCCGAGATGCTGCGCCAGGCCGTGGCGGACGGCGACGCGCCCGCGCTGGAGCGGCTGATGCGCCGCGGCGCGTGGGGGCCGCTCGGCACCATCGAACCCACCGAGGGGCCGCCGCTGTGGGCGACGCTGGCGACCGGCACGCTGCCGCACGCCCACGGCGTCAAGAGCTTCGCCAGCTATCGCCTGCCGGGCCGCACGACCTCGGTCGACCTCCTGCCCAAGGGTGCGTTCGTGACGCTGCTCGAACGCTTCGGCTTCGTCGACCGCGTGCCGGTCGGTCCCGGCTCGCGGCGCCGCCCGGCCGTGTGGAACGCGCTCGACGCCTTCGGCCAGGGCGCGGGCCTGGTGCGGATGTGGGGCACCCACCCGCCCGAGCGGCTGCGCGGCTTCGTGCTCTCTCCCTACTTCCACGTGCTGCGCGGCGACCCTCAGCGCGTGGCGTCCACCCTGCATCCGCCCGACCTAGGGCCCGAGGTCCGGGCCCGGGCCGTCGACGCCGCGGACGTCGATCCGGCGCTGCTCGCCGAGTTCGTCGACCTCGGCGGCTCGGGGCGGGAGGACGTGCTGCCGTGGCGGCGCGAGCTCGTCGATCGCGCGCTGGCCCCCGACCTCACCTACTCGCGCGCGGGGGCGATGCTGCGGCTCGCCTACGACCCGCCCTTCTACGCCCTGCTGTTCCACGGCCTCGACGCCACGGGCCACGTCTTCATGCGCTTCTCGCGGCCCGAGGCCTTCGGCGACGTGACGCCCGAACAGGCGCGCCGCTACGGCCACGTGCTGCCGCGCTATCTCGGCTGGGTCAGCCAGCAGGTGGCCGAGCTGGCCCAGACCCTGGGCCCGGACGACGTGCTGGTGGTGGTCTCGACCTACGGCATGGAACCGGTGCCCTTCTGGCGGCGGCTGGCCTCGCTGGCACTCGGCCTGCCCGACCAGGCCGGCACCCACGCCGGCGCCCCCGACGGGGTGCTGCTGCTGGCCGGCGCCGGCATCCGCCCGGGCGCGCTGGTCGACGGCGCGTCGATCCTCGACCTGGCGCCGACGCTTCTGTACCTGATGGGGCTGCCCGTCGCCCGCGACATGGAAGGGCGGGTGCTGCTGGAGGTCGTCGACCCCGCGCAGGCGCGGCCGGTGACGTGGATCCCGAGCTACCGCAGCGTCGCGGTCAGCCCGCTCGGGGAACCCGTCGCCGACGACCTGCCGCCGCTGCCCGAGGAGCCGTGAAGCGCCAGCCGCAGGAACCGGCGGCGGTGTTAGCATCGCCCCGCGCCCCCTGCGCACCACGACCCCGATGACCCCTCCCCGCGGTTTCCGTGAACGGCTGTGCCTGATGGACGCGGCGCGCCTCGACCGCACGCTGTCGCGGATGGCCGCCGAAATCTGCGAGCGCCACCCCGACACGGCGCGGCTGCTGCTGGTCGGCGTCCACACCCGGGGCGTGCCGCTCGCGCAGCGGCTTGCCGCGCGCCTGCCCGTGCGGCCCGTAGTCGGCAGCCTCGACATCACCCTCTATCGCGACGACCTGACGACCATCGCGCCCCACCCGCTGACCCGCGGCACGGCGATCCCGGTGGCGATCGACGGCCGCGTCGTGATCGTCGTCGACGACGTGCTGTTCACCGGCCGCACCGTGCGGGCGGCGCTCGACGAACTGGTCGACTTCGGACGCCCGGCCCGGATCGAGCTGGCGGTGCTGTGCGACCGCGGCCACCGGGAGCTGCCGATCCGCGCGGACTACGTGGGCGAGACGGTGAGCACGGCCCGCGACGAGATCGTCGAGGTGCGGCTGTCGGACGAGGACGGCGAGGACTCGGTGTGGCTGCTCGAGCCCGCGCCTTTGCCGGCCGCGACCCCGCCACCGCCGCCGCCGGTGGAGCGGCGGCCCGCTGCGAAGAAGGCGCCCGCCAGGGAGGCGCCTGCGAAGCCGGCGGCGCGGCCGGCCCGCGCGGCCACCCGCAGGAAGCCGGCTCCCCGGAGGAAGCGATGAGCGCGCCGTTCCCGCACCGCCACCTGCTCGGCATCGAGCCGCTGGCGGCCGAGCACGTCGTCTCCGTGCTCGACACCGCCGAGACGATGCGCGAGGTGCTGGGCCGGCCGATCAAGAAGGTGCCCACGCTGCGCGGCCGCAGCGTCGTCAACCTCTTCTACGAGGCCTCGACCCGCACCCGCTCGTCGTTCGAGATGGCCGAGCGCGTGCTGTCGGCCGACTCGCTCTCGATCGCCACCGCCACCTCGTCGGTGCAGAAGGGCGAGACGCTGCTCGACACGGCGAAGAACCTCGAGGCCATGAACCCCGACATGATCGTGATGCGGCACGGCTCGTCGGGGGCGCCGCACTTCCTGGCCCGCCACTGCAAGGCCGCGATCGTCAACGCGGGCGACGGCTTCCACGAGCACCCGACCCAGGCCCTGCTCGACGCGCTGACCCTGCGCCAGAAGAAGGGGCGGCTCGAGGGCCTGAAGGTCGCGATCATCGGCGACGTGCTGCACTCGCGGGTCGCGCGCTCGAACGCGCTGCTGCTGGCCAAGGTGGGCGCGAAGCCGGTGCTGTGCGGGCCGCCGCCGCTGCTGCCGGTCGGCGTCGAGCAGTACGCGCCGACCACCACGCGGCTCGACGAGGCGATCGAGGGTGCCGACGCGATCATGATGCTGCGCCTGCAGCGGGAGCGGATGTCGGGCGCGTTCCTGCCCTCGACCCGCGAGTACCACGAGCTCTACGGGCTGACGGTGGAACGGGTGAAGAAGGCGAAGCCCGACGTCGTGATCCTGCACCCCGGGCCGATGAATCGCGGGGTGGAGATCGCGAGCGAGGTCGCCGACGGCCCGTACTCGGTGATCCTCGACCAGGTCACGAACGGCGTCGCGGTGCGGATGGCGGTGCTGTACCTGCTGCTGGGCGGCAGTGGAGGCGAAGCATGAGCGAGCGGCTGCTGCTGCGAGGCGGGCGCGTGATCGACCCGGCGCGCGGCGTGGACGGCGCGTTCGACCTGATGATCGAGAACGGCCGGGTGGCCGAGCTGGGGCCGAAGCTGCCGCCGCGCGGCGCGCCCGTGCGCGACGTGGCCGGCTGCCTGGTGGCGCCGGGCTTCATCGACATCCACGTCCACCTGCGCGAGCCCGGGCGCGAGGACAAGGAGACGATCGCGACCGGGACGCGGGCGGCGGCCCGCGGCGGCTTCACGGCCGTGTGCGCGATGCCCAACACCACGCCGGTCAACGACTCGGCGGCCGTGACGCGGTTCGTGATGGACCGCGCGCGCGAGGCGCGCTCCGTGCGCGTGTACCCGATCGGCGCGATCACCAAGGGCTCGCTCGGCGAAGAGCTGGCCGAGTACGCGGACATGCAGAAGGAGGGCGCGGTCGCGGTCTCCGACGACGGCCGCCCGATCGGCTCGGCGCTCGTCTTCCGGCGCGCCCTGGAGTACGCGAAGGGGCTCGGCCTCGTCGTCATCGACCACTGCGAGGACCCGACGCTGTCGCACGGCTGCTGCATGAACGAGGGGCCGGTCGCCACCCGCCTCGGCCTGCGCGGCGCGCCCGCCGTCTCGGAGTCGGTGATCGTGGAGCGCGACATCGCGCTCGCCGAGCTGACCGGTGGTGCTTGCCACATCGCCCACCTGTCGACGGCGGCCGCGGTCGATGCGGTGCGCCGCGGCAAGGCCCGCGGCGTGCGGGTGACGGCCGAGGCCACGCCCCACCACCTGCTGCTGACCGACGACCTGGTGCGCGAGCGCGAGTACGACACTTCGACCAAGATGAACCCGCCGCTGCGCAACGAGCGCGACCGCCTGGCCGTGCTGGCCGGGCTCAAGGACGGCACCATCGACTGCATCGCCACCGACCACGCGCCGCACTCGGTGGACGACAAGCGGGTCGAGTTCGACCAGGCGGCGTTCGGCGTCGTCGGCCTCGAGACCGCCGTGCCGCTGATGATCGACCGCGTCGTGGGCGCCGGCCACCTGAAGCTCGCGCAGCTCGTCGAGCGGATGTCGACGGCGCCGGCGCGGGTGCTGGGCCTGCCCGGCGGCCGGCTGGCGCCGGGCGACGTCGCCGACGTGACGGTCGTCGACCTCAAGCGCCGGGCCCGCGTGGACCCGGAGGCGTTCGCCAGCAAGTCCCGCAACACGCCGTTCGGCGGGCTCGAGCTCGTTGGCTGGCCGCGGCTGACGCTGGTCGGCGGGCGGGTCGTGTTCGACGCCACGGAGTCCGCGGCCGGATGACGCCCGAGGTGGCGGCGGCCGTCGCCGCCTACCACGCGGAGCTGGAGCGGGACCCGCGCGCCGCCGGTCAGCAGTGCGACGCGCTGCGCAGCGCGTTTGCCCGCCGCGGCGTCACCTTCGACGGCCTTCCGATGGCCAGCTTCGTGCGGCCCCACCTCGTGTCTCGCGCGGCCGGAGAGGCGCTGGCCCGCGACGGCCGCCGGCTCGTCGAACTGGCTGCACGCGTGGCCCGCGACGCCTTCGCGGGCGACGCCTTCGCGCTGGCCGACTGGCTCGGGTTGCCGCGCGAGCACGCGCGCTGGGCGGCGTTGGCCTCGCCGCCGCCCGACGTCGTGCTCTCCCGCGCCGACGGCTTCCTGACGCCAGAAGGGCCGCGCTTCATCGAGCTCAACTCCGACGCGCCCGCGGGCTTCGGTTACGGCGACCGGATGGCGGAGGTGATCGCCTCGCTGCCCGTCTTCGCGGCGGTGGCCGCGCGCCATCCGCTGTCGTACGCGCCGTCCGCCCCGCTGCTGGTCGAGGCGGTGCTGCGCCAGGCGCCGAGCGGCGTCGCCTCGCCGCGCGTCGCGATCGTCGACTTCGCCGAAGTCAAGACGCGGCCCGACCAGGAGATCCTGCGCGAGGCCTTCGCGGCCCGCGGCACGTCCTGCGTGCTGGCCGACCCGCGCGAGTTCGAGCTGGCCGGCGGCCGTCTCGTCGTCGGCGGGGAGCCGGTGGACGTCGTGTACCGCCGCACCGTGCTGTCGGAGCTGCTCGACCACGCGGCGGACGTGCAGCCGTTCCTGCGCGGCTGCGAGACGGGGGCCGCCGTGCTGGTCAACTCGTTCCGCTGCCAGCTCTCCGAGGACAAGACGCTGTTCGCGCTGCTGACCGACGACGAGCGCGCTGCGGCGCTGCTGGACGCGGACGAGCGCGCGTTCTGCGCACGGGTGCTGCCGTGGACGCGCAAGCTCGAGGAGCGGCGGACGCGGGTGCCCGGCGGCGCCGAACGCGACCTGGTCGCCCACGCGATCGAGGCCCGCGAGCGCCTCGTGCTGAAGCCGGCGCACGGCTACGGCGGCCGCTCGGTGTTCGTGGGCGACGAGACGGACGCGGCCGAGTGGGAGCGCGCGATCCGCGAGGGGATCGGGGCGAGCTGGGTCCTGCAGGAGCGGGTGGCGATTCCCGAGGAGCCGTTTCCCGTGTGGCGCGACGGCGGCCTCGCCTTCGAGAGCTTCAAGGTCAACGTCAACCCGTTCTACGTGGCCGGCGCCGAGGCGGGCGCGGTGACCCGCGCGTCGCGCTCGTCGGTGATCAACGTCAGCGCGGGCGGCGGCAGCGTGCCCACGTTCGTGGTGGGATGAGGAAACGCATGAAGCGCAGCCTGGTCGCAGTGGCGATGCTGGGGCTGCTGGCGGCGCCGGCCGGCGCCGTCGGCAAGCGGGAGGCCGAGTTCGTGGGCGGGACGCTGCGCGGCGTGCCGCTCAAGACCGAGGGCGTGCTCGTCACCGACACGCCGCGCGGCTTCGTCTTCGTGGGCAAGGGGGGCGCCGGCGAGATCGAGATCGGCTGGAGCCGCATCCTCGACCTCGACTACGGCCAGAAGAAGGGCCGCTTCGGCAGCCGCGCCCACTTCCTGACCCTGACCTTCCGCGACGCGAAAGGCGCCGAGCGCACCGTCTCCTTCGAGCTGGGCAAGGACCTCGTCTACCCAACGCTCGACCTGCTCGAGCAGAAGACGAAGCGCAAGGTGACCTACCTCGACGACGACGCGGCCGAAGCGCGCCGCAAGGAGCAGGGCGGGGGGCGCCGGTGAGCGCCGCGCGCGGAGGCTCCGACCGCTGGTTGTGGATCGTCGCGCTGGGCCTGCTCGGCCTCGGCCTGCTGAGCGTCGGCGCGGCGGTCGCGGGCTACTTCTACTGGTGGAAGCCGCGCCAGGAGCAGGCGGCCTCGGGGCCGGAGGCTCCCGTGGGCGAGACCGCGCCCGAGCCCACGCCCGAGGCGCAGCCTGCCGAGCCGGCTCCGGCGCCGCTGCCGACCGAAGAAGCGGCGGAGCCCGCCGCGTCGCCCGCGCCCGAGGTGCCGGCTCCGACGCCGCGCCCGGCCGCCACGCGGCGCGCTCCCGCGGCACCCAGGCCGACTCCGCCGCCCGCCGCCGCTCCGGCGGCCGCCACCGGGCCCCGCACCGGACGCCTGTCGCTCGAGGTCGAGGCCGTCCAGGATCACTTCGCCCCCGACACCGTCGACGCGATGAAGTTCGAGGTGCGGCTGGGCGAGGAGGCGGTGGGCCAGGTCGAGGTCCGCTTCGGCGCCCGCGGCGTCGCGCGCCAGAACGGCCGCGGGCAGCTCGACCTCTCGAAGCTGCCGCTGGGCGATCACGTGCTGACCCTCGCGGGAGGCCCCGCCGGCGGCGCGCCTGTGCGCGGCTCGCTCAAGGTCCACGTCGAGGACGGCGCCCGCCTGAAGCTGATGGCGAAGGTGCGCTACATGTCCGCGACCGACCGCGAGCTGCGCTTCCGCTAGGCACGGCCCTGTGATCGCGACCACCCTGCGGGTTGCCGGGGTGGCGCCCGGGTGCTAGCGTCGCCGGCTGGACATTTGTGCGATGGGACAGGTCACCCAGTTGCTGATGGCCCGCGATGCCGGAGACCGCGAGGCCTTCGACCGCCTGGTTCCGCTCGTCTACGACGAACTGCGGCGCATCGCGCGGCGCCAGCTTCGTCGGCGCAGTCCGCAGCAGACGCTCGACAGCTCCGGCCTCGTCCACGAGGCCTGGCTCAAGCTGGCCGGGGCCCAGCGCCTCCGCGTCAACGACCATCCGCACTTCCTGGCCGTGGCCGCCACCGCGATGCGGCAGGTGCTGATCGATCGCGCGCGGGGGAGGCTGCGGGTCAAGCGGGGAGCTGGCGCCGCGACCGCGTCCCTCGACGGCGTCGGTGGCGCTGGGGACGCGACCGATCCCGAGTGGCTGCTCGACGTGGACCGCGCGCTCGACGCCCTCGGCCGGCGCGAGCCGCGCCTCGCCCGCGTCTTCGAGTGTCGCTTCTTCGCCGGCCTCGGCGAAGACGAGACCGCCACGGCGCTCGGCCTCTCGCTGCGGAGCGTGCAGCGGGACTGGATGCGGGCGCGCGCCTGGCTGCGGGCTGCGCTCGAGGGCGAGGCCGGAGCCCTGTCGTGAGCGAGAGGCAGGCCAGCGCACGGGCCCGGCTTCGCGACGCGCTGCCCGCCCGGCACGAAGCGAGCCGATGACCCGCGATGGCGCGGAGTGGGCGCGGCTCGACGCGCTGCTCGAGGCCGCGCTCGACTTGCCGCAGGCGGAGCGGCGACAGTGGCTGGACCGTGCGTGCGCCGGCGACCCCGACACCCGCGCCGCGCTCGAACGCCTGCTGAAGCACGCGGAGGCCGACACCGGGCCGATCCAGCCCGGCGCTGCCCTGGAGTCGAGCGCTCATGCCCCGTCTTCGTCAGGCGATGGAGCACTGGCCCCCGGCGACCGGCTCGGGCGCTACGAGATCGTCTCGCTGCTCGGCTCGGGCGGCATGGGCCACGTGTACCGCGCCGTCGATCCTTCGCTGGGGCGCGAGGTCGCCATCAAGGCGGTTTCCGGCGCGTTGCACGGGGACGCGGCCAGCCTGCGCCGCTTCGAGCGGGAGGCCCGCGTCCTCGCCGCCCTGAACCACCCCGGCATCGCCACGATCTACGGCTTCGAGCAACTCGGGGGCGTGCCGTACCTCGTGCTCGAACTCGTCGCCGGCGAAACCCTCGGGGACCGGCTGGCGAAAGGCCGCCTGCCCGTCGCGGAGGCCGTGGCCATCGCCCGCCAGGTCGCGGAGGCGCTGGAGGAGGCCCATCGGCAAGGCGTGGTGCACCGCGACCTGAAGCCGTCGAACGTGATGCTGACGCCCGAGGGCCGCGTCAAGCTGCTCGACTTCGGGCTTGCGAAGTCGCCGGAGCCGGGGATCTCGGACCAGGCCCGCACGCTCACCGGGGTGATCGTCGGCACCGCGCCCTACATGAGCCCCGAGCAGGTCCGGGCCGAGGTCGTGGACGAACGGGCGGACGTCTGGGCGTTCGGGTGCGTGTCGTACGAGATGCTCACTGGCCGCCGTGCGTTCGCGGCGAGCCAGGTGCCGGACATCCTGGCTTCCGTGCTCCGCGACGAGCCCGACTGGGCCGCGCTGCCGAGCGAGACGCCGCCGGCCCTCCGTCGCCTGCTCGAGCGCTGCCTCCGCAAGGTGCCGCGGGAGCGGTTGCAGGCCATGGGCGACGCCCGTCTCGAGTTGTCGGAGCTCGAGGCGGCTTCGCCGAACGCGGCGCGCGACGACGCTCGGATGCGGCGTCGCGTGGTCGCCGTCGTCGGGCTGCTGATCGTCGCGCTCACGGTGCGAAGGCCCTCGCCGCCTCCGCGCGTGCTGCAACTGAGCCTGGATCTGCCGCCGCAGCTCGCACTCGACGAACGCTTCGCAGCGCCGTTCGCGCTCTCGCCCGATGGCGCGAGGCTCGCGCTCGTGGCTGTCGAGGACGGGCGCTCGCGCCTCTTCGTCCGCGAGATCGACGAGATCACCCCCCGCCGCGTCGGCGGCGTCGACTCCGCCTGGCAGCCGTTCTTCTCCCCCGACGGCCGCTCGATCGCGTACTTCGACGACGGCAAGCTGTTTCGCGTCCCGGTCGAGGGTGGCCGGCCGGTCCTGATCACGGCGGTCACGGTCAATCCCCGCGGCGCGAGCTGGGCGCCCGACGGGACGATCGTGCTCGCGCCGTCGCAGACGTCCGGCCTCGTGCGCGTCGCGGACGGCGGCGGAGCAGTCCGTCCCCTCACCGAGCTGACCGCGTCGCGTGGGGAAGAGACGCACCGCTGGCCCCAGGTCCTGCCCGACGGCCGTCACGTGCTGTTCACCGTCGTCGAGCAGGACGCATCCTTCGACGACGGCGAGTTGCAGGTGGCGTCGCTGGCCACCGGCGAGCGTCGCACGGTCCTGAAAGGAGCTGCCTGGGGACGCTGGGTCGAAAGTGGGCACCTGCTCTTCGCGCGCCACGGCCGGCTCCACGCGGTGCCGTTCGACCTCGAGCGGCTCCAGGCGGGAGGCGCTCCCGTCGTCGTGGTCGACGGCGTGCGCTACGACGTGAGGAACGGCGGCACCCACGCCGACCTGGCGGGAGATGCGATCGTCTACCAGCCGGCCCGGCCTTCGCTCCCGGAGCGGCACATCGTCGGCCTCGACGCCGCGGGCGCGATCTCGCGTTTCACCGAGAGGCCGCGCGTGTTCCGTGCCCCACGCGCTTCGCCGGACGGTTCGCGCCTCGCGGTCGTGATCGGCACGGGCGCCGCCACCGACCTGTGGCTGGTCGACCCGGGCTCGACGTTGACGCGGGTCACCTCCGGCCTCGGCCCGCTCCTGCCGCTGTGGCGGCCCGACGGCCGCGCCCTGACGGTGTCGGCTCGGGCGGGGGATCGCTGGCGCCTGCTCGACGTCTCGCCGGACGGCGGGCCGCCGCGCGTCCGACACGAGAGCGCGCACCGCCTCTATGCCAACGGCTGGACTCCCGACGGCCGCCGCCTCGTGTTCCAGCAGTACCACCCCGACCACGGATGGGACCTGTGGTCAGTCGCCGAAGGCGGCAGGCCCGAGCCGTTGCTGGCGACGCCGTCCCACGAGGCACGGGCGGCGGTGTCGCGGGACGGGCACTGGATCGCCTACGAGTCGGACGAGCTGGACGGCCTGGTGGAGATCTACGTGCGATCGTTCCCGGACGGCGAGCGCAAGCTCCGGCTGACGACGTCCGGAGCGCGGCTGCCACGCTGGGGGGCGCCGGGCGAGCTGTTCTACTGGAGGACTGACGGCCCGGGCTCGCTGCAGAAGGTACGCTGGCGCGCCGAAGGCGACCGGTTCGTCGTGCTCGAGGACGCACCGTACTGGCCCGAAAGCGAGTCCACGCGGGCCGCGCGCTCGATTCTCGTCGTCATGAACGACGCGAGCTACGACGTCGACGCGGCCGGCCGCGTCGTGATGCTCGAGCCCGTGGCTCCGCGTGACGCGGCCCCGCTCGCGCGCCCGGTCGTCGTCTTCGGCTGGGCGCAGGAACTCCGCCGCCGGATGGCGTCCACGCCTTAGGTTCGACGAGTCCTCTCCCGGCGTGGCGGGTTTCCGCCCGGATGTCGTGTCTCCCTGTGTGACGGGAAGTTCCGTCTTCAGTCAGGAAGGGGATTCATGATCCGCCAATCGCCGCGCCTTGCGGTCCGCCTGGGCTTCGCCCTGGCCCTGCTCGCCGGCCGCGCTGCCGCTCAGCCGGTTGCTACGAACGTCGATCCCACCGCGCCCACCACGCCGAACTTCGTCCATGCGGCGGGCCTCGGGCCGGCCACCGTATACCTCAAGTGGTCGCCGTCCGCCGCCCCGGCGGTGGGCAGCGGACCGGCGTCGCCGGTCGCCTCGTACCAGGTCTTCAGGGACGGCGCGCTCGTCACGACCACCGACGCCCTGACGCTGAACTGGACGGACGGCGGCCTCGCGGCGGACACCTCGTACTCATACGAGGTCGTCGCGGTGAACCAGGCGGGCGAGACTTCCGCGCCCGCCGTCGCGACCGCAGCGACGTTGCCGGAGCTGCCGCCGGTGACCGGGATGTCGGCTCACCCGCGGCTCGTCTCGGCACAGGCGCTCGACGCCCTGGCTGCCGGCGGACCCGCCTGGTCGCAGCTCCAGGGTTTCTGCGACGCGAAGCTGAACCAGCTCGTCCAGCCGGGTTACGCGGGCTGGGACTGGCGCGACGCAGCCGTGAACTACGCGACCTGCTACCAGGTCGCGAAGCGCCGGGGCGAGCTGGGCGCTGCCGCAGCCTACGCCGGCAAGAGCCTGGGCCTGCTCGCGGTGCTGGCGCGCCACCACAACGGCGGCACGCCCGACGCGACGCTGCAGCCGCTGGCCCAGGGGGACGGTTCGACGGTCTCGTTCAGCCTGCCCTTCGCGCCGATGGATCCGGCACAGGTCGCCGTGGAACTCGTGGCCACGCGCGATGCTGCCGTAGTCCGCTCCGACGAGCCGAGCGACGCCCTCGGCTTCTTCGCGCCGATCCTGAAGGTCGGCAACGCGCCGGGCGGGTCCGACTACGCCACCGGTGACTGGCAGCTCCGCTATCGCGACGAGCAGGGCGTGCATCGGCTCGGCTGGCCGGGCGCCGGGCCCGCTCCCGGCGCGACGTACCACGTGACCGTGGCCGACGGTGCTGCCACCCCCGTGCCGGCCGGGCAGTTCGTCGTCGACGGGACGACGCTGACGCTGGCGACGGCACCGACGGCAGCGCAGACCGTGATGGTCCGCTACCTCGGCGCCGACCGGGAGCAGACCGGCAACGGTCTTGGCGGCGTCAACGCCGTCCAGCCCGACGGCCCCGGCTACCCGATGCGCACCTTCAACGTCGGCCTCGCACTGGGTTACGACCTGCTCCACGACGTGCCCGCGTTCACTTCCGAGCTGAAGGCCGAGTTCCTCGCCGTGCTGAACGCCCAGGTCGACTGGTACAAGGCGGGCGGCTACGAGCGCAACGGCGACATCGGCAACTACTTCGTCCGCGGCTACCTGATGGGGACCTTCGCCACGGCGTGGGCCACGGACAACGAGAACCCGCGCGCGGCAGAGCTGAAGACGCTCGCGAACGAGCTGATGCTGAAGACGTACGGGGGCATGGCGCGCTACCTGCCCGGCGGCTACGGCCCGCAGGGTACGTACGCCAACGGCACCACGATCGACGTGGCGCAGATCCTGTCGCTGTACGAGGACGTCACGGGCTTCGACCTGCTCGACCGCCTGGAGTGGACCGACAACGTCGTGGCCGCCACCATCCACGGCACCAAGCCGGACCTCGCGACCTTCTACGACGGAGGCGACTGGAACGACCTGCCGGCGGTGCCTCTCACGGGTGGCCTCGCCGGCTTCCTGCAGTACCGGCCGGACCATCCGTCGGCTCCATTCGCCCGGCACCTGCTGGGCGAAGCGGGGGAGCCCGTCCCGGGCATCGCCACCGACTACCGTTCCGCGTATCCGCCGGCGTGGCTCTCGAAGGTCTCGGGCCCGGCATACTCCCGTTCCGACTGGGGACTGGACGCGGTGTGGATGTCGTTCGCCGCTGCGGAGATCGCGACCGACCACGTCCACCGCGACCAGGGCCACCTGACGATCAACCGCGGCGGCGATCGCCTGCTCGTCGACTCCGGCGGCTACGACTTCGTCGACACCCGATACCACAACACCTTCCTGATCGACGATCAGGGCGCGGGCGATCTCTCGGTCTACCCGCCGGCTCAGGGCTGGTGGGGCGAAGATGCCCAGATCACCAGGTTCGCCGACCACGCAGCGTTCACGTACGTGCAGGCCGACTACGGGGACGCCTACGTCAACAACGACCGGGTTTCGAACTCCGTGCGGCGGGCGGCTCGCTCGGTGCTGTTCCTGCGGCCCGACACCATCGTCGTCTTCGACCAGGTGCAGACCGCCCAGCCCGGCGTCCGCAAGACGTTCAACCTGAACTTCGGCGGCTCGCTCGAGTCCGCCGACGGCGTCCACAAGGCGACCGTGGGCGACAGCGCCCTCTTCCTGCAGACCGTCCTCCCGATCGGCGTGACGCCCGTCGTCGCGCCGCTCGCCGGGGCCGGCATCGTGTCGACGAACTTCCAGGAGACGAAGGTCGGCAACGCCGACGACACGTTCCTCCACGTGTTCCACGCGACCGGCGCCGCCGCGGACTGGAGCTCGCGCGCCCGGCTCGTGCGCTCGGTCGACGGCCGCGCCCACGGCGTGGAAGTGGCCGCGGGCGGAACGCTGTGGACGGCACTGTTCGCCGCCTACGACCAGGCGCTCGGCGGGCCCGTCCAGTACCTGGCGCCGACGCCGGGCGCGCGCACGCACGTGGTGGCCGACCTGCTTCCGAACCACGCCTACGTGGCCGCCATCACGGACGCTGCGGGCACGATCAGCCGCACGCTCGACGTGGCGACGGATCGCAACGGTAAGCTCACCTTCCAGAGCGACGCCGGCGAGAGCGCGTTCTATCTGCTGCCGGGCACGGTGCCGCCGGCCAGCGTGCCGCCGATCGACCGCGACCCGAACGCGCCGGTCTACACGCCGCCGCTCCCGACGCCGGGCCCCGGCGAGGCGCCGCGCGGGCAGTTCCCCCCGAGCGTGCCTGGCCGCTACGTGGCGATGGTCTCGCCCACGAACGGCGAGGCGTTCTCCGCGCCGCTCGGCCTGCGGCTCGTCGCCGCCGCGTTCGACGCCAACGTGTACACCAACGAGCCCGTCGAAGGACGCGGCACGAACGCGGCCAAGGTCCAGTTCTACGTCGACGACACGCTCGTGCTCGAGCGCTACGGGGACGACGCGGAGTACAACGTGTTCAAGGGCTTCGCCCAGGGCCTCGACCTGGCGCCGGGCGAACACGTGGTGTGGGCGCGCGCGACCTACGTCGACCCGCCCCAGTACCTCGACAGCGAGCCGTTCACGATCACGGTGCAGCAGCCCGCCTACGCACAGACGGTCGAGCTGACGGCGGACGTGGTGATCGGCAGCGGCGCGTCTTACGCGCTGTCCGGCACGTCGACGAGCCGCATCCGCCTGAACGCCAACGGGTACCGCATCGTCTCCGACGGTACGGCGGGCTCGCTGACGTTGCGCCACGTCGACGTCCACGGCCTCGGCAGCCCCGGCGACGTCGCCGTGTCCGGCCTGGACGTCGCCGCCAGCGCCGCGATCGTGATCGAGGACTCGATCTTCGACGCCAGCAACGGCCTGCGCCTCCGCCTGGACGGCGACGCCACGGCCAGCGTCAGCCGCAACCTGTTCCGCTCCAACATGCGGATGCCGATCGGCCAGCAGCCGGACGTCCCGAGCACCTACCCCGTGCTCGCGGTCGGCGGCTCGTCGGCAGCCCCCAAGGTGTTCGCCGGCAACAACGTGGCCGCGGGTCCGGTCGTGTTCGAGCAGGTCAGCCACTGGCTGATCGGGGGCGACACCGACGCGGACACGAACGTGCTGATCGGGCCGCGCACGGCGCTCGAGCTGCGCAACTCCAGCCACATGACGGTGCGCGGCAACTTCGTCCACCACGACTACTACGGCGGCTGGAGCCAGGGCCAGCTCCTCGAGTTGCACGGCACAGCGCCGATCCTGGTCGAGCACAACGTGCTGATGGACTCGTCGTGGCCCGTGCGCGGGATCGCCGGCGAGTTCCGCTACAACCTGGTCCTGCAGGCCGGCCACGAGTGGCTGGTGCCGTCGAGCGGTGCCTTCATCCACCACAACGTGTTCGCCGGCGGGGACAACGACCGCGGCGGCATCACCGGCTTCTACGACGTGTCCGGCGTCCGCATCGAGAACAACACGTTCGACCTCATCGCCGGAGGCATCGCGCGGGCGGGGCTCTGGTGGCTCGCCGGCGAGACGACGCTGCGCTCGAACGCCTTCCTGCGGATCCCCGCCGGCGCCACGGGCGCCGTCGAGATCGGCGGCGGGACGATCGACGCCGACTACAACGCCTTCCTCGGTGCGGCGAGTGCCGCCTACACGGACGGCCGCACCCCGCAGCACGACCTCAACGGGGGCGTGTCGACCCACCCGAAGCTCCGCGGCCCGATGCCGGCCGTGGCGTACGACTTCGACCGGGCGCTGGTCTGGAAGCGCCAACTGCCGGTGAGCGCGGTGCTGTCCGACTACCGCGCGCGCTACACGCCGACCGCGCTCAGCAGCTACCTGGAGGCCGGCGACCCCGCGGCCGGACCGGGCAACGACATCGGCGCCGTCGGGGCCGGCGTGGTCCACGCGCTGGACCGCTTCGGCAGCTTCTCGAAGCCCGGCTGGACGCCGCCGCCCACGCCGGAGACGCCGCAGAACGAGCCGCCGATGGTGACGATCACGTCGCCGGCGAGCGGCGCCAGCTACGGGCCGTCGGCCAGCATCGACCTGGTCGCGTCCGCGGAGGACGCCGACGGCACCGTGATTCGCGTCGAGTTCTTCGTGGATGGCAGCCTCGTCGTCACCGACACGCAGCAGCCGTGGCAGGCGACCGTGTCGGGCCTCGCCGTCGGCGGCCACGCCTTCACCGCGCGGGCGTTCGACGACAGCGGCGCTTCGACCCTGTCGAGCGCGGTCGCGATCACCATCACCAACGCCACCCCGCCGCCGCCCGACTCGCCGCCGACGGACGTCGGCAACCACGGCGAGAACCTGCTGGCCGATCCGGGCTTCGAGACGGGCATCGGCGGGTTCTGGGCGCAGTACGAAGGCGACCTGCTGGAACGCGTGAGCGCCGACCCGGTCGCCGGATCGGGCAGCCTGCGCATGACCGTCAACGGGAGCTGGGACAACTTCTGGTCCTCGGTCAACGTCGAGAACTCCAACCTCTCGTACGGCAGCCGGCTGACGCTCAGCGCGAAGGTCCGCACCGAGACGGCCTCGGGCACGCGCCTCGAGCTGTGCGCGGCGTTCTACTACCTGTCCGGCGCCTGGGCGCAGGGCTCGTGCGTGGCCACGACGGGTGGCCCCGGCGACGTCGAGACATTGACCTCGACGGTGGTCGTGAATCCCGCCGAGCCGTTGCGGGTGCTGCACTTCTTCATGAAGACGAACGGCGCCGGTCCCGTCGCGTTCACCGTCGACGACGTGTCGATGGTGCTGGCGGCGCCCGACGCCGAGCCGGACCCGGAAGAGCCGCCGCCGCCGTCGACGCCGCCGGTTCCGCCTCCGGCCTACGGTCAGAACCTGATCGGTGACCCCGGCTTCGAGTCCGGCCTGTCCACCCTGTGGGCCCAGAACGAGGCGGACGTCCTCGAGCACGCGACCACCGATCCCGTCGCGGGCGCGGCCAGCGTGCGGATGGTCGTCAACGGTGGCTGGGACAACTTCTGGTTCTGGCGCACGGTCGAAGGCACGAGCCTCGCCCACGCGGGCCAGCTCGTCGTCTCCGCCAAGGTCCGCGCCGAGACCCCCGCCGAGTCGACGCGGATGCGGCTGTGTGCAGCGCTGTACTACGCCGACGGCGAATGGGCCGAGTCGCCGGCCTGCGCCTGGGGTTCCGGCGTCGCGGGGCAGGTCGACACCCTCACCTCGAGCCTCGTGATCGACCCGGCGCGACCCCTCCGGGAGGTGTACTTCTACCTGAAGGGCGACGGGCCCGGCGGTGTCGTCTACGCGATGGACGACGTCTCGCTGGTCCTCTGGCCGCACGCTCACGGGCACAACCTCGTGGCCGACGGCGGGTTCGAGTCGGGCACTGCGGGGTTGTGGCCGCAGAACGACGCGGACCTGGTCGAGCACGTCACGGCTGACCCGGTGTCCGGCTCCGGGAGCGCCCGCATCACCGTCAACGGCGGCTGGGACAACTTCTGGCTGTGGAGCACGGTCGAGGGCACGAACCTCGCCTACGGCGGCCAGCTGACCGTGGCTGCCAAGGTCCGTGCCGACGGGCCGGCCGCCGCGACGCCGTTGCGCCTGTGCGCGGCCCTGTACTACGCCGATGGTGGCTGGGTCGAGTCGCCCGTCTGCGGCTACGGGTCCGGCGTCGCAGGGACAGTCGAGACGATCGTGTCGACGCTCGCCGTCGATCCCACGAGGGCCCTCCGCGAGTTGTACTTCTACCTCAAGGCCGACGGTCCCGGCGGCGTCGTCTACACGCTCGACGACGCGTCGCTGGTGCTGTCGGCTCCCGCCCCCACGCCCTGACGGTCGTCTGCCGCGGGCGCCCCTCCCCGGGGCGCCCGCGGCTTCTCGCGTCTTCCCGAGGCTGGATCGAAACCCGACGAACTCGGACGTGTCCCGGACCGCCGGTGCGCCGCAGCCGGACACGGCCGGCGAGTCGCGGCGCCCGATCGACCTGGAGCGGCGCTTCCTCCCGGAATCCCTGGCGCACACCGCAGACCTCGGCTGCCTGTCCCCGGCGAGCCGCGTCGCCCTCAACCAGATCCGCTCGTCCGGCTACGTCCAGTTGTGCGGCCTGTTCGAGCGTGTCGTCTTCTGCGCAGCGATCGGTCACCGTCGCCTGGCGTCTCTCCCCGACGTCTCGGCGCTGTCCCCCCACGCGACCGCCGAGCCAGCGGAGCACGTCCGGGCGGCCCGGTCTTTCCTGCACGCTTTCGCGCGCGAGTTCCCCGCGGCGTGTCCCACGGTGCAGCCGGGCCCTGCCGTCGTTGCGGACATCCTCTCCCACGATCCACTCGCCGTGATGCTGGCCGTCCTCCACTTCGAGTGGATGGCCCAGGCCCACTGGTGCCTGGCCCGGCGCGAGCCCGGGCTCGATCGGCGCTTCCTCCGCCTCCTCGAAGCCAGCGCGCTGGAGCGGAGCCGGCACCTCGTCGTCGACACGGCCGTGGTCAAGGCCATGGCCCGTCACCGCCGGGATGCCGACGTCCTGCGCGCCGTGAGCGGCTATCTCGACATCGGCGGTGTGGTCGACCGGGCCCTCGGTCCGCAGCCAGAGCTGGATCGCCTCGCACTCGCGGCAGCGTGCGGAGACCAGCTCGAGCCGCAGGCGGCCCACGAGCTCCAGGGCCGCCAGAGGCAGTCCCTGCGCTGGACGTTCTTCGGTTCCGCGCTGGCGATGCCCGGCTTCCTCGAGACGCTCGATCGGCTGTCGCCTGGCGCCCGGGAACTCGTCGAAGAGGTCGTGCCGCTGGTGAGTTGACGGGTGCTGCAGACGGCTCAGGGGCGGATCAGCACCTTGAGCGCGCCGGGGCGCGCCGCTGCGTCGAAGGCGTCGGTCGTGAGCGGCAGCACTGCGTCGACCAGGGGCCGGGGATCGATGCGGCCGCCCTCCAGCCAGGCGAGCGCCACGTCCACGGGACCGCAGCGCGAGCCGACGAGCGAGACTTCGTCCACCATGAGCGCGGCCAGGTCGACGGGGAGCGGCGCGCCGTGGCTCGACTTCAGGACCAGCGTGCCGCGGGGGCGCACGGCGGCGCGCGCCGCCGCGAAGCCTTCGGCCCGACCCGTGGCCTCCACCACGAGCTCGTAGCCGCCGGGTTCCAGCTCGGGCCGGCAGCGGGCGTCGACGCCCGCTGCGCGGAGCAGCGCGCACTTGCGCTCGTGGTGCCCGGCCACGAGCACCTCGGCGCCGTGGGCGCGCAGCACCTGGGCGACGAGCTGGCCGAGGCGGCCGTCGCCGACCACCAGCGCGCGCGTCCCGGTGCGCACCGGCACCTGGCGCGGGACGCGCAGCGCCGCGGCCAGCGGTTCCGCGAAGACGGCGACCTCGTCCGCCAGCTTCTCGGGCACGGCCAGCAGGTTGGCCTCGGGGACGGCGAGGCGCTCCGCGAATGCGCCGGGGCGGCCGCGCACGCCGATCACCTGGCGCCGCGCGCAGTGCTCGCGCACGCCGCGGGCGCACTCCTCGCACGTGCCGCAGCCGACGTTGATGGAGGCCACGACGCGGCGTCCCTGCCACGACGGGTCGGCGCTGCGCTCGACGACGCCGACGAACTCGTGGCCCGGCACCCCGCGGAAGCCCGCGTAGCCCGCGAGGATCGCGAGGTCGGTGCCGCACACGCCCGCCACCGCCACGCGCACGACCGCGTCGCCGGCGCCGGGCTCCGGTTCCGGCAGGTCGGCGCGC
Organism: Vicinamibacteria bacterium; assembly: GCA_025994075.1. Lineage (GTDB taxonomy): Bacteria > Acidobacteriota > Vicinamibacteria > Fen-336 > Fen-336 > WYBL01. The sequence goes on from JAMQGV010000010.1 coordinate 23,492, forward strand.
AGGCTCGCGCGCCCGTCCTCGATCCACAGTCCACGCACGCCCCGATGCTACGCTGCGGGGAAGCGAGGTGGAGGCGTGGCGCAGCCGCACGTGGTCGTCGTCGGGGGCGGGTTCGGCGGGCTGTACGCCGCCAAGGCGCTGGCCCGCGACCCGGTGCGGGTGACGCTGGTCGACCGCCGCAACCACCACCTGTTCCAGCCGCTGCTCTACCAGGTCGCGACCGCGGGCCTCAATCCCGGCGACATCGCGGCGCCGATCCGCCACGTGCTGCGGCGGCAGCGCAACACGACCGTGCTGCTGGCCGAGGCCACGGGCGTCGACGTGGCGGGCCGCCGGCTGCTGCTTTCCGACGGCGCGCTCGACTACGACCACCTGATCCTGGCCGCCGGCGCGACCCACTCGTACTTCGGCCAGGACGCCTGGGCCGCCCACGCGCCGGGCCTCAAGTCGATCGAGGACGCGCTCGAGATCCGCCGCCGCGTGTTCCTCGCCTACGAGCGCGCCGAGCGCGAGTCCGATCCCGCGGCGCAGGCGGCGTGGCTGACGTTCGTCGTGATCGGCGCCGGGCCGACGGGCGTGGAGATGGCGGGGGCGCTGGCGGAGATCGCCCGCCACGCGCTGTCGCAGGAGTTCCGCAACATCGACCCGGGGCGCGCGCGCGTGATCCTGCTCGAGGGCGCGGGGGCCGTGCTGCCGCCGTACCCCGAGCCGCTGCGCGAGCGGGCGCGCGAGCAGCTCCAGGCGCTGGGCGTCGAGGTGCGCACGGGCTCGCGGGTCACGGCGATCGACGAAGGCGGCGTGACGCTGGCCGGCGAACGCATCGCCAGCCGCACCGTCGTGTGGGCGGCCGGCGTGCAGGGGGCGCCGATCGCGCGCTCGCTCGGCGTCCCGCTCGACCGCGCAGGGCGGGTGCGCGTGCAGGCCGACCTGACGCTGCCCGGCCACCCCGAGGTGCAGGTGATCGGCGATCTCGCCTTCCTCGAGCAGGACGGCCAGCCGGTGCCCGGCGTGTGCCCGGCGGCGATCCAGCAGGGCCGCCACGCGGCGGAGAACGTGCGGCGGGCCCTGCGCGGGCAGCCGCCGGCGCCGTTCCGCTACGTCGACAAGGGCAGCTTCGCGACGATCGGGCGCGGCGCCGCGGTCGGCGACGTCTACGGGCGGCTGCGGCTCTCCGGCGCCCCCGCGTGGCTGGCCTGGCTCGGCATCCACATCTTCTTCCTGATCGGCTTCCGCAACCGCGCCGTCACGCTGTTCCAGTGGGCGTACTCGTACTTCACGTGGCGGCGCGGCGTGCGGCTGATCACCGGCGAGCGCCCGGAGGCGCCCGCTCCGCCTCAGGGCTGAGCCGCGGCCTCCGCCAGCGCCCGCTTGCGGGCGGCCTCGAACTCGTCGCCCGGGTTCCAGGCGGGCATCGCGTCGGCGTTGGCGACCTCGAGGCCGACGTGGAACAGCAGCCGCGCGTCTTCGACGACGCCGCTCCAGTCCCACGCATCGGTCAGCTCGTCCGAAGGCTGGTGGTAGTGCTTCGCCTCGAACTCGTCGTGGCGCCGCCGGCCTTCGCCCGCGGGCTGGCCCACGAGCTCGACTCCCGCGTCGAGGTAGACGGCCGGCACGCCGACCTGGGCGAACGCGAACTGGTCGGAGCGGTAGTAGAAGCCCTTGTCGGGCGCCTGGTCGGGCTTGACGACGCGCCCCTGCGCCGTCGCCAGGCGCTCGACCACGGCGTCGAGGTCGCTCTTGCCCTTGCCGATCACGATCACGTCCTTCGTGCGGCCCCAGATCGAGGCGCCGTCGATGTTGACGTTGGCGGCGATGCGGCCGGCGGGCAGCGGCAGGTGGGCGGCCAGGAACTTGGAGCCGAGCAGGCCCTGCTCCTCGGCGGCGACGGCGGCGAAGTACGTGGTCCGCCGCGGGCGCGCCGGCATCGCCGCCTGCGCCTCGGCGATCGCCAGCATCACCGCGACGCCCGAGGCGTTGTCGAGCGCGCCGTTGTGGATGTGGTCTCCTTCGCCCTCGCGGGCGCCGAGGTGGTCGAGGTGGGCGGAGTAGAGCACCGCCTGCGCCGAGAGCTTCGGGTCGCTGCCCGGCAGCTTGCCGATCACGTTCGCGGTGCGCTTGCTCACCACCTGGCTCTCGCATGCCACGGAGAGCTTCGCGCCCAGCGGCACCGGACGGAACTCGCGGGTCTGCGCCTTCGCCATCAGCGCCGCCAGGTCGTGGCCGCCCGCTTTCGCGAGCGCCTGCGCCGCGCCCTCGGCCAGCCAGCCCTTCACCTGGAGAGTCGCCGCGCCGTCCTTCGCCGGCAGCGAGAACTCCTCGCCCGTGAAGCTGGTCTGGATCACCTGCCAGCCGTAGCCCGCCGACGGCGTCGTGTGGACGATCAGCGCGCCCGCGGCGCCGACCTTCGCGGCGATCTCGTACTTGTAGTCCCAGCGGCCGTACCACAGACGGGCCTTGCCGGCGAACAGCGCGGGGTCGTGCTCGGGGTCGTTGTTGAGCATCACCAGCACCTTGCCCTTCAGGTCCTGGCCCTTGTAGTCGTCCCACTGGTACTCCGGCGCCACGATCCCGTAGCCGACGAACACCAGCTCGGCGTCCTTCAGCTCGGAGCGCGGCGCCGGGCGGCCCGCCGACAGCGCGATCTGCTCGCCGGAGGCGAAGCTCAGCGGACCGCCGGGGGTCGCGAACGTCACCTGCGCCGGCGGCGCGCTCGTGGTACCGACCACGTCGAAGAACTGGAACCAGCTCCCGTCCGGGGCCCCGGGCGCGAGGCCGATGCGCTCCATCTGCGCCGCCACGTACTCGCGGGCCAGGGCGTCCCCGCGGGTCGCGGGGGCGCGGCCCTCCAGCAGGTCGCTGGCCAGGAACCGCACGTGCGGGCGGATGCGGTGGGCCTGGATGTGGTCGGCGGCGTCGCCGGCCGAGGCGAGCGGGGCGGCGAGCAGCATCGCCAGCGGGAGCGCAGGGAACCTCATCGTGGGGAGACCTCCTTTGGGGCGGACGGCGGGAACGGCCTTCGGTTATCGTAACGACCATGACCGTCGAGCACCAGTCCGCAGCCGAGCGCCGCCGCTCCCCGCGGGTCGCGATGCCGCCGACGGGCGGGCCGGTGTCGGTCGTCGGCGGCCGCCTGATCAACGTCAGCGCGCACGGGATGATGATCGAGTCGCCGATGGCGCTCGAGGTCGAGGCCGTCCTGGATTTCCGGCTGCGGGTCGCGGGCGAGAACTGGGACGTGCGCTGCCGGGTGGCCGGCTGTCACCGCCTCGAGCTGGGCAGCCGCTATTACGGAGTCGGCATGGAGTTCGTCCAGCTCCCCGCGGGCGGCCACGAGCGGCTCGCCTCGCTGCTCGAGGACTACGAGGCGCGCGCCGCCGAGAGGTAGCCTGCGCGCGTCGCCGCCGGCGACAGCGCCTCGGTGCACCAGCGCGCCGCCGCCGCGCCCAGACGCTCTCGCAACGCCGCGTCGTCGCACAGCCGCAGCAGCGCGCGGAACAGCTCGCCCTCCTCGTCCGCGACGTCGGCGCGCAGCACGGCGTCGGCCGGGACCTCGGCGAGGTGCTCGAGGTCGGAGATCACCGCGGGCCGGCCCTGGGCGAGCACCCGGAGCAGCGCGCCGGAGGTCTCGCGCGCCGTCGGCCAGCGCAGGTGGGCGACGGCGTCGGCGGCCTCGACGTGAGTCGCGAGTTCGCCGAGCGGCACGCGCCCCGTGACGATCGCCGCGCCCTCGGGCAGCCCCGCCTCCACCAGCTCCGCCTGCAGCCGCGCCGCGTCCGGCACCGGGCCGACCAGCAGCAGTCGCGCCTGCGGGCGATGGCGGCGCAGGCGGGCGACCGCGCGGGCGACGGTCGCGATCCGCTTCTCGGCCGAGAGCAGGCCGAACGCGCCGACCACGAACTCGCCAGCGCCGAGCCCGAGCCGGGAGCGCAGCGCCGCGACGGCGCCGGCCTCGACCGGTTCGCGGCGCGCGGGGTGCGGCACGAGCGTGACCGGGACGCCCGGCGCGGCGGCCGCCACCTCGCGCGCCATGAACGCGTTGTGGACGGCGACGCCGCGCGCGGCCCGCGCCACGTCTTCGAAGAGCGGCCAGGCGTAGGGCAGCAGGCGGCCCGAGGTGCCGAGCTGCACCGCGGCGAGGCGCTCGCCGCGCCCGGGATAGACCGACTCCAGGAGCGCGGCGTAGTCGGCGTGCACGGCTTCGGCCGCCGCGCGGAGCGCGGGGTTGCCGGGATCGGCGCGGTAAGCCCGCACCGCCGGCCCGTCGAGCAGCGCGTGGGCCCGCGCGTGGTGCAGCACGAGGTCGTGCAGCACGACGATGCCGGGCCGCGCCGCCATCAGGGGGTAGAGGAAGGCGTGGGCGAGCCCGTTGCCGAGCTGGTAGTAGATCGCGTCCCAGGCGTCGGCCGGCGAATCGAGCAGCGCTTGCGCCGGGCGCAGCTCGACCCCCGGCGGCAGCGCCGCCGGATGGGCGAGCTCGGGCCCGTGGAACGCGGTGATGTCGTTGCCCGGCGCCAGCGCCCGCAGCACCTCCACCGCGTAGTCGGAGATGCCCGTCGCCGCGGGAGGAAGGGGCGAAACCAAGGCGATGCGCATCGCTGCGCTCAGCGGACGGCGAAGAGCGCGTACTCCTGCGGCCCGTAGAGCAGGTCGTTGAGGCGCTCGATCGCCTCCTGCAGCGCGGCGGCGGCGGGCTGCGGCAGGCCCTCGGTCGGGATCGGCTGCAGGCGGGCGCTGGCGGGCACCGGGGCGCGGTACTCGACGCGGGCCTCGGCGAAGCCCGCGGCAGCGGCGAGGAAGCGCAGCGTGTCGGGGTGGAGGGCGCGCTCGTGGGTCAGGTCGCGGGTCCACACCTCGAGGAAGCCGGTGACGCTGCGCGGGTTCGGCGTCTCCAGCACCAGCAGGCCGCCGCGGCGCAGCGCGCGGGCCGCCTCGCGCATCGCCTCGACCAGGACGGGAGGCGGCAGGTGCTCGGCGACCTGGGCCGCGAAGATGCCGCCCAGCGAGCCGTCGGCACGGCCGCGCAGGAACGAGAGCAGGTCGGTGGCTTCGACCGCGAGGCCGCGCTCCCGGCACTCCTGCACGGCGCGGGCATTGGTCTCGGCGCCGAGCGCCTCGACGCCCGCTTCGCGCAGCAGCTCGAGGAACTCGCCGCGGCCGCAGCCGAGGTCGGCGACCGGGGCGAGGCCGGCGAAGGCGGGGACGTAGTCGCGCAGGCGCGCGCGGATCTCGTCGCGCGGGCCGCGGTAGCGGTTCTCGAAGGCGACGTACAGCGCGTCGTCGCGCAGGCGGGCGAGAGCGCCGGCGTCGAGCACGGCCGTGGGGGCGTCACCGGCTGCAGCCTCGCCCGGGACCGCCAACGCGGTGCGCAGCGCAGCGAGCTCCGCTTCGACGGCCGCCAGCCGGTCGGACAGCGCACCCAGCCCGTCGACGCGGCGCCCCAGCGACTCGGCGCGTCGCTCGACCCGCTCGACGACCAGCTCGCCGCGTTCGACGGCCAGCGCCTGCGCCGCGCGGTCGCGGGCGTCGACCACCGGCATCACCGCCTGGGCGTAGCGCACGAGGGCCGCGGCGAGCTCGGAGGTCGCGGCCCGCGTGCGCGCCGCTTCCTCGCGCTGCGCGTTCAGGACCTGGACCACGGTCGAGGCGAAGGCCTCGTGGCGCTCGAAGGCGGGGGCCAGCGCGTCGCTCAGCCGTGAGCCGAGCGGCCCCAGCAGCCGCGGCATCGACAACTCCGCCCGGGTCCACAGCTCGTTCAGGCGGCGAAAGCGCTCGTCGTCGCCGGGCGGCGCCGGGGCCGGCGCGTGCCGCGCGGCGAGGGCGTCGAGGGCCTGCAGCAGCGCCGCGTAGGCGGCTTCTTCGCGCGCGAGGCGCGACTCGGGATCGGCGGCGGGGTCGGCGCTCAGCGGCTACTGGCCGGCGGCCGCACGCGCCGCCAGGTAGGCGAGGACCAGCTCGTCGAGCGAGAGGTCCTCCATCACGGTCGCCGCGCTGCCGGCGTCCTTGTCGAACTTGCCGCGCTTGATCTCGGCCACCATCGCGTTGTGCTGGTCTTCCATCAGCTTGGCGATGCCGGCCTCGCTCGACCCCTCGGGCAGGTCCTTGTAGATCAGCCGCCGCGAGTCGAGGATCTCCCCGCCCTTGTAGACGAGGGTCAGCACCAGCGGGTTGGCCGGCCCCTTGTCCTCCGTCTGGACGTGGTACGTGACGCCCTTGTAGCGGACGTCGACGTTGAAACCCGTGATCACTCTGAAACCCCCCGCCCTCGCCCCGGGGACGGGAGTCCCCGTGCGCGCGGAATGACGACCTCGGCGCGGGGATTCTCGCGGCCCGCGCGCGCGCGTGTCAAGGCGCCCGCCGCGGCCATAATCGGCGGGTTCAGCGAGGAGGTTGCCCGTGGAGCCGATGCCCGCACACCGTGCCCCAGCCGCCGACGAGGAGGAGCGGGTGCCGCTGTTCGGCACCTGGCGGGCGATCTACCTGGCCGTGCTGGTGACCGAGCTGCTGACGATCCTGGGCGTGGCCGTGTTCCAGGGAGTCCGCTGGTGACGCCGCTCGACTGGAGCGTGCTGGTCGTCTACCTGGTCGGCATCGTCGCCTTCGGCGTCTGGTCCGGGCGCGGCAACACCAAGATCGACGACTTCTTCCTGGCCGGCCGCGAGATGCGCTGGTGGGCCGTCGGGCTGTCGGTGATGGCGACCCAGATCAGCGCCATCACCTTCGTCGGCACCACCGGCCAGGCCTACACCGACGGGATGCGCTTCCTGGTCGTGTACTTCGGGCTGCCGGTCGCGATGGTGATCCTGTGCGTGACGCTGGTGCCGTTCTTCTACCGCGCCGGCGTATTCACCGCGTACCAGTACCTCGAGCAGCGCTTCGACTCCCGCACCCGCACGCTCACCAGCCTGCTGTTCCAGCTCTCGCGCGGCCTCGCGGTCGGGGTCACGCTCTACGCGCCGTCGCTGGTGCTGTCGGTGATCCTCGGCTGGAGCGAGCAGGCGACGATCCTGCTGATGGGCGGCAGCACCATCGCGTACGTGATGTACGGCGGCAACAAGTCGGTGATCTGGACCGACGTCGTGCAGATGGCGATCATCTGGTTCGGCATCTTCCTCTGCTTCGGCGTGGCGATCGCCCAGTTGCCCGAGGACCTGGGCTTCGAGGGCGCCTTGGCGCTGGCCCAGGCCCAGGGCCGGCTCGACACGCTCGACACCTCGACCAGCCTGAGCCAGCCCTACACGCTGTGGGGCGGGCTGATCGGCGGCCTGTTCCTGATGCTCAGCTACTTCGGCTGCGACCAGAGCCAGGTCCAGCGCTACCTCGCGGGCGCGACGCTCGGGCAGAGCCGGCTGTCGCTGCTGTTCAACGCGTTCCTCAAGGTCCCGATGCAGTTCCTGATCCTGCTGACGGGCGTGCTGGTGTTCGTCTTCTACCACTTCGAGCGGCCGCCGCTGATCTGGAACGAGGTGGACCAGGCGCGACTGGAGGCGCAGGCGCCGCCGGACCGGCTGCGCGCCGTCCAGGAGCGTTTCGACGCCGCCCACGCGGCGCGCGAGGCCGCGGCCCTCGACTACGCGCGCGGCCGCGAGGCCGGCGCTTCGCCCGAGGCCTACCGCGCCGCGGAACGCGAGCTGCTGGCCGCCCGCGGCGAGGCGGTGGCGCTGCTGCAGCAGGTCAAGGGCGACACGGGCCGCTACAACGACACCAACTACATCTTCCCCAAGTACATCGTCAGCCAGTTGCCCAAGGGCTTCGCCGGGCTCGTCATCGCGGTCATCTTCGCGGCGGCGATGTCGACCCTGGCCGGCGAGTTCAACTCGCTGGCGACGGCGACGATGGTCGACTTCTACAAGCGCTTCGTCCGCCCCGACGGGGGCGACCGCCACGAGCTGCTGGTGTCGCGGCTGATGACGGTCGGCTGGGGCGGCTTCGCCTGCCTGATCGCGCTCGAGGCCGGGCGCCTGGGCTCGGCCATCGAGGTCGTCAACAAGTTCGGGTCGTACTTCTACGGCTCGATCCTGGGCGTGTTCGCGCTGGCGGCGCTGACGAAGCGGGCGACCGCGGCCGGCGCCTTCTGGGGCCTGTTCGCGGGCATGGCCTCGGTGGCCCTGGTCGCGCAGTTCACGAGCATCCACTTCCTCTGGTACAACGTCGTCGGCGCCGTCGCGGTGTTCGTCAGCGGCCTGCTGATCAGCGCGCTGCGGCGCGGCTAGGAGCTCCATGGGCGCGACGGCATTCGACTCGTTCTACCTGCGCGACCGCTACGGATCGGCCGCGATGCGCGCGATCTGGGACGATCGCGCCATGATCCAGCGCTGGCTCGACGTCGAGGCCGCGCTGGCCGAGGTGCAGGCCGGCATGGGCCTGGTGCCGCGTCCCGCCGCCGCCGAGATCCGGCGCAAGGCGCGGGTCGAGCTGCTCGACCTGCAGGCGATGCGGCGCGACTTCGACCGCACCTGGAACCCGGTCGTGCCGGTGGTCGACGCGTTGCGCGCGGTGCTCAGCCCCCGCGCGGCGCGCTGGGTGCACTGGGGCGCCACCAGCAAGAACGTCTTCGACACCGGCACCGCGCTGCAGATCAAGGACACCACCGTCGTGGTGCTGGCCGAGCTCGACGCCGTGTGCGCCGCGCTCGCCCGGCTCTGCGAGGAGCACCGCGGCACGTTGATGGCGGGCCGCACCCACGGCCAGCACGCGATGCCGATCACCTTCGGCTACAAGTGCGCGGTGTGGCTCGACGAGCTGCTGCGCCAGCGCCAGCGGCTGCTGGCCTGCCGCGAGCGGGCGCTGTGCGGCGAGTTCGGCGGCGCCGTCGGCACCCTGGCGTCGCTCGGCAGGCGCGGCCTCGTCGTCCAGGACCGGCTGATGCGGCGGCTCGGGCTGTCGGCCCCGCGCATCCCCAGCAAGACCGCGGGCGACCGCTTCGCGGAGTTCTTCCTGGTCGTGTCGTCGCTGGCGATGAGCCTCGGCAAGATCGCGCAGAACGTCTACAACCTGCAGGTCAGCGACACCGACGAGGCGTGCGAGTTCTCGGAGGGCAAGGTCGGCTCGTCGGCGATGCCGCACAAGCTGAACCCGGTGGCCTCGGGTTCGGTGGTGCTGCTGGGCCGGCTGGTCAAGTCCCGCGCCACGGCGGTGCTCGAGTACGTCCACTGCGAGTGGGAGGACGACCACCGCCAGGGCGAGACGCCGTGGTCGTTCGCGCCGGAGATCTGCCTGCTGCTGGGCGCCCAGTTCGTGATGCTGAAACGGGTGCTCGGCTCGCTGATCGTCAAGCCGGAGAACATGCTGCGCAACCTGGATCGCAGCGGCGGGGCCGTGCTGTCCGAGGCGGTGATGATGGCGCTCGCGAAGCGGATCGGCCGCGACAAGGCCCACGCCCACGTGCTCGCGCTGTCGCGCCGGGCGCTGGCCGCCGGCGTGCCGTTCCGGACCGCGGCGGCGGAGGACGACCTGGTGCGGCGCCAGGTGCCGGCGAAGGCGCTGGCGAAGGCGCTCGACTACCGCTCCTCGCTGGGCCTCGTCGACCACTTCGTGGACGCCGCGCTGCGCGGCTATCGATCCGAGGTGCTCGCGGCGCGCCGCGGCGGCCGCGGCCGGGGTCGCGGGGGACGGCGGCAGGCCCGGCCGTGAGACCGGCTCGCGGCGAGGCCGAGGCGCTGGACGCCGCCCTCGTCGCGGGTTACGACGCTGCCCTCGCGCGCGCCGCGCGGTGCTGCGGGCCCGCGCTGCGCTTCGACGGCTGCCCGGCCTGCTGCCTGGGTCCGTTCCCGATCTCGGCCGCCGACGCCTGGCGCCTGCGCCGCGGCCTGGCGGCCCTCGCCGCCGCCGAACCGCAGCGGGCCGAGGCCGTGCGGACCCGCGCACGCGCGGCGATCGAGGCGTTCGGTGACGCCTACCCCGGCGATCGCGTGAGCGGGTGGCTCGGCCCGGACGAGGCCGCCGAGGAGGCGTTCGCCGAGCATTTCGCATCGCTGCGTTGCCCGGCCCTCGAGCCGGACGACCGCTGCGCACTCTACGCTTCGCGGCCGCTCGCCTGCCGCAGCTACGGGCCGCCCGTGCGGATCGCGGGCACGGACCTGCCGCCCTGCCAGCGCTGCTTCGTGGGTGACGCGGCGCTGGCCGAGCGCTGCCGCGCCGCGCTCGACCCCGAGGACCGGGAGGCCGCGCTGCTGGCGGCGCTCGACGAGCTCGGGGAAACCGTGATCGCCTTCGCCCTGCTCCAGGAGGATCGATGAAGCCGAACGCCGCCGCCCGCCGCGCCTGGGCCGCCACGAGCCTGCGGGTGTGGCCCGACCGCTATGCCTTCGCGGCCTTCTCGCCGCGCGAGGCGGCGCGCGTGCTGGAGGCCGCCGCGCGGCCGAAGCGGGCGTTCGTCGCCGTCGTCGTCGAGGCGGGCGAGGTGACGCTCACGGTGCCGTGGCGGGCCTTCGCGAAGTCCGGGCTCGCGGGCCGCGCCGATGCGGTGGCCGGGCCGTACCGGGTGATCACGTTCGAGACCTCGCTGGCGCTCGACCTCGTCGGCTACCTGGCGCCCGCGGCGGAGCGCCTGGCGCGCGCCGGCATCTCGATGGTCCCGCAGTGCGGCTATCGCACCGACCACCTGCTGGTCCGCGAGCAGGACCTGGAGCGGGCGGTCGGCGTGCTCCAGTCCTGGGTCGCCGCCTGCGCGGCGCCGGCCCCGCGGCGGGCGGCGCGAGCCGTCGCGAAGCGCCGCCGCTGAAAGACGAAGGGGGCGCGGCGCCCGTGGCGCCACGCCCCCGAAGGACGGAGGAACGGCCTAGAAGCTCAGCTTGACGCCGACCTGGGCCTGCCGCTGCTGGTAGCCGCCGATGCCGGCGAACTCGGCCGGGATCGGGGTGGTCGGGTTGCCCGCGGTGTCGACGGCGACCACGCGGTTGACCGTGGCCACGTTCTCCGTGTTGAAGATGTTCTTGGCCTCGACGAACAGCTCGGCGCGGACGCGGTCCGTGAAGCGCACGAAGCGCACGTAGCGGGCGTCGACGTTGAACACGCGGCCGAGGCGGCCGGTGTTGCGGTCGACGCCGACGGGCCGGTCGTTCTGCACGCCGTCGTTGTTGAGGTCGCGGTTGGCGCGGATGTTGAACGGCAGCCCCGAGTTGAGCTGGACGATGAAGCCGAGCTGGTTGTCGTTGAGCAGCGCGGCACCGAAGCCGTCACCCTCGACCTTGGGCTGGATCAGCGCCGAGGCGACCAGGGTGTGGGTCTGGTTGAACACGGTGACGCCCTTGTCGCGGTCCAGGTTGGTGGGGTCGGAGACGCGGTCGTCGATCGAGCCGACCACGTAGGTGCCGGTCAGCGGCGCGTTGTCCTCGCCCTTGGCCAGCGTGTAGGTCGCCTGGAACTGCCAGCCGTGGCTCATCCGCTTGTTGACCGTGAAGGTCATCGCGTTGTAGGTCGACTCGCCGATCGACTGGAACATGTCGATCGCGCCGAACGCCGCGTTCGGGCGGGTGGTCGAGAAGATCGGCCGGCCGTCCGCCAGCGTCGCGCCGGAGGGCGCCAGGTTCTGGTCGATCAGCACCGGCATGTTGCGGCCGATCGAGTTGACGAAGCCGACCGAGACCGCGAGGTCGCTGGTCAGCGCGCGCTCGATCTGGACGTTGGTCAGGATCGAGTACTGGGTCGAGAAGTCCGGGTCCATCACCACGATGCTCTGGCGCGGGCGCACGAAGCCCGGCGGCAGGTTGCCCATCGTGCCCGGGAAGGCGGGAGCGCCGGCGTCGGTCGGCCGGATCGTGACCGAGAAGGTCCGCGGGTCGCCGTTGCGCTGGATCGAGTCCTCGTAGAAGTTGAGCAGCGGCGGTTCGTACATCACGCCCGTGGAAGCGCGCAGGACGGTGCGCTGGGCGTCGTCGAGCGTCCACGAGAAGCCGATCCGCGGCGCGAAGTTGTTCTTGTCGACCTTGAACTCGTTCGAGTACGGGTTGGCCGCGAACGGCCGGGCGTCCGGCACCTGGAACAGGTCGTAGCGCAGGCCGTAGAGGAGCTTGAAGTTCGGCGTCAGCCGGAAATCGTCCTGCACGAAGAAGCCGAGGAAGCTCGACTTGTACTCGACCCGCGGGTCGCCGACCAGCTCGGCGTAGGTCGAGTAGGCCCGCGGGTTGGCGCCCGAGCGCGCCGCCTGGTACGCGGCGGTGTTGGCGAACGTGTAGAGCTGGAACATCGCGTTCTCGCGCGAGTCGTCGACGAACTGGGCGTCGAAGCCGAGCTTCACGTTGTGGCGGCCGCGCACGATCGTGAAGTTGTCGATCACCTGCCAGATGCCCTGGTTGAAGTCGAAGCCGGCCTGCGAGACGGTGTCGATCGGGCCGCCGAAGTTGGCGACGCCGGAAACCGTGATCGCCGGGCCGGTGCCCGAGCCGTCGGACGCCGTGCGGAACTGGTGGCGGCGGGCGTACTGCACGCGCAGCTCGTTGAGCTTGTCGGGCCCGAGCGTCGAGATCAGCTGCATCGAGACCGAGTCCATCCGGTCGTTGAAGTCGGTCGCGCGCTGGATCGTGTTGAGGCCGCCGCCGATGTTGTAGGGCGACTCGTTCTTGAAGAAGAAGTAGCGGCCCGTCAGCTTGTGCTTCGGCGAGAGCTGGTGGTCGATCTTGCCGAGGAAGAAGTGGACCTTCTGGGCCGCCGGGATCACGCCGTCCTGCGAGACCTGCTCCGGGGTCAGGCCCAGCGCGGCCGCGTTGGCCTGGGTCACGCTGACCGTGCGGTCGGCGGAGAGGTCGCGGTCGACGAACTCGTAGCCGAGGTAGAAGTGGGTCTTGTCCTTCTGGATCGGGCCGCCGAGGGTGGCCGTCCAGTTGTTGACGTAGGTGTCGGGCTTGCGCGCGGTCGGCGAGAGGAAGAACGGCTTGTCCGACATCGCCTTGCGGCGGAAGCGGAAGCTGGCCGAGCCGGTCAGCTCGTTGGTGCCCGAGGGGGTGACCGCGTTGTAGACCATGCCGGTGGTGTGGCCGAACTCGGGGGCGAAGCCGGAGGTGATCACCTTCACCTCGCGCACCATGATCTCGGAGGTCGGCAGCAGGCGCAGGCCGGCGCGGTCCTTCTCGGTGTTGGTGTTGCCGTCGATCTGGTAGTTGGTGCGCATCTGGGTGCCGTTGGCGTTGATGCGCGGCACCCCGAACTCCTCGTTCTCGTAGCCGGTGACGTTGGCCTGCAGGAACGCGAAGTTGTAGGGGTTGCGCGAGACGAGCGGCAGGTTCTTGATCTCGTTCTCGCCGATCGTGCGGCCAAGGTCGATCTTGCCGGGCTCGGCGACCGGGGCCTCGGCGGAGACCGAGACGACCTCCTCGATGCCGCCGACCTCCAGCGAGAAGTTGATCTGCGCCGTCTGGCCGGCCCGCAGCGTCAGGCCCGTGCGCTCGATCGCCTTGAAGCCCGAAAGCTCGGCCTTCACCTTGTAGGTGCCGAGCGGCAGCAGCAGCGCCCGGTAGCTGCCGTCGCCGCCGGTGGCGACCGTGCGGCTGGTGCCGGTGTCGACGTTGGTCACGGTCACGTTCGCGCCCGGCAGCGCGGCGCCGGTCGTGTCGCGGACGAGGCCCTCGATGGCGCCGTTGGCGGCGGTCGACTGGGCCTGCACGGGTGTGGCGAGGAACGCGGCCGTCACGGCCGCCAGTCCCGCGCGCAGCAACTTCGTCATGGGATCGATACCTCCTTGTCCGCGCCGCCGGGGGATGGGCGGTGGACGGTGTGCCCGCTTTGGTGGCGCGGAGTATCCGGCCGGCGCCCGAGGGCGTCAAGGTGGTAAAGGCCGGCCCCGCCGCACGCGTTCAGGAGGCCGACAGGACCCTTTCGTACAGCCGCTCGTAGCGGCTGACCACGCGATCGGCGCCGAACAGCGCCGCGGCCCGCCGCCGCCCGGCTTCGCCCAGCTCGCGCCGGCGCTCGTCGTCCTTGAGGATCTCGGCGACCCGTGCTGCCATGCCCTCGACGTCGCCGACCGGCAGCAGGTACCCGGTCTCGGCGTGCTTGACCAGCTCGGGCAGGCCGCCCTGGTCGGTGCCGACGACCGGCACCGCGCAGGCCATCGCCTCCAGCGCCGACTGGCCGAACGACTCGATCTCGGAGGGAATGAGGAACACGTCGGCCATGCCCGCGATCTCGGAGGTGTCGTCCTGCTGGCCGAGGAAGCGGACCCGGTCGGCGACACCGAGCCGCCGCGCCAGCGCCCGCGCCGCCGAGCGCTCGGGCCCCTCGCCGACCAGCAGCAGCGTGGAAGGCACCTCGCGCTGGACCCGCTCGAAGATGCGGATCACGTCCAGCACCCGCTTGCCCGGCTGGAAGTTCGAGGCGTGCAGCAGCAGCCGGTCGCCGGGCGAGCAGAACGCGGTCTCGTCCTTGTAGGCGCGGGTGGGACAGTAGGCGCCGGTGTCGACGAAGTTCGGAACCACCTCGATCGGCCGCGTGACGCCCAGCTCCTCGAGCGTCTCCCGGCGCAGGAACTCGGAGACCGCGGTGACGGCGTCCGAGCGCTCGATCCCGAAGCGGGTGATCTCCGCGAACGAGGCGTCTTCGCCGACCAGCGTGGTGTCGGTCCCGTGCAGCGTGGTCACCAGCCGCGGCGCCTTCGGGCCCAGCATCTCGCGGGCGAGGTGGGCGGCGATCGCGTGCGGCATCGCGTAGTGGACGTGGAACAGGTCGAGCGAGGCCTCGCGCGCCACCTCGCACAGCTTGGCGGCCAGCGCCAGCTCGTGTGGCGGGTGCTCGAACAGCGCGCGCCCGGCGAGGTCGACCTCGTGGGTGCGGATGTTCTCGTGGAAGTCGGCCAGCCGGAACGGCAGCCGGTACGACACGACGTGCACCGAGTGGCCGCGTCGGGCCAGGTGCTTGGCGAGTTCGGCGGCGACGCCGCCGGAGCCGCCGACGGTGGGGTAGAGCGCGATGCCGATGTTCATGGGCGGCCCCCCTGGAGCCAGCAGACCTGGTGGCCGCGGGCGAACGGGTCGAGCCGCTCGCGCAGCACGTCGACGAGCCCGGGACCGTGGCGGGCCACCAGGCCGAGCAGGCCGAGGCCGCGCTCCTGCGGCGCGCCGCCCGGCAGCAGCGCGTCGCGGGTGCGGCGCAGCCGCTCGGCGCGGCCCTGGTCGCGCTTCTTGAGCGCGCGGGTCGCCTTCTCGTGGAGGCTGTCGATCTGGTGCAGCGCGCGGCCGCGGGCCGAGTCGGCCGCGGCCCGCAAGGTCGGGTCGAGAGCCGCCAGGCGCTCCTCGACCGTGGCCATTTCCCGGGTCACCGCCTGGCGCACGGCGGTGAAGGCCTCCTCAACGTCCGGGTAGGCCTCGCGCGCCCAGCGCGTGACCAGCGCCTCGGCGTCGCCCGTCAGGTCGCGCAGTCCGAGCCCCTCGGCGTCGAGGGCGCGGGTCTGGGCGGCCTCGACGACGGTCACGCTCGGCCGCGGCAGCAGCACCGGCCGCGGCACCCCGTAGTGCGCGTACGAGGGCCCGATCTGGGCGTGGTAGGCGATCTCGGCGGGCCCGCCGACGTAGGCGGCCGTGGGCAGCAGCAGGTCCTGGGCCAGCGGCCGCAGCAGCACGCCGGGGCTCCAGGCTGCCGGGTCGGCCTCGAGGCGGGCCAGCGCCTCGCCGACGCTCAGCCGGCGGCCGGTGCCGCGCACCTCGATCAGGTCGCCGTCCGTCGCCAGCGCCCGGCGGGCGCCGCCGTCGACCAGGAACAGGTTGAGGAAGCCGCCGCCGCGCACCGGCACCTGCTGGTGGTAGCCCGCGGCCTTCAGCCGCTCCCCGGCCTCCAGCGCCAGCGCCGAGCCGGGCGAGCGCTCGGCGATCTCGCGCGCCATCACCGGCGCCATCAGCCGCTTCAGGTCCGGGTCGGCCGGGTCGAGCAGGACGAGGTCCGGCAGCAGCGCGCCCAGCCACGCCGCGAAGGCGGCGGACAGCGACTGGCCCGGCGCGTAGGCGCGGCGCAACGCGGCGCCGACCTCCTCCCGGTAGGGCGACATCGGCAGCGACGCCAGCGCCTCCTCGACCAGCGGCGCGATCGTCTCGTCGAAGAGGATGGCCGAGGCGGGCCGGCCGTCGGGCAGCGCGTGGGGCGCGTAGCGCCAGTCGCGGATCTGGCCGGCCTCGTCGAGCAGCGTGACCTGGCGGACCTCGGCGAAGTCGTGGTCGTCCGAGGCGATCCAGAACACCGGCACGCAGGGTC
This sequence comes from Vicinamibacteria bacterium, assembly GCA_025994075.1. Lineage (GTDB taxonomy): Bacteria > Acidobacteriota > Vicinamibacteria > Fen-336 > Fen-336 > WYBL01. The sequence goes on from JAMQGV010000010.1 coordinate 39,665, forward strand.
GGCCGCTGCGGGCCTCGATCTCGCGCGCCACGCGCTGGGCGCCGAGCGCCTTGTAGAGCACGTACAGCGGGCCGCCGAACAGGCCGGCCTGCTGGCCGGTCACGACGGCGCAGGCGCCCGGCTCGGCCAGCCGGCCGGCCTGCGCGGCCGCGACGGGGTTGCCCCGCAGTTCCTGCTGGCGGACCAGGGCGCGCGCCGCGGCCACCCGCGGGCCGCTCGCCGCAGCCCGCTCGCCGGCCCGCACGACGGCTTCGAGGTCCCAGGGTCCGTCGTAGAAGCGCGTGGCCTCTGGCCGGCCGGCCAGATAGTCACGGAAGAGCGGCGACGAAGCGGCCGGAAACGAGTCGAGGACTTCCACGCGCTCCATGGCGGCGATTATAGGCCAGCAGGGCCCGGCCCGCGGCCGTTCGTGTCGCGCAAGCCATTGCAGTTCATGGACTTGGGGCCCGGCCACGATTGACACTTTTTCGCGGCCGATGCTAGAGTCCAGTCACGGGGGAAGCGCGTCGCACGGGCGGCGGGACTCCGCCCGGCGAGGTGTGGGTGGGCGAGCAGCATCCGGTTCCGAAGACGATCGGCCGCTACCAGGTGCTGGGGACGATCGGCATCGGCGCGATGGGCGCCGTGTACAAGGCCTTCGACCCGCTGATCAAGCGCACCCTCGCGATCAAGACGATCCGCCTCGACATCGCGCGGGGCAGCCCCGAGTACAAGCAGTTCCTCGACCGCTTCTACCACGAGGCCCGCATCTCGGGCACGCTCGCCCACCCGAGCATCGTCACCCTGTTCGACATCGGCGAGGACGTGGCCGGCCTGCCCTACCTCGCGATGGAGTTCATCGAGGGCGAGACCGTCGAGAGCATGATCGACCGCGGCGTGCGCTTCCGCCCCGAGAAGGTGATCGGCCTCGCCAGCCAGGTCGCCGCGGCGCTCGACTACGCGCACCAGCGCGGCGTCGTGCACCGCGACATCAAGCCCGCCAACCTGATCCTGTTCGAGCAGGACCGGGTCAAGGTGATGGACTTCGGCATCGCCAAGCTGGCCGGCTCGGAACTGACCCAGGCCGGCCAACTGCTCGGCACGCCCTCGTACATGAGCCCCGAGCAGGCGATGGGCGAGAAGCTCGACGGCCGCAGCGACATCTTCTCGCTCGGCGTCGTCTGCTTCGAGATGCTCTCGGGCGAGCAGCCGTTCGCCGGCAACAACGTGACCTCGATCCTGTACCGGCTGGTGCACATGCCGCCGGCGCAGCCGCAGAACCTCGAGCTCAACGGGCTGGTGCCGCAGAAGTGGCACGAGGTGTTCTCGCGGGTGCTGGCCAAGAAGCCGGCCGACCGCTACCCGACCGCGGCCGAGTTCGTGCAGGACCTCGAGCTGTGTCTCGGCTCCTGGTTCTCGGCGCTGCCCGGCGGGATCGACGACCTCGCCGATCCCGGCGAGCGCACGATGCTCGACGAGGGCGGCTTCGGGGACGCGGTGCCGCTGATCCACGGGTCCGCGCCGGCCGCGCCGCCGGCCGCCCACTTCGACCCGCTCACCGACCCCTCGGGCGAGATCGCTGCGCTCGCGCCGCCGGTCGAAGACACCCACTCGACCACGGAACTGGGCACGAAGCGGGCACCGGCGCCGCCGCCGCTGCCGGGCGAGCGCCGCACCGAGCCGCTGCCCGCCACCTCGGACGACACGGAGTCGCCCCGCACCGAGGCCCTCGGAGCCGAACCGAGCCCGATCGAGAGCACGGTGCCGATGCCGCTCGGGGTCCCGGCGGCCGCGGTTCCCGGCGCATCGACGGTGCCGCTGCCGGTGTTCGCGCCCGAGCGGCGAGGGGCGCGGCCGCCTGCGCCGCCGCCGCTGCCGGCCGAGGCGGGAGCCCTGGGCGACGAGCCCAGCACCGTGACGATCCGCGCCCGCGCCGCCGCGCCGGCCGCGCCGGCCTCCGAAGACGACGAGGACGCCATCGAGCGCACCGTGATCGACCGCGCCGAGTCGATCGCCGAGCCGGCCGCGGCGACGACGGCGATGCCCGCGGGTGAGCCGCCGCCCGACGCGGCCGAAGCGACCGTGGCGATGGTCGCGGGCGAGCCGGCGCCCGGCCCGGCCGAGGCGACGGTGGCGATGCCCGCGGCCGCGCCGCCGACCACCCGCATGCCCGCCGCGGGTGCCGCGGACGCGACGTGGATCGCACCTGCAGCTTCGGCGCCGCCGGCTGTCGCGCGGCCCGCACTGCCGCCGCCCGTCGCGCCGCCGCCGCCTCCTCCTCCTCCCCCGGTCGCTGCCGCGCCGCGCCCGCCCGCCGCAGCGCCGCTGGCCCCCCAGCCCACGGTTTCCACCCCGGGGGCGGGCAATCGCGGGCTGCTGCTCGCCGCCGCCGCGGGCTTCGCCGCGATGACGCTGGGTCTCGTCGGCCTGTTCCTGTTCCGACAGCCCGCTGCGCCGGGCGCGGAGCCGGGCGCGCCCGCGGCGCTGGCCGCGGGTCTGCGGGTCGAGAGCCAGCCCGGCGGCGCGGCCGTGCGGGTCAACGGCGAGCTCAAGGGCACCACCCCGCTCGAGTTGCCGGGCCTGCCGCACGGTCTCTACGAGGTCGAGGTCGAGCTCTCGGGGTACGAGGCGGCGCACGAGAACGTCGCCCTCACCCAGTCGTCGCCCGCGCGCGCGCTGTCGCTGTCGCTGTCGCGCGTCGTCGTCGCGCCCAACACCGGGCGGCTGGAGGTGGTGACGACGCCCGCGGGGGCGTCGGTCGAGGTCGACGGCGTCGCGGTCGGCCTGGCGCCGCTGCGCGGCTTTCGCCTGCCCGCGGGCGAGCACGCGCTGAAGCTGTCGCTCGCCGATCACGCGACCGTCGAACGCAAGGTCCGGATCGCCGCGGGCGAGACCGAGAAGGTGTCCGCGACGCTCGCGTCGACCCGGGTCCACGAGAACTCGGAGCTCGACGCGAAGCCGGTCCGCACCCACGCGCCTCCGCCCAAGCTGCCCGCGCAGGACCGGCCGCTGTTCGTCTACGCCGTGCTGACCGTGGGCCTCGACGGCCGCGTCGAGGACGTCGAGATCCGCGAGGGCGCCGGGCGCGAGCTGGACGACGCGGTGCGCCGCACGGTGAAGGGCTGGCGCTTCGAGCCGGGGCGCCGCCAGGGAGCCGTCGTGCGCTTCCGCGAGCACATCCGCTTCAAGGTGCCGGTCAAGTAGGTGGCCCGCCTCGTCATCAACCCCGCCGCGTCCCGTCAGCCCCGCGAGCTGGCGCTGCCGCGCGCCCCGCTGCTGATCGGCCGCGACCCGTCCAACGACCTGGTGCTGCCCGACGCGATGGTGTCGCGGCGCCACGCGGTGATCGAGTACCGGGGCGAGGGCTGGGTGCTGCGCGACTGCCAGTCGAGCAACGGCTCGCTGGTGAACGGCGACCGCGTGGAGCAACGCCCGCTGCGCGACGGGGACCTGGTGGCGATCGGCGGCGCGCGGCTGCTGTTCCGCGACGACGAGCCGCAGGCCGACGGCCCCGGCGCCAAGGTGATCCCGCACCCCTCCTCGCCGCGGCTGCGCTGTGCCGACTGCGGGGCGATGCTGCGCGCGAACGACGCGTTCTGCCGCGGCTGCGGCGCCAAGCTGGCGCCGGCCCCGATCCAGGCGCGCCTCGTCTGCGCCGACTGCGGTTCCGTGGTGCCGCTGCCCGCGCGCTTCTGCAACGCCTGCGGCCGCGAGCTGGGGCAGGGCACGGCACCCGTTCCGTCCCCGCCGCGCCCGGCGTCGCGGGCGGCCGGGCTGTTCGAGCTGCGCCCCGCGCCCCGCCCCCGGCCGGCGGGCCCGCGCCCGGCCCCGCCGCTGCGGCGGGCCGCGGCCGCGGCTTTCGACTGGGGAGTGGTGGGCGGGGTCGAGGTGCTGCTGCTGTCGCCGGTGCTGCACTACTGGCTGACGCTGCCGCCCGCCCAGGCCGTCGCCGACGTCCGCTTCACGCCGATCCTCGTCTCGCTCGCGCTGCTGCCGTTGGCGGCGGCGCTGGCCGCGCTCTACTTCGTCCACTTCTGGGGTGTGCGCGGGGCGACGCCGGGCCAGCGCCTGCTGGGCCTGGCCGTCGTCGACGAAGACGGCCGCGGACCGATCGGGGTGCCGCGCGCGTTCCTGCGGCTGCTCGGCTACACGCTGGCGCTGGCGCCGCTCGGCGGCGGCTTCGCGGCGGCGCTGTTCGGCGGTCGCGCCCTGCACGACCGGGTCGCCGCGACCCGGGTGGTGCTGAGGGGGGACGCGTGAACGCGACCCAGGAGGCGCCGCTGGACGTGGTGGAGCCGCTGCCGGCCCCCGAGCCGCTGATCGCCGCGCCGCGCCCGCGCCTGGGGCGGTTGCGGGCCGCGCTGGAGCTGCTGCACGACCTGTCGGTGGCCGTGCTGTTCTGCTTCTTCCTGATCACTTACGTGGGTCAGGCGTTCCGCGTCCAGGGCGCCTCGATGCAGCCGCTGCTCGAGGACGACGAGCGGATCCTGGTCAACAAGTTCGCCTACCGGCTGGGGCCGATCCGGCGCGGCGACGTCGTGGTGTTCTGGTACCCGCGCGACCCGGCGGTCTCGTTCATCAAGCGGGTGGTGGGACTGCCGGGCGACGTGGTGGAGCTGCGGCGCGGGCTCGTCCACGTCAACGGGCGCCCGCTCGACGAGCCGTGGGTCGCGGCGGAGTTCCGCGGCCACGACAGCGTCGGGCCGGTCGAGGTCGAGCGCGGCCACTACTTCGTGCTCGGCGACCACCGCACGAGCAGCAACGACAGCCGCGCCTGGGGCGACGTGCCCGAGCGCTACATCTACGGCAAGGCGGTGTTCCGCTTCTGGCCGCTGGGCCGCATCGGCCGCGTGCAGTAGGCGCGGGGCCGGGTACTGGGACTGCAGGGAGGCGAGAGTTGATGATGGCGCGGGAGCGGGCGGTGCTGGCGCTCGAGGACGGCGTGGTCTTCGAGGGGCGCGCCTACGGGCGGCGGGGGGCGACCACGGGCGAGGTCGTGTTCAACACGGCGCTGGCCGGCTACCAGGAGGTGCTGACTGATCCCTCCTACGCCGGCCAGATCGTGACCATGACCTACCCCCACATCGGCAACTACGGCGTCAACGACGGCGACCTCGAGTCGACCCGGCCCCAGGTCGCGGGCTTCCTCGTGCGCGAGCCCGCCCACGTGCACTCCTCCTGGCGCGCCGAGCGCGGGCTCGAGGAGTGGCTCGACGGCCACGGCGTGGTCGGCCTGTGCGACTTCGACACCCGGGCCCTGACCCGCCACCTGCGCACCGCCGGCGCCAAGCGCGGGGCGATCGCACCGGGCACGGACGCGGTCGCGGCGCTGGCCGCGGCCCGCGCCTCGCGCAACATGGTCGGCCTCGACCTCGCCCGCGAGGTGACCTGCGCCGCGCCCTGGCACTTCGAGGGCGGCGGCGAGCGCGGCACGCTGAAGGTCGTGGCCTACGACTTCGGCGTCAAGCTCAACATCCTGCGGCGGCTGGCCGCCAGCGGCTGCGACGTGACGGTGGTGCCCGCGCAGACCACGGCCGACGAGGTGCTCGCATTGCGCCCCGACGGCGTGTTCCTCTCCAACGGGCCCGGCGACCCCGAGCCGGTCACCTACGCGGTGGAGGCGGCCAAGCGGCTGATCGACTCGCGCACGCCGGTGTTCGGCATCTGCCTCGGCCACCAGATCCTCGGCCTCGCCTGTGGCGGCCGCACCTTCAAGCTCAAGTTCGGCCACCGCGGCGGCAACCACCCGGTCCAGCACCTGCAGAGCGGCCGAGTGGAGATCACGTCGCAGAACCACGGCTTCGCCGTCGACGCCGCGGTGTTCGAGACCCGCCGCGACCTGGAGCTGACCCACGTCAACCTCAACGACGGCACGGTCGAGGGCTTCCGGCACCGCGACCTGCCGGTGATGTCGGTGCAGTACCACCCGGAGGCGAGCCCCGGCCCCCACGACTCCCACTACCTGTTCGACGCGTTCGTCGCGCTGATGCGCGAGCGCCGTCACGCCGCCTGACAGCGGCGCCACGACCGAAGAACCCCAAGGAACGATGCCCAAGGATCCGTCGATCAAGTCCGTGCTCGTGATCGGCTCCGGCCCGATCGTGATCGGCCAGGCCTGCGAGTTCGACTACTCCGGCACCCAGGCCGTCAAGGTGCTGCGCCGCGAGGGCCTGCGCGTGTCGCTGGTCAACTCCAACCCGGCGACGATCATGACCGACCCGGAGTACGCCGACCGCACCTACGTGGAGCCGCTGACTCCCGAGGTGCTGGAGGCCGTGCTCGAGCGCGAGCGGCCCGACGCGGTGCTGCCCACCGTCGGCGGCCAGACCGCACTCAACCTTGCCGTCGAACTCTCGAAGCGCGGCGTGCTCGACCGCCTCGGAGTGCGGCTGATCGGCGCCCAGCGCCGCGCCGTCGAGATCGGCGAGGACCGCCGGCTGTTCAAGGAGGCGATGGGCCGGATCGGCCTCGAGGTGCCGCGCTCCGGCTTCGCGAACACGGTCGAGGAGGCGCGCGCCGTGCTCGAGCAGACGGGGCTGCCGGCGGTGATCCGGCCCTCGTTCACGATGGGCGGCAGCGGCGGCGGCATCGTCTACAACGTGGCCGACTTCGAGGAGCGGGTGGCCCGCGGCCTCGACATGTCGCCCGTGCGCGAGGTGCTGATCGAGGAGAGCATCATCGGCTGGAAGGAGTACGAGCTCGAGGTCATGCGCGACCGGGCCGACAACTTCGTCGTGATCTGCTCGATCGAGAACCTCGACCCGATGGGCATCCACACGGGCGACTCGATCACGGTGGCGCCGGCGCAGACGCTGTCGGACAAGGAGTACCAGGTGATGCGCGACGCCGCGCGGCGCATCATCCGCGAGGTCGGCGTCGAGACCGGCGGCTCCAACATCCAGTTCGCCGTCGACCCGAAGACCGGCCGCCTGGTCGTGATCGAGATGAACCCGCGGGTGTCGCGCTCGTCGGCTCTCGCCTCCAAGGCGACCGGCTTCCCGATCGCCAAGATCGCCGCGCTGCTGGCGATCGGCTACACGCTCGACGAGATCCGGAACGACATCACGCGGGTGACGCCGGCCAGCTTCGAGCCGGTGCTCGACTACGTCGTGGTCAAGATCCCGCGCTGGGCGTTCGAGAAGTTCCCCGGCGCCGACCCCACCCTCGGCACCCAGATGAAGTCGGTCGGCGAGGTGATGGCGATCGGCCGCACCTTCAAGGAGGCGCTGCAGAAGGGCCTGCGCGGCCTGGAGATCGGCGCCACCGGCTTCGGCCGCGACGGGCTCGACGACGCGCTGGTGGCGGAGAAGCTGCTGACGGCCGACCCCGACCGCATCTTCTACCTGAAGCGGGCGATCGAGCTCGGCTACTCCCACGAGCGGCTGTTCCGGATGACCGGCATCGACCCCTGGTTCCTCGACCAGCTCCAGCAGATCGTCGACTTCGAGCGCACCCTGGGGCCGGTGACCTCCGACGACGAACTGCGCCAGGCCAAGCGGCTCGGCTTCTCCGACGCCCAGCTCGCGCGGCGGCTGGGCACCGACGAGGCGTCGGTGCGGGCGCGCCGCAAGGCCGCCGGCATCGTGCCCGTCTACAAGCGCGTCGACACCTGCGCGGCCGAGTTCGAGTCGCACACGCCGTACCTCTACTCGACCTACGAGCGCGAGTGCGAGGCGGCGCCGTCGGATCGCCGCAAGGTGGTGATCCTCGGCAGCGGGCCCAACCGCATCGGCCAGGGCCTGGAGTTCGACTACTGCTGCGTGCACGCCGCCCTGGCCTTCCGCGAGGAGGGCTGGGAGACGATCATGGTCAACTGCAACCCGGAGACGGTGTCGACCGACTACGACACCTCCGACCGGCTGTACTTCGAGCCGCTCACGTTCGAGGACGTGATGAACGTGATCGAGCTGGAGAAGCCGGACGGCGTGGTGATCCAGTTCGGCGGCCAGACCCCGCTCAAGCTGGCGCTGCCGCTGTTCCGGGCCGGCGTGCCGATCCTCGGCACCAGCCCCGACGCGATCGACCTGGCCGAAGACCGCAAGCGCTTCAGCCGGCTGCTGGCGGAGCTCGGCATCCCGCAGCCCGAGGCCGGCACGGCGCGCACCATCGAGGAGGCGAAGGAGGTCGCGAACCGGATCGGCTACCCGGTGCTGGTGCGGCCCTCGTACGTGCTGGGCGGCAGGGCGATGGCGATCGTCTACGACGAGTCGCGGCTGACCCGCTTCGTGCGCGAGGCGGTCGCGGTGGCCGGCGAGCACCCGATCCTGATCGACCGCTTCCTGGAGGACGCCTTCGAGATCGACGTCGACTGCGTGGCCGACGGCGAGCGGGTCGTGATCGGCGGCATCATGGAGCACATCGAGGAGGCCGGCATCCACAGCGGCGACTCGGCCGCGGTGCTGCCGCCCTACAAGGTCGCCTCCCGCCACGTCGAGACGATCCGCGACTACACGCGCCGGCTGGCGCTGGCGCTGGGCGTGCGGGGCCTGATGAACGTGCAGTACGCGATCCACAGGGACGTCGTCCACGTGCTGGAGGTCAACCCGCGCGCCTCGCGCACGACGCCGTTCGTGTCGAAGGCGACCGGGGTACCGCTGGCCAAGGCCGCCGCCCGCGTGATGGCCGGCCGCACGCTGGCCGAACAGGGGCTCGAGAAGGACCTCGACGTGGAGCGCATCTTCATCAAGGAGTCGGTGTTCCCGTTCGTCAAGTTCCCGGGCACCGACACCGTGCTCGGGCCCGAGATGAAGTCGACCGGCGAGGTGATGGGCGTCTCCCGCGACTTCGGCATGGCCTTCGCCAAGGCCCAGTCGGGCGCCAGCGCCAGGCTGCCGATGAGCGGCACGGTGTTCCTGAGCGTCAACGACCACGACAAGGCGGCGGCCCCCCAGGTCGCCCGCGAGCTGATCGCGGAAGGCTTCCAGGTCGTCGCCACCCGCGGCACCGCCGAGCTGCTGCGCGCGCACGGCCTGGCGGTGGACACGGTGCTCAAGGTGCACGAGGGCCGGCCCAACTGCATCGACCTGATCAAGAGCCGCGGCATCGACCTGGTGATCAACACGCCGCTCGGCTCCGACTCCTTCTACGACGACGGCGCGATCCGCAAGACCGCGACCCAGCACGGCGTGTTCATGGTCACGACGATGACCGGCGCGGCCGCGACGGTGCAGGCGATCCGCGCGATCCGCCAGGAGCCGATGGGCGTGGAGAGCCTGCAGGAGATCCACGCCGGCGGAGGCGCGCGGCGGTGAAGCCCCTCTACCTCGCGCTGTCCGGCGGCGGCGGCCACGCGGCGGCCCACGCGGGCGTGCTCTTCGAGCTGGAGCGCGCGGGCATCCCCGTCGCGGGCGTGGCCGGCGTCTCCGGCGGCGCCCTGGTCGCGGCGGCCTGGGCCGGTGGCGCCGACCTCGAGAAGCTGATCGACCAGGCCTCGCGCCTGCACCCGTGGTTCTGGGTCCGCGGCTGGGGCGGCGGCCTGCTGTCCGGCACCAAGCTGGGCGCGCTGATCGACGAGTTCCTTCCGGTCGCGACCTTCGAGGGCCTGCGCTGCCCGCTGGCCGTGGTGGCCACCCAGGTCGACACCGGCGAGAAGGTGGTGTTCACCTCGGGCCCGCTGCGCGACCGCGTGCGCGCCTCGTGCAGCTTCCCGGGCGTGTTCCCGCCGATGGTGCTCGACGGCGTGCGCTACTACGACGGCGGCGTGTCGGAGGTGATCCCGGTGCGGCCGGCCCGCGACCTCGCGGGCGAAGGCGGCGTCGTGCTCGCGCTCGACTGCAACAGCGGCACGAAGTGGCCGGGCGCCGCCTCGTTCGTCGCTGTCGCGCTGCGCGCGGGGCTGACCCTGTTGCGCGGACGCACCCGCGGCGAGCTGCTCGGGGCCGACATGGTGATCGCGCCCAAGATGGGCGACTCCGGCTGGATGCAGCCGCGCCGGATCCCGCAGTTCTTCGAGGCCGGCCGCGAGGCCCTGCGCTCCGCGCTGCCCGAGCTGAGGCGCCTGCTCGAAGGCTGAGCGCTACCGGCCGAAGCCGCCGAACCAGCGGGCGAGCGCGAACTCCGCCGGCTTGCCGTGGACGGTGAAGCTCGGGTCGCGGAAGGGCGGGCTGCCCACGCCCTCCCACAGCCAGACGTGGGCGCCGGTCACGCCGTCGGTGCGGGAGAGCGCGCCGAGCGCCGCGTCCAGCAGCCGTGCCTGCAGCCACGGGTCGGCCGGCTCGTCGCGCTCCTCCCACGGCCTGGCGGCGGCGCCGGGGATCGCGGGGTAGCCGACCTCGGTGGCCACCACCGGGCGACCGAGGCGGCGCGCGAACCTCGACAGCCGCGCCTGGACAGGGCGCCAGCCGGCGGCCAGCTCGGCGTCGGTGGGCTGCTGCTGCGCGCCGAGCGCGATCGGGAAGTAGGCGGCGACTCCCGCGAAGTCGAGTGCGTCCCAGAAGCCGAGCCGGTCGAACGTGTCGTGGTGGGCGGAGTAGGTGAGCGGGCCGGGGAAGATCACGCGCACGCGGGCGATCAGCAGCCGCCAGTCGGCCTCGCGGGCCAGCACCGTGCGGTCCAGCTCGCGGCCGACGCAGAACGCGTCGGCGCCGGCCGCCCGCGCCTCGCGGGCGTGGGCGAGCAGATAGTCCGCGTAGCGCTCGAACCAGCGCCGCCAGTCCGCGTCGTCCTGCATCTCGATCTCGCCGTGCCAGCCCTGCAGCCGGCGCCGCTCGCGCAGCGCGGCCATCGCCGCCTCGCGCGCCGCGCGGTCGGTCCCGCGCAGCGCCGCGCGCTCCGCGTCGGAGAGCGGCAGCCGCGCCATCTCGAGATGCGGCTTGACCAGCACCTGCAGGCCCGCGGCGTGCGCGGCGCGCACCGTCGCCGCGAGGTCGCGGGGCGCGAAGCGGCGGCGCGCCTCGGCGAACTCCGGCCGTCGCGCCGCCACCTGCAGCGGGTCCCAGGTGTGGAGCGACACGGTGTCGACGCCGAGCCGGCGCAGCCGCGTGAACGAGGCCGCGCCGTGGTCGCCGTCCTGGGCTTCGTACCACCACGCGACGCCGCGCCCGAACGGCGCGCCGCTTCGCGCGGGCGGCGGGGCGCCGCGAGCCTCCGCCGCCGCCCAGTCCGCGGCGGCCCTCACGAGCGGGACCCGGGCCTCGCGCGCGACCCGCTCCAGGTCCGCCAGCGCCGCCCGCCCGCCGCGGGTCGCGAGCGTGCGTGCGGCCTCGGAGGCGGCGAGCCCGTCCTGGCCGTCGAGCACCGCCTGCAGGGCGCGCCGGGTTCCGGCCGCGAGCGGCCCCGGCCGTGCCCGCAGCAGCCAGGCCCCGAGCGCGGCGTCGCCCGGGGCGCGCAGCAGGCGCGTGGCAGCGGTCTCGAACTCCGGGTGGTCGCGCCAGGCCTTGTCGCGCGGCACCCGCGAGCCGTCGGGCAGCGTGACGAGCGGCGGCCCCGCGCCCCAGCGCTCGTGCGCCGCGGGCGGGCCGTCGTAGAGCCCGCGCAGCGCGGCCGCCAGCTCGGCACCGCGCGAGGCCGGCGCCGAGGCGACCGCGAAGAACCCGAGCAGCGACGCCGCGGTGCACGTCGCCAGCGCCACGGAGCGAGGCATCCGGCGATGCTAACCTCCGCCGTCATGACGCGAGGTCGAGCGGTCTCGGCGATCGTCGCCGCCGCCCTGCTGGTCGCGCTGTTCTGGCCGGGGCGCGCCGAGCCGGTCGACGCCTGGCTGCCCGCGGCGGGGCTCGTGCCCGTGCGGGCGCGGGTGGGAGGCGACGAGATCCGCTACGTGCGCACGGGCAGCGGACCACCGGTGGTGCTCGTCCACGGCATCGCCAGCTCGATCTACACGTGGAGGGACGTGCTGCCCGAACTGGCAGGCCGCCACGAGGTCGTCGCCCTCGACCTGCCCGGGTTCGGCGGCTCGAGCCAGCCGCCGGACCTCTCCTTCGAGAGGCTGCCCGCCGCGGTGCTCGGGATCGCGGACCAGCTCGGGCTCCAGCGTTTCGCGCTGGTCGGGCACAGCCTCGGTGGAGCGGTCTCGACGCTGGTCGCGGCCCGACGCCCCGAGCGCGTGCGACGCCTCGTCCTGATCGACGCCGCCGGCTACAACCAGGCGCCAGGACAGCGGCCGTGGCTGCTGCGGCTGATCGCCTCGCCGGCCGGCGCGCCGCTGGAGGCGCTGCCCGCGCCGCCGCGCTGGCTCGTCTGGCTCGGGCTGCGCCAGGTGTTCGAGGACGACTCGCGGGTCGACGCCGCGCGGATCGACGCCTACGCGGCGCCCGCCGCGAGGCCGGGCGCGGCCGCCGCGCTGCGGGCCCTGCTCGGCTCCGACCCCGGCGCCGACTTCGCGACGGCTGCGCGTTCGGTGCAGGCGCCGACGCTCGTGATCTGGGGCGAAGCGGATCGCTGGACCCCGGTGGAGCACGCGGAGCTGTTCCGGCGCGACGTGGCGGGAGCCCGCGTCGAGATCATCCGCGGCAGCGGCCACATGCCGCAGGAGGAGCGGCCGGAGGACGTCAAGCGGCTGCTGCGGGAGTTCCTTTCGGAGGGCTGAGCTACTTCTTCCGCTCGCGGCGCTGGCGCTGCTTCTCCTCGCGCTCGAGCCAGAAGAGCATCTCCCGCGCCTTGCCGGCGAGCGGTCCGCCCGAGGCGATCCGGATGCAGGTCTCGAGCGCGGCGCGGGCCTCGTCGAACTTGCCCCACTTGGAGAAGTTCTTGCCCATCACGTAGAGGATCTTCGGGTCGTAGTCGCGGCTGGGGCCGAGGTCGAGGCCCTCGCGCAGGAGCTGGTCGGCTTCGCCGAAGCGGCGCTCGTAGTGCTGGACGATGCCGAGCATCATCCGCACCCGCTTGCGCTCCTCGAGCGGCCGCGCCGCATCGCGGCCCCGCGCGCGCTGCAGCAGTTCCTTCGCCTCGTCGAACGCCTCCAGGTCGTGGAGGTGGGCGCCGAGCCCGACCAGCGACTCGACGTCGTTCTTGTCCTTGTCGAGGGCGGCCTCCCAGCCCATCACCTTGTGCGCCAGCTCCTGCGTCTCCTGCAGCGTGCGCGGGAACTGGCCTGGGCCCTGGAAGCCGTCGACGCGGCGGATCAGGCGGCCCGCGGGGGTCACGAACAGCACCGTCGGCAGCGAGACGACCTTGTAGCGCTGGGCCACGGCGCGCTCGCGCGGGCCGCCCTCGGTGTCGATCTTGACCGCGACGAAGGCCTCGGACAGCTTGACCACGGTGGGGTCGACGTAGGTCGTCTGGTCGAGGCGGGTGCACCACGAGCACCACTCGGCCCAGAAGTCGACGAGCAGCGGCTTCTTCGCCTGGCGCGCCTTGCGCTGCGCGTCCTCGAAGCTGCCCTGCCAGCGGATCGAGACGCGGCCCGATTCCGGGCCGGCGTTGCCGCCGAGCAGCAGCAGGCTGACGACGAGCGCGGCGCCGCTCACGCCGCGGCCTCGCACAGCGCGCGGAACAGCGGGTCGAAGCCCGGGTCCCGGCGCCAGAACGACTCCGGGTGCCACTGCACGCCGAGCACCAGGCGGCGGCCTGGCAGCTCCGCGCCTTCGATCACGCCGTCGGCCGCGCGGGCGCAGACCACGAGCCCCGGGGCCGGCGTGTCGATCGCCTGGTGATGGAAGCTGTTGACGGCCACCTGCGGCTGCCCTCCGAGAATCGCGTGGAGGCGCGTGCCCGGGACCAGGGCGACGTCGTGGGCCAGCTCGTCGCGCTGCTTCCGGGGATCGTGGTCGAGCCCCCCTGACAGCTTCGACGGGAGGTCCTGGATCAGGGTTCCGCCCAGCGCAACGTTTAGCACCTGGTGACCGCGGCAGATGCAAAGGCACGGGACGTCACGTTCGACGGCCGCTCGCAGCAGCGCCAGCTCGAAGGCGTCCCGCTGCGGCGCCAGCGGGCCCAGCTTCGGGTGCGGCTCGTGGCCGTAGCGCGCGGGGTCCACGTCGGCGCCGCCCGAGAACACGAGGCCGTCGACGCGCTCGAGCAGCGCCGGCACCAGGGCTTCGTCGACGGGCGCCAGCAGCACCGGCACCCCGCCCGCCTTCTCGACCGAGCGCACGTAGTCCTTGCGCAGCCGGTGGAAGGCCGGGTTGCCGTCGTCTTCGGCGACGGTGATGCCGATCAGGGGACGGCCCGCCATCTCCCTACATCCGCTCGGGGACCGGGATCCCGAGCAGGCCCGCGAGCGCCGTCATCTGCCGCACGAAGGCGTCGACGACCAGCACGCGCAGCGCGCGCCGGTCCTCGCTCTCCGCGCGCAGCAGCGAATACTTCGGCTTCTGGTAGTAGCCGTGGAAGGCCTGGGCCACCGCGAAGGCGTGGCGGGCCACCAGCGACGGCTCCTCGGAGGCCACGGCCGCCTCGGCCACCTCCTCGGAGCGCGCCATCAGCAGCGCCAGCGCCCAGATCTCCGCGCCCTCGTCGCCGTCGAGCATCGCGCCGAGGTCGAGGCCGCGGGCCCGCTCCAGCAGCGCCTCGACGCGGTGCCCCTCGGCCTCCAGCTTGGCGAAGATGTTCCGCGCCCGCACGATCGCGTTCTGGACGTAGGGGCCGGTCTCGCCGGTGAAGGCCAGCGCCTCCTCCAGGTCGAAGGTGAGCACGCGGGTGCGCCCGTAGCGCAGCATGAAGTAGCGCAGCGCGCCGACGGCGATCTCGCGCGCCGTGCGCTGCTTCTGCTCCGCCGGGCGCTCCGGGTCGCGGGCCTCGATCTCCGCGAGCGCCTTGCGTTCCAGGGCGTCGATCAGGTCGTCGGCCTTGACCCCGAGGCCCTTGCGGCCCGACACCTTGACCGCGCCGCCTTCATCGGCGACCTCGTAGCCGAGCGCCTTCGCGGTGGCCTGCGAGAGCACGACCTTCTCGTACGCAAGGTGGTGGGTGCCGGCGGCCTCGCGCTCGAAGCCGAGCGCCGCGACCCCCGCCTTGACCACCCGCTGCGGGTACGACTGGCCGACGTCGATCACGTTGTAGACGTCGCGGGCGTGGCCGAACCTGGGGGCGCCGGGGTCGCTGTCGCCGCTGGTCGTCTGCCACACCTTGTGCCCGTCCGGCTCCTCCCGGTAGAGCCGGTAGCGGAAGTCGCGGTCGAGCCGGCCCAGCTTCCAGAGCTGGTAGGCGATGTCCTTGCCGGTGTAGGTGACCGTGCCGTTGGAGCGCACGAGGATCTTGTCTTCGTCGACGGCGGCAGCGTCGTCGCCCTTGCCCATGCCGAGAACCCAGCAGCCGATCTGCTTGCCTTCGGTGACGAGGCGGATCGCGCCCGCGTCCTTCAGCAGCGCGAAGGCGCGGTTCCAGAAGTGCAGCCGCAGGATGTCGCTTTCGTGGGCGAGCAGCTCGTAGCGGATGCCGAGCCGGGCCATCGTCTCGAGGTGGCAGGCGACGATCCGGGCGGCGACGTGTTCGGCCAGCGCCGCCACGTCGTTGCTGCCGGCCTCGATGGCGTGCAGCACCTCGGCCTGCTTCGCCTTGTTCTCCGGCGCGGCCGCGTAGAAGTCGCCGACCCGCGCGTAGAGGTCCCAGCAGTAGTAGTCGAACCTGCCCGGGATCGCCGCGACCTCGGCCAGCGCCTTCTTCTCGAGGTGCAGGAAGCCGACCACCACGTCGGCCACCTGCACGCCGGTGTCGTCGATGTAGTTCTGGACCCCGACGTCGTGGCCGCGCGCGCGCAGGATGCGGACGAACGTGTCGCCCAGGATCGCGTTGCGCACGTGCCCGACGTGGGCGGCCTTGTTGGGGTTGATCGACGTGTGCTCGACGATCGCGTGGCCGGGCACGGCCGCCGCCGGTTGCGGGTCGCGCAGCCCCGCGGCCAGCGTGCCCAGCGCGGCGCCGCGGTCGAGGAACAGGTTGACGAAGCCCGCGCCGGCGACCTCGGCCCGGCTCACGCCCGGGGCCTTCGCCATCCGCTCGGCCAGCGCCGCCGCGATCTCGCGCGGGTTCCTGCGCTGCGCCTTGGCGAGCGACATGGCCGCGCTGGAGGCGAGGTCGCCCATCGCCGGGTCCGGGGGGTACTGGAAACCGACGGCCCCCGGATCGACGCCGAAGGCATCGCGGGCGGCCGCACGGAGGGCATCGGCGAGGCGGGCTTGGAGCGCGAGGATCATCGGCGGTCGAGTCGATTATAGGTTTCGCTCCGGCCTGCCCCGGCGCTGTCACCCCGCTGTCACAATCTTTTGCGAGGCCTTGCGTTTCAGCGACTTAGGGTGCCCTCCCGGTCCTGTGCAAATCCTCGTCAAACGACCGGGCCGGTCGCTCGGCGGCATCCACTCGGGTGTACGCTGCCGGCGTGTCGAAGAAGCTGAGGCGGTGCGCACCGTTGGTGCTGGCGTGGATCGGGCTGGCGTGCAGCTCGCAGCAGGCCGGCGGCCCCGAGCCGCCCGCGCCCGCGGTCGAGGCGGTGGCGGCCCGCGCCGGCACCCTGCCGCTCGAGGAGCGGGTCAGTGGCGTCGTCCGCGCCGAGGGCCAGATCACGGTGCGCCCCGAGATCGACGCCGCCGTCGTCTCCGTCCACGTCCGCAGCGGCGAGGCGGTGAGCCGCGGCCAGCTTCTGGTCCGCCTCGACGACCGCGAGCTGCGCGAGGCGCAGCGCGAGGCCGAGGCGACCGTGCGGCTCGAGGAGGCGGCGACCGCCGCGGCCCGCGCCCGCGTCGCGGAGCTGTCCGCCCAGGTCCGCCGCTCGCGCGAGCTGGCGGAGCAGCAGCTCATCGCGCGCCTGGAGATCGAGACCCAGGAGGCGCAGCTCGCCGCTGCCGAGGCGAACGCCGCCGAGTCGGCGGCCCGCGTCGACCAGGCGAAGGCGACGCTCGCCCAGCGCGAGCAGGCGCTGTCCCGCACCGAGATCCGGGCGCCTGTCGGCGGACGCGTCGGCCGCCGCAACGCGGAGGTGGGCCTGCTGGTGGGCCCGTCGACGGTGCTGTTCGAGCTCGGCAACCTGGACAACGTGCGGGTGGAGATCCCGCTGACGGGCGAGATGCTCGCCAAGGTGAAGCCCGGGCAACCCGTGCTCGTGCACCCGGGGCAGGGCGCCGAGCCGATCGCCGCGAAGCTGACCCGCGTCTCGCCGTTCCTGGCCGCCGGGTCGTTCAGCACCACGGGCGAGATCGACCTGCCGCGCGGGCACGCCGAGCGGCTGCCGCCGGGGCTGTTCGTCGCGGTCGACCTGCTGTACGGCGAGAGCGCGCCCGCGACCCTGGTGCCGAACAGCGCGCTGCACGAGGACCCGCGCACCGGCGTGCGCGGCGTCTACGTGCTCGATCTCGGCGGCGCGAAGCTGACCCCCGGCGAGGCGATGGGCGAGCGCACCTTCGCGGCCCGGCTGAAGCCGGTCGAGGTGATCGGCGAAGGGCGGCAGACCGCGGGCGTCGGCGGCCTGCAGGAGGGCGAGTGGGTGGTCACCGTCGGCCAGCACCTGCTCGCCGCCGACGGCAGCGTGGCGGCCCGCGTGCGGCCCGTGACCTGGGAGCGCGTGCTGGGCCTGCAGGCGCTCCAGCGCGAGGACCTGCTGCGGGCGTTCCTGGCCGAGCAGCGCAAGGTCGCCCGCGAGCGCGGGGCCGTGCCGCCCGACAACCGGGAGTTCCAGAAGGCCGCGCGATGAGCGCGCCGACGCGGATCGCGATCCACCGCCCGGTCGCGACCACCATGCTGTACCTGGGGCTGATGGTGCTCGGCGCCACGTCCCTGCGCAGCCTGCCGGTGGACCTGCTGCCCAAGGTCGAGTTCACCGAGCTGACGGTGCGGGTGCGCTATCCCAACGTCGGCCCCGAGGAGATCGAGCAGATCGTCACCGACCGCGTGGAGAACGCGGTCTCCGGCCTGCCCAACCTGGAGCGGGTCAGCTCCCGCTCGATGGAGGGCATGTCGCGGGTGCGGCTGGAGTTCGCGCGCGGCACCAGCCTCGACGAGGCGGCCAACGACCTGCGGGCGGCGCTCGACCAGTTGCGCGACGAGCTGCCGGTCGAGGCCGAGCCGCCGGAGATCCTCAAGCTCGACCTCGACCGCGTCGAGGTCGTGAGCCTCGCGGCCACCACGACCCGCGACCTCGAGGCGCTGACCCGCATCCTCGACCGCGACCTGGCGCGCCGCTTCGAGCAGATCCCGGGCGTCGGCTCGATCGACGTGCGCGGCGGCATCTACCGCCAGATCCGCGTCGAGCTCGACCGCGACCGGCTCGCCGCGGCCGGGCTCACCGCGCTCGACGTGCGCGACGCGCTGGCCGCCGAGAACCAGACGCTGCCCGGCGGCAACGTCAAGAGCGGGCTCAACGACCTCTACGTGCGGGCCCGCGGCGAGTTCGCCACGGTCGACGAGATCCGCCGCACCGTGATCGCGCGCCCCGGCGGGCTGCCGGTCCGGGTCCAGGACGTGGCGACCGTGCGCGACGACTACGAGGACGCGCCGGTCCTGTCCGAGGTCAACGGCGTGCCGAGCGTCGGCCTCGGCATCCAGAAGCAGAGCGGGGCCAACACCGTGGCGGTCGCGGCGGCGGTGCGCCGCGAGGTGGAGCGGATCAACGCGGAGCGCGACGACGTCCACCTGACGATCACCGCCGACCAGAGCGAGTTCATCCGCCAGTCGATCGACAACGTGCGCAGCTCGGCGCTGTGGGGCTCGCTGCTGGCGGTGCTGGTGCTGTACCTGTTCCTGCGCAACCGCACCAGCACGGCGATCGTGGCGCTGGCGATCCCGATCTCGGTGATCTCGGCCTTCGCGCTGCTCTACTTCGGCGGGCTGACGCTCAACCAGATGACGTTCGGCGGCCTGGCCCTCGGCGTCGGCATGATCGTCGACAACGCGATCGTGGTGCTGGAGAGCATCGTCCGCAAGCGGGAGGAGGACGGCGAAGGCGCGGAAGGCGCCGCCCTGCACGGCACCCGCGACGTCGCCGGCGCGATCGTCGCTTCCACCCTCACCACCTGCGTCGTGTTCCTGCCCGTGGTCTTCGTGCAGACCACCAGCGGCGCGCTGTTCCAGTCGCTGGCGCTGGTCGTGGTGTTCGCGCTGGCCTGCTCGCTGCTCGTCGCGCTGACCCTGGTGCCGATGCTGGCCGCCCACCTGGGCCGGCTGTCGAACGCATCCGCGGCGCGGCGCGGGAGCTGGCTGCCGCGGCTGGAGGCGGCCTACGTCCTTCGGCTGCAGCGCCTGATGGAGCGGCGTCGCCACGTGTACCTCGCCACGGCGGGCGCGCTGGCCCTGGCCGTGGCGCTGTTCCCGCTGATCCCCGTCGAGCTGGCGCCGCACAGCGAGGCGGACGAGATCGACATCGACATCGACATGGCGCAGGGCACGAGCATCCCCGTCGTGCGCGCCTACCTCGAGGAGCTGGAGAGGCTGGTGCGCCAGGCGATGCCGCCCGACCAGGTGCGCTTCGTCTCGACCGAGGTGCGCGGCAGCAACGCCGAGGTGGAACTCGCCCTGGTGCCGGCCGACCAGCGCGAGCTGCCGGCCTCGGTGCTGGCCGACCGCCTGCGCCGCGCCGTCGAGGGCAAGGTGCCGGGCGCCGAGATCCGGGTCAGCTCGCAGCCGGGCCTGTGGATCCTGCGCCGGGTGTTCTCCTCGGGCGGCGGCGAGGACGCCGTGGAGCTGGAGCTGCGCGGGTACGACCTCGACCTGGCCGAGCGGCTGGCGGGCGAGATGCGGCAGCGCATGGAGCGGGTGCCGGGCGTGGCCGGGGTGCGGGTCTCGCGCCGCGAGGGCCAGCCCGAGGAGAACCTGGCCTTCGACCGCGACAAGATCGCGGAGCTGGGGCTCACCACCCGCGAGGTCGGCCGCATCGTGCAGGCCAACGTCGGCGGCGTCGAGGCCGGCCGCCTGCGCGACCGCGGCGAGGAGTTCCCGATCGTGGTCCGCCTGCGACCGGAGGACCGGCTCGCCGGGCAGGACCTCGGCAACGTGACGCTGCGCACGCCGGCAGGCGCGGTGGTGCCGCTGTCCGCCGTCGTCGAGCGCCAGCGCGGCCGGGCTCCGACCAGCATCGACCGGGTGGACGGCCAGCGCGTGGTCTACGTCTCGGCCTCGCTCGAGAGCGGCGTCGCGCTGGGCGACGCGGTCGCGGGGGTCCGTTCCGCGCTGGCAGGGCTGGCGCTGCCCGACGGCTTCTCGATCTACTACGGCGGCGAGTACGAGGAGCAGCAGGAGGCGCGCCGCGACTTCACCGTGGCCGTGCTGCTGGCGATGACCCTCGTCTACATGCTGATGGCGGCCCAGTTCGAGCGCCTGCTGGACCCGCTGCTGGTGATGCTCTCGGTGCCCGTGGCGCTGATCGGCGTCGTGCCGTCGCTGCTGCTGACCGGGACGACCCTCAACATCCAGAGCGTGATGGGCCTGGTGATGCTCGTCGGCATCGTCGTCAACAACGCGATCGTGCTGGTGGAGGCGATCAACCTGCTGCGGCGCGAGCGCGGGATGAGCGTGGCGGACGCGGTGGTCGAAGCCGGCCGGCTGCGGCTGCGCCCGATCCTGATGACGACCACGACGACCGTGCTCGGCCTGCTGCCGCTGGCGATCGGGCTGGGGCCCGGGGCCGAGATCCAGGCCCCGCTGGCCCGGGTCGTGATCGGCGGCCTGACCGTCTCGACGCTGGTCACGCTGGTGCTGGTGCCCGCCGCCTACGTGTCGTCCTACCGGGCGCTCGACCGGGTGCGCGCGCGGTGGAGCGGCCGGCTCCCGGCGACGAACTGAGGCGTTGCAGGCGCTGACATCGTTTTGCCGCCAGGCCGAGGCCGTTCACCGTACGATGTTCCCGTGACGAAGCTCGCTTTGCCCCTGCTGCTGGCCATGGCCCCCGTCGCGGGCGCCGCAGAGCCCCCCTTCCTGGTCACCGCGCAGTGGGAGCCCGCCCGCGGCCAGCGTCCCGCCGCGGTGGCGCTGCGGTTCGTGGCCGACGCCGACGACCTGCGCGTCAACCGCGAGCCGGCGCCGCGCCTCGAGTGGCCGCTCGGGATGGCGGCGAAGGCCGCCGCGGCCCCGGCGGAGGCCAAGCCCGCGGCGGCCGGCGACCCCGCGGAGGCGCAGTACCTCGCGCCCGGCGAGCCCTTCCGGCTCTACTTCGCGGCGCCGCCCGGCCGCGGGACCGTGGAGCCGAAGGCCGTGTTCTTCTACTGTTCGAAGAGCGCGGGCTGGTGCAAGAAGGGCGTCGTCCCCGTGCCCGTCGCGCTGCCGTAGCGGCGCGTCAGCCGCGCGTCACGCGGCCTTCCGGCGCAGCAGCACCAGGGTGCGGTCGTCGCCGAACGGCACGCCGCGGGTGAACGCGTCGAGCCCGCGGTGCACGGCCTCCGCGACCGCGTCGGCCCCGTCGCCGCCGCGCTCGCGGCAGATGGCCACCAGACGCTCGAGCCCGAACTCCTCGCCCTCCGGGCTGGCCGCCTCGGTGATGCCGTCGGTGTAGGCCGCCAGCAGGTCGCCCGGCTCGAGCTCCAGTTCGCCCCGCGTGTAGTCCCCGATCGGCAGCAGGCCGAGCGGCAGCCCGGTCGCCTTCAGCTCCTCCACGCGGCCGTCACGGCGCACCACGACCGCGGGGTTGTGGCCGGCGTTGGTCCAGCATACCCGCCCGCTGTCGAGGTGGAGCACGAACACGAACGCGGTGGCGTAACGCTCGCCCGACGTGCGGGCGTGGAGCCGGCGCGACAGCTTCGTGCAGATGTCGTCGGCCGCGCAGCCGACCTCGATCGGGCCCGCCGAGAGCGCCTCCAGCGACGCGGTCAGCAGCGCGGCCGACATGCCCTTGCCGGCGACGTCGGCGAGCAGCACCACGCAGTCGCGCTTTTCGGGCCGCGGCTGGACCACGTAGAGGTCGCCCGAGACCCGCCGCGTCGGCACGTTGAACGCGTTCAGCTCGAAGCCGGTCAGCACGGGCAGGCTCTCGGGCAGCAGCGCGACCTGAATCCGCCGCGCCAGGTCGAGCTCCTTCTCCAGCAGCCGGCGCTGGGCAGCCTCCTCGGCGAGGGAGAGGTTGCGCAGCCGCAGCGCCGCCGCCGAGGCCAGGAACACCAGCTCCTCGAGGTCGTCCTCGGAGAAGCTCCGGACCTGCGCCCGCGAGCTGAGCACGATCATGCCCAGGCAGCTCTCGGCGTCGAGCAGGGGCGCGGCCACCAGGCTGCGCACGCCGGAGGCGACGATGCTCTCCGACGCGGCGAAGCGCACGTCCGAGGAGGCGTCGGTGACCAGCGCGGCCAGCCCCTTCTCGGTCACCTCGCGGGCCAGGCTGCGGGAGAACAGGGCCTGGTCGCCGGTACCGGGCAGCTTGCGGCGCGTGGCCTGCTCGAGCTCGCCGTCGCCGCGCTTCAGGTAGATCACGGCCTCCTCGGGGCGGAGGTCGGCGAAGGCGCGGTCGAGCACCAGCTCCAGCAGGTCGGGCACCGTGATCGGCCGGGCCAGCGCACGGTGGAACTCGTTGAACGAGCGCAGCCGCTCCGAGTGGCGCTGCAGGCCGGGGTCGCTGGCCGTCGCCTCGGCGCGACGCGGCTCGAGCAGCGTCGCGACCGGGCGGAACAGCGTCTGGTCGCTGCCCTCGGGGCGGTCGGCGAACGCCGCCGGCGCGCCGGCCGGGTCCTCCACCAGCACCCGGGTCGTCGACAGGGCGAGCACGTCTCCGGGGCGCACCGGGAGCGGCTGGTCGACGACGCGCCCGTTCAGCACCGTGCGGTTCTTGCCGCCCAGGTCCTCCACGAACCAGGTTCCGTCGCGGCGGAACAGGCGCGCGTGCTGGCGCGACAGGAACGGATCCGCGATGGTGACCTGGGCCTTCGAGGAGCGACCGAGCACGACCTCGTCGTCCCGGCACTGGTACTCGAACGGCGTCGCGCCCTGCGGCTCGACGCGAAGGTGCAGCGTGCTCAACCCGTGGCCCCCGATCCGGCTCCTGCTCGAGAATTTCTGGCGGCGAGCACGTTACGTGGCGCCCCCCGGGGTCGTCAAGGAAGCGCCCCGTCCGCGCCTGGTGCGCTGCGGGCGACCAGGGTGGCGACGATCCGCTCGCCGTGGAAGCGCCCGTTCTCGATGAACGTGCGGCCGGTCTCGTTGCCGGAGACCAGCGAGCCGGCGACGAAGAGGCCCGGCACGTTGGTCTCGAAGCTGTCCGCGTCGTGCCAGGGACGATCGGTCGCCGGGTCGACGTCGACGCCTGCGGCGCGCAGCAGGCCGGTGTCGGGGTGGTAGCCGGTCAGCAGGAACACGGCGTCGGCGGGCAGCTCTTCGCCGTCGGCCGCGGCGTCCACCGGCTCGGTCTCGACCCGGCCCGCGTGGATCGCCCGCACGCGGGTCCGGAAGCGGGCGGCGATCGCGCCCTGGCGGATGCGGTTCTCGAGATCGGGGCGGATCCAGTACTTGACCGAGTCCGACAGTCCCGGCCCGCGGTGGACGAGCGTGACGTCGGCGCCGTGGCGGTGGAGGTCGAGCGCCGCCAGCGCCGCCGAGTTCTTGCCGCCCACGACGACCACCGGGCGCTGGTAGTAGGCGTGGGCCTCGGCGTAGTAGTGGGTGACGTGCGGCAGGTCTTCACCCGGCACGCCGAGCCGGTTGGGGTTGTCGTAATAGCCGGTCGCCAGCACGACGGCGCGGGCGCGCAGCGTCTCGGACGGCGTGGTCGGCGCCGGACCGGGGTCGGGGCCGCCGGCCGTTGCGAAGCCCGAAGGCGGCGCCGAAGCGGCGAGCGCCAGCTCGAAGCCGGCCTCGCGGCGCGCGATCGCCAGCACGCGGCGACCGAGGGCGAGGTCGAGCCCGAAGTGATCCGCGACCCGCCGGTAGTAGCGCAGGGCCTCGATCCGGGTCGGCTTCTCGAACGGGGTCACGAACGGCAGCCCGCCGATCTCGAGCAGCTCGGGCGTCGTGAAGAACACCTGGTTGCGCGGGAAGTGGAAGATCGAGTTGACCAGCAGGCCCTTGTCGATCACCCGCGCACGCAGGCCCGCCTCGCGGGCGGCGATCGCGGTGGCGAGGCCGGCGGGCCCGGCGCCCACGACGGCGATGTCCAGCATGACGGCGGGAGCGTATCAGGCCGCTGCTAGACTGTCGCTGCGCCTCGATGGCCCTCTCCCCGCCTGGCTCCGCCCCCCTGCCGCCGAGAGGCTCGACCCGCGCCGTGGCCGCCGTGCCGGGCCTGGCCGCGGCCGTCGTCGCCGGCCTGATCGGGATCCAGATCCTCGATGCGCCGAAGGGCCCTCCCGAGCCGCCGCCCCCCGTGTGGATCGGCACGCCGCCCGGTCCGCAGGGCCCCGCGGAACCCGACCGTTCACCGCCTCCGCGCCGGAGGCGGGACTTCAAGCTCGAGACGCCGCTGCCGGTCCCGTTCGACGACCCGGCGGTCGGGAACTGGGAGTGCCGCCACGCACCTGTGCCCGAATCGTGGCAGAGGGTCACGCTGTCGAGCCTCGGACTGGTCACCTTCGAGGGCGAGTCGACGCGGCACTCGTGGAACTGCAACGGGGTCTGGACGCCGGATGGCCTCGACCGCTACCAGGCCTCGCTGATCTGTCACGTTCTCAGCGACACGAACCAGGTCTTCGACGTCCCGCTCGAACGAATGCAGATCGCGCTCCTCGCGGGCGGCGAACTCACGGTGTCCGACCGGAACTTCCAGTGGAGGTGCCGGCCGCGGGACGGGCGGTAGGCGCCGGGCCGCCACCCGGCCAGGCGCTCCGGTCCCCGGGGCTGTTCCAGTTGGCGAACAGGAGCCGCGGGTCGCCGAAACGCGCGAGCCACTCTCCTCCGGGTCGCACCACGTCCACGTCCGGCCAGAACGCGGTCATCCGCCGCTCGCCGCGCTCGAGGCGGTGAGCCACGGGAGTCGCGCAGGCGGCCGAGTAGACCGCGACCAGCGGCTCGGGGCCCGCGGGGCCCTCGGGCACCGCCGCGTCGCCGGCGAGGTCGCCAAGCGCGGCCAGCAGGTCCGCCGGCACGTGGGGCACGTCGACGGCCAGGACCAGCGCGCGTTCCCCGGGCTCGAGCGCGCGCAGGGCCGCCAGCAGGCCGCCGACCGGCCCGGCGCCGGCGACGGCGTCGAGCACCAGCGGCAGGCCGCGTTCCGCGTGGCGCGGCGCTTCGCCGCACAGCAGGCTGACCCGCGCCGCGCCCGCCGCCCGCAGGCGTTCGACGGCATGGCCGAGCAGGTCGGTCGCACCGAACGGGAGCAGCGCCTTGTCGCGGCCCATGCGGCGGCTGCGGCCGCCGCAGAAGACGAAGCCGGCTAGCGCCGGCTTCGGCGCTTGAACGACCACGTCACCTCGAAGGCGGAGGCCAGTTCGCCCTCGGCGTTGCGCACCTGCGAGCGGGCCGCGAAGGTGACCGCGTCGTCGTCGGCCGCCGCCCGGGCCACCGCGTCGGCCAGCCCGGCGACATCGGGGCAGGTGTAGGTCGAGGCGCCGATCACCCGCTTGTCGAAGGAGGAGCGCAGCTCGCGCACGATCATCGCGACCGAGACCGGCGCGCCGCTGCACAACACCAGGGCGGGGGCTCCCGTCGACATCTCGGCGGCCATCGCCTGGGCGGCGAAGTAGGTGGAGCCGAACGGGTTCTGGGTGCGCCACCCGCCCGGCAGCGCCACGACGCAGCTCTCGTCGTCGAGCCGCTGCAGCCGGAGGCCGGCCGCCGCCGCCAGCGGCAGCTTCAGCCACAGGTAGGAGGCGAAGCTCCACGGCTTCAGCATCCGCCGGCGCAGGGCGTCGGCCTTCTCGTTGTAGAGGCTCACGGTCGCGGCTCCCCGGGCTCGTCGTCGCGCGGCCCCCAGCCGCGCTTGAGCTCGACGTAGGTGTAGATCACGCGCTGGAGCGCGGTGATGTTGGACAGGATCGCGATCACCCACAGCACCGCGACCATGCGGTTGGCGAGGGCGCCGAAGATCAGCAGCACGATCCGCTCCGGACGCTCCAGCAGGCCCACGGTGCAGTTGGGGATCAGCGACTCGGCCCGCGCCCGAGCGTAGGAGGTCATGAAGCTGCCGAAGGCGGCGAACCAGACGAGGACCATCAGGCCCGTCTTGTCCAGCCGCGCGTAGAGGATCATCAGCCCCATGTACAGGACCATGTCCGAGTAGCGGTCCATCGTGGAGTCGAGGTAGGCGCCGAACTTCGTGCCGCGCCCGCGCAGCCGCGCCACGCGGCCGTCGAGCATGTCGAACACCGAGGCCACCATCGCGACCACGCCGCCGATCGCCAGCAGCCGCGGGTTGACGTAGTCCTGGCCGCCGGCCATCGCGAAGAACGCGCAGGCGACGCCGTTGAGGGCGAGACCGACGATGGTCAGCACGTCCGGGCTGACCCGCGCGCAGGCGCGCACGACCGCGTTCAGGGGCCGGGAAAGCGTGTCTCCGACGCGATCGCTGAGCATGCCTGTGGTCCCGGGGGGCGGGCGGAGTGTATCAGCCCCGGATCGCGCGCAGCGTGGTGGCGAGCTGGCCGGCGTGGCGCTGGGCGTGCTCGGCCGCGTGGAAGATCAGGCCCAGGGTGGTCGTCGGCAGTCCGGCGCGGCCGACGGCGCGCGGCTCCAGCAGTGATTCGTGGGGGGTGGCGCGGATCTGCGCCAGCGCCGCCTCGATCACCCGGGCGACCTCGGCTCCGAGAGCCGCGGCTGGCGCTGGCGCCAGGTCCTTCTCGGACTGGAGCGCCTGCCGCTGCGCGTCGTCCAGCGCCTCGCCGCGGGCGTAGGTCATCAGGCGGTCGGTCGCGCCTGCTAGGTGGCGCAGGTGGAAGAGCGCCGGCGCCGCGGCGCCGGGCCGCGCCGACAGCGCCTCGGGCGTGGCGTCCGCGCACAGCCGCGCGACCTCCTCGCCGACCTGCACCAGCGCGTGCGCCGCCGGCATCAACCACGGGTCCACGCCCGCGAGCGGTCCTCTCAGCCAGGCCTCGACCTTCGGCGTCTCCATCGCGCACCCTCCCGCCGCGGAGGTTAACGCGGCCGGGCGCGCGTAGAATCGCGAGACCCGACTAGCATCCGGCTTCACTCGCTCCCGGGGGTGTCCTTGCGGAGGCGTCGCGCCCTGGTCCTGTTCGCCGCCGGCCTCGGGGCGGCGCGCTGCGCAGGAGGCGACCGCTCGCTGGCCGACCCGCGCGCCGCGGGCCGGATCCGCGTCGCCTATGCACTCGAGCGCCCCTACGCCTTCCTGCGCTCCGACGGGCAGGTCGACGGCGAGTCGACCGCCCTGGCGCGGCTGGTGGCGACGCGGCTCGGCATCGACCGCATCGACTGGGTCGCCGTCGATTTCGACAAGCTGATCCCCGCGCTCGAGACCGGGCGCTGCGACGTGGTGGCGGCGGGCCTGTTCGTGACGGCCGAGCGGGCCCGGCGGGTCGCGTTCTCGCGCCCCACGCTGCACGTTCCGCAGGGGCTCCTGGTGCGCGCGGGCAACCCGTGGGACCTGCACTCGTACGCGCAGGCGGCGGCCGACCGACGGCTGCGGCTGGCCGCCGTCGCCGACTCGGTGGAGGCGGCCTGGCTGCGCGCGGCTGGCGTCGAGGAGGCGCGGCTGGTGATCGTGCCGGACTCGCGCACGGGTGAAACCGCGGTGGAGTCGGGCCTGGCGGACGGCTTCGCCCTCTCGGAGCCGGCGTTGCGGGCGGCGCTCGCCGAGCGCCCGGGTCCGCTGCAACTGGCGCAGCCGTTCGAGCAGCCCGTCGGCGGGCCCCGGCTCGGCTACGTCGCGTTCGCCTTTCGCCGCGGCGACGACGAGTTGCTCAGGGCGTGGGACGCGGCGCTCGGCGAGCTGCTCGGCGGGCCCGAGCACTCGGCGCTGCTGGCGCGGCTGGGTCTCGACGAGCGCTGGCTGCCCGACCGGCGCTCGGTGCGCGAGGTGCTCGAGTGACGGCGCGCAACCGGGCGCTGCGCGCCGTGGTGTTCGGGGTGGCGGCGGTCGCGGGTGTCGCCTGCCTGGTCGTGCTCGCGCTGCACCTCGCCCAGCGCCGGGCCCTGGCCCGGGCCGCTGCCGAGCGCGGCGAGCTTCGGCAGGCTCGCGTCGAGCTCGCCCACGGAGCCCTCCACGCCGTGCTCGGCAGAGGCGACGGGCCCTTCGACCCCGAACTCGGCCGGGCCCGGCTGGCGCAGGCCCTGGTCGCGATCGAAGAGTCCTCGCGCCGGCTCGAACCGGCCGCCCTGGCCGCCGAGGTGGCCGCGGATGCCGACCGGCTGCGCGAGTCGCTGGTCGTCGTGCCCGTCACGCCCGACGTCGCGGCGCGGGTGCGGATCGGCCTGCATGCCGTCGAGCGCCACGCGCTCCGGCTCGACGCCGAGACGCTGCAGCGGCGCGACCGGCTCGCGGCGCGACAGGACTGGCTGTTCGACTGGATGCTGGGGCTGGCGGCGCTGGCGCTGACGGCGGCCGTGTTCGGGGAACTGGCTTCCGGACGGGCCCGCGAAGCCTCCGAGCGGGCGCTGCTGGCCGAGCGGGTACGCTTGCGGACGCTGCTCGACACGCTGCCCGACGCCGTCTGGCTCAAGGACCCGGACGGGATCTACCGCGGCGCCAACCCCGCCTTCGGCCGCCTGGCCGGCCGGCCCGAGGCGGAGTTGCTCGGAGGCACCGACTTCGACCTCTTCGAGGCGGAACAGGCCCGCTACTTCCAGGAGCGCGACCGCGCCGCGATCGCCGCCGGCGGACCGGTCATGAACGAGGAGTGGGTGGTCTCGCGCGACGACGGCCGACGCGTGCTGCTGGAGACGATCAAGACGCCCACCTTCGACGGCCAGGGGCGGCTCACCGGCGTGCTCGGCATCGCCCGCGACATCACGGCGCGGCGGCGCGCCGAGGGACTCGTCGAGAAGCAGGGGGCGCTGCTCGCCCGCACCAGCACGCTCGCCCACGTCGGCGGCTGGGAGTTCGACGTCGAGACGGGCGCAGGGGCGTGGACCGACGAGGTCGCGCGCATCCACGACCTCGACCCGGAGGTCCCGACCAGCGCCGAGATCGGCCTCGGCTTCTTCCGCGGGCCCCACCGCGCGGTGCTCGAGCGCGCCATCCGCGAGGCGATCGAGGAGCGCCGGCCCTACGACCTCGAGCTCGAGATGGTCAGCGCCCGCGGGGACGTCACCGAGCGCCGCCAGGCCGAGGAGTCGCTGCGCCGCAGCGAGGAGCTGCTGCGCCAGCTCGCCGAGAACGTGCAGGAGGTGTTCTGGATCACCGATCCCGGCAAGCGGCAGGTGCTGTACGTGAGCCCGGCCTACGAGCGGATCTGGGGGCGCAGCGTCGCGAGCCTGCTCGCGGACCCGCGGAGCTGGCTGGCCGCGGTCCACCCGGAGGATCGCGAGCGGGTCACGGCGGCGATGTTGCGGCAGGCGGAAGGCGGGTACGACGAGGAGTACCGGATCGTGCGCCCCGACGGCTCCTTCCGCGTGATCCACGATCGCGCCTTCCCGGTCCGCAGCGCGGGCGGCGGCCTGGCCCGCATCGTCGGCATCGCCGAGGACGTGACGGAGGCGCGCGACGCGCTGCAACAGCGACTCGCCCTCCAGGAGCAGCTCCGCCACGCGCAGAAGATGGAGGCGATCGGGCGCCTTGCCGGCGGCGTCGCCCACGACTTCAACAACATGCTGGGCGTGATCCTCGGCCACGCGGAGCTGGCGCAGAAGCAGGTTGCGGCCGACCCCGGGCTGCGCCGCCACCTCGAGCAGATCCAGGCGGCGGCGGAGCGCTCGGCAGCGTTGACCCGCCAGCTCCTCGCCTTCTCGCGCAAGCAGACGATCGCCCCGCGCCCGATCGACCTCGACGCGGAGGTGCGGCGCACGGCCACCCTGCTCCGGCGGGTGATCGGCGAGCACGTGGAGCTCGAGTTGAGCGGCGCGGCGTCGCCGCCGTGGCCCGTGTGCGCCGATCCTTCGCAGATCGACCAGGTGCTGGTCAACCTCGCGGTCAACGCCCGCGACGCGATGCCCGAGGGCGGCCGGCTCACGGTGGAGACCGCCAACGTCAGCCTCGAGCCGGCGCAGGTGCAGCAGTTCACCGAGGCTGCGGCGGGCGACTACGTGCGGCTGGCCGTGTCCGACACGGGGCACGGCATGGACCCGGCCACGCTGGAGCGGGCCTTCGAGCCGTTCTTCACGACCAAGCCCGAGGGCCGCGGTACCGGCCTCGGCCTGTCGACCGTGTACGGCATCGCGCAGCAGAACGGGGGCTTCGTGCACCTCGAGAGCGCTCCCGGCCGGGGGACCACCGTCGCGGTCTACCTGCCGCGGCTCGCGTCGGGCGAAGCGGTGGACGCGCCCTCCGTGGAACCGGCGGCCGCGTCGAAGGGTGGCGAGACGATCCTGCTGGTCGAAGACGAGGCTGCGCTGCGGGAGCTGGGCCAGGAGCTGCTCGAGGACCTCGGCTACGCGGTGCTCGCGGCGGCGAGCGGTCCCGAGGCGCTGGCCCTCGCGGCGGGAACCGGGCGGCCGATCGACCTGCTGCTCACCGACGTCGTGATGCCCGGGATGAACGGGCACGAGCTGGCCGAGCGACTGCGCGAGGCGCGGCCCGGGCTGCCGGTGCTCTACGCCTCCGGCTACACCGCCGACGCGATCGCCCAGCACGGCGTGCTGGCGCCGGGTCTCGACCTGATCGAGAAGCCGTTCACCGCCGCCGCCCTCGCCGCCCGCGTGCGGGCGGCCCTCGACCGGCGCGCGGCGAGTCCCCTCGCGCCCTGAGCGCGGGGGATGCATTAGCATGGCGCCTCGTCGACAACGCGAGGAGCGCCAATGACCCCCGACCCCGCCCCCGGCCATCCCGACGCCGAGACCCACTGGCGCGAGCACGTCCGCGTCACCGGCGTGCCCCAGCTCACCGCGCGCGCCGTCGTGGTCGGCATGCTGCTGGGCGTGGTGATGTGCCTGTCCAACCTGTACGTCTTCTTCAAGACGGGCTGGTCGATGGGCGTCACCATCACCGCCGCGATCCTGGCCTTCGCCGTGTTCCAGATGCTGCAGGCCGCGCGCCTCGCGGGCCGGCCGCTCTCGATGCTCGAGAACAACGCGCTGACCACCGTGTCGTCGGGTGCGGGCTACATGACCGGCGGCGGCAACATGGCCGCCTTCGGCGCGTTGCTGATGGTGACCACCGTGCGCCCCGACACCGCGTCGATGGTGGTGTGGTTCGCGGCGATCGCCGCCCTCGGCGTGTTCGCCGCGATCCCGATCAAGCGCCAGCTCATCAACAAGGAGGCGCTCGCGTTCCCGACCGGCACCGCCACCGCCGAGACGCTGCGCGCGATCCACTCCGGCGCCGACGGCGGCGGCGAAGGCGCGCGCCAGGCGAGGGCGCTGGGCTGGGCGGCCTTCTTCGCCGCGGCGCTCACCTGGTTCCGCGACGCGAAGGGCGCGTTCATGCCGTTCAACGTCCCGGCCGCCATCCCGCTGCCGTGGACCATCGCCGGCCGCCCGGCTGCCGAGTGGACGCTGGCGCTCAAGAGCGAGGTCGTGCTGGTCGGCGCCGGCGCGCTGATGAGTTTCCGCACCGCGTGGTCGACGCTGCTGGGCGGCGTGCTGACCTACGGCGTGCTGGCCCCGTCGCTGGTCGAGAGCGGGCTGGTGGCGACGGTGAGCTACAAGGCGATCGTCGGCTGGACCGTGTGGCCCGGCGCCGCGATCCTGGTCGCCTCGGGCCTCACCTCGTTCGCCCTCGACTGGCGCAGCGTCGCCCGCTCGCTGTCGGGGCTGACCGGGATCTTCCGCAAGAGCACGGGCCCGGCCGACCCGATGGACGAGATCGAGTGCCCCGGCTGGTGGTTCCCGGCCGGCTTCGTCGTGCTCGGCCCCGTGGTCGTCGTGCTGATGACGGCAATGTTCCAGATCCCGCTGTGGGCCGCGGCGATCGCGGTGCCGATGGCCGTGGTGATGGGCTTCGTCGCCGCCCGCGTGACGGGCGAGACCGACATCACCCCGACCAAGGCGCTGGGGCCGGTGACCCAGCTCGCCTACGGCGTGATGACGCCCGGCAACCTGTCCGGGAACATCATGGCCGCCAACGTCACCGGCGGCATCGGCCTCCACGCCGCCGACCTGCTCACCACGCTCAAGACCGGCTGGCTGCTCGGCGGCGACCCGCGGGTGCAGTTCAAGGCGCAGCTCTTCGGCGTGCTGGCCGGCGCGGCGGTCGTCGTGCCCGCCTTCAACCTGCTGATCCCCGACCCGTCCGTGCTGGGCAGCGAGGCGTGGCCCGCACCCTCGGCCCTGGTCTGGGCCGGCGTCTCCGAGGCCTTCGCCCACGGCCTCGGCGCGCTCGACTCCGCCGCCCGCCGCGGCATCCTGGTCGGGCTCGCGCTCGGCGTCGCGCTGGCGCTGCTCGAGAAGTTCGCGCCGAAGGGCGTCAAGCACCTCGTGCCGTCGGCCTCCGGCCTCGGCATCGCGATGGTGATCCCGGGCAGCAACTCGATCGCGATGTTCGCCGGCGGCCTGCTCGCCTGGCTGCTGCGACGCCGCAACCCGGAAGCCGCCGACCGCGTCGTGGTGCCGGTGTCCTCGGGCCTGATCGCGGGCGAGAGCCTGATGGGCGTGGCGGTGGCGCTGCTGATCGTGTTCGGGGTGCTCGCCCGCTGAGGCGCGGACGTCCCTGAATCGTTTGTCCCATTGACCGGCCCCGCAGCGGCGCACAGGATCGCCGCTGAGCGAGGTCGCGATGAACTACCCGATCTGGGACATCCCTGCGCCCGGCCTGCTGATCGCCGCGGTCGCCGTCCTCCACGTCTTCATCTCCCACTTCGCCGTCGGCGGCGGGCTGTTCCTGGTGCTGGCCGAGCGCAAGGCCCGCCGCGAGGGCGACGCGGCGTTCCTCGACTTCGTCCGCAAGCTCAGCCGCGGCTTCGTGCTGCTGACCCTGGTGCTCGGGGCGCTGACCGGAGTCGGCATCTGGTTCACGATCGGGCTGGTGCAGCCGCAGGCCACCTCGGCGCTGATCCAGGTCTTCGTGTGGGCGTGGGCGATCGAGTGGACGATGTTCGCGACCGAGATCGCGGCGGCGATGGTCTACTACTACGGCTGGGACCGGCTCGACGCGGGCACCCACCTGCGGGTCGGCTGGATCTACTTCTGGTCGGCCTGGGGCAGCCTGGTCGTGATCGCCGGCATCCTCGCCTTCATGCTGACCGCGGGGGACTGGGGCGTCTCGCGCGGCTTCGTCGACGCCTTCTTCAACCCCACCTGGCTGCCG
The DNA here is from genome assembly GCA_025994075.1 of Vicinamibacteria bacterium. Lineage (GTDB taxonomy): Bacteria > Acidobacteriota > Vicinamibacteria > Fen-336 > Fen-336 > WYBL01. The sequence goes on from JAMQGV010000010.1 coordinate 72,711, forward strand.
ATGGTCGCGCTGCGCACGGTGGTCGCCGTCGGCCTGGCCGGGCTCTACGTGCTGTTCGCCGCCTCGTTCGTGGCCGACCCGGAGCTGAAGGCGAAGGTCGCGCTGTGGTCGGCGACGCGCTGGATCGCGCCGGCCGCGCTGCTGCTGCCGGTGACGCTGTTCTGGTACCTGTCCGCCGCCGCCGCCGCGGGCGCGGCCGTCGCCGAGACGCTGGGCGCGCCGTCGGCCGCGGCCGACGCGCTGCTGGTCGCGATCTTCTCGACCGTCAACGCCGGCCAGCCGGTGGTGCGCGGTGCGGCGCTGGTCGGGCTGGTCGCCACGGTGGCGCTGGCTGTGCTGTCGCTGGCGCTGGCCGCGCTGCGGGCACGGCGCTACGGGCGGCTCGAGGCGGGCGTGCTGATGCTGCTCGGGATCACGGCGATGGGCGGGGCCGAGTGGGTGCGCGAGGGGCTGCGCAAGCCGTGGGTGATCGACCGCTACATGTTCGTCAACGGCGTGCGGGCCGCCGCG
>JAMQGV010000001.1 GCA_025994075.1 Vicinamibacteria bacterium
ATAACAATGCGATGAACCGGCCGAATCGAGGGGTTCCCGGAATGAAGGAGCGGCGCGCCAGTGGAGAGCCCGTGCTGGCTGAGGTGGGCGCGCCGGTCATCTTGGGTCTCGATGTCGCCGGTTATCGCAGTGTTATCCGCCCTTGGGGGAGCGCGTGTCCTGGGCGTTAGGCCGAATCGGCCCACAGAGTCCTGCCTTGCTGGACGAGTTCCTCCTTGCCTTGGGGAAGGCGCTCTACCTGGCAGCGGGCTTCGAGGCCAAGTGTCGGTGGGTTCTCCAGATCGCGACCATCGCGAGGCACTACGAATTTACCGGTGACTACGAGGCGGCATTCGATCTTGCGCGCAAGCTGGAGGCCCGCCTGTTGGGCCGGGCTATCCCAGAACTGGCCCAGTTCCCAGAGTTCGACGATGAAGCCATTCGCACCCTCGACCGAGCGCGCCAGGCGCGAAACGCAATCGCTCACACGATCCCGTCGATGCCTCCTCTCTATGCCGTGTCGGTGCAGGTTCTCGAGGAACAGAGCCAGCGACTTCAGGCTGAGGTCGAAGTCATCTTGAGTCTCGGTGTCGCAGGTTATTGCAGTGTTCGCCGGACACTGCGACGAGGACAGGTGAGCCGGTGCTCAAGCTGACCAAGCGCCTACCGGGCTGTACCTATCGCGCCTTTCAGATCTCGTCGGATCTCTTGGTGTTTCGTAGCACGCCACGCGAGGGCATCGAGCGCGTGCGCCTCGACGGTACGCTACGATGGCGGCTGGATGGTCAGTACGGAGATCCCACCCTCTGCGGCACCGACCTCCTGGTGCCGAAGGCCGCGGGACGCAGGTGGTCGGTGCTCGTACTCGACCCACGCTCGGGGCAAGCACTCGAGGAGTACAAAGCCGCCGAGGTGCGCGGCGCTCTCGGGCGCGGACGCTTCATCCTGCGCAGTGCCAGATCCTGTCGCGTACTGAAGAGCGGAGCTGTCCTCTGGGAATGGAAGACCACCAGCGACCGACTGTCTGGAAGTGAATGGGCATACACGAACGGGTGTGCTGTAACTCGGTCGAACACGCAAGCGCGCCGGCGAGGTTCAGACCCAGGCGAGCGTGAAGCGGCGGAGGCGTGCGCGTTCGTCCGCCAGGCTGGCGGGGCCGGGTCGCCGCAGGTGAAGTGCAGTCGAAGAGCCGAATGAGACCGCTCCCGTGAGGAAGCACCACGACTTCTCGAAGGCGCGTGCGAACCCGTACCTGCGGCGACTGAAGCGTGCGGGGACGAGGCGCCCGGAAGCGTCGGTGGTTCCCGTGCGGTACGTCGCGCTCTCCGAGGTCAGGGCTCACCTGAGCCGCTGGCTGGTGCGCGCGGCGTCCGAACGGGTCGTCATCACCCGGCGCGGCCGGCCGGCCGGGATGCTGATCGGCTTCGGCACCGACGAAGAAGGGCTGCAGCGGGGTGAAGCGGACCCAAGGCAGGCGTCAGCGCGCGAGCGCGACCTCCGGCCGGAGTACGACTTCGGTCGACTGAAGGGCGCGGTGCGCGGGAAGCACGCCCGCAAGCTCCGGGCCCGTCCGAAGTAGCGCTCCCGCCGCACGACTGTCTGGCGAATTGGAAACCCGGCCTCCTCTCGAGTTGGATGCGGCGACGAACGCCCGCGCCCGCGTCAGCCACGAAATGAAGCGGCCCTGACGGCCGACATTGTTACCGGCTCGACGCGGGGCGGTCCGACCTGGTTGCCGCCGGGTCAGATGGCGACGAACTCGCGCTGCTGCCTGGACACGGCCCACGCGATGCGTGCGATCTTGTTGGCGAGCGCGCAGGTGGCGTGGTTGAAGTGGGTGCGCGCGGCCAGGTCGAGGGCCCAGGTGCGGAGCCGATCCCGCTGTCTCGCGCGGCGTGCGGCGCCGAGCACGGCGCGCGCGCCGTGGATCAGCAGGTGGCGGACGTAGGCGTCGCCTCGCTTGGAGATGCGGCCGAGGCGCCTCCGGCTTCCGGACGAGCGCTCGCGCGGAGTCAGGCCCAGGTAGCTGGCGAAGTGGCGGGCGCTGCGAAAGCGGCCGGGATCGCCGACGAAGGCGAACAGCGCCGTCGAGCACAGCAGCCCGATGCCGGGGATCGTGATCCAGAGCCGGACGCCCGGGGTCTGCGCGGCGATCGCCTCGAGCTGTCGGCCGGCCTCGGCGATCCGCCGCTCGAGGTCGAGGACCTCGTCGCACGCGGAGGCGAGCATCGCGCGGACGGGGGCCGCCAGCGCGACCTCGTCGTCGGCGATCCTGGAGCGGACCTGGGGGACGACCCGTTCGGCCCCAGGCGGAATGAACAGCCCGTGCTCGCGGAGCAGGCCACGGACGGTGTTGAGCCGGGCGGTGCGGGCTTCGAGCCAGGTCGAACGCAGGCGGTGCACGACGCCGACGGCCTGCTGGGCGACGGTCTTGACCGGGACCTCCCGGATGTCCTGGTTGCGGAAGGCCTCGAGCAGCGCCTTGGCGTCGGCCTTGTCGGTCTTGTTGCCGCGCCGGTAGGGCCGGACCAGCCCCGGCGGCAGCAACTTCACCCGGTGCCCGATCTGGGTCAGCCGGCGCGCCCAGTGGTGGGCGGAGCCGCAGGCCTCCATGACCACCGTCGCTGCCGGCTGCTCCATGAAGAAGCCGACGAGGCGCTCGCGTTTCAGCCGGTGGCTGGCGTCGACGCTCCCGGCCTGGCGGGACACGGCCACTTCGAACACGTCCTTGGCGAGGTCGACGGCCAGCAGCGTGTGCTCCACCTGGGCCTCCTCCCGGTTCGCGGCCACGGATGTGGCGCTCGGGATGCAGAACGCCATCTCCGGACCGCAAGTTCCATCGCCGGATCGGCGATGGCGCGCCGGGGCACGGCACGCTGGCGACCGGCGCGTCTAGAATCACCCCCGGATCGACGGACACGGACGACCGGGAGGCGACATGGCACGGGGCGATCGCGCGGATCTCGTCGCGCAGTGGGCGTTCGACACGCGGCCGTTGCTGCTGCGGTTCCACCTGTGGCTCGAGGACGTCGACGTCGAGTGGGTCGGCGACGGCAGCGACGACCACTACGACCACTTCTCGTTCCTGCCCGGCGGCATCCGCCGCTGCGTGGCGATGACGGCTGGCATCACCGCTCTCGGCACCCGGCTGTTCGCGCCGTTCGGCAAGGGCCAGGGCGCGGACAAGCAGACGCTCAACCAGGTCAAGAAGGACGCCGACGCGATCTCGGCCTACGTGATGAGCGAGGGGCTGTGGCACTTCACGCGCCAGCTCCCCGAGAACCACGCGTTGATGGTCTGCCTCGGCGAAGGCCTGATGCCGAAGGCGGGCGAGACGCCGGAGATGGGCGCCAACCCGCTGTTGGGATTCGGCCGCATCTACGCCCGGCCCGAGGTCGCGCGCTTCGTCGACAACCGCATCCACCGCCTGCTGAACGATCCCGAGTACGGCTGGTCGGGCTTCTACCGCAAGATGCGCGAGCGCGGCATCACGCTGTGGGGCGCGGCGATCGACACCCTCGAGAACACCTCGCGCTTCGCCAAGGGAGAGGAGTACGGGCCGTGCACCATCCTGCACGTGTTCGACCAGCCGCTGCACGTGTCGCGTCCCTACGAGGCGTACATGGGCACGCTGGCCGTGCCGCGCGCGGTGACCGACACGGCGCTCGAGCACGCGATCCACGTCGACCTGTTGAGCCCGCGGCAGAAGCTGGTGGAGGCGATCGAGCTGACGGTGCCCGGCATCCGGCGCGAGCACATCCACGTCTGGACGCTGGGCGGCAGGAGCCGGGAAAAGCGACTGGGCGGGCTGTGGGCCGAGTGGAAGGCGCTCGGCGTGCACCTCGTCGAAGACGGCTGGCTGACCCCGGCGGGGATGCCGGCGTTCACCGAGTCCGGCACCTACGCGCCGACCTGCCTCGTCGGCACCTGGAAGGACGAGGCGGGCGCGCCGCACCTCTTCCTGTGCGACGGCTACGCGGCGACGGCCGAGGCGATGCAGGCGGCGACGCTCGGCGAGGCGATGGACGTCGACGTCTCGATGTCGCTCTACACCGCGCACTTCGAGCTGCCGATGGCGCAGGAGCAGAAGCTGGCGCGGCTCGATCCCGAGGCGCCCGACTTCGCCGCGCGGCTCGCGGAGCTGTTCGGGAGCCCGCAGTCGGACGAGCGGGTGGCCGACTACCGGGCCTGCCTGCGCGAGATGGTCGACGCCCACATGCCGGTCGAGGCTCGCGTCGTGCGCGCCGCCGACCTGTTTCCCGAGAAGAAGTGGCGGGTGCTGGCGGCCAACGGCTTCATGGGCACCGACCCGTACACCGGCGCGCCGGGCGTCGAGGTGCTGGGAGACGGGCGCTACCGGGTGACCGTGCAGCTCACGACCCAGGGCGCCAGCCAGCGGATCGCCTTCGTGTTCCGCTTCCTGGAGCCGTTCGAGCACACGCGGCTGATCTTCAGCCCGCTGCTCGAGCGCTTCGTGATGGGCGAGGACTGGCGGCGGCGCGCGGTCAAGGTCTCGGACTCCGGCCGCATCCGCAACGAGCTGCAGACGCTCTGCTCGCAGGCGCTGGAGTACGAGAACAACACGATCCGCGTCCACTTCGACCGCATCGACGACCTGGTGATCCCGCCCGAGCGCAAGAAGGTGATCCTTGAGGTGCTCGAGTGGTACAAGGCGAACCACCCCGTGTGGTTCAGCTGGCTCGAGGTCCGGTAGCCCGCGCGTCGTCCCCGACGGCGTGGTGGTCGAGCCAGGCGGGCTCCTGCTCGGGGGCGTAGAGTGCCAGCAGCAGCCGGGCCCGCCGCGTGCCCGGGTTCGTGGCCCGGTGCGGGAGCTGCGAATCGAACAGCAGGCTGTCCCCGACGCGGACCCGATGGCGGCGGCCCGCGATCTCGTAGTTGCAGGTGCCCTCGAGCCCCACGACGAGTTCCTGCCCGGGGTGGGACAGGGGCTCGGCTCCGCTGGCCCTCCGCGGCTCGAGCGTCAGCACGAGCCCGCGCAGCCGCTGGCTCGGCAGGCCCGAGGCGAGCCGCTCGAGGCGCCCCCCGGAGAGCGCCAGCGCGGGGCGTTCGCCGGCGGCGAGGTGCACGACCGGGGCGGGCAGGCCGGGCTCCGCGAGCAGCGCCGCGAGCGGCACGCCGAGCGCGTCGGCGAGCGCGCGCAGGGTGCCGAGGCCGGCCGAGGTGCGGCCGGTCTCGACCTGGTGGACCGTCGTCAGGGCGAGGTCGCTGCGCTCCGCGAGATCGCGCAGGCTCCAGCCGCGCTGGCGGCGCAGCGCCTCGAGCTGCCTGCCGACCCGGCGCTCCACGGTGCCTTTCATGGCGGCAGCATATACCAGCTGACACATACGTGAGCGTAGGTTCGTATTGTCTGACTGATACAGCGCTTTCCGGCTTCGCGGCGCCGCGCGGGCCCGCCCGTCCCGGCTCCGTTCAGTTCCCCTTCGCGTGCTCCTTCCACAGCGGGGCCGTGAGGGCGTCGAGCTCGCTGCCGAAGCGCTCCAGTCCCTCGTGGTACTCGGGATCGGCCAGCGCCGCCGCAGCGTCGGCGTCGTTGGGGGCGGGTGCGTGCTCGCGCAGCAGCTTCAGCATCAGCGCGTGACGGTCGCGCATGGGGCACGGCGCCAGCCAGTTGGACGAGCCGTCGTGCGGCTCGCCGGGCTCTCGGTAGCCGGCCTCCCGCTGCCACGCGCGGATCGCCGCGAAGAAGGGGTGCTGCCAGGCGTCCTCCAGCGTGCCGCCGCGCGCGAACAGCTCGTTGACGTTGACCGGCGCGTAGGGCACGAACACGCACGGGCTCAGGTTGCCGTTCCAGTCGACGTGGAAGTAGCCGCCGGGGCGGCCCGCGGCGATGCAGCCGTTGGTCACGCTGGCGCCGTTCCAGAAGTCGGCCACGAACAGGTGGCGGTCGTGGATCAGGTGCTGCACGCGTCGCCACAGCGCCACCCGCTGCTGCGGCGTGGTCATCAGGTCGAGCGTGAAGGCGCGCCCGATCGGCATGTAGTGGAAGATCCACGCGTAGGCGACGCCGAGCTGCCCGAAGAACAGCTCGACGACCTCGTCGGACAGCACGCGGTCCGCGTTGTGGCGCGTCGCGGTCAGCGACAGGCCGAACAGCACGCCCTCGCCGCGCAGCCGCTCCATCGCCGCCAGCACCTGGTCGAACACGCCGGCCCCGCGCCGGGCGTCGGTCTCCTCGCGCAGGCCCTCGACCGAGAAGCCGGGGCTGAGGTTGCCGAGCCGGGCCAGGCGCCGCGTCGTCGCGGCGTCGACCAGCGTGCCGTTGGTGTAGAGGATGAAGAAGCACTCGGGATGGGCCTCGGCCAGCTCGAGCACGCCGCGGCCGGCCTCGCGCCAGGCGAACGGCTCGCCGCCGCTGATCACGAAGAAGCGGGTGCCCCACAGGTCGCGGGCCTGGCTGACGACGCGGTCGACGGTGTGCCACGACAGGCGCTCCGGGTGGTCCGCGGAGTTGGCGTAGCAGCCGGTGCAGCGCAGGTTGCAGGCGCGGCCAGGGCTGATCACGAGGAAGTCGGGCGGGCCCACGCCGAAGCGCTCGCGATGGCCGAGCTTGGCCGCGGGGTCGCCGCGGCGGACGAACTGGTCGTGGAACAGCACCTTGAGCAGGCCGCGGCGGGCGCTGCGGCCGAGGCGGTGCTCGGCGAGGCCGCGCTCGGCAACCGAGAGCAAGGCGAGCCCGAGCGCCTGCTTGTCGCGGGCCACTCCGGGCTCGTCCCGCGGGTTGACGGGACGGGCGCACAAGCGGCGCGCGAGGTGGTGGAAGGCCGCCCTTCGCAGCGGGGGCGCGTGCTCCAGGACGGCCGCGGAACCGAGGATCGCGCTCTCGAGGAAGTGGTCGGCGAAAGAATGGCGAAGCCGCGGAGCGGGCATCTGGGCGCGCTCCTTTCCAACAGGGAATATAGGAACTCAGCGCGCCACTTGCACGGCCCATTTTGGAGCCTCGGCCCGTGGCCGCGGGCCCCGGGGGCCGGCGCGACCACGAGCCGGGCCGGTCAGCGCCGGGCGGCGGTGCCCTTGAGCTCGCCCGAGAGCAGCGTCTCGAGGATGGCGGCCGCGGTGTGCAGGCGGTTCTCGGCCTGGTCGAACACGATCGAGCGCACGCCGTCGACGACCTCGGCGGTGACCTCTTCGCCGCGGTGGTCGGGCAGGCAGTGCATGAACAGCACGTCGCGGTCGGCGTGCGCCAGCAGCGCGTCGTTCACCTGGTAGGGCGCGAACACCTTCAGCCGCTCCGCGCGCTCGCTCTCGGCGTGGCCCATCGACAGCCACACGTCGGTGTACACGGCGTGGCAGCCCTTGACCGCCTCGACCGGGTCGGCGGTGACGGTCACCTTCCCGCCGGTCTCGGCCGCGATCGCCTGCGCCCGCGCCACGACCTCGGGGTCGGGCTGGTAGCCGGCGGGGGAGCCGCAGCGCACGTCGAGGCCGGCCAGCGCCCCGGCCTCGAGCAGGCTGTGGGCGACGTTGTTGCCGTCGCCCACGTAGGCCACGCGCAGGCCGGACAGGCGGCCCATGCGCTCGCGCAGGGTCATCAGGTCGGCCAGGCTCTGGCAGGGGTGGTGCTGGTCGGTCAGCGCGTTGATCACGGGGATCGTGGCGTTGTTCGCGAAGCGTGCGACGTCGTCGTCCGAGAACGTGCGGATCACGAAGGCGCGGGCGTAGCGGCTCATCACCCGCGCCGTGTCCTCGATCGTCTCGCCGCGGCCGAGCTGAAGGTCGCTGGGGCCGACCCCGATCGGCACCGCGCCGAGCCGCGCCACCGCGGTCTCGAACGAGATGCGGGTGCGCGTGCTGGGCTTGTTGAAGTACAGCACGACGGTCTCGCCGGCCAGCAGCGTGCGCTGGCGGTGGGGGTGGCGCTTGTAGGCCGCCGCCAGGTCCAGCACGCGCTCCAGGTCGCCCGGCGTGAGATCCGCCGTGCGCAGCAGGTCCTTCATCGGTTCGCAGTCTCCCGGACGCGCTCGGCGATGAACGCGCCGACGAACTGGCCGAGCGCGGGCTCGCCCGCGTCGGCGTAGTCGTAGCGTGCGCGCACGATCGGCTTGCCGGCGTCCACGCGCGCGGCGAGGTCGATGGGCGAGGCCGAGACCACCACGTCGCACTCGGCCCGCCGCAGCGTCTCGCCCAGCGCCGCAAGCTGGGCGTCATCGTAGCCGACGCAGGGCAGGATGCGCCCGATGTGGGGGTACTTGGCGTAGACCGCCGCGATCTCCGGGGTGGCGAACGACCGCGGGTCGACGATGTGGGCGGCGCCCGCCTGGACCGCCGCGACGTAGCCGGCGCCGTAGCTCATGCCGCCGTGCGTCAGGGTGGGGCCGTCCTCGACCACGATCGCCCGCTTGCCGGCCACCAGCTCCGGCTTGTCGAGCGACACCGGCGAGGCGGCGCGGACGATGTGCGCCTTCGGGTTCAGCGCGCGCACCGCGTCGGCCAGCCGCTGCACGTCGGCGTCGGCCGCCGAGTCGACCTTGTTGACCACGATCACGTCGGCCATCCGCAGCACGGCTTCGCCGGGGTGGTGGGTGTCGACGTGGTCGGGCCGCAGCGCGTCGGCGATCGCGACGTGCAGGTCGGGGACCAGGAACGGGAAGTCGTTGTTGCCGCCGTCCCAGATCAGCACGTCGCACTCGCGCTCGGCCGCGGCCACGATCGCGGCGTAGTCGACGCCGGCGAACACCAGGTTGCCGATCTCCAGGTGCGGCTCGTACTCCTCGCGCTCCTCCGCGGTGCAGCGGGCGGCGTCGAGGTCGGCCATAGTGGCGAAGCGCTGCACGCGCTCGGCCAGCAGGTCGCCGTAGGGCATCGGGTGGCGCAGCACGGCGACCTTGAGCCCGGCGTCGCGCAGCCGGCGCGACACGAAGCGCGAGGTCTGGGACTTGCCGCAGCCCGTGCGGGCGGCGGAGACGGCGATCACCGGCTTGCGGGTCTTGATCTGGGTCGCCTGCGGCCCCAGCAGCACGAAGTTGGCGCCCGCGGCCAGCGCTCGCGAGCCGACGTGCATCACGGTCGCGTGGTCGATGTCCGAGTACGAGAACACGACGTCGGTCACGTGCTCCCGGCGGCAGATCTCCTCGAGCTCCGACTCGTCGAAGATCGGGATCCCCTTCGGGTACAGCGGGCCGGCCAGCTCCGGCGGGTACTGGCGGCCGGAGATGCCGGGGATCTGGGTGGCGGTGAAGGCCACGACCCGCGCGGACCAGTCGTCCCGGAAGGCGACGTTGAAGTTGTGGAAGTCGCGTCCGGCGGCTCCCACGATCACGATGCGACGGACGCGGTTTTCGTGTGCCATGTCTTTCCTCGTTCCGATGGGTCCGGCTCAGCTCTCGCGGATGCGGTCGCGCAGCGCCTCGAGCGTGTCGAGCGCCCGGCGGCAGGTGTCGCAGGAGTTGAGCGCCGTGGGGCAGGGGACGCCGTCGGCCTGGACCTGGTGGCAGGCGGGCTCGGCGGCGAAGCTCAGCAGGTCGTGGACCAGGTGCAGCACCCGGTCGCGCAGGGGCGAGGGCGGGATCGCCCGCAACTCGTGGACCAGCCGCCGCTCCTGTTCGTCGAGCGCCAGCGTGACCGGCCCTCCTGGATCGGACGGCAGAGGTTGCGCGCGCATGGTTCCCTCCTCCGCGGCGCCCGCCCGCAGGCGATGCGGCGTCCGCCGCCGGAGAGGTCTAGAGCAAGTCCCGTTCCGGGCGCGGCAGGTCGCCTACTCCTCGCCCAGGAACTGCTCGAGCTGGCGGTCGATCTCCGGGGCGACGTCGACGAAAGCCACGCCGTGACAGGGGTTTCGCAGCCCGGCCCGCCGCCACAGCACGAGCCCGTCGAGCTCGAACGGGAGCCGCGTCCCGTGCACCGCGAGGGCCACCCGGACGGCGGTGCCCGGCTCGATCGCCGAGGCCAGCTCGACGCGGGCGCCCCGCGCCGAGAGGTCGACCAGCTCGCCGAGCACGACGGGCTGGTAGTGGGGCGTCTGGACCTCGACCTCGACGGTCAGCCGGCGCCGGGGATGGGCGCGGCGATCGTCCGCGGGGCGCGGGTCGTCGGGCTCGAGGGCCCGCTCGCAGGCGGCGAGCAACTCGTGCTCGGCGCAGGGGAAGCCCTGGAACACGGTGACCCCGCGACGGACGCCCCGGCGCACGACCTCGTACTCCGGCCGGTCGACGAGGGCGAGCACCCGCGGCCGCGGCTCGAGCCGCTGGGCGCGCAGCAGCATCTCGGCGCCCGGGCCGTCGGCGTCGAGCCGGAACACGGCGACCTCCGGCGGTTCGACCTCGATCCGCGCCACGGCGCCGTCGGGGTCGGCGATCGCCTCGACGAGGTACCCCGCCCGCGCCAGCACGCGGGAGACGGTCTCCCCGTCGGGCTCCGACAAGGCGGCGATCAGCACCCTGGGGTTGCGCTCGTCCGTCATCGTCCCTCCGCCTCCCGGTCCACCGCGGCCAGCGTGCGGTCGAAGAGGGCGCGCGCGTCGGCCGGCGAATCGGCGATCGCCGTCAGCCCGAAGCGGCCGCGCTCCGTCACCGCGGCGAGCATGTGGAACACGACGCCGGTCTCGGTCGCCGGGCTCCAGTGCACGCCCTCGCGCATCGCCACGTCGAACAGGTCCATCGGCGCGAGCTGGCGATACGCGTCGTTCTCCGCGTGGTCGGACGACACGTAGAACCTGGCGCGACCGCCGCGGGCCTCGAACGCGCCGTGCTCCTCGACGTAGCGCCCGCGGGTCAGGAACTCGAGCGTCAGGTAGGGCGCGGTCGTGCCGCCCTTGCGCAGGTTGAGCTCGATGGCGTAGCAGCGCCACGGCCCGCCAGCGTCGCGCACCGCGACGAAGTCGAGCGCGAAGCGGCCGAGCACTCCCTCGCGGGCGAGCCGCTCGCCGACCTTGCGGGCGTGGCGCGTGATCTCCACCGCGTAGCCCGGGTCGGCGGGGAACAGCGAGCCGAGGAAGCTCATGCCGGAAGGGCCGCCGAGGAGCTGGTCGTGGGTCGACAGCACCTCGACCGCGCCGGCGGGCGTCGCCCGCAACTGCACGCTGGGGCTCCTGAACTCGTCGCCCGCGATGCGCTCCTCGACGACGCCGCCCTGGGCGGCGAACGCGGCCAGGTACTGCTCGGCGCTCTGGCCCTCGAGCTCGACCCGCAGCGCGCGCAGCCGGGCCTCGACCGCGGGGCGCTCCGCGGCGTCGCCGGGCGGCGGCAGGTCGCGCAGGTCGACGAGCGCGTTGCCCATCCCCGACACGCCCTCGTCGAGCTTGAGCAGCGCCTCGCGCATGTCGGGCCGCTCGCGCCGCATCTCGCACAGCGCCTGCGCCGCGCCCGCGGCGCCGCGCACGCCGCTGCGGCCGAGCGGGTGCGGCACGCCCTCTTCGGCGAACAGCCGGCGGCCGCCGTTCTTGGTGCCCCACGGCGCGAAGCGGGCCTCGGCGCCGTACATCGGGACGCCCAGCCGCAGCGCCAGCTCCTCCTCGAGCTCCGTCGTGTTGAAGGGGACCAGGTGCGCGGTGTCCGGGTTCGGGACCAGCGCGCGCACGCGGGCCAGCAGCCGCGGCCGCTCGAGCAGCTTCAGCGACAGCGGGCGCGAGGTGCCGTCGCCCACGCTCACGAGGTGGAGCCGGGCCCGGGCGTGGCCCGGGATCACGCCCGCCAGCAGCCCGAGGAAGTACTCGACCGTCTCCGGCAGCACCGGCTGCGAGGTCACGTAGACGACCCGCATCCGCGGCAGGCGCAGCAGGAACAGCAGGAACAGGAAGCGCTCCTCGTAGGCCTGCAGCACCGTCGGCGGCACGTCGAGGTCCATCGAGAGCGAGGGCACCACGACGACGCACTGCTCGTCGTCCGAGTGGGTGGCGATCGCCTGCCACTGCGCCCGCAGCTTCGACTGCAGGGCGGCGAAGGCGGCGCGGTCCTCGGCGGTCATCGCTTGACGCATCGCGCAGGAACGTATCACGGGTGATGGCGCTCACGTCCAGCGGGTGAGCGCCGGCACGCGGGCGCCAACCGGAGGGGCTGCGGACTCGTCTGTGGGAGAAGCAGGGGGGACGCAATGGTGACGAGGCGGACGTTCCTCGGCGGGCTGGTCGTCGCGACTGCGGGGCAGGCCCTGGGACAGCAGCCGCCGCCTGCCGGCGGTCGACCCTGGGAGCGGGACCTGGTGATTCGCCGGAGCCTCGACGGCGGCGACTCCTTCCCTGGCGCGCAGCTGTTCGAGCGCGCGTCGGGCGTGCCGAGCCTGGTCGCCGACCTGCGCGGCCGCTTGTGGGCCGCGTTCCAGTGGTTCCCGAGCGGTTCGCCGCACTTCGACCGGGTGGCCGTGAAGTGGTCCGACGACGGCGGGTGGAGCTGGAGCACGCCGGTGCCGGTCGTCGTCGACGGCCTGCCCGAGGGCCACCAGCGCCCCTTCGACCCGACGCTCGCCCTGCTCCCGGACGGACGCCTGCGCCTCTACTTCTCCAGCAGCCCGAGCGGCACGCGATTCCTCGACGGCAGCGTGGGCACGTACTCGGCGCTCTCCGAGGACGGGGTGCGCTACGCGTTCGAGCCCGGCGCCCGGTTCACGTCGGAGGGGCGGCCGGTGATCGATCCCGCGGCGGCGCGACTGGGCGACCTCTGGCACCTGACGGCCCCGATCGGCAGTCCGGCCGAAGGCGCGTACCACGCGGTGTCGCGCGACGGCGTGCTGTTCGAGCGGGCGCCGGACATCCCTTCGGTCGGCGGCGTGAACTGGACCGGCAACCTGATCGCCCACGGGCGCGGGCTGCGCTTCTACGGCACGACCGGGGCGGACGCGCGCGGCGCCTGGTGGTCCGAGTCGGCGGACGGCTTCACGTGGAGCGATCCCGTCCACCTCGGTTTCCCGGCCGGCGACCCCGGGGTCGCCGACACGCTGGACGGCGTGCGGGTGATGGTCCACGTGAGCTGAACGGCGGTCAGTCGGCGACGCCTGCCCCCGCGGACCGGCGTCGCGCCTCGTCGTGGCGGTGGCTGCTCTCGAGCAGCACCGCCTCCATCGGCACCCGCAGCGTCGCCTCCGGCGGCCGGCCTTCGGCGATCGTGATCGCCACCTCGGGCCAGGTCAGCATCTCGAGCGCCGCGGGCCTGCCTTCGACGCCTTCCGTCCAGGCCCCGGCGAGGCGGCCTGCCTCCAGCGCGAGCCGGCCACGCCGGCCCTGCGACTCGCAGTCGAGGGTGCAGGTCTTGGCCTCCAGCGCCAGGACGTGGAGGAAGCGGGTCAGCGTCACGCCGTGGCCGTGCCCGGGCGGCGGCACCGCCAGCACCTCGGCGACGCGCACGGTCAGGGCGTCGAAGTCGAGCGGCTTCTGGACGTAGCCGCCGACGCCGAGCGCGTGCAGGCGCTGCTCGGTCTCGCCGCCGCCGAAGGCGGTCATGACGATCGCCGGCACGTGGGGACGCTCGCGGGTGATCCAGGCCAGCAGCGCGAAGCCGTCCATCACCGGCATCTGCAGGTCGGTCAGCAGCAGGTCGACGCCGGTGGTGGCGAACACGTCGAGCGCCTCGGCGCCGTTGGCCGCCGTCTCGACGTGCAGGTCGGCGATCCGGCGGGCGAGGCCGCGGCCGAGGCCCTCGATGAACAGGGTGTCGTCGTCGACGATCAGGAGCGTCTTCAACCGCCCTCCCCGTGCAGAGATTCTAACTCCCTAGCGCGGGCGGGGATGGGCGTGGAAGCTCTTGCCCACGATGCGCCAACCCTCGGCCAGCCGGTAGAGCTGGAGGTAGTCGCTGAAGACGTGGGCGTCGCCGCGGAACAGCTCGAGGCGCACCATCGCGGCGTCGCCCACGACGTCGACCAGCGTGTACTCCGCGCGGACGGGAGGGCGCGGCGGCTGGGGCTGGGCCGCGGCCTCGGCCTTCGAGCGCTCCATGCCGGCAATCCACTCGTCGAGGGTGACCGCGTGCATCGTGCCTTCGCCGCGGCGCACCAGCATCCGGAACCCGGGGTGGAAGCCGGCGCGCATCGCCGCCGCGTCGCGGTCCTGGTGCACGCCCTTCACGTAGGCGGCGTCGACCACGGCGCGGATCGCCGCGCGGTCCGCCTCGAGGTCCTGGGCCACCGCCGGCACGGCCAGCGCCAGCGCGATCGTCGCGAGAACCTTCATCCGTCGCCTCCCTCGCCCCCGACGGGCACTCTAACCCGGGGAGCCCGCCGCGCGGCAGGCGTGACGTCGTTTTGCAGGTCGGGAATCTTGTACGCCCTGGTCCTCACGACTCCGGGGCGAGGTCCCGCAGCAGCCAGAAGCCCTCGGCGCGCGGCGTCCAGCGCAGCGCCGGCGAGACGAAGACCTGGCCGCGCGGCGCCAGCAGCGGCACCGCGGCCTGCTCCTCGATCAGGCGCCGGTTGAGCGCCTGCAGCCGCGCCAGGCGCGAGGCCGGCGCGGTGTCGCCGCGCGCCGCCCGGATCTGCTCGTCGAGGCCGGCGAACGGGCTCGTGACGAAGGAGTAGTTGGACAGGCCGAGGCCGCGCGCCGGATCGGGCGAGTGGGCCCAGGCGTCGAAGAAGTCCTGGGCGTCGCCGGTGCGGCAGGAGAAGCGCAGCACGTAGAGGCCGCCGTGGGCCGAGCTGACGCGCTCGACGTAGGCGGCTTCGTCCAGCACGTGGGGCTCGATCGCGAGGCCGGCCTCGCCGAGCTGGCGCGCGAGCACCGCGCCGTACACGGGCATCAGCTCGCGGGACCAGATCGGCAGCCGCAACCCGTCCGCGTGGCCGGCCTCGCGAAGCAGTGCGCGCGCGGCGGCCAGGTCGCGCCGCGGCGGCGGCAGCCCGGGGTCGTAGCCGTGGACGAACGGGGCGACGAGCTGGGTCGCCGTCGCTCCCGCCTCGTCCACCGCCGCGCGCAGCAGCTCGTCGTGGTCGATCGCGAGCGCGATCGCGCGCCGAACGCGCACGTCCAGCAGGGGGTTGGGCGCGGCGCCGGCCGCGGCGGGCCGGAGATCGAAGCCGAGATAGACGATGCCGGGCCGAGCCCACTGCACCAGGCGGGCCTCGCGCTCCGCGCGGTGGTACGAATCGGTGCCGGGCCGGGTCCAGAACAGGACGGCGGCGCCCTTCGGCAGCCGGCGCTCGAGCCCGGGGTCGCCCCAGGCGCGCGGCACGAACGTGCCGCGGACGAGCGGCGGGGCGCTCCGCCAGCCCTCGTCGAAGCGCTGCAGCACGACCTCCCCGTCGCGCGCCGAGGCGAGCCGGTACGGCCCGCTGCCGGCCGAGGCGCGCGACAGCGCCGCTTCGCCGGCCGTCTCGACGAAATGGCGCGAGAGCACGGCCACCTCGCGCAGCCGGCGCGGCAGCATCGCGTCGGGCTCGCGCAGCCGCAGCCGCACGCCGGCGGGTGGCACGGCCTCGATCGCCGCGACGGCGGCCAGCGCGCTGCGCACCTGCGAGCGCGGGTGGCTGCGTGCCCTCTCCAGGCTCCACGCCACGTCGGCGGGCGTCAGTTCGCGGCCGTCGTGGAGGCGCACGCCCGACCGCAGCACGAACTCCCAGGTGTGGTCGTCGGGGCTCGACCACGAGACCGCCAGCGCCGGCTCGAGGCGCATGTCCGGGTCGAAGCCGACCAGCCCCTCGTAGACGTTGGCGAGCAGGTTGCGCGTCTGGAACACGTGGCCGGAGAAGTGCGGGTCGAGCCCCTCGGGCCCGCGCTCGGCCAGCACGTACACCTCCGACACGGCGGGCTCCTGCCGACAGCCGGCCAGGGCCGAGACCAGCAGCGCCACGACGAGGACCCGCTTCGGCTCCACGGCGTCCCTCCCCGCGCCCGCAGCGGGCGCGTGCCGAGATGGTAGCCGCCGTTCGGGATCGGCGGCGTCTCGGGCGAAACTGAGCCCGTGCTGGTCCCGATCCACGAGGACGACGACCTGATCGCCGTCGCCAAGCCGCCCGGCGTCGCGGTGATCCCCGCCCGCGGCGAAGAGCCGGGCGCGAGCCTGCACAAGCGCCTGGAAGCCGAGCGCGGCGAGCGGCTCTACGTCGTCCACCGGATCGACCGCGAGACCTCGGGCGTCGTCGTGTTCGCGCGCCACGCGGAGGCCCACCGTGCGCTGTCGATGGCGTTCGAGCGGCGGCAGGTCGAGAAGGAGTACGTCGCCTACGTGGCGGGCGAGCCGCCGGCGGACGGGGCCGTGACCGTGGCCCTCGTCGAGGCCCGGCGCGGGCGCGCGCGGCCGGTGCTGCCGGGCGAACCCGGCGGGCGCGACGCGCGCACCGAGTACGTCCGCGAGCGCGCGTGGCGTGACGTCACGGACCACGTGGCGCGGCTGCGGCTGCGGCCGCGCACCGGCCGCCACCACCAGATCCGCGTCCACCTGCGCTTCCTCGGCGTGCCGATCCTCGGCGACGACGTGTACGGCCGCGCCGCGCTGCCGCTCGCCCGCGACCTCGGCGTCACGCGGCTCGCCCTGCACGCCGAGCGGCTCGCGGTGCCGACGGATTCCGGGGCGCCGCTCGCGCTGTGCGCGCCGCTGTGGCCCGACCTCGCGGACCTGAACGCGCGGCTCGACGCCGTCTGGCGTTCGTGACGGCGCTGCGGTTCGTGCCGGCCGCCGCGGCAGAGGCGGCCCTCGACGCCGGCGTGCGCGACCTCGACGCCTCCCTCGCCGGCGCGGAGTCGCTGGAGGCGGGACGACTCGTGCGGCTAATGACGGCGGGCGGACGCGACCTCGGCCTCGCGGTCGCGGATCCCGAGAACGGCCGCCTGCGGGTGATGGCCACGGCGGACGAGGCGTTCGAGGACCTCGGCCCCGGGTTCGCGCGCGCGCGCCTCGCGACGGCCGCGGCGCTGCGGCGGGTCCTCGGCCTGGCCGGGCCGGGCGCCGCGTACCGGCTGTTCCACGGCGCCGGCGACGGCCTGCCGGGGCTCGCGGCCGACGCGCTCGGCGAGCACCTCGTGATCCACGTCTACTCCGCCGCGCTGCTGCCGCTCGCCCGCACGCTGGCCGAGGCGGCCCTCGAGCACGGCTTCGCGGGCGCGGTCCTCAAGCACCGCGCCCGCGGCGCGGCGGCCCGCGGCGAGGTCGCGCAGGAGGCCGTGGGCAAGGCCGCTCCGGAGCGCCTCGTCGTTCACGAGCGCGGCGTGTCCTTCGAGACCCACCCGCGCGGCGGGCTCAACGTCGGCCTGTTCACCGACATGCGCGAACACCGCCACGGCCTCGCCCGCTTCGCCGGCGGCGCCCGCGTGCTCAACGGCTTCGCCTACACGGGCACGCTCTCCGTGGTGTGCGCGCGGGCGGGTGCCGCGAGCATCACCAGCGTGGACCTCTCCGCGGGCGTGCTGCGCTGGGCGCGCGACAACTTCGCGCGCTCCGGGCTCGACCCGGCCGACGCGCGCTGGCGCTTCGAGGCGGCCGACTGCGCGCGCTTCCTGCAGGGGGCCCGCGAGCGCGGCGAACGCTTCGACCTCGTGCTGCTCGACCCGCCGACCTTCTCGGCCGCGCGCGACGCCCCCTTCTCGATCGAGCGCGACTACCCGGCGCTGATCGCCCGCGCCTGCGCGGTGCTGGAGCGCGGCGCCCTGCTGTGGCTGGCGGCGAACACGCGCGCGGTGGGGCTCGAGGGGCTGGCGGTGAAGGGGACCGCGCTGGCGCGGCGCGAGGTCGCCGTGCTCGAGCAGGGCGGGCTGCCGCCCGACCACCCCACGCTCCCGGCCCAGCCCGCCGACCGTTACCTGCAGACGCTGTTGCTGCGCGTGGACTGACGGTTATCCTGCGGCTTCCATGACGAACTCCGGCCGGGCCCGCGACGGCGAGCGCGACGCGCTCCAGCGCTTCGTGTTCGAGAAGGCGCGGGTGCGCGGCGAGCTGGTGCGGCTCGACGACGCGTGGCGCGAGGTGCTGCGCCGCCGCGAGTACCCGCCCGCCGTGCGCGAGGTGCTCGGCGACCTGATGGCCGCCTGCGCCTTGATGGCCGCCACCCTCAAGTTCCAGGGTGGCGAGCTGGTGCTGCAGATCCAGGGCGGCGGCCCGCTGCGGCTGCTGGTCGTCGAGTGCCGCGCCGACCTCACGATGCGGGCGACGGCCCGCTTCGACGAGGACCTGGCCGGCCTCGAGGAGCGGGCGACGCTGCGCGCGCTGACCCGCGGCGGCCACTGCGCGATCACGATCGACCCGGGGCCGGGGCTGCAGGCCTACCAGGGCGTGGTGCCGCTGCACGGCGCGACCGCGGCCGAGGCGCTCGAGGAGTACATGGCGCGCTCGGAGCAGATCGAGACCCGCTTCTGGCTGGCCGCGGACGGCCAGCGCGCGGCCGGGCTGCTGCTCCAGCGCCTGCCGGACCACGGCGGCAAGGCGGCGCCCGACGACGACGACGACCTGTGGAACCGCGTCAACGTGCTGGGCCGCACGCTGACCCGCGAGGAACTGCTGGAGCTGCCCGGCCGCGACATCCTGCGCCGGCTGTTCCACGACGAGGAGCTGCGGGTGTTCGAGAGCCTGCCCGTGCGCTTCGCGTGCCGCTGCTCGCGCGAGACCGTCGCCGGCATCATCCGCATGGTGGGTCGCGACGAGATCGAGGCCGTGCTCGCGGAGCGCGGCACCGTCGAGATCGCCTGCGAGTTCTGCGCGCTGCGCTACTCGTTCGACCGCGCGCAGGCCCTGGCCGCGCTCGCGGATCGCGCGGCCCCGACTCCGACCCCGGCCGGCTGAGCCGGCTCGAGCGGCCGCCTACTTCCGGGCCTTGCCCTTCCGCGCCTGCGTGCCGAGCCGCTGCCGCTCGCGCTTGCCCTCGCTGTAGCCCTGGGAGCGGGCCTCGCCCGCGGCCTTGTCGTCGGTCCAGCCCTCGAACGGCCCGGTGGTGCCCTGCTTGCCCTTGAGGCCGCGCTGGTATCCCTCGGCCTTGGCCTCTTCCTTGTTCTTCGCCACGCGCGTCCTCCTCGGGGTCGAATCAGCGCGACGGCGCCCGACAACCACCCCCACCATCATAGGCGGGACTGCCCCCCGAAAAGCGGTTAGGCTCTCCGGGTCAGCCCTGCGAGCCGCCGGCTCGCCCCTCATCAATCCCTACACCGAGGAGGACCGATGTCCCTCACCTCCACCGAGCGCGGCCTCGGCCTCGCGCTGGGCGCGCTGCTGCTGGCCGCTCCTGCCGCAGCCCAGACGAAGCTGCTGCGCTTCCCCGACGTGCACGGCGACACCCTCGCCTTCACCTACGCCGGCGATCTTTGGACGGCGCCCGTGAAAGGCGGCAGCGCGACGCGCCTGACCGCCCACCCGGGGCTCGAGGCGTTCGCGAAGTTCTCGCCCGACGGGAAGTGGATCGCCTTCACCGGCCAGTACGACGGCGACGAGCAGGTGTACGTGATGCCCGCGACCGGCGGCGTCCCGAAGCAGCTCACGTACTACCCGGCGCGCGGCCCGATGGCTCCGCGCCACGGCGTCGACAACCAGGTCTACGGCTGGACGCCGGACGGCAGGAGCATCGTGTTCCGCTCGCTGCGCGACGCCGACGGCGGCCGCAGCGAGACCGCCCTCTACACGGTGCCGGCGCAGGGCGGGCTGGCGACGAAGCTGCCGATGCCGACCTCCGGCGCCGGCGACTTCGCGCCCGACGGCCAGCGCCTCGTCTACTCGCCGCTGTTCCGCGACTTCCGGAGCTGGAAGCGCTACGAGGGCGGCTGGGCGCAGGACCTGTTCGTGTACGACCTGAAGACGAACGAGGCGAAGGCGATCGCGACCAGCAGGCGCACCGAGCGCGACCCGATGTGGATCGGCGACCGCGTCTACTTCGCGTCCGACCGCGACGGCACGCTCAACCTGTACTCCGCGGACGTGGCCAGCGGGGCGGTCGAGCAGCACACGAAGAGCACGAGCTGGGACGTGCGCTGGCCGAGCTCGGACAACAAGGGGCGGATCGTCTACGAGCTGGGGGGCGAACTGCGGGTGTTCGACGTGGCGACGAAGCAGGACGCCGCGGCGCCGATCACGGTGCCCACGGACGCGCTGTCGGCGCGGCCGGGCCGCGTCTCGGCCGAGCGCCAGGTCGAGTCGTTCTCGCTCTCGCCGAAGGGCGAGCGCGCGCTGTTCGTCGCCCGCGGCGACGTCTTCACGGCGCCGATCGAGAAGGGCGCCACCCGCAACCTGACGAACAGCTCGAACGCCCACGAGAAGCACGCGCGCTGGTCGCCCGACGGGCGCCAGATCGCGTTCGTCTCCGACCGCAGCGGCGAGGAGCAGCTCTACCTCGTCGACCAGGACGGCTCGGGCGAAGCGCAGCAGCTCACCACGCAGTTCGCGGTCCAGCTCCAGGCCCCGGAGTGGGCGCCCGACGGCAAGCGGCTCGCGTTCTCGGACAAGGACGGCAAGCTGTTCGTGCTGACGGTCGCGGACAAGAAGGTGGTCGAGGTCGCCGACGACGCGTTCGGCGGCATCGGCGACTACGCGTGGTCGCCCGACGGCCAGTTCCTGGCCTTCTCGCTCGGCAACTTCAACGGCAACAACTCGGTTCACGTGTGGAGCGTCGCCGACGGCAAGCTGCGCGCGGTCACCGACCCGATGTGGAACGCGCAGTCGCCGGCGTGGGACCCCGACGGCGAGTACCTCTACTACCTGTCCGAGCGCGACTTCGCGCCGCAGATCTCGAACCTCGAGTGGAACTTCGCCGGCAACCGCTCGACCGGCATCTTCGCCCTCGCCCTGCGCAAGGACGGCAAGCACCCGTTCCCGCCGGAGAGCGACGAGGTGACGCCGGAGAAGCCCGAGGCCGAGAAGAAGGACGAGCCGAAGGCGGAGGCGAAGAAGGCGGGCCAGGACGCCGACAGGAAGGACGAGAAGAAGGACGCGAAGAAGCCGGTCGTGGTCGACTGGGACGGGCTCGCGCAGCGCGTCGCCCGCGTCCCGGTCCCGGCCGACAACATCTTCGGCCTTGCGGCGACGAAGGGCCACCTGCTCTACGCGAAGACCGGCGCCTTCTTCTACGGCCGCGAGAGCTACCAGAAGACCAACCTGCACATCTTCGACGTCAAGAAGCGCGAGGAGTCGGAGCTGGTCGCCGACGTCCAGGGCTACGCGATCTCCGACGACGGGCAGAAGGTGCTGGTGCGCTCGGGCGGCGGCTACGGGCTCTACGACGCGAAGCCCAAGGCCAAGGACAAGAAGGCGGTCTCGACGAAGGGGCTGATGGTCGACCGCGACCCGCGCCAGGAGTGGGCCACGATCTTCGACGAGGTCTGGCGCCGCTTCCGCGACTTCTTCTACGTGAAGAACATGCACGGCTACGACTGGAAGGCGATCGGCGAACGCTACCGCTCGCTGCTGCCCCACGTCGGCCACCGCTCCGACCTCGACTACGTGCTCTCGGAGATGGTCTCCGAGCTCAACGTCGGCCACGCCTACATCGAGCGCGGCGACTACGAGCTGCCGCCGCGGGCGAAGGTCGGACTGCCCGGCGCCCGCTTCGAGCTCGACGCGAAGGCGGGCCGCTACCGCATCGCGCAGATCTTCCGCGGCCACAACGAGGAGCCGAAGTACCGCTCGCCGCTGGCCGAGGTCGGCGTCGACGCCCGCGTCGGCGACTACGTGCTGGCGATCGACGGCGAGGAGCTCGCGGCGAACGACGACCCCTACCGCCTGCTGCGCCACAAGACCGACCCGGTGACGCTGACGCTCAACGCGACGCCGACGACGCAGGGCGCGCGCAAGGTCACCTACCGGCCGCTCGACGACGAGAGCGACCTGCTCTACCTGCAGTGGGTGCTCGGCAACCGCGAGAAGGTCGACCAGGCGACCGAGGGCAAGGTGGCCTACCTGCACGTGCCCGACATGGGCGCGCCCGGCATCGCCGAGTTCATCAAGTGGTACTACGGCCAGATCCGCAGGGAGGGCCTGATCGTCGACGTGCGCTCCAACGGCGGCGGCAACGTCTCGCAGTGGATCATCGAGCGGCTGGACACGAAGCTGATGGGCACCCGCTTCGGCATGGTGAGCGAGTTCCCGCAGACCTACCCCGGCACCGTCTTCCACGGGCCGATGGTGGCCCTGATCAACGAGACCTCGGCCTCGGACGGCGACATCTTCCCCAACTACTTCCGCAAGGCGGGCCTCGGTCCGCTGATCGGCAAGCGGACCTGGGGCGGCGTCGTCGGCATCTCGGGCCGCGGCCCGCTGCTCGACGGCGCGCAGGTGTTCGTTCCGCTGAGCGCCACCAACGACGAGAACGGCCAGTACATCATCGAAGGCGAAGGCGTCACGCCCGACATCGAAGTCGAGAACGACCCGGTGTCGGTGATCGCCGGCAGGGACCCGCAGCTCGAGCGGGCGATCGCCGAGGTCCGGAAGGCGATGGCGGCGAAGCCGATGAAGCTGCCGAAGCGGCCTGCCGACCCCGTCAAGACGAAGTA
Organism: Vicinamibacteria bacterium; assembly: GCA_025994075.1. GTDB lineage: Bacteria > Acidobacteriota > Vicinamibacteria > Fen-336 > Fen-336 > WYBL01. The sequence continues at coordinate 22,319 of JAMQGV010000001.1, forward strand.
GGACGTCTTCGTCACTGTCCCCGCGCCGGGTCGGTCCCGGCGCGGGGACCCGTTCACTCCCGGGCCACCGCGGCGAGCAGGTTCAGGGCGGCCAGCGCCGACTCGCGGTGCAGGCAGATCTCGTCGCCGAGCAGGAACGTGCGGTAGCCCAGCGACAGCAGCCAGGCGACGTCGCCGATCTCGGGGCAGGCCGGCACCGGGTCGTGGGCGAGGCCGGGGAAGATGCGGCTCGCGACCCAGGCCTCGGGGTCGGCGGAGATCACCTCGCGCACGGCCCCGGCGATGCGGTGCGGCTCGCGCACCTCGACGTAGAGGTCGCCGCGCGCGGCCACCAGCCGGCCGAGGCCGTCGACGTTGCGGCGGACCAGGGCCAGCCCGCGGCGCGACTCGATCTTGCAGGCCACCTCCGCGCCCGGCAGCCGCTCCTGCACCTCCGCGACGTCCTCCACGTGCTCGACGAACGACAGCAGCACGCGGTGCAGCCCGAGCGCCTTCATCGCGTCGAGGAAGGCGAGGTCCGTCGGCGTGAGCGTGCCCTCGACCTCGAGCGCCGGGTGGACGACGTTGACCGACTCGCCGGGCCCCAGCACCCGGCGCGGGCCGTCGTCGAGGATCAGGCGGTCGCCGTCGACGGCGACCAGCCGCGCGTGCTCGCGGCCGTCGCGGAAGAACACGTCGCACGGCACCGGCACCCGGATGCGGTGCGAGACCCGCACCTCGGTGAACGGCGGAACCGCCGCCGAGGCGAGGCGGAGCTGGCGACCCTTGAGGTCGACCCAGAGCGGCAGGCCGAAGCCCGAGAGCCGCGCCAGCACCTCCGTCACCGGGGCCGCCAGCGGCATCACCGTGTTGAGGCGCAGGCCCGCGACCAGCGGGTGGGCCGCCACCTCGGCGACGAAGTCCGCGTGCGGCGGCACGGTCAGGATCGCGCGCACCTCCACGCCCGCGCCCCGTCAGAGCTCGAGCGTGTTGCCGCAGTAGGAGCAGGCGTAGCGGCCGAAGGCCTCGGCCGGGATCCTGGCCGAGCAGCTCGGGCAGGCCAGCACCCGCGGCCCGTCGCGGCGGATGCGCTCGGCGACGCTCTTCACCTTCTTCTCGTCCTGGCGCGCCAGCATGTTCTGCTCGAAGTCGCCGAGCCGGCCCCAGGCGCGGGCGACGATGCCCATCGCGTAGTCGACGGCGCGCTGCTCGTCGTCGATGCGGAACACCCGCTCGCGGCCCAGGGCCCGCGTCCACTGCTGGTCGACCTCGTCGCCGGCGCGGCCCGTCGGCCGGCGCAGGAACCAGGTGTCCCAGGTCTGCGCCACCTGCTGCCAGGTGGCGACCGCGTCGATGTCGCCCTGGTTCCAGCCGAGCAGCGCGCCGGTGAAGCCCTTCGCCTTCGCCTGCGGGGGCGGGTAGCCGACCAGCTTCTGGAGCTGCCCGGCCGGCACCTTCTCGTGCATCGGCGCGTCGCCGAACACGATCAGGAACGGGCGCTCCGCGTTGGGCACCCGCACGTGGTGCTGCATCCACCAGGCGAACACGCCGTAGCTCTCGGGGGCGTCGCCGCCGCCGCCTTCGCCGTAGAGCGCGCCCAGTTGCTGCTCGAGGTCGTAGCCCTTCGCGAAGTCGGTGACCTGCAGCGGCCAGCGGTCGACGCCGGCGTCGCCGATGGCGGCGAACAGGATCTCGAGGTCTTCGCGGTACTGGACGAGGGTGTTGTAGAGCAGCGGCAGGCGGTCGAAGATCTCGAACGGCCACTGCGACATCGACCCGGTGACGTCGACCGCGACCACCAGCGGGTTGCGTGACGTGGTCTCGACCCGCTTGCGGGGGTCGACCATGCCCTCGTTGGGGCCGGCCTTGCGCTCGTACGTGCGCGGCCCGCGGACCGCGGCCCGGCGCGCCGCCTCGTCCCGCGCGTCCTTGCCGGCGTCGCCGTAGCTGTAGCGGGCGGCTCCGAGCCAGCCCGAGGTGTCGTCGTCCCACGAGTACATGCGCTCCTCCGTCCGTGACGAGGGATGAGCGGCAACTCTACGTCGGGTTCCGTCGGCGGAGTGAATCCGCCGCCGGTCCCATGGGGGCTCCGTCGGACGACTCCGGCCTCCTCCGCCCCCAAACCCCCGTCGGGTTC
>JAMQGV010000050.1 GCA_025994075.1 Vicinamibacteria bacterium
GCCGCCGGCCGCGCAGCCGCAGGGGCGGCCATCGGACGCGCTGGCGTCGGCGGCGCCGGCGCTCGCTGCGGCGCGGGCCGCACCGGCGGCGCTTCGCCCGTCAGCGCCGCCAGCCGGGCCGCCGACTCCGCGTCGCCGGGGGCGAACATCAGGGCGGCGCGGTAGCTGGCGGTGGCGGCGGCCGTGTCGCCCTGCGCCTGCTGGCACTCGCCGAGGAAACGGTGCGCCAGCGCGTTGTCCGGCACCGCCTTCACCACCGCCTCGAACTCGGCCCGGGCCCCCGCGTAGTCTCCGCTGTCGAGCAGCGCGCGGCCGAGCGTCATCCGCGCGGCAGGGTACGCGGGGTGCTTCGCCAGGCCCTCCCGGCACACACGGATGGCGTCCTCGAGTTCGCCCTCCTTGCGCAGTTCCTCCGCAAGTTGCGCGAACAGGCGCGAGGCGGGGTCCTTGTCGAGGCGCTTGCGGAGCTCGTCGATGCGCGGGTTGGCCAAGTGCGCCCTCTCGAAGCAGGAAAGGTCCCGAGGGGCGTGGTCGCGCCCCCCGGGACCTGGAGATCCTACCGGAGTCTGCCGGTCAGTTCACCGTGATGCTGGCCTGGCATGCCGCGGCGGAGCCGCCGTTGTCGGTCACGATGTGGTAGACGTTCCAGGTGCCGACCGTGTTGAACACGTGGTTGACGTCGGGCTTGTCCTGCTTCGAGTTGTCGTCGCCGAAGAACCACTCGTAGCGGACGATCGTCCCGTCGGAGTCGCTCGCGGTCGACTGGAACAGCGTCTGCGAACCGCGCCGGATCGTGCAGGCAGTGGCGCTCGTGCAGGTGGACCCGCCACTGACGACCTCCACGCGGAAGTTGCAGGTCGGCGCCGCGTTGCCCGGAATCTGCGGGAACAGCCGCGGCTCGGCGGAGCGCAGCTCGATGCGGACGACCCGCTCCTGCGCGGCGTTGGCGTCGGTGCCCACCGGCCGGGCGCTGACCAGCACGCTGGTGTCGGCCGTGACGTCCGACCGCACCGGCGAGTAGTAGGTGACCCGCGCCACGCCGTCGCTGCCGCTGGTGGCGGTCGCCTCGGCGGCGCGGATGCGGCGGCCGTCCGTCGTGGTCAGTTCGCCGATGTCGGCGTTGCGGCCGTTGGCATCGGTGATCTTGAAGACCACGGCGCGGCCCGAGAGCGGCTGGCCGTTCTGGTCGCGCACCGTCGCCCGGATCGCGGACGACGAGAAGCCGTCGGCCGTGACCACGTCGGGGCTGGCCTCGAGCCGCAGCGCGATGCCAAGTTCCGCGGGACCCTCGAACTCGTCGGGGATCGTGACCTTGTCGAGGCCGCAGCCGGTGAGGCTGAGAGCAACGGCCGCGGCAGCGCAGCGGCTGCCCCAGCCGGACATCACGCGTCGCTGAATCTCTCGCATGGGCGTCCTCTCACTGCCAGTCGGCGAAGTCGATCTGCAGGCGGCCGGTCGCCGACACGGCCTGTCCCCCTACGGTCCGCCCGTAGATCGTGATTTCGGCAATGCACGTCAGGACCATCGCGCCGCCGGGGGGCGCAACCGAGAGGTTCGGGTCCGAGGCCCGCAGGTTCCGGAGCGGCGCCTCCAGCTTGGCCTGGGCGCGGACGACCTCGATCGGAAGGCTGGCGGTGCCGCCCGTGGCCACGTCGACCGCTCCCGAAAGGGGGCCCGTGATCCGGTACGGTACGTCCACTCCCTCCGTGGCGCGGCCATCCGAGCGGATGTAGCGAACGTCGTAGCGATCGAAGATGATCGCGTTTGCCAGGATCGTCGTGGAGTTGCCGACCGGGTTCTTCGCCCTGTTCGCCACGGCGATGGTCGTGAGGTCGGCGACGACGCCGGGCAGGCTGGGGCTGCTCGGGGGCGTGAACACGTCGGACTGCAGCGGCACGCCTCCGTTGATGCTCGCGATCAGCAGGTTGACGTCGGCGTCGTTGCTCTTCACGTAGTCCGGCACGCCGACGCATCCGGACGCCCCGAGCGCGATCACGACCGCGATCCAGGCCTTGCTCGCCTTCATGCTCCCCTCCCGAAGCCGCCGGGTGAATTCGTTTCGCATGGCGGTGCCCCCTTAGTCCTTGAGGATCCGCGGCGTGATGAAGATCACCAGCTCCGCGTTCTGGGTCGTTACCGCCTTGTTCCGGAACAGGTAGCCCAGGACCGGGATCTTGGAGAAGAACGGCACGGAGTTCACGTTGTTGCTCTCCTGGTTCTGGTAGATGCCGCCGATCACGGCCGTCGCCCCGTCTCTCACGAGCAGGTTGGTGGTCGCAGACTGGGTGTTGATGGCAGTGACGCCGGCCACCACGTCGCCGGGCGAGTTGTTCTCGACCAGCACCTTGAGCTGCACCGTGCCCGCGTTGGTGATCTGGGGCGTGACGTCCAGGGTCAGCGTCGCGTCCTTGAACGAGGTCGTGATCGTGTTGTTGGCCGTGGTCTGGTAGGGGATCTGAGTACCCTGCTTGATGTTGGCCGACATGTTGTTCTGCGTCGCGATGCGCGGCGTCGACAGGATCCGGACCCGGCCCTGGCGCTCGAGCGCGGTCAGCGCCGCGTCGAGGCTGAAGTTGCCGAGGATGTTGCCCATCGAGACGCCGATCCCGGCGGTGCTGCCGTTGGCCGGCAGGTTGACGGCGTACCCGCGCCCCGCGGGTGCCTGGTTGCCGATGCCGGCCACGTCCGTCTGGCCGCCCTGATTCGCCGAGATGCCCTGTGCCGCCTGGGCCGCGCCGCCGTTGATCACGATCGAGTTCGGGAACACCAGGTTCGTCGTGTTGCCGAAGCGGGTCGACTGCTCGTGGTTGAAGCCCCACTGCACGCCGATGTCACGGGTGAAGTTGCGGGTGGTGACCACGATCCGCGCCTCGATCTCGACCTGCGGCGTCGGACGGTCGAGGTCGGCGATCAGCTCGCGGACCTTCTCCAGCCGGTCCTCGAGGTCGGTGACGATCATCGTCTGGGTGCGGGCGTCCATCGTGATGTTGCCGCGCGGCGACAGCGCGATCTTCTTGATGGTCGGCTCGAGCTCGGCGCCCTTCGCGTAGGCCAGGCGCCAGCGGCGGGTGGCCAGCGGTCCGGCCAGGCCCTTCTCCTCGTCCAGCTTCCGGCGCTCGTTCTGCTCGCGCTGCAGGTCGGCCAGCCGCGCGATGCGGATCACGTTGTCCTCGATGTTCATGCCGAGGCCGTTGGTCTTCAGGATCAGGTCGAGGGCCTGGTCCCAGGGCACCTCCACGAGCTTCAGGCTGACCTTGCCGCTGACGCCGGGGTTGATCACGACGTTGAGGCCCGAGATGTCGGCGAACAGCCTGAAGATGTCGACCAGGTCGCCGTCCTTGAAGTCCAGGTTGATCGGGTGGCCCGTGAACTTCTTCGGCTCGTTCGCGGGCAACGGCGTGTTCTCGGGCGCGGGCGCCTGGACGTAGGCGGGCGTCACGACCGCGGGCGCGGGCGGCGCCGCCACGGGGGCAGCCACGACCGCCGCGGGCGCGGCAGGCCGGATCGCGGCCAGCGGCTCGGGGGCCGCCGGACGTCCTTCGCCGCCGAACACGATCTTGAGGCCGTCGTTCGCCTCGACGATGCGGTACGGCGCGCGCGCGGCCAGGTCGAGCACGAGGCGCGCGACCTTCGGCTCGCCGGCCGAGAACTGCGCGACGCGGGCCTTGCGGACGGGCTCGACGCCGACGTCGACGGGGCGCACCGGCACGCGGCTCGTGACGCCCGGGAAATCGACGACCAGGCGGTCCGGGTTGCCAAGGAAGAAGTCCTGGTAACCCAGACGGCCGTCGGCCCGGACGGTGACGGCCAGCGCGCCGTCCTCCTCGGCGGTGGTGACGCCGAGAATCCGGGTTGCGCGGGCACCGCCGGTGGCCGCCTCCGGGCGGCCCGTGGCGATGATGACCGGGGCCGCGACCGGCGCGGGCGGCTCGGCGGCCACGGGCTCCGCGACGGCGGTCTCGGGCGCAGCCGGCGGAGCGGGTGCCGGGTCCACGCTCGCCGCCGCGGCCGGCTCGGCCGCCGTCGGGGCTGCGCCAGCAGTCTCGGCGGCACGCTCGAACAGCAGGTGCAGCGAGCGGTCGCGCGAGAAGATCTGGTACGGGACCAGCGAGGCCAGCCGCACCTCGACGCGGGCCAGCGTGCGGCCGTCGCCCCGGACCATGCTCGCCACCCGCACCGACTCCACCTCGCGCGAGCCGACCGCGATGCGCGAGGGCATCTTGGAGGCGTCGAGCTCCGGCAGGTCGACCACGAGCGTCAGCGGGTCGGGACTGTAGTACGTGTAGGCGACGGGCGCGCTGCACTCGAGGACGAGCCGCGTGGCGCTCTCCCCCGCCTCCTGGCGGATGTCGGACAGCACGGCCGCCGCACCCTCCTGCGCCAGCGCGGCCGGAGCCGCAGCGGCCAGGAGCAGGGCCGACGTCAGCAGGGCCCCAGCGAGCTTGCCTCTCATTGCCTCGCCTCCTCGGACGGATACAAAGACTTCTTCACGGTGTTGACTCGCGACCGGTTGAACTCGTCGGTGTAGCGCTGATTCAGGGTGATCGTGGCCCCATCCATGCCGGTGATCTCCCCGTCGTAGAGCTTCTGGCCCACGCGCATCGGATACGACTTGCCGTCGGGCCCCTGGATCAGGGCGATGAAGCCGTCGGGCGTGCGGACGATGCCGCGCAGGGTGAGTTCCTGGACCAGGAAGCCGGCCGGGCCCTTGGGCCGCGGGCCCGACGGGGCTCCGGAGGCCGCGGTGACGGGCCGCAGCAGGCTCACGAAGGGGTCGCGGCGGCCGGCGCTCGAGTACTGGTACCCGTCGGCCGGGGCCTCGAGGTCCTCCCCGAGCAAGCTCTTGATCGACTCGTCAGGCGACGGCGGCGCCATCGGCATCGCCTCGCCCTCGGGCTCGGCGGGCGCCTCGACCTGCGGCGACGGGGCAGGCGCCTGGGCTGCGGCGCTGCCCGCGAGGCCGAGGGCGAGGAGCGCGGCGATCATCCACTTCATCGCTTGCCCTTTCCTTTCGCCGCCTTGGCCGGCGCCTCCTGGTAGACGTAGGTGTTGGCGACGATCGCGGCGGACACGGTCGCCATGTCGGTCTGCTTGCCCAGGTTGCGCAGCGAGACCTTCCCGACGTTGACCAGCCGCGGCAGGCGGCTGACCGAGTCGAAGAAGCGCGCCAGGTTGTGGTAGGTCCCGGTCAGCCCGATCTGGATCGGCGCCTCCAGGTAGAACTCGCGCTGCACGGGCGTGGACGGCGTGAAGCGGGTGACGCTGAGCGTCGAGCTGTAGGCGAGGAGCTGCACCGCGCGGATGATCTGCGGCGTCTCCTTCTGGGCCGGCAGGTACTTGGACATCACCTGCAGGCGCGCCTCCAGCGCGGCCAGCTCCTTCTTCAGCTCTTCCTGGCGCGCGGCGGCGACCTCGAGCTGCTTGATCTCCGCGCGCAGGTCCTCGAGCTCCTTGGCCTTCCGGGCACGCTCGGCCTCGGCTTCGGTCCAGTAGAGCTGGTAGAAGGCGCCACCGATCACGATTGCGAGCACGACCCCGACACCGGCCTGGCCGGCGAGGGGCAGCTTGGTGAGAGGGTTCTCGGCCATCGCTCTTGCCCCTACTTCTTCGCCGCGGCCTTGGCGGCCCCGGCCTTGTCCTTGGCGGCCTTGTCCTCGGCGGCCTTCTTCGCCGCCCGGGCAGCCACCTCGGGGTTCTGGAATGTCGCCGTCAGCGTGAAGGTCACCACGTTGCGCTGGGCCTGGCTCGACACCAGGTCGACCGTGGGGAACCAGCACTTGCCCCTGCCGGCGGGGGTGGCGGGATCACAGCCGTCTCCGCGGCGCTGGAGCTGTTCCATGAACGCCGCGAAGGCGTTCATGGTGTTGGCCTGGCCGCTGAACCGGAGCTGGTTGCCGTTCTGGTCCACCTGGGTCAGCCACAGCAGGTCGGGCAGCGCCTGGGAGATCTCGTCGAGCATGCGCACGGCGCTCTTCTGGTTCGAGCGCAGGTCCTCGATCACTCCGAGCTTGGTGCGGGCGGCGTTCCGCTTGCGCTCCAGTTCCTCGACCTGCTTCTTGGTCTCGGCGAGCTGGGCCTGGCGCTGCTTTGCCTTGCCGATGTCGTCGTCGAGCGAGGCGATCTGGCTGCTCATGTAGAACCAGCCGGCCGCCGCGCCGAGCGCGGCCAGGCCGGCGAGGCCGCCGACGATCAGGTACGCCTGGACGGCGCCCGGGGCCGCCGCTGCCTTCTTGGCGCCGGCCGCGGGGCGGTCCGCGGCGAGGAGGTTGATGCGGATCATCGGTCGCCCACCTTTCGGATGGCCAGACCGACCGCGATGGCGGCCTGGGGACCGATCTCAGTGAGCCAGTCGGGATCGAAGTCCTTCGCGTTGTAGGTGATCGCGTTGAACGGGTTGAGCAGCTCGACGCCGGCGTCGAAGCGCTCCCCGATCAGCTCCTGCAGGCCGGGCACCCGGGCGGAACCGCCCGAGAGGTAGATGCGGTCGATCCGGTCCTCGGACGAGGTCGCCTTGAAGAAGTCGAAGGTCTTCTGGATCTCCATCGCGATGCTCTCGGACACCACCTGGAAGATGGGGTCGAGCTGGCTCGCGTCGGCCCCCTCGACGGGCTGGCCGCGCTTGAGCGCCTCGGCCTGCTCGAACGAGAGGTTGAGGTCCTTCTGGATGGCATCCGTGTACTGGTTGCCGCCCACCGCGATGTCGCGGTTGAAGATGGAGGTCGTGCCCTTGACGATGTTGATGTTCATGATCGAGGCGCCGATGTTGAGCAGCGCCACGATGGTGCCGGGGTCGGAGCCGTAGTTGACCTCGTAGCAGTTCTGGAGCGCGAAGACGTCGACGTCCACGATCTGCGGGGTCTTGCCGGCCTGCGAGATCGCCGACGTGTAGTCGGAGATCTTGTCCTTCTTCACCGCCACCAGCAGCACGTCCATGTTCGTGCCGTCGCCGCCGCCTTCGATCATCTCGTAGTCGATGGCGACGTCCTGGATGTCGAACGGGATGTACTGCTCGGCTTCCCAGTGGATCGACTCGGCGAGTTCCTCGGGGCTCATCTGGGGCAGGCTGATCTTCTTGACGATCACCGCGTTGCCCGAGACGCTCGTGGCCACGTCGACGCTCTTGATCTTCTGGGAGGTGAAGACGCGGCTGATCGCGTCCACGACCGACCCCGCGTCCATGATCGCCCCGTCGACGATCGCCTCAGGGGACAGGTTCTCGATCCCGATGTTGACGAGCGAGAACTGGTCGCCGGCCTTGCCGCTCGCCTTCAGCTCCACGGCCTTGATGGCCGAGGAGCCGATGTCGAGGCCGACGAGCCCTTTCTTCTTACCGAAGCTGAACAGAGCCACGGTTGCCTCTCATCTCAGTGGGCGCCTTGCGCTGCCGCCCCGTTTGCACGTCCATCGCGGCGCCCTCCCACCGGCGACCGCGAGGTGATCCGAACTTACGCCGAGGACTTAAAGTGCTTCGTGAAGGTAACAAAGGGTCAAGACCATGTCAAGCGGAAAATCAACCCCGGCCAGTTAAGTGCGCTCTGGGGCTGGACTCTCCGCCTTTTTGAGCTTCCCGTCAAGTGTCCGGCCACACGAATCGCGAAAAAAAATCGCCCCGGAGGCACGCTGCGAGCGTCCTCCGGGGCGGGGGAAAGGGGCCCGGAATGCGTGGCGCTAGAAGCGCACCTTGACGTCGGGCCGGTCGGCCGCATGGATGGTGTCGATGAAACGGACCTGGTGGGGCACCGTGGTCATCACCAGCACGTGGGTGCGGATCCCGTCGCCGAAGAAGCGGACGCCCTGCAGCAGGGTTCCGTCCGTCACGCCGGCGGCAGCGAAGATCACGTTCTTGCCCGGGGCCAGATCTTCCGTACGGTACACCTTTTCGAGGTCGGTGATCCCCATCCGCTCGAGGCGCTCGCGATCGAGCGGCTTGGTCAGCACCAGGCGGCCCTGGATCTCGCCGTTGAGGCAGCGCATCGCGGCCGCGGTCAGCACTCCTTCCGGAGCGCCGCCGATGCCCATCACGGCGTGGACGCCGGTGCCGGCCACCGCGGCGGTGATGCCGGCCGAGAGGTCGCCGTCGCCGATCAGCCGGATGCGGGCCCCGGCGCGCCGGATGTCCGCGATCAGCTTCTCGTGGCGGGGCCGGTCGAGCACCATCACCGTCAGGTCGTGGACCGAGCGGCCCAGCGCGCCGGCGATCGCCTTGAGGTTGTCCTCGACCGGGGCGTTGATGTCGACCTTGCCCTTGGAGGAGGGGCCGACCACCAGCTTGTCCATGTAGATGTCGGGCGCGTGCAGCAGGCCGCCCTTCTCGGAGGCCGCCAGCACCGCGATCGCGTTGCCGGCCCCGGTGGCGCACAGGTTGGTGCCCTCGAGCGGGTCGACGGCGATGTCGATCGCCGTGTTGCCCTCGCCGCGGCCCACCTTCTCCCCGATGAACAGCATCGGGGCCTCGTCGCGCTCGCCTTCGCCGATGACGATGGTGCCGTCGATGTCGACGGACTCCATCTCCTTGCGCATGGCCTCGACGGCCACCTGGTCCGAGTACTTCCGGTCGCCCTGGCCCATGGTGCGGGCGGCGGCGATCGCCGCCCGCTCCACGACCCGGACGAACTCCAGGGACAGGTCGTCGCGATTCATCCTGGCTCCTTACTTCTTCTGGTAGGCCGGGAGATCGACCCGGCGCGGCTTGTCCGTGCGGTAGCCGAGCGCGTAGTCGGCCTGCATCAGCTTGTGGATCTCGCGGGTCCCCTCGTAGATCACCGCCGCCGTGCAGTTGCGGTCGAAGCGGCCGGCCGGGTACTCGTCGGAGAAGCCGTTGCCGCCGTGGATCTGGACGCAGTCGGAGGCCGCGCGCTCGGAGCCGACGGTGGCGAACCACTTGGCGAGCGAGGTCTCGCGGTTGTTGCGCTTGCCCTGGTTCTTCATCCAGCCGGCGCGCAGCCACAGCAGGCGCGCGGCGTCGTAGTCGGAGACCATCTGCGAGATCATCTCCTTGACGAGCTGGTGCTGGCCGATCGGCACGCCGAACGTCTGCCGCGTCGAGGCGTACTTGAGCGAGGCGTCGAGGCAGGCGCGGATCAGGCCCGTGGCGCCGGCGGCCACCGTGTAGCGGCCGTTCTCGAGCGCGAACATCGCGACCTTGAAGCCCTCGCCCTCCTGGCCGACCAGGTTGGCGGCCGGCACCTCGACGTCCTGCATCGAGAAGCCGCCGGTGTTGCCGGCGAGGATCCCCCACTTCTCCTTCATCGTGTAGGAGCTGAAGCCCTTGAAGGAGCGCTCGACGATGAAGGCGGAGAGCCCGCTGTGGTCGCGGTTCTTCTTCTTCTCGAGGTCGGTCCAGGCGATGACCAGGAAGTTGTCGGCGACGTCGGCCAGCGAGATCCAGTACTTCTCGCCGTTCAGGACGTACTTGTCGCCCTTCTTCACGGCCGTCGTCTGGATGCCGACCGCGTCGGAGCCGGCGTTGGGCTCGGTCAGGCCGTAGGTCGCGATCTTCTCGCCCTTGGCCTGCGGCACCAGGTACTTCTGCTTCTGCTCCTCCGTGCCCCAGCACCACAGGGTCATCGAGTTGAGCCCCACGTGGACCGACAGGATCACGCGCAGGTGGGTGTCGACGTACTCGGCCTCCTCCGAGGCGAGGCCGAGGCTCACGTAGTCCATGCCGGCGCCGCCGTACTGCTCGGGGATGCAGATGCCGAGCAGGCCCATCTCGCCCATGTCCTTCAGGAAGGAGGGCTCGAACTTGTGGGCGCGGTCGAGGTCGTGGATCCGGGGCGCCACCGTCTTCGCCGCCCAGTCGCGGACCATCTTCTCGACGGCCGCCTGCTCTTCGTTCAGCTCGAAATCGATCATGGATTCCCTTGGTCCTGGTTAACGGTCCTTCCACCGGGGCGGACGCTTCTCGAGGATGGCCTTGAGCCCCTCCGTCGCGTCCTCCGACATCAGCAACTGGTTCAGGTAGACGTCCTCCGCCGCCAGCACCGCGTCGCCGTGGGTGACGTCGAAGCCGGCGTGGAGCGCGCGCCGCGCGGCCTGCAGCACCGGCGCGCTCTGGGCCTGGAAACGCTGGACGACCGCCGCGACCTCGGCGTCGAGACGCTCGTCGGGCACGGCCTTCGTGATCAGCCCGATGCGCTCGGCTTCGGCCGGCGCGACCTGGGCACCGCCCAGCATCAGCTCGAAGGCCTTGCGGCGGCCGACCAGCCGCGGCAGCAGCGCCGCCGCGACGGTGTTGAAGCTGCCGCCGAGCACCTCGGGCAGTCGCATCACGCCCTTCTGGGCGCCCGCGTAGCACAGGTCGCAGGCGGCGGCCAGCACCGCACCCGCGCCGAAGGCCGGCCCGGCGACGACGGACAGCGTCGGCTTGTCCGCCTTGAACAGCGCGTCGGTGGCGCGGCGGAAGCCCTCCAGCACCGAGTAGGCGCTCTCCCCCACCGTCTCCCGCACGTTGAAGCCGGCGCTGAAGTACTGGCAGCCGGCGGCGGCCTGCAGCACGATCAGCTTGACCTCGCGCCGGTACTCGAGCGACTCGAGGCCGCGGGCGAGCTCGTCGAGCAGGTCGACCGAGAGCACGTTGGCGGGCGGCTTGCCCAGCGTCACCCGCGCGATGCCCGCGTCGACGGCCAGCGCGACGCTGCGGAAACCGCGCTCGGCGGGCGCGTAGGGATCGTCGACGAGCTCGTCGGCCATCTCAGGCCTCCAGCCGCTCGAACGCCGCGGCCATGCCCATGCCGCCGGAGACGCACAGCGCGGCGAGGCCGTAGCGGGCACCGCGGTGCTGCATCTCGTGGAGCAGGGTGACGGCGATGCGGGCGCCGGTGGCCCCGATCGGGTGGCCCAGCGCGATGGCGCCGCCGTTGACGTTCAGCTTCTGCGGGTCGAAGCCCAGCTCGCGGTCGCAGGCGATCACCTGGGCCGCGAACGCCTCGTTGACCTCCAGCAGGTCGAAGTCCGCGAGCGCCATCGACAGCCGCCCGAGCAGCGCCTTCACGGCGGGCACCACGCCGATCCCCATCACCTTCGGGTCGACGCCGGCCGAGGCGAAGCCCAGCACCCGGGCCATCGGCTTCACGCCCAGCTCGCGGGCCCTGTCGGCGGACAGCAGCACCGCCGCGGCCGCGCCGTCCGTGATCCCGGAGGAATTGCCGGCGGTGACGGTGCCGGTGCCCGGCCGGAAATGCGGTGGCAGCTTCTTCAGGCTCTCGGGCGTGGTCTCGGCCCGCACGTGCTCGTCGAGGTCGAACAGCGTCTCGCCCTTCTTGCCCGAGAGCTTCACGGGCACCACCTGCGACGCGAAGCGGCCTTCGGCGCGGGCCGCCGCCGCCCGCTGCTGGCTGCGCAACGCGAAGGCGTCCTGCTCCTCGCGGGAGATCGCGTACTGGTCGGCCAGCGTCTCGGCGGTCTCGCCCATGATCTGGCCGGCGAGCGGGCACAGGAAGCCGTCCTGGTACATCGCGTCGACCGCCTCCTGGTGGCCCATGCGGTAGCCCCAGCGCGCGCCGTGCAGCAGGTACGGCACGCGGCTCATCGCCTCGGTGCCGCCCGCCAGCACGGCGGCGGCCTCGCCTTCGCGGATCGCCCGGAAGCCGTAGTCGAAGGTCCGCAGGCCGCTGGCGCAGGCCATGTTGATCGTGAGCGCGGGCCGCTCGACGGGCACGCCCGCGCGGACCGCGACCTGGCGCCCCGGGTTGGGGCCGCCGCCAGCCTGGCGCGCGCAGCCGAACAGCGTCTCGTCGATCGCCTCGCCCGGCACTCCCGAGCGCTCCAGCGCCGCGCGGGCGGCGAACACGCCCAGGTCGGCCGCGCCGAAGCCGGCGAGCGATCCGCCGTAGCGGCCGATCGGCGTGCGCACGGCTCCCGCGATCACGACCTCGCGCTCGGCCACGGCTCAGCCCCGGGCCACGGCCGGCCGGATCCGCAGCACGTCCCCCGGCCCCAGCGCCAGCACGTCGTGGGCGCGGCCGCCGTTGACCGCCAGCTCGAGGTGGCCCGAGCCGCCGACCAGCGCGCAGGCTTCGCCCGCCGACACGTCGGCGTAGGCATGGGTCAGCGGCAGCACCGCCTCGCCCGCCACCACCACGAGCTCCGACGGATCGCCGGCGAAGAAGGAGAGCACCTCGTCGAGCTGCTCCCGGCTCAGGTTGGTGATCAGGTTGCCGAAGCGGTCGCAACGCACCACCTGCAGCTCCCACTCGTGGGGCGAGAGCGACACCGGCCGCGGCCAGTCGAGCCGCACGGGGTCGTCGGCCGCGGGGCCGACGTCCGCGAGCGGGTTGCCGCGCGCGAGGTAACCCGCCACCGGCGCGAACACGTCGCGGGCGTGGAAGGTGCTCGACACCCGGTGCCGCATCAGCCCGGCGTTGGTGATCTCGTGCACGGCCGCGTCCGGGTGGGCCCGCAGCACGTGCGAGAGGATGCCGTTGTCGGGTCCCACGAAGCGGTAGCCGCCGGCGTCCACGGCCAGCGCCCGCCGCGGCGTGCCGACCCCGGGGTCGACCACGGCCACGAAGACGGTGCCGGCCGGGAACGTGCGCCAGGCGGCACCCAGTACCCAGGCGCCCTCGGCCACGTCGTGGGCGGGGATGTCGTGGGTGAGGTCGACGACGTTGGCGTCCGGGCAGGCGCACAGGACGGCCCCGCGGGTCTCGCCCGCGTAGGAGTCCGCCGACCCGAAGTCGGTGAGCAGGGCCACGATCGGGGGCATTGCCCGGCGATTCTAAACCATCGGGGCCGGCGGTCCCGCCCGAGCGGATACCATGGGGGGGTGACCGAGCTCCGCGAGCTGTACCGGCCCTCCCTGGTCCTGCTCACCGACCTCTACCACCTGACGATGGGGCACGCGCACTGGAAGGCGGGCACCACCGGGCTGGAGGCGGTGTTCCACCTCACCTTCCGCCGCAACCCGTTCGAGGGCGGCTTCTCGATCGCCTGCGGTCTCGCCCGCGCGCTGGAGTTCCTCGAGGACCTGCGCTTCGAGGCCGGGGACCTCGCCTACCTCGCGCAGGTGGCCGGCAACGACGGCAAGCCGCTGTTCGACCCCGGCTACCTCGACTGGCTGGGCAAGCTGGAGTTCGCCTGCGACGTCGACGCGGTGCCCGAGGGCACCGTCGTCTTCCCGCAGGAGCCGCTGGTCCGCGTGCGCGGGCCGATCGTGCCGGCCCAGCTCGTCGAGAGCGCGCTGCTGAACTTCGTCAACTTCGAGACGCTGATCGCGACCAAGTCCGCCCGCATCTGCCTGGCCGCGCGCGGCGAGCCTGTGCTGGAGTTCGGCCTGCGCCGGGCCCAGGGCATCGACGGCGCGCTGGCCGCCTCGCGCGCGGCCTACGTGGGCGGCGCCGCCGCCACCTCCAACGTGCTGGCCGGGCGGCTCTACGGCATCCCGGTGCGTGGCACCCACGCCCACTCCTGGGTGATGGCGTTCGGCGACGAGCGCGAGGCGTTCCGCGCCTACGCGGCCGCGATGCCCAACAACTGCGTGTTCCTGGTCGACACCTTCGACACCCTCGAGGGCGTGCGTCACGCGATCGACGCCGGCCGCTGGCTGCGCGAGCGCGGCCACAAGCTGGGCGGCATCCGGCTCGACTCGGGCGACCTCGCCTATCTCTCGATCGAGGCCCGCAGGATGCTCGACGCGGCCGGGTTCACCGGGGCCGCGATCGTGGCCTCCAACGACCTCGACGAGAAGATCATCGAGAGCCTGAAGCTGCAGGGGGCGGCGATCTCGGTGTGGGGCGTGGGCACGCGGCTGGTCACCGGCCACGACCAGCCGGCGATGGGCGGCGTCTACAAGCTCTCCGCCGTGCGCACCCCGGGCGGACCGTGGGAGTACCGGATCAAGCTCTCCGAGCAGGCGGTCAAGGTCTCGAACCCGGGCATCCACCAGGTCCGCCGCTACCGGTCCGGGACCGAGTTCGTGGCCGACATGATCTGCGACGAGGCGCTGACGCCGGCCGCCGCGCCGACGATGATCGACCCCACCGACCCGACTCGCCGCAAGCAGCTCGCCGCCGACGCGCCCTTCGAGGAGCTGCTGGTGCCGATCCTGCGCGGCGGCAGGCGGGTCTACGACCCGCCGGGGCTGGAGCTGACGCGGGCCCGGGTCCGGGACCAGCTCGCCGCGTTCCACGCCGGCATCAAGCGCTCGGTGTTCCCCCACATCTATCCCGTGGGCCTGGAGTCGAGCCTCTACGACCTGCGCACCCACCTGATGCTGCAGACCCGCGGCCTGGAGGCCTGAAGCGATGCTGCCGCTGCCTCCCCACTACGAGCCCGCCCACGCCGCCCGCTGGGACTTCGCCCCTGACCCCGCGGCACTCGCGGCCGCTGCCGCTGACTGGGCACGCGAGCACCACGTGCCCGCGGCCGCGGCCGACGCGCGCCGCGTCGAGCTGCTGGTGATCGACGCCCAGCGTGACTTCACGTTCCCCCGGGGCGCGCTCTACGTGGGCGGCCGCAGCGGCCGTGGCGCGGTGGAGGACAACGACCGCCTGGCCCGCTTCGTCTACGCGAACCTCGCGGCGATCACCGGCATCACCTGCACGCTCGACACCCATTTCCCGTACCAGGTCTTCTTCCCGACCTTCTGGGAGGGCCGCGACGGCGAGCCGGTCGGCCCGCACCGCGAGGTGACGGCCGACGACGTGCGCGGCGGCGCGCTGCGCCCGCGCCGCGAGCTGGCGCGCTGGCTGTGCGAGGGCGACCACGAGTGGCTCGTGCGCCAGGCGCAGTTCTACTGCGAAGAGCTGGAGCGGGCCGGCAAGTACCGGCTCTACCTGTGGCCGCTGCACTGCCTCGCCGGCGGCGACGGCCACGCGCTGGCCGGCGTGATCCAGGAGGCGCGGCTGTTCCACGCCTTCGCGCGCCGGGCGCCCGACCCGCTGGAGGTCAAGGGCGGCCATCCGCTGACCGAGAACTACTCCGTGCTCGCGCCCGAGGTGCTGCTGCGCCACGACGGCGGCGAACTGGCGCAGCGCAACGGGCCGCTGTTCGACCGGCTGCTGGGGGCCGACGCGCTCTACGTCGCGGGCCAGGCCTCGTCGCACTGCGTGCGCAGCTCCGTCGACGACCTGCTCGACGAGATCGTGCGCCGCGACCCGGCGCTGGCGTCGCGGGTCCACGTGCTGGTCGACTGCATGTCGGCGGTCGCGGTGGCGGATGGCGCGGGGGGCTTCCTCGTCGACTTCACGCCGCAGGCCGAGGCGGCGCTCGCGCGCTGGGAGGCGGCGGGGATCAAGCTGGTGCGCTCGACCGACGAGGTCGCCCCCGCCTAGCGGCGGCGCTGCTTCTCGACCGCCTTCGCCAGCTTCGCGACGGCCTCGTCGACCTCGGCTTCGGTGTTGCCGCGGCCGAGCGAGAAGCGCAGCGACGACTCGACCCGCGCCGGAGGCAGCCCCATCGCCCGCAGCACGTGCGAGGGCTCGACCGCGCCCGCGGCGCAGGCCGCCCCGGTCGACACCGCGACCCCGTCGAGGTCGAGCGCCATCAGCAGGCCCTCGGCGTACGTGCCGTCGAACGAGACGTTGGTCGTGTTGGCGACGCGCGGTCCGTCGCCGTTGCGGCGCGCGCCCGGGAGCGCCAGCAGCGCTGCCTCCAGCCGGTCGCGCAGGGCCGCGATCCGCGGCACGTCTTCTCCCATCCGCTCGCGGGCCAGCCGCGCGGCGCAGCCGAAGCCGACGATGCCGGCGACGTTCTCGGTGCCCGCCCGGCGGTTGCGCTCCTGGCCGCCGCCGGCGAGCCAGGCGACCAGGCGCGTGCCCCTGCGGATCCACAGGGCGCCCGTGCCCTGCGGCCCGTGCAGCTTGTGGGCCGAGAGCGCCAGCGTGTCGACGCCGAGCGCGCCGACGTCGATCGCGGCGCGTCCCGCGGCCTGCACCGCGTCGCAGTGGACCAGCGCTCCCTGCGCCTTCGCCAGGCGCGCCGCCTCGGCGACGGGCTGGATCACGCCGGTCTCGTTGTTGACGAGCATGACGGCGACCAGCGCCACGCGCTCGTCGAGCTTGCGCCCGAGGTCCTCGAGGTCGCACGTGCCGTCGGGGCGGGCGCGCACGCTCTCCACCTCGAAGCCCTCGCGCCCCAGCGCCTTCGCCGCGTTGAGCACCGCGTGGTGCTCGATCGCGGTGAACAGCAGCCGGCGGCGCGACGGTTCCGCGGCGCGCAGCGCGCCGCGCAGGGCGAAGTTGTCGCTCTCCGTGCCGCCGGACGTGAAGACGATCTCCGCGGGCGCGCCGCCGACCAGCGCCGCGACGTCGCCGCGGGCGTCGTCGATCGCGGCCCGCGCCCGCTGCCCGAAGCGGTGCAGGCTGGACGCGTTGCCCGCCGGCTCGTCGAGCGCCGCCACCAGCGCAGCCCGCACCAGCGGGTCGAGCGGCGTCGTGGCGTTGTGGTCGAAGTAGATGCGGTTCATCCCGGGGGCGAGGATAAGGCGCTCAACGCGGCGCGCAAGCCGCGCCGGCCAGCGATCGCGCGACGTCGGCGAGCACTTCCCCGGCCAGGCGCTGCCCCGTCGCGTTCCAGTGCGGGTCGCTCGCGAGATAGGGCTCGTCGGCGGTGCCGACCGCGGGCTGCAGCGCCGGCCGCAGGTCGGCGAACGGGAGGCCCAGCCGGCCAGCCGCGTCGCGCAGGCGCTTCCAGACGCGGTCGGCCTCCCAGCCCTCGCCCTCGAGCTGCCAGCGCTCGCGGGTCAGCGCGAACTCGGCCGGGTCGAGCTCGAAGCGGGCCGGCGCGTAGAGGACGGCGAAGGCGGCGCCGTCCGCCCGCACGTCGCGTGCGAAGTCCGCGAGGAGCGCCTCGGCGAGCGCCCACGCCTCTTCGGTGTGGGGCGTCGGCGGGCCGTAGAACGCGAGCCACTGGCGGGTCGGCCCGTGATCGGGCCAGGGCCGCGCCAGGCCCAGGTCGGCGAGCCGCCGGTGCAGTGCCGGGCGCCCCGCGGCCGTGCGCCGGCTCAGCCACTCGAGGGCGGCCAGCCCGCGCCACGGCGGCGGCGGCGGCGGTGCCGGCACGGGGCGCAGCACCGGCTCCGCCGCCGGCTCGGCCACCGGCACGCCGCGCAACTGGAAGCCCTCCCCCTCGAGGGCAAACCATGGCTTCTTGCGCCGGCGCATGTTGTCCGAGAGATCGTTGCCGAAGAAGAGGTACACGACGAGGTCGGGGGCGAACGCGCGCCCCTGCTCGCGGTAGCGCAGGTAGGACTGGTCGCCGCCGTAGCCCGCCACCCCCGCGTTGAGCACCTCGGCGCCGGGGCAGCCGCCCGCACGCAGCCGGGCCTGGGCGACGGCCCGAGCCGTGAACGGCTCGTCCACGGTGTAGCCCTGGGCGAAGGAGTCGCCGGCGAGCCACACCCGCGGGCCCGGCCCCGTCCGCCCGCGCGTGACCTCGGGCCCGCGCAGGCCGTCGCGGTTGACCTCGAGCCGCGCCTCGAAGTCGGGCTCGCGCAGCGACGCGCTCTCGCCCGCCGGCGGCACCCAGCCCAGCAGCGGGTGGTATGCGCTGAGGGTACCGACCGTGCGGCCGGGCTTCACGGCGCGGGACAGCGCGACGCGGGCCGCGGCCTCGACCATCAGCAGCAGGGCGGCGCAGGACCCGGCGAGCAGCAGCAGTTCGCCGCGCGGAAAGCGCCGCGGCGCGGGAGCCGCGGCGGGAACCTGGTCAGCCGCGGTTCGGCACCTGCTCGTCGGCGTGGTACGACGAGCGGACCAGCGGCCCGGACTCCACGTGGGCGTAGCCGAGCCCGAGCGCGAACTCGCGGACTTCGGCGAACTCGTCGGGCGTCCAGTAGCGCACCAGCGGCAGGTGGTCGGGCGAGGGCCGCAGGTACTGGCCGACCGTGAGGACGTCGGTGCCGGCGTCGCGGATCTCGCGGATCGTCTGCAGCACCTCGTCCTTTTCCTCTCCGAGGCCGACCATGATCCCGCTCTTGGTCAGCAGGCCGGCGGCCTTGCAGCGCGAGAGCAGTTCGAGCGAGCGCGAGAAGCGGGCCCCGGGCCGCACGTTGCGGTACAGCCGGGGCACGGTCTCGGTGTTGTGGTTGAGGATGTCGGGCCGCGCGTCGATCACCACCTGGAGCGCGTCCCAGTTGCCCTTGAAGTCCGGGATCAGCACCTCGACGGCGCAGCCGGGCACCCGCTTGCGGACCTCGTCGATGCAGGCCGCGAACACGGAGGCGCCGCCGTCGCGGCGGTCGTCGCGGTTGACCGACGTGATCACGACGTGGCGCAACCCCATGCGCGAGACCGCCTCGGCGACGCGGATCGCCTCCAACGGGTCGGGCGGCAGCGCCGGCAGCCCCGTCTTCACCGCGCAGAACCCGCAGGCGCGGGTGCAGGTGTCGCCGAGGATCATGAACGTCGCGGTTCCCCGGGTCCAGCAGTCGCCCAGGTTCGGACACTGCGCCTCTTCGCAGACCGTGTGCAGGGTCAGGCCCCGCATCAGGCCGCGCAGGCGATCCACGCCCGGCCCGATCGGGGCACGGGCGCGGATCCACTCGGGACGCGGCGGCGCCGGAGAGAGGCTCATCGAGCGAGCGGGACCGGGCTACTCGTCCTCTTCTTCGTCCTCGTCCTCGTCCCAGTCGTCTTCTTCGTCGTCGAAGTCGTCGTCGTCGTCCTCGTCCTCGTCTTCGTCCTCGTCGTCCCAGTCGTCGTCGTCTTCTTCGTCTTCGTCGTCGTCCTCGTCCTCGTCGTCGTCCCAGTCGTCGTCGTCGTCCTCGTCCTCGTCGTCGTTCTCGTCGTCGTCGTCCCAGTCGTCGTCGTCCTCGTCGTCGTCGAAGCTTTCGTCTTCGTCGTCGGCGGCGGCGTACCGGACTTCTTCCACGTCCTCGGGCCAGGACATCGCGTCAACACTCACCAGGGCCTCCTGCGGCGATTTCGAGTGCTCTCGTCTCGCGGCGTGCGGGGTTCCTCGTTCCCCGGCACGGCCTGCCCCCAGAGATTACGACAGGTCCGCGGTGGCAGGCCACGCGCGCCCGCGGTTTGGATTATCCTTGCGCGTCGATTCCAGGGGTCCAGATGATCGTCGAGTGCCCGTCCTGCCAGTCCCGCTACCGCTTCGACGAGACCAAGCTGGGCGGACGCCCGCGCGTCCGCACCCGCTGCGCGAAGTGCGGCGGTGCCATCGACATCGACAACCCGGGGGGCGCGACGCTGCCGCCCGAGCCGGAGCCCGGCGCCGACACCCGGCGCGCGCCCGTGGCCGCCGGGCGGCCGCACGCCGAGCGCACGGGCCACGACCTCGAGAAGATGGGCGTGCTGGAACTGCCCCGCGACCGCCGCTTCTCGATCGCCATCATCCAGGGCCCGGCCACCGGCTCCACGTTCCTGCTCGAGAAGGTGAAGACGACCGTGGGCCGCTCGGGCTGCGACATCAACCTCGACGACGCCGAGGCCTCGCGCCAGCACGTGGCGATCGAGGTGTTCGGCGACCACGCGGTGGTGCGCGACCTCGGCTCGACCAACGGCACCTTCGTCGACGGCGAGCGGATCACGACCCGCGTGCTCGAGAACCTGACCGAGTTCCGGATCGGCAGCCACGTGCTGATGTTCATCAGCACGGCGCTGGAGTAGCCCGCCCGCGAACCCTAGCGCCGGCCGCGGATCTTCATCTGGCCGAGGAGCGCGTCCTCCAGCCCGGGGTAGTGGCGTCGGTAGTCGTCCTGGGAGCGGCGGATCACCTCGTGGGCCTCGTCGCGGCCGTAGACGTGGGTGATCTCGACCGGGGCGTGCTGGCGGTCGGGCGCCTGCTTGTAGGTGAGGAAGTAGTGGCGCAGCCGCTCCAGCAGCGGGGGCGCCAGCTCGGACACGTCGCGCAGGCCGCCGTAGACCGCGTCGTCGTTGAGCACCGCGATGATCTTGTCGTCGGCCTCGCGGCCGTCGATCATGCGCAGCCCGCCGATCGGGATCGCCCGCACCAGGATGTCGCCGTGCAGGATCGGCCGCTCGGTCAGCACGCACACGTCCATCGGGTCGCCGTCGCCCTCGATCCCGACCCGCTCCGTGCGCTCGGCGCAGAAGGCGCCGACGGCCTCGGCGCACAGCGTCTGGGGAATGAAGCCGTACAGGCTCGGCACCACGTTGGAGTACTGCTGCGGGCGGTCCACCTTGAGGATGCCGGTGAACTTGTCCATCTCGTACTTGACCGTGTCCGAGTCGACGATCTCGATGTAGGCGGTGACGATGGCGGGGGCGTCCTCGCCGATCGGGACGCCGTGCCAGGGGTGGGCGCGGTACAGCCGCTCGCTCATTGCTAGATCACCGTGCCGTCGGGGACGACGGCACCCTTGGGCACCACGACGATGCCGTCGCGGATGTACCAGCCGGGGCCGTCGGCCTCTTCCAGCTTCTCCTCGTTGACGATGCGGACGCCGGCGCCGATCCGGGCGTTCTTGTCGACGATCGCGCCCGTGATCAGGGTGTCCTCGCCGACGCCGATGGCGGGCAGGCCGCGCCGGCGCGCCTGCTCGATCTCCTCCAGCGTCTCGTAGTGGTCGGCGCCGAGGATCAGGCTCTCGCGGATGGTGGCGCCGTGGCCGATCCGGCCGCGGATGCCGATCACCGAACGCTCGATCTCGGCGCCGACCAGGATCGATCCCTCCGCGATCAGCGACTGCGTCACCCGGCACGACTCCACCTTGGTCGCCGGCAGGAACCGCGGGTGGGTGTAGACCGGGTGGTCGGCGTCGTAGAAGTCGAACGGCGGCACCGGCTGGCACAGCGCCAGGTTGGCGAGGTAGTAGGAGCGGATGGTGCCGACGTCCTCCCAGTAGCCGCGATAGGGAAAGGCGTGGACCCGCAGCTTCGGCACCAGGTCCGGGATCACGTGGCGGCCGAAGTCGACGAGAGCCGGGTTCTCGACCGACTTGAGCAGCGCCTCGCGGGTGAAGCAGTAGATGCCCATCGAGGCCAGCCAGGTGCGGCCGATGCCCGGCACCTCGGAGGCCAGCTCGTCGAGCCGCTCCGGGCCCGGCTTCTCCTCGAAGTGCACGATGCGGCCCTGGCGGTTGACCTTCAGGATGCCGAAGCCCGCGGTCGCCTCGGCCGTGACCGGCGTCACGGCGACGGTGACGTCGGCGACGTTGCGGCGATGGGCCTCGACGAAGCGCGTGAGGTCCATCTGGTAGAGCTGGTCGCCCGACAGGATCAGCGCGTCGCGGTGGCGGTGGTTGCGCAGGTGGCGCAACGAGCGGCGCACGGCGTCGGCCGTGCCCTGGAACCAGTCCGGCGAGTCCTCGGTCTGCTCGGCCGCCAGGATCGAGCAGAAGCCCGACGAGAAGGTGTCGAACTTGTAGGTCTGCGACAGGTGCTTGTTGAGGCTCTCCGAGTTGTACTGGGTCAGCACGAAGATGCGCCGCATCCCCGAGTTGAGGCAGTTGCTGACCGGGATGTCGATCAGCCGGTACTTGCCGCCGATCGGGACCGCGGGCTTGCTGCGCTGGAGAGTGAGCGGGAACAGCCGGGTGCCGCGCCCGCCGCCGAGGATGACCGCGAGGACGTCCTGCATGGGCGGATTGTCGCGCGCCGGCCCGGCCAAGCAAATGCGCACGCGCCGCGCCGCGCGTGGTAGCCTCCCCTTCCCCCTGTGACCGAGCTGGTTCCTTCGCTGCCCCGCCGCCTGCTCGCCGGGGCGTGGCATGCCCCCGCGGGGGCGGGCTTCCTGCTGCGCCGGCCGCGACTGTGGCCGCTGGCGGCGCTGCCGACGCTGCTGGCCGGGGGCCTCGTGCTGATCGGGCTGCTGCTGGCGGCCTGGGCCGCGCCGACGGCCGAGGAGTGGCTGCTGCCCGGCCACCGCCAGTTCTCGATCGTCGTCGAGTTCCTGATCCGGCTGTCGCTGTGGCTCGGGCTGCTCGCCGGCGGTGCCGTGTGCGGCCTGGCCCTGGCGCTGCTGCTGGCTTCGCCCGTGATCGACCTGCTGAGCCGGCGAATCGAGCAGCTCGAGCGCGGCGAGGTCGTCGACCAGGGACGCGGCCTGCGCTGGGAGGTCGTCGAGTCGGTCAAGGGCGCGCTGCGCTTCCTGGCGGCGGCGCCGTTCGTCTTCGTGATCGGCCTGGTGCCGTTCGTCGGCGCGCCGCTGGCGCTGCTGTGGGCGGGCCACGCGGCCGCCTGGCAGCAGACCGAGAACGCGCTCGGCCGCCGCGGCATGGGCTACGCGGAGCGGCGCGCCTGGCACCGCCGCTTCCGGGCCGAGACGCTCGGGTTCGGGGTGGCGGCCGTGCTGCCCCTGCTGGTGCCGCTGCTCAACGTGTTGCTGGCCCCGCTGGTCGTGCCCGCGCTGGCGATCGGCGGCACGCGGCTGGTCCTGGAGCTGGAAGCGGACGCGGCGGCGGCGGGACGGGCCGAGCCCGCCCCGCCGACCGCCGAGCCGACGACGGCCTAGGTCGTCGGGCCGCCGCGCATCCGGCGCCGCTCGCGCTCGCCGGCGAGGGTCACCTTCACCTCCAGCGGCCGTCCCTCGCGCGAGATGCCGATCGTCGCTTCGCTGCCGGGCTCGGCGTCGCCGACCGCGTCGCGGAAGTCATCGCCGTCCTCGATCGCGCGGCCCGCGAACTTCACGATCACGTCGCCGGCCTTGACGCCGCCTTTCGCGGCCGGCGAGTCGGCCTCGACCTCGGTGACCAGCACGCCCTTGCCGCCGGGCACCTTCAGGAACTGGGCGAGCTGCCCCTCGACCTCCTGGTAGCCGATGCCGAGCTTGCGCTGACCGCGCTCGAAGAAGAAGGCCATCGGGCCTTCGCCGCGGTGCCAGCGGATCATGGGCGGCAGCGGTGCCTTCGGGGCCCGCGGCGCCATCGGCGCCATCGGCGCATCGGGCGGCTCGGGCACGTCGGGCGCCTCGGGAATCCAGCGCGGCACGCGCGCCAGCGAGCGCTCGACCTCGCGCTCGATGTCGCCGGCGAAATCGAGTTCGTCGATCGTCGCCTGCAGCTTCGTGGTGGCGCCGCCGCGCACGACCTCGAGCTCGACCTGGCGGCCGGCGGGCGTCTCGCGCACGAGGCGGGTCAGGCTGCCCGTGCTGCGCACGGCCTCGCCGCCGAAGCGCACGATCACGTCGTCCTCGCGCAGGCCCGCTTTCGCGGCCGGCGAGTCGGGCTCCACGCGGGTGACCCGCGCTCCGTTCTCGGCGGGCAGCTTCAGCCGCGTGACGTCTTCGGCCCGGACCTCTTCGATCGAGACCCCGAGGTAGCCGCCGCCGATCCGGATCACGTCCCGGATCACGTGGGCCCGCTCGCGGGCGCGCTCGGCCCGCTCCTCCGCGCGCTCCGCGCGGGCCTTCGCCAGCTCGGCCTTCTCGAGGGCCTGCGCCCTCGCCTGCTCCGCCTTCTGCGCCTGCTGCTCCGCCTTGCGGCGCTCCGCCTGCTCGTCCGCGCGCGTCACCGGACCGGCGAACAGCGCCAGCCCGAGCGCCGCCGCGAGCCCCGCCCCGAACCACTTGCGTGCCATCTCTGCCTCCTGCCTTCGCCCTTGTGACGCGGCAGCCGGGGACGCGGTCGGCGCCATGGCAAGATCGTCCGAATGTCCAGCGCGCTGGAGGCGTGGTGAAGCTGATCGACGAGCTGAGAGCCGAGCACGACCTGATCGAACAGGTCGCGCTCAGCCTGCGCACCTGGGCGCGGGCGCGGGCGGCCGGGCGGGCGCCCGCCGCCGACCTCGACGGCTACCTCGAGTTCTTCCGCCTCTACGCCGGCGCCTTCCACCACGGCCGCGAGGAGGACACGCTGTTCGTCGCCCTCGAGCGCGAGGCCGAGCTGCCCGCGGATCGCGGCCCGATCGCGGCCCTGCTCGCCGACCACCATGCGATGGCCGGGCTGATCTCCGAGATCGAGACCCACGCGGCGGCCGGCGCCGCTGCGGAACTCGAGGCCGCGGCGCTGGCCTACTCGGAGCGGCTGCTCCACCACATCGACGCCGAGAATTCCGTGCTGCTCCCGGAGAGCGGGGAGCGGCTGCGGCGCTGCGCGGCGCCCGAGTTGCCCACGCGGCCGCCGAGCCCCGCCGAAGAGGCCGCCCGCGGGCAGGGGCTGCGCCTGGTCGCCGCCTGGCCCCCCGTGTTCGAGGCCGCGATCATGCGCGGCGACGGCTGCGTGTTCTGCCCCGCGTACGCGGACACCTGCCGCGGCGTCGAGCGCGAGTGGTGGAACGAGTGGGAGCGCGACGAGGCCGGCGACCGGCTGGGCGAGGGCTGAAGCACATGCGCTGGCTGAAGCTGTTCTTCTGGGGCGTGCTGGCGACGATGGTGGCGGCCAGCGCCTGGGCGAGCCGCGACCGCGGCGTGCTCGACGCGCTGGCCGAGCTGGCGGCCGACCCCTGGGGCCTCGTGACGCTGGTCGACCTCTACCTCGGCTTCTTCGTCTTCTACCTGTGGCTGGCCTACAAGGAGACGTCGGTCGCGGCCCGCGTGGGGTGGCTCCTCGCGATCCTCACGCTCGGCAACATCGCGACGGCCGCCTACGTGCTGTGGCAGCTCCACCGCCTGCCCGCCGGGGCCACGGCCGCGGACCTGCTGCTGCGGCGGCCCGCGCGGGACGAAGGTCCCGACGCCGTGGTAGGTTGATGGTTCGCGGCCCCGCCGCGTCCTGCCGATGCTGACTTCGATCCTCCTCCTTTTTGCGGCCTCGAGCCTTGCCCCGCTCGCCCACCGGGCGCTCGGGAAGCGGGCCGGCGTGTGCCTGGCCGCCGTGCCGGCGCTGCTCTTCGCCCACTTCGTGGGCCAGCTCGGGAGCGTGACGGCGGGGCGCGCCAGCGCCGAGTCGTGGGACTGGGTCGCTGGACTCGGCATCCGCCTCGCGTTCCACCTCGACGGCCTGTCGCTGCTCTTCGCGCTGCTCGTCACCGGCATCGGGGCCCTGGTGCTCGTCTACGGCGCGGGCTACCTGGAAGGCGACCCGCGGCTGCCCCGCTTCTCGGCCGCGATGCTGTTCTTCATGGCCGCGATGCTGGGCCTGGTGCTGGCCGACGACGCCATCGTGCTGTTCGTGTTCTGGGAGCTGACCAGCGTCAGCTCCTACCTGCTGATCGGCTTCGACCACGAGCAGGAGAAGGCCCGCAAGAGCGCGCTGCAGGCGCTGTTCGTGACGGGCGCCGGCGGCCTCGCGATGCTGGCCGGCCTGCTGCTGCTGGGCGAAGCGGCGGGCACCCTGCAGCTCTCGGCGCTGGGCGCGGAGGCGGCCCGCATCCAGGGCCACGCGCTGCACCTGCCGGCGCTGCTGCTGATCCTGCTCGGCGCGTTCACCAAGTCGGCCCAGTTCCCGTTCCACTTCTGGCTGCCCGGCGCGATGGCCGCCCCCAGCCCGGTCAGCGCGTACCTGCACTCGGCGACGATGGTGAAGGCCGGCATCTACCTGCTGGCGCGGCTCAACCCGGCGCTGGGCGGCACCGACGCCTGGCACTACCTCGTGATCCTGGCGGGCGCCGCGACGCTCGTCACCGGCGCCGTGCTGGCCTACGGCCAGACCGACCTCAAGCGGCTGCTGGCGTTCACGACGGTCAGCGCGCTCGGCACCCTGACCCTGCTGGTCGGCATCTCGACCGAGCACTCGGCGCGGGCGGCGATGGCGTTCCTGCTCGTCCACGCGCTCTACAAGGCGGCGCTGTTCCTCGGCGTCGGCGCCATCGACCACGAGGCGGGGACCCGCGACGTGCGGGAGCTGGGCGGGCTGGCGCGGGCGATGCCGCTGACGGCCTTCGCGGTGTGCGCCTCGGCGCTGTCGATGGCCGGGCTGCCGCCGCTGTTCGGCTACGTCGCCAAGGAGTTCTTCCACGAGGCCAAGCAGGAGGTGCCGCGCGCCGCCGCCTGGGTCAGCACGGCCAGCTTCCTCGGCAGCGCGCTGGTGGCCGCAGCCGC
The DNA here is from genome assembly GCA_025994075.1 of Vicinamibacteria bacterium. Taxonomy (GTDB): domain Bacteria; phylum Acidobacteriota; class Vicinamibacteria; order Fen-336; family Fen-336; genus WYBL01. Next base: position 25,831 of record JAMQGV010000050.1, read on the forward strand.
CGGCCTCGTCGCGTGGCGCCCGTTCTTCGGCCGGCGCCGCTCGCAACTGTCGGCCCACGAGGCGCCGCCCGCACTGTGGCTGGGGCCCGTGCTGCTGGCGCTGCTCGGCGTCGCGCTGGGGCTGTTCCCCGGCAGCCTCGCCGTGCCGCTGATCCAGCCCGCGGCGAGCGCGATGCGTGGCGAACCGACCGTCGTCGAACTGGCCCCGTGGCTGGGGCTCAGCCCGGCGCTGGTGCAGAGCCTGCTGATGCTGGCCGCGGGCGCCGTGCTCTATGCCGTCCACGACCGCGCGCTCGCCGCTCTCGCGCCGCTGCGCGGCCTCGCGAGGCTCGGCCCCGACCGCGGTTATCAGGCGCTGATGGCGGGCCTGGTGGCGCTGGCCCGGGCCCAGACGCGGGCGCTGCAGAACGGCGTGCTGGGCGTCTACCTGCTGGTGACGATCGGCAGCGCGGTGGCGCTGGCCGGCTACGCGCTGTTCAGCCGCGCGACCCTCGCCGCGCCGGCCGGCGGCGGAGTGCGCCTCGGCGAGGCCGCCGTGGCGCTGGCGATGGTGGTCGGCGCCGTCGCGGTGATCCGCGCGCGCACGACGCTGATCGGCGTCGCCGCGCTGGGCGTCGTCGGCTACGGCGTCGCGGTGATCTTCCTGCTGTTCGGCGGGCCCGACCTGGCGCTGACCCAGTTCGCGATCGAGACGCTGTCGGTGCTGCTGTTCGTGCTGGTGCTGCGCCGGCTGCCGCCGCTGCGCCAGCTCTCGCCGCGCTCCGAGCACCTGCGCGACGGGCTGGTGGCGGTGTCGGGCGGACTGTTCGTGACGGCGCTCGTGCTCGCCGCCACCGCGACCCCCCATGCCACCCCGCTGCGCGACTGGTTCGCCGCCAACTCCTTGTCCGCCGCCCAGGGCCGCAACGTCGTCAACGTGATCCTGGTCGACTTCCGCGCCTTCGACACTCTGGGCGAGATCACCGTGCTGGCCGTGGCGGCGCTGGGCGTGGTGGCGCTGCTGCGCCTGCGCCCCGAGGACCGCAAGGAGTCGCTGTGACGCTCGACTCTCCGATCCTGCGCTCCGCCACCCGGCTGCTGCTGCCGCTGACGCTGATGTTCTCCGTGTTCCTGCTGGTGCGCGGCCACAACGAGCCCGGCGGCGGCTTCGTCGGCGGCCTGGTGGCTGCCGCCGCCTTCGCCCTGGTGCTGCTCGTCCAGGGCCAGGGCGCGGCGCGCGACCTGCTGCGGGTCGACCCGTTGTCGCTGGTCGCCGCCGGGCTGTTCACCGCGCTCTGCTCCGGCCTGCCGCCGCTGCTGGCCGGCGGCGCGTTCATGACCGGTTCCTGGCTGAAGACGCCGCTGCCGGTCGTCGGCAAGCTCGGCACGCCCGTGCTGTTCGACGTCGGCGTCTTCCTGGTCGTGCTCGGCATCACGATGGCGATCCTGTTCGCGCTGGCGGAGGAGGAGCGGTGACCGCCCTGCTCGCCGTCGTCATCGGCATCCTCTACGGCGCGGGGCTGTACCTGGTGATGCGCCGCAGCATCGTCAAGCTGGTGCTCGGCCTCGGGCTGCTGACCCACGCCGCCAACCTGTTGATCTTCACGATGGGCCGGGTCTCGCGCGACGGGGCCCCGATCGTGCCGCCGGGTGCCGCGGAACTGACCGCCCCCTACTCCGACCCCGTGCCGCAGGCGCTGGTGCTGACCGCGATCGTGATCAGCTTCGGCGTCCAGGCCTTCCTGCTCGTGCTCGTCAAGCTCGCCCACCGCGCCACCGGCACGGACGATCTCGACGCGCTGCGTTCGACCGACCAATGACCCGCGCGCTCCCGGTGCTGCCGGTGCTGGTGCCGCTCGCCACCGCGATCGCCTGCCTGGCCCTGCACGCGTTTCCGCGCGCGCGCCGCGCCGCGAGCGTCGGCGGCGCCGGGCTGCTGCTGCTGGCCGCCGCGGCCCTGCTGCGCCACGTCGACGCGGCGGAGTTCGCGGTGCTGCAGGTCGGCGCCTGGCCCGCGCCGTTCGGGATCAGCCTGGTCGCCGACCGCTTCGCCGCGATCCTGGTGCTGCTGACCGGCGTCACCGGGCTCGCCGTGGCGGTGTACTCGCTGGGCTCGATCGACGACGTGCGCGAGGCCCACGGCTATCACACGCTGTTCCACGTGCTGCTGGCCGGCGTGTGCATGGCGTTCCTCACCGGCGACCTGTTCAACCTCTACGTCGCCTTCGAGGTGATGCTGATGGCGTCGTTCGTGCTGCTCGCGCTCGGCGGCGAGCGCGCGCAGCTCGAGGGCGCCGTCAAGTACGTGACGCTGAACCTGCTGTCCTCGGGCTTCTTCCTGGTGGCCGTCGGCACCCTCTACGGCGTCGCCGGCACGCTGAACATGGCCGACCTGGCGCGGACCCTGGAGTCCGGCGTGGCGCCCGGGCTGTCGACCACCCTCGCCTGCCTGCTGCTGGTCGCCTTCGGCATCAAGGCCGCCGTGTTCCCGCTGTTCTTCTGGCTGCCGGCCTCGTACCACACGCCGCCGGTCGCCGTTTCCGCGGTGTTCGCGGGGCTGCTGACCAAGGTCGGCGTCTACGCCCTGGTGCGCGCCTTCACGCTGATCTTCAGGGCGGAGCCGGAGTTCACCGACGCGCTGATCCTGGGCATCGCCGTGTTCACGATGGTGACGGGCGTGCTCGGCGCCGCGGCCCAGTTCGAGTTCCGCCGCGTGCTCTCGTTCCACATCGTGAGCCAGATCGGCTACATGGTGCTGGGCCTCGGCCTCGCCACCCCGCTGGCGCTGGCCGGCACGGTGTTCTACCTGATGCACCACATCGTGGTGAAGACCAACCTGTTCCTGGTCGGCGGCCTGGTCAAGTGGATCGGCGGCACCCTCGCCCTCGAGTCGCTCGGCGGCATCTACAAGCGGCGGCCCGCGCTCGCCCTGCTGTTCCTGGTGCCGGCCTTCTCGCTCGCCGGCATCCCGCCGCTCTCGGGCTTCTGGGGCAAGCTGGTGCTGGTCAAGGCCGGGCTCGACGCCGGGCAGTACCTGGTCACCGCGATCGCGCTGGCGGTCAGCCTGCTCACGCTGTACTCGATGACCAAGCTGTGGAACGAGGCGTTCTGGAAGGAGCCGCCGGCGCCCGGCCCGCGCGAGGACCAGCCGTTGCCCTGGACGCTGCTCGGCCCCGTGGTGGCGCTGGCCGCGATCACGGTCGCGGTCGGCCTGGCCGCAGGACCGGTGTTCGACCTGGCGAGCCGCGCGGGCGCGCAGCTCTCCGACCCGGCCCGCTACGTGGAGGCCGTGCTCGGCCCGGGAGCGGCGCGGTGAAGCTGGAGGCGCTGGCGCTGGCACTCGGCTGGATGGCGCTCACGGGCGACGGCTCGCCCGCGGCGGCGGTCTTCGGCCTCGGGCTGGGTCTCGCCCTGCTGCGGCTTTCGAAGCCGCTCGGCGGCGAGGGGTTCGCGCGCGTCCGCCTCCACCGCCTGCCCGGCTTCGCGCTGTTCTTCGCGCGCGAGATCGTGGTCTCGAACCTGAAGGTCGCGGCGGCCGTGCTGGCGCCGGCCGGCCGGCTGCGGCCGGCGATCGTCGCGGTGCCGCTGCGGCTCGACCGCGACGCGGAGATCGCGCTGCTCGCCGACCTGATCACCCTGACGCCGGGCACGCTCAGCCTCGACGTGTCGTCCGACCGCCGCACGCTGTACGTGCACGCGATGTCGACGCAGAGCCCCGACGAGCTGCGCCACGAGATCCGCGACGGCTTCGAGCGCCGCATCCTGGAGGTGTTCCGGTGACCGCAGCCGTCGGCGCTGCGCTGGCGCTGGCCCTGATCGGGGCCGGAGTGCTGCTCGCCTTCGTGCGCCTTGTGCGGGGGCCCGACCTCGCCAACAGGGTGGTGGCGGTCGACCTGCTGAGCGCGTTGGGCATCGGCGTGGCCGGCGCCGGCTCGGTGCTGGCCGGCGACCCCGTGTACCTGGACGTCGCGCTGGTGCTGGCGCTGGTCGCCTTCCTGGGCACCGTGGCCTTCGCCCGCTACGCGGAGCGCGGAGGCGCCGAATGACGGGCTGGCTGGTCGCGGCACTGCTGCTGCTGGGCGCGGCGTTCATGCTGCTGGCGGCGCTGGGACTGGTGCGGCTGCCCGACCTCTATCTGCGGATGTCGGCGACCTCGAAGGCCGCGACGCTCGGCGCCTCGCTGATCCTGGCCGGGGCCGGGCTGCACTTCGGGACCGCGGCCGTCGCCGGCCGCGCGGTCGTGGTGATCGTGTTCCTGTTCCTGACGGCCCCGGTCGCGGCCCACGCGATCGGCCGCGCCGGATACCGGCGCGGCAGCCCGCTGTGGGAAGGAACGACGGTCGACGAGTTGCGAGACGCCGAGGCCCGTCGCCGGGACCGCGGCAGGAGGAACGACGCTTGAGCGTGACGACGGTGGTGCTGTTCGTGGCGGGCCTGGCCCTGCTGGTGCTGGGGGCCGACCTGCTGGTCAAGGGCGCGTCGCGGCTGGCGGCGGCGCTCGGCATCTCGCCGCTGGTGATCGGGCTGACCGTCGTCGCCTACGGCACCAGCGCGCCGGAGATGGCCGTCAGCGTCAAGTCGGCGTTCCTCGGCCAGGCCGACCTCGCGCTCGGCAACGTGGTCGGCAGCAACATCTTCAACGTGCTCTTCATCCTCGGCGCCTCGGCCCTGATCTCGCCGCTCGTCGTCTCGGCCCAGATCGTGCGACTCGACGTGCCGATCATGATCGCCCTCTCGGTCGCGACCTGGATGCTGTGCCTCGACGGCGGGATCGGGCGGCTCGACGGCGTGCTGCTGTTCGGCGGCGCGATCGCCTACACCGTCTTCCAGATCGTGCAGAGCCGGCGCGAGTCGGCGGCGATCCAGGCGGAGTTCGCCGCGGAGTACGAGCCGCGGGAGAAGACCTCGACGGCCGCCAACCTGGGCTGGGTCGCGGTCGGCCTGGCGCTGCTGGTGCTGGGCTCGCGCTGGCTCGTCGACGGCGCGGTGGCCTTCGCCCAGGCGCTGGGAGTCAGCGAGCTCGTGATCGGCCTCACCATCGTCGCCGCCGGCACCTCGCTGCCCGAGGTCGCCACCTCGATCCTGGCCGCGATCCGGGGCGAGCGCGACATCGCCGTCGGCAACGTGGTGGGCAGCAACATCTTCAACATCCTGGCCGTGCTCGGCATGACCGGCCTGGTGGCGCCGCAGGGACTCGCAGCCCCGCCGGCACTGATGGCGTTCGACCTGCCGGTGATGATCGCGGTCGCGGTCGCCTGCCTGCCGATCTTCGCCAGCGGCTCCGTCATCGCGCGCTGGGAGGGGGCGCTGTTCCTCTTCTACTTCGTCGCCTACACCGCCTACGTCGTGATGGCCGCCCAGCACCACGACGCCCTGCCGATGTACGGCCTGGTCATGGGCGCCTTCGTGCTGCCGCTGACGGCGCTCACGCTGGCCGTGGTCGGCTGGCGGGCCTGGCGCGAGCGGCGGGGGTAGCCGGGCGACGGCGCCACCCTGCGAACGGCCACGCTGCGAACGGCGCTCTCTGTGTCCCTCTGTGCCCTCGGTGCCTCTGTGGCGTCGTTGCCGTCGTTAGCGTCCCCCCAGCGGTCGTCGGCCGGCGAAACGGCGCCACCGAGGCACAGAGACACAGAGATTCACCGAGGGGCGACCCACACCTCTCTGTGTCCCTCTGTGCCCTCGGTGCCTCTGTGGCGTCGTTACCGTCGTTAGCGTCCCCGCAGCGGTCGTCGGCCGGCGAAACGGCGCCACCGAGGCACAGAGGCACAGAGATTCACCGAGGCGGGGCGAGCCACACCTCTCTGTGTCCCTCTGTGCCCTCGGTGCCTCTGTGGCGTCGTTGCCGTCCCGTGGAACGACGCCACCGAGGCACAGAGACACAGAGGTTCACAGAGGGCGTTCAAGGCCTGCACCTCTGTCCGTCCTCTGTGCGTCTCGGTGGCCTCGGTGACTCTGTGGCGTCGTTACCGTCCCCGCCGGGGGGTAGCGCGTCGTTAGCCGGTCAGTGGACGTGGCGGCGGCCGGCTACAGGGGCCCGCTGCTCGAGGGCCTGGAACTCGAGCAGGTCGAGCAGGCGGCGGCCGCGCTCGTGGGCGTCGCCGGCGTCGACCAGCGACTGGCGCTCCACCGCGCCCATCGGCAGCGCCTGGGCGAGGGCGTTCACGAACGTCGCGTCGTCGACCTCGCCCTGCACGACCAGCACCGCAGGACCGTCCGGGGCGCGGCCCAGAGCCGACAGCAGGCTCTTGCGGGCGTCCGCCAGGTCGTTGCCGGTGCCATCTCCTTCGGCCAGCGACTCCACCGTGGCGACGCGGTACGGGTGGCCCGGGTGTTCCTCGACGATGCGGAAGCGGGACAGGCCCCGCAGCCGCATGTCGTAGCGGCCGTCGGGCCGCCGCTCGATCTCCTCGATGCGGCCGGCACAGCCCACGGGAAACACGGCGGGACGCCCCTCGTAGTCGGCCTCGAAGCCGGGGCGCAGGATCACGAGGCCGATCGTGCGGTCGCCCTCGAGCGCGTCGGCCACCATCCGCCGGTAGCGCGGCTCGAAGACGTGCAGCGGCAACGGCAGCCCCGGGAACAGGGCCACGTCGGGGAGCGGGAACAGCGGGATCCGGAGGGGCAGCGCCATGTGGTCGCGGGGGCGCCCTTTCAGCGCCCCCGCCTCCCCGCGGGGATCAGTGGTTGAACGCCCCCGACTCGGTGCTGAACGAGTGGCCGCAGCCGCAGCTCGACTTGGCGTTCGGGTTCTTGATCGCGAAGCCGCCGCCCATCAGGTCTTCCTTGTAGTCGACCTGGGCGCCGTCGAGGTACTTGAGGCTCATCGGGTCGACGATCACCTTGATGCCGTCGATCTCGAACACCTCGTCGCCGTCGCTGACCTCGTCGAGGACCATCCCGTACTGGAAGCCCGAGCAGCCGCCGCCCTGCACGTAGATGCGGAGCCCGCCCTGCGGCAGCGCCTCCTTCTCCTGCGCCAGGATGCCCTTCACCTTCTCCGCGGCCACCGCCGTCATCTCGATCATCGTCGCCTCGCCTCAACCGGGGCGCACCCCTCCCGGAACTGAAAACCGGGTTCGGCGCCCGCCACACACAGGGTAACCCGAAACCCTGCTCGGGCGGCAAGACCCTGGACGGCTTCGCGCTACGATCCGGGCTTTCGGGGCGGAGGAGACACCGTGGACGCGATCGAGAGGCTGGGGCGCTCCGGGCTGCGGGGGCGGGGCGGGGCGTGGTTCCCCGCGGCCCGCAAGTGGCAGGCCGTGAAAGCCGAAGGCGGCGAGGCCGTGGTCGTCGCCAACGGCGCCGAAGGCGAGCCCGGCTCGATCAAGGACCGCTTCACGATGCTGCGGCGCCCCGACGCCGTGCTCGCCGGGCTGCGCGCGGCGGCCGAAGCGCTCGGAGCCCGCGAGGCCCACGTCTACCTGAAGGGCTCCTTCGCGGGGCCCGCCGCGGCGCTCGAGGCGGCCATCGCGGCAGCCCCGGCCGCGGGGCCGCAGGTCCACCTCCATCGCGGCGAGGACAGCTACGTCGCCGGCGAGGAGACGGCGCTGCTGGAGTCGATCGAGGGCCGCCGCGCCTGGCCGCGGCCCAAGCCGCCGCGGCCGTTCGCGGTCGGCCTCCACGGGCGCCCGACGCTGGTCCAGAACGTCGAGACGCTGTCGCGGGTGCCGGCGGCGCTGGCCGATCCTGACGCGTTCCGCGCCGGCGAGACCACGCTCTGCTCGATCTGGGGCGACGTCGCCCGGCCCGGCGTGCACGAGGTGCGGCTCGGCACCCCGCTGCGCGAGGTGATCGAGTCGCGCGCGGGCGGCGCGCCGGACGGGATCGGCCTGCTGTTCCCGGCCGGCCCCTCGGCTCCGCCGCTCTCGGCCGCCCAGGCCGACCTGCCGCTCGATCCCGACGCGCTGCGCGCGGCCGGCTCGGGCCTCGGCACCGCGTCGCTGCTGGTCGTCGGCGCGTCGCGTTGCCCGCTGCAGCTCGCCGTCTCGCTGGCGGGCTTCTTCGAGCGCGAGGCCTGCGGCCAGTGCCCGCCGTGCACCGTCGGCACCGCGCGGCTGGCGGGCATCCTGCGCGACCTCGAGGCCGGCAGCGCGCGCGGGCGCGACCTGCACTACCTGCGCGAGGCAGCCGGCTTCATGCAGCAGCACGGCTACTGCGCCCACGCCCGCACCGGCGCCACGGCGGCGCTCGGCCTGCTCGCGCGCTTCCCCGCCGCGGTCGAGGCCCACGTCGGGGCCGGCGGCTGCCCGCACGGCGGCGCGCCGTGCGATCCGTTCGCCCCCGGCTCGCCCCAGCAGGCGGCGATCGAGGCCGCGCTCGGCGCCGCATAGAATCGCGGCGCGGGGAGGGATCGATGCGGCACGCGTGGTTGCTGGCGGCGGCCTTGGCGGTTCCTGCGGCGGCTCACGAGCCGCAGCCGGTGCAACTGCTCCTGGTGCGCCACGGCCTGGCCCTCTCCAACCTGCAGCCGCGGCCGGCGGGGCTCACCGACGCACAGCTCGACCACCTGACCGACGAAGGCCGCGCCCAGGCCCGCGCGGCCGGCCGCGCCCTGGCCGCCGCGAAACCGGCGCTGGTCGTGTCGTCGCTGGCGATGCGGGCGCAGGAGACCGCGCGCGAGATCGCCGCGGCGCTCGGCGGGCTCGAGGTCCGCGTCGACCCGCGGCTGCGCTCGATGGAGATGGGCACCGACGCGAGCGGCGCGGAGATCGCGTGGTCCGCGCGACAGGCGGAGTGGAAGGCCGGGCGCGACCCGCGGCCCGCGAACGGCGAGTCGCTGGCCGACGTCGTGTCGCGCGTCTCGGCGCTGGGCGCGGAACTGGCGGCGCGCCACGGCGGCAAGGCGGTCGTGCTGGTCGCCCACAGCGAGGTGATCGGCCCGTTCGCCGCCACGGCCGACGGCAAGAGCCAGCCGCAGGACCTGCTGCCGAAGGTGGCGAACGGCTCGGTCACGACTGTCGAGGCCGGGCTCGACGGGCGGCTGAAGCTGGTCGCACTCGGCGTGACGCCCGAGCCCTGACATGCCCGAGCTGCCCGACCTGCTCCACGTCCTGGCCCGCCTGCGGGAGCAGCTCCTGGACCGGGCGGTCGAAGCCGAGCGGGTGCGCGACCCGGTGGTGCTCCGCTGCCTCGTGCGCGGCAACCTCTCGCTGGTGCTGGGCCGCACGCTACGCGACGTGCTGCGGCGCGGCCACTTCCTGATCTTCCGCTTCGAGGGCCTCGACCTCGCCGTCAACCCGATGCTGGCCGGCCGCTTCCGGCTGGCGCCCCCCGGCGAGCCGGACGAGCCGGCCCTCGGCTTCGCCATCGAGTTCCGGCCCCGCGGCGAGGCGCCGGCGCTGGAACTGCGCTACCTCGACGAAAAGAGCATGGGCAAGGCGTATCTCGTGGCCGAGGGCGACTGGAGTGCGATCCCGGCCTTCCACAGCGGGGGCATCGACGTCCTCTCGCCGGAGTTCACCGCCGAGCGCTTCGTCAGCCTGCTGCGCCACCGCAAGGACCAGGTGCGGGTGTTCCTGCTCGACAAGAAGGCCCTCGACGCGATCGGCAACGCCTACGCCGACGAGGTGCTGTTCGAGGCCGGCGTCCATCCCAAGACCTTCTGCCGCAGGCTGTCGCACGACGACGGCGTGCGGCTGCACGGCGCGATCGTCAAGGTGATCCGCGAGGCCGTGGACGAGGTGGCCGCCCGCGACGCCCCGATCGAGGAGAAGGTGCGCGATTTCCTCAAGGTGCGGCGCAAGGAGACCTGCCCGCGCTGCCAGTCGAAGCTGCGCGTCGCCGGGGTCAAGGGCATGGACGCCTGGTACTGCCCGCGCTGCCAGCCGGAGACCCGGCCCGGCCTGGTCGACTTCCGGAAGACCGGCAAATAAAGGGCGGCGGCTTGCAGACGGCCCCCGCAGGCCGCAAAATGAGGGCCGAATGAGCAAAGAAGACCTGATCGAACTCCAGGGCGTCGTCGTCGAGGTCTTGGCCGGGGGAAACTACAAGGTCAAGGTCGGCGAGAACCACGAGGTGCTCGCCCGGCTGAACGGCAAGATGCGCCAGTACCGCATCCGCGTGATCGGTGGCGACCGCGTCACCGTCGGTGTTTCGCCCTACGACCTCAAGCGCGGCCTGATCACCTACCGCGCCAAGTAGGACCCTGGCCCCCGCCTCCTGGCCACGGGGTCTGCTGTTCGACCTCGACCACACCCTCTTCGACATGCACCGGGCCGAGCGGATGGCGCTGCGCGCCGTCTGGCGGAGCGCCGGCCTGCCGTTCGGCGGCGCCGTCCTGGCCCACTACCGCGCGGTCAACGACGAACTGTGGGCCGCCTACCGCCGCGGCGAGACGACGACGGCGGCGCTCGCCGTCGAGCGCTTCCGCCGGACGCTGCGCGCCCACGGCGGGGCGGAGCGGCTGGCGCCGCGGCTCTCGCGCCGGTACCTGCTGGAACTGGCCGGGCGCGGCGACCTGCTGCCGGGCACCCGGCGCCTGCTCCGCGCGCTGCGCGGGCGCAAGCTGGCGGTGGTGACCAACGGCATCGACCGCGTCCAGCGCTCGCGGCTGCGCGCCTCGGGCCTCGCCGGGCACTTCCACGCCGTCGTCACCTCCGAGCGCGCGGGCTACGCCAAGCCCGATCCACGGCTCGTCGAAGATGCGCTGCGGGCGCTGCGGCTGCGGCCGGAGGACGCGCTGATGATCGGCGACGACCCGCGCTCGGACGGGGCGGCGGCTCACGGCGCCGGGGTGCGCTTCGCCTGGGTCGACGGCGACGCCCCGGTGAAGCGGGCCAACGGCTTCCCCGTGCACTGGCGGGTGCGGACCCTGGACGAACTCCACGCCCGGCTGCGGCCGGCGCGGGGCTGACGAGGAGGAGGCGATGGCGATCCTGAAGGTCGGCCGCATCGGACACCCGGTCGTGCGCGGCACCGCGAAGCCCGTCCCGCTGGCCGAGATCGAGACGCCCGCGTTCCAGCGCCTGGTCGACGACATGGTCGAGACCATGCACGAGTACGACGGCGTCGGCCTCGCCGCGCCCCAGGTCCACGTGCCGTGGCGGCTGGCCGTGATCGAGATCCTGCCCACGGACGAACGCGCGGAGGACGGCGTGCCGGTCACGGTGCTCGTCAACCCGAAGCTGACCCCGCTCGGAAAGCGCCGCGTCCGCGGCGTGGAGGGCTGCCTGTCGGTGCCCGGCTTCCGCGGCGTCGTGCCGCGCCACGAGCGGGTGCGGCTCGAGGCGCTCGACCGCCACGGCCGGCCGTGGAGCGTCGAGGCCCGCGACTTCTACGCGCGGGTGATCCAGCACGAGTGCGACCACCTCGACGGCCGCGTCTACCTCGACCGCATGGAAGGCTTGCGCTCGCTCGCCTACCAGGAGGAGTTCGACCGCTTCGGCCCCCAGGAACCGGTCGACGAGGGCGACGCCGACTAGAAGGTCGCCTCGACGGCGAGCGCCGCCTCCAGCCGCCGCAGGTACTCGGCGAGCGGGATCTCGATCGCCCCGAGCGTCGCCAGGTGCGGGGTCACGTACTGCACCTCGAGCAGCCGGAAGCCGCGCTCGCGGAGCCGCTCGACCAGCGCCCACAGCGCCAGCTTGGAGGCGTCGGTGACGCGGTGGAACTTGCTCTCGGCGAAGAAGGCGGCGCCGAGGTGCACGCCGTAGAGGCCGCCCACCAGCACCCCGTGCTGCCACACCTCCACGGAGTGGGCGCGGCCGCGGGCGTGCAGGCCCGAGTAGACGCGCACGAACTCGGGCGTGATCCACACCGGGCGGTCTGCGGCGCAGCCCAGCATCACGTCGGTGAAGGCACGGTCGAAGCTGAACGTGAAGCCGCCGCGCCGGCGGCTGCGCTGCAACGAGCGCGAGGCGTGGAAGCCGTCGAGCGGGATCACCGCCCGCGGGTCCGGGCAGTGCCAGGTCACCACCCGGCGCCGCTCGGAACCCATCGGGAACACGCCCCGCGCGTAGGCCTCCAGCACCACCTCGGGGTCCAGCCCGCGCGACACGCCGACCAGGTCGTCCATGCTTCGCGGCGGAATGCTACCCTCCGGCCCCGTGGAAGAAGTCCAGACCGCCGCTCCGCGCGTCACCCTGCGCAACGCCTTCGAGCGCGCCTACGACGGCGCGATCGCCGCCGCCCGCACCTGCTACTCGCCGCGGGTGATCGGGCCCGAGGAGGTCACGGAGGGCCAGCGCGCCTCGATCGGGCCGCTCACCTTCGACGGCGGCCACCACACCGTCTACCAGCACGCCCACTTCGAGTTCGGGCTCGAGAACGTCAGCCGCCAGTTCGTGTGGACGTTCCTGCACGCCCACCCCTTCTACAACTCCGAGCAGTCGAGCCAGCGCTTCGTGCGCCTCGACGAGGTCCGCGCCTTCGTCCCGGCCGGGCTCTCCGCCGAGGCCCGCGCGGTCTATGACGCCGCCGTGGCCGAGGCGTGGCAGGCCTACCGCGAGCTGACCGAACTGCTGAAGCGGGACACGACGCGGATCGTCGGCGAGCTGCGCTACATCACCGAGCGCGCCTCGGACAAGCGCAAGAAGCGGGCGGCGCGCGAGGCCGAGAAGAAGGCGATCGAGACCGCGCGCTACGTGATCCCGGTCGCCGCCTTCACCTCGATGGTCCACACCGTCTCCGGGCTGGTGCTGCACCGGCTGTGGCGGATGTGCCGCACCGGCGACGCGCCGGCCGAGACCGCCGCGGTCGTGCAGGCGATGGTCGACCTCGTGCGCGAGCGCGACCGCGACTTCTTCGAGCGGGTCGGCGAAGGGCCGCTGCGCGACGAGGAGATCGCGGAGCTGCGGCTGCCCCGCTTCGAGGCCGACGGCGACGCCGCCGCGCGCGAACTCGACGCCCTGCTCGGCGCCCGCGTCTCGCACCTCGTCGACTGGTCGGCACGCGCCGAGCCGACCACCGCCGAGGCGGTGCGGGCGGTGCTCGGCGCGACCGCGGCCAGCCTGCCCGACGACGCCGCCCTGGAGCTGCTGCTCGACCCCTCGCGCAACCGCCACCGGCTCGACACCGTCAACGTGCAGACGCTGTCGCCGCTGTCGCGCGCGATGCACCACGCGACCTACACGTTCCTGAAGAAGCTGTCGCACACGGCCGACAGCCAGGACCAGCGCCACCGCATGGTGCCCGGCTCGCGGCCGCTGATGACGTTGACCGACACCCGCCGCCCCGACTACGTGACGCCGCCGCTGATCGCCGCGAACGCCGAGGCGCGCGAGCGTTACCTGCGGGCGATGGATCGCGCGTGGGCGGCGAAGAACCGGCTGCTGGAGCTGGGCGCCCCGCTGGAAGCGGCGCTCTACCTGCTGCCCAACGCCAAGGCGCTGCGCTTCCACGAGTCCGGCAGCCTGCTCTACCTCGCCCACAAGTGGGTGATGCGCACCTGCTTCAACGCCCAGGAGGAGATCTGGCGGGCGTCGATGGAGGAGCTCGAGCAGGTGCGCGCCGTGCACCCGCGCCTCGTCCGCCACATGGGCCCGCCCTGCGTGCTGCGCGCGAAGCGGGTGACGCCGACCTGCACCGAAGGCGAGCACTTCTGCGGCGTGCCGGTGTGGACCAACTGGCCGGGCGCCGAACGAAGGCTCTGAGCCCGGGCGTGGGCGCCCGCGGCGTGCTGCTGGTGACCGGGGCCTGGCACCCCGAGGCCGCCGGCGGCAGCCTCCAGGCGCGCGCCCTCGCCCACGCCTGCCGCGACCGCGTCGCGCTCCACGTGCTGGCCACCAGCCGCCGGCCGGAGCTGCCCGCGAGCCTCGTCGACGACGGGGTGCCGGTGACTCGGGTGGCGCTTCGGCCCGAGTCGCGAGCTTCCGTCGCGGCGGCGAGCCTGCGCCTGGGAACGGCGCTGTGGAAGCTGCGCCACGACGTCGCCGTCGTCCACCTCGTCGGCTGGTCGCGCAAGGCCGTGCTGCTGACGGCGCTCGCCCGCGAGCTGGGGCTGCGCGTCGTGCTGCGGCTGACCTCGGCCGGGGCCGACGATCCCGTGGCCTTGCGCGCCCGCGGACAGCTCGCCGCCTGGGTCGCGGGCACCGCGGACGCCCTGGTCGCGCCCAGCCCGGCCCTGCGCGAGCTGGCGCTGCGCGCTGGGATCGACGCGGGCCGCGTGCGCCAGATCGACAACGGCGTCGATCTCGAGCGCTTCCGCCCCCCCTCGACGGCCGAACGGGCGGCCGCTCGGGCCGCGCTGGGCCTGCCGGCAGCCGGGCCCCTGGCGCTGTGCGTCGGCCACTTCGCCCCGGAGAAGGGCCAGCGCGAGCTGCTGGCGGCGTGGGCCCGCGGCCCCGGTCGCGCGGGCACGCTGGCTTTCGCCGGGGCCGAGCAGGCCGCCAACCCCGAGGTCGACGCCGGCTACGCGGTGGCGGTCCGCGCCGACGCGGCCGCGCTCGGGCTCGGCGACCGCGTCGCGTTCCTCGGCCACCGCGAGGACGTGGCCGCCGTCTATCGCGCCGCGGACCTGTTCGCGTTCGCGTCGCGCCGCGAGGGCCGGCCCAACGTGGTGCTGGAGGCGATGGCGAGCGGCCTGCCGTGCGTCGTCCATCGCCTGCCCGGCATCACGGACGACCTGGTCGAAGACGGCGTGAGCGGTCGTCTCGTCGAGGTCGGCGACGGCGACGGCCTCGCCGCCGGCCTGGCCGAGGCCGTGTCCGATCCGGCCCGGCGCGCGGCCTGGGGCGCCGCCGCCCGCGCGGCCGTTCTCCCCCGCTCGCTCGCCGCCTGCGCCGAGGCCCACCTCGCGCTGTGGCGGGACCTGGGCGCGGGGGTATCCTCCTAGCGCCTTGGAACCCCAGCCCCGCGTGCTCGAGTGGCGCGCCCCCGGCGCGCGGGAGGAGCCGTTCCCGCTGCGCGGACGCGACATCCTGTGCCTGTCGTCGATCGACTGGGACTTCATCTGGCAGGGCCACCAGCACGTGATGTCGGCGCTGGCCGCAGAAGGCAACCGCGTGCTGTTCGTCGAGAACACCGGCGTGCGGCGGCCGCGGCTGTCCGACCTGCCGCGCATCCGCCAGCGGCTGGCCAACTGGTGGCGCGGCACCCGTGGCTTCCGCCAGGAGGCGGAAGGCCTGTTCGTGTTCTCGCCGGTGATGCTGCCGTTCCCGTACTCCCGGCTCGCGCGCTGGGTCAACCGCACGCTGCTGCGGCGTGCGCTCCGGCGCTGGATGCGGGCCGCCGGCTTCGGGCGGCCGATCGTGTGGACGTTCCTGCCGACCCCGATCGTGCTCGACCTGATCACCGAGTTCGACCCGCTGCTGACCGTCTACTACTGCATCGACGACCTCGCCCACAGCTCCCCCGCGGCGCGCCGCGTGCGCGACACCGAGCCGGCGCTGTTCGGCGCCGCGGACCTGGTGTTCGTCACCTCGGAGAAGCTGCGGCTGCGCGCCCGCGAGCGCTCGGACGCGGTCCACGTGTTCCCGTTCGGCGTCGACCTGCCGCGTTTCGAGCGGGTGCGCGAGGCCCCCGGCGGGGTGCCGGCCGAGATCGCGCGGCTGCCGAGACCGGTCGCGGGCTACGTCGGCGGCGTGCACCGCTGGATCGACCAGCCGCTGCTGTGCCAGGTGGCGAAGCGGCTGCCGCACGTCAGCTTCGCGCTGGTCGGGCCGATCCAGACCGACGTCGAGGCGCTCCGCGCGCTGCCCAACGTGCACCTGCTGGGCCCGCGCGCCCACGAGGACCTGCCGGCCTGCCTGAAGGGCTTCGACCTCGGCCTGATCCCGTACCGCCGCGACGAGTACACCGACAACGTCTACCCGACCAAGCTCAACGAGTACCTGGCGATGGGGCTGCCGGTCGTCTCCACCGACCTGCCCGAGGTGCGGCGCTACGACGAGCGCCACGAGCGCGTGCTGTCGATCGCGGCCGGGGCGGACGCCTTCGCTTCGGCAGTCGAGGCCGCGGCCGCCGACCGGACGCCCGCCAGCGCCGCGCGCCGGATCGAGGCGGCGCGATCCAACGCCTGGGAGCGACGGGTGCGCGAGATGGCCACGCTGGTGGCGGGCAGTGCCGCCCGGCGTGACGCCGTGCCCCGCGCGTGGCGGACGCGGCTCGAGGGCCTCTACCGGCGCGGCCGGCGACGGGTCGGCGCCGCCGCGCTGGCCGCGGGGCTGCTCTACTTCGGCCTGTTCCAGACCTCGCTCGTGTTCTGGGCTGCGGCGCCGTTGCGGCTGGAGCAGCGCCCGGTGCCCGCCGACGCGATCCTGGTGCTGGCCGGCGGCACCGGCGAAGGCGGCGACCCCGGGCGCCGCGCGGAGGACCGCGTGCTGCGCGCGGTCGAGCTCTACCAGCGCGGCCTGGCCCCGCGGATCGTCTTCTCCTCGCCGCTGGAGGCCGGGTTCCGGGAGACCGAGGTGATGCGCACGCTGGCGATGATGCGCGGCGTGCCCGCCGAGGCGATCCTGCTCGAGGACCGCCCGCGCAACACCCACGAGCACGCCGTCGTGCTGGGCGCGCTGGCCGCCGGGCAGGGCTGGCGCCGCGTGCTGCTCGTCAGCTCGCCGTACCACATGCGGCGGGCCGTGGGCTCGTTCCGGCGGGCCCATCCGAAGCTGCAAGTCGTCGCGACTCCCGTCCAGCGCTCGGTGTTCTGGGCCGTCGACGGCGGCCCCCGCCTCGACCAGCTCAGCGCCCTCGTCCACGAGGTCGCTTCGCTCGCGTACTACGCGTACGAGGGCTACGTCTAGCTCGCGGTGCGCCCGAGCAGACGCTCGGGGCGGTCCCCGAGCCGGTCGACCACCAGGAAGGCGGCCGCCGCCGGCAGCGTGGCCAAGCCGACGACAGGCCAGAAGGCGGCGTCGCCCAGCAGCCCGTGGAGCGGCAGCAGCAGCGGGGCGTGCACGGCCATGCCCAGGCTCCAGGTCGCGGTGTACACGCTCAGGTAGCGGCCGCGGGCGGCGGGCGGCGCCCAGTCCGCGACCAGCGACGACTGCTGCGGCATGGCCAGGATCTCGCCCAGCGTCCACAGCACGACGCCGAGCAGGAACACGCCCCAGTGCAGCGCCAGACCGTTGACGGCGAAGCCGAGCGCGGCGAGCAGCGCGCCCAGCGCCGCCACCCGCATGCGCCGGAAGCCGGACACCGCGGCCGTGATCGGCACCTCGAACAGGGCGATGAGCAGACCGTTGAAACCCACCAGCGCCCCGTAGACGACGCTCGGGTAGCCCGCGGCCAGCGTCACCGTCAGCGGCAGGATCGTGAAGTCCGCGAAGAAGGTGATCCCGAACAGCACGCCCGCCGACATCAGCAGCAGGTACAACCCGTCGCGCCACGGCGACGGGGCCGGCCCCGCCGCCACTCCCGCCGCCGGCTGCGGCCGCGTCTCGGGCACCTTCGCCAGCACGATGGCGCCGAAGCCCGCGGTGGTCAGTCCGTCGCCGATGAACAGCGCCCGCCAGCTCCAGTCGGCGACCAGGCCGCCGGTGGTCATGCCGATCGCGAAACCCAGGTTGGTCGCCATCCGCAGCGCGGCGAAGCCGACGGCGCGCTGGCTCGACGGCAACAGGTCCGCGACGATCGCCGACGACGCGGGTCGATAGAGGTCGGCGAGGAAGCCGAAGCACAGCAGCAGCGGCAGGAACACCCCGATGTCGGGCGCGAGGCCGAGCAGGACCGCGGTGACGCCGCTGCCGCCGAGGCTCAGCAGCAGGCAACGGCGGCGGCCGAGGCGGTCGGTCAGCACGCCGCCGACCAGGATCGAGCACAACGAGCCGGCGCCGTAGCCGGCGACCAGCAGCGCCACGGTCGACTCGTCGAGCCGGAACTCGCGGCGCAGGACCAGCGTCAGGTAGGGCACGATGAACGAGCCCGCGCGGTTGACGAAGGTGCCGGCGATCAGCACCTGCACCGTCGGCGGCAGCCGGCGGATCAGGGCCAGCGGGCTCTGCAGCATGGGCCGCGAAGGGTAGCAGGCCGCGGGCTTGCACCGGGACGCGTGTGCGGTATCTTGGGCGTCTGTGCGAGGAGGGTCGATGAAGCTGGTCCTGTTGCGCCACGGCGAGAGCACCTGGAACCTCGAGAACCGCTTCACCGGCT
This sequence comes from Vicinamibacteria bacterium, assembly GCA_025994075.1. Taxonomy (GTDB): domain Bacteria; phylum Acidobacteriota; class Vicinamibacteria; order Fen-336; family Fen-336; genus WYBL01. The sequence continues at coordinate 43,837 of JAMQGV010000050.1, forward strand.
GGACCGACGTCGACCTGACGCCGAAGGGCGCCCAGGAGGCGAAGGAGGCCGGCCAGTTGATGAAGGCCGAGGGCCTGCACTTCGACCTGGTGTTCACCTCGGTGCTGAAGCGGGCGCTCCGCACCGCGTGGATCGCGCTCGACGAGATGGACCTCCTGTGGGTGCCGTGGGAGCGCGACTGGCGCCTCAACGAGCGCCACTACGGCTCGCTGCAGGGACTCAACAAGGCGGAGACGGCGGCGAAATTCGGCGAGGCGCAGGTCAAGATCTGGCGCCGCGCGTTCGCCACGCCCCCGCCGGCGCTCGATCCGCAGGACGAGCGCCATCCCGGCCGCGACCCGCGCTACGCCGGGCTCGCGCCGGAGCAGCTTCCGCTGACCGAGTCGCTGAAGGACACGATCGCCCGCTTCCTGCCCTGCTGGCACGAGCGGATCGCGCCCGCGGTCCGCTCCGGCCAGCGGGTCGCGATCGTCGCCCACGGCAACTCGCTGCGGGCGCTGATCAAGTACCTCGACGGCATCTCCGACGACGACATCGTCGAGCTCAACGTGCCGACGGGCGTCCCGCTCGTCTACGAGCTCGACGCGGACCTGAAGCCGGTGTCGCGGCGCTACCTCGGCGACGAGGAGGCCGCGAAGGCCAAGGCGGCAGCGGTCGCCGCCCAGGGAAAGAAGGCCTGACCATGCGCATCCCCGTCCTCGCCCTGCTGCTCTGCGTCGCGCTGCCGGCGGCGGCCGACTGGCCCGAGATCCAGAAGTCCGGCCGCCTGCGCGTGGTCGTCGCCGCCGACGAGCAGCCCGAGATGTTCAATCTGAAACCCACGGGCGAGCCGGGCTTCGAGCGCGAGATGATCCAGAGCTTCGCCCGGCTCCACAAGCTGGAGCTGGACGTGGTCACGGTGCCCCGCTACGACGAGCGCATCGCCGAGCTCGACGCGGGCCGCGTCGACGTGATCATGGGCATCATCCGGACGCCGGAGCGCGAGAAGCTGATCGCGTTCAGCGCCGAGACGATGCCGACCCGCCGCGTCGCGGTGAACTGGAAGCCGCGGCCGCCGATCGCGACCGCCGCGGCGCTCAAGGCCGAGAAGGTCGGCCTGCTGCAGGGCGCCTCGAGCTGGAAGGCGGCCGCGGTCGAGGCCGGCGTGGCCGAGGCGGGGATCCGCTACTACCCGAGCCTCGATGCGCTGTTCGCGGCGCTCGGCTCCGGCGAGATCACGGCCAGCGTGCTGTCGGCATCCGACCTCGGCCTCGCCCGCCGCAAGCACCCCAACCTGCAGGCGGGCGCGCTGGTCGGCCCGACGACCAGCGCGGGCTGGGGCGTGCGCAAGGCCGACACGGCGCTCAAGGCCGCGCTCGACGAGTACGTGACCAGCCTGCGCAAGACCCAGACCTGGTCGCGCCTGATGGTCAAGTACTTCGGCGAGGAGACCCTGCTGGTCCTCGGCAAGCAGTAGCGCCCACGCCGCGTCAGCGGCGGAAGAGGTAGCTCAGCTTCAGGAACAGGGCGTCGCTGCGGCGATCGAGGGCGTCGAAGCGGAGGTTGCGGGGCTCGGCGTGCACCGAGCCGTAGCCGAGGAACACCACCGTGCCGGGGCGGGGCTGCCAGGAGAACAGCAGGTCGAGGCGCAGGCGGCCCTCCTCGTCGCGCAGCAGCGGGGCGACGCCGGTCGGGGTGACGAGCACGATCGGCAGCTCCGTGCGGGAGTCGTCGCGCAGGGCGTCCTGGAACCGCGCGTCGTACTCCGCGACCACGCGGAAGAACGCGGCGCGGGTGAGCTGGTACTCGAGCTTGACGCGCGGGATCTGACGCCGGCCCACGAGGCTGCCGTCGGTGCGGCGGTGGAACTGCTGGAGCTGGTAGCGGGCCTCCAGCCGCACGCGGTGGTCGGGGCGCCACTCCCCGCGCAGCGTCAGGTAATCGATGTCCGCCGAAGCCCACTCGAAGAAGTTCTCGTCGCGGCCGAACAGCCAGTCGGCATGGAAGAAGAACGTCTTCCACTGCGGCGTGTCGAGCGAGAAGACGAAGTCGAGGTTGGGCAGCCGCGGCGTGCCGACGAAGGGATCGAGCCCGCCGTCGGGCCGCTGGAGCGCGTAGTCGGCGTAGAGCCCCTCGTCGTAGCCGAACGTCTCCTTCAGGATCGAGAACCCCGCGCGCCAGCCGCCGCGCAGCGATGCGTTGTTGTTCCAGTGGAACTTGCGGTCCTGGATGCCGCCTTCGCCCACGAACTTGCGGTACTGCCAGACGCCGTCGAACACGAGGTCCGTGTCGAAGCGCTCGACGAGCGCGCCGGCGGCGCCGTACCACGAGATGCGGTGGTCGAGGTTGACGTTGGCGACCCCGGGGCGGCTGATGAAGCCGGACCGGGTCACGAAGTCCTCGGCGATGCCGACCAGCCGGTAGCGCAGGCCGAAGCGGCGCCCGTTGCGATCGAGCTGGGCGTCGAACAGCGGCGCGCTCCACGAGCGGCCCTGCTCCCGGGTCCACGCGATCGCGCCCTGCGCGCGGGCGGTCCAGATGCCGCCGAAGGTGAAGCGGGCATCGGCCGCCAGCACCTGGTTGAGGTCGTCGCCGTCGGCGCGGGTCGTGGAGACGAGCGCCACCCGCGAGCTGCCGAGCAGGTCGCGCTGGACGCGGGCGATCGCGAACAGCGGCCGCTCGTCGCGGTAGCGCGAGGCGCCCTGGCCGTCGATCGCCACCAGCGCCGCCAGCGTCGTCGCTCCGGCCTTGCCGTTGAGCTTCGCCGCGAACAACGGGTCGGCGACGCGGCGGGTGTAGATCAGGCGGTTGGGGGTCTCGAACTGCTCGAGGCCGTCGAGGAAGAACGGACGCTTCTCCGAGAAGTAGACCGCGCTGCGCGGGTCGTACTGGAACTGGCCGGCGTCGGCCTCGACCTGCGAGAAGTCGGGGTTGACGGCGCCGTGGAGCGTGAGGTTGGGGGTGACGCCCCAGCGCACGTTGCCGCCCACCTCGGGCGTCGCCCAGTTGCGCTCGAAGGCGTCGGCGGGCCCGGGGCCGCCGTCGCGGCGAGCCGTCGCCTCCGGGATCACGTCGAGCACGCGGGCGGAGCTGATGCCGGTCAACCCGGCCAGCTTCCCCGCCTGGGCGAGGAACGACGACGCCGAGCGCTTCGCCGGCGCCCACGAGTCCTCGCGGCCGCTGCGCTGCACGATGCGGGTCACGTGCAGGCCCCAGTCCTGGGTCGCCGCCGACGGGAAGCGCAGGCTCTTGAAGGGGATCCGGAGTTCGACCTCGAAACCCGCCTCGGTCAGCCGCCCTTTCGAGTCGAACACGAAGTCGGGCGAGAGGTCCGCGTCCTCGCGGTCGCTGGCGAGGCCGCCGAAACCGCCGCCTTCGCGCCGGGTCCCCTCGACCAGCGCGCCGTCCGCCTGCACGCCCAGCGGGTTGACCGCGAACAGCAGCGCCTGGCGGCCGTCGTCGAACGGGCTCAGGAAGAACAGCACCTGGTCGTCGGTCGAGATGCGGTCGCGGCTCGACAGCGTCGCCCGCACCGTGCCCGGCGGCGCGCTCGCCCGCACGCCGAGGTGCAGTGCAGTCGGCGAGTACCACACGAGCACCTCGGTGGCGTCGTCCGCGGGGCGACCGTCGGCCGGGCTGTACTGCGAGAAGCCGGTGAGCCGCGCCGCCACCGCCCACGCGGGTTCGTCCAGGACGCCGTCGATGGCGGCCTCGAGCTCCAGGCGCGGCGCCGGCACGCGCAGCGCGCCGTCGAGGCCCGAGAAGCTCGGCGCCGGCTCCGCGGCGGAAGCGAACGGGCCCAGCAGCAGGACCAGCGGCAGGAGTGGGGCGAGGCGCATGCCGGAGAGGACGAGAGGATAGCCCCGAAGGGTGCGCGCCGGCCCGATCTTCACAAGCTTCTACACGGACGCGGGCGATCCGCGGCCCTACAATCCGCTGATCATCCCCAGGAGGTTCGATGCGCTCGCTGTCCGCCCTGCCCCTCGCCGTGCTCTGCGCCGAGGTCGTGCCGGCTCCGACCGCGGGCGCCGACGACGAACCCGCGATGGCGCGGGCCCTCGAGCTGCTCGCGAAGCACCCGATCGTCGACGGCCACAACGACCTGCCGTGGGCGATCCGCGAGTGGAAGGAGGCGCCGGGCGCGGTGGAGCGCTACGACCTGCGCCAGAAGTCGCCGGGCCAGACCGACCTGCCGCGGCTGGAGCAGGGCCGGGTCGGCGCCCAGTTCTGGTCGGTCTACATCCCGGCCGAGGCGGGCGGCGACTTCGTGCGCACCCAGCTCGAGCAGATCGACGTCGCGCGGCGCATCGTCGCTCGCCACCCCGACTCGATGGGCCTCGCGCTCTCGGCCCGCGACGTCGAGAACGAGGCGCGCTGGGGCCGGGTCGGCTCGCTGCTGGGGATCGAGGGCGGCCACGCGATCGAGAACTCGCTCGCGATCCTGCGCACGTACCACATGCTCGGCGTGCGCTACATGACGCTGACCCACTCGAAGAACACCGACTGGGCCGACTCCGCGACCGACGCCCCGCGCCACGGCGGCCTCAGCCGCTTCGGCGAGGAGGTCGTGCGCGAGATGAACCGGCTGGGCATGCTGGTCGACCTCTCGCACGTCTCGACGGAGACGATGCACGACGCGCTGCGCGTGAGCGAGGCGCCGGTGATCTTCTCCCACTCGTCCGCGAAGGCGGTCTGCGACCACCCGCGCAACGTTCCCGACGACGTGCTGGCGCTGCTGCCGAAGAACGGCGGAATGGTGATGGTGACGTTCGTCGCCGCGTTCGTGTCGCCGGAGTTCGCGGCGAAGGCGGCCCCGCTGTGGAAGGCCTACCAGGAGAAGAGCCGGGGCGTCACCGACGCCGCGGCGCGCGAGAAGCTGTACCGCGAGACCTTCTCCGGCGTGGAGTGGCCGAAGGTGACGGTCGCCCAGGTCGCCGACCACGTCGAACACGTGCGCAAGGTCGCCGGCATCGACCACGTCGGGCTCGGCGGCGACTACGACGGCAACGACGCGTGGCCCGAGGGCATGGAGGACGTCTCCGGCTACCCGAAGCTGTTCGCCGAGCTGATCCGCCGCGGCTGGAGCGACGAGGATCTCGCCAAGCTGGCGCGCGGCAACGCGCTGCGCGTGCTGCGCCAGGCCGAGGAGGTCGCCGCGCGGCTGCGGACGACGCGGCTGCCGTCGATGGCGACGATCGCCGAGCTCGACGCGGCCCGCTGAAGCCGCTCTCGAGCTACTTCAGCGACGAGAGGTAGGCGACCAGCGCGTCGAGGTCCGCCTTCGGCAGATGCTTGTAGGGGATCATCGGCGGCTTCTTGGTCGAGCCCGTCTTCTGCGCCATGGCCTTCGGGTCGACCAGCCACTGGCGGATCTCCTCCGGCTTGAGGCGACCGCCGACGCCGTCGTGCGACGTCCCGGTGCGGTTGCCCTGGCCGCCGAGCTGGTGACACATCTGGCAGTTCTTCTGCTTGTAGAGCTCGAAGCCGCGTTTCACGTGGGCAGCGTCCTGGGCGGCGGCGGGCACGGCGAGGGCGGCGGCGAGGAGCGACAGGGAGAGGATCTTCACGTCCCCGATGATACCCGGCGGTCCAGTGCGCTGGATGACAACCTTCGCCCGCCGGGCGGCATCTCAGGGGCGAGGAGAAGAACGACCATGAAGACTGCCGCCGCCGTGCTCGTCGCCGCCTGCGCCCTCCCTGCTTCGGCGGGCGACTGGTGCGCCGAAGACCGCTCCTGGAACCGGGACCGCGAACGCCACTGCGAGGTCCGCGAGCTGAAGCTGGAGCCGACCCGCGGCCCGCTCGCCGTCGACGCCCGCCCCAACGGCGGCATCCAGGTCGAGACGTGGAGCGGCCCGGGCATCGGCCTCGAGGCCAAGGTGGTGGCCGAAGCGGCCGAAGCGGCCGAGGCGAAGGCGCTCGCGGACCAGGTGCAGATCGTGACCCAGGGGACGATCCGCGCGGAGGGTCCGACGACCCGCCGCGGCCAGGGCTGGCACGTCTCCTACCGGATCAAGGTGCCGGCCCGCACCGACCTGGACCTGCGCTCGACCAACGGCGGCCTGCACGTCACCGGCGTCGAGGGGCGCATCGCGCTGCAGACGACCAACGGCGGCCTGCACCTCGAGGACGTGGCGGGCGCCGTCGAGGGCCGCACCACCAACGGCGGCATCCACGTGCGGGCGACGGGCTCCGCGTGGAAAGGCGAGGGGCTGAACCTCGAGACCACGAACGGCGGCGTGCACCTGACGCTGCCCGGCGGCTACAACGCGCGGCTCGAGACCGGCACCGTCAACGGCGGCCTCGACGTGGACCTGCCGCTGAAGGTCGAGGGCATCCGCAAGGGCGAGATCCGCGCCGACCTCGGCGCGGGCGGGGCCCCGATCCGGGTGCGGACGACGAACGGCGGCGTCCACGTCCGCACCCGGTAGAAGTCGGACTACTTCAGCTTCGACCACAGGAACGAGTAGGCGAGCGCCTGCATGTGCGCCGCCTGCTCGTTGTTCGCTGCCCCGCCGTGGCCGCCCTCGATGTTCTCGTAGTAGCGCACGTCGTGGCCCATCTCCTTCATCCTCGCCATCATCTTCCGCGCGTGGCCGGGGTGCACGCGGTCGTCGCGGGTCGACGTGGTGAACAGCACCGGCGGGTACTTCGCGTCCTTCTTCACCAGGTGGTAGGGCGAGAAGCCCTGGATGAACGCCCACTCCTCCGGCTTGTCGGGGTCGCCGTACTCGGCCATCCACGAGGCGCCGGCCAGCAGCTTCGAGTAGCGCTGCATGTCGAGCAGCGGCACCTGGCAGACGACGGCGCCGAAGAGCTGCGGGTAGAGCACCGTCATGTTGCCGGTCAGCAGCCCGCCGTTGGAGCCGCCCTGGATGCCGAGGTGCTTCGGCGAGGTGACCTTGCGGGCGATCAGGTCCTCCGCCACCGCAGCGAAGTCCTCGAATGCGCGGAGCCGGTTCTGCTTCAGCGCCGCCTGGTGCCAGCGCGGGCCGTACTCGCCGCCGCCGCGGATGTTGGCGACGACGTAGACGCCGCCCTGGCTCAGCCAGCCGCGGCCCGCCGACGCGCTGTAGCCCGGCGTCATCGAGACCTCGAAGCCGCCGTACCCGTAGAGCAGGGTCGGGTGCGAGCCGTCCAGCGCCATCCCCTTCGGGGCGACCTGGAAGTACGGCACGCGGGTGCCGTCCTTCGAGGTGGCGAAGTGCTGGCTGACCTCGAGGCCGGACGCGTCGAAGAACGCCGGCTGCTCCTTCAGCTTCTCGGGCGCCGCTCCGACCTTGCCGTAGTGCAGGCTGGCGGGGTTCAGGTAGCCGCTGACGTTCATGAAGTACTCGTCGGACTCGTCCGCGTCGACGGCGCCCACGGAAACCGTCGAGAACGGGGGCGCGCCCGCGAACGACTCGCGCTTCCAGGCGCCCGCCCCGGCCGCCGGCGGCGTCAGCGCGCTCAGCACGTTCTTGACGTCCGCGAGCACGTTGAGGATCAGGTGGTTGCGGGTCCAGGTGGCGCCTGCCAGCGAGCTGTTCGGGGTCGGCTCGAACAGCGCGGCGAAATCGCGCTTGCCGGCCATGAAGTCGTCGAACCTCGTGACCAGCAACGCCCCGCCCGGCCAGGTCCTGCCGTTCACCGTCCACGGCGTGCGCAGCTCGACCGTCATCCACTCGCGGTGGACGTCGAGGTTGGCGTCCTCGGGGATCTCGATCCGGACCAGCGTGCCGTCGGCCTTGCGGAGGAAGGTCTGGCTCTTGTAGAAGGCGATCCCGCGCCGCACGAAGTGGCGAGCGAAGCCCTCCGTGTCGTCGAAGGAGGCGTTGACCGAGACGTCGGTGGGCTGCCCCTCGAACACCGTCGTCGCGGCCGAAAGCGGGGTGCCGCGCTTCCACAGCCTGGCGACCCGCGGGTAGCCCGAGGTCGTCATCGAGCCCGGCCCGAAGTCGGTGCCGACGTACACCGTGTCGATGTCGATCCACGACGCACCGCCCTTGGCCTCGGGCAGGAAGAAGCCGCCTTCGACGAAGGCCCGCTTCTCGACGTCGAACTCGCGGGTGACCGTGGCGTCGGCGCCGCCGCGCGACAGGAACACGAGCGCCCGCTTGTAGTCCGGCTTCAGGAGCTGGGCGCCCTTCCAGACCCAGCTCTCCTTCTCCGCCGCGGCCAGCGCGTCGAGGTCGATCACGACCTCCCACGCCGGCTCGGCCTTCCGATACTCCTCGAGCGTCGTGCGCCGCCACAGCCCCTTGGGGTTCTTCGCGTCGCGCCAGAAGTTGTAGAAGTGCGCGCCGCGCTTCTGCACGTACGGGATGCGCGCCTTCGAGTCGAGGATGGCGCGCAGGTCGGCCTTCAGCGCCGCGAACTCGGGCGAGCCCGCCAGCTCCTTCTCGGCTTCGGCGTTGCGCTCCTTCGCCCACGCGAGCGGCTTGTCGCCGCCGACGTCCTCGAGCCAGCCGTACGGGTCGTCCGCGGCTGGCGGCGGGTTCTGCGCCCCGGCCGCTCCGGCGAGCGACACGGCGACGACGAGCGTGATCCAGGTGCGATTCATGTCGGTTTCCTCCATCCCCGGGGGGCTGCTCGGCCCGCCCGGACTACTTCTTCGCGTCCCGCAGCACGATCGCGGGCACGTGCTGTTCTTCCACCAGCTTGACGAACGCCGGCACGTCCTCGTCCAGCGTGCGCTTCAGCGTGGCCAGTTCCCCGTCGATGCGGCCGGCCAGGTCGTCCCAGACCGCGAGGCTCTGCGCCGTCGGCGCCGCGTCCGCGCTGCGCACGACGCTGCCGAGGCCGGCCAGCTTGTCGTTGAGCCGGATCGGATAGTTGAGCGGGTCCTGGCTCGACTTGTTCTTCGTCTGGTACAGCGCCTCCTCGACCGCGGTGAGCTTCTTCGCCAGCGCCTCGGCCGCCTCGGCGACGGCCTTCTCCCCGGCAGAGCCCTTCGCGCGCTCCGCGGCCGACTTCGCCTGCTCGCGCACGTCGCGGAGGCGGCGGATCGCGTCGTGAGTCTCGGACAGCTTGTCGCGGATCTTCAGCGCGAGGTCGAACTGGCGCTGCAGCTCCTCCTGGGTGACCGACAGGCGCGGGTCCTTGCGGACCTCGAAGGCCTGGGTCAGCACCTGGCCGCCCGCCGTCAGCCGCGCCTGGTACTTCCCGGGCACCGCGACCGGGCCGTCCGTGCCGCCGCTCCACAGGATCATCCCGTCGAAGCGGGTGGCCTCGGGGTAACGCAGGTCCCAGGCGAAGCGGTTGAGGCCCGCCTTCGCGGGCAACTGGTCCGGCGGCGTGGTGATTCCGAACATCTCGGCCAGGAAGCCACCGCCGCCCTTCTTGTCCGGATCGGGCCTGCTCGAGAACCGGCGCACGAGCGCGCCGCCCGCGTCGAGGATCTCGAGCGTGACTTCCTGGTCGGCTTTCGGCTCCTCCTTCAGCGAGTAGTAGAAGAGCGCGCCGTTCGGCGGGTTCTGGCCGCGGCTGGGGATCGGGAACGCGACCCCGAAGAAGCGGTACGCGGGCGAAGGCGCGTACAGGTGGGCGCTCGCCGCCGCCGTCGTCTTCGTCATCTGCCGCAGTGGCGCGATGTCGTCGAGGATCCAGAACGAGCGGCCCTGGGTCGCCACCACGACGTCGTCGTCCTTGACCACGAGATCGGTGATCGGGACCACCGGCAGGTTCAGTTGCAGTGCCTGCCACGCCGCGCCGCCGTCGAACGAGGCGAACATGCCGAGCTCGGTGCCGGCGAAGAGCAACGCGGGGTTGACCGGGTCCTGGCGCACCGCGCGCACGAACGCGTTCGCCGGCAGCCCGCTCGTGATCCGCCGCCAGGTCTGCCCGTAGTCCGTGGTCACGTAGACGTACGGCCGGTCGTCGGCCAGCTTGTAGCGGTTGGCCGCCAGGAACAGCGTGCCCGCCGCGTGGGGCGAGGGGTCGAGCTGGCTGATCAGGCTCCAGTCGGGCAGGTCCTTCGGCGTCACGTTCGTCCAGGAAGCGCCTCCGTCGCGGGAGACGTGGACGAGGCCGTCGTCGGAGCCCGCCCACAGCAGGCCCTTCTCGAGCTTCGACTCGGCGAACGCGAACACGGTTCCGTAGTACTCGACGCTGGTGTTGTCCTTGGTGACCGGGCCGCCGGACGGCCCGAGCTTCGTGGGGTCGTTGCGTGTCAGGTCAGGGCTGATCGGCTCCCAGCTCCCGCCTCCGTCGCGGGTGCGGAACACGCGGTTGCCGGCCGCGTAGACGACCTCCGGGTCGTGCGGCGAAACCACGATCGGGAACGTCCACTGGAAGCGGTGTTTCATGCCCTCGGCACCCCAGCCCATCGGGTTCTCGGGCCACACCGTGACGTCGCGCTCCTGGCGCGTGCGGTGGTCGTAGCGGGTGATCTGGCCGCCGTAGCAGCCGGCGTAGACGACGTTCGGGTCCCCGGGTTTCGGCGCGATGTAGCCGCTCTCGCAGCCGCCGACCGGGAACCAGTCGGCCGCGTCGATCCCCATGCCGCTGGTGCGGCTCGGGATCGAGACCGTCGAGTTGTCCTGCTGGGCGCCGTAGACGCGGTACGGGAACGAGTCGTCGGCGATCACGTGGTACATCTGCGCCGTCGCCTGGTTGTCCTGGCGCGACCAGGTCGCGCCGCCGTCGAACGAGACGTGGGCCCCGCCGTCGTCGGCGCTGATCATCCGCTTCGCGTCACCCTTCGCGATCCACAGGTCGTGGTTGTCGCCGTGCGGCGTGCGCACCACCTCGAACGTCCGGCCGCCGTCGCGGGAGCGGAAGAACTGGACGTTCAGGACGTAGACGACGTCGGCGTTCTGCGGGTCGGCGTAGACGTGGGTGTAGTACCAGGCGCGCTGGCGCAGGCGGCGGTCCTCGTTGGTCCGGGTCCAGCTCTTGCCGCCGTCGTTCGAGCGGAACACGCCGCCTTCTTCCGCCTCGATCACCGCGTAGACGCGCTCGGGGTTCGCTCCGGAGACGCTGACGTCGACGCGGCCCCACACTCCCTTCGGCAGGCCGCCGCCCTCGATCTTCTTCCACGTGTCGCCGCCGTCGGTCGATTTCCACAGGCCGCTGCCCGGGCCGCCGCTGTCGAAGCCCCACGGCGTGCGCCGCACCTGGTACATGCCCGCGAACAGCACCCGCGGGTTCGACGGGTCCATCGCCAGCGCGACCGCGCCGGTGTTCTCGTCGACGAACAGCACCCGCTCCCAGTTCCCGCCGCCGTCGCGGCTGCGGAACACGCCGCGCTGCGGGTTGGGGCCGAAGGCGTGGCCGACGGCGGCGACGTAGACGAGGTCGGCATTCGCCGGGTGCACGACCACGGCGCCCACGTGGCGCGTCTCCTCGAGGCCGACGCGCGTCCAGGTCTTGCCCGCGTCGACGGACTTGTAGACGCCGTCGCCGTGCGAGAGGTTGCCGCGCAGGCAGGCCTCGCCCATGCCGACGTACACGACGTTCGGGTCCGACTCCGCGACGGCGATCGCCCCCACCGAGCCGGTGCCGACCTGGCCGTCCGTGACGGGCTTCCAGTCGACGCCGCCGTTGGTCGTCTTGAACACGCCGCCGCCGGTGGCGCCGAAGTAGTAGACGTTCGGCTGGCTCTCCACGCCCGCGGCCGCGACCGAGCGGCCTCCGCGGTAGGGGCCGATCGAGCGCCACGTCAGGGCCTGGAGCGCGCTCTTGTCGAAGGCCGGCGCCGGCCCCGCGGGGGCCGGCGTGCGGGCGTCGGCAGCCGAGGCCAGGCCGACGAGGAGGACGAGGGAAAGCGCGACGCGCGCGGGGGGCACCATCTGGCACCGTCCTTTCCGCCCGGAGGCGCGCCGATTCTAGCGCCGCGGTCGCGGCGCGATCGTTCAGCGGGCGGGGACGGCGGAGCGCTCGCGCACGATCGCGAGCATGCGCTCCACGACCTCGTCGGGACCGAGGTCGGTGGTGTCCACGTCGACGGCGTCCGCGGCCCGCACCAGCGGCGACTCCGCGCGCGTGGTGTCGCGCTGGTCACGCTCCCGCACGTCCTGCTCGATCGCCTTCAGGTCCGCCGCCTGGCCCGCGGCCTGCAGTTCGCGATGGCGGCGCTCGGCGCGGCGGGCGGGATCGGCCAGCACGAAGAACTTGACGTCGGCGCCCGGGAACACCGCGGTGCCGATGTCGCGGCCGTCCATCACCACGCCGCCGGCGCGCCCCATCTCCTGCTGGCGCTCGACCATCGCCCGGCGCACGGCGCCGTGGGCCGCAACCCGCGACGCGGCGTCGCTGACCTCGCGGGTGCGGATCGCCGCCGACACGTCTTCGCCGTCCAGGCTCACCGCTCGGCCGGCGTCCGCGAGCGCGATCGCCGTGCGGGAGAGCAGCGAGGCGAGCGCCTCGCCGTCGTCCGTCGCGACGCCGGCCCGCAGCGCCTTCAGGGCCAGCGCGCGGTACATCGCCCCGGTGTCGATGAACGTGTAGCCCAGGCGCTCCGCGAGCCCGCGGCCGGCCGTCGACTTGCCCGCACCGGACGGCCCGTCCAGAGCGATGACCAGCCGGCGCTCGGTCACGCCGCGAGCACCTTCGCGAGCGCCGCCAGGAACGCGTCGTTCTCTTCGGCCGTGCCGATCGAGACGCGCAGGAAGCCCGGCATGCCGTACGGGCCCAGCGGGCGCACGATCACGCCGTGGCCCAGCAGCGCCTTGAACACGTCCACGCCCGGCCGCGGCGCCGTCTCGACGCACAGGAAGTTGGCGAGACTCGGCAGCACGCGCAGGCCGCGCGAGCGCAACGCGGCCGCAACCCGCTCGCGCTCGACGCCGTTGAGCGCGAGCGTCGCCTTCAGGTGGGCCTCGTCGTCGAGCGCGGCCAGCGCCGCGGCCTGGCCCACGAGGTTGGTGTTGAACGGCTCGCGCACGGTGTCGATCGCGGAGATCACCTCCGGCGCGCCGATCGCGTAGCCGACCCGCAGCCCCGCCAGGCCGTACGCCTTCGAGAACGTGCGCAGCACGACGACCGGGGCGCCGGCCTTCACCAGCGCCAGGCCGTCCGGGTAGCCCGGCGTGCCTTCCGCGAACTCGCGGTAGGCCTCGTCGAGGATCAGCAGCGCGCCCGCCGGCAGCCTCGCGAGCAGCGCGTCGACCTCGGCCGCGGTGTTCCAGGTGCCGGTCGGGTTGTTGGGGTTGGGCAGGAACACGAGCCGGGTCCGCGGCGTGACGGCCGCGGCCAGCGCCTCGACGTCCAGGCCGTGGTCCTTCATCGGGACCAGGCGCGCGTGGTGATTGCGGGCCGCGACGCACTGGCGGAAGCGGGCGAAGGCCGCGCTGCCGGTCAGGCCCTCGTCGTCGGGACCGAGGAAGGAGCGGGCCAGCAGGTCGATCAGGTCGGTCGATCCGTTGCCGATCGCGACCATCTCGCCGCCCACGCCGAGCCGCCCCGCCAGCGCCTCGCGCAGCTTCGTGCCCGGCCCGTCGGGATAGAGGTGCACGCGGCGCACGGCATCCGCCGCCGCGGCCATCGCCCGCGGCGAGGGGCCGAGCGGGTTCTCGTTGGAGGCGAGCTTGTAGACGCGGGGCAGCCCGCAGGTGCGCTCGAACTCGTCGAGCGACATGCCGGCCTCGTAACGCTCGAGGCCCTCGAGGTGCGCCGGCTGCGGAATGCGGGTGTTCATCGCCCCCCCGTGCGCGGGCCGCGGCCGCGACCGCCGCGGACGCTGCCGCGGGTGAAGCCGCCCTTGCCGGCGCGCGGCGCGAGGGCGCCGCGCCCGCCCGTCCGCTCGCCCGAGGTCCGCTCGCTGCGCGGGCGCTCGGCCGCCTGGCCCGCCTTCGGCCCGAAGCCCGGTGGCCGGCCGCGGCGTTCCTCGCGACGAGGCGCCTTCGGCGCCGGCTTCGCGCGCGGGTGCGCGGGCCGCTTCTCGCGCGGCCCCGCGCCGCGCAGCAGCGCCGCGACTTCCTGCGGCAGGAGCTGACGGTACGCGCCCACCTCGAGCCCGCGGTCGGTCACCGGGCCGATCGAGACCCGGCGCAGCTTGGAGACGGGATGCCCCGCGGCCTCGAGCAGCCGCCGCACCTCGCGATTCTTGCCCTCGTGCAGCCGCAGCTCCAGCCACGAGTTGTTGCTGGCCTCGAGGATGCGGGCGGCGTCGGCGCGCAGCCGCTCGCCGTCCGAGAACACGCCCTCGGTCAGCTTGTGCAGCGTCGGCTCGTCGAGCACGCCGCGCACCTTGGCGTGGTACACGCGCGGCACCTCGTAGCGCGGGTGCGACACGCGCTCCGCGAAGGCGCCGTCGTTGGTGAGCAGGATCAGGCCCTCGGTGCCGACGTCGAGGCGGCCGACGGGGAACAGCCCGGCGACCGGCGGCACCAGGTCCATCACGGTGCGCCGGCCCTCGGGGTCGTGGCGGGTGGCGACCACGCCCCTGGGCTTGTTGAGCAGCAGGTAGGTCTTCTCGCGCGGGGCCCTGAGCCGCACGTCGTCGACGCGGATGTCGTCGACCTCGAGGTCGGCCTTGGCGCCGAGCTCCTTGACGACCGTGCCGTTGACGCGGACGCGGCCCTGCTCGATCACGACCTCGGCGCCGCGGCGGGAGGCGATCCCCGCCCGCGACAGGATCTTCTGCAAGCGCTCCTGCATGACGGGGCGATTCTACGCGCCGGGCTCGGCGGGGGCGGGCGGCTCTTCCGGGTCCGGCGGCGCCTCGGGCGCCTCGGGCGCCTCGGGGGCCTCGGGGGCGACCTCCGTCGCGCCCGCCTCGGGCGCCGTCAAGGTCGTCTCGGCTTCCACCGTCGGCGCGGCCTCGGCAGTCGGGTCCGCTTCCGACAGCGGGATCTCGACCGGTCGCGGCGCCTCGATCGCGCGCTTGAGGCCGACCACGTCGACCTCCTCGCCGAGCACGTCGGCGAACTCCTCGATCTTCGGCAGCTCCGACAGGTCCTTGAGCCCGAACTGCAGCAGGAAGTCGCGGGTCGTGCCGTACAGCATCGGCCGGCCGACGACTTCCTTGCGGCCGACGATCTTGATCAGCCGCTTCTCGAGCAGGGTCTTGATCACGCCGCCGGACTTGACGCCGCGCAGCTCGATCACCTCGGGCAGCGTCACCGGCTGCTTGTAGGCGATCACGGCCAGCGTCTCGAGGGCCTGGATCGACAGCCGCGACGCGCCCTTGGGGTCGAGCAGCTCGCGCACGCGGTCGTTGCACTCGGGGCGGGTCGTGATCTGCCAGCCGCCGGCGACCTCGACCAGTTGCAGGCCGCGGCCCTCGCGCGCGTAGTCCTCGCGCAGCGACTCGAGCTGCTCCTGCCACGTCTCCTTCGGCACGTCGCCCAGCACCTGGCCGATCTGGCGCTGCGTGATCGGCTCGGGCGACGCGAAGATCAACGCCTCGAGGATGGCCCGCACCTCCTGCGGAGGCACCTCGTACTCGGGCTCCGCCTCGTCCATCTCGCCGCGCGCATCGGCGCCAGGCACAGCCTCGGGAGTCGCTTCGAGCCCCTCGGCCGCCTCGCTGGCGGGCTCCGCCGTGCTCTCGTCGGTGGCCTCGACCGGTTCCTGCTTCTCGTCCTCGTCGTGCATCTCTTCCTACACCGAAAGCTGCGGCGCGCCGTCGACCGGCGGGCCGACGGGCCGGAACACGCGGATGCCGCCGAAGATCCCGCGCTGGTACACCTTCACCTTCTTGAGCCGGATCAGCTCCAGCAGCGCGAGGAAGGTGACGATCATGTCGGCCTTCGTGCGCTGCTCGCGGAACAGCTCGAGGAACTCCAGCGACTCGCCTTCCTTGACCTCGGCGAGCACCTCGTCCATGCGCTGCTCGATGCTCTTGCCCTCGGACTCGACCTCGTGCTGGACCAGCACCTTGCGGCGGTCGAGCATCTCCTTGAAGGCGGCCACCAGGTCGAACAGGCTGGCCTCGAGCATCTCCTCGCCGGCGTCGTCGAACTTCGGCAGCGCGGTGTCGGGCCGGGTGAAGGTCGCGGAGCGGATCTCGCGCTTGTGGTGGAGCAGGCCCGCGGCCTCCTTGTAGCGCTCGAACTCGAGCAGCCGCCGCACCAGCGCCTCGCGTGGGTCCTCCTGCTCCTCCTCGCCCTGGGCCTCGGTCGGCTCCAGCGGCACCAGCAGCTTGCTCTTGATGTGGATCAGCGTCGCCGCCATCACCATGAACTCGCCGGCGACGTCGAGGTTCAGCTCGCGCATCAGCTCGAGGTACTGCATGTACTGGCGGGTGATCGGCGCGATCGGCAGGTCGTGGATGTCGAGCTTGTCGCGGCGGATCAGGTACAGCAGCAGGTCGAGCGGCCCCTCGAACTCGGCGAGCTGGATCTGGGGCACGTCCTCCGGCAGCGTGGACTCGACGTGCTCCGGAATGAGCGGGCGGCCCGTGGCCGCGGCGGCCGGGCCGCCCGCGTCCGCGGCGCCGGGTTCCGCCGGCGTCGGCGGCGACGACGGCTCGCTCTCCGTGGCCTCGGGCCCCGGTGTTTCTTCCGGCTCGTTCACGTTCGTCCGTCCGTCAGTAACGGATCTTGAGGGCCGCGCGGACCTCGTCCATCGTCGCGGCCGCCGTCTCGCGGGCGCGGCGGGCGCCGTCGCGCAGGATGTCCCACACGGTGTCGGGGCGCGCGGCGAACTCCGGTCGCCGGGCGTGGATCTGCGCCAGGCGCTCGACGAGGTAGTCCGCGAGCTTGCCCTTGCAGTCCAGGCAGCCGATCGACGCCGCGCGGCAGCCGGCGGCCGCCCACTCCTGCGTCTCCCGCGGCGAGAAGGCGCGGTGCAGGTCGAACACCGGACACTTGTCGGGGTCGCCCGGGTCCTTGCGGCGCTGGCGGGCCGGGTCGGTGACCATCGGCCGCAGCTTCGCGCGCACCTCTTCGGGCGAGTCCTTGAGGTAGATGGCGTTGCCGTACGACTTCGACATCTTCCGGCCGTCGGTGCCGGGGATGCGCGGCA
Source organism: Vicinamibacteria bacterium (assembly GCA_025994075.1). Taxonomy (GTDB): domain Bacteria; phylum Acidobacteriota; class Vicinamibacteria; order Fen-336; family Fen-336; genus WYBL01. The sequence goes on from JAMQGV010000050.1 coordinate 60,706, forward strand.
CCGGCGTCAGCAGCGTCTTCGGCTCCGGGAACACCGGCCCGTAGAAGTTGTTGAAGCGGCGCACGACCTCGCGGGTCAGTTCGACGTGGGGCGCCTGGTCTTCGCCCACCGGCACCGCGTCCGCCTTGTAGACGATGATGTCCGCCGTCTGCAGCAGCGGGTAGCCGAGGAAACCGTAGGTCGAGAGGTCCTTGCCCGCCAGGTTCTGCTGCTGCTCCTTGTACGTCGGCACCCGCTCCAGCCACGGCACCGGCACGATCATCGACAGCAGCAGGTGCAGTTCCGCGTGCTCGGGCACGTGGCTCTGGATGAACAGCGTCGAGCGCGCGGGGTCGAGCCCCGCCGCCAGCCAGTCGGTCGCCACCTCGAGCACGTTCTCCTTCACGGCCGAGGGGTCCGCGTAGTCGGTGGTCAGAGCGTGCCAGTCGACGATCGAGTAGAAGCAGGCGTGGGTCTCCTGGAGGCGGACCCAGTTGTCGATCGCACCGGTCAGGTGGCCGAGGTGCAGGGGCCCGGTCGGGCGCATGCCGGAGAGGATTCGAGGCTGGCTCATGGTGTCGGAAGAAGAAGCGTAAGGATGCCGGCTAGCGGCGCTCGCGGCGGAGCGGGGCTGTCCGTGGAAGCGGCGATCCTAGCACGGGAAGGAACGCCGGGGCCGGGCTACTCGCCCGGTTCGAGGATGCCCGAGCAGGCCTTCAGCAGGGCCCTGTAGTCGAACGGCTTGCGGACCCAGCCGCGGGCGCCCAGGGCCACGGCCTTGCGGTCGTCGCAGTAGGCCGAGAGCACGAGCACGGGCGGCGCGTCGACGCTCTCGCGCAGCGCGGAGAGCACCTGCCAGCCGTCCAGCTCCGGCATCATCAGGTCGAGCAGGACGAGGTCCGGCCTGGTCTCGGCGATCCGCCGCAGGGCGTCGCGGCCGTTGGCGACCGTCTCGACCTGGTACCCGGTGTCGGCCAGGATGTGCGACACCAGCAGGCGCACGTCCTCCTCGTCGTCGACCAGCAGCACGCGCGGGCGCCGCAGGCCGAGCGCCGCGTCGCGATCGCTGGCCGGGTCCGACTCGGGGTCGCCGAGCAGGTCCAGCCGCCGCGCCGCGGCGTCGACGCCGGTCGAGATCCAGATGGGGATGCCCATGGCGTTGCCGATTCTAGGACAGTTGACGGGCTCGATTCTCAACCCGCGGGTTCCCGCTTGAAGTGATCCACCACACGTCGCGCCACGGCCGGCCCCGCGGCCAGCGCCAGCTCGGCCTCGCTGGCGCCACGCACCCCACGCACCGAGCCGAAGCGGGACAACAACTTGCGGCGGGTGGCCGGGCCCACGCCGGGGATCGCGTCCAGCTCGGACGTGAGCGTCCGCTTGTCCCGGCGCAGGCGATGGAAGCCGACCGCGAAGCGGTGGGCCTCGTCGCGCACACGCTGCACGAGCTGCAGCACGGGCGACTCGCGCGGCAGCGCCACGGGCTCGTCGCGGCCCGCGACGAAGATCAGCTCCTCGCGCTTGGCCAGGCTGGCGACCGGCTGGTCGCCCAGCCCCAGCTCCGCGAGCGCTTCCAGCGCCGCCCCGAGCTGGCCCTTGCCGCCGTCGATCAGCACCAGGTCCGGCAGTTCGCGCCCCTCCTCGAGCAGGCGCCGGTAGCGACGGCCGACCACCTCGCGCATCGAGGCGAAGTCGTCGGGCGTCCCCGTCAGGCCCCGCACCTTGAACTTGCGGTAGTCGGACTTCTTCGGCGCCCCGTCCTCGAAGCACACCATCGAGGCCACGACGTCCGAGCCCTGCAGGTTGGAGATGTCGAAGCACTCGATCCGCCGCGGCTCCGTCTCCAGGTCGAGCAGGTCGCGCAGGCTGCGCAGGATCTGCTCGGACTGCTGGCGCGGGTGCTTCCACTCGAGGTCGAAGGCGAGGCGCGCGTTCTTCTGCACGAGTTCCAGCAGCCGCACCTTCTCGCCCCTCTGCGGCACCCGCAGCCGGACCCGGGCGCCGCGCTTCGCCGACAGCCAGGCCTCGAGCGCCTCCGCCGCGGGCAGCGGCTCGGGCACCAGCAGCTCCCGCGGCACGTGGCGGCCGGAACCGTAGTACTGGGCGATCGCCGTCTCGAGCAGCGCTTCGCCGTCGGTCACGCGGTCGAGGAGGAAGCCCTCGCGGGCCACGACCCGCCCGTCGCGCACCACGAACACCTGCAGCGCCGCGCGCTCGCCCTCGCGGTGGGCGGCGAACAGGTCACGCTCCTCGAGCTCGGTGGTCGTGATCTTCTGGGGCGCCTCCAGCCGCTCGAGGGCGTGGACCTGGTCACGCAGCGTCGCGGCGTGCTCGTAGCGTTCCTGCTCCGCGGCCGCCGCCATCTCGGCGCGCAGCCGCGCCAGCACGTCGTCCGTGCGCCCCTCGAGGAACGCCGCCGCGTCGCGGGCGGCCGCCCGGTAGCGCTCCGGGCTGCAGATCTCCGCGACGCACGGCGCCAGGCAGCGCTGGATCTGGTACTGCAGGCACGGCCGCGGCCGGCGCCCGTTCAGCTCCTCGCGGCAGGAGCGGATGCCGAACAGCCTCCGCGCGAGGGTGGCGGTCTTGCGGCCGAGATGGGCGGGGATGTACGGGCCGCCGTAGACCGCCCCGTCCTCCCCCACCCGCCGCACCACGTGCAGGCGGGGGTACTCCTCGGCGAGCGTCAGCTTCAGCCACGGGTGGTTCTTGTCGTCGCGCAGCAGCACGTTGTAGCGCGGGCGGTGGCGCTTGATCAGGTTGTTCTCGAGCGCCAGCGCCTCCATCTCGGTGTCGGTGATCACGAGATCGAGGTCCGCCACCTCGGCGACCAGCGCGTCGCGGCGCGGCTCCAGCGGGCGCCCCGGCTGGAAGTAGGAGCGCACCCGGTCCCGCAGCACGCGGGCCTTGCCCACGTACAGGATGGTCCCGGCGGCGTCCTTGAACAGGTACACGCCGGGCCGCAGCGGCAGTTGCTCCAGCTTCGCGCGCAGGCTCACAACACCCGATGATGCGCGAAACGCGGCCGGATCGGCTCACCGCCCCGCGGCGAGCGTCCGGCGCACCTCGCGAACGAGCGCCTCGGCGGAGAACGGCTTGCCGAGGAACGCGGCGCCCGCGGGCAGCCCGCCGCTGCGGCCGAGGATGTCGTCGGTGTAGCCCGAGACGAACACGACGCCGGGCCGCTGGCCCCGCGCGGCCAGCGCCTCGACCAGCGCGCGCCCGTCGAGGCCCGGCATCACGACGTCGGTGACGACCACGTCGATCGACCGGCCCTCGGCCAGCTCGGCCGCCTGCCGCCCGTCTTCGGCGGCCACGACCTCGAAGCCCTCGCCCTCCAGCATCTCGCGCACGATGTCGCGCAGCTCCGGCTCGTCCTCGGCCAGCAGCACGGTGGGACGCGCGCCCGGCGCGGCGGCCGCGGGCTCGGCCGGGGCCACCGCGGGCCAGCTGGCCTCGGGCGCCGCGTCCAGGCTCGGCAGGTAGACGCGGAACCGGGAGCCGCGGCCGACCTCGCTGGCGACCGACACGTAACCGTCCGCGCGCTTGGCGATCCCGTAGACGGCCGCCAGCCCGAGCCCGCGCGCCCGTCCAGGGCCGAGCGCGTGGGACGAGTAGAAGGGCTCGAAGAGGTTGGGCAGGGCCTCGGGCGCGATCCCGGCCCCGGTGTCGGCGACCTGCAGCAGCGCGTAGCGGCCCGGCGGGATCGGCTCGAGCGCGCCGGCCTCCGGCTCGGCGAGCTCGATCGCCGAGGTCGTGATCTCGAGCCGCCCGCCGTCCGGCATCGCGTCGCGGGCGTTCGTGCAGAGGCGCAGCAGCAACTCCTCCAGCTCCTCGGGATCGGCCCAGGCGCCGGCCTGGCCCGCGGCGATCCGCAACTCGATCGACGCGCCGACGGCTTCGCGCAGCCGCGGCTCGAGGGCGCCCACCCGTTCCCCGAGGTCCAGGGGGCGCGGCATCACCAGCTGGCGCTGGCCGACCGCCAGCAGGTCGCGGGTCAGGCCCGCGCCGCGATGGGCGGCCGCCAGGATCAGCTCGAGGCGCTCGCGCTGGGCGCCGCCGAGCCCCGACCGCAGGTGCTCCGCGTGTCCGACGATGACGCCGAGCAGGTTGTTGAAGTCGTGGGCGACGCCGCCGGCGAGGCGGCCGACCGCTTCCAGCTTCCGGGCCTGCGCGCGCTGCTCCTGCAGCGCCTGCTCCGCGCGGCGGGCGCGCTCACGGTCCTGCTCGGCGCGGTCGATCAGGCGCCCGAGGCCGCGCGACGCGAAGGCCACCACCACGACCACGACCAGGGCGGACAGCGCGGCCCCCAGCACCTGATGGAGGCTCGGCGCCACGCGCTCGAGTCCCAGCGGGCTCAGCGCGGCGTCGACCGCGAGGACGGCCGGGGCCAGCGGCAGGAAGGCCCGCAGCAGGCGGGCCTGGGCCGACGTCCCCAGCAGCCAGCGCAGCGGCACCCCGTCGGCCGGCGCCAGGGCCACGAGGCCCGTGCCCAGCACGGCGATCGCGAGCGCCGTCGGCAGCGCCAGCGGAATGAAGAGGCCGCGGTAAAGGTCCGGCGCGCGGTAGATGTAACCCAGGGCCCCGGCGCTGCCGATCGCCGCGAGCAGCCCGCCCACCGGCCCGGTGGCGACCCGCACCAGCCGCAGCTGGCGCTCGAGGCGGCAGCCGAGCAGCCCGACGGCGACGAAGAACCAGACGAGCGCCACGGCCGGCGACATGATCCCGTAGCGCGGCAGCGAGATGGAGCGCAGGTCGAGGTCCAGGTAGGGATTGAGCGCCCGGACCTGCGCGGGCACCTGCGCGAGGTGAACGAGGGAGGCAACGAGCAGCGTCACCGCGATCGCCAGCACGAGGCGTCGTGCCCGGCCCGCGCCCTCCAGCGCCATCGCCAGGCCGAGCGCCACGAACCCGACCCCCGCGCTCGCCGCCATCGGGATCGGCGACCCGGGATCGAAGGTGCCGAGGACGCGCCAGGGCGTCACCCAGCCGAGGATGCCGAGGACGCCGAGGGCAGCCGCCGCCAGTCCGCAAGCCGAAGCGACGCGATGCCGAGCCTCCGCCACCTCCGACACCCCTTCCCCGGCCCGGACGGCGCGCCGGTCAGGCCATCTTCGCCCCGCGGGCCAGCGCGCGCGCCATCCAGGCGATGGTCCCCACCGCCGCCAGCAGGCAGGCGGCGAAGACGAGGAACGGTCCCCACTGCGCGGCGACCGTCGCGGGCTGCTCGAAGCCCGCCAGGTGCAGGCTGAGCGTGCGCACCCGGTCGCGCAGCAGGACCATCACCACGACGGTCAGCAGCAGGGTGCCGGCCAGCGCCGTCGTCGCCTTGACCGGGTCCTTCGCGCCCAGCGCGAAGAGGCCGTGCCCGGCGATGCCGACCGCCAGCACGATGCCCAGGACCAGCAGACCGGTGCCGTGGGCGTCGCCGCCCACCAGGCCGAGCAGCACCGGCCGCGGCAGCGTCATCAGGTAGACGAGCCCGATCACGATGTTCACCGCGGTCGACACGCCGAACGCGGTCGTGCCGCGGCGGATCGCCCAGGCCGAGAGATCCGGGGCGTCGCCGCGGCGCCACGCGCCGTAGAGCGCGACCCCGAGCCCGGCGACGGCCACGGCGCCGAACAGCGTGTGCAGCAGTCGCGGCCAGAACGTGGGATCGGCGAGGCTCAGCACGAGGCCGCGGCCCTCGGCGCGGTAGGCCGCGAGAAACGTGTCGGGCCTGAGCATCTGCGTGAAGTTGGCGGTGTAGAGGAAGGCGACCGCCGTGAACAGCAGGGCGACGACGCCCGCGACCCACCGCGCGCGCGATCCGAGCGCCTCGCCGCGGAACGCGATCAGGTAGGCGCCGTAGTACGCCACGATCACCAGCGGCACCACCGAGAGCCAGAAGGCGGCCATCAGGATCGCGCTGGTGAAGAACAGCCGCCCGTACAGCACCTGGACGAAGAGCAGCGGGGCGACGCCCAGGGTGACGGCCGCGGCGATCGCCACCGGCAGCGCCTTCGCGAAGAAGGCGAGCAGGGCGGCCCGGTGGGCGGCGTCCTCCTCGCGCCGCGAGAGGCGCCAGTGCAGCGCGAGCAGCGAGCCGCCCCAGACGACGTTCATCGCCAGCAGGTGGAGCAGGAAGGTCAGTTGCAGCAGCGCCCACGACAAGAGCGGCGGCGCGGGCAGCGGCAGCGGATCGGCGATCGGGATCACGGGGTCCATCACTGCACCTTCCCCGCCAGGGCCGCGAGGTGCTCGGCGAGCGCGCGGCGTTCTTCTTCGGTGCCCTCGAAGGGCGGCATCTCCTCGCGGACCTCGGGCAGCTTCCCGAGCAGGTCGTAGAACTCGGAGGTCGAGCGGCCGCCGAGGCGGGCGGCGATCGGCCACGGCGTGTCGGCGCCGTGACAGGCCGCGCAGTGGGTCTCGAAGACGGCTTCGCCGCCGGCAGCGGCCACCGGCGCCTCGTGACCCGCCTGCGCATCGCCGCCGAGTCGGGCGAGGTGGATGGCGAGAGCGCGTTTCTCGGCTGCGGTGCCGGCGACGGGCGGCATCCGGCGGCCCAGCCAGGAAGCCACCCGCACGTCGGGGTCGCCCCAGGCGGCGGGCTGGCCGTCGGCTCCGACCGGGCTGGCGGCCTTGTCCAGCACGGCCGCGATCGCCAGGGCGCTCTTGCCGCGCACCAGCGGCTCGATCCCGAGGTGGCCGCGCACCGTGTGGCAGGCGGCGCACTGGGCCTTGAACATCGCGGCCCCCGCGCCGTCGTGGAGGTCGGCGCGCTCCGCCGCGGGCAGCGCCTCGAACGCCGCGTCGCCCGGCTTCCAGGCCGCGGGCACGACGGCCCACGGCGAGGCAGCCAGCACGCCGCGCTCGTCCAGGCTGGCCAGCGCGAAGGGATCGGCGACGCCCGCCGGCGCGGCGGCCCGCACGCCGTTGACGAACATGTAGCGGTCGATCACCCACGGCTTGCGCAGCCCCTCGCGCACCCACTCGGCCCCGCCCATCGCCGTGATCCCGAGCAGCATCAGCACGCCCGCCTCGAGCCGCCCGTAGCGCCGTGCCCGCAGCGCGGCCAGCGCCAGCGACAGCACAGCCAGCGCCACCGTGGCGACCAGCCCGACCAGCGCCGCACCGCGCACCACCGGCTGGCCGGCGTTGACGGTCGAGAAGATCGCGACCAGCAGCGCGTCGGCCGCGGCCGACGGCGCGCCCAGCGTCTCGGCGACGGCCGCGCCCGCGGCGGCGGCGGCGGACAGGTACCAGAACAGCGTCACCGGCAGCAGCAGCGCGGCCGGCGCGATCCAGCGCGTCGCCGACCACAGCGCGACCTTCGCCTTCAGCTCCGGGTCGGCCACGAACGAGGCGGCGAACAGCACGTAGAGCCCGGCCAGGCCGACGGCGACCACCGTGCGCAGCGCGACCATCGGCAGCCAGGTGGGGTTGAAGAAGGCGTCGACGAAGCCGCGCGAGACGCCCCAGTCCCCCGCGGTCAGCATGAAGGCGAGGATGCCGGCGATCACGACCAGGCTGCCCCAGGCCGACCAGAAGTAGATCCAGCCGACCCGCAGGTGGGTGCCCGCGTCGAGCCGGTCCCAGCCGTAGTAGTAGACCATCGCCGCCGCGATCTCGGTCGCGAACATCGTCCACTCGATCGCCCACGCCCACACGAAGACCTGGATCAGCGCCGAGGTGGCCTGCGGCTGCACCAGCCCGATCGTGAACCAGATGCCGACTCCGGTCAGCGCCCCGAGCACCAGGGTCAGCAGCACGAAGCCGCGGCTGAGCTTGCGGACGAAGTCGAGGAACGCCGCGTCGCCCTCGCGGCGGGCCTTGCGCTCGGCCAGCACCAGGAACAGCCCGCCGCCGACGGCGAAGTGGGAGATGAAGACGTGGAGGACGGCGACCGCGGCGATCAGCAGGCCGGGCGCAGGGATGTCCCAGATCGGGTAGTTCATCGCGACCTCGCTCAGCGGCGATCCTGTGCGCCGCTGCGGGGCCGGTCAATGGGACAAACGATTCAGGGACGTCCGCGCCTCAGCGGGCGAGCACCCCGAACACGATCAGCAGCGCCACCGCCACGCCCATCAGGCTCTCGCCCGCGATCAGGCCCGAGGACACCGGCACCACGACGCGGTCGGCGGCTTCCGGGTTGCGGCGTCGCAGCAGCCAGGCGAGCAGGCCGCCGGCGAACATCGCGATCGAGTTGCTGCCCGGGATCACCATCGCGATGCCGAGGCCGGAGGCCGACGGCACGAGGTGCTTGACGCCCTTCGGCGCGAACTTCTCGAGCAGCGCCAGCGCGACGCCGAGCGCGAGCCCGACCAGGATGCCGCGGCGGGCGGCGGAGTCGAGCGCGCCGAGGCCGTGGGCGAAGGCCTCGGAGACGCCGGCCCAGACCAGGGCCGAGGGTGCGGGCCACGCCTCGCTGCCCAGCACGGACGGGTCGGGGATCAGCAGGTTGAAGGCGGGCACGACGACCGCCGCGCCGGCCAGCACGCCGAAGAGCTGCGCCTTGAACTGCACCCGCGGGTCGCCGCCGAGCAGCCAGCCGGTCTTGAGCGTGGTGAGCAGGTCGGCGGCGTGGAGGCCGATGCCGCCGGTGACGTTGGCGGCCATGATGTTCCCGGACAGGTTGCCGGGCGTCATCACGCCGTAGGCGAGCTGGGTCACCGGCCCCAGCGCCTTGGTCGGGGTGATGTCGGTCTCGCCCGTCACGCGGGCGGCGACGAAGCCCATCACCACGGCCATCGGCACCGCGATCGCCGCGGCCCACAGCGGGATCTGGAACATTGCCGTCATCAGCACGACGACCACGGGGCCGAGCACGACGAAGCCGGCCGGGAACCACCAGCCGGGGCACTCGATCTCGTCCATCGGGTCGGCCGGGCCCGTGCTCTTGCGGAAGATCCCGGTCAGCCCCGACAGCGAGCGGGCGACGCTGCGCCAGTCGAGGGCGAACGAGGTGAGGCCCGAGGCGACCAGGATCGCGGCGCCGGGCCACACGGTCCAGCCGACGATCGCCTTGTAGCTCACCGTCGCCACCAGCCCGCTCTCGACCAGCGACGGGGCCAGCACGCCGTAGGTCAGCACGCCGCCCAGCAGCGTCGACCACGCGGTGCGGAAACTCATCAGCGCGCCGGCGCCGACCAGCACGACCTCGCTCTTGAGCGCCAGCGTCCACTCGGCAGCCGGGCGGCCGGCGATGGTCCACGGCAGCGGGATGGCGGCCGGGACGTTGAACGGCATGAACGCGCCCTTCGCGTCGCGGAACCAGGTGAGCGCCGCGGCGAAGAAGGCCGCCCAGCCCAGCGCCCTCGCCTGGCGCGCGCCTTCGCCGCCGCCGTCGGCGCCGGAGTGGATCGCGCGCAGCGTCTCGGCGGTGGCGGTGCCGGTCGGGAACGCGAGCGCCTCCTTGTTGATGAGCTGGCGCTTGATCGGGATCGCGGCGAACACGCCGAGGGCGGCGATCGCCGCGAACCACACCACCATCGACGCGGTGTCGGGGCGCACGGTGGTCACCATCAGCAACGCGCCGAAGGCGGCCATGTTGCCGCCGCCGGTCATGTAGCCCGCACCCGACGACACGGTGGTCAGCGCGTTGTTCTCGAGCATCGAGAGCGGCCGGCCCGCGAGGCGCGCGGCCTGCAGCATCTGGAACACGGCGAAGGCCAGGATCGCGGCGGTGATGGTGACGCCCATCGACCAGCCCGTCTTGAAGAAGACGTACAGGTTGGACAGGCACATCACCACGCCCAGCAGCATGCCGACCACGACGGCGCGCGCGGTGAGCTGGGGCACGCCGGTGACGCGGACGTGCTCGCGCCAGTGGGTCTCGGCGTCGGGATGGCCGGGGGCGGGGTCGGGGGTCATTGGCGCTCCTCGCGTTGTCGACGAGGCGCCATGCTAATGCATCCCCCGCGCTCAGGGCGCGAGGGGACTCGCCGCGCGCCGGTCGAGGGCCGCCCGCACGCGGGCGGCGAGGGCGGCGGCGGTGAACGGCTTCTCGATCAGGTCGAGACCCGGCGCCAGCACGCCGTGCTGGGCGATCGCGTCGGCGGTGTAGCCGGAGGCGTAGAGCACCGGCAGCCCGGGCCGCGCCTCGCGCAGTCGCTCGGCCAGCTCGTGCCCGTTCATCCCGGGCATCACGACGTCGGTGAGCAGCAGGTCGATCGGCCGCCCGGTTCCCGCCGCGAGGGCCAGCGCCTCGGGACCGCTCGCCGCCGCGAGCACCGCGTAGCCGAGGTCCTCGAGCAGCTCCTGGCCCAGCTCCCGCAGCGCAGCCTCGTCTTCGACCAGCAGGATCGTCTCGCCACCCTTCGACGCGGCCGCCGGTTCCACGGAGGGCGCGTCCACCGCTTCGCCCGACGCGAGCCGCGGCAGGTAGACCGCGACGGTGGTCCCCCGGCCGGGAGCGCTCTCGAGGTGCACGAAGCCCCCGTTCTGCTGCGCGATGCCGTACACGGTCGACAGGCCGAGGCCGGTACCGCGGCCCTCGGGCTTGGTCGTGAAGAACGGCTCGAAGGCCCGCTCCAGCGTGGCCGGGTCCATGCCGTGCCCCGTGTCGGACACGGCCAGCCGCACGTAGTCGCCCGCCGCAGCCTCGGTGAACTGCTGCACCTGCGCCGGCTCGAGGCTGACGTTGGCGGTCTCCACCGTGAGCCGGCCGCCCTCGGGCATCGCGTCGCGGGCGTTGACCGCGAGGTTGACCAGCACCTGGTCGATCTGCGAAGGATCGGCGCACACGGGCCACGGCGGCGACGCCGCGCCGCTCAACTCGAGCTCCACGTGCTCGCCGATCACCCGCCGGAGCAGGGTGGCCGTGCGCCGCACCTCCGCGTCGAGGTCGATCGGGCGCGGGGCGATCGTCTGCTTGCGCGAGAAGGCGAGGAGCTGGCGGGTCAACGCTGCCGAGCGCTCCGCCGCCGCCTGGATCTGCTCGAGGTGGCGGCGCAGCCCGGGGTCGGCCGCAACCTGCTTCTGCGCCAGCTCCGCGTGGCCGAGGATCACGCCCAGCATGTTGTTGAAGTCGTGGGCGACGCCGCCGGCAAGGCGCCCGATCGCCTCCATCTTCTGCGCGTGGCGGAGCTGCTCCTGGAGGGCGAGTCGCTGTTGCAGCGCGTCGCGCGCCTCCGTCACGTCCTCGGCGATGCCGACGATGCGGGCCAGGCCGCCGCCCGCGCTGCGGACCGGGAAGGCGCGATCGTGGATCACGCGGAAGGAGCCGTCGGGGCGCACGATCCGGTACTCCTCGTCGTACCCGCCTTCCGCCTGCCGCAACATCGCCGCCGTGACCCGCTCGCGATCCTCCGGGTGGACCGCGGCCAGCCAGCTCCGCGGGTCCGCGAGCAGGCTCGCGACGCTGCGCCCCCAGATCCGCTCGTAGGCCGGGCTCACGTACAGCACCTGCCGCTTGCCGGGATCGGTGATCCAGAACACCTCCTGCACGTTCTCGGCGAGCTGGCGCAGCAGCTCCTCGCTGCGGCGCAGCGACTCCTCGGCCTGGCGGCGCTCGGTGACGTCCCCGCGGGCGCTGACCATCTCGAGCTCGAGGTCGTAGGGCCGGCGCTCCTCGATCGCCTCGCGGATGGCGCGCTCGAGCACCGCGCGGTGGGGCCCGCGGAAGAAGCCGAGGCCGATCTCGGCGCTGGTCGGGACCTCCGGGTCGAGGTCGTGGATGCGCGCGACCTCGTCGGTCCACGCCCCTGCGCCCGTCTCGACGTCGAACTCCCAGCCGCCGACGTGGGCGAGCGTGCTGGTGCGGGCGAGCAGCGCCCCCTGCTTCTCGACGAGTCCCTCGGCGCGCCGCCGCGCCGTGATGTCGCGGGCGATGCCGAGCACGCCGGTGAGCCGCCCCTGGCCGTCGAAGGTGGGCGTCTTGATCGTCTCCAGCAGCACGCGTCGGCCGTCGTCGCGCGAGACCACCCACTCCTCGTTCATGACCGGTCCGCCGGCGGCGATCGCGGCGCGGTCGCGCTCCTGGAAGTAGCGGGCCTGTTCCGCCTCGAAGAGGTCGAAGTCGGTGCCTCCGAGCAACTCCGCCTCGGGCCGGCCGGCCAGGCGGCCGAAGGCGGGGTTGGCGCCGCGGTAGATCCCGTCCGGGTCCTTGAGCCAGACGGCGTCGGGCAGCGTGTCGAGCAGCGTCCGCAAGCGTACCCGCTCGGCCAGCAGCGCCCGCTCGGAGGCTTCGCGGGCCCGTCCGGAAGCCAGTTCCCCGAACACGGCCGCCGTCAGCGCCAGCGCCGCCAGCCCCAGCATCCAGTCGAACAGCCAGTCCTGTCGCGCCGCGAGCCGGTCGCGCCGCTGCAGCGTCTCGGCGTCGAGCCGGAGCGCGTGGCGCTCGACGGCATGCAGGCCGATCCGCACCCGCGCCGCGACGTCGGGCGTGACGGGCACGACGACCAGCGACTCGCGCAGCCGGTCGGCATCCGCGGCCACCTCGGCGGCCAGGGCGGCCGGTTCGAGCCGGCGCGAGGACTCTTCGATCGCGACCAGGGCCTGCGCCAGCCGGGCCCGGCCGAGTTCGGGGTCGAAGGGCCCGTCGCCTCTGCCGAGCACGGCGTGGAGGGCTCCGTGGGCGAGCTCGACGCGAGCCTGCCGAAGCTCGCCGCGCTCGGCAGCGGCCCGGGCCAGGGCCCGGCGCTGGGCGAGGTGCAGCGCGAGCACGACCAGGCAGGCGACACCCGCGACCGCCGCCACCCCGAACACCACGGCGCGCAGCGCCCGGTTGCGCGCCGTCACTCGAGCACCTCGCGCACCGAGCGCCGGTCGGGCAGCCAGCGCTCGTCGAGACCCAGCCGCGCCAGCAGCGCCGAGTGCTCGGGCCCGCCGAGCAGCTCGCCGAGCGCCGCGTCCCACGCCCTGAGCAACTCGTCGTCGCCGCGGCGAAAGGCGAACGCGACGTAGCCGAGCCGGGGCCCGCCGACGGGCTGCTCGAACGGCTGCGCCAGTTGCAGCGGACCCGGGCGCTCGGCGAGCGCCGCCCGCAACGCCGGCTCCGAGAGGGCGAAGCCGTCCGCCAGGCCCGACTCCACCGCGGTTTCACCCGTGCGCGAGTCCGGCACGATCACCAGCCGCGCCTCCTCGACGCCAGCCGCGCGCAGCCAGGCCGCCTCCACCGAGTCGGCGACGGCGGCCAGCCGCAGCCGTCGGTCGGCCGCCGCCTGCGCGTACGAGTGCAGGTCCCACGGGTTGCCCGCGCGCACCAGGAGCCCCTGCGGAACGTGCAGCGTGGGGCGCGAGAACGCGACCCGCCGGGCCCGCTCGGCCGTCACGAACAGGCCCGCCGCCACCACGTCGCAGCGCCCGGTCTCGAGCGCGGGGATCAGCTTGTCGAAATCGACGGCGACCCAGTCGATGCGGTCGATGCCGAGCCGCGTCGCCACCAGCCGCGCCAGGGCGGTCGACTCGCCGTCGACCTGCCCGTCGGAGCGCAGGAAGGCGTAGGGGCGCTCGAGTGCATAGGCGACGCGGATCCGGCCCGCGGCGCGCGGGTCGGCCAGCGAGCGGTCGCCTCCTGCGCAGCGCGCCGCCCCGAGGCCGGCGGCGAACAGGACCAGGGCGCGACGCCTCCGCAAGGACACCCCCGGGAGCGAGTGAAGCCGGATGCTAGTCGGGTCTCGCGATTCTACGCGCGCCCGGCCGCGTTAACCTCCGCGGCGGGAGGGTGCGCGATGGAGACGCCGAAGGTCGAGGCCTGGCTGAGAGGACCGCTCGCGGGCGTGGACCCGTGGTTGATGCCGGCGGCGCACGCGCTGGTGCAGGTCGGCGAGGAGGTCGCGCGGCTGTGCGCGGACGCCACGCCCGAGGCGCTGTCGGCGCGGCCCGGCGCCGCGGCGCCGGCGCTCTTCCACCTGCGCCACCTAGCAGGCGCGACCGACCGCCTGATGACCTACGCCCGCGGCGAGGCGCTGGACGACGCGCAGCGGCAGGCGCTCCAGTCCGAGAAGGACCTGGCGCCAGCGCCAGCCGCGGCTCTCGGAGCCGAGGTCGCCCGGGTGATCGAGGCGGCGCTGGCGCAGATCCGCGCCACCCCCCACGAATCACTGCTGGAGCCGCGCGCCGTCGGCCGCGCCGGACTGCCGACGACCACCCTGGGCCTGATCTTCCACGCGGCCGAGCACGCCCAGCGCCACGCCGGCCAGCTCGCCACCACGCTGCGCGCGATCCGGGGCTGATACACTCCGCCCGCCCCCCGGGACCACAGGCATGCTCAGCGATCGCGTCGGAGACACGCTTTCCCGGCCCCTGAACGCGGTCGTGCGCGCCTGCGCGCGGGTCAGCCCGGACGTGCTGACCATCGTCGGTCTCGCCCTCAACGGCGTCGCCTGCGCGTTCTTCGCGATGGCCGGCGGCCAGGACTACGTCAACCCGCGGCTGCTGGCGATCGGCGGCGTGGTCGCGATGGTGGCCTCGGTGTTCGACATGCTCGACGGCCGCGTGGCGCGGCTGCGCGGGCGCGGCACGAAGTTCGGCGCCTACCTCGACTCCACGATGGACCGCTACTCGGACATGGTCCTGTACATGGGGCTGATGATCCTCTACGCGCGGCTGGACAAGACGGGCCTGATGGTCCTCGTCTGGTTCGCCGCCTTCGGCAGCTTCATGACCTCCTACGCTCGGGCGCGGGCCGAGTCGCTGATCCCCAACTGCACCGTGGGCCTGCTGGAGCGTCCGGAGCGGATCGTGCTGCTGATCTTCGGCGCCCTCGCCAACCGCATGGTCGCGGTGCTGTGGGTGATCGCGATCCTGTCCAACATCACCGCGCTCCAGCGCGTGATCTACACCTACGTCGAGCTCAAGCGCGGCTGGGGGCCGCGCGACGACGAGCCCGGGGAGCCGCGACCGTGAGCCTCTACAACGAGAAGGCCGACGCCCTGCGCCGGCGGATGCTGAAGCCGTGGAGCTTCGCCTCCTACCTGTGGCTGAAGCTGCCGCTGGCGGCGGCGGCCGGCCTCCGGCTGCAGCGGCTCGACGACGAGAGCTGCGTCGTGGCGCTGCCGGGCGGGTGGCGCACCCAGAACCCGTTCGGCTCCACCTACTTCGCCGCCCAGGCGATGGCCGCCGAGATGTCGACGGGAGCCCCCGCCCTGGTGTTGTGCAGCGGCGCGCCGGTCTCGGTCGCGATGATCGTGCGCGAGCTGCGCTCCTCCTTCGACAAGCGGGTGATCGGCGCCTCGACCTACACCTGCCCCGATGTCGCCGGGCTGGCCGACGCGGTGGCCCGGGCGGCGGCCGACGACGACGCGGTCACCTTCGCGGCCCGCTCGCAGGTGCGCAACGCCGAGGGCGAACTGGCCTCCGCCTTCGAGGTGACGTGGTCGTTCAAGCGCCGAAGCCGGCGCTAGCCGGCTTCGTCTTCTGCGGCGGCCGCAGCCGCCGCATGGGCCGCGACAAGGCGCTGCTCCCGTTCGGTGCGACCGACCTGCTCGGCCATGCCGTCGAACGCCTGCGGGCGGCGGGCGCGGCGCGGGTCAGCCTGCTGTGCGGCGAAGCGCCGCGCCACGCGGAACGCGGCCTGCCGCTGGTGCTCGACGCCGTCGCCGGCGCCGGGCCGGTCGGCGGCCTGCTGGCGGCCCTGCGCGCGCTCGAGCCCGGGGAACGCGCGCTGGTCCTGGCCGTCGACGTGCCCCACGTGCCGGCGGACCTGCTGGCCGCGCTTGGCGACCTCGCCGGCGACGCGGCGGTGCCCGAGGGCCCCGCGGGCCCCGAGCCGCTGGTCGCGGTCTACTCGGCCGCCTGCGCGACTCCCGTGGCTCACCGCCTCGAGCGCGGCGAGCGGCGGATGACCGCGTTCTGGCCGGACGTGGACGTGGTGCGACCCGGAGGAGAGTGGCTCGCGCGTTTCGGCGACCCGCGGCTCCTGTTCGCCAACTGGAACAGCCCCGGGGACCGGAGCGCCTGGCCGGGTGGCGGCCCGGCGCCTACCGCCCGTCCCGCGGCCGGCACCTCCACTGGAAGTTCCGGTCGGACACCGTGAGTTCGCCGCCCGCGAGGAGCGCGATCTGCATTCGTTCGAGCGGGACGTCGAAGACCTGGTTCGTGTCGCTGAGAACGTGACAGATCAGCGAGGCCTGGTAGCGGTCGAGGCCATCCGGCGTCCAGACCCCGTTGCAGTTCCACGAGTGCCGCGTCGACTCGCCCTCGAAGGTGACCAGTCCGAGGCTCGACAGCGTGACCCTCTGCCACGATTCGGGCACAGGTGCGTGGCGGCACTCCCAGTTCCCGACCGCCGGGTCGTCGAACGGGACCGGCAGCGGCGTCTCGAGCTTGAAGTCCCGCCTCCGGCGCGGAGGCGGTGAACGGTCGGGTTCCGCGGGGCCCTGCGGACCGGGCGGCGTGCCGATCCACACGGGGGGCGGCGGCTCGGGAGGGCCCTTCGGCGCATCGAGGATCTGGATCCCGATCAGGCCGGCGACGACGGCCGCGGCCAGGCCCGGCACGGCGGCCACGGCGCGGGTCGAGCCTCTCGGCGGCAGGGGGGCGGAGCCAGGCGGGGAGAGGGCCATCGAGGCGCAGCGACAGTCTAGCAGCGGCCTGATACGCTCCCGCCGTCATGCTGGACATCGCCGTCGTGGGCGCCGGGCCCGCCGGCCTCGCCACCGCGATCGCCGCCCGCGAGGCGGGCCTGCGTGCGCGGGTGATCGACAAGGGCCTGCTGGTCAACTCGATCTTCCACTTCCCGCGCAACCAGGTGTTCTTCACGACGCCCGAGCTGCTCGAGATCGGCGGGCTGCCGTTCGTGACCCCGTTCGAGAAGCCGACCCGGATCGAGGCCCTGCGCTACTACCGGCGGGTCGCGGATCACTTCGGGCTCGACCTCGCCCTCGGTCGCCGCGTGCTGGCGATCGCGCGCCGCGAGGCCGGCTTCGAGCTGGCGCTCGCCGCTTCGGCGCCGCCTTCGGGCTTCGCAACGGCCGGCGGCCCCGACCCCGGTCCGGCGCCGACCACGCCGTCCGAGACGCTGCGCGCCCGCGCCGTCGTGCTGGCGACCGGCTATTACGACAACCCCAACCGGCTCGGCGTGCCGGGTGAAGACCTGCCGCACGTCACCCACTACTACGCCGAGGCCCACGCCTACTACCAGCGCCCGGTGGTCGTCGTGGGCGGCAAGAACTCGGCGGCGCTGGCGGCGCTCGACCTCCACCGCCACGGCGCCGACGTCACGCTCGTCCACCGCGGGCCGGGACTGTCGGACTCGGTCAAGTACTGGATCCGCCCCGATCTCGAGAACCGCATCCGCCAGGGCGCGATCGCCGCCCGCTTCCGGACCCGCGTGCGGGCGATCCACGCGGGCCGGGTCGAGACCGAGCCGGTGGACGCCGCGGCCGACGGCGAAGAGCTGCCCGCCGACGCCGTGTTCCTGCTGACCGGCTACCACCCCGACACCGGCCTGCTGCGCGCCGCAGGCGTCGACGTCGACCCGGCGACCGATCGTCCCTGGCACGACGCGGACAGCTTCGAGACCAACGTGCCGGGCCTCTTCGTCGCCGGCTCGCTGGTCTCCGGCAACGAGACCGGCCGCACGTTCATCGAGAACGGGCGCTTCCACGGCGAGCGGATCGTCGCCACCCTGGTCGCCCGCAGCGCACCAGGCGCGGACGGGGCGCTTCCTTGACGACCCCGGGGGGCGCCACGTAACGTGCTCGCCGCCAGAAATTCTCGAGCAGGAGCCGGATCGGGGGCCACGGGTTGAGCACGCTGCACCTTCGCGTCGAGCCGCAGGGCGCGACGCCGTTCGAGTACCAGTGCCGGGACGACGAGGTCGTGCTCGGTCGCTCCTCGAAGGCCCAGGTCACCATCGCGGATCCGTTCCTGTCGCGCCAGCACGCGCGCCTGTTCCGCCGCGACGGAACCTGGTTCGTGGAGGACCTGGGCGGCAAGAACCGCACGGTGCTGAACGGGCGCGTCGTCGACCAGCCGCTCCCGGTGCGCCCCGGAGACGTGCTCGCCCTGTCGACGACCCGGGTGCTGGTGGAGGACCCGGCCGGCGCGCCGGCGGCGTTCGCCGACCGCCCCGAGGGCAGCGACCAGACGCTGTTCCGCCCGGTCGCGACGCTGCTCGAGCCGCGTCGCGCCGAGGCGACGGCCAGCGACCCCGGCCTGCAGCGCCACTCGGAGCGGCTGCGCTCGTTCAACGAGTTCCACCGTGCGCTGGCCCGGCCGATCACGGTGCCCGACCTGCTGGAGCTGGTGCTCGACCGCGCCTTCGCCGACCTCCGCCCCGAGGAGGCCGTGATCTACCTGAAGCGCGGCGACGGCGAGCTCGAGCAGGCCACGCGCCGCAAGCTGCCCGGTACCGGCGACCAGGCCCTGTTCTCCCGCAGCCTGGCCCGCGAGGTGACCGAGAAGGGGCTGGCCGCGCTGGTCACCGACGCCTCCTCGGACGTGCGCTTCGCCGCGTCGGAGAGCATCGTCGCCTCCGGCGTGCGCAGCCTGGTGGCCGCGCCCCTGCTCGACGCCGAGAGCTGCCTGGGCATGATCGTGCTCAGCTCGCGGGCGCAGGTCCGGAGCTTCTCCGAGGACGACCTCGAGGAGCTGGTGTTCCTGGCCTCGGCGGCGGCGCTGCGGCTGCGCAACCTCTCCCTCGCCGAGGAGGCTGCCCAGCGCCGGCTGCTGGAGAAGGAGCTCGACCTGGCGCGGCGGATTCAGGTCGCGCTGCTGCCCGAGAGCCTGCCCGTGCTGACCGGCTTCGAGCTGAACGCGTTCAACGTGCCGACGCGGCGGGTCTCGGGCGACCTCTACGTGGTCCAGCCGCGGCCCGAAAAGCGCGACTGCGTGGTGCTGCTCGCCGACGTCGCCGGCAAGGGCATGTCGGCCGCGCTGCTGACCGCGTCGCTGGAGGCGCTCTCGGCGGGCCCGATCGAGGTCGGCTGCGCGGCCGACGACATCTGCACGAAGCTGTCGCGCCGGCTCCACGCCCGCACGTCGGGCGAGCGTTACGCCACCGCGTTCGTGTTCGTGCTCCACCTCGACAGCGGGCGGGTATGCTGGACCAACGCCGGCCACAACCCCGCGGTCGTGGTGCGCCGTGACGGCCGCGTGGAGGAGCTGAAGGCGACCGGGCTGCCGCTCGGCCTGCTGCCGATCGGGGACTACACGCGGGGCGAACTGGAGCTCGAGCCGGGCGACCTGCTGGCGGCCTACACCGACGGCATCACCGAGGCGGCCAGCCCGGAGGGCGAGGAGTTCGGGCTCGAGCGTCTGGTGGCCATCTGCCGCGAGCGCGGCGGCGACGGGGCCGACGCGGTCGCGGAGGCCGTGCACCGCGGGCTCGACGCGTTCACCCGCGGCGTGCCGTTCGGCGACGACCGCACCCTGGTGCTGCTGCGCCGGAAGGCCGCGTGACGCGCGGCTGACGCGCCGCTACGGCAGCGCGACGGGCACGGGGACGACGCCCTTCTTGCACCAGCCCGCGCTCTTCGAACAGTAGAAGAACACGGCCTTCGGCTCCACGGTCCCGCGGCCGGGCGGCGCCGCGAAGTAGAGCCGGAAGGGCTCGCCGGGCGCGAGGTACTGCGCCTCCGCGGGGTCGCCGGCCGCCGCGGGCTTGGCCTCCGCCGGGGCCGCGGCGGCCTTCGCCGCCATCCCGAGCGGCCACTCGAGGCGCGGCGCCGGCTCGCGGTTGACGCGCAGGTCGTCGGCGTCGGCCACGAACCGCAGCGCCACCGCGGCGGGACGCTGGCCGCGGGCGGGCTCCCACTGCGCGGTGACCAGGAAGGGGGGCTCTGCGGCGCCCGCGACGGGGGCCATGGCCAGCAGCAGGGGCAAAGCGAGCTTCGTCACGGGAACATCGTACGGTGAACGGCCTCGGCCTGGCGGCAAAACGATGTCAGCGCCTGCAACGCCTCAGTTCGTCGCCGGGAGCCGGCCGCTCCACCGCGCGCGCACCCGGTCGAGCGCCCGGTAGGACGACACGTAGGCGGCGGGCACCAGCACCAGCGTGACCAGCGTCGAGACGGTCAGGCCGCCGATCACGACCCGGGCCAGCGGGGCCTGGATCTCGGCCCCGGGCCCCAGCCCGATCGCCAGCGGCAGCAGGCCGAGCACGGTCGTCGTGGTCGTCATCAGGATCGGGCGCAGCCGCAGCCGGCCGGCTTCGACCACCGCGTCCGCCACGCTCATCCCGCGCTCGCGCCGCAGCAGGTTGATCGCCTCCACCAGCACGATCGCGTTGTTGACGACGATGCCGACGAGCATCACCAGGCCCATCACGCTCTGGATGTTGAGGGTCGTCCCGGTCAGCAGCAGCGACGGCACGACGCCGATCAGCGCCACGGGCACCGAGAGCATCACCAGCAGCGGGTCCAGCAGGCGCTCGAACTGGGCCGCCATCAGCATGTAGACGAGGGTCATCGCCAGCAGCACGGCCACGGTGAAGTCGCGGCGCGCCTCCTGCTGCTCCTCGTACTCGCCGCCGTAGTAGATCGAGAAGCCGTCGGGCAGCGCCAGCCCTGCCAGCGCGGAACGGACCCCCGCGACCGCGTCGCCCAGCGCGACGCCGCTCTCGAGCGAGGCCGAGACGTAGACCACGCGCTGGCCGTCCACCCGGTCGATGCTGGTCGGAGCCCGGCCGCGCTGGCGCTCGACGACGGCGGACAGCGGCACCACCGCGCCTGCCGGCGTGCGCAGCGTCACGTTGCCGAGGTCCTGCCCGGCGAGCCGGTCCTCCGGTCGCAGGCGGACCACGATCGGGAACTCCTCGCCGCGGTCGCGCAGGCGGCCGGCCTCGACGCCGCCGACGTTGGCCTGCACGATGCGGCCGACCTCGCGGGTGGTGAGCCCCAGCTCCGCGATCTTGTCGCGGTCGAAGGCCAGGTTCTCCTCGGGCTGGCCCTCGCGGCGCGAGACCCGCACCCCGGCCACGCCCGGCACCCGCTCCATGCGCTGCCGCATCTCGCCCGCCAGCCGCTCGGCCAGGTCGAGGTCGTACCCGCGCAGCTCCAGCTCCACGGCGTCCTCGCCGCCGCCCGAGGAGAACACCCGGCGCAGGATCCACAGGCCCGGCTGCGAGCTGACCCGGATCTCGGCGCCCGGCACCTTGCCCTCGACGGCGCGGCGCAGGCGGTCGGCCAGCACCGAGGCCGGCAGCTCGCGCTGGTCGGCCGGCACCAGGGCGAGTTCCACCTCGGCGTTGCTGCCGCGCACCTCGGTCGAGACGAAGCGCACCTGGTCGGGCGGCATCGCCTGGCGCACCAGCCTCTCCAGCTCCTCGAGGTAGGCGCGCACGACGGGGATGCTCGTGCCCTGCGCCATGTCGATGTCGATGTCGATCTCGTCCGCCTCGCTGTGCGGCGCCAGCTCGACGGGGATCAGCGGGAACAGCGCCACGGCCAGGGCCAGCGCGCCCGCCGTGGCGAGGTACACGTGGCGACGCCGCTCCATCAGGCGCTGCAGCCGAAGGACGTAGGCCGCCTCCAGCCGCGGCAGCCAGCTCCCGCGCCGCGCCGCGGATGCGTTCGACAGCCGGCCCAGGTGGGCGGCCAGCATCGGCACCAGGGTCAGCGCGACGAGCAGCGAGCAGGCCAGCGCGAACACCACGACCAGCGCCAGCGACTGGAACAGCGCGCCGCTGGTGGTCTGCACGAAGACCACGGGCAGGAACACGACGCAGGTGGTGAGGGTGGAAGCGACGATCGCGCCGGCGACGTCGCGGGTGCCGTGCAGGGCGGCGCCTTCCGCGCCTTCGCCGTCCTCCTCCCGCTTGCGGACGATGCTCTCCAGCACCACGATCGCGTTGTCGACGATCATGCCGACGCCGAGGGCCAGGCCGCCGAACGTCATCTGGTTGAGCGTCAGCCCGCCGAAGTAGAGCAGCGCGAAGGCCGAGATCACCGAGATCGGGATCGCCAGCGCCACGATCGCCGTGCTGGTGCGGTTGCGCAGGAACAGGTACAGCACCAGCACCGCCAGCAGCGAGCCCCACAGCGCCGAGCTGCGCACGTTGTCGATCGACTGGCGGATGAACTCGCTCTGGTCGGCGGTGATCGTCAGGTGGACGTCGTCGCGCTCCGCGTTGATCCGCTCCACCTCGCGGCGCACCGCCGCCGCGACCGCCACGGTGTTGGCCCCGCTCTGCTTCTGGA
This sequence comes from Vicinamibacteria bacterium, assembly GCA_025994075.1. Classification (GTDB taxonomy): domain Bacteria; phylum Acidobacteriota; class Vicinamibacteria; order Fen-336; family Fen-336; genus WYBL01. Next base: position 82,749 of record JAMQGV010000050.1, read on the forward strand.
TGCCGAGGCCGACGCTCGGCACGCCGTTGACCTCGGACAGGACCGGCGCGTCCTCGTAGTCGTCGCGCACGGTCGCCACGTCCTGGACCCGGACCGGCAGCCCGCCGGGGCGCGCGATCACGGTGCGGCGGATCTCGTCGACCGTGGCGAACTCGCCGCGGGCCCGCACGTAGAGGTCGTTGAGCCCGCTCTTGACGTTGCCGCCGGGCAGCGTCTGGTTCTCGGCGGCCAGCGCGTCGCGCACGTCGAGCGCGGTGAGCCCGGCCGCGGCGAGCCGGTCGCGGTCGAGCTCGACGCGGATCTGGCGGTAGATGCCGCCGCGCACGTCGATCGAGCCGACGCCCGGGATCTGCTCGAAGCGGCGCGCCAGGTCGCGGTCGAGGATGCGGGTCAGCGCCTCGAGGTCGCGGGTCGTGGTGGCCGCGAGGCTCACGACCTCGACGCGGTCGAGGTCGAGCTTGAGGATCTCCGGCGGCTCGGCCTCGACCGGCAGCTCGTCGCGCAACTGGTCGAGCGCCGCCCGCAGGTCGTTGGCCGCCTCGTCGAGGCTGGTGCCGCGCGCGAACTCCAGCCGCACCCGCGACATGCCCTCCATCGAGCGGGAGCTGACCCGCTCCAGGTTGGGCAGGCCGGAGACCGCGTTCTCCACGCGGTCGGTGACGATCTGCTCGATCTCCTCGGGGCCGACGTTGGGATAGCGCACCCGCACCGTCAGCTCGGTGAACTCGACCTTGGGCAGCAGGTCCACCGGCAGGCTGCGCAGGGACGTGGCGCCGAGCACCATCAGCCCCAGGTACAGCATGGTGGTCGCGACCGGGCGGTGGATCGCGATCCGCGTCGGCGCGCTCATCGCGCGGCCTTCTGGAACTCCCGGTTGTCGGGCGGCACGGCCCCGCGCTCGCGGGCGACCTTGCGCTGCTCGGCCAGGAACGCCCGCAGCAGGTCCTCGCGCTGGAGCGCCTGCAGGCCCAGCACGCGCTCCCAGGTCACGGGCCGCACGCGGGCCGCCACGCTGCCGTCGGCGGCGAGCAGGTGCTGGCCGACGGTGACCACCCACTCGCCCTCCTGCAGGCCGCCGACGCCCGCGGTCTGCCGCCCTTCGCCGATCACCTCGACCGGCTTCAGCCGGGCCGCGAAGGTGCGCTCGCCCATCGCCTCGCCGGGGGTCAGCTTCGCGCCGCCGAGATCGAGCACGTAGACGCCGCGCACGCCGGTGCGCGGGTCCTCGTGCAGCGCGCTGTTCGGCACCAGGGTCGCGGGCGCGCTCTCGCCGTACAGCAGGTCGACCGCGACGAACAGCCCCGGCGGCAGCCGCTCGGCGTGCCCGCGCGGCAGGTCGATCTCGCCCGTGGTGCTGAACGACCCGGCGGCCAGGAACGGCGAGACGCGGGTCAGCTTCGCGGCGATCGGCTCGGCGCCCTGCCCCGGGTGCACGAGCACGGGTTGCCCGGGCTTCACCTTGGCGAGCATCTCGCCCGTCAGCGGGATCTCCACCCGCACGTTGTCCAGGTTGCCGAGCTCGAACAGCACCGTCGACGGGCCCACCAGCAGGCCCACCTCCGCGTTGCGGCGGCCGACGCGTCCGCCGACAGGCGCCCGGATCTCGGTGCGGGACAGCGCCTGCTCGCGCTGGGCGAGCGTCGCCTTCGCCTGGTCGACGCGGGCCGCCGACTCGGCGGCGTTCGCCTCGGCAGCGGCGAGCTGCGCCTCCTGGGTCTCGATCTCCAGGCGCGCGATGAGCTGCTGCTCCGCCAGCTCGCGCGAGCGGCGGACCTGGGCGGACAGCTCCGCGACGCGGGCGCGGGCCGCGGCGGTCGCCGCCTCCTCGAGCCGCACGGTCGCCTCGGCCTCGCGCTGCGCCTCGCGCAGCTCGCGGTCGTCGAGGCGGACCAGAAGCTGGCCGCGGCTCACCGCCTCGCCGCTGCGGACGTGGACGGAGACGACGGCGGCGTCGATCTCGGGGCGCACCGTGATCTGGCCCTCGGCGCGGACGACGCCACTGACCCGCTCCTCGAGCGGCAGGGTGCCGGCGCGGGCCGCCACCGCCTCGACCGCGGGCGCGGGCGGCTCGGGGCCGCCGGCCTGCTGCGAGCTGCACGCCAGCCCGATCCACGCCAGCACCAACGGTGCGCACCGCCTCAGCTTCTTCGACACGCCGGCAGCGTACACCCGAGTGGATGCCGCCGAGCGACCGGCCCGGTCGTTTGACGAGGATTTGCACAGGACCGGGAGGGCACCCTAAGTCGCTGAAACGCAAGGCCTCGCAAAAGATTGTGACAGCGGGGTGACAGCGCCGGGGCAGGCCGGAGCGAAACCTATAATCGACTCGACCGCCGATGATCCTCGCGCTCCAAGCCCGCCTCGCCGATGCCCTCCGTGCGGCCGCCCGCGATGCCTTCGGCGTCGATCCGGGGGCCGTCGGTTTCCAGTACCCCCCGGACCCGGCGATGGGCGACCTCGCCTCCAGCGCGGCCATGTCGCTCGCCAAGGCGCAGCGCAGGAACCCGCGCGAGATCGCGGCGGCGCTGGCCGAGCGGATGGCGAAGGCCCCGGGCGTGAGCCGGGCCGAGGTCGCCGGCGCGGGCTTCGTCAACCTGTTCCTCGACCGCGGCGCCGCGCTGGGCACGCTGGCCGCGGGGCTGCGCGACCCGCAACCGGCGGCGGCCGTGCCCGGCCACGCGATCGTCGAGCACACGTCGATCAACCCCAACAAGGCCGCCCACGTCGGGCACGTGCGCAACGCGATCCTGGGCGACACGTTCGTCCGCATCCTGCGCGCGCGCGGCCACGACGTCGGGGTCCAGAACTACATCGACGACACCGGCGTGCAGGTGGCCGACGTGGTGGTCGGCTTCCTGCACCTCGAGAAGAAGGCGCTGGCCGAGGTCGCGGCGATCCCGGGCAGGTTCGACTACTACTGCTGGGACCTCTACGCGCGGGTCGGCGACTTCTACGCGGCCGCGCCGGAGAACAAGGCGAAGCAGGCCGAGGTGCTGCACGCCATCGAGGCCGGCAGCAACGACGTGGCGGCGCTGGCCGAACACGTCGCCGCCCGGATCGTCGCCTGCCACCTCGAGACGATGGCCCGGCTCGGCATCCGCTACGAGCTGCTCGCCCACGAAAGCGACATCCTGCGGCTGCACTTCTGGAACCGCGCCTTCGCGCTGCTGAAGGACGCGGGCGCGATCCGCCTCGTCACCGAAGGCAAGCAGATCGGCTGCTGGGTTCTCGGCATGGGCAAGGGCGACGACGCTGCCGCCGTCGACGAAGACAAGATCCTCGTGCGCTCCAACGGCACGGTCACCTACACCGGCAAGGACATCGCCTACCAGCTCTGGAAGCTGGGCCGGCTCGACCGCGACTTCCGCTACCGGCTCTACCGGGAGGAGCCGGACGGGCACAAGGTGTGGCAGACGACCAGCGGCGACAGCGACCCCGGCGCCCCCAGGTTCGGCCACGCCCGCGACGTCTACAACGTGATCGACGTCGGCCAGTCGTACCCGCAGCGGGTGGTCAAGGCGGGGGTCGCGGCGCTCGGCTTCGAGCGCGAGGCCGCCGGCACCCACCACCTTGCGTACGAGAAGGTCGTGCTCTCGCAGGCCACCGCGAAGGCGCTCGGCTACGAGGTCGCCGATGAAGGCGGCGCGGTCAAGGTGTCGGGCCGCAAGGGCCTCGGGGTCAAGGCCGACGACCTGATCGACGCCCTGGAACGCAAGGCGCTCGCGGAGATCGAGGCCCGCGACCCGGAGCGCCCGGCGGAGCAGAAGCAGCGCACGGCGCGCGAGATCGCCGTCGGCGCGCTGCGCTACTTCATGCTGCGCTACGGGCGCACCCGCGTGCTCACCTTCGACCTGGAGGAGGCGCTGGCCTTCACCGGCGAGACCGGCCCCTACGTCCAGAACGCGATCGTGCGGGCGCGGAACATCTTCGCCAAGCTGGAGGCCGAGGGGCACCGCGTCGAGGCGCTGCTGGAGCGGGCCCGCGGCCTCGACCTCGGCGCGATGCTCGACGGCGACGAGGGCGCGGAGATCTGGGCGCTGGCGCTGCTGATGGCGCGCTCCGAGGAGGTGGCCGAGGCGGCCGTGGCCTCCGAGGAGCCGTCGCTGGTGGCCCGCCACGCCTTCGCGGTGGCCCAGGCCTTCCACGGCTACTACCAGAAGCCGAAGTATTCGCTGCTGCGCGCGGAGAGCGAGGACCGGCGCGCGCTGCGCGTGCTGGTCGTCGACGCCTTCGTGCGGCAGATGACGGCGCTCGCGGGCCTGCTCGGGATCCCGGTCCCCGAGCGGATGTAGGGAGATGGCGGGCCGTCCCCTGATCGGCATCACCGTCGCCGAAGACGACGGCAACCCGGCCTTCCACCGGCTGCGCAAGGACTACGTGCGCTCGGTCGAGAAGGCGGGCGGGGTGCCGGTGCTGCTGGCGCCCGTCGACGAAGCCCTGGTGCCGGCGCTGCTCGAGCGCGTCGACGGCCTCGTGTTCTCGGGCGGCGCCGACGTGGACCCCGCGCGCTACGGCCACGAGCCGCACCCGAAGCTGGGCCCGCTGGCGCCGCAGCGGGACGCCTTCGAGCTGGCGCTGCTGCGAGCGGCCGTCGAACGTGACGTCCCGTGCCTTTGCATCTGCCGCGGTCACCAGGTGCTAAACGTTGCGCTGGGCGGAACCCTGATCCAGGACCTCCCGTCGAAGCTGTCAGGGGGGCTCGACCACGATCCCCGGAAGCAGCGCGACGAGCTGGCCCACGACGTCGCCCTGGTCCCGGGCACGCGCCTCCACGCGATTCTCGGAGGGCAGCCGCAGGTGGCCGTCAACAGCTTCCATCACCAGGCGATCGACACGCCGGCCCCGGGGCTCGTGGTCTGCGCCCGCGCGGCCGACGGCGTGATCGAAGGCGCGGAGCTGCCAGGCCGCCGCCTGGTGCTCGGCGTGCAGTGGCACCCGGAGTCGTTCTGGCGCCGGGACCCGGGCTTCGACCCGCTGTTCCGCGCGCTGTGCGAGGCCGCGGCGTGAGCGGCGCCGCGCTCGTCGTCAGCCTGCTGCTGCTCGGCGGCAACGCCGGCCCGGAATCGGGCCGCGTCTCGATCCGCTGGCAGGGCAGCTTCGAGGACGCGCAGCGCAAGGCGCGCCAGGCGAAGAAGCCGCTGCTCGTCGACTTCTGGGCCGAGTGGTGCTCGTGGTGCACCCGCCTCGACCAGACGACCTACGTCGACCCCACCGTGGTCAAGCTGTCCGAGGCCTTCGTCGCGGTCAAGATCGACACCGAGGGCGGCCCGCGCGAGCGCGCCGTGGCCCAGCGCTACAAGGTCGTCTCGCTGCCGACGGTGCTGTTCGTGACCCCCGCGGGCCGCCTGATCCGCCGCGTCGACGGCTTCCAGGGCCCAGGCCAGTTCCCGCGCACGCTGCAGGAGACGCAGGAGCTGGCGCACAAGGTGATGGGCTGGGAGGCCGCCCTCGACAAGGACAAGAACGACGTCGAGTCGCTGGTCGGGCTCGGCGCCCACCTCCACGACCTGGAGGCGTTCGACGAGGCGAAGGAACTGCTGCAGCGCGCGCGGGGCCGCGATGCGGCGCGGCCGCTCGAGGAGCGCAAGCGGGTGCGGATGATGCTCGGCATCGTCCAGCACTACGAGCGCCGCTTCGGCGAAGCCGACCAGCTCCTGCGCGAGGGCCTCGACCTCGGCCCCAGCCGCGACTACGACCCGAAGATCCTCTACGTGATGGGCAAGAACTTCTCCAAGTGGGGCAAGTTCGACGAGGCCCGCGCCGCGCTCGAGACCTGCATCCGGATCGCCTCGGGCGGACCGCTCGCCGGCAAGGCGCGGGAGATGCTCTTCTGGCTCGAGCGCGAGGAGAAGCAGCGCCAGCGCCGCGAGCGGAAGAAGTAGCTCAGCCCTCCGAAAGGAACTCCCGCAGCAGCCGCTTGACGTCCTCCGGCCGCTCCTCCTGCGGCATGTGGCCGCTGCCGCGGATGATCTCGACGCGGGCTCCCGCCACGTCGCGCCGGAACAGCTCCGCGTGCTCCACCGGGGTCCAGCGATCCGCTTCGCCCCAGATCACGAGCGTCGGCGCCTGCACCGAACGCGCAGCCGTCGCGAAGTCGGCGCCGGGGTCGGAGCCGAGCAGGGCCCGCAGCGCGGCGGCCGCGCCCGGCCTCGCGGCGGGCGCCGCGTAGGCGTCGATCCGCGCGGCGTCGACCCGCGAGTCGTCCTCGAACACCTGGCGCAGCCCGAGCCAGACGAGCCAGCGCGGCGGCGCGGGCAGCGCCTCCAGCGGCGCGCCGGCCGGCGAGGCGATCAGCCGCAGCAGCCACGGCCGCTGTCCTGGCGCCTGGTTGTAGCCGGCGGCGTCGATCAGGACGAGGCGTCGCACGCGCTCGGGGCGTCGGGCCGCGACCAGCGTCGAGACCGCTCCACCGAGGCTGTGCCCGACCAGCGCGAAACGCTGGAGCCCGAGCTGGTCCGCGATCCCGAGCACCGCGGCGGGCAGCCTCTCGAAGGAGAGGTCCGGCGGCTGGCTCGAGCCGCCGAACCCGGGCAGGTCGAGGGCGACGACCTCGTGGCGGCCTGCCAGTTCGGGCAGCACGTCCCTCCACGTGTAGATCGAGCTGGCGATGCCGTGGACGAGCACCACCGGTGGTCCGCTGCCCGTGCGCACGTAGCGGATCTCGTCGCCTCCCACCCGCGCCCGCACGGGCACGAGCCCCGCCGCGGGCAGCCAGGCGTCGACCGGCTCGGCGCGCCCCGGCCAGAACAGCGCGACCAGCAGGGCGGCGGCGACGATCGCCGAGACCGCTCGACCTCGCGTCATGACGGCGGAGGTTAGCATCGCCGGATGCCTCGCTCCGTGGCGCTGGCGACGTGCACCGCGGCGTCGCTGCTCGGGTTCTTCGCGGTCGCCTCGGCGCCGGCCTCGCGCGGTGCCGAGCTGGCGGCCGCGCTGCGCGGGCTCTACGACGGCCCGCCCGCGGCGCACGAGCGCTGGGGCGCGGGGCCGCCGCTCGTCACGCTGCCCGACGGCTCGCGGGTGCCGCGCGACAAGGCCTGGCGCGACCACCCGGAGTTCGAGACCGCTGCCACGCGCCTGCTGCGCGCCCCGGGCGACGCCGCGCTCGGGGCCTGGCTGCTGCGGGCACGGCCGGGGCCGCTCGCGGCCGGAACCCGGCGCGCCCTGCAGGCGGTGCTCGACGGCCAGGACGGGCTCGCCGCCTCCGAGGCCGCACGCACGCTCGCGACCCGCGGCGGGCGGGCGGCGCTGGCGGACCTGGAGCGGGTCGCGCGCGAGGCCCGGGTCCCGCTCGTGAGGGCCGCCGCGGACTGGGCGGCGGCGGAGGCTCGCGGCGCCCCGCCGCCCGCGCGAAGCGGCGCGCCGTTCGGGCGCGGCGTCGCGTGGTGGTACGAAGCCCAGGACGGCGACCACGGCGCGGCCTCGTTCACGCGGCTGCGCCGGCTCGGCGTCGACACCGTGTCGCTCCACACCTGGGACCCGCTGCAGGTGGCGGCGCGACGGCCGGAGTTCGCCGAGGCGCGCCGCCGCTTCGCGCCCCGCGACCTCGCGGCGACGGTGCGCGCCGCGCACGCCGCGGGCCTGCAGGTGCTGGTCAAGCCGCATCTCGAGATGGCGCGGCTGCCGCTCTCCGACGCGGAGCGCGCGGCGCTGCGCGGGACCGACCGCGCGGCGCGCGAGGCGGCGATGGCCGCGCTGCGCGAGCGGCGCCGGCTGCAGGGCTGGCACGGCGAGATCGAGATGCAGGACGACGCGGACTGGCGGCGCTGGTTCGAGCGCTACGCGGACTATCTGCTCGCCCACGCCCGCGAGGCGCGGGCGGCCGGCGCCGACGCGTTCTGCGTCGGCCGCGAGCTGGACCGCACGGTGCTGGCCCGCGAGGCCGACTGGCGGCTGCTGATCGCCCGCGTGCGCGTGATCTTCCCCGGCCCGCTCACCTACTCCGCCCACCACGACACGTTCGACCGGCTCGGCTTCTGGGACGCACTCGACTTCGCGGGAGTCGCCGCCTACTTCCCGATCGCGCTCGGCGCGCAGCAGCAGCCCACCGACGCCGAGCTGGCCGCCGGCTGGCGCCCTGTCCAGGCGCGGCTGTCGAGGTTCGCGCGCCGCCTCGGTCGCCCGGTGGTGGCCACCGAGGTCGGCTACCCCGCGATCCCCGGCGCCGCCGCCAGGCCGTGGGAGGAGCGCGACGAGCCGGCCGACCCGTGGCTGCAGGCACGGCTGCTGGACGCGGCGCTCGGCGCGCTCTCCCGCACCGACGGCGTGACCGGCGCCCACGTCTGGCTGTGGGAGGGCGTGGGCAGCCCGCCCTTCCGCGACCCGAGCTTCACCGTCCACGGCAAGCCGGCGGAGTTCGCGCTCGCCCGCTGGTTCGGCGGCTTCGGCCGGTAGCGCTCAGCCTTCGAGCAGGCGCCTCAGCTCGGGCAGCGCGGAGCGCAGGGCCTCGCGGCCGGCCTCGAAGAACTGCGGGATCCGGCGCGGCTGCATCCAGCCGGAGTCGCCCATCTTGGGCGCGATCACCATGTCGGCCCCGAGCAGCTCGCCGCGGGTGCGTCCGCGCAACAGGGTCAGCCCCGCGCGCAGCGCGACAGCGACGAACGAGGCGGCGCCCGGCCACTTCGTGCCGCTGTTGCAGTCGAGCGCGAGCACGACGCCGCCTTCGCCCGCGAGGTCGCGGGCCGGCCGCACCGGGATCACCTCCGACACGCCGCCGTCGTAGTAGCGCACGCCGTCGAGCACCATCGGCGGGAACACGCCCGGGAAGCTGCACGAGGCGCGCACGCGGTCGCGCAGCGGGCCCGAGGTGAACACCACCTTCTCGCCGGTGTCGACCTGGGTGGCCACCACGGCCAGCGGGCAGCGCAGGCCCTCGAAGGTCGCGACCGGAAGGAACTCGTCGATCAGCGCGCCCAGCTTGGTGCCGGACAGCAGGCCGCCGCCCCAGCCGCGGACCCAGAACCACGGGTGCAGGCGCGAGGCCTGGTCGATCAGCTTCTCGAGGTCGGCGCCACCGGCCCAGGCCGCCGCGACCAGGGCGCCGCCGGAGACGCCGGCCACGCCCGCGACGGGGATGCCCGCGCGCTCCAGCTCGAAGAGCACGCCCGCGTGGGCCGCCGCGTGGCCGCCGCCGCCGGACAGCGCGAGGTAGAGGGGCTTCACCGCCGCGCGCCTCCGCCGGCGTGGATCTCCTGCAGGCTCTCCACGCCCATCGGCTCCTGGCGGATCGCGCGGATCGCCTGCACCGTCGCGGCCGCGCCGGTCATCGTCGTGACCATGAACACGCCGTGCTGGGTCGCGGTCTTGCGGATCGCGCCGTCGTCGTAGAAGGAGTCGGAGCCGAGCGGCGTGTTGATCACCAGGTCGATGCCGCGGCTCTTGATCAGGTCGATGCAGTTGGGCCGGCCCTCGTGCACCTTGAGCACCGTGTCCACCGCCAGGCCGTGCGCGCGCAGCAGCTCGGCGGTGCCGCGGGTGGCGACGACCTGGAAGCCTTCCGCGATCAGCTCGCGGGCGACCTGGGGGGCCGCCGCCTTGTCGTGGTCGTTGACGCTCAGGAACACCGTGCCGCTCATCGGCAGCCTGGCGCTGGCGCCCGACTGGGCCTTGGCGAAGGCCATGCCGAAGTCGCGGGAGACGCCCATCACCTCGCCGGTCGACTTCATCTCGGGCCCGAGCACGGTGTCGGTGCCCGGGAACTTGACGAACGGGAACACCGACTCCTTGATGAAGATGCGCTCCACGTCGAGGTCCTTCTCGAGCCCCTGTTCGGCCAGCGTGCGGCCGGCCATCACGCGGGCGGCGGCCTTGGCCAGCGGTACCCCGGTCGCCTTCGACACGAACGGCGTCGTGCGCGAGGCGCGCGGGTTGACCTCCAGCACGTGGACGACGTCCCTGTGGATCGCGTACTGCACGTTCATCAGGCCCCGCACGCCCAGCGCCAGCGCCAGCCGGCGCGTGTAGTCGCGGATCGTCTCGACGTGGCGGGAGGCGACCTTGTAGGGCGGCAGCACCGCGGCCGAGTCGCCGCTGTGGATGCCGGCCTCCTCGATGTGCTCCATGATGCCGCCGATCACGACCCGCTCGCCGTCGGCCACGCAGTCGACGTCGATCTCGAAGGCGTCCTCCAGGAAGCGGTCGATCAGGATCGGGTGCTCGCCGGCCACCGCGACCGCCTCGCGCACGAAGCGGGTCAGCCGCGACTCGTCGTAGACGATCGCCATCGCCCTGCCGCCCAGCACGTACGAGGGCCGCACCAGCACCGGGTAGCCGATCCGGTTCGCGACCTCCTTCGCCTCCTCGATGGTGCGCGCCGTGCCGGCCTCGGGCTGCGGGATGCCGAGCTCCGCCAGCAGCCGGCTGAAGCGCTTGCGGTCTTCGGCCAGGTCGATCGCGTCGGGGCTGGTGCCGAGGATCGGCACGCCGGCCCGGAACAGCGGCAGCGCCAGCTTGAGCGGGGTCTGGCCGCCGAACTGGATCACCACGCCGTCCGGCTTCTCCAGCTCGATCACGTTCATCACGTCCTCGAACGTGAGCGGCTCGAAGTACAGCCGGTCGGAGGTGTCGTAGTCGGTCGACACCGTCTCCGGGTTGCAGTTGACCATGATCGTCTCCCAGCCCTCCTCGCGGAAGGCCAGGGCGGCGTGCACGCAGCAGTAGTCGAACTCCAGGCCCTGGCCGATGCGGTTGGGCCCGCTGCCGAGGATCACCACCTTGCGGCGATCCGACGGCGCCGCCTCGCACTCGCGCTCGTAGGTCGAGTAGAGGTACGGCGTGTGCGACTCGAACTCGGCCGCGCAGGTGTCGACGCGCTTGTAGACGGGCACGATGCCGGCGGCCTTGCGGCGCGCCCGCACCGACGCCTCGTCGGTGCCCAGCCGCCGCGCGAGCTGGGCGTCGGAGAAGCCGAGCCGCTTGGCCTGGCGCAGTTCGTCGTCGGAGGTCACCGGCCCCAGGGTGCGCTCGAAGTCGACGATCTGCTGGAGCTGGTCGAGGAACCAGGGGTCGATGCCGGTCATCCGGAACAGCCGCTCGTGGGAGTAGCCGAGCTCGATCGCCCGCTTCAGGTAGAAGATGCGGTCGGGGTCGGCCGTCAGCAGCTTCTCCGCCACCAGCGCGTCGTCGAGCCCGTCGCGGCCGAAGCCGGTGGCGCCGATCTCCAGGCCGCGCAGGCCCTTCTGCAGCGCCTCCTTGAAGGTGCGGCCGATCGCCATCACCTCGCCGACCGACTTCATCTGGGTGCCGAGGGTGGGGTCGGCGCCGGGGAACTTCTCGAACGCCCAGCGCGGGATCTTGACCACGACGTAGTCGAGCACCGGCTCGAAGCTGGCCGGCGTCACCCGCGTGATGTCGTTCCGGATCTCGTCGAGCGTGTAGCCGATCGCCAGCAGCGCGGCGATCTTGGCGATCGGGAAGCCGGTCGCCTTGGAGGCGAGAGCCGACGAGCGCGACACCCGCGGGTTCATCTCGATCACGACCAGGCGGCCGGTCTTCGGGTCGACGGCGAACTGGATGTTGGAGCCGCCGGTCTCGACGCCGACCTCGCGGATGATGCGCCGCGCGGCGTCGCGCATCACCTGGTACTCCTTGTCCGACAGCGTCTGCGCCGGCGCCACCGTGATCGAGTCGCCCGTGTGGATGCCCATCGGGTCGAGGTTCTCGATCGAGCAGATCACGACGAAGTTGTCGGCCCGGTCGCGCATGACCTCGAGCTCGTACTCCTTCCAGCCGATGATGCTCTCCTCGATCAGCACCTCGCGCACGGGCGACATGTCGAGGCCGCGGGCCACCCGCTCCTCGAAGTCGGCCACGTTGTAGACGATGCCGCCGCCGCTGCCGCCCATCGTGAACGAGGGCCGGATCACCGCCGGCAGCCCCGTCTGCTCGAGCACGGCGCGCGCCTCCTCGACCGTGTTCGCGAAGCCGGAGCGCGGCACCTCGAGGCCGATCCGGCCCATCGCCTCCTTGAACAGCCGGCGGTCCTCGCCGATCTCGACGGCGCGGCGCTGGGCGCCGATCAGCCGCACTCCGAGGCGGTCGAGCACGCCGCGCTTCGAGAGTTCGACGGCAAGGTTGAGTGCGGTCTGGCCGCCGACGGTGGGCAGCACCGCGTCGGGCCGCTCGCGCTCGAGCACGGCCTCCAGCACCTCGGGAGTCAGCGGCTCCACGTAGGTGCGGTCGGCGTACTCCGGGTCGGTCATGATCGTCGCCGGGTTGGAGTTGACCAGCGACACGCGCAGGCCCTCGCGGCGCAGCACCTTGACGGCCTGGGTGCCGGAGTAGTCGAACTCGCAGGCCTGGCCGATCACGATCGGGCCGGAGCCGATCACGAGCACGGACTTGATCGACGGATCCTTGGGCATCGTTCCTTGGGGTTCTTCGGTCGTGGCGCCGCTGTCAGGCGGCGTGACGGCGCTCGCGCATCAGCGCGACGAACGCGTCGAACAGGTAGTGGGAGTCGTGGGGGCCGGGGCTCGCCTCCGGGTGGTACTGCACCGACATCACCGGCAGGTCGCGGTGCCGGAAGCCCTCGACCGTGCCGTCGTTGAGGTTGACGTGGGTCAGCTCCAGGTCGCGGCGGGTCTCGAACACCGCGGCGTCGACGGCGAAGCCGTGGTTCTGCGACGTGATCTCCACTCGGCCGCTCTGCAGGTGCTGGACCGGGTGGTTGCCGCCGCGGTGGCCGAACTTGAGCTTGAAGGTGCGGCCGCCACAGGCGAGGCCGAGGATCTGGTGGCCGAGGCAGATGCCGAACACCGGCGTGCGCGAGTCGATCAGCCGCTTGGCCGCCTCCACCGCGTAGGTGACCGGCTCGGGGTCGCCGGGCCCGTTGGAGAGGAACACGCCGTCGGGGCGCAATGCGAGCACCTCGTCGGCCGTGGTCTGCGCGGGCACCACCGTCACGTCGCAGCCGCTGGCGGCCAGCCGCCGCAGGATGTTGAGCTTGACGCCGAAGTCGTAGGCCACGACCTTCAGCGTGCCGCGCTCGCCGCCGCCCTCGAAGTGCCAGGGCGCGGCGCAGGTCACCTCGCGGGCGAGGTCGAGGCCGACCATGTTGCGCGAGGCGCGGGCCGCGGCCAGCGCCGCGACCGCGTCCGTGCCCGGTGCGATCGCCCCGCGCTTGGCGCCGGCGGTGCGCAGGTGGCGGGTCAGGGCCCGGGTGTCGAAGTCGCACAGGCCGACCACGCCGTGGCCGTCGAGCCACTCCTCGAGCCCGCGCTCGGCGCGCCAGGAGGAGTGCACGTGGGCGGGCTCGCGCACGAGGAAGCCCGCGACCTGGGGCCGGGTCGACTCGAGGTCGCCGTCGTTGACGCCGTAGTTGCCGATGTGGGGGTAGGTCATGGTCACGATCTGGCCGGCGTAGGAGGGATCAGTCAGCACCTCCTGGTAGCCGGCCAGCGCCGTGTTGAACACGACCTCGCCCGTGGTCGCCCCCCGCCGCCCGTAGGCGCGCCCCTCGAAGACCACGCCGTCCTCGAGCGCCAGCACCGCCCGCTCCCGCGCCATCATCAACTCTCGCCTCCCTGCAGTCCCAGTACCCGGCCCCGCGCCTACTGCACGCGGCCGATGCGGCCCAGCGGCCAGAAGCGGAACACCGCCTTGCCGTAGATGTAGCGCTCGGGCACGTCGCCCCAGGCGCGGCTGTCGTTGCTGCTCGTGCGGTGGTCGCCGAGCACGAAGTAGTGGCCGCGCTCGACCTCGACCGGCCCGACGCTGTCGTGGCCGCGGAACTCCGCCGCGACCCACGGCTCGTCGAGCGGGCGCCCGTTGACGTGGACGAGCCCGCGCCGCAGCTCCACCACGTCGCCCGGCAGTCCCACCACCCGCTTGATGAACGAGACCGCCGGGTCGCGCGGGTACCAGAACACCACGACGTCGCCGCGCCGGATCGGCCCCAGCCGGTAGGCGAACTTGTTGACCAGGATCCGCTCGTCGTCCTCGAGCAGCGGCTGCATCGAGGCGCCCTGGACGCGGAACGCCTGACCCACGTAAGTGATCAGGAAGAAGCAGAACAGCACGGCCACCGACAGGTCGTGCAGCAGCTCCAGCGCGGCCCGCAACCGCCCCAGGCGCGGGCGCGGCGCGGCGATCAGCGGCTCGGGGGCCGGCAGCGGCTCCACCACGTCCAGCGGCGCCTCCTGGGTCGCGTTCACGCGTCCCCCCTCAGCACCACCCGGGTCGCGGCGACCCGGTCGTGCAGGGCGCGACCGCCGAACAGCGCCGCCGCGAAGCCGCCGCCGAGCGGCGCCAGCGCCAGCGTGTAGCCGAGCAGCCGCAGGAACGCGCGCGGCACCCCGATCGGTCCGCGGCCGTCTTCGTCGACGACGGCCAGGCCCAGCAGGCGCTGGCCCGGCGTCGCCCCGCGCACACCCCAGAAGTGGACGAAGTAGAGCGCGGCCAGCGCCGCCGCCAACGGCAGCAGCGCGAGCGAGACGAGGATCGGCGTGAAGCGGACGTCGGCGACGGCCTGGGCGGGCGGCAGCGTCAGCCAGTAGTGCAGCACCGGCGACAGCAGCAGCACCTCGACCC
>JAMQGV010000028.1 GCA_025994075.1 Vicinamibacteria bacterium
ACCTCGGTACGACCAACTCGTGCTTGGCCGTCATGGAAGGGGGCGCCCCGCAGGTCATCCCGAACCAGGAAGGCGCACGCACGACCCCCTCGATCGTGGGTTTCACGGCCAAGGGCGAGCGCCTCGTCGGGCAGATCGCGAAGCGCCAGGCGCTGACCAATCCGCGCAACACCGTCTTCGCGGTGAAGCGCCTGATCGGGCGCAAGTTCCGTTCGCCCGAGGTCGACGAGGCCGCGCGCCTGCTTCCCTACTCGCTCGTCGAGTCGAACAACGGCGACTGCCACATCGGCGTCGAGGACAAGGTCTACTCGCCGCCCGAGGTCCAGTCGTTCGTGCTGCAGAAGCTGAAGGCGGCGGCCGAGGACTACCTCGGCGAGCCGGTCGAAGAGGCCATCATCACCGTCCCGGCCTACTTCAACGACATGCAGCGGCAGGCCACCAAGGACGCCGGCCAGATCGCGGGCCTCAAGGTCTCGCGCATCCTGAACGAGCCGACCGCGGCCGCCCTCGCCTACGGCCTCGACAAGGAAGCCAAGGGCCAGTACGTCGCGGTCTACGACCTCGGCGGAGGCACGTTCGACATCTCGATCCTGGAACTGGCCGAGGGCCTGTTCCAGGTCCGCTCCACCGGCGGCGACACCTTCCTCGGCGGCGAGGACTTCGACCAGCGCATCATCGACTGGCTGATCGGCGAGTTCCTGCGCGAGACCGGGATCGACCTCAAGCAGGACCGGATGGCGCTGCAGCGGCTGAAGGAGGCGGGCGAGAAGGCCAAGTGCGACCTGTCGACCGCGCAGCAGACCGAGATCGTGCTGCCCTTCATCTCGGCGGACGCCAGCGGGCCGAAGCACCTCAACACGGTCCTCACCAGGCAGAAGTACGAGTCGCTGACCGACGACCTGCTGGAGAAGACGATCGAGCCCTGCAAGCGCGCGCTGGCCGACGCCGGCCTGCGCCCCGACCAGGTCGACGAGGTGATCCTGGTGGGCGGCCAGACCCGGGCGCCCAAGGTCAACGAGGTGATCCGCAAGGTGTTCGGGCGCGATCCCAACCGCACGGTCAACCCGGACGAGGGCATCGCGCTCGGGGCCGCGATCCAGAGCGGCATCCTGGCCGGCGAGGTCAAGGACCTCGTCCTGCTCGACGTCACGCCCCACACGCTGGGCATCGAGACCAAGGACGGCACGTTCACGCCGCTGATCGACCGCAACAGCACGATCCCGACCCGCAAGGCACGCATCTTCACGACCGTCGCCGACAACCAGACGAAGGTCGAGGTCCACGACCTGCAGGGCGAGAGCGACATGGCGGCGTACAACAAGAGCCTCGCCAAGTTCGAGCTCACCAACATCCCGCCGGCGCCGCGCGGCGTCCCCCAGATCGAGGTCGGCTTCGAGATCGACGTCAACGGCATCGTCTCGGTGTCGGCCTCGGACCAGGCAACCGGCCGCGCCCAGACGATCGTGATCCACCCGTCGGGCGGGCTGTCGCAGACCGAACTCTCCCGCCTCGCCGACGAGACCCGCAACCGCGAGCACGCCGAGAAGACCCGCCGCGAGCAGGAGTCCGTGGCTCGCCAGCTCGAGGGCCTGCTCGCGAACACCATGCGCTCCGTGCAGGCGCTCGAGGGCAAGCTGACCGCCGAGGAGCACGAGCGAATCCTGACCGCGATGGAGCGGGCCAAGAAGCTGCCGCCCACCGCCGGCATCGACGACCTGCGGGCGCGGCTGGCCGAGATGGAGAAGGCCGCCACGCTGATCGGCCAGGCGATGCTCCGCCCGTAGCCGCCGCCTCCCGAGTTTCCCGATGGCCCAGGCGACCGGCACCGACTACTACGAGATCCTCGGCGTCCCCCGCGACGCGGACGAGGCGGCGATCAAGTCCGCCTACCGCAAGCAGGCGATGAAGTACCACCCCGACCGCAACCCCGGGGACAAGCAGGCCGAAGCGAAGTTCAAGGAGGCGGCGGAGGCCTACTCCGTGCTCTCGGACCCCGACAAGCGCCGCCGCTACGACACCTACGGCGCCGCGGGCCTCGGTGGCGTGGCCGGAGGCCCGCAGGGCTTCGACCCGGCGGCCTTCGCCGACTTCCAGGACATCCTCGGCGACTTCTTCGGGTTCGGCGACGTGTTCGGCCGCCGCCGCAGCGGCCCGCGTCGCGGCTCGGACCTCCGCTACGACCTCGAGCTGACGCTGCCCGAGGCGGCGTACGGCACCGAGACCACGCTGCGCATCCCGCGCATGGAGAGCTGCGCGACCTGTCATGGCAGCGGCGCGGCCGCCGGCACCAAGCCGACCAGTTGCCCCAACTGCGGCGGCTCGGGTCAGGTCACGTTCCAGCAGGGCTTCTTCACCGTGGCCCGCACCTGCGGCCGCTGCCGCGGCCAGGGCCGGGTCATCGCCCAGCCGTGCAAGGACTGCCGCGGCGAGGGCCAGGTCCAGGCCGAGCGCACGCTGCAGATCAAGATCCCCGCGGGCGTCGACAACGGCAGCCAGCTCCGCATCAGCGGCGAAGGCGAAGGCGGCACCCGCGGCGGGCCGAGCGGCGACCTGTACGTCGTGGTCCGCGTCCAGGAGCACCCCTTCTTCCGCCGCGACGGCCAGTCGCTGCACTGCGAGATCCCGATCGCCTTCACCCAGGCCGCGCTGGGCGCGACGCTCGAGGTTCCCACGCTCGACGGGGAGAAGGCGAAGGTCGAGATCCCCGCCGGCAGCCAGCCGGGCGACACGGTGCGGGTCAAGGGCCACGGCGTTCCCCACCTCGGCCAGCGCGGCAAGGGTGACCTCCACGTCTCGCTGCGGATCGTGGTTCCCACCCACCTCAGCGCCGAGCAGAAGAAGCTGGTCGAGCAGCTCGCGAAGACGCTGCCGATCCCGCAGACCAGCGAAGCCGATCGCGAGCGCTCGATCCTCGACCGGCTGAAGGACTGGCTCGGCTGAGCGCCACGAACTACGTCGCGTTCCGGGTCAGCGTCCGTCGCGACGAGGAGGAGGACGCCTCCGCGGCCCTGTGGGAGCTCGGCACGGCGGGCGTCACCATCGAGAGCTCGGGCGACGCCGCGATCCTGCTGGCGTACTTCCCCGCCCGTGACGGCCTGGAGCCGGAGCTGCGCTCCGCGCTCGCCCCGTGGCCCGGGGCCCGCGTCGAGCCTGCGCCGATCCCGGACGTCGACTGGGTGACGCGCTTCCGCGAGAACTTCACACCCTTCGCCGCGCCGCCGTTCCGCGTCGTGCCCGAGTGGAGCGACGAGGCGCCAGGGCCGCGCACGCTCGTCGTTTCGCCCGGGCGCGCGTTCGGGACCGGCACCCACGAGACCACACGGCTGTGCCTCGCGGCGCTGGCCCGCCTCGCGGCCGAACGTCCGCTGGGGCGCGTGCTGGACGTCGGCGCCGGAACCGGCCTGCTGGCGCTCGGCGCGTTGCGCCTGGGAGCAGCCTCGGCGATCGCCACCGACAACGACCCCGAGTGCCGCGAGTCGTGCCGGCTCCACGCGACGCTCAACGGGCTCCCGCTGCGGGTGGTCCAGGCCGACGGTGCCCGCCCGTTCCGGCATCGGGCCTTCGACCTCGTGCTCGCCAACCTGATGGCCCCGTGGCTGCTGGAGCGCCGCGAGGAGCTCTGCGCCCGGGTCCGCCCCGCGGGCGTGCTGGTGCTGTCCGGCCTGCTCGCGGCCGACGTCGACGAGGTCAGCGCCGCCTACGCGGCGCACGGCGCGCTCGAGGTCCATCGCGACGACGAGTGGGCGGCGATCGTCGTCCGCACGTGAGCGTCCCCCGGCTCCACGTGCCGGGCACCGCAGCAGGCGCCCGCCTCGAACTGCCCGACTTCGCCGCCCGCCATGCGCGCGATGCCCTGCGCCTCGGTCCCGGCTCGGCGCTGCGGGTCTTCGACGGCCGCGGGTCGGAGTTCGAGGCCACGATCGCCGAGGTCTCGCGGCGGCGCGTCACCGTCGACGTCGGCGCCGCCGTCGCGCCGCGCCCCGAGAGCCCGCTGCGCGTCCAGCTCTGCCTGCCGCCGCTCAAGGCCGATCGCTTCGAGTGGGCGCTCGAGAAAGCCGTGGAACTCGGCGTCCACGCCATCGTCCCGCTGGCCACGGAGCGCGGGGACGCCGCAGCGCAGCGCGCGCTGCGCGGGGCGCGGCCCGACCGATGGCTGCGGGTGATGGCCGCGGCGGCCGAGCAGTGCGGGCGGGCCACCCTGCCCGATGTGCTGCCGGCCACCCGCCTGGCCGAAGTCCTGAGCGCGCCTCTCGACGGCGTCCGCGTGCTGCTCGCCGAGACCGACCCGGCGCGGCCGCTGCGCGACTGCGTGCCGCAGGGCGCCACCCGCATACAACTGATCGTCGGCCCCGCGGGCGGCTTCACCACGATCGAGCGCGAGGCCGCCCGCGCGGCAGGCTGCGCCGAGGCCGGCCACGGCCCCCGTATCCTGCGTGCCGAGACGGCCGCGATCGCCGCGCTCGCCCTGCTCCAGGCCGAGCGCGGCGACCTCGGCTGAACGCTAGGCCAGCGCGAGCGCCTGCGCCGCCGTCACCGTCGCCACGTCGGCCAGGTCCTGCGCCGAGCAGCCGCGCGACACGTCGTTCACCGGCCGTCGCAGCCCCTGCAGGATCGGGCCGATGGCCGTCGCGCCGCCGAGCCGCTCGCTGATCTTGTAGGCGATGTTGCCCGCGTCGAGGTCCGGGAACACGAACACGTTGGCCCGCCCCTGCAGCGGGCTGTCCGGGCACTTCTTCGCGGCCACGCCCGGCACGAACGCCGCGTCGAACTGCACTTCGCCGTCGACGAGCAACTCGGGATGCGCGGCGCGACAGGCCGTGGCCGCCTCCCGCACGCGGTCGACGTCCGCGTGCTCCGCGGAGCCCCGCGTCGAGAACGACAGGAACGCCACCCGCGGCTCGTGGCCGAAGGCGCGAGCCGTCGCAGCCGTCGCCGCCCCGATCTGGGCGAGCAGGGCGCTGTCCGGCGCGATGTTGACCGAGCAGTCCGCGTAGAACAGCACCTTGTCGGGCCACTCCATCACGAAGACCGAGGACACTCTCTGGTAGCCCTCGGCCAGCTTGACGATCTCGAAGGCCGGGATGAAGGGCTTGCAGGCACTGGTCAGGCCCGAGACGAAACCGTGCGCCTCGCCGGTCTCGACGAGCAGGGCCGCGAAGTAGTGCGGCAGCGCCGCCTTCTCGATCGCCTGCTCCAGGGTCACGCCCTTGTGCTTGCGCAGTTCCTGATAGCGCTGCGCCAGCCGCTCACGGGCCGGGTCGGCCTGCGGGTCGCGGAGCTCGACTCCGTCGAGCGCGATCCCCGCCGCCTTCGCC
>JAMQGV010000029.1 GCA_025994075.1 Vicinamibacteria bacterium
CGCTGCAGCGGGAGCCGGAGGCGGAAGCGGCGCTGCGCCAGGCGCTGGCGCTCGACCCCGAGTCGGCGGCCGCCTGGAACGCGCTGGCGCGCCTGCTGCACGCGACTGGCCGCGACGGCGAGGCCCTCGAGGCCGCCGAGTCGGCGCACCGCCGGCTCGGTCTCCCGCGGAACGTCCGCCACGCCTCCGCGGTGGCGCTGACGCTGCTCTGGATCCACCGCGAGGCGCGCCGCTACCGCGAGGCGATCGCCTGCGCCGAGGAGGGCCTCGCCCGCTGCCCCGACGCCGTGCTCGCGCAGTGGGCGACCGACGTGCAGCGGGAGTGGGACGCGGCGGACAAGGACACCTGTTGAGCCGGCGCCGCGAGCTGCTGCAGAACCTCGGCCTCGCGGCGGCCTCGTTCGGCCTGTGCCTCGGGCTGCTCGAGGTCGCGGCGCGAATCGCGATGGCCCACCGCAAGCCGGGCAAGGAGGCGCGCCTGCGCCGCCTCTACAACGACCACGACTTGATGCTCGGCTGGCGCAAACGCCCCGGCGCGCGCGTCACCTACGATCGCCCGGAGTTCACCGTCGAGATCGCGATGAACGGCCACGGCCAGCGCGACCGCGAGCGCGACTGGCAGCGCCCGGAGGGCGGCTTCCGGGTGCTGGCGCTGGGCGACTCGTTCCTCGAGGGCTACACGGTGCGGCTCGCGGACACCGTCACCCAGCAGCTCGAGGCGCGCCTGGCCGGGCCGCGTTGCGCGGTCGCCCCGGAGGTGCTGAACACCGGCACCGCCGGCTGGTCGACCGACCAGCAATACCTCTTCTACCGCAGGGAGGGCCACCGCTACGGCGCGCAGGTGGTGCTGCTCTTCGTGTACTACAACGACGTCCTCTACAACGCCCGCGACAACAATCTCGGGCTGCCCAAGCCGCTGCTGGGCTTCCGCGGCGGCCGGCCGTTCGTGCGCAACCTGCCGGTGCCCCCGGCCCCGGAGCAGCCGCCGCCCCGGCCACCCCCGCCGCCACCGCCGGGTCCGCGCTCGGTCGCGCTCGACCTGTTCGGCGACCGCCTGGAGCGGGCCGCCCCGCGTTCGTACAACGCGCTGGCACGGCTCGGGCTGTGGCCGCCGACGCGGCGGATCGAGCCGCTGCCCGAGATGCGCGCCTACGCCGCGAAGCCCGACGCCGAACTGCGCCAGGCCTGGCGGGCCACCAACGCGCTCGTGCACGCGCTGAGCCACGAGGTCGCGAGCCACGGCGGCCGGCTGGCGATCGTCCACGTGCCCAGCCGGCTCGAGATCTCGGACTCCGCGTGGGAACTGACCCGCTGGCGTTACGGGATCGAGGACGGTCGATGGCAGCGCGACGCCGTTTCGCGGCGCCTGCGCGAGATCGCGGGCCTCGCCGCCGTGCCCTTCCTCGACCCGACCCCCGAGCTGCGCGCGGCCGAGGGCTTCCTCCGCAAGGCGTACCTGCCGCTGGACGGCCACTGGAACGCCCGTGGCCACGCGGTTGCGGCCGCAGCCGTGGAGCGCTTCCTGCGCGCGCAGGGCCTGGCGCCGGCGTGCCGATGAACGCGGCCGGGCCGCGGGAATCGGTTAGCATTCCCGCGATCTCCTGGGGCCCCGTGCTGAACTTCTCCGATGAGCGCCGTGCCTTCGGCCTCGCCCTGGAGGCGGCCGACGAACGCCAGGACCTGGCCGCCGCACTGCTGCGGCTCGCCGCGTTCGAGTACGAGGCGCTCGACGTCGATCGCTATCTCGGGCGCCTCGACGCGCTGGCCGACGGCTTCGCCGGGCGCGGCCCCGGGGCCGCCGCGGCCCTCGCCCGCCACCTTTTCGGCGAGGGCGGCTTCCGCGGCAACGCCACGAACTACTACGACCCGCGCAACAGCTTCCTCAACGAGGTGCTCGACCGCCGGGTCGGGATCCCGATCAGCCTCAGCGCGCTCTATCTCGAGGTCGCCCGCCGCTGCGGGATCGCCGCCGCGGGCATCTCGTTCCCGGGCCACTTCCTGGTCCGCGCCGAAGACGACGGCGCCGCTCCCTGCGTGCTCGACCC
>JAMQGV010000030.1 GCA_025994075.1 Vicinamibacteria bacterium
ACGGCCAGGCCGAGCTGACCTCGTTGCGTCGGCCTGTCTGGATCGAGCTGGTCCAGGCGAGGCTGGACGAGCGCAAGCGGCGCTCCGCGCTCGAGTCGGCCGTGGCGGCCGCCGGGCTCGACCCCGCGGCAGGCTGGGCCCCGGTCGCGCTGAACGTCCGCGCGCTGGACGCCTCGCCCCGGGGCAGCGGCGCCGTGGCGGCGGTGGCCATCGGCGTCGCCCTGCTCGGCGTCCTGATCGGCAACGCCTACGTGCTGGTCGGCATCACGGGCGAGAAACAGCTCCGGATCACCGAGCAGGTCGTCGCGGCGATCTCGCCGCAGGCCTGGATCGACGGCAAGATCCTCGGCCTCTCTGCGCTGACGCTGGCCAACCTCGCCCTCTACGTGGTGCCGCCGCTCGCGGGCCTGGCCTTCCTGCGGGGCGTCGGGGCTCCGGTCCCGGCCCTCCCGCCCGGCGCAGCCGATCCGGCCTTCCTCGCGGCGCTCTTCGTGTTCTCGGGTCTCGGCTTCGCGATGTGGTTCACCTTCTTCGCCGCCGTGGCGGCGACGATCGACGACCCGAACACCTCGAGCCGCGGCGGCTGGATGCTGTTTCCGATGCTGCCGCTCGCCTTCGCCTTCGGCGTGATCCGCAACCCGGACTCGGGCCTCGCCGTGGTTCTGACCCTGCTGCCGCTCACCGCCCCGACGGTGGCGCCGGTTCGGCTCCTGCTGGCCGGTGTGCCGGCGTGGCAGCTCGTGCTCGCGGCAGCCGGCCTCGTCGCCACCTGCCTGGCGCTGCGCCGGGTGGCCGGGCGCATCTTCGAGCTCGGCATGCTGATGTACGGCAAGGAACCGACCTGGCCTGAGATCCGGCGCTGGCTGCGCGAACCGCGTTAGTGGGAGGCGCTGGCTCCTAGCCGAACCAGACCGAGCGGCGCCGGGCGAGGCGGCCGTCGATCATGCGCTGGATCGTCGAGCGCACCTGCTCGGAGAGCCGGTTGACGAGGATCGGGTCGTCGGCGGCCTCCGGCCCGTGGCCCTGCATGTCGATCGGGTCGGCGAAGTCGAGCGCCCACTTCGACGGCAGCGGCAGCAGCCCGAGCGGACCGAGGGCCGGGAAGGTCGGCGTGATCGGGAAGTACGGGAAGCCGAGCGGCCGGCCCACCCAGTCGGCCTTGCCGATCACCGGGTGGATCTCCTCCGCACCGACCACCGCCACCGGAATGATCGGCGCGCCCGTGCGCAGCGCCAGGCGCACGAAGCCGCCGCGGCCGAAGCGGGCCAGCCGGTAGCGGTCCTTGTAGTACTTGCCGACGCCCTTGACGCCCTCGGGGAACACGCCGACCAGTTCCCCCCGCCGCAGCAGCCGTTCGCCGTTGTCGGGGTTGGCGCGGGCCGCGCCGGTCTTGCCCAGCATCGGCGCGAGGAACGGCAGCAGCGCGAACATGTCGAGCGCGAGCATGCGCACCTCGCGCCGGCCCGGGTGCTGGTGGCGCACCGCGAGGTTGATCATCAGGCCGTCGTACGGCAGCACCCCGGAGTGGTTGGCGACGATCAGCGCCGCGCCCTGCTCGGGCACGTGCTCGATGCCGTCGACCTCGACCCGCCACCACACCGTGTAGAGGAACTCGAAGAAGGGCCGCAGCGTCTCCGTGAACTTGCGGTCGTAGCCGAAGTCGTCGACGTCCTCGGAGTGGTAGGCGAAGTAGGCCTCGCGCCAGGTGCGCGCCAGCGAGGCCCAGCCGAAACCCGACAGGCCTTCCTGGACGATCCGCGCCAGCGCGACGAGCAGCCCCTGCGGCGCGGCGCCGCTGGCCCGCGCCGCCGCCAGCTCTCCCTCCAGCGCGTCGATCCGCGCCCGCAGCGCCTCGAGGTCCGGGCCCGTCGCCGGCAGCCTTCCTTCGCTGCGCGCGTGGAGGCGACGGCGCCGCGCGCCGGCGATGCCCACGACCTTGTCGCCGGCGCTCACGCCGACGCCTCGACGTCGGTGGCCGTCGCCGCCTCGCGGCGGCGGCGCGGCGCCTGCGGGCCCGGGTACCGGTAGGCCAGGTAGGCGAAGAGCGCCTCCTTGCTGCTGTGACGCGCCTCGAAGGCCATCTCCCGCTTCGCCCGCGCGCCGTCGCCGAGGAACGGGTAGCGCACGTAGTCCACGAACGCCCCGGGGGCGTCGGCCACGCCGCTCGCCCACATCAGGTCGGAGGCCGCGTAGGCGACCGGGTGCGGCACGGGGATCGGCAGCTTCTCGGCGAGGTGCAGCGCGCCGATCAGCGGCATCGGCGCGCGCGGCACCACGTTGACCGCGCCCCGCGGCCAGGTGGCGAGGGCGGCATCGACCGCCTCCAGCGCGTCGTCCGGGTGCAGGAGCTGGATCAGCGGGTCGTAGCCCATCGGCACGGGCACCACGCGGCGGTCGAAGATCGACGTGTAGAAGGTGTGCAGGTGCGGCCCGAACAGCGGGGCGAAGCGCAGCACCGTGACCTTCATTTCCGGGAAGCGGCGGGCGAAGCTGGCCGCGTGCTGCTCGGCCTCGCGCTTGTCGCGCGCCCAGCCCAGCGCCGGGTTCGGGTGCAGCGGGGTGTCTTCGGTCAGGAAGTGCGGGTTGTGGCCGCGCGCGCCGTAGACGGCCGTGAAGGAGCGCATCAGCACCCGCTCGACGCCGGCGGCCGCGCAGGCGGCGAACAGCGACAGGGTCCCGATCGACTCCAGCTCGTGGGCGTGGGCCTGGTCGCGCCGCGGGTTGGTGAAGAACGCGAAGTGGAGGACGGTGTCGACCTCCTCCTCGCGCAGCAGGTCGAGCAGCTTCTGGTCGGCCGCCGGCTCGGTGAGGTCGAGCGGGCGGTAACGGACGCCGAGGGCCGCGGGCGGCGGCGCCACGTCGACGACCAGCAGCTCGTCCTGCTGCTGCCGCTCGGCCAGCCGGCGCAGCACGCGCCCGCCCAGGAACGACGCCGCGCCGGTGAGGGCGACCCGCACCGGATCAGGCCTGCGGCGCGTCCGGCGCCGGCTTGCGGCGGCGCGGCGCGGCCTTCTTCTTCGGGGCCGGCTCGGGCGCCGGCGGCGCGGCGGCGGCCTTCAGGGCCTCCACCTGGCGCTCGAGGGCGTCGATCCGGGACAGCGCCTTCTTGAATTCGGTGCGGGTCGGGATGTTGAGCTGCTTGAGCGCGCGGCCGACGCCCTCGTCGAGCCGGGCCTTGCCCGCCCAGGCCGCCGACAGCGCCTTCATGAACTGCGGGTTCTGCATCAGCTCGGCCGACACCCGCGCCACCAGGCCCTCGCCCTGCTCGCGCAGCCGGTCGAACACGCCCTTGCTCATGGATGCCCCTCCCTAGCCGCGGGCCCCGCGCCGGCCGCGGTGCGAACGCACCGGCAGCCGCGGCGGCCGCCGCACGAAGTCGACGACGTCGAGCTTCTCGTGCACCAGCGCCCGGAACTCGCCCGGCTCGATGGCGCCCACCTCGTGGCCCGTCTCCAGCTCCAGCTCGGTGCACAGCGCGTCCCACAGCCGCTCGCGGCGCGCGATCTCGTCGGGGTCGCGCACCTTGCCGTACTCCTGCACGAAGCGGTTGTGGCGGCACAGCATGCGGAACGCGTGGTCGGAGTTGGGCCGCCGCAGCGGCAGGCCGAGGATGCGCACGTCGTTGCCGACCTTGTGGATCGGCTGGCCCCACTCGCTGTAGCCGCCGAAGATGCTGCCCAGCTTCTCGAGCGCGTTGGCCAGCTTCGGCTCGCCCAGCTTCTCGAGCGTGGCCCGCACCAGCGGCAGCGTCAGGTTCCGGTAGATGGTGGGATCGGTCAGCCGCACCGCGACGCCCAGCTCCTCGCGGCACATGCGCAGCATCTCCTGCGATCGGATCCGGTTGTCGGTCGCCAGGTGGATGCGGATGCCGATCGCCTCGGGAACCGTCAGCGAGGCCAGGATGCCCGCCACCACGCGGTCCACGGGCACCAGGTTCAGCTCGGCCGACGGGTCGCCGGGGAAGCCCTGGGCCACCAGCGCCACCGCCCAGCCGCGGGCCCGCTCGGCCGCGGTCTGGCCGTCGCGCGCGAGCGCCTCCTGGGCGCGGCCGAAGGCGTTGATCGGGGCGTTGACGACCTTGGTGTCGCCGCGATTGTTGCCCGTGCGCGAGTCGCCGATCACGATCGAGGGCAGCAACTGCGCGACCCGCAGCCCGTGCTCGATCATGAAGCGGTCGGTCTCGATCGAGGCCATCGCCTTGGTCAGCTCGTAGTAGTTGTTGTAGAAGTGGCGCGGGAAGCTGAGCTGCTCTTCGCTGGCGAAGCTGGCCTTGGTGCGGCCGTGGATGTAGCTGGTCTCGATCGCGATGTGCTGCACGAACGGCGAGCCCGGCGACTGCTGGAGCAGGAGCGCGAAGGCCAGCGCGTTGCGGGCGCCCGTGACGTTGGCGCGGAACGAGTTCTCGTAGCTGTCGTCGAACGACACCGACGCCGCGCAGTGGATCACGTGGGTCAGGGTGCCGCGCAGCTTGTCGAGTTCTTCGGGCGCGATCCCGAGGTCCGGCTGCTCGATGTCGCCGCCGACGAAGCGGAACTTGCGCTGCTGCGCCTTCGGCAGGTGGAGGCGCTTCAGCAGCAGCGCGCCGCGCTCGGCCGGCGACAGCACGCGCACGACTTCCTTCGACACCGGGTCGCGCAGCGTCTCGGGGCGCAGCACGGCGACGATCTCCTCGATCCGGCGGTCGGTCGCCGCCTGGAACAGGATCTCCTTCCCGAGGAAGCCGGTGGCGCCGGTCAGCAGCACCCGCAGCCTCGGGTGGCTGCCGCGCGCCTTGAGGGCGGCCCGCGCGTCCCGCTGCAGCACCTCGATGCGGCGCCGGACCTCGGACTCGGACAGGTGCGACGTCTCGCGGAACTGGAAGGTGTGGTCGCGGGCCGTGACGCCCACCAGCCGCTTGGCAGCGCGGGCGAGGGCGTCCGAGCCGACTGCCGCGCCGGCCAGGTCCGCCACCTGGGCGGCCGCCTGGTTCAGCAGTCGCAGGCCGCGGCGCACGGCCACCTCGCGGCCCGTGAGCTGGATCAGCCGGCTGGCGAGGAACTGCGCCGCGACCTCGACCGGGTGGTTGTCGCGATGCGCGTGGACGAGCAGTTCGCGGGGTTCGATGCCGTCGTGGAGCTCGCGTCCCGTCTCGGTCGAGATGCGGGCGATGTAGCGCGAGGGCGAGGAGTCCTGCTCCTCCGCCACCACGTGCTTCGCGCCCGAGCTGCGTCTGCGTGGCCTGGCCATGGTGTCGGGATCTCCGCTCTCGGCGCCGATTCTACACCCCGCCCTTCGCGCGTCCCGGC
>JAMQGV010000031.1 GCA_025994075.1 Vicinamibacteria bacterium
GCCGAAAGGCGTCGAGGTGATCGCCGGATGAGCCCTGCCCGCCGCCGCCTGCGCACGCGAATGCTGCTGGCCCTCCTCGGCCCCGCCCTGCTCGCCGCGTGCACGACCTCGGCGGCCTTTCGCGCCGGCGAGCGCGCCGAGCGCTCGCGCGACTGGGACCGCGCGGTGCTCGAGTACTCCCGCGCGCTCCAGGAGCGGCCCAGCGACGTGCGCGCCCGCGAGCGGCTGACGGCGGCGCGGATCCGCGCCTCGGAAGAACACGCGCGGGCGGCCCGTGCGCTCGCGGCTCGCGGCCGCACCCGCGAGGCGCTCGAGGAGTTCCGACTGGCGGTCGACCTCAACCCCGATGCGCCCGGGCTGGCCGACGAGGCACGCGCGCTCGAGCGCCGCGGCCAGGGCCAGCCGCGACCGGCGGCCTGGGCCGAGGCGCGCGAGGCGGCCCGCGAGCGCACGCTGCCCGGGCTCGCGGTGCCCGCCGACCTCGGGCCGCTGGGGCTCGACTTCCGCAACGCGAGCCTGCGCGAGGCCTACCTGGCGCTGGGCCGCGCCGCGGGCATCAACGTCGTGTTCGACCCCGGGTTCCAGGACCAGGTGGTCTCGCTGGACCTGCGCGACGTGCCTTTCGAGCAGGCGCTGCAGGCGCTGGCGCGGGTGGGCCGCACCTTCCACCGCGTGGTCGACGCGAAGGTCGTGCTGGTGCTGCCCGACACGCCGGCCAAGCAGCGCGAGCACGAGCAGCAGTTCGTGCGCACGTTCTTCCTCTCCAACGCGGAGCTGAAGGAAGCGGTCGACCTGCTGCGGATCGTGCTCGGCGCGAGACGGGTGGCGCCGCTGCCCGGGCAGAACGCGCTGACGATGAACGACACGCCGGACAAGATCGCGGCGGCGGAGCGGATCCTGGCCGCGATCGACAAGCCTCGCTCGGAGGTGGTGATCGAGGTCGAGATCCTCGAGGTCAACCGCACACGGTTGCGCGACTACGGCATCGAGCTGACCTCCATCGACGGCGAAGGCAACCCGATCGGCGTGGCCGGCGCGATCTTCCCCGACCCCACCAACACCAGCGCCGAGCGCAACCCGTACCGCCGCGACAACCTGGTGGTGACGGCGCTGCCCGGCGTCATCTACCGCCTGCTCAAGACGGACGCCGACACCCGGGTCCTGGCGAACCCCCAGCTCCGCGCCAGCGAGGGCCAGACCGCGCAGGCCCGCTTCGGCGAGCAGGTGCCGATCCCGGTCACCACCTTCGCGCCCTTCGCACAGGGCGGCGTCTCGCAGCAGGCGATCACGTCGTTCGAGTACAAGAACGTCGGCGTCAACATCGACATCACGCCGCGCGTGCACCACGAGGGCGACGTCTCGCTCGGCCTCAAGCTCGACATCTCGTCGGTCGGGCCGACGGGCTACCAGGGCCTGCCCACCTTCAACTCGCGCACGGTCAACAGCACGCTGCGGCTGAAGGAGGGCGAGACCAACGTCCTGGCCGGCCTGATCTCCGAGACCGAGCGGGCCTCCATCCGCGGCGTGCCGGGGCTGTCGGACCTGCCGCTGATCGGCCGCCTGTTCGGGCGCAACCTCGAGGAGGCCAGCCAGACCGACATCGTGATGACGCTGACGCCCCACGTGGTCTCGCGCCCGGAGCTGACGGCCGACGACCTGAAGAGCTTCGAGGTCGGCGGCGAGCCCTCCCCCACCCTCTTCGAGGTGCCCACGCTGCCGAGCACGGCCCCGGCCCCGCGCACGCCGGAGCCGCTCAAGATCGAGCCGATCCGCCCGCCGCAGGCCCAGCCGTCGCCGACGCCGCAACCGTAGAGCGACCGTCGCTCAGTCGAAGCAGAGGGTCAGCAGGGAGAAGTCGTCGTCGAGGCCCTCGCCCCGCTCGGCACGCACGCGGTCGTACACCAGGCGCGTCGCTCCGGGGCCGGGCGGCGTCGCCCGCAGCAGCGCCTCGAGCTGCTCCTCGTCCATCTCCGTGCCGTCCGGCCGGCGCACCTCGAAGGCGCCGTCCGAGAAGACGTGCAGCACGGCGCCGGGCGGGACCGTGCAGCGCGCCTCGCGGTAGCTGGCATCGGCATCGAACCCGATCACCATGCCCGGCGTGCGCAACTCGTGGCGGGCCTCGCCGCCGAAGAGCAGCGCGGCCGGGTGGCC
>JAMQGV010000032.1 GCA_025994075.1 Vicinamibacteria bacterium
ACCCGACGCCGACGATCGGGATCGTCGGGCTGCTCGAGGACGTGTCGAAGGTGCTGGCGCGCTCCTTCCGCGCGGCGGGCGACGAGGTCGTGCTGCTCGGCGCCTGCACCGGCGAGCTCGGCGGCAGCGAGTACCTGAAGACGGTGCACGGCCGCGTCGAGGGCCGCCCGCCGCGGCTCGACATCGAGGCCGAGGCGAAGCTCTACCGCTGCGTGCTCGAGGCCAACGCCGCGGGCCTGCTGCGCTCCGCGCACGACTGCGCGGACGGCGGCCTGGCGGTCGCGCTCGCCGAGTCCTGCTTCGCCGGCGAGGAGCCGGGTCTCGGCGCGACGCTGGATCTGCCCGCTTCCGGACTCCGCACCGACGCGCTGCTCTTCGGCGAGGCGCCCTCGCGGATGGTGGTGACCACCGGCGACGCGGCCGCGCTGGCGGCGGTCGCCACGCGCCACGGCGTGCCCTGCGCGCGCCTCGGCACGGTCGGCGGCGACAGTCTGCGCCTCGCGATCGGCGGCGCGCCGGCCCTCGACGAGCCGATCGCCCGCCTGCACGGGGCCTGGACGAGCCTCGAGCGACTGCTGGGCTAGCATCGGCCATGACCTCCGCGCGCTTCGGGCGCACGCCCCTCGAGACCGACCGCTTCCACGACCAGTGCGGGCTGTTCGGGATCTTCGGCCACCCGGAAGCCGCGCACCTCGCCTATCTCGGGCTCTACGCGCTGCAGCACCGCGGCCAGGAGTCGGCCGGCATCGTCGCCACCGACGGTCGCCGGCTGCGCACCCACAAGGGCATGGGCCTCGTCAACGAGGTGTTCGAGGAGGGCCACCTGCAGGCGCTCGAGGGCGAAGCGGCCATCGGCCACGTGCGCTACTCGACGGCGGGCGACACCGTGGCCGCGAACGCCCAGCCCTACGTGATCGACTGCCACCGCGGGCCGATCGCGATCGCGCACAACGGGAACCTGACCAACGCCCACATGCTGCGCCGCGACCTGGAGGCGGCCGGCTCGATCTTCCAGTCGACGTCGGACACGGAGGTCGTGCTGCACCTCTACGCGCGCTCGCACCGCGAGCGGCTGGAGGACGCGGTGGCGGCCAGCCTGTCGAAGGTGATGGGCGCCTTCTCGCTGCTGTTCCTGACCCCCGACGCGATGGTCGCGGCGCGCGACCCGTGGGGCTTCCGGCCGCTGGTGCTGGGCCGCCTCAACGGCGCGCCGATCATCGCCTCCGAGACCTGCGCGCTCGACCTGATCGACGCAGAGTACGTGCGCGACGTCGAGCCCGGCGAGATGCTGGTTTTCGACCGCGACGGCATGCGCTCGTTCCGCCCGTTCCCGCCCGAGCCGGTGCGGCAGTGCGTGTTCGAGCACGTCTACTTCGCGCGGCCCGACTCGCGGGTGTTCGGCCGCAACGTGCTGCTGACCCGGCTGGCCCTCGGCCGCCAGCTCGCCCGCGAGGCCCCGGCCGACGCCGACATCGTAGTGCCGGTGCCCGACAGCGGGATGGGCGCGGCGATGGGCTACGCCGAGGCGGCGGGCCTGCCGTTCCAGTGGGGGCTGATCCGCAACCACTACGTCGGCCGCACGTTCATCGAGCCCAAGCAGAAGGTCCGCTCGTTCGGCGTCAAGATCAAGCTCAACCCGGTGACCGAGATCCTGGAGGGCAAGCGGGTGGTGCTGATCGACGACTCGATCGTGCGCGGCACCACCTCGCGCAAGATCGTGCGCATGGTGCGCGCCGGCGGCGCGAAGGAAGTCCACCTGCGGATCTCCAGCCCGCCGACCACCGGTCCCTGCTACTACGGCATCGACACGCCGCTCAAGAGCGAGCTGATCGCCGCCAACGCGACGGTCGACGAGATCCGCGCCCACGTCGAGGCCGACTCGCTGGCGTACCTCTCCCACGACGGGCTGCTGGCCGCGGCCGACGACGCCCCCGGCCAGCGCCACTGCACCGCCTGCTTCTCGGGGCGCTACCCGGTGGCGGTCGCCCAGGCGCCGCAGAGCTCCCAGATCCCGCTGTTCGAGAAGCCGCGGGCCTGACGAGGCGTCGTGCCGCGGCTGCTGGTCGCCGGCCATGTGACGTGGGACGAGGTCGCCGGCCGCGACGTGCTGGGCGGCGCCGCGTCGTACGCCGCGCTGTGCGGCCGCAAGCTGGGCTGGGAGGTCGCGGTGCTGACCTCGGCGGGGCCCGAGTTCGACCCGGCGCGCGAGCTGCCGGGGATCGAGACGTTCGTCCAGCGCGCGGCCCGCACGACCCGGTTCGTCAACGTCTACGAGGGCGAGGCTCGAAGCCAACGCATGCCGGCGCGCGCCGACGCGCTGGACCCGGGCCGCGTGCCGGACCCGTGGCGCCGGCCCGAAGCGTTGCTGCTGGCGCCGGTCGCGGGCGAACTGGGCCCCGGCTTCGCCCGCGCGTTCGAGGCCGACGCCGTCGCGGCGATCGCGCAGGGCTACGTGCGGGCCGTCGACCTCGAGGGTGCAGTGCGGCCCGCGCGCTGGCGCGACCCCGGGGCCGACCTGGCCGGCGTGCACCTGCTGGCCCTCTCCGAGCGCGATCTGGCCGAGGGCGATTCGCCGCAGGCGCTGCTGCGGCACGTGCCGCTCGTGGCCGTGACCCGCGGCTGGCGCGGGGTGGACCTGCTGTCGCGGGCCGGGGTCCAGCCGGTCGCCAGCCTGCCCCGCCCCGAGGTCGACCCCACGGGCGCGGGCGACGTCTTCGCAGCCGCCCTGCTGCTCCGCTACCATGAGACGGCAGATCCGCTGGAGGCGACGGCGTTCGCCTGCTGCGCGGCGTCGTGCGCGGTCGAGGGCGCGGGCGCCTCGACCCTCGGCGATCGCGCGGAGGTCGAGCGTCGCCTGGCGGCCCGCGAGCGCTGGCTCGAAGAGGGAGAGTGGGATGAGTAAGGCGACCGGCAAGCGCGTGCTCGTGGTCGACGACGAGGAGGACGTCCGCGTCCTGCTGGTCGCCGTGATGCGCGGTGCGGGCTACGAGGTGGCCGAGGCCGAGCACGGCGCGGCGGCGCTCGAGAAGCTGCACGGCTCGCCGTTCGACCTGATCCTGCTCGACGTGATGATGCCGGGACTCGACGGCTGGGGCGTGCTCGACAAGCTGGGCGAGCTGCCCGATGCGCCGCCCGTGATCCTGGCCACCGCCCGCAACGACGAGGAGACCTTCCAGCGCGGGGTCAAGGCCGGCGTCGCCGGGCTGGTCGGCAAGCCGTTCGCCTTCCAGGACCTGCTGGCCGCCTGCGAACGCGCGCTGCTGGCGCCGCGCCCGCCGCGCGAGGAGCCGGAGCGGCGCCGCCAGCCGCGCCGCGAGCTGATGGTCAAGGTGCGGGTGTTGTCGCAGGAGAGCGCGCCGCTGGCGCTCGGCGAGCTCGTCAACCTCAGCTCGGGCGGCGCCCAGGTCAACCTGCTGGTGCCGCTCGAGCTCGGCACCCGGATCCGGGTCGGCCTCCACGTCTCGGCCTCCACCCACAACTTCCTCAAGTTCGAGGGCACCGTGCAGTGGCGCGAGTCGCAGCCGCTCGGCTACGCCCACGGTCTCTCGTTCACCGACCTCGAGCCGGAGGTCGCGAACGAGCTGAAGACGCTGTTCGAGGGCGCGGCGTGAAGGGAGCGGCGGCGCTGGCGCTGAGCCTGCTGCTGGCCGCGCCGGGAGCTGTCGCCCAGGAGCCGCCGCCGGCCGCGGAGCCCGCCGCCACCGCCACGCCCGACGCGACCGCCTCGTTCCCCCGCGCGCGGATCGAGACGGCGAAAGGCACGATCGTGATCCGGCTGCGGCCCGACCTCGCGCCGCGCCACGTCAAGGCCTTCGTCGCCACCGCGAAGGCGAAGGGCTACGACCGCACCACCTTCCACCGCGTCATCAAGCACGCGATCGTGCAGGGCGGCGACCCGATCTCCGCGAAGAAGGGCTTCGAGTCGCGCTACGGCACGACGGGGCTCGGCACGATGCGCCCGGAGTTCACGCAGGCGTCGTTCGAGCGCGGCGTGGTCGCCGCAGTGCTCAAGCCCGGCGTGCCGGCGTCCGCGGGCCAGCAGTTCTTCATCTGCCTCTACCCGCAGCCCACGCTGCAGGGGAAGTTCACGATCTTCGCGGAGGTCGTCGAGGGGATCGAGGTCGCCGACGCGATCAGCCTGCTTCCGGTCGACGGCGAGCGCGCGCTCGAGCGCGTCGAGATGAAGGTCACGATCGAGGAGCCGCCGCCCGTCTCCTGACCCCGCTTCAGCCGATCGCGGCCAGCACGGCGATCGCCAGGAAGGCGATCCAGGCGAGATGGCGACCGCGCGAGGAGCCCAGCGTGATCGCGGCGTGCACGCCGAAGGCGACGGCGACGATCGCGCGCAGCGTGTCCGGGTTCGGCGGTCCGGCCGCGAGCGCCAGCAGCAGCGCGCCGAAGCCGAGCCACGCCACGCTCGTCAGGTGCCACGCGAAGCGCAGGACCTGCTTCGTGAACTCGGTGCCGCCGCGCAGCTTCGGCAGCTCGCGGCGGAACAGCCGGGTCAGCACGTAACGCTCGCCGAGATACGAGTGCGCCAGCGCCACCAGCGCGCACAACGCCGCCGCCACGACCAGGGCCGCGTTCACGCCGCGCGCCGCCCCCGGCGCCGGATCGTGAGCAGCTTCTCGCAGCTCGCATGGACCTCGCCGCCCGCGTCGACCAGGTCGACGTGCAGCGTGCGCTCCGTGCGGCCGTCGCGCAGGGCGTCGGCGCGGATCGCGTCGAGCAGCGCGTCGTCGACGCGGAACGTGGCGTGCAGCGTGCTCCGCCCGGGGCGCCGGAAGCGGATGCTGGCTGCCTTGTCCCACACCTCGTAGTCCGGGCCCAGACGCTTGATCAGCATCACCATGTAGATCGGGTCGAGCGCCCCGTACATCGAGCCGCCGTAGATCGTGCCCACGTAGTTTCGCGTGCGCCAGTTGAGCGGCAGCGCGATCCGCACCTCGCTCCAGTCGGCCGCGATGTAGCGGATGCGCCCGCCCGTGCCGCGGTAGGCCGGGAAGAAGTTGAGCAGGGTCCGCTCCAGCCGTGTGCGCAGCGACTCGGCCATCGTCGCCTCCCGCGCGATGCTACTCCGTGCGCAGCAGCTCGAGCGGGGTGCGGCGGAAGGCCTCGGCCGCCGTCAGCACCCCGGCCAGACCCGCGCCGGCCGCGAGGCCCGCCGTCAGGCCCGCGAGCGGCGCCCACGGCACCGCCGGCGCCACCTCGAAGAAGCGGTCGAGCAGCGGCAGGCCGAGGCCGAGCGCGAGGGCCGCAGCCCCGAACGCGGACAGCAGACCGAGCGCCATGCCCTCGACGACCGCCACCGTCCGCACCTGGTGCCGCGTCGCCCCCAGCGTCTTGAGCAGCGCGGCCTCGCGCAGCCGCTCCCGGCGCAGCGCCAGCAGCGCGGCCGACAGCACGACGATGCCGACCGCGAGCGAGAAGCCGGCCATGAAGCGCACGGCCAGCGCGAACTGGGCGAGCAGGCCCTCGACCGACGCGCGCACCGCCGTCACGTCGAGCACGGCCAGGTTGGGGAAGCGCTCGAGCAGCTCGCGCTGCGCGCGGCCGCGGTCCTCGGCGCTCTCGATCCGCGCCAGCGTGACGAACGTGCGGGGCGCGGCCTCCAGCGGGCCCTCGGGGAAGACGGCGAAGAAGTTGGGCTCGATCCGCGACCAGTCGGTTCGCCGCAGGTGGGTGACCCGCGACGGCAGCGGCACGCCGGACACGTCCCACACCAGCTCGTCCCCGATGCTCACGCCGATCTCCTCGGCGAGGCCCGCGTCGAGCGAGACGGGCACCGGCTCGCCGGCCGCGAGCGCGCGCGCCGCGCCCGGCGCCCAGCGCTCGCCCGCGGTCGTGGTCTCGGCGGGCGTCGCGTGGTCGCGGTAGGAGCTGCGGTACTCGCGACGCAGCAGGCCACGCGGGCGGCGATCTTCGCCTTCGGGATCGGTCTCGCCGAGCGCCTCGGCGACGCTCTCGCCTTTCACGCTGGCGAGGCGCATGGCGACGATCGGCACCGCCGGGGCGGGCGCTGCGCCGCGCGCGTGCAGGTCGGCGTCGACCTGCGCCACCTGGTCGGGCTGGATCTCGAACACGACCACGTTGGCGCGGCCGGCGGCGTCGCCGAGGTCGAGGCCGCGCACCAGGTTCGCCTCGACCAGCGCCATCAGCGCCAGCAGGAAGCCGCCGAAGCCGAGCGCGACGACGACCGGCGTCGTCTGGTGCCCGGGCCGCTGCAGGTTGGCGAGGCCCTGGCGCAGCGGGTACGGCAGTGCCGACGGCAGCGGCCGCGCGAGCGCCCGCACCAGCAGCCGCGCGAGCAGGGCGAGGACCAGCGCGGCCGCCGCCGCACCGCCCGCGAAGGCGAGCCCGGCCCCGAGCCGGCCGGCCTGGACGACCGCCAGCACGGCGAGCGTGAGGGCCACGAGCAGCGACAGCCCGAGGCGCGCGGGATCGCGCCAGGCCGGTCGCGCCGGCGCCGCGAGCCCCTCGCGCAACACGGCGAGCGCGGGCACGTCGCGGATCGCCAGCAGCGGCAGGGCCGAGAACGCGAACATCG
>JAMQGV010000033.1 GCA_025994075.1 Vicinamibacteria bacterium
CGCGGCGAGGGCGAGCGCCGCTCCCAGCGCGGTCGCGGCGGCCAGGGCGGGCCCGGCGCCGGCGAGCGCGAGCGCGCCGCCGAGCGCCGCGGGACCGACGTGGGCCCACGGCACCCGCCACGGGATCGCGAGCGGCACCTCGGACACCCGGACCCAGTCGAGCGCCACACCGCGCTCGGGGTCGTCGCTGCGCAGCTCGATCGTCAGCGGTCCCGCCGGCACCGGCGCCGACAGCGAGTGGCGCCTGAAGCCCCCGGGGCGAGCCTCGAAGTGGCCGAACACCACGCCGTTGACCCACACCTCGATCCGCGCGGGGGTGTCGACGAAGCGCGCGGCCCGCACCTCGAGGCGTCCCTCGGGGCTGGCACCCGCGTCGAGCGGCAGCTCGAGCCCGGCGCGCGCGCGGCTCCAGCGGAAGGTCGCGGGCAGCGGCTCCTCGCCTTCGCCGAAGCCCCAGCTCCAGCGGCCGGTACCGAGCGACAGGTCGAGCAGGGTCGGGACCGGCGTGCGGGCCGCCGCTGCCAACCCGAGCTGGGCCGCGACGAGCCCGACCAGCACCGGCCCCAGCACGCCCCAGCTCCGCTTCATCGGGGCGCGAGTATACGGGCCCGGCGTCAGGTGCCCGGGGCGAACTCCGCCCACACCGGCGCGTGGTCGGAGGGCTGCTTGCCCTTGCGCTCGTCGCGGTGGATGCCGGCCGCGACGCAGCGCGCGGCCAGCGGCTCGGTGGCCAGCACCAGGTCGATGCGCAACCCGCGGTTCTTGGGGAAGGCC
Organism: Vicinamibacteria bacterium; assembly: GCA_025994075.1. Classification (GTDB taxonomy): domain Bacteria; phylum Acidobacteriota; class Vicinamibacteria; order Fen-336; family Fen-336; genus WYBL01. Next base: position 775 of record JAMQGV010000033.1, read on the forward strand.
AGCATCCGGTAGTCCCACCACGAGTACAGCCCCGCGTCCGCGTGGTGCAGGCGCAGCGTGTCGCGCAGGCCGAACGCGGTCACCTCCGCGAGCGCCGCGCGCGCCTCGGGGTGGTACAGCACGCTGTCCTCCCACGCCGCCGGGTCGTGAACGTCGCGCGCCTCCGGCGACACGTTGAAGTCGCCGCAGAGCACGAGCGCTTGCTTCGGGTCCGCGTTGCGGTCGAGCCACTGCCGCAGCCGCCGCAGCCACGCCCGCTTGTAGTCCCACTTGTCGGAGCCGACCTCGCCGCCGTTCGGCACGTAGACGCAGACGACGCGCACGCCGTCGACGGAAGCCGCGATCAGCCGCGCCTGCGGGTCGTCGACGCCGTCGCCGAGCCCGCGCACGACGTCGCGCAGCTCGCCGCGCGCCAGGATGCCGACCCCGTTGTAGGTCCGCTGCCCGTGCACGACGGCGCGGTACCCCAGCGCCTCGATCTCGAGCGAAGGGAACTCGGCGTCTTCGACCTTCAGCTCCTGCAGGCAGACGACGTCGGGCTTCTCCTTCTCGAGCCACGCCAGCACCCGCGGCAGCCGCGCCCTCACGGAGTTCACGTTCCAGCAAGCGAGCTTCACGCCCGCGAGTATGCCTTCTCCTATTCGCTGCGCAGGCAGTGGGCCGGCTGGACGCGCGACGCGCGCCAGGCGGGGAGGACGCTGGCGAGCAGGGCGACGGCCGCGAGCAGGGCCGGGGCGGCGACGAAGACCACGGGATCGCGGGTCGCGGTGTCGAAGAGCAGGGCCTCCAGCACTCGGGAGGCTCCCCACGCGAGCGCCAGGCCCAGCGCCAGGCCGGCGGCGGAGAGGGTGGCACCTTCGCCGAGCACCAGCCGGAACAGGTCGCCCGGGCGCGCGCCGAGGGCGAGCCGCACACCCCACTCGGGCTCGCGC
>JAMQGV010000034.1 GCA_025994075.1 Vicinamibacteria bacterium
CCGGCGCCGGGTCACGGTGCGGGCCAGCGTGCGCGCTTCCGCCGCGATCGTCGCCCTCGCCGAATTCGGCCGCCGCGAGCTGGCCGAGCGCTTCCCCGCGCAGGCCCACCGCGTGCGCGTGGTGCCGCCGGGCGCCGATGACGACCTGCCGCCGCCGCCCGCACGGGAGGCGGCCCGGGCCCGGCTCGGCGCCCGCAGCCCGTTGCTGATCAGCGTCGGTTCGATCTTCAACCGCCGCCGCGTGCCGGAGCTGTTGCAGGCCTTGTGCCTGCTGCGGAAGCGGGTACCGACGGCGCGCCTCGAACTGATCGGCGAGAACCGCACCTGGCCGCGGCTCGACCTGCCCGCACTCGTCCGCGAGCTGGGTCTCGACGGCCACGTGCGGCTGCGCGGCTTCGTCTCCGAGGCCGAGCTCGCCGACCTCTACGCCGCGGCAGACGTGGCCGTGTTCCTCTCGGCCTACGAGGGGTTCGGGCTGCCGGCGCTGGAGGCGATGGCCCGCGGTGTGCCCGTCGTCGCCAGCCGCGCTCCTGCGATGGGCGAAGTGCTGGCCGGGGCCGCCTGCCTGGTCGACCCGGAGCGGCCCCACGAGGTCGCCGACGCGGTGGCCGAGCTGCTGGGCGACGCCGGGGCGTGCGCCGCCCTGCGGGCCGCGGGCTCCGCCCGCGCGGCCGAACACTCGTGGACGCGCAGCGCGCGCTCCCTGCGCGAGCTGCTGGCAGAGGTGGCGGAGGTCACGACATGAGTCGGGGTCCCACGATCGCGGTCGTCGTCGTCACCTGGCAGAGCGGCGCCACGATCGAGCGCTGCCTCGCCTCGCTGCGCGACGGTGGCGCCCAGCCGCTGGAGCTCGTGGTCGTCGACAACGCGTCGACGGACGGCACGCCGGGCGCCGTGCGGGCTTCGTTCCCCGAGGCGAAGATCGTCGAGACCGGCGCCAACCTCGGCTTCGCCGCGGCCTGCAACCGCGGCGCGGCAGCCACCTCGGCCCCCTGGCTGCTGTTCCTCAACCCCGACACCGAGGTCCGCGCGGGCGCGCTGGGCGCGCTGATCGCGCGCGCCCTGTCGGAGCCGCGCTGCTCGGCCGCGGGCCCGCTCACCCGCTACCCCGACGGCACGCCGCAGCTCTCGTTCGGGCCCGACCTCACGCCGTTCAGCGAGCCGGGTCAGCGCCGGCTGGTCCGCGGCCTGCGCCGGCGCGACCCGGACGTGGTGAGCGAGGTGACCCGGCTCGTGCGCGAGAGCGGCGAGCGCGACTGGGTCTCGGGCGCCTGCCTGCTGGTCCGCCGCTCGGCGTTCGACGCGGTCGGCGGCTTCGACGACGGCTACTTCCTCTACGAGGAGGACGCAGACCTGTGTCGCCGCCTGCGCGACGCCGGCGGTCGCGTGCTGCACGTGGCCGAGTCCGAGGTCGTGCACGCCGTCGGGGCCTCGATGGCGGCGGCCGCCGCCGCGTCGCGGCTCGCCTACCACCGCTCGCACCTGCGCTACTACCGGCGCTGGAACGGAGCCGCCGCCGCCCTCGCGCTGCGCGTCCGGATCGCGGCCGAGGCCGCGATCCTCGGCCTGCGCGGACGCCTCGCACAAGCTCGCGCGACGCTGTCCGTGGCCGTCTCCGGCTGAGCCGCGCGCCTTTTGGCGGCGGCCGCGGCCGCGTGCTACCGTGCCCGCGGGAACGGCCCGCGGAACGATGAGGATCGCGATCGACGCACGCAAGTGGCGCGACTACGGCATCGGCACGTACGTCCGCAACCTGGTGCGCCACCTCGCGCGGCTCGACGCCGAGACGACGTACCTCCTCTTTTGCGCCCGCGGCGACGAGGCGACCCTGCGCGACCTGGCGGCCAACTTCGAGCCGGTGGTCGACGACTCGTCGGGCTACGGGCTGCGCGAGCACGTCTCGATCCCGTGGAAGCTGGCGCGGGTCCACGCCGACCTGCTGCACTGCCCGCACTACGTGCTGCCGCTGCTGGCGCGGACCCGCGCCGTGGTCACGATCCACGACTGCATCCACCTGCTGTTCCCGCAGTACCTGCCCAACCGCGCGGCCTTCCGCTACGCCCGCTACATGCTGGGCAGCGCGATCCGGCGCAGCGCGCTGGTGCTGACCGTGTCCGAGGCCAGCAAGCGCGACATCCTGCGCTTCTACCCGGACACCGATCCCGATCACGTCGTCGTGGTGCCCAACGCGATCGACCCGGCCCTGCTCGAGGAGCCCGACCCCGAGGAGACCGAGCGCGTGCGCGAGCGCTACCAGGTCCGCGGCCGCTTCGTGCTCTACGCGGGCAACGTCAAGCCGCACAAGAACCTCGAGCGGCTGGTCCAGGCCTTCGCGCGGGTCAAGGCGCGGCCGGGCTTCGACGACCTCAAGCTGTTCCTGATCGGCGACGACGCCGGCCGCTTCCCGTCGCTGCGGCGCACGGTGGAGGCGCTCGGCGTGCGCCAGGACGTGCGCTTCTTCGGCTTCGTGCCCGACTCCACGCTGGCCGCGCTGTACCGGATGGCGGCCGTGTTCGCGTTCCCCTCGCTCTACGAGGGCTTCGGGCTGCCGCCGCTGGAGGCC
>JAMQGV010000035.1 GCA_025994075.1 Vicinamibacteria bacterium
GGCGACCGAGGCCACCCGCTTCCGGCTCGCCTCGGTCTCCAAGCCGCTGACGGCGGCGCTCGCGCTGCGGCTGGCCGAGCAGGGCCGGCTCGACCTCGACGCGGACGTGCGCCGCCTCGGGGGCGCGCTCGCGGGGCTGCGCCACCCGGCGACCCCGCGCCAGTTGCTGGCCCACACGGCCGGCATCCGCCACTACCGCGGCCAGGAGATGGCCTCGACGCGGCCGTGGCCGAGCCTGGCCAGCGCACTGTCGATCTTCGCGCGCGACCCGCTGGTCGCGCCGCCGGGCGCCCGCCACGTCTACACGACGTACGGCTACACGCTGCTCGGCGTCGCCCTCGAGCGGGCGGCGGGCGAGCCGTTCTTCGACGCCCTCCGGCGCCTGGTGCTGGACCCCGCCGGCATGGACGCGACCGTGGCCGACGCCCACTCCCCGCTGGTGCCGGGCCGCGCCCGCGGCTACCGGCGCGGACCCGACGGCTCGCTGCTCAACGCCGGCCTCGCCGACACGTCCTACAAGGTGCCGGGCGGCGGGCTGCTGTCGACCGCGGGCGACCTGCTGCGCTTCGCCGCCGCGCTGTTCGAGGGCCGGCTGCTCGACGAAGGCTCGCGTCGCGCGATGTGGTCGCCGGCCCGCACCCGCGGCGGCGCGGAGCTCCGCTACGGCCTCGGCTGGAGCCTGGAGCCGGGGCGCGCGACCGCCTTCCACACGGGCGCCCAGCAGGGCACGACGGCGCTGCTGTGGCTGGACGTCGCGAACGCGAGGGCAGTCGCGGTGCTGACCAATCTCGAGGGCCAGCGCGACGCCGCGCTGGAACTGGCCCGCGCGCTGGGCGCGGCGCCGGCGGTTCCTTGACACTGCCGTGACCACCCTTTAGGCTGGCGCGCGATGGTCCTCTCCTGGTTCGGCGGAGCTTCCCCCAAGGGCGTCAGCGTCGACGAGCTGATCGCCAAGAAGAAGTACGCGCAGGCCGTGGAACTGCTGCTCGAGCAGTTCAAGTCCGGCAACCGGGACCCGCGGTTGCGGATGCAGCTCGCCGACGTGATGGCGCTGTCCGGCCGCGGCAAGGACGCGGTGCCGATCCTGCAGGGGCTCGCCGACGAGTACGCGGCCGAGGGCTTCGCCGCCAAGGCGATCGCCGTGCTCAAGAAGATCGACAAGATCCAGCCCGGCCGCGCCGACGTCGCCAGCAAGCTGGCCTCGCAGGTCGAGAAGAAGACGACCCAGGCCTTCCGGGCGCCGGCGACCCAGTCGTTCCAGGCGCCGGCGCTGCCGGAGTTCGGCATGGAGGAGATCGGCATGGAGGCCGAGCCCGTGGCGGCCCCCGTCGCCCCGGCCCCGGCCCCGGTCCCGCCGCCCGCGCCGCCGCCGGCGGTGCCCGACGACCTCCTGGCGATCCCCGACCTCTCGTCGCTCGCGGAAGCTCCGGCCCCCGCCGCGGAGGCCAGCGACGGGTTCCTGGAGGACTCGCTGCTGGGGGTGATCCAGGAAGCGCTGGCCGCCCCTTCGCCGCACGCCGCAGCGCCGCGCCAGGAGTTCGTCGCTTCCCCGCTGTTCTCGGAGTTCTCGCAGGACGAGCTGGTGGCGGTGATCGAGGGCCTCGAGCTGATCTCGCTCGAGCCGGGCGACATCGTGATCTCCCAGGGCGAACCCGGCAACAGCGTGTTCATCCTGACCACCGGCACCGTCAAGGCCTTCGTGCGCGACCAGAACGGCCGCAACGTCAAGGTGCGGGAGATGGCCGAGGGCGCGTTCTTCGGCGAGATCTCGATCCTGACCGGCGCCCCGCGCACGGCCACGGTGACCGCCGCCAGCCCCTGCGAGCTGCTGGTGCTCGACCGCCCGACGCTCGACCGCATCTGCGCCGACAAGCC
>JAMQGV010000036.1 GCA_025994075.1 Vicinamibacteria bacterium
GAACCCCTCGCCGAATTCACCTTCAAGGCCGTGCTCGCCGGCGTGGCGCTCGGCATCGTGTTCGGCGCGGCCAACGCGTACCTCGGCCTGCGGGTCGGGATGACGGTCTCGGCCTCGATCCCCGCGGCCGTGATGACGGTCGCCCTGTTCCGCCTGTTCGGCGCGAGAGGCACGATCCTCGAGGCCAACCTGTCGCAGACCGTGGGGTCCGCCTCGACCTCGCTCGCGACCGGCACCATCTTCACGATCCCCGCCCTGTTCCTGTGGGGCATGGCCCCGCCCTACTTCCAGGTCGTCGCGCTGTGCTTCCTCGGCGGCGTGCTCGGCATCTCCGCGATGATCCCGATGCGGCGGCTGCTGATCGTGCAGAGCCACGCCGAGCTGCCGTACCCCGAGGGCACGGCCTGCGCCGAGGTGCTGAAGGCGACGACGGCCGACGGGGCGTCGGGCTCCCGCTTCATCTTCCTGGGCATCGGCGTGGGCTTCGCGATCAAGCTGGCGCTGGCCCTCGTGTTCCTGGTGCCCTCCGAGATCTCGGCCGGCCTGCCGGTGCTGCCGAAGGCGGAACTCGCGCTGGAGATCGCGCCGGCGCTGCTCGGGGTCGGCTTCATCCTCGGCTACCGGCAGTCGGCGATCTGCGTGGCGGGTTCCGTGATCTCGGCGCTGGTGCTGACGCCGCTGATCGCGTGGGCCGGCTCGCAGGGCGGCCAGCCGCTGCCGCCGGAGACGTCGCAGCTCGTCACCGACATGAGCGCGGGGCAGATCTGGTCGCGCTACGTGCGCTACATCGGGGCCGGTGCCGTGGCGGTGGCCGGGCTCCTGACGGTGATCCGCAACCTGCCCGCGATGGCCGGCGCCTTCTTCGCGGTGGCGAAGGGGATGCGCGGCGCGGGTGGGGCGACGGCAGGCAGCGCGGTTCCGGAGACAGACCGCGACGTGCATCCCGGCTTCGTGTTCGGCGGCGTCGCCTTCGTCGTGCTGACGGCGGCGCTGGTGCCGGGCGTGTTCGCGGGCGACATGTCGCCGCTGCAGCGCGCGGTGTGCGCCGCGGGCGTCGGCTTCTTCGGCGTGCTGTTCGTGGCGGTGGCGGCGCGCATCGTCGGCATCGTCGGCGTCTCGTCGCAGCCGACCTCGGGCATCACGCTGGTCACGCTGCTCGGCATCGCCTCGATCTTCGCGGCGGCCGGCTGGGTGGACTCCGGCTCGCGCGCGGCCGTGCTGACGGTCGGCACCATCGTCGCGATCGCGGCCTCCAAGGCGGGCGACATCTCGCAGGACCTGAAGACCGGGTACCTGGTCGGCGCGACGCCGGCGCGGCAGCAGTTCGGCCAGTTGATCGGCGCGTCGTTCGCGTGCTGGGCGGTGGCCGCCACCGTGCTGCTGCTGGGCGGCGCGTACGAGTTCGGCTCGAAGGAGATCCCGGCCCCGCAGGCGACCCTGATGAAGACGATCATCGAGGGCGTGCTGGCCGGCTCGCTGCCGTGGGGCCTGGTGCTGACGGGTGGCGGGCTCGCGATCGGCGCGATGCTGTGCGGCGTCTCGGGCCTCGCCTTCGCGATCGGCGTCTACCTGCCGCTGGCGACGATGGCGCCGCTCTACGTCGGCGGCTGCGTGCGCGCGCTGCTCGAGAAGCGCGGCGCGGCGACGGGCGAGAGCGACCCCGGCATCCTGGCGGCCTCCGGCCTGGTCGCGGGCGAAGGCCTGGCGGGCGTGCTGGTCGCGCTGCTGGTGGCCGCGGGCCTGGCCCCCAAGGCGATGGACCCCCGCATCGCGGGCGTCGCCGGCGAGGTGACCGCCGCGGCGCTCGTGCTCGCGGTCTGCGCTTTCCTCTACCGCTCGGGCCGCCAGCGGGGGTAGCGTTCCAGCGTTCGGACCAGTATCAATGCTGGTGTCGACACTGGTATGCTGAAGCCATGGGCAGTACTCAGAAGGTGACGATCGAAGTCCCCGCGGACCTGCTCCGGCGAGCCCGGCGTTCCACCGGTGAGGGCATCACGGCGACCGTGCGCCGAGGCCTGGAGCTGGTGGCGGCTCGAAACGCCTACGAGGAGCTGCGGAAGCTGCGAGGCAAGGTCGATTTGGGTCTCGACCTCGAGGAACTGCGCAGGGACCGCCGTTGATCGCGCTCGACACCAGCTCGGTCGCTCACTACCTGGCGGGTTCGACGGGGAGCGACGTCGAGGCCGTGGAAGTGGCCCTGGCGACCAGCCAGGGTTGCCTGCCGCCCGTGGTCCTGGCCGAGTTGCTGTCGACCCCTGAACGGCCGCGGATTCTCGAGACGACATTGCTCCAGATTCCGCTGCTCGAGATCACACCCGGCTACTGGGAGCGTGCGGGCCGGCTCCGCGCCAGGGTCATCGGCAGAGGGCGCAAGGCCAAGCTCGCCGATACGATCATCGCACAGACGTGCATCGACCACGACGTACCGCTGGTCACGAGGGACGACGACTTCCAGCAGTTCGTGGAGGCGGGGTTGCGGCTGGCTCTCTAGTCCTCTGGCCCGGAAGTTCGGTGACGTAACCTCACGCGACGAGTCTCATGGGTGAGGACTCCAGCCTTCGGAAGAGCTGGGCGAGATCACGGC
>JAMQGV010000051.1 GCA_025994075.1 Vicinamibacteria bacterium
CCTTCGATCCATTCCGGCGTCCCGAAGCGCGAGGCGCTCCACAGCCGGGATGCGAAACACGCACCGCCGCCGCTCTGCCCCGAGAGCACGAGCCCGGTCTCCCAGCGAGCGCGCAGGCTCGCGGACCAAGGGGCCAGGCGGTGCAGCAGGTGCGCGGTGTGGCCGGCGGGCACGTGCAGGAGTTCCAGGTCGCCCGCGACGGCGGCCGCCAGGACGTCGTCGAAGCCGGCGAGGGCGAGGGTCAGCCCGGAGTCGCGCGCGCGAGCGGTCCACCCTGCCAGGTCCGCCGGTTCCACGACGTCGGCCACCAGCAGGCCGAGGCGGGGCGGGCGAGGACCCGGGCAGGCACGGCGCAGCATGGCCCGCGAGTGCGCAGCGATCACGCCCGCGGAGAGCGGATCGCAGCCCCCGAAGACGAACAGCCTTGGCCCCACGTTCTTTGCCGGTCCCATTCCCGTCTGCTACGTTCCCGCGGATGACGCGAGATCGCAATCGAACGCCCGCTGCGCTCCCCTGCCGCCGGGACGACGTGCCGTTCAAGGAGTTCGGGCCGCAGGAAGGCATGCTGCTCGATCTGGCCAACGGCGAGTACTACGGACTTGCCGGCGCGGCGCTCGCGATCTGGAAGCGGCTCGACGGTAGAACGACACGCGAGGCGATCTGCACCGCGGTGGCGGCGGCCCTCGGCGGCACCGAGGCCCGCGTGGCGAAGGACTTCGACGCGTTCCTCCGCCAGCTCCGCTCCGCGGGCCTGCTGGCCGAGCCGGGGACTCTCGCCGATCCGGTTCCGGCACCGCGGCGCGCGCGGACCGCGGCCGCCCAGCCGTATCGGGCGCCGCGCCTCGAGAAGCGCGGGAACCTGAAGTACCTCGGCCAGCTCGATTGAGCCCGCGCGTCTCGGTGCTGATGCCGGCGCGCAACGCCGAGCGCTTCGTCGCGGAGCAGGTGCGCTGCGTGCTGGCCCAGGACCACGCGAGCTTCGAGCTGGTCGCCTGCGACAACGGCTCGGCCGACGGCACCTGGGCCGAGCTGGAGCGCTTCCGCGGCGACCCCCGCGTGCGTCTGCTGCGCAACGCGGTCGGCACCACCGTGGGCGCCGTGCGCAACCGGCTCCTGCGCGAGGCGCGCGGCGCCTACGTGATGCCGTGCGACGCCGACGACTGGCTGCTGCCCGGCAGCGTGTCGCGACTCGCCCGCTTCCTGGATCGCCATCCCGCGGTCGGCTACTGCTACGGCAGCTTCCTGATGCTGGAGACGGGCCGCGGGAGGCGCGTGCAGCGCGCGCCGTGGGTGCGCGGCCGGCCGCACGACCCCGGCGCCGACCTGTTCGAGTTCGCCGCGAACCACGCCGGCGCCCTGCTGCGCCGGGAGCTGGCGCTCGCCGTCGGCGGTTACGACGAAGACACGCCGCTCGACAGCGTCAGCCTGACGTTGAAGCTCGCGGAGGTCACGCAGTTGCGGCTGGTGCCGGGGGCGCTGACCTACGTCTATCGGCGGCGGGCCCGCGGGGGCCGGCGGCCGGACTGGGCCCGCGCCTTCCTGAGCCTCGCCCGCCGTGCACGGCAACGCCGAGCCGCCCGGCCATGACCGAGCGCCGGCCCGAGGTCAGCGTGCTGATGGCGGTCCGCAACGCCGAGCACCTGGTCGACCAGCAGATCGCCTGCGTGTTGTCGCAGCGAGGCGTCTGCCTCGAGCTGCTGATCTGCGACGACGCCTCGACGGACCGCACCTGGGCGCGGCTCGCCGCCTGGCAGGGCGACCCGCGAGTGCGGCTGCTGCGCAATCGCCGGAGGCTGTTTCCGGCGGCGACCCGCAACCGGCTGCTCGCACTGGCGCGCGGCCCCTACTGCAGCCCCTGCGATGCCGACGATCTGCTCCTGCCGGGAACGCTCGCTGCGCTGCTCGAGGCGCTGCGCGCCGACCCGGGGGCCGGCGTGGCGACCGGACCGCTCCTCCAGACGTTCGCCGACCGACGGCGGGCGCCGCGGCTGATCGGCGCGCCCCCGCTGACGCACTGGGACCTGCTGGGGGGCAACGTCTGCCATCCCGCGAGCCTGATCCGCACCCGGTTGCTGCGATCGGTCGGCGGCTACGCCCCGCATCTTCGCTTGTCCGAGGACTGGGACCTGATGCTGCGACTGCGGGAACGTGCCCGCTTCGTCTCGATCCGGGGCCGCCTCGCTTCGGTCTGGCGGCTCCAGCGGCGGTCCCGAAGCCGGATCGTCCGCGGTCGAACGCGGGCGCTGAACTCGCGGCCCCTCAGCCGCGACCGCCGAACCCGAGCGACACGCGCAGCGCACGCCACAGTCCGGCGAGGTCCTGCTGCCAGCCCCTCGCCTGCGCACCAGAGAGACCGGCGCGGCGTGCCCGGGCCCGCAACTCGTGGCGCACCGCCCAGGCGTGCAACAGCCCGCGCCGCTCCGGGGCCCGCTGCCTTGCTTTGAAGGCGATCCGACGTGCCCACGGCGCGCCGACCGATGGCAGCGCGCGCAGGACGTCCGGCGGCACGGCCACGAGTCGCTGCCCGGCGAGATAGTCGAGGCCCGCCCGCAGCGGCAAGGCGAGCCCGAACACCTCGGCCCGCGCGACAAGGCGACTCCAGTCGAGCGCGTCGCCCTCGGCGCGGATCTCGAGCGTCGCGTCCGCGATCCAGTGGAGAGCCGGCACCGGCGTCCAGCGCAGCCCGTGGCTGAGGGTGTGCAGCAGCCGGTCGATGGCGGAGAGCCGGCGCGTCGCCTGTCCGAGCAGGTCGAGATCGACAGCGTCGGCCCACAGCGCTGCGTCGTGCGGGGTGCCCACGAACTCCTCGAGCGCATGATGATGGAGGTCGACGTCGAGGTCGGGGGCCGTGAAAGCCTGCGCATGAGCCGCCGGGCCCGGGTCCGCGAGTGGACGAAAGCCTCCGGCGGCCAGCGCACGAGCCGCGGCCTCGAACGAACTCGCGGGCACCAGCAGGTCGAGGTCGGAGGCCGGCCGCAGCGCAGGGTCTTCGTAGACGTCGCCCGCCGCCCAGCCCTTCAGCACGAGACTCGGCACGCCCGCGTCCGCGAGGGCGCGCAGGGCGCGGACCACGTGCGGCGAGGCGCGTTCGTGGCGCTGCCACGAACCGGCATACACGGCTTCCGCGGCCACCCACCACGGCGCATCCGGGGCTCCCGCGGCGCGGGCCGCCTGCAGCGCGAGCGGGAGCAGGCGCAGCGCCTGGGGCGGGAGGCGTTCGGCGACGAGGTCGAGGGCGGCGAGCCGGGACAGGGCACGATCGCGCGACGCGGGTTCGCCGAGCCCGGCCTGCAGCAGCAGGGTCTCGACGGGCCGCGGCCAGCAATCGACCGCGCTCGGCGCCGGTGCCGCGTTCATGCCCAAAGCTAGCAGGAGCCTGCTAGCCTCGGTGACCGATGCTGGCGCCCCCCGACCGCGGAATCGACGCCCTGGCCGCGGTGATCCTCTGCGGCGGCGAGGCCCGGCGCCTGCGCCCGCTCTCGGCCCTCGTGCCCAAGCCGCTGGTGCCGCTCGCCGGGCGGCCGATCCTGGGCCGCCTCCTCGATGATCTCGCGCGACAGGGGATCACGCGCTTCGTGATCGCCGTCGGAAGCGGAGCGGCGGCGTTCTCGTCCTTCGCCTCGCGCGAGCGTCGTCGCGGGCACCAGGTCGTCGTGGTCGACTCGGGGGCCGCGGCGATGAGCGACCGTCTGATCGCCGCGCGTCGCCACTGCCCGGGCCGCGTCCTCGTCTGCTACGGCGACACCCTGGCGGACGTGGACCTGCGGGCGCTCACCCGGCGCCATCGCGCGCGCGCCGCGCTGGCCACCGTCACCGTGGTGCCGCTGCGGGCGGCCGGCGGGATCGCCGAGGTCGCCGCCGACGGCCGGGTCCGCCGCTTTCGCGAGAAGCCGCTGCTGCCCCACTGGATGAACGTGGGGTTCGTGCTGTGCGAGCCGGCCGCGCTCGACCGGCTGCGGTCCGGAACCGACCTCGACGCCCTGCTCCACGCGCTGGCCCGGGCCGGCCGGCTGGCGGCCCACCGCCACCGGGGCCACCACCTCACGTTCAACACCGCGGACGAGCTGGTCGAGGCCCGCGCCCGGTTCCGGACCTGGATGCGGGAGCGGCGACGATGAAGGGCCGCGCGGTCCTGGTCACGGGGGCCTCGGGCTTCATCGGCTCGTGGCTGACGAAGGCGCTGCTCGAGAGCGGAGCGACGGTGCGGGCGCTCGTGCGCTATCGCGATCCGTTTCGCAACCCGCGGCTGCGCGACGTGTGGACGGACCTCGAGGTCCTCGAGGCCGACCTGCGCAACCGCGGGGCCCTGCGCGAGGCGCTGCGCCGCCGCGTCGACGTGGTGTTCCACCTCGCGGCCTACAACCACGTGGGGCAGAGCTTCGTCCAGGTCGAGGAGTGCTTCGACGTCAACGCGAAGGGCACGGCCAACCTGCTGGACGAGTGCTCCGAAGTCGGCCGCTTCGTCCACGTTTCGACGTCCGAGGTCTACGGGCGCCAGGCGCGGGTGCCATTCGAGGAGAGCTTCGCCCCCGAGCCGGCCTCGCCGTACGGCGTCAGCAAGCTGGCCGGCGAGCATTACTGCCGGCTGCTCCAGGGCCGGACTGGCGGGCCCGAGGTGGTGATCCTGCGCCCGTTCAACGCCTACGGCCCCGGCCAATCCACGAAGGCGGTGATCCCCGAGTTGGTCCTCGCCGGC